>JAFUVT010000004.1 GCA_017477425.1 Bacteroidales bacterium
ATTGCTTTCAAAAATCTTGTATCTTTGCTCTTTGAAACAACCGTGAACGACCTATTACAAAGATTATGATTGTTGTGAATTGCTTTCAAAAATCTTGTATCTTTGCTCTTTGAAACAACAATGCCTTTTCCTCTATTACAAGATCATTATGTTGTGAATTGCTTTCAAAAATCTTGTATCTTTGCTCTTTGAAACAACTTGTTCGTACAAGTAAGTTACCGAAAGCGTGTTGTGAATTGCTTTCAAAAATCTTGTATCTTTGCTCTTTGAAACAACACGTCGTATGAGACCTGCAAGAAGGCGTTGTTGTGAATTGCTTTCAAAAATCTTGTATCTTTGCTCTTTGAAACAACCCTTGCCAAATAAGCATGTCAAAACCACCTGTTGTGAATTGCTTTCAAAAATCTTGTATCTTTGCTCTTTGAAACAACGTGTGTGACCGGGGTATTTGTCTCTTTGGTGTTGTGAATTGCTTTCAAAAATCTTGTATCTTTGCTCTTTGAAACAACTTTCCGAAATTTTTTCTTGTTTCTCGCTTTCAGTTTCAGAATTTTCCGTATTTTTGCCATCGGAAACGGTTGATTCACCGTTGGGTTCCGAGGGTGCAATACCGCTCTCCTCGCTCTCGGAAAGCGAAGAATCAGTCGAAACGGTATTATTCGGTTGCTGGGGTTCGGTCTTGGCGACCGTTTCTTTTTTGTTTGAATACCCCTTGCGGAACACACCCGCACTGTTCACATTCCAGTATGAGCCATCTTGCGACAACTCAATGAAAAGCGTATTGTCGTGCTCGTCTGTAACCTGAATCAAGAAAGTGGTGTTCCCGTTTTCCCTGCGCTTGCCAACGCGGATATTGTCCTCGTCGTAGTTCTGCGCCACATAGGAAACGAAATCCTCCACGGTCTCAAAACCCTCGTTCCTGATTTGTTCGCCGTGGTTGGCTTCAATATGAACAAGGCCGTAGCCTTTCCCGTCCTGATCCTGGTAGCCCTCGCTTAATTTTATCGGAGCGGGTTGCAGCCCGCTTGACTCTCGAATCTCTCCGAATACGGTGCTGCCGTCTGCTGCTTTTACGAATGGCCGTCCGTTCTCATCTACTTCCTCGGTATTCTCGCCACCACTTTGCCGTGGTTGAGAGCCTCCCAAATCTGTCTGTCTTCCTCCGACATCTGCTCCTGCGGATTGCTCGTTTCCTCGCTCTCCTTCACCGCCTTCGCCAGTATCGCCATTTTCCTGAACGCCTGTTCCTTGCTCGGCTGCTGCCTTGCGCTGCTCTCTTGCTGCGTCAAGGGATTGCTGTTGTTCTGATTCTGTTCCATGCTGCAAAAGTAATAAAACTTCGTCTAATATTTCTTGTTTTGTCTTTACGCCCTCCGCGAAAAGGTCGGTCTGTCCTGCCGCGCTCTGCTCCGCCTGCTGGTTGTAGATGGAAAGCACCTTCTTCAGGCGGGTCACGCGGCTGTCATTCATCACGTCGGCCAGCATCAACACGGTGGCGTTGGTATAGTCGGCGGCTGTGGCATCCTCTTCGGTCTCGAACAGTTTGCCTTGGCGGGCGAACTCGCTCACCGCGTCGCCAGCCTTGTATCCGTTCTTACGGGCATTGTAAGCCAGCGCGATAGCATCCGACAACTCGCTTTCAAGGCTGTATTCACCAAGGGCGATGTTGTGAATTGCTTTCAAAAATCTTGTATCTTTGCTCTTTGAAACAACTTAGCGTCGGTCGCCTGTCCTCGCTGCCTGTTGTGAATTGCTTTCAAAAATCTTGTATCTTTGCTCTTTGAAACAACATGGACGGAGCGCACATGGAACCCGGTAACGTTGTGAATTGCTTTCAAAAATCTTGTATCTTTGCTCTTTGAAACAACATACCTAAGGAGGAATTAAAATGTACAACGGTTGTGAATTGCTTTCAAAAATCTTGTATCTTTGCTCTTTGAAACAACCCAAATCCGAATTGGAATCATACTTATTGTGTTGTGAATTGCTTTCAAAAATCTTGTATCTTTGCTCTTTGAAACAACGCACTAGGAACACAAGCCACAAGCGCAGCCGTTGTGAATTGCTTTCAAAAATCTTGTATCTTTGCTCTTTGAAACAACTATTTTCCAGATAAAGCACAAACCAAAGTAGTTGTGAATTGCTTTCAAAAATCTTGTATCTTTGCTCTTTGAAACAACCTTTCATAGGTATGGAATTAGATGTTACTTGTTGTGAATTGCTTTCAAAAATCTTGTATCTTTGCTCTTTGAAACAACGAGAGCTTTAGCCGAAAACATTAGGTCGCTGTTGTGAATTGCTTTCAAAAATCTTGTATCTTTGCTCTTTGAAACAACGTCAGCCTTTATGCTGTAAAGCCATGTTTTGTTGTGAATTGCTTTCAAAAATCTTGTATCTTTGCTCTTTGAAACAACAAATAGACAGAGGCAAAACTTCAGACTTCGGTTGTGAATTGCTTTCAAAAATCTTGTATCTTTGCTCTTTGAAACAACTAATGAGAGAGAGGGCGTCACGCTTCTGGGGTTGTGAATTGCTTTCAAAAATCTTGTATCTTTGCTCTTTGAAACAACAAGATGTTCCAGTCACTAATGCCGCCGCGGGTTGTGAATTGCTTTCAAAAATCTTGTATCTTTGCTCTTTGAAACAACACTTCGCTATCAACGGTAAATTCCGCCGCGGTTGTGAATTGCTTTCAAAAATCTTGTATCTTTGCTCTTTGAAACAACTAAGTATTCAGCCATAATTAAGCAGATTTAGTTGTGAATTGCTTTCAAAAATCTTGTATCTTTGCTCTTTGAAACAACAGTATGTTCAAAAGAGTTCTGCTTTTGAAAATCAAATAAGGAAGCGTATAAATATCGTTCTTCATCGTTTGGCTCCTGATATGAATTGGTTTCAGTCTTCTGAATGTCGAGAGCGTCGTCGTGAATTATATCGCTTGGCTACTCAATTTCATCGTCAATCTCATGGATTTGGTTTGTCGGCTCTATATGATGAAAATGTTGAGGATTTGTTTGAACGTGGATTTTTTAAGATGCCAAATGGTAAGCCTTCTATGTTTACTAGGATACCTATTTCAAATTACTATATTCGTAGGGTATGTTATTATAAACATACTTTTGATGATGGTTATCAGTGCTGGTTTGTTCGTCCTTTTGCGGTGAAGTTGTTGCAGAAACGTTCTGCGGCAATTCTCTCTAATTTTGCTATCTCTCTGCGTGAACGTGCAAAAAATTCTGGTGTTGATATTACTTTGAATTTGGATGATGTTGCTGATTATATGATGAATTGGCGTGGTCGTGCTTATGCTGATGAATTGCCTGATAGAACATATTTGGGTATGATTAAGCCTCTTTATTATATGTATGCTAGTATTGCTGATTATAATCATTTCAATCATCGTTTTTTGTCAATGGTTTATCTTGGTTGCAAAGACGCCTATAAGCGTGTAACATCACGTGTTTTTCCGTTGCAAGCTGTTATTGATGATATAGTTTGTAATCAGGAGTTTTCTCCTAGGTTCTCTGGATATGATGATTTTATTAGTCGAATAGATAAATATTTCGAGGCTTTTTCTGACAATAGACAAGCTGAGTATGACAATAGACAGCGTCTTAAAACGCTGTATAAATCGCTGCAGCTTTGCTAGTGTCATTCTGTAGCTTATTAACTCACTGTTATTATGTTTATTATATCCTCTTATCAGTGAGTTTACAAAGAATTCTTTCTTTGTCCCCTTTTAGTCAACATTTTGTTGAATACAAATCCTCATTATTTTGTGTTTTGTATGGTTTTTCTTCGTATTTTTGCATGTTGTTATTTATGAATATATCATGTTTGATAGAATCTTACATATTGTTGGAAAGCTCTCATTGATTTTTATAGGTATTTCTGTGATTGCCTATATTCTTTCTTTCTTTGTTTGTTTGGTTTTGTCTCTATTTGGTTGGTTGTAAATTTTCAATATTATGTTTAATTATAAAAGTACATTAGTTATGGATGATTCTGTAAAACTTCACTGTTTAAAAGAAACTATTATTGATGTTTATCGGTCTGCTTCTGAATCCTTTGATTCTGGCCAAAATAATACATCTTTTGCTGAGTTGTGAATTGCTTTCAAAAATCTTGTATCTTTGCTCTTTGAAACAACGACGTAGAAATAGGAGTTGGAGCAGCAGGGTTGTGAATTGCTTTCAAAAATCTTGTATCTTTGCTCTTTGAAACAACGTATTATCCCATCCATCTAGTCGGATGATGGTTGTGAATTGCTTTCAAAAATCTTGTATCTTTGCTCTTTGAAACAACTTACCGAGAAAACACACCACGCGAAATGTGGTTGTGAATTGCTTTCAAAAATCTTGTATCTTTGCTCTTTGAAACAACGGAGGAAGTAACAACGAATTCAGTTTCGAGGTTGTGAATTGCTTTCAAAAATCTTGTATCTTTGCTCTTTGAAACAACACGATATGGATAACTCAAAGAGCCACAACTTGTTAGAAGTTGTTTCAGAAATGAAAAATCCCGTTCTTTCGAGCGGGATTTTTCGTTGTTTTAGGCAGTTTTCCGTTTCAAAACAATTCCAATTGCTGGCAGGGCGTGTTCACCGCCTTCGGCTTGCAGTTGCTGAAAATCTCCATTTCGCCGAATTGTTTGTCGGTGATGCACAAAATACCCACCTCACCATACTCGGGCATGAACGACTTCACTCGCTTGATGTGGACTTCTGCGTTCTCGCGGCTCGGGCAATGCCTCAAATAGATGGAAAACTGGAACATCGTGAAACCGTCGGCCATGATGCGCTTGCGGAAGTCGGAGGCTGCTTTGCGTTCTTTCTTCGTCTCCGTCGGCAAATCGAAAAGCACCAGCACCCACATGATTCTGTATTCGCTAAACCGGTCCATGTCAAATCTCCATAGTGGGATAGGCCACTTTCCGCAACTCTCCCGCAAAGCATTTGCATAGCGAGGCCGTGGTTTGCGAGGCTGCGTTCATCAAAGGGCTGCGTTGCCCGTTGATGACGACTTCGGTCACGGGCAAGCCCAACAGCTGCCGCTTCAAGTCAGTGGTCAGTTCGCTGCAGTCCGCACCGCTTCTGAGAATCTTTATCACCAACTCGTCAACGTAGGGACGATAAGGCTCCATGACATCATCGGCCAGACAATAGGCATTGTAGCGGTTGTGGTGATGGATGCCAAAAGTGGGCAACAAACCGCTGGCCACCAATGCGCGGGCAATCACCGCCCTAACGATGGCATAGCCATAGTTGAGCAGGTTGTTGGGTGCATCGCCTTCGCGGTCGCGAACAAAACGCTCCATCTCGGGGAAAACCGACTTCCAATAATACGCTGCGGCGCGACCTTCCAGATTGTCGCCGTCGCCACTTTTCACATCGTTAGCCCAAGCCAACATGCAACCTGTTTCGGCACCGCTCAACCGCTTCAGCACCGAGGCTTGGTTGCGGATTTTGGCCTGTACGGTCTGCTGCCAAAGCTGCTTTTTCAACGGCAAGGAAGCCTCAATCTGTTGGCGGAACCGCTCACTTTGGACGGTGTGCCCTTCCAGCGGCAGCAGCATCCCTGCGGGCATGTGTTTTTCGTCGCAAGTGATGACCGCGCAGTTGTTCTGCAACAAGGCATCCAAAGCCCCGTTGGTGACGGTGATTTGTCGGTCTTCAAGCACCACCACGCCGATGTCCTCGATGGGGATGGTCTTGGTCACCTCTTGTTGGGTTTGTGCGTCGTTGAGCCGAATGACCAACTGTGCGTTTTTCAATGACAGGTATGCAGGATTGCCGAAAAAGAGGGTGCGTTTGATCATGGTGTTATTCTAATTCCAAATTGGTTTGATTGGGTAAATAGTTGTTGGGGGTGGAAACGCTTCTGCCCAACTCTTTCTCGGTTTCCTCTCGTGCTATTCCCGCCACTCGTCCGCCTCTGTGGGCAATCTTCTGGCTTTCGTCGAAACTCTCAGGCTCTTCCTTTTGGGATATTTCGGTAGTGACTCGCTCGCCCAACATGGTGAAAATCAGCTCCAGGTCGTTCATATGGTCGCGTAGGTTCTGGTTCTTTTTGGTCAAGCCTTTGAACTCCTTGTATTCCGAGGGTGTCATGCCAAAGGTGGCCTTGGATATCTCAGCTGTCAAAATGGCGTAATCCTGTTCAGAGGTGATTCCGCGTTTCTTCCATTCGTCGGTGAGGTTTTGGCGGATGGCGATGCCACGAATGCGCTTGTCAATCCAATCCTTGGGATATCCTTTTTTCTCATATATTTCCTTCATTCGCTCTTGAGCCAGTTCCGGGTTCTCGATTTCCAACAAACGCTCATAGCCCACTTGTGCCAACCATTGTTTGAACGGTTCCGCCTTGGGCGAAGGGATGGATTGGATGATGCGGAAAAGGCCTTTGGCATTGGCGCAATCCGTAGCATATTTCTTGCCATCTGCACTTTGTAATTTCAGTTGTACCCAAAATGGGTACAACTCATATTCTTTCAAATCACGGTCTTTCATTTTCCGCCAATACTGCCTTGGATTTGGCGAGTCGGTCAAAGCCTCTACCACGTCCACCACGGAGAAATACCATTGCTCTTCGTCGTCGTTCCATACGGAACGGATTTTCTTGTCTTGGAATAGTTTTATGTTGGTCATCTTAATATTCTCCTATTGATACAATTTTTCCAATATGATTTACTCGAACTTTGAGGATTCCAATAATACCATTAAGCCCTAATTGAGGCTTGTAAGTGATACCTTTTAATTCTTTCGGTTCCACGACAGTTGTTTCTAAATGGTGCCTAAAGAAGTAGTTTTTAGTTGCTATTTTCTGCACTCTAAACAAATTAGGGCTAATCATCGCATAATTCTCTGGATTCTGATACCAAGCCTTGTCATAGTCCAAAGGATTGAAGACCATCTTCCCACTTTCATCGTATCGAGGAAACACGAAATACTCATTCTGTTTCATAGTGAACAGGAATTGCCAGCCTTCTTCACGTTTATAATCTTTATCGATGATTGGAAGTCCAAGCATGGCGCGTGAAGTGGCCTCGAAGAATGAAACGATGTTCTCGTCTAATTCATACTGCAATTCCCCGTTTTCATCCACCATCTGTTGGCCGTTTTTGTCAAGCTTTGGCTTCCTATAGATGGCAACATGGTGGTTGTTTCCCGTATTGACGAAATCAACGGGTTGTGTATGGCCTTTCTCGTCGAGAATGAGATTGCCATTTTTGTCGCGTTTGTCGTGCAACGATTCGGCATTGCTAATTCCAGTGATGGTCACTCGCTTGATGGCAATGCCTTTTTCTTTGTTGAGCCAAATCGGGTTTTCTTCCAGGTTTGAGAACGCTTTTTTCGTATCGCCGCCATATTCATTCAACCTTTCTTGAAGAATCTTACGAATATGGGCATCGACGACCTTGTCAATCTTCAATTCGGGAGATATTTCCTTTCGAATTGTATATATGGTTTCAAAACCAACCAGTTTAACCTTTTCAGGCACTTTTTCCGTATGTGTTTCGGCCAGCCAAATGGGATTCTTTTCCAAAGAGTTCTTGCCAGTAAATGCCTTCTTGGGGTCGCCGTCAAATTGCTGCAAACGAGCCATCAATACCTCACGATAACGCTTATTGGCAACCGTACCAATCTTTTCGAGGGTAAAGGACGCGTTCACTTTTTCTTCCTTGGCGACATATCGTTTACTGCTACCAAAGATAGTTTCCAAATGTAATTGTCCGCGAGGGGTCAACTGAACTTTTCTGTTTTTGCCAACTTTCTTTTTGGTCGTGTTGACATTCTGCGTCACCACTTTGTTCTTTGCCTTGACGGAAACCAAAGTCCCTTCCAATTGCCGTTTGGCTTCGGCCCTAAACTCATCCAATGGCATGGGAGATTTGAAACGAAGTTTACCGTGGCTGTCACGATAAAACTCTTTTTTCTCGATGGCATAGATTACGGCGGAGCGCTCCTCTTTGCTTAAATCGGAAAGCTCAACCATATCCAAATCAAAGTATTCATCAACACCTTTTTGCACGCGGGCATTGAGATTGTTGAGATATTGGATGAAACTTCTTTTGGTAAAGGCAATGGTCAAAGCGTCCATGGCATGATGGCGGTGGTCGTTGCGCTTGGTCCAATCCTTGATTCTGCGTATCCTTTGCCCGTCTCGGCCTTCGATGATTTCGGTCAGTCCCAATCGGTTGTATTTGTCCCAATTGAGCTCTTGCATGACATCCACCAATTGCCAATCCTCGCGCAGACGGTCTGTAATGCTGCCCGTGGTGGGCACGACAAATCTGACAATCTCTTCCAGAATCTCACGGGCTTTCTTGGCGATGTATTGCGAATCTCGTAAGTCACGGTTGATGAAGCCGCTTGGAATGTCGGCTTCTTTCATTAGCAATTTGTCGCGTTTGGTCTTGCTGATGGCCTTTTTCTCATACAAGCTCTCAATTCTGTTTTCGTATTCGCGCAATCCCTGTTCCCCATATTTTCCAGACACAAAATCAAAAGCGGTGGCATTCCCTTTTTCAAGGTTGACTTGGCGCACTTCAAGCGTTTTGTTTGAGAAGGAGTCGTCAAACAGTTTGGCTTGGGGAATAATATGTTCGATGTCGAATTCTTTGCTGAACAGCTTCTCTCGTGGTATGTATGTGTTGGAATACAGGGTTTTGTATCCGTTGGAACACAATTCTTCATACAGTTTGTAACGAATAATGTCATTGCGGCTGACATGCTCAAGGAAATAGGGCTCTCCCTGTAACTTCTTTACATATTCTTCGTGCAACCGGGTTGTCTCATTGATGGTTTTGGTCATTTCTTCGCGCTCTTTTGCTGATTTCTTCAGCTCGCGCGCCAACTCGATGCGGATTTCATCGGGCTTACCATATTCATCTATCACGGCATTGACCACATTGACCATCTGGTTCAGAATCTTCTCAACGACGGGATTGCGGAGACTGTTGCGAGGCAAAAGTTCCAATTTGTCCTTCAGCACCTTGTTTTCGATTTCCTTTTTGGTCAAAGAGTTTTTTGAATGTCGGTATCCGGCGTATTCGCAGGCTACGCTGTATTCCAGTCCGTCCTTCATGTGGGGAAGAATCTTCCGCATGGCTTTAGAACTCAAGCTACCATAGTCGTCAGGGAATACGACTCCAGCAAGTATGGTGGCGTATTCTTTGTCGAATCCAAATATGGTGCCCAATTTCTCAATGAGCTTTTCGTTTCCGAGTTCCGACTTGTCGCCTTCGTAAGAATACAACAGATGCCACAATTTGAACATGGGTTGTTGCTCGAAAGCCTTGCCTTCAAGGCTCGCGTCGAATTTAAGTATTCCTGTTTCGATGCCTAATCCATCAAAGATTTCCGAAACTATTTCCAACGCTTTTGAGGAAGGAAACTTGGAAAAGTCAAATTCGCCGTGACCACTCATTTCAATGATAGCCTGGTAGGCTTTGAACAACTCCGATTGGGTGTGGTTTCCGTCAATTTCCTTGAAATTTATGTCAAGTCCCTTTTGATTGCCAAACAGCAGTTTCAACACTTCCGCTTTGGACAGTTTCTCCTTGTAGTTCAATTCGGCAAACAGCTTTTCTTTTTCTTCCTGATATAGGAATCGCTTTCCGTATTTGTATGATTCCTTAAAGCCAAACAAATCTTGCTGCTGATTGGGAATGATGTTTCCTGAAACCTGAATGTTATTCAAAACCTGCCAAATCTTGAACTCTTGGAAAAGAGGTGAGGACTTGGGACAAACTCTTAATCCGATGGTTTTTGTCTTCTTTTTGCCGTCTGTTTCAACTTCAATCTGCCGACTTTCGAATTCGCAGAATGAAATCAATCCCTTTTGGGATTTCAAGGGACGCTGATAGAAGATTACTATGTCGCGGATTTCCTTTTTCAGCTCAGGGGTAAGCTCATCGTGGAATTTCGCTTGCGTTTCCCAAATGGCTTCAAACTCGTTAAGGTAGTCTTGGCGGTAAAAGACTTGGTTTTTCAGACTGTAATTGGGGTTTCGGTCCAGTTGTGCCATTTGATATTGCCCCACAGTCTGATGGTTGAAATACAACGCCTTGCTTCGGTCGCTGATGTCGCCCAAATAACCGCTTGCATTGCTGATTTGACCGTTGATTTCTTGCAACACAACCGCCAATTGCTCCAAATCCATTTGCTCAAACAAAGCCTTATTGCGCCATTGATAGTTTTCGACTTTTTGCTCAAAGCCTTTCGTGCTTCGTTTTATGCCGACAAGATTGAACGGTTTTGCACAGATTGCCCATGTTTGCGTTTTGTTCTTGCCGTACAAATCATCTTTCAAACTCGTCGTCAATAACTCAGGATAAAACTGTTTTTGCCGCTCCCATACCTTATCAAATTCGGCTTGCAAGTCGGAACGATAAAAGTCGGGAAGGTGCCGTTTACCATCTAAAAGCAATTGTAAAGACAATTGTCCAGGTGTCAGATTCTCATTATAAAGCCTTTTGGCAACCTCCATTCCATCAATGAGTTGGCCCTCTTCCGTTGATTTTGCTTTGCGACTGCTCTTGTAACCTCGTTTCTTGTTAATCATCAGCAAAACACGAGCCAATTCGCTTAGTGAGACCTTTTCGGTTGCAGCCTTTGCCCTCAAGCGATAGGTTTCAAAGGTGGTCTTGTTGCCGTTTTCAGACAATAAGGTTTCATCGTCAATGAAGCCGTGTTCCTTCAAGACTTCAATCAAATTCTCACGACGCAACTTGTACCTTTGAAGATTCCGACGCATACTGCGTTTGAGTGTGCGGTCTGCATTGGTAGTAATTGGTTTTCCTTTTTCAAAATTGGTTTGTTCGTCCACTGTTAGTGGATTAACCCTTACTCCTAATTTGATGATGGCGGATTTCTCGTTTGTGCTTTCAGCTTCATTCACCACCGCCCAGCCAATGCTGTTGGTGCCTAAATCCAGTCCTAATATTTTCTTCATAATATGATATTTTCAACTTGGTTTTTACGCTTCAAAAATACAAAATTCTTCATAAAGTTCTTGCATTATTGGAAAAATGCCTATTTTTGCAACGCAAGATTTGAAGCAATTCACAATAAGGATTATTCCGTTGTGAAAACATCCAAAACGGGGATTTCGGTCCTCGTTTTTCTTTTTGCTGGTTAATCGTCAATCCGCACACAAAAAAGCCCCAGAGCATCCAGCTCCGGGGCTTTTCGAACATATTAAAGAAAAGTGTTGTTTATTCCTTCACGAACTTCAAGGTGCTTACTGCCGTGGCCGACTTCACAGTGACGAAATAGATGCCCTCGCTCAGGCTTTCGAGGTTGAGCGTGGTCAGGCCGTGGGCGGTGGTGTGGTGCACTGTCTGGCCGAGGCTGTTGATGACCATGATGTCGCACTCTGCCTCAGGCAGGCTGATGGTGAACTGGCCCTTGTTGGGGTTGGGATAGATGTTCACGTTGCTCATGGCGTTTTCGGTAGTGGCGGTGGGATCCATGTTGATGGTCTGAGGCCAAGCGTCGCAGCCGGTCACGATAAGGTTCGTGTTGCTGGTCAGCTCGACAGGTTCGTCGAAGAGGAGGGTGGCATTGCCGTTCTCGTCGGTGTAGGCCACGCCGAGCATGTCGTCGCCGTCGAAGAGGGCGCAGCGGAAGTTCTTCAGGCCCTGACCTTCGTCGTTCGTCACGTTGATGTCAAGCGAAGTGACTGTTTCGGCGACAACAGGAAAACCGAAGTTTACGTTAGGTGTGAAAGGCTCGTCGTGCCAGGCGCTGACAGCCACGTCGCCCATCATGTTGAGGTCGTAGAAGTTCCAGCGCAGGGCGCCTTCTTCCCACTGTCCAGGGGCGTTGACCCACGGTGCGGTGGCAATCTTACATTCCCTCAGGGCCATACCGCCGTAGGGAATGCGGTCGTTGTAGTAGGCGTCCTCGGTTTCACGGTGCAGGTGGATGGCGGGACCTTCGGTCTGGCCTTCGTTGAACCAACCGTAGCGCGAGTTGCCGAAGGTGGCCACAGCGAAGTTGGCGATCTTGGTCATGCGCTCAAGGATGCAGTCGTCGGCAAAGTCGCCGCAGATGCAGCCCGAGGTATGGAAGAAGGTGTAGTTGTGGTCCACGCCGTTGGCGCCGCTGAAGGCGTTGTCGGTGATGTTGCTGTTCACCCAACCAGCCACATAGTTGGTGTTGGCGTGACCGTCGTGGTGCACATATTGCGTGCCTTGATTGATGGCGTTGCGCAGCAAGGTGCCGCTCCAGTTGCCTTCTTCTTCGTAGAGGCGGGTGAAGTCGTAATCCTCAGGGATGCCCGTGGTGGTGTAGCCGTTGTCGTCGTGTGTGCCGATGAGCAGTTCGAGGTATTGGCTGCCGTTGCTCATCGGGTTGTCGTAGAGGTGTTCGCCGCCCATGATGACCTTGTGGAACTCGCCCAAAACGGGTTCGGCTTGGTAGCTGAAGGTCTTGTGCAGCATATTGTCGAGCTCGGTTTGGTTGCTGAAGCACATGCGGCCGATGCCCAACTCGGGCAACAGGTCGTCCTCACCGATTTCGCCCCAGCGGTTGTCGTTGTCGTCGTTCCAGGTGCCGTCTAGGCAGGCGTAGTACATGTCGGCGGGGATGCCATTGTCGGTCATGTGGTCGCCTTGCGAGAGCACGTCGCAGTAGAAGCCGCGATAGGGGATGTTGGGCACGTCGCCGGCGAGGTTCACCATCTGGATGCCGTTCTCTTCGTATTCCTGGATGATGTAGTTGCGCAGCTTTTCTTGGTTGTCGCGACCCTCGGTGTTGGCGACGATGTCTGACAAGTCAGCAACGCGGACGCGCAGGCCACGGGCTTGGTAGAAAGCCACATATTCGTCAAAAGCGCCGATGTAGGGCGTCGTGGTGACCACAAGCAGGTCGTAGCCGCCCACGGAGCGACCTCTGGTGTTGTAGCTTTGCAGCATCTCGGGATTTTGCGCAAGGCGTTGGGCGCGTTGGGCGTTGTCGCCGGTGAGCCACAGCTTGCGGCTTTGGTCGGCCTTGGCGGCAGCGGTGGTGATGCGCACGGTGGCCTTGGTGGCATAGCGCACTTCACCCGTGCTGGGCACATACTGCACAGGCGAGAAAGCCGAGAAGGCGAATCCCACGCCGTTGAGGTATTGCGTGCTGAGTTTGCCGTAGGCTTGGGCAGGATAGGCGCTCTTCGAGGCATAGAGGGCCTCGTCTTTCTCGAACTGCTTGCGCACGGGGTTGGAGTAGGTGAGGGCCGACTGGTAAGGATAGAGGCTGTAGTGGCCTTCCATCGTCTGGAAGTCGGAGAGTTCCACCTCGATGGCGACGGCCTCGGTGCCTTGCGGCAGCATCAGGCTGACGCTTTGCCAGGGCAGCGAAGGCTGACCGGCCAAGGCGCTCTGCATGCAACCGGTGAACTGGATTTGGTCGTAGCCCTCAATGTGGGTCACATTGGGCTGACCGAAGTGGTAGGTCTTTTCGATGGTCTGCGCCGAAGCGAACATGCTGACCATCAGGCTTAAAAGAATTAGATTAAACTTTTTCATATTGGTAAATGTTTTGTTTTACTTTGTTGGGTGCAAAAATGTTTGGATTGATAACGTGATTCGAAAAAATTTGAAGGCAAAAGTACATATTTTCGATGAACGAGTAGCTTTTTTGTCCTGTTTTTTCGTTAGCCCGCCTGAAGTTCCTTCAAGCGGGCTGAATTTAGGCTTGTAGGGCTGTCGTACCACGGCAGCCGCTGTGCCGTTTCAGCGTGCGGCTGCCACGATGTGACAGCCCTACAAGACTATAATTATTTCACCACAAATCTCTGTGTTTTGCCTGCAACGGTAATGAAATACATGCCTTTGTGCAACACTGAAACGTCAATTTGTTGTTTTTCGGCAGTGATTTGGCCTGCCATTAGGGTTTGGCCCATGAGGTTGGTGATGCGGTAGGTTTCCCCTGGTAGAGACGTTTCCTGAAACGTCTCGGATGATGCAATTATTTCATTAGGAGACGTTTCGGGAAACGTCTCTACGAATAAAACGCCATTTGTCGGATTAGGAAAAACTGTAAAGGTCCCAGAGCCCTCGGTTCCTGAGCCTGTCGAAGGAGTCGAAGGGCCGTTTTCGTCCACATCCAAAACCACTTCCATGGGCGGCAACACGATGTAATCCACCCAGACGCAGTCTTGTCCGCCCGTGGCGCCACCGTCTTTCTCGTAGCTCCAAGTGAGGGTGTGGATGCCTTGCGGAACCATGTAACTCGCTTTGGTCCAACCGGTTTCGCCCGACCAACGCCCCATGCGTTCGTCATCGACATAGAACACCAGGAAGTCGTAACCCGTCTCGGTGGAGGTCTTGACCATAAAGCTGATTTCGTTGTCGGTGACAAACTCGTAGTCGAGGCTCATCACGGCCATGCAGCTGTGATCCATTGGGGTGGTGTGGGCGCAATAGGAGCCTTCGTAAACGTCGTTTGAGATGATTTCCCAGCCGCCTTCGCCGCTCATCTGCCAGTCATATTTCGTGAAGTCGCCAGTCTCGAAGTCTTCCGCCTCGCTGTCCACATTGACGAAATAGGAATCCATGACGACATATTGGCCGGAATAGGTGGCCAGAATGAGCTCGTAGGCCGTCGCCGAACGCGCGGGGTCAACGATGCTGAAAGTGAAATCGACATTGAAGCTCTCCTCGGGAGCCAAGTCGCCGACGCTGAAGATGTTTTCATCAAAAACGATTTCGGGCGCGGAGCAAAATACGGCAAACTGGGTGTTGGGCGAGAGGCTGTGCCCCGTGTTCTTGCCCGTGAAGTGCAGCGTGAGGGTCTCACCATAATTGGCGTGACCGTTGCCGTCGCCTTCCAATTCCTCGAGCTCGGCAGCGATGGGGCCATAGTTGGGTGCGTTCACCGTGATGTCGAAATGGCTTTCCCACATGTCGCAGCCGCTGCGGCAGTATAGCACGACGGGAATCACCGTCTGGTTGGGTACATTGTCGCTCACTTTGACGGTGAAGGCGTTGTCGAGGCTCACTGAGCCGTAAGCGTCGATATGGTCAATCGTGGTTTCGCTTTCGACGAGGGTGAGGTATTCGGGTACGCCGCAATACAACCAAGCGTCGATGTCGTTGGCCTCAAGGTTGCCCACATTGCGGAACACCACATTAAGGCTTTGGCTTTCATTGAAATCCACCTGACCGTCGGGGTCGTTGAGGGTATAGCTGTCGATGAGCACATGGGCGCAGTTGTCGTCGTTGAAGCCGAGTTCAAGATGTTGCGGCCAGCCGTTCATGCCCACAATGTAAAGGTCGAGCACATCCGTGTTGTTGACGGCTGCAAAACGCAGTTCCGCCTCGCCGTTTTCGTCGGTCGAAGCGAGGGCAATCAGCTCGTCGCCTTTGAACAGACGGCACTCGAAGTTGTAAACGCCGTTGCCGTTTTCGTCTTTCACGGTGACGGGGATGCGATTGGTGCCGACGGGTAGGGTAGTGGCGCAGTCGGTTTCGGGCGTGAAAGGCTCGTCAAACCAGGAGCTTAGGGCCACATCGCCCAAGGCATTGAGGGCGTAGAAGGTCCAGCGCAGCACGCCGATTTCGCCGTCCATGGTGATGAAAGGTGCAGTCTGTATCTTACTCTCTTTCAAGGCATCGCCGAGTCTGGCCATGCGTTCGTGGTTGTAGGCGTCAATCAGCTCACGGTGGTAATGGTTCGATGGACCGTCACCCGTCTGGCTGTACCAGCCGTAGCGTGTGTTGCCGATGGCGGCCACGGCGCCCGTCTCGTTGACGACCATACGCTCCAAGATGCAGTCGTCGGCAAAGTCGCCACAAATGCAGCCTTGACTCTTGAAAACGAAATAGTTATGGTCAACGCCATTGGCACCAGCGAAGAGGCTCGGCGTGATGTCCCAATTATACCATCCCGACACATAGCTCGTGTTGGCATGGCCAAAATGGTTCACATATTGGCAGCCGCTGTTGATGGCTTGTGCAAGCTCGGCAGCGTCCCAGGCATGGGTGGGCGTTTCGTAAATGCGCACGAAGTCGTAGTCTTCGGGATAGCCGTAGGTCGTGTAACCGTTGAAGCTACATTCGCCCACGAGGCGTTCCAAATCGGTGCTGGCATAAACGCCGTCGCCGAGGTGCTCGCCCCCGAGGATGGGCTTGCGGAACTCGCCCAAAACGGGCGAAGTGGTGTAACTGAAAGCCTTGCTGAGGATGGTTTGTAGTTGGTTGGCGTTGTTGAACGGCAGTCGGGCAATGGAAAGCTCGGGCAGCAGGTCGTCCTCGCCGATTTCGCCCCATTTGTTGTCGCCGTCGTCGTTGAGGGTGCCGTCGAGGCAGGCGTAATAGGTGTCGGAGGGCACTTGGTCCTCGTAGCCCGGCTGGGCGTTGCACCACAGGTTGCGGTGGGGCACCACGTCCACGTCGCCACCGATGAGCACCATCGAAATGCCATTGTTTTCGTATTCCTGGATGATGTAGTTGCGGATTTTCTCTGGGTTGTCGCGACCGTCCATCTGGCTGTAAATGTCTTGGGTCGTCACCACACGCACGCGCAGGCCTTGTCCGGCATACAAAGCAATGTATTCCTCGAAGCTGTTGGCGTATTGTTCGGTCGTCACAATCAGGGTTTCGTAGGTCGGCAGGGCACCATCGCGGCGAGTGTAGGTGCTCAGCATCTCGGCGTTTTGCGCCAGGCGCGAGAGGGAGTTCCGCGTCTCGGGTCGCAGCCAAAGTTTCTTGCTGTTGTCGGAGCGAGAGGTTTGATAATCAACGGTTACTGTAACGGTTTGGGCATAGCTGACCTTGCCCGAGGCGGGTTTGTATTTCACGGGCGTGAATCCGCCAAAGGCAAAGGATACGCCGTTGAGCAACTGCGTGTTGACGCTGTTGAAGGCCTTGTTGGGATAGGCCTCGTCCGAGCGATAAAGCGCTTCGTTTTTCTCGAAGACGAAGGGGCTGTCGTCCGAGATGGGACGCATCGCTTGGGCGGGCAAAAGCTGGTATTGTCCGTCGAGTTCCACGAAGTCGCTCAAAGTCACGCGGATGGCGGTGGCTTCGGTGTTTTGCGGCAACATCAGGCTGACGCTTTGCCAAGGCAAAAGCGGCTCGCCCACGGTGCCGTTGGCGACGCTTCCCTCAAAGGAAAGGGTTTGGTAGTCGCCCGTTTGCCGTATCGAGGGCTGACCAAAATGATAGACTTGTTCGATGCTTTGCGCCGTAGCGAAAAGGCTTGCGGCGAGCAATAACAAGGTGAAACTGAGTTTTTTCATTGCGGAAACGATTTGTTAGGCCGCAAAGATACAGTTTTTTGTAGTAGACCGCGATTACCGCACCACAAATTTCCGCGTCTCGCCCGCAATGGTAATGAAATACATTCCTTGCGGCAATGACGAAACATTGATTTGTTGGTTTTCATTGGTGATTTGGCCTGCCAACAAGGTTTGGCCCATCAGGTTGGTGATACGGTAGGTTTCCGCTGGTAGAGACGTTGCGCGCAACGTCTGTACAAACAAGACACCGTTGGTCGGATTAGGATAAACCGTCAAGGTCCTTGAGCCTGTCGAAGGGCCGTCCTCCTCGACACCGTGTACCTCCGAATAAACCGCATCGCAGTCCTCGTCGCCGTATTTGAACACCAGTTCGCCTTCGCTCCAATAGCAGCGCATACCTTCCACGCGGATGCCGTCGCCGTTGTCCATCAGCCTTTCGGGGAAGAAGCTGGTGAGGTGGCCGATGCCGCACACGATGTTGCCGCTGAAGAGGTCTTCGGGGTCGCTCACGCGCAGCATACGATAGGTTCTGCCCTCGTATTCGATTTCTTCCACCGCGTCCACATGCATCGTTAGCGTTTCCGTGCCGACTTTGATGACCCAACTGTCGCCTTCTTGGGCACCAAAGTCATACAGCACGGTGAATTCCTCCAAGGTCTTGTTCCACCAATACAGTTTGCCGTCGCGCTCGTAGACGTATTCATGCGTCACGTCTTGATGCAAATCCTTGTCGTAAAGCGTGTTGATTTTCACGAGGATATGTGTGGGCTCGTCGTTGATAATGGTGTCGCCCGCCTGATAGAGGTATTGGTAGGTGATGCTGCCGTTCTCGTTCTGGATTTCGTAGTACCATTCTCTAGGGTTGGCGCCAGGACATTCGAGGCTGCCTGTCCCTCCTCCTGAAGTGAAGGTAAGGTCGCCTGGCCGATTAGCATAATTTGTAACGAGCAGTACAAAGTATTCACCCGTTTGAGCCGTGCTTGGAATGGTACATGTTGCCGGCGAAGTGTCGTACGCGCAGTCGACAACTTTGTCTTGCGTCAATTCTCCAGAACTTTCGGGAAGTTCACTAAAAGGACCCCAACAACAGAAATCCACGTCAAAGAATCCATCGCTCTGCACATTGATATTGATGATGATGTCGCCCGGTTCATCCATCTTGACGAAGAACCATGCAGGATTGGGTTGGGTGTTGAGACAGCCGTAATAAGGACCCGATTCGGCGTTTTCTACGTTAACTGTTAGAGGGAATTGGGGTTGGTCATCTGAAGCACATATTTGTATGGCATCAGCATAGTGGGTGTTATCCAAGGGGAAGTTCTCTATGATACGGTCAGCATCGCGAATGCTCTTCCAATACTCTCCACCACCGTCGAAATACAGATGGTTGTCAGCTCCCTTGAAAAGACGGGCATTATCGCCGCCTGGAGCAATATCAACAAGGGGAATGTGCTCTCCAATTCCAGTGAAATGCTCCCCATGGTCGGTGGAATAAGAAAGAACAGCCTGAAGTCCCATGAAGTGTGGCGTGTACACAATTCCTCCATCACCAATGGCTAAACTTGTGCCATCGAACAGATAGAAGCCTGGAGTATGCTGAAAACCAATGCTCCCTTCGGTACTCCAGCCACAAGCCACCACATTGCCTTCGGGATCGAAAGCCATATCCTTAATGTTAATGCCCTCGGCTGCAACGAGTTCCCAGTTTTGCATGTCGGACAAGGTGGAGTGAAAAATGCCAGCATCTCCATCCGAATACGACCAAGTGCTGACATACACATCGCCCTCGGCATTAACAATCATGTCGCCGACTTGGGACTCTTCGTCCAATTCAAGACCCTCAAAACCCCATGTCATGCCGCCGTCAGTGGTCCAGAAACAGTTATTATCTACGATACATAAAATGGTATCGTTTGACGGAGAATACATTTTAGTTACAGCGGTTGTTTGCGGCACATAAGGCAGGGGCGAAGTTTCTTCCCATGTATCTCCATTATCGTCTGAATAGAGCATAGTCTGGTTCTGCCAAGGAATGACAAAGAGACGTCCTTTTTCACCAATGATGAAATTCGAGCTAACAAAATTCAATTCCAAAACAAGTTCCCAATTAAGACTTTCATTTTGTGAACGCTGCAAACCGTAGTAATTCTGCGCATAGAGGTTACCTTGCGCATCAGCACCTAAAAAAGCTCCCGGCACTTCAAGAGACTTCCAAACATTCTGCGCCCCAAGGATGCCTATGCATCCGAAGCAAATCGCTAAAGTTAATACTAATCTTTTCATAGTTGTAAGTATTTAATTGTTAATAATTTAATTTCTTTTTTTAACTACGGATTTTACGGATTATACAAATTCCATTTTGATGAATATTTCCGTCAAATCCGTGTAATCCGTAGTTTCTCATACAGCATTCACGATTTCCTCGAAGCTACGGTTATCATCTCCAAGATTCATCTTCATTTGTTTTATACGGGTTTTGCGTTTGTAGTAAGAGTCGGTCTGGGTGTCGAGCAGGATGGAAATCACCTGGTTGGAGAAGCCGTTCTTGGAGAGGCAGCAGATGCGCACATCCCACGGGCCGAGCTTGGGGAAGAGTTGCAGCAGCCGCTGCGAGAAGCCGTCGAAGACCAAGTCGGTGAGGCTGATGAAGTCCTTCCAGTCGTTGTCGGTCAGCTCGAAGTTGAGCGAGTCGTTGTTGATTTCCTCGCTGAGGGCCTGCGCGGTGGCCATCACCTTGTTTCGTGCCATGATTTTCTGGATGGCCATCAAGTCCTTCGGCGGGAGGCTCTGCTGCTGGCGGCGTAGTTCGTCGTTGGTGCGGATGAGGTTCTCCATGTCGCTCACCAATTCGTGGATGCGGTTCTGGTCGCGTTCCACCTGCCGTCCGAACTGTTCCATCTCCAGCTTGTGGTCGCTGCTTTTCTTCCTCACAATCAGGAGGATGACAAGCAAGGCAATGACCGCCAAGGCGATAATGAGGTAGAGTTTCAGGTCGCGGGTGCGGTGCAGACTCTCCAATACGCTTTGTTGGGCTTTCAGCTCGAATTCCGATTTGATCTTTTGCAAAGTCTCATTGGTGTGCTCCGCATCGGCTTCCATCATATTGGAGGTGAAAAGTTTATGGTATTGCACCGCCTGCTGGTAGTCTTTTTCGCTCTCGGCGATGGAGTAAAGCGTCTGATAGACCGACATTTTCAGCCCGGCGCGCTCGCTGCGGAGGGCTTGGTTCAGATGCGACTTGGCTTTTTCATTCTCGCGCGTGTAATAATAAAGGATGCCCAAGGTCATGTGGGCGATGTCGGTGTCGTTGTCGTCGAGGCCGATTTCCAGCGTCTTGTTGACGCTCTCGATGCCTTTGGCGAAGTTGCCCGTCTCCATGTAGTAGTCGCGGCCCATCTCCAAGTAGAGGTCGCCGAGCATGGTCTGGTCATTAATAAAGGTGGCGATGCGGAAGGCCGAGTCATAGTATTGCTTGGCTTGGGTGTATTGCTCTTGTGCTCGCACGGCCCGACCGCTGTTGCGATAGGCGTTCATCATACCTGTCGAGTCGGCGGTTTGGCGGAAGCACTGCAACGCCTGCTGGTGTTGCTTGAAGGCATCGTCGAAAAGCCCGTGCTTGAGGTACATGGCGCCAAGGTTGTCGCAAAGTTGGCCTTCCAGCTGGACGGTTTCCGTGGTCTTCTTGGAGCGCTGCACCAAGGCCAGCCCTTGCAGGAAACGCTCGGCAGCTTCCTCGGAACGACGCTGCTCGCGCAGCTGCACACCTTCTTTAAATAGGTCTTGCGCCTGCTCCATGCGTTTCGTCGTGCTGTCGCAGGCCGCCAGCGCGAGGCAGAGGAGTATTCCTATCATCCAACTGTTTTTCATCGTTTTTCGTTTTTGCAAAAATAGGCAGAAAAAACGTTTGTCAAGAGGGAAACGGGGCGCATTGGGGGCGTGTCCCTACTTTTTCGGAATATTCTTATTGGTTTTTGCTGAAAATCAACGAACTAAATACATTTTCCAAAAGGTCGTGTCCTTACTTTTTTTGGCAAAAAAGAACAGAAAAACCACCTGTTTTCAGGCGGTTTTTCCGTTAGTGAACCACAAAAATGTGGCAATTTTATTCGACGACGAGTTTTTTCGTCTCCAAGGTGTTTCCGTTTTGGATTCTGACGAAATAAAGCCCCTTCGGCGCATTGTCGAGGTGGATTTCTTGGTTGCCCGTGACTTTGTCAAGGCGCATCATCTGTTGCCCCAACACGTTGAATATGCTGACGCTGCTTTCTTCGGTCAGTTCGATGGTGAAGCTACCGTTGCTCGGATTCGGATACAGGACATGCGACTTTTTCTCCGTCGATTCCTCCACTTGGCTGATGAGGCAGTTGCGCGGGAAGGTGATGTCGTCAATCCAGGCGCAGTCTTCGCCGGCCTGGCCTTGTTTGCTCTTGTCGTAGACCCAACTGAACTGATGTTTGCCGGCTCCGAATTCGTAACTGGCTAATGTCCATTCGGTCTCTCCCGACCACCAACCCTTTCTTTGGTTGTCGATATAGAAAGCCAAATAGTCTCTCCTCAGCTCGGTGGAGGTCTTGAGCCAGAAACTGATTTCGCCGTCGCTGAGAATGTCGGCGTAGACGATGAGGCGGCTCACTTCGTCGTCGTCGATGGCGCCAGAGCGGGCGCAGAAGTTACCGTTGTGGGCTTCGCCGTCGGTGACGAACCAGGGCGTGTCGCCGCCGTGGAACCATTCGAGGAAACTGAAATCGCCGCTTTCGAAAGTCTCGGTGGCAATGCCGACGGGAAGGTGATAGTGGTGTGTGAAAGTGTAAGCTCCAGTGACCATAGAAAGCTCCACATCGAAAGTGGTGCCGCTGATGATTTCATCCGATGCGTAGAAAGAGAGGTAGGCAGTGAAATCTTGACCAGCCTCCACGCTTCCAACGAGATAGTACTGCTCGTTTGGGTCAATCTGCAGACCTTCACACGAAGGAAACAGGGTGGCATTGGGGGCCTCGGCGTGACCTGTGTTGCGTCCATGGATCATCAAAGTGACGAACTCACCTGGGTCTGCGAAGCCATTTTGGTCGCCATAACTGTCATCGATTTCGACGCTGGTCACTTCCAGAACTGGCGCATGGGCAAGGAACGATTTCTGGGTGGTGCTCGTGACGTCTCCGACGTAGGTAGTCAAATCCAAGGTGAAGACGGTCTGGTCTGGGATGTTGTCGGCAAGCTCTATGAGGCCGATATGTTCGAAATACTGGGTGCTGTTGGGCTCGAAAGTATCAATGGTGAGGCTGCTGCCATAGGCGGTGATGTATTCGCAGTCTGAGGTAACGTCGGCATGGACCTGGTATGCTGCCACGTTACCTTTATTGTAAAGGTCGCCACCAACGTAAAGGGTCGTGCCGAATAGGGCTTCGTCCTCCAATTCGGTGATATGGCCGTAAATGTAGGGCTCACCACTTTCAAATCCTGTCACTTCAAAAACTTGTGGCCATGCACTTTGTCCCGTGACAACAAGACGCATTGCCCCAACGGTCTCAAGAGGCTCAAAACTCAGTTCTACGTCGCCGTTTTCGTCCGTAATGCCAAACCCGAGCAGTGTTTCACCATCGAACAGGCTGACGCGGAAATTGTCCAGCGGCGTGTCGAAATGGCTGACGTGCACGCTGGTAGAAGTCGTTCCCACCATCAAGCCTTGCTCGTAGACCACATTCGGATTGAACGGCTCCTCAAACCAAGGACACAAAGCGGCATCGCCCAACACGTTGAGGCAGTAGATGTTCCAGCGCAGGCATCCATTTTCTTCGTCTTTTTCCTCGAAGGGGATGGCAACCCAAGGCGCGGTGGCGATTTTGGCCTCGCGCAAGGCCATTCCAACGCTGGCGTGATGGTCGTTGCAATAGGCGTCCACAAACTCACGGTGGATGTGCGCTGCCATGCCATCGCCCCACGGCACGTACCAGCCATAGCGCGAGTTGCCCGTGGTGACCACGAAGCCTGTGTTGACGGTGACCATCTTTTCGAGGATGCAGTTGGCAGGGAAGTTGCCGCAAATGCAGCCATGAGAGTGGAACAGCATGTAATTATGATTGATGCCGTCGTTTTGGGAAAAATAGTTGTCATTCACCGTCATAAGGTCCCAACCTGCCACCACGTCGGTGTTGGCGTGACCCACATGGTGCACATATTGGCCGCCTGTACCAATGACGTCGCGAAAAGCGCTTCCGCTCCAGCTTTGGCTTGGCGAGGCGTAATAGCGTTTGAGACTATAATCCTCTGGATATCCGTAGGTTGTGTAGTCAAAATCGTTGTTCTCGCCGATGAGGCGTTCCATGTCGTCGCTGCCGTAGTAGCCGTCGCCCAGGTGCTCGGCACCAAGGATGGGGGAGGTGAACTCACCCAAAACGGGATTCAGCAGGTATTGGAACGTCTTATGCATGATGGTCTCAAACTGCGTCTCGTTGTTGAACGGCAGGCGGCCTATGCCCAGTTCGGGCAGCAGGTCGTCTTCGCCCACTTCGCCCCAGCGGTC
Source organism: Bacteroidales bacterium (assembly GCA_017477425.1). Lineage (GTDB taxonomy): Bacteria > Bacteroidota > Bacteroidia > Bacteroidales > F082 > Limimorpha. Next base: position 23,752 of record JAFUVT010000004.1, read on the forward strand.
GTCGCCGTCGTCGTTCAAGGTACCATCGAGGCAGGCATAGTACATGTCGGAGGGCAGGTTGTCCTCATCGCCTTCTTGAGCAAAGCAATATAAGCTGCGATAAGGCACGATGCTCACGTCGCCGCCAAGGCTAACCATTTGGATGCCATTGTCTTCGTATTCTTGGATGATGTAGTTGCGGATTTGCTCTTGCTCGTCGCGACCGTCCATGGTGGCGTAAATCTCTTCGAGTGCGACGATGCGCGTGCGAATGCCTTTGTCGTTGTATAAATTGAGGTATTCGCCGAAGCGCGGAATCCATTCCTCAGCGGTGATGACCAGCATGTCGTAGCCGCCGATTTCGCGACCGCGTTTGTTATATGAGCTTAACAGACTTGGGTTTTGCGCCAAACGCTGCACGGAAGCCACGTTTTCGGGCGTGAGCCAAAGCTTGCGGCTGTAGTCGTCGCGGCTGGCTTGCGTCTCGACGCTGACTTTCACGGTCTGGGCATAGCTGACTTTTCCTGTGGCAGGCACATATTGCACCGGTGTGAAGCCGCTGAACGCAAAAGCCACGCCATTCAGGTATTGGGTGCTCACTTGTCCGTAACTACGTGTTGGATAGGCGTTTTCGGAACGGTAGAGACTTTCGTTTTTGGCGAAAGGAATCACTCTTTCGCTCGAAACGGGACGAGGCAGCTGCGCGGGATAAAGGTTGAAAGCGCCTTCAAGTTCCACGAAATCAGAAAATTCCACGTTGATGGAAACCGCCTCCTGACCTTGAGGCAAAATCAGGCTGACACTTTGCCAAGGCAAGGTAGGCTCGCCGACGGTCCCGTTGGGCAGACAGCCTTGAAAACCAATTTGTTGATAGCCGTCGCGCTCGCTGACGACGGGCTGGCTGAAATGGTAGGTCTGTTCGATGGTCTGGGCTTGGACAATCCGTGCTGCGACCATCAAAATGAGAAAAAGACTTAGTTTTTTCATTTTTGAGATTCAATTTGGGCGCAAAAATAAAAAATTGAGGTCTTTATTTTCGTTTTTTTCTACTTTTGCGCTTTAAAATTTCAAAAAATGAAGAAAATCAGAGCCGCCGTAGTAGGTTACGGTAATGTGGGCCGCTTCGCACTTGAAGCCCTTGAAGCTGCCCCCGATTTCGAGGTGGCAGGCATCGTCCGCCGCAATGGAGTAGAAAACGAACCGATTGAACTATCTCATTACGAGGTGGTTAAGGATATCAAGGAACTGAAAGACGTGGACGTGGCCATTCTGGCTTGCCCCACGCGCAGCTGCCCCGATTACGCCAAACAAATCCTGCCTTTGGGCATCAATACGGTGGATTCGTTCGACATCCACACCTCCATCCTCGACTACCGCCACGAGCTGATGCCTATTAATAAGGAAACGAAAACGGTGAGCGTCATCGCCGCCGGCTGGGACCCAGGCTCGGACTCCATCGTCCGCACCTTGATGCAGAGCCTTGCACCTAAAGGCTTGTCCTACACCAACTTCGGTCCTGGTATGTCAATGGGTCACAGCGTCTGCGTACGTTCCAAGAAAGGCGTGAAAAACGCCCTCTCGGTGACCATCCCGTTGGGCGAAGGCATTCATCGCCGCATGGTGTATGTGGAGCTCGAAGACGGCGCCACTTTGGAACAAGTGACCGCCGACATCAAGGCCGACCCGTATTTCGCCAACGACGAGACGCACGTGTTTGCCGTCGACAGCGTCGATGCGGTGCGCGACATGGGTCATGGCGTCAACCTCGTGCGCAAGGGCGTTTCGGGCAAGACTGCCAATCAACGCCTGGAGTTCAACATGAGCATCAACAACCCCGCGTTGACGGGTCAGGTGCTGGTGAACGTGGCCCGCGCCACGATGCGCCTGCAACCGGGTTGCTACACGATGGTGGAAATTCCCATCATCGACATGCTCCCTGGCGACCGTGAGGATTGGATTGGACGATTGGTATAATGCATTTGGGATTGCTTCGCAAGAAATCTTGTAAAAATCAAATTTAAAATCTGTAGAAAATTGTATTATGAGTGCAGTAAAAAAGATTTTTGAACGATTTTTGAACGATTTTGGAAGATTTCTTGTCCTTTGGACAATACCAATAATAACTTTTTCCTCTTGTGACAAAAAGCCAGACAAAGTGGAGACATTGCTCTCCCAGATGACCCTCGAGGAGAAATGCGGCCAGCTGTCCTGTCCGATAGGCTTCAATTTCTATGGAAAAGAGGGTGACTCTCTATGGCTGGCTGAGGATTTCATCGGCATGATGGACACGATGCCGCTCGGCTCGTGCTGGGCGGTGCTGCGCGCCGACCCATGGTCGCGGAAAACTGTGGAAACGGGTTTGCATCCCCGCGAGTCGGCACGACTGCTGAACATGATGCAACGCCATGCCGTTGAGAACACCCGTTTGGGCATTCCACTGTTGTTCTGTGAAGAAACGCCGCACGGTCATATGGCGGTGGGCACGACGGTTTTCCCGACGGGCATCAGCCAAGCCTCCACTTGGGATTGGGAGCTTTTGAGACAAATGGGCGTAGTAATGGGGAAGGAGGTGCGGCTTCAAGGCGCGCAGGTCGGCTATGGCCCTGTCCTCGACATCGCCCGTGACCCGCGTTGGTCGCGAGTGGAGGAGACCTTGGGTGAGGACCCCTATCTTTCGGGCATTTTGGGTGAGCACATCGTGGCTGGAATGCAGAAAAACGTCTGCGCCACCTTGAAACATCTGGCCGCTTACGGCATCCCGCAGGGCGGACACAACGCCGCCACGGCGGATGTCGGCCCCAACCGGCTGATGACGGAGTATCTGCCCGCTTTTAAACGAGCCGTTACTTTCGGTTCAGCCAAGTCCGTGATGACCTCTTATAACACCATTGACGGTGTGCCTTGCTCGGCCAACAAATGGCTTTTGCAAGACATTTTGCGCAAGTCTTGGAATTTCAAAGGCGTTGTCTTTTCGGATTTGAATGCCGTCAACGCGATTTATGCCACGCAACATGTGGCCGCCGACCCTGCCGAGGCCGCTGCCCTGGCCTTGAAAGCGGGTGTCGATATCGACTTGGGCGGTTACAACTACGGTGGTTTCCTGAAAGAGGCTTTGCAACGCGGTCTCGTCACCGAAAACGATATCGACCGTGCCGTGCGCCACGTGCTGCAACTGAAATTCGACCTTGGACTTTTCGAAAATCCCTACGTTGATGAGGCTTTGGCCGAGGCCGAGGTGGGCACGGAAGAAAACGCCCAATTGGCCAAGCAAGTGGCGTTGGAATCGGCCGTCTTGCTGAAAAACGACGGCGTTTTGCCGTTTGGCGAACAAATTAAAAAGGTGGCGGTGATCGGGCCGAATGCCGACAACATGTACAACCAACTTGGCGACTATACTGCGCCGCAGGACCCTGACCGCATCGTGACGATGCTCGAAGGCATCCGCGAAAAGGGCAGGGCAGAGGTGACCTATGCCAAAGGCTGCGCTGTGCGCGATGAAAATGACGCCAACATTGACGAAGCAGTGAAAATTGCCAAAGCTGCTGATGTGGTGGTTTTGGTGGTGGGCGGTTCCTCAGCCCGTGACTTCAAGACAAGTTATGAGGAAACGGGTGCCGCCATCGTCGATGAGCATCTTTCCGATATGGACTGTGGCGAGGGTTACGACCGCTCCACCTTGAAACTCTTGGGCAAACAAGAGGAACTGATGCAATGCATTTACGCCACGGGCAAGCCCGTTGTGACGGTTTACATCCAAGGTCGGCCTTTGGATATGAACCTCGCCGCCGAGCAATCCAACGCCTTGCTGACGATGTGGTATCCCGGCATGGAAGGTGGTTCAGCCTTGGCCGACATCCTTTGGGGCGACTACAATCCCGCTGGCCGTCTGCCCATTTCCATTCCGCGTTCGGTGGGACAGATTCCTGTCTATTACTCCCAACCCACCACAGGTGATTATGTGGAAGAATCCGCCAAGCCGCTTTATCCCTTCGGCTACGGCTTGAGCTATACCCAATTCGAATACAGCGACTTACAAGTCGAAGCTAAGGCCATGTCATTCCAAGCAGGGGATGTGCGATTGGAATCTATGGCCGACACCATATGTAAAGTTTCCTGGACCATTAATAACATTGGCCCATGTGACGGCGATGAGGTCGTCCAGCTTTACGTTCGCGACGAAGTGGCCAGCATTGCTCCCGCCTCAAAACTGCTGAAGGGTTTCCAAAGGCTACATATTAATAAAGGTGAAGCGATGAAGGCCGTTTTCTACCTCACCCAGCGCGATTTGTCGCTTTATTCCACCGAAAAAGGCTGGCACCTTGAGCCTGGCGATTTCAACATTATGGTGGGCAGGAGTTCAGAAGATTGTGCGCTTTCCGCTACTGTGGAAGTTAAGTAACTAGCTAACCTTCACATTTACGATGCCATCCTTGTCGCAACGCACCACGATACGCTTGTACTCGGTTTGGCCTTTGTAGACACATTGGATGACGAATGTGATGTGGTAGACCTTCTTTCCTATGATGGGCTTGTATTCGTTGTCTTCCCAAGTGCCCGAGAGCGGGAAACTCGGGTTGTCCATCTTGCGCGTGTATTCGGTGATGTTGTAGCGCATGATGTCGTTGATGCCTTTCATCGGGAAAGGGCTGGCTTTGGCCAGTTCGGCGGACCACAATTGCACCTTCTTGCGGAAAAGGATGACCTTCTCGTCGTTGCCGCTCACCTCGTCAAAGAGGGGCAACCTGTCGCGCAGTTGCATCACCTCGGGCAACACCTTGGCGCTGTCGATGAAGTCCATGCTGTCCTTGCTCCAGCCGATTTGTCTCCCCTCGATGTGAAAATCCGTGCGCGTGTCGAACACCTTGTTGCTGACGCGCTTGGCGAAGATGAGTCGCAGCCAGTCCTTCAATCGGTCCTTGAACATATAACTGATGACCAGGGCGATAAGGAACGGCAAGGTGAAGTTGCCGTAGCGTTGTTGGAAGAAGAACGACGAAAGGGTTGCCACCACCATGGCGGCTCCTGCGGCGAGGCTGTAGAGGATTTGCTCGACAAGGAAGGTGTTCTTACGCTTGTTGGAGCTGAGGTAGAGGTCGCTCTCGGCGAATTTCTTCAGCAGGCTGGTGCGAAACACAAAGTCCTCGTTGCCGTTGGGGTCGTTGTGCTTAACGTTGAGGTAACCCTGCTGTTCCTTGTAGGCACGCTCACCAAGAAGCAGCGCTTTGAAACGGCTTTCCATTCGGGCATAGTCCTTGGGGTAGGTGAGGCGGAGATGGTCGCGGAGGCGATAGGTGTATTCCGCCATGATGTTGCTCAAAAACTCGTCGGCATAGGCGAAGTCTTGGACGATTTTTCCTTTTATGTCGCTGTTTACCAGTTTTTTGTAAAAGTTTCTGTAGCGGTCAATCACCTTGGTCACGTCATCCATGTAGGTTTGGCAAGCCAGGCAGCATGACGGAGCGTCAGGGCATTGCATGGCTTCGAGATAGGCGTTGCGGAAGGCGCTTTTTGCAATGGCCGAATACATCTTGACGGCGTGAACGAGGTCAGTAGTGTCATCGGGGGCGACGAAGAGGTCGGCAAACTCTTCGGCGAGGGTCTTGTTGGGCAACAATTGCTCGTCGTTGGCCAAATCGTGCAGCGAATAGGTGGGCGTGATGAGGCGCACGTCCGACTTGAGGTCGCGGTAAAAATTCTCCTTGCTGTATTTGGTGGCGTTGATATCGAGGCTGTTGGGCACAAAAATCCAGGTGTTCATCACGTAGTCGTTGACTTTCATCGGCTTGATGGCCTCGTCCGTGTTGAACCCCACCTTGAATTCCAAGGTGAACTTGTCGTGGATTTTCGTGCTCAGGTCAATCATTGTGCTGGGTTTCTGTATTGTTCGTCGAGGTTGAAGCCTTCGGGGTGCTTGGCTTTCACGTCTTTGTAATAGTCCCAGATTTCGGGCAAATCCTTTTCGTAATCGCCTGTGGGATAGAAGATTCGTTCGATGCCGCAATATTTCTTCTTGTAGTCGATGAAGCCGAGGATGATGGGCACGTTGGCGCCTTGCGCGATGACGTAGAAGCCTTTTTTCCAGTGCTTTACGGCTTTACGAGTGCCTTCGGGGCAGATGATGAGGTGGGTGTCCTTGTTTTGGCTGAACATGTCGACCATCTGCTCCACAAGGTGGTTCTGGTGCCCACGGTTGACGGGGATGCCGCCGAGTTTTTTCAGCAGCCAGCCGAGGCCGGGGTACTTGAAGAACTCGATTTTGATCATCACCTTGAATTTCATGTCGTAGTACCAATAGTAGCACAGCCCGACGAGAAAATCGGCGATGGCGGTGTGTGGCGCCACGATGCAGACGGCATTGCCCAAGCCTTCAGGCGTCTTGTTGACGGTCGTCCAGCCACCCAGTTTGAGACCTAATTTACCTATGGTTTTCTTGAATCCCATAATTGAAAAAATGTAGAGACGCAAAATTTTGCGTCTCTACAATGTTAAACAATTGATTACCAAATAGCAGCGCGTTCTTCAGGCGCAATGTACATCTTCGTTCCTTCCGGAATGTCGAAGGCTTCGTAGAAGTGCGGCATCGAGCCGAGGGTGCGGTTGACGCGGGCTTCGGCGGGCGAGTGCACGTCGGTGACGACTTGGCGCTCCAGGTACTTGTCGCGCGAGTTGTTGCGCCAGATGGTGCCGTAGCTGATGAAGAAGCGTTGGGCAGGCGTGAAGCCATCGATGCTTTGGTTGGCCTTGGCTTCGTCGGTCATCTGGTAGGCATCCCAAGCCACGTTGAGGCCACCGAGGTCGGCGATGTTTTCGCCGAGAGTCAGCTGACCGTTGATCTGGTAGCCTCTCACGTTGAATTCACTGAAGAGCTTGGCCAATTGTGCGGTGCGTTCGCCAAACTTGGCAGCATCTTCTTCGGTCCACCAGTTGTTGAGGTTGCCCACTTCGTCGTATTTGCAGCCTTGGTCGTCGAAGCCGTGGGTCATCTCGTGGCCAATCACTACACCGATGCCACCGTAGTTGACAGCGTCGTCAGCATCCATGTTGAAGAACGGAGGCTGAAGGATGGCGGCTGGGAACACGATTTCGTTCATCTCGGGGCTATAGTAAGCGTTGACGGTCTGAGGCGTCATGAACCACTCCTCCTTGTCGACGGGCTTGCCAAGACGAGCCATGTCGATGGCGTTTTCGAAGGCGACGTAGTTATGGAAATTCTTGAAGTACGACTCGCTTGTGACATTATAGTCGGTGTAGTCTTTCCATTTGTTGGGATAGCCAATCTTCACGTTGAAGGCGTCGAGTTTGACGAGGGCTTTGGCCTTGGTCTCATCGCTCATCCAATCGAGGTTCTTGATGCGTTCGCCCAGGGCTGAACGCAGGTTCTCGACGAGGTTCATCATGCGTTCCTTGGCTTCAGCGGGGAAATGCTTCTCGACATAGAGTTGGCCGATGGCTTCGCCAAGGCATCCGGAAGTGGCGTCGAGCACACGGCGCCAGCGAGGTTGCTGCACTTCCTGTCCATAGAGGTATTTGCCATAGAAGTTGAAGTTCTCGTTGTCGAGGTCGCTGCTCAGCATCGAGGCGCTGCCGTGGATGACTTTCCAGCGCAGGTAGTCCTTGATGGTGCCGAGGTCGGTGTTGAGGAGGATTTTGTCCAAGGCGGCGATGAAGTCGGGCATCCCTACGTTGAGGTCCTCGATCGTCGGGGCTCCGGCTTTCTCGAAGTAGGTGTTCCAATCGAAGTTGGGCGTGGTTTTCTGCAACTCGACGAGCGTTCTCATGTTGTAGGTCTTGTCGGGGTCGCGGCGTTCCACACGGCTCATCGAGTTCTTGGCCAGCTGGGTCTCCAGGGCGAGGATGGCTTGAGCCTTGGCTTGTGCGGCTTCGGCATCGGTGCCCGTGAGTTCAAACATCTTGGCGACGTGTTCCACATACTTGTCGCGCATCTCCTGGGTCTCTTCCTTCAGGTAGTCGTCGCGGTCGGTGAGGCTCAAACCACCTTGGTAGAGGTGCATGATGTACTGGCTGGCGTTTTTCGGGTCGAGGCTGGGACCGGCGTAGAAGAACCCGCCGAAGCCGTTCTTGTGCATGTCGCCAAGAAGAGCGGCCAAGGCGGCCTTGTCGTTCAGGTTGTCGATTTGCTCAAAGTAGGGCATAAGCTCGGTGTAGCCACGTCCGTCGATGGCTGTGGTGTCCATGCCGGCGTTGTAGAAGTCGCGGATTTTCTGCGACATGCTGCCTTGCTCGGCATTGGCATCCTGTGAGGCTTCATCGATGATGTCTTGGATGAGCTTATCATTGCGCAGGTCGATCTCGGTGAAGGCTCCGTAGGTGGAGTATTCATCTGGAATCGGGTTGTTGGTCAACCAGTTGTTGTTGCAATAGCGGAAGAAGTCGTCCGCAGGGTTGACGTTGGTGTCCATGTTACTCAGCTCGATGGCTGGAACGGTTTCCTTTTTCGGTTGTTCGGTCTGCTGTTGTTTTTCAGCGCAACCTGCTGCCATTGTGCATAAAATCGTCATGGCGATAAAGTTTCTTTTTTTCATTATTTGTAAATTTTGTTTATAGATCTCCTTCTAATTTCAATTCTGTCTGCAATGTCCTCAAATAAGGCCGTTCTTCGACCATTTTCTCGAACTTGTCCTTGTCGGTGTAGGCCTCAATCTCGGCGGGACGCTCCATCAGCTCGGGCTTCAGCTCAAACTGATTGTTGTGGAGGTTGCTTTTCAGATGGTGTTTCAGTGCGGTCACACCTTCCGTGTCTTGCTCAAACAGCAGGTTGTCCACACTGAAGTGGATTTCGAATTTCGGGCCCAACTTAGGCGTGTATTTACCCAAGGCCACCGCAAAACTGGGCGAGATGTTTTTGTATCGGTTGACGAAATCGGCCCATGCCGACGTCAGTTGCTCCTGCGTAAAAGGTGTATCCCAAGTCTCTTCTTTTTCCTCGGCCTTTTGCTCGGCTTGTTGCATGGCTTTGCTAACCGAGATGCTGCTGGCCGCACCACGCGGACGGACGACGGGCTGTACGGTTTGAGCGGTCGTTGAGCTGGTTCCTGAGCTTGTCAAAGGAGTCGAAACGCCACTTGATGCAGTTGGGTTTACGGAAGGCGAGGGCTGGGGCTGTTGAGGTTTTTGTGCTGGGGTCGGCCCTTCGACGGGCTCAGGGACCTTAGCGTGTTGGGCGGTCGTTGAGCTGGTTCCTGAGCTTGTCGAGGGAGCCGAAACGCCACCCTGGATAGGTTGCTGCGCTGGTTTGTTTTGCGGCATTTGCACAGGTTGAACCTGCGCAGTCGGCATAGCCAAAGCTGTGCTGCACAAGGCACACATCTTTAATAAGGCAATCTCCAAATGCAGCCGTTTGTTGTTCGCACTGCGGTAGTCGATGTCGCATTGGTTGTTGATTTCCAAGGCTTTGACAAGGAAGGGCAGGGGACAGATTTGCGACTGGGTCATGTAGCGTTGCTTCAGTTGTTCGCTGACTTCCAACAGTTGCAGCGTCGCAGGGTCCTTGCTCACCAAAAGGCTTCTCAAATGATTGCCCATTCCACTGATAAAATGCTGTGGCTCAAATCCTTTGCTGATGATGTCGTTGAGCAGCAAAAGGATGTCGCTCGTGTTGCCTTGCAGGATGTGGTCGACGATTCTGAAATAATAGTCGTAGTCCAGAACGTTCAGATTCTCAATGACATCCTTATAGGTGATGTTCTTGCCGCTGAAGCTCACCATCTGGTCGAAGATGGAAAGCGCGTCGCGCAAGGCGCCGTCGGCCTTTTGGGCGATGATGTTCAACGCTTCGGGCTCGGCACTGACGCCTTCACTTGAGGCGACATAGGCCAGATGCTTGGCGATGTCGTCGACTGTAATCCGCTTAAAATCAAAGATTTGGCAACGGGAAAGGATGGTCGGGATGATTTTGTGCTTTTCCGTCGTGGCCAGAATGAATTTGGCATACGCCGGAGGCTCTTCCAAGGTCTTCAGGAAGGCGTTGAAAGCCGCCGCCGAAAGCATGTGCACCTCGTCGATGATGTAGACCTTATACTGCCCAATTTGCGGTGGAATCCTCACTTGCTCGACCAAGCTTCGGATGTCCTCGACGGAGTTGTTCGAAGCGGCATCCAGTTCGTAAATGTTGAACGAGGCATTGTTGTTGAAGGCACGGCACGACTCGCATTCGTTGCAGGCCTCCATGGTCTCGGTAGGGTTGAGGCAGTTGATGGTCTTGGCCATGATGCGGGCGCAAGTGGTCTTGCCCACGCCGCGCGGACCACAAAACAGGAAGGCCTGCGCCAGCGTGTTGTTGCGGATGGCGTTCTTCAACGTGTTGGTGATGGAGCCTTGTCCCACGACCGAGTCGAAGGTGATAGGCCTGTATTTTCTTGCAGATACGACGAAATTTTCCATTTTTCGGGTTGCTGTATTAAACCGACAAAAATACAACTTTTCAGCGTAGCTTCGGACAAGTTGCAACATTTTTTGGCGTTTTTGCCGTTGGCATCGAAAATCCTCCTATCTTTGCCCTATGAAAATGCTGATTCTTGTACCGAAAATCACAGGGCGCGTGATGTATGTCTTCCAGTTGCTGTTCGGTCAGCTGCTGGGCCTTGATTACGATTTCACCACCGATGCCGCGCAATTTGAGGCTTATGATGGGCCGAAATTGCATTACGGAACGCAACGCCTTGGTGATGAGCCGTTTGTGAAAACTGTCGACCTGCTTTTTGAGCGTCATATCCACGAGCAAAGTTTCCGTACCGTCGATTTTGAGGGTACCGTGGCGCCTTACGCGGTGTACGGTAACGGCAACTTGTTGCCGTTCGATGTGTTTGCCGCCTCGTTTTTCTTGGTGTCGCGCTATGAGGAATATCTCTCGCAGGTGCGCGACCAATATGGCCGTTTTCGCGCTGAATCTTCTTGGATGTTTGAAAACGGAATGCTGCAAAAGCCATTGGTAAACATTTGGACTAAAGCTTTAGGTGAACGCTTGAAATCAATTTATCCTGAGATTGTTACTAGCGAAAAGAGATTTGCTTTTGTTCCCACCTACGACATCGATGCGGCCTGGGCATTCAAGCACAAAGGAGTCTATCGTACGGTAGGTGGATTTTTCAAGGATTTGGCCGCTGGCGACCGCAATCGCATCCGCGAAAGGCATCAAGTGCTTCGAGGCAAACGCAAGGACCCATTCGACTCGCTCGAGTTTCAATTTGACTTGCAAAAAAGGTTTAAGTTAAAGCCTATATATTTCGTTCTTTGTGGCGATTACGATACCAACGACAAGAACATTTCCATTCGGAAGACTGCCTTCCAAAGCCTCATCAAGCATTTGGGCGACTATGCCGATGTGGGTATCCATCCTTCGTTCTCGTCTTACCTTGACATCCAAAAACTCCACACTGAAATCGACAGGCTTTCGGAAGTGCTTCACCGTCCCATTACCAAGAGCCGCCAGCATTTCCTGAGGATGAACTTGCCGCGTAGCTATCAGAAACTCATCGAGTTGGACATCAGCGACGACTACACGATGGGCTTTGCCTCGCAAGCAGGTTTCCGGGCGGGCATCGCCGACACCTTCCGCTTCTATGACCTTGAAAACGACATGGTTACCAATCTCAATGTGCACCCGTTCGCCCTCATGGACGGCACGATGCGTGACTATTTGAATCTCGATGTGGACGCTTCGTTTACTTTGGCTAAACAGCTTGTCGACGAGGTGAAGGCTGTGAATGGCACATTTATCTATCTCACTCATAATGAAACTCTTGGAGGCGAGCAACGCTGGGTCGGCTGGCCCGAAATGTATCGCCGATTATTAGAATATGTTTATCAATGATACATTACTTCGAACATAAAGACATCGACAAAAGGAAATGGGACGCCACCATCGCCGAATGTGGCAATATTTACGCTTTTTCGTGGTACCTCGACATTGTCCACCCTGGATGGGAAGCCGTTGTCGAGGATGATTATCAAGCAGTTATGCCACTGACAGGAGGAAAGAAATTTGGCGTCGACTACCTGTTTCAGCCCTATTTCGTGCAGCAATTAGGCGTTTTCTCAAAGCTGCCGCTCTCTGACGAAAAAACTGAAGCTTTTCTGCAAGCCATACCTCAAAAATTCCGTTTTGCCGAGATTCGTTTGAATGAAAGCAATACTTTAGGTAACGATTTTCAAGGATTTGAATATCATCGAAATATAATTCTTGATTTGAATCGAGGTTACGATGATATCAAGGCCCACTACCATACCAACACAAAACGTAATTTGGCCAAGGCCGAGAACAGCAATTTGCAGATTGTCGACACGGTCATTCCGTATCATGTGGTGGCCTTGTTCACCGACAACCGTGGCGCCTTGTTGGACAAATGGGGCGAGGCCGAATATGCCCGTTTGACCAAGTTGACCCAAACGGCAGTCAATCGCAACGCGGCGTTCATTTTAGGCGTAACGGAGAAGGGTGTGGGACAGCTGCTTTGTGCCGCCATTTTCATGAAAGCCAACGGCCGTGTCACGTTCCTGTTTTCTGGCCTCACCGAGGAGGGCAAGCAACGTCAGGCGATGACCTATCTCTTGGATTATGTCATTCAAAAGTATGCCAATCAGCCGATTACTTTCGACTTTGAAGGCTCCGACGACGATAATCTGGCGCGTTTTTATCTTGGTTTCGGCGGACAAGAGGTGAAATATCCTTCATACACTTTCAACCGGCTTTCGCCCTTGGGAAAAGCCATGCTGAAGCTCTGGAAAAGGAGAAAGTAATAGATTGCGCTGGGGCTTTTGTTATTATTTTTGGAAAAATGTTTTGCGATTGGTTTCTTTTTCCTATTTTTGTGCCAATAAAACCAACATACTATGATAGAAATCCACAACTTAGGCGCCACAGATAGCGTGTTCAACCAGTTCATGGCTGAGATGCGCGACGCCACCATCCAACAAGACCGCCTCCGCTTCCGCCGCAACCTCGAACGTATCGGCGAAGTGATGGCCTATGAAATCAGCAAGACCCTCGAATACGAGGAAGAGGAAATTACTACTCCTTTGGGTATCAAGGAGATGCGGACGATGCGGGAACAACCTGTCATTGCCACTATCCTTAGGGCTGGATTGCCATTCCATAACGGCATGTTGAACATGTTCGACCATGCCGACAATGCCTTCATCGCGGCCTACCGCAAATACGACAAGAACGAGGATTTTGAGATTAAGGTGGAGTATTATTCTTCGGCGGATGTCGACGACAAGGTGCTCATCCTTTGCGACCCGATGCTGGCCACGGGCGAGAGCATCGTCAAGACCTTGCACGGTTTGTTGGACGACATGACACCAAAACATATCCACATCGCCGTGGCGGTGGCTAGCCAGGAAGGCCTGGATTATGTGCAGCGCACCTTGTCGCGCCAGCCCGTCACCATTTGGGTGGGCAGCATCGATGAGGAGCTGACCGCAAAAGCTTACATCGTCCCGGGACTGGGCGATGCGGGCGACCTTGCATACGGAGAAAAGAGATAATCTTTGCGTTCGGCGTTTCGACAGGCTCAACGACCGCGAAGGGTCCCTGAGCCTGTCGAAGGGCCCGACCACTAAAATATGGGCTTATGTCTGAAGAAAAGAAAAAACGCGATGGCTTCGGCTCGAAGATAGGCATCATCGCTGCCGCTGCGGGCTCGGCCATCGGATTGGGCAATATCTACCGCTTCCCCTGTGAGTTGGGCAACAACGGCGGTGCGGCTTTCCTCTTGGTTTATCTGGCCGTCGTCATCTTTCTCGGCATCCCCGTGATGCTGTCGGAGCTGGTCATCGGGCGGCGCGGGCAAAGCAATCCCGTTGGCGCGTTTAAGAAACTCGCACCCAAAACGGCTTGGCCCATCGTGGGTTATATGGGCGTCCTTTGCGGCTTCATCATCTTCGCGTTCTATTCCACCATCTCGGGCTGGACGCTCGAATACATCGTGAAGTCTGTGTCTAACTCGTTCCAGGGCAAGGACTTGGCCGCGATGGAACAGGATTTCGCCAACTTCCACAACATGGGTTGGCGCAACGTGATGTGGCAGGCTGTGTTCATTTTCCTGACGGGTTTCGTGGTCTTCAAAGGCGTGCAGAACGGCATCGAGAGGTACGCCAAAATCCTGATGCCAGTGTTGCTGGTCATATTGATTATCCTTGGCATCCGTTCCGCCACTTTACCTGGTGCCAAAGACGGCCTCACCTTCCTCTTCAAGCCTGATTTCTCGAAGATTACGGGAAAAGTGCTCATCAGTGCGCTGGGACAAGGGTTCTTCTCATTGAGCCTCGGCATGGGTGCTTTGATAACTTACGGCTCCTATATCAAAAAGGACGACAACCTCACATCCACCGCTTTCTCGGTCGTGCTTTCCGACACCTTGATAGCGTTGCTGGCAGGCATCGTCATCTTCCCTGCAGCTTTCTCGTTCGGCATCAATCCGCAAGCGGGTATGGGTTTGGTTTTCAATACGATACCCATGATTTTCAACCAGATGATCGGAGGCTATTGGTTCTGCATCATTTTCTTTGTGTTGCTGGCCATCGCTGCGCTGACGTCCACCATTTCGCTGTTGGAGGTGGTGGTGGCATATCTCTCCGAGGAGTTGCACATCAAGCGGCAATGGGCCACGGTGTTGGCTTGTGTGGCCACCATGCTCATCGGCAGTTTCGCCTCGTTGAGCCTGATGAGCGACACGCCTTTCGCCATCGCCGGCAAGCCCGTATTTGACTGGATGGACTTCGTTTCGTCCAACATCCTCCTCCCGTTGGGTGGTGTGCTCATCGTCCTGTTTGTGGGCTGGAAGCTGGGCAAGTCGCACTTCTTCGACGAGGTGACCAATGGCGGCAAGCTGAAGTCGCCCTTGAAAAAGATGATCTTGTTCATCATCAGATATTTGGCACCTTTGGCCATCATTGTTATTTTTATCAGTGGATTAATCAAATAAATAGTCGGCGTTTCGACAGGCTCAACGGCCGAGGGTCCTTGAGCTTGTCGAAGGGCCCAAACGAAACAGTATGGAACCGGTTCGCAAATGGTTTTCATTCAACAAGGGAGAGCGCATCGCCATCATCACGATCATGGCAGCCATCGTCGTTTTGATTTTGGCCTGCCTGTTCCGACCTGCACGGAAATCATTGAGCGAAAGCAGTTTGCACAATCTGGACTCGTTGTTGGCCCTTCGGCAACAAGCCCATGAAATACAGCAGCAACAGCAGACCGAAAAAGGGCAGGAGGTGGCCGAGTTGCATCCTTTTCCCTTCAATCCCAACACATTGACTGAGGAGGAATGGCAGAAGATGGGCCTGACCGACCGCCAGATTCGCAACATCATGAATTATCAGGCGAAGGGCGGCAAGTTCTATTCGAAGAGCGACCTCGGCAAGCTGTACACCATCAGCGAGGAAGAGTTCGCGCAGTTGGAGCCTTTCATCGTGTTGCCCGAAGTTTCGCGAAGCACAAAGACCAATCCCTATACGAAAAAGGCTGAAAACCAATCCGCTGAAGAGAAATCCAAACCAGAAAAGAAACCCATTCCCATCGTCGACCTCAACACGGTGGATTCCACGACGTTGGTGGAGTTGCCGCAAATTGGGGGCTACACGGCGGCGCGCATCATCGCCTTCCGCGAAAAGTTGGGCGGCTTCATCGACAAGGAGCAGTTGCGCGATGTGAAAGGCATGGATGCTGAGCGTTTTGCCACCATTCAGCCTTATATTAATATAGGTGCGACCGAACTGCGCAAGTTGGATGTCAACCGCGCCGACTTCAAGACTTTGGTGAACCATCCTTACCTCAACTACGAGCAGGTGAAGCGCATCGTCAATCAACGCGAGAAACGCGGAATGATCAAGGACTGGACACAGCTGCAAAGCCTGATTCAGGACGACGGCGAGGTGAATCCGCTTTTGGAACATTATGTGACTTATTGATTACAATATTGTATTTTGTCCAACAGTATGATTCGCTTGTTGAAGAGGGGGAACGATGGAATACCTTGTTTTCACTTTTTCCGCCGCCGACAGAACCTTGCTATTGTACAACGACTTCATACAAGTTGATGGGTGACACGATATTAGATGGAGTCAGCTATAAGAAGTTATATTCTACAACTCATGAAGACATGTCGGACTGGCGTTTGGATGGGGTCTTGAGAGAAAACGAAGTAGGACAAGTCTTGAAATGCCATACGAACCGCGTAGCGGTGAGGAGATAGCCTTAGGCAGGGCGAATGAGCCAAAGCCCCCGACCCATCTCGTTTGGCGACAAAGCTTGGGTCGGCAAGGCTTTGGCTTTTTCGTGCAAAGAATTGAAGTCTGTTGAGCGACAAAACGGAAAAAATGCTACTTTTGCAAGTTCTATTTCTCGAAAATGCGAAAACTGATTTTTGTCATATTGACTTTGTTCTCTTTGGCGATGCCGTCGCGCGCCGCCTATCTCCTCATTCCGATGGACAACACCCAGACCAACCACCTGAAAGCCTACGGCGTGGCCTATTGGGTGCTGCAACGCGAGGTGGAAATCAGCTGGCTGCTCAACTATAGGGGAGGGAGCTACCTGATTCCTTATCACGACATGTTTGAGCGCGAGTGCAAGATGCGCAACGTTTCCTACAACGTCATCGCCGACGCGCAAGCCGATGCCATCTTGGCCGAAATCGCCGACCCAGGCGTCAATATGGACGAGATGAAGCTCCAAAAAGTGCCGCGTGTGGCCGTGTATGCGCCCAAGAACAACCTGCCTTGGGACGATGCCGTCACCCTCGTGCTGACCTACGCCGAAATCCCTTACGATGTGGTATATGACGATGAAGTTTTGCAAGGCGTGTTGCCCACCTACGACTGGCTGCACCTGCACCACGAGGACTTCACGGGACAATACGGCAAGTTTTGGGCGCGCTACCGCAACTATCCTTGGTATCAGGAGGACGTGCGCGCGCAGGAAGCCACGGCGCAACGCTGGGGCTTCACCAAAGTTTCGCAACTCAAATTGGCCGTGGCCAAGAAAATCCGCGAGTTCGTGGCGGGCGGCGGCTACATGTTCGCCATGTGCTCCGCACCCGACAGCTTTGATGTGGCCTTGTCCGCCGAAGGCCTCGACATCTGCGACTACATGTTCGATGGCGACCCCATCCGCAGCGGCGACCCGCAACGCCTTGATTATGACCAATGTTTTGCCTTCACCGACTTTAAGGTCTCGACCAACCCTCAGGAATACGAAATCTCCAACATCGACGTCACGCAAGGGCGTATGCAGAAGGTGAGGGAGGAGAACGACTATTTCCTTTTGTTCGATTTTTCGGCCAAGTGGGACCCCGTCCCGACCATGCTCACGCAATGCCACGAAAGGCTTGTGAAAGGTTTCATGGGCCAGACTACGGCTTTCAACAAGGCGGTGGTCAAGCCGTCGGTAATTGTTTTGGGCGACAATGCCGCGCTCAACGAGGACCGCTACATCCACGGCAATTTCGGCAACGGCTTCTGGACGTTCCTCGGCGGCCACGACCCCGAGGACTACCAACACATCGTCGGCGACCCGCCCACCGAGCTGGACATGTACCCCAATTCACCGGGCTATAGGCTCATTTTGAACAACATTTTGTTCCCTGCGGCAAAGAAAAAAGAGCAGAAAACATGAAAATATGATGCTCTTTTCGACAATATTCTTATATTTGCGCCCTAAAACGAATGATAAACAACACAATAACATTAAAACTATGAGAAAGTCTTTATTCATGATGACGGTTTTGGCCCTGTTTGTGGGTCAAGCCATCGCTTCGCCGGTGAGCGTGGAGCAAGCACGCCACCTTGGCATGAAGTATGTGCAGAGCCATTCTGCCCGACAAGTTGCCACTCTTGATTTGGCCTACACTCAACTGACGGATAACGGCACCAACGCTGTTTATGTCTTCAACTTCGACAATGGTTATGTCATGGTTTCGGCCGACGACGTGGCCTATCCCATCCTTTCCTTCGGTGAAGGCGAGACCTTCGACATCAACAACATTCCCGACGGTCTGGCCTATTATCTGGGCTATTATGCCAGCCAAATCAACTATGCGGTGACCAACGGCTTCGTCCCCGAGGCTGAAGTGGCCGCCCAATGGGAACACGTGATGAGAGACGGTTTCGAGAACGACAATCGGAGCACTCGTGGCGACGTGTCCCCGATACTCACCACCACCTGGAATCAGGACAGCCCCTATAACTATTACTGCCCGACGGGGCAAGGCGGCCCTGGCGGAAAGGCTTATGCCGGTTGCGTGGCCACAGCCATGTCGATGGTGATGAAACGCTGGAACTGGCCCGACCATGGTCAAGGCTCGCACAGCTACACACCTAGCGGTTATCCCACACAAAGCGTTGATTTCGAGTCGACTTATTACGATTGGAACAACATGCCCAATGCGTGCAACAACTCCAATTACCAAGCTGTCGCCACTTTGATGTACCACTGCGGTGTGGCTGTCGATATGCAATATAGCCCTTCGGGTTCGGGTGCCTATTCTATCGACGTGCCAGGCGCCATCCACGATTACTTCCGCTATACGAGCCATTGTGAACATCTGAGCCGTGACCAATACAGCAAGACCGAATGGGAGGATTTGCTCATCCGCAACTTGGAATACGGTTTTCCGTTGTATTATTCGGGCAGCGGCGATGGCGGCGGACATGCTTTCGGCTGCGACGGCTATCGTGAGAGTGACCGTAAGTTCCACTTCAATTGGGGCTGGAGCGGCTATATGAACAACTACTTCGCCATCGATGCACTCAACTGCGGCTATAACGGAACTTTCAACGAGAACCAGTCGGCCATCTTCGATTTCGTCCCCGATTATATCTACGACGCTTTGATTCCCGCTGTCACCGACCTTTACGTGACCGCTGAAAACGCCAACTCGAAGACGGGCATCATCACTTGGACCAACCCGACCACCAATATGGCTGGCGAGACCATCGAAAACATCGAGCAGGTGGTGCTGATGCGCAACGGTCAACAAGTCTTCACCCAAAACAACGTCGTTGCAGGCGAGACGATGACCTTCACCGATAACGTCAGCGACTTCGACTGCTACAGCTACCGTTTGTATTATGTCACTAATGGCACAAAAGGGCGCTTTGCAGATGTGAATTACCAATATGGCCCGACTTGCACTTGGAAGTTCGTCGGCCAAACGTCCAACTTCCAAGGATGGAACGGCGGTAAGATCCAAGTGCTCAATTCGTTCGGCTCCATCGTCGACGAAATCACCATGACTTCTTCTACGCCTATCAGCCAACAGATCCGTATGCCTGAAGGTGATGTCTCGTTCCGCTGGGTGGCTCCCTTAACACCTGTCAGCAACCTGACTATCAGCATCAAGAACTCGGCTAACGCCACGGTCTATACCTTCACAGGCGCCTCAAGCCAACTGAACGGCGTGATTCATACCGACAACAACGACTGCGGTGGCTGCGAACCTCCTACGGGTCTCGACGGTGAATACCAGTGGACCAACGAAGGCTTCGGCACCATGCTGACTTGGAGCTATGAGAACGATCCCCAATCCTTCAAGGTATATCGCAGCACCGATGGCATTACTTACGAGGAAGTGGCCACCGTCGACAAGACCTTGCGCGAATATTTCGACATCGTCGAAGAAGGTGAGTATTATTACAAAGTGACCGCTTTCCGCAGCTATTGCGAATCCACTCCGGCTTGGGCCAACGATGGTACCGACTACATTCACTTGACAGTGACTTCGGTCGATGAATGCCAGCAAAACATCAACCTCTATCCTAATCCTGCCAATACCTTCATGACCGTTGAGGCTGAAGGCTTGCAAGAAGTGACGGTTTTCAACATGATGGGCCAAGTTGTCCTTCAACAGCGTTGCGGTGAAGATGCCACTGTTATCAATACCTCGAACATGGCTTCAGGTATTTACACAATCACCATCAAGAGCATGGCTGAGACCACGACCACGCGATTCACAGTCAACCATTAATAATCGTATTGCCAAGAGGAGAAGACGTCAGGGCGTTTTCTCCTCTTTTTTTGATGATAAAAAAAACATAATAACCATGAGAAAACACATCTTTACGCTGGCACTGCTTGCCCTAGGCCTATTAGGACAAGCTCGGCCTGTGACACAGGAAACCGCTCGAATGCTGGCCCAGTCCTTCGTGACCGCCAACTTCGAGATTACCCGTCAAAGCACCGACCTGACATTGGTGCAAACCGCTCATTCCGAAAGGGGAGAGGCTTGCTATTATATCTTCAATGTGGGCGAGACGGGCTTTGTCATAATGGCTGCCGACGACAACTATCGCCCCATCATCGGCTATTCTGATGAAGGCATCTTCGATGTCAACGATATGGCTCCTGCACTAGTCGATTATCTTGAGAATATCCGTCAGTGTGTGGCAGCCGCCGCCACTACGAATGGCGCTACCTTTGACGTCGCTAATGATTGGGCAATGCTCGAAAACAATGGACGCCTGGTGTCGCGCCATGGCGGCCGCGACGACGATTATCTCGTTGAGACCAAATGGAACCAGAACTATCCATACAACTACTTCTGTCCAGAAGGCGAAGGCGGTCCGGGGGGGCACTGCTACGCTGGCTGTGTAGCCACCGCCGCGGCTCAGTTGATGCGATATTGGTGCCATCCGCTGCAAGGCCAAGGCAGTCATACCTACTATCCCGAAGATCATCCAGAGTACGGTCCCTTGACAGCCAATTTCGGGGAAACCATCTACGACTGGGATAACATGCCTCTGCAAATCAGCGCGTCCTCACCCCAAGTAGAAATCGATGCCGTTGCCACCTTGATTTATCACGCCGGTGTTTGCGTCGACATGAACTATCGCCCCTCAAGTAGCGGTGCTGTCACGGGAAGGCTCTGCGAGACCATGCCCCAATATTTCTTTTATACCAATGCCATGGAAAACCTGTATCGTGAAGATTACTCCCATGATGCCTATATGCGTCTGGTGATGGATGCTATCGACATGAATTGGCCTATGGTGCACCGCGGTGGCGGTCACGCCTACGTGCTCGACGGATACAACGACAACGATATGGTGCACTTCAACTGGGGTTGGAGCGGTAGCAGCGACGGCTGGTTCAACATCGATGAGCACGGCTATACCGAAGGAGAGAGCGTGATTTACAATTATGTTCCAGCAGCCATTTATGCTACCACCTCAGCTGCACCAACCGACCTAAATGTCACCATCGTCGAAGACGACACGTTTTCGGCCAACATCACCTGGAAGAATCCAACGCTCAATCTGGGCAATGGCGCTCTCTCCAGCATCGACCAAATCGTGGTAGCCCGCAACGGACAGACTATCTATACCGAAGACAACGTGGTTCCTGGAGCTGAGATGAGTTTCACCGACGACAACATCCCGTTCTACGACATCTACAAATACGCCGTTTATGCCGTTATCGACGGACAGCGTGGCAAATCGGTCGTCAGCGATGGCATGTACATTGGTCCTACCTGCGATTGGAGAATCATCATGCAGAGTTCCGCCTTCCAAGGCTGGAACGGAGGCTATGTGTCGCTCTATGCCACTTCGGGCCGTGAAATTAGTCGCTATTCCATCTCCAATTCTACGCCTTCCACAGTCAACATCCCTGTTCCGGTTGGCCGCATCACCTTTGGCTGGACACAACCTCAAACCAATGTCACCAACCTCTCGATGACCATCAAGGATGCCGATGGTAGCACCGTTTACACGTATTCGGGGAGTGCCTTTAATCTTCCATCAGGGACCATTTTTGCCGACAACAATGGATGTGGCAATGCACCATTGGCAACCGCTCCTTATGGTCTGCAGGCCGATGCCGACGAGAGTCACGCCGTATTGACGTGGAGCTATGACGGCGATACCCCAGAATACGGTTTCCTCGTCTACCGTGACGACCTGCTCTACGGCTCTGCTTCGGAAAGGACCTTCGTTGACAACCATGTCACCGCAGGACATTGTTATACTGTCGCAGCCTTGGGTGTAGGTGGCGAGTCGGAGCTCTCCAACGAGACTTGTGCCTCCGCTGGTGATTGTTTGGGTGCCACCAATCTCGATTATGAATATACGGGCAACTACTACCGCATCAAGCTGAAATGGGACAAGCCTGTTCCCTCGGATGGCCTTTCTGGCTATTTTCTCTACCGCAAACAAGGGGAGGAGGGAGACTACGAGAGAGTTAAGCTGTTGAATTCAGCAGCCACTAGCTATACCGACAACACGGCCAACCAGCAAGGCGACTACTATTACAGGCTCTATGCCTATTATTCAGACACCGACTGCACCTCGGCACCGGCTTCAATCAAGGACAACCCAAATCAGTTCTATCTCAAGGTTTATTATTCGCCCACCGATGTGGAGGAGAATGAAAACTGGGCCATGAAGGTCTACCCGAATCCTGCCGATATGTCGATACAGATTGAGGCGGAAGGGATGATTAAAGTGACCATATTCAATATGTTGGGTCAAGTGGTCCTTGAAACGGAATGCGATACCGACACCCTTATGGTTGACGTGGCTGACTGGAGCAATGGCCTTTATGTGGTGACCATCAACACTATGACAGGCTCGGTTTCACGTCGTTTGTCCATCGTTCATTAAGGCTCAAAAGGCCAAACTGGATGGATTTTTTATCCTTGGAAATGAAAAAAGAATGACACATATTGGAGATTTTGTGTATATTTGCCGCCTTAAAATGAATCTGAAAGTATCATAAACAACAAAATTCAACTACAATGAAAAAGTATTTCATGTGTTTACTCGCTTTGGCTCTTGGTATCGGGGCAATGCAAGCCCACCCGGTCAGCGTGAGCCAAGCCAAGTACGTTGGACAACAATTTGTCCAAGCCAATTTCGAGCAGTCGCGCCAAGGTGACGACCTTACCTTGGTCTACACGGGCACTTCCACCCGCGGCGAAGCCTGCTTCTATGTTTTCAACGTCGGCAACAATGGTTTTGTCATGATTTCGGCTGACGACGTCTATCGTCCCATCGTCGGCTATTCCGACGAAGGTGGCTTCGATGCCCAAAACATCAACCCCGAGCTGGATTACATGCTCGACAAACTGATCTCGGGTCGCAGCGGCCGTAAGCTCGGTCAAGCCTCTCCGATGGTTGCCGCAGAATGGGAAATGGTGGCTAAGAACGGCCAACAGCTGTCGCTTAACGGCGGTCGTGGTGTGCCATACCTTTGCCAAACCAAGTGGAACCAGGACTATCCTTACAACTATTATTGCCCTGTGGCTCAGGGCGGTCCTGGCGGCCACATGTATGCTGGTTGCGTGGCCACGGCTATGAGCCAAGTGATGAAGTATTGGAACCATCCTCTCCAAGGTCAAGGCAGCCATGGATACAACTGGGGCGGTTACTGGAACGCCAATTTTGGTGAAACCACCTACGACTGGGACAACATGCCCAACACTATCAATTCGAGCTCGCCCCAAGAGCAGATTGACGCCGTTGCAACATTGATGTATCATTGCGGTGTGTCGGTGAATATGATGTGGGCTATCGACGGTAGCGGCGCCTATTCCTTCGATGTGCCTGGAGCTATCGCACAGTATTTCCGTTATACCAGCCAAGCCCAGTACCAAAATAGGGATAATTTCAGTTACGACAACTGGGCCAACAAGTTGAAAGAATCTTTCGACATGGGCTGGCCGCTCTATTATTCAGGCCAAAGCTCAGATGGTGGTCACGCTTTCGTTTGCGACGGCTACACCGATGCCAACCTCTTCCACTACAATTGGGGCTGGAGCGGCAGCGGCGACGGCTGGTTCGATTTCGATAATATCGACTACAACTCCTCCGACGGCGCTATTTTCAACTATGTGCCTGCCGAGGTTTACAACAACACTGCTCAGGCTCCGACTAACTTCACGGTTACGCCGGCCGCCAATAATGAGTTGTCTGCCACTATGACATGGACCAATCCTTCCAAGACTTTGAACAATAGCAACCTCACGTCGATTGACCAGATTGTGGTGACCCGCAACGGTGAAATCATTTACACCGAGGACAATGTCACCCCTGGTGGCACAATGACCGTCACCGACAACAGCGTCCCGCGTTTCGATGCCTTCGACTATATGGTTTACGCCATCGTTGACAATGCCCATGGTAAAGTGGCCCAACAGCGTGCTGTTGCATTCGGCCCGACCTGCGAATGGAAAGTACAAATCACCCAAGCCGCTATGAACGGCTTCCGTGGTGGCGTTATCCGTGTATACAATGCCGCTGGCACTGAGTGCGCCCAAGTCACGACCACCAACTCGAGTGTCCAAGTCATTCCCGTCGATATGCCTCTTGGTCATATTTCCCTCGGTTGGTCGGCTCCTACCTTTGGCGATGCCTTCGACATGGCCTTCACCATCAAGGATTCGCAGAATACGACGGTCTATACCTATAGCGGCAGCTCGGCTAACTTGACTGAAGGCATCTTCTATGAGGCCAACAACAGTTGTGGCAATGCTGTAGGCGATGCCGTTCCTACTAATGTGGTGGCTGTTGTCGACGAAGACAACATCAACGACATCCACGTCTCATGGGATCCTGTCCGCGAGGACGGCTACGGCTACACGGTGTATCGCGATGGCTTGCTCTATCGCCTGATCGCCAATGGCACCTCATTCGACGACCTGAACACGCCCATCGGCGGTCACTGCTATGTGGTGGGTTACTTGTATGACGGCGGCGAAAACGGCCAATTCTCCAACGAGTCGTGTGCCACATCAGGTGCCTGCTATGCTCCGACCAACATCGACTTCGAGTACACGGGCAACAACTACAGAATCAAACTGAAATGGGATCGTCCTGAAGGCGAAGGCCTTTCGGGCTACTACCTGTTCAGAAAGTTTGGCGAAGATGGCGTATACACGAGAATCAAGCTGATTAGCGCCACTGCCACAAGCTACACCGACAACACTGCCAACCAAAACGGCGACTATTACTACAAGCTCTATGCTTACTATTCGGATTTGGACTGCACCTCGGCTCCGGCCTACTGGATCAACGACCACAACCGTTTCTATCTGCACGCTCCCTATTCGACCGACGGTATCAACGAGCTGGAAGAGAACAGCATCTCGGTGTTCCCCAACCCGACCAACAACCGCTTCACGGTGGAAGGCGTCGGCCTCAACCACATCACGGTCTTCAACACCATGGGTCAACGTGTCTACGACACGGACTGCTCTGGTGAGTCGGTCGACATCAACCTGAACGTCGAGTCTGGTGTCTACATGGTGCGCGTCATCACCGCCAACGGCGAAATCACGAAGCGTATCACTGTGATTAAGTAAGATTTGTTTTCATATAATGGTTTTAAATGGAGACGGTTGCCTCATGCGAGGCAACCGTTTTTTTTCGTACTTTTGCGCCCCGATGAAACGCATTTGGACGATAGCATTCCTTTGTCTCTTGGCAGTGTCGGCATGGGCACAACGCTACCATGCCGGTGATGCCGTCCCCGAGGCCTATCTTAAGGTATTTGGCTATGACCGTTTCTTTAGGGTATCGCCGATTTCCGATGACATGCAGAAAGCGTTGTCGGCCTGTTCCTACAAAGGCATTGGCGGCGTCAAATGGGAAGACCTTCGCTATCTTCAGGTGCTCCACCGCGACTTGGATGGAAACACTATGGTGGGAGAGCTGGTGTGCAGCAAAAAGATCTCCGATGACTTGATGGAGATTTTCAAGGCCTTGTACCAAGCTGGCTATCCCATCGAGAAGATGCGACTAATAGAGCTCTATGACGGTGACGACGAGGCCTCAATGCGCGACAACAACACGTCATGTTTCAATCAACGCGAAATTACGGCGGGTGGGAAATGCTCAAGGCATAGCTTCGGGATGGCCATCGACATCAACCCAAGATACAATCCATATTATAAGTTGAAAGCATCAGGCAATGCCATTGTCCGCCCAGAAGGTAGCATTGACTACCTCGACCGTTTTAGGTCGTTTTCCTACAAGATCGAGAAAGGCGACTTGTGCTATCGTCTCTTTAAGCAACACGGCTTCCGATGGGGTGGCGAGTGGCTAAGAGGTAAGGACTATCAGCACTTTGAGAAGTAGTTACCAGTTGTATTATTCGGATTTTCTTTCCCACACCTCGAAACGATAGGAATAATCCACTTGCGGGTCGTCGTCGACGACTTCAAGGTCGGCCAGTTCCCATTCGTCGAAGTTGATGAACGGGAAGTAGGTGTCGGCTTCAAATTCCTTGTCGATGCGAGTCAAGTAGAGGCGGTCGGCCTTGGGCAGGAATTGCTCATAGATGCTGCCTCCACCCATGATAAAGACCTCGTCTTCGTTTTGCGCCATCTCGATGGCCTGTGGGATGGAAGTGGCCAGTTCGTAGCCTTCGGGAGCTTCGTCCAGACGGTCGGAGATGATGATGTTGCGGCGGTTGGGCAGAGCTTTCTGACCAGGCAATGAGAGCCAGGTGTTGTGGCCCATGATGACACAATGTCCACTCGTGACCTTCTTGAAATGCTTCAGGTCGTTGCTGTTGTGCCAAATGAGCTGGTTGTTGATGCCAATGGCGCGGTTGGCGGCCATGGCGACGATGATGGATATTGTCATATGGATACTTCTCCTTTAATTGGTGGATATGGATCGTAGTTCTCTAATGTGAAGTCATCAAATTTGAAGCCAAAGATGTCTTTGACTTCGGGATTCAGCCTCATGGCGGGCAGTGGGCGAGGCGTGCGCGTCAGTTGCAGCTTCACCTGCTCGATGAGGTTGTTGTAGATGTGCACATCGCCGAAGGTGTGGACAAACTCGCCAGGCTGCAGGTTGCACACCTGCGCCATCATCATCGTGAGGAGGGCGTAGGAGGCGATGTTGAACGGCACGCCGAGAAACACATCAGCACTGCGTTGGTAGAGCTGGCACGACAGTTTGCCATCGGCCACATAGAACTGGAAGAAGGCATGGCAGGGTGGGAGCGCCGCCTTGCCTGCCGCCACATTGGCTGCAAAGTTCTTCTCATGCTCGTCGGGCAGGACGCTGGGGTTCCATGCCGTCACGATGTGTCGGCGGCTGTTGGGATTCTCCTTGATGCTCTTCACCACTTGGGCAATCTGGTCGATGCCTTCGTTGTTCCAATTGCGCCACTGGGCACCGTAAACGGGGCCAAGGTCACCGTTGTGGTCGGCCCATTCGTCCCAAATCGACACCTTGTGGTCGTGCAGGTATTGGATGTTAGTATCGCCCTTCAGTAGCCAAAGCAGCTCGTAGATGATGCTTTTCAGGTGCACCTTCTTCGTCGTGACCAACGGAAAGCCTTCCGAGAGGTCGAAGCGCATCTGGTAGCCGAACACGCTGATGGTGCCTGTGCCCGTGCGGTCGCCCTTCTGCACACCGTGGTCGAGGATATGTTGGAGTAGGTCGAGGTATTGCTTCATTGAAGTGTCGTTTAATGGTGCAAAAATAAGGGATTTTTCGGAAATTTTGCGCAATTTGAAAATAATGTGTAATTTTGCAGATGAATATAGTCAAACGAGCTATGTCACAGAAAACGATTTGGAAGATACAATACATCAATTTATGCATCAATGAGTTTGCGCGAAAGCATAGGCTTACTCCTCAGATGGCATACAGTTATCTTTATGCCTTTCATGGACTTGCATTCCTTGATGAGTGTTATGAGGCCGAACATACGGATTCTCTAATGAATACGCTGGATGCACTCAAGACGATATGCGCACGCAACGGAGGGACTTTATGATATTGTATCATGGCTCAAATATGGATTTTGAAACGATTGACCTTTCCAAATGCCTGCCGCATAAGGATTTCGGAAAAGGATTCTATTTGACTTCGATAAGAAAGGATGCATTGGGTCGAGCGAAAGACAAATGCAGAAAAGAGGGTGGAGGTGTTCCGACAGTGTTGTCTTTTTATTGGGATGAAAGCGTTACAGGGTTGAATATCAAGAGGTTTGAAAGAATGGATGAGGAATGGACCAATTTCATCGTAAGCAATCGTAGTCGCCAAAGGAAACAGAAGCATAGCTATGATATAGTTATTGGGCCAGTCGCTGACGATGGTGTCATTCTTTCTATTCAACTTTTTGAGGCACAAGTAATTAATATGCAGACTTTAATGGACCGACTGAACTATGTGCGTCCTACCATTCAGTATTGTTTTTTGACACAAAAGGCTGTTGATACCTTGAAAAGAATATGAAAAAGAAGGAGTTTGACTATATCGTTCAATTTATTACCGACAGTTTGGTCGGCTTTCTGATGGAAGACTATCATTTGCCCATATTGGAGGCCTTTGATAAGGTGTATCAATCTGAGACTTTACGGAAATTGCAAGATAAATCGACGGGCTTGTACCTACGCAGTGCAGCCTATACATACGAATATTTAAAGAAGGAATTGAAATTAAATCGATTGTTATCGTAAGAATAACAAACTAAACATATTATAAACCAAAGCATTAGCTATTATTTCGCGTTTACCGAAAACCCTGCAAGATTTACGGAGATAAAACACAGAAATAATTAGTGAAGGCTATTCGCAAGAAAAGCCTTTTGCCCAAATTTAATAAGCTATGCTCATGCCTACGGGTGTGAGTACTTATATGGGCAGAAGGTCTCCTTGCAGGGTTGCCTTGGTAAGCGCAATAAGGAAAGCACCTTTTATTTATTGTGTTTGCGGATTGATAGCATTGCTACAAACTATCAATCTATGCCAAGAACAGATTTAACAGCAGCAAGAATAGCACGTAAGGATGAGTTTTACACACAATTAGGTGACATTACCCAAGAACTGAAATACTATAAGCCTTATTTCAAGGACAAAGTAGTATTATGTAATTGCGACGACCCCTACGAGAGTAATTTTTTCAAGTATTTTGCACTCAATTTCAATTCCTTTGGATTGAAAAAACTGATTGCGACTTGTTACAATGGCTCGCCGATTGCAGGCGATGAACTGCCTTTGGTGTTTGATTTGACAGACGATGAACCAAAGAAGATGGCATTTAAAGTTGAGATTTCAGAAGTGAAGGATTACAACGGAGATGGCGCAGTGAATCTTACCGATGTGCAATACTTGATTCAAAACGACAATAATGTTCTCACGCTGCTCAAAGGCAATGGCTCATTTGACAGTCCTGAATGCATAGAACTTCTGAAAGAATCGGATATTGTTGTAACAAATCCGCCGTTTTCACTATTTCGCGAATATCTAGCGCTGTTGGATAGATACAATAAGCAATTTCTTATCATCGGGAACACTAATGCACTCAAATATAAACTCACGTTTAAGTTGTTTCAAGAAGATAAGATTCGAACAGGCTACACAAATTTTAATACTGGAATGTTTTTCCAGGTCCCCGATAATTGGGAAAAATTCCATCATGTAGAAAAGGGGAAGAAAATTGCTCGTGTTTCAACATCTTGCTGGTTTACTAATTTACCAGTTTCGAGACATAATGAAGAACTGATTTTATACAAGCATTATAGTCCTGAAGAATATCCTGAATATGATAATTATGAAGCTATCAACGTAAACACATACACTGACATCCCTTGCGATTACGATGGTATTATGGGTGTTCCCATTACTTTTTTAGACAAATATAATCCAGAACAATTCGAGATTATTTGGACAACGGATAGAGGTGGAGATGGGTATCTTGAAAACATCAAAAAGCCTTGTGACAGGTACGATGCCCCCGTATTGCATGGGAAAGGTCTATACACCCGTGTTCTCATCCGTCGTCGTCAACCGAAAGCAGTTCCTTACAAGACAAGCGAAACATCCATCTCGATGGCAGCAGAAGGGAACGAATGACAGCTGCACACGAATTGGAAAACAGAATAATCTAACAAGAATACTACTATGGACATTACACTTCATGAAATCAAAATCCGCGATTTGGCGGAAGGCTACCAAGACCTCAGTGTTGCTGAAGAAGGCATCGTGGGCTACGGCGGTCGGCTCAACATTCGTCCGAAATATCAGCGTGAGTTCGTCTATGATGACAAAAAACGTAATGCGGTTATTGATACTGTTTGGAACAAGTTCCCACTCAACGTGATGTATTGGGTGAAAACTGATGGCACCGATGGTATCGAATATGAACTGCTTGACGGCCAACAACGTACCATATCGATATGCTCGTTTATCGCCGGCGAGTTTATGATGATAATAGAGGGTAATCTTTGTGCGTGGGATAACCTTACGGAAACACAGAAAGAGCGAATCTTGAACTATCCACTTCAAATCTACATCTGTGAAAACGGCACCGATGAGGAAAAGCTGAAATGGTTCAACATCATCAATATTGCAGGAGAAAAACTGACAGAACAGGAAATCCGAAACGCCATTTATTCAGGCCCATGGGTAACGCAAGCCAAACGACGTTTCTCCAAGACGGGTTGTGTGGCATACAAAATCGCATCGGATTATATGTCGGGTTCGCCCATCCGACAGGATTATTTTGAGAAATCCTTGAAATGGATTGGCAACAAACAAGGCAAAAGCATCGAGCAATATATGGCTGAACATCAACATGATACCGATGCCGACCAGCTTTGGCAGTATTTCCAAGATGTGATTCATTGGGTGGAAAAGCTGTTTGGACACAAGTATAAAAAAGAGATGAAAATGGTTGATTGGGGTATCCTTTTCAACCAATACTACGACACGACGCTCACGGCCACTGCTATTGCACAAGAGGTTTCGAAACTTATGGCCGACTCAGATGTGCAAAAGAAAGCAGGCATATTCCATTATGTTTTCGACCACGACGAACACCACCTTGGCATCCGTGCCTTCGACGATAACACGAAACGCGAAGTCTATGAAAAGCAAAACGGCATCTGCTCTATTTGTGGCAAGCACTTTGAAATCGAGCAAATGGAGGCCGATCACATTACGCCTTGGTGTGACGGCGGTCGTACCATAGCCGAAAACTGCCAAATGCTCTGTCGCGAATGTAACCGCAGGAAGAGCGGGAAATAGGTTGAATGGTCAATACCCGAACCCGAACATCCAAATCGGGACGGAATGGCCAAAGGTTTTCAAACCTCACTTCGCGAAGTGCGAAAATAAGAAGAAATTGCACTTCGCGAAGTGCAATTTCTTCATAAAACTTCACTTTATGAAGTGCGATTTGGGTCGTTACTTCTCAGGATTATGTTTGTATTTAAACAAAATCGCAAACAAAACGCCCACCACCAAAGCAAACGCCGCAAACACATACCAAGCCGACGACCAGCCTGCCATCAATTCGGTGAAGTTGGTCTTGCCGAGGGTGAAGTGGTTGACGATGGCTTGGGCGCAGAACGAACCCACCGTGGCACCGAGGCCGTTGGTCATCATCATGAACACGCCCTGCGCGCTGCTGCGGATGCTTTCGTCGGTGTTTTGGTCAACGAAGAGCGAGCCGCTGATGTTGAAGAAGTCGAAAGCCACGCCATAGACAATCATCGAGAGAATGAACAGCACGAGGCCGAAGCCCGTGGGACTGCCCGCACCGAGGAAGAAGAAACGCAAGGCCCAGGCCACAAAAGCGATAATCATCACCTTTTTGATGCCGAACTTCTTCAGGAAGAACGGAATCAACAGGATGCACAGCGTTTCAGACACTTGTGAGATGGACGACAAGAACACGTTGTTCTTCACGGCAAAGGCGTTGGCGTATTCCGGCGACTGCCCGAAAGCGTCGAGGAAAGGCGTGGCGAAGCCGTTGGTCACTTGCAGACACATGCCCAACAGGAACGAGAAGATGAAAAACACGCACATCTTCGAGTCCTTGAACAGCGAGAACGCCCGCAAGCCGAAGGTGTCAACAAACGACTTGCTCTCCACGTTTCTATTGACGGGGCAATTGGGCAGCGTGAAAGCGTAGAAACCAAGGATGATACCCCAAGCGGCGGAGACGAAAAGCTGCTCATAGCCGTTCTTGAAGCCCGTGAAGTTCACAATCCACATGGACAGGATGAAGCCGACAGTGCCGAACACGCGGATAGGAGGGAAGTCCTTCACTGTGTCAAGGCTGGCCTTGGTCAAGGCATTGTAAGAGACGGAGTTACCCAAGGCGATGGTCGGCATGAAAAAGGCCACGCTGAGAGCGTAGAACGGGAATAGTTGTCCGAAGCTGATGGCGCTACCGTATTTGTAGCCCATGTAACCTGCCAGGGCCATGAAGATGGCAGCAAGGAAATGACAGATACCCAGCAGCTTCTGTGCAGGAATCCAACGGTCGGCCACGATGCCCATCAGGGCAGGCATGAAAAGCGAAACGATGCCCTGGATGGCAAAGAATTTTCCGATGTTGGCACCCATGCCGACGCGGCCCAGATAGATGCCCAACGAGCAAAGATAAGCTCCCCACACCGCAAAGATGAGGAAGTTCATCACAATAAGTCTTAATTTGATTGCTTTCATGATTATAGATTTATAGATTTTCTTCCATTGATCTCGTCGCGAATCTGAGCTGCCTTGGCATAGTCCTCGTTGTCGATGGCCATCTGAAGCAGGTCCTCCAATTCACTATAGGTAAGCATGTCGAGTCGGGTTTCGGTTTGCACCTTATTAATATTATTGTCGTCGTCTTGGCCATCCATTTCCTCATCCAGATCCTCCATGACGATGCCGGCTTCCTCCATGACGCTCTCGTAGGCAAAAATCTCACAGCCAACGCGAACTGCAATGGCGATGGCATCCGACGGGCGCGCGTCAATCATCACCAAGTCGGGACCTTGCTGGCAAACAATCATCGCGTAATACACGCCGTCGCGAAAACGGTTGATGACCACTTCCATGATACTGACGTTGAAGTTGTTGGCGAAACTCAAGAACAAATCGTGGGTGAGGGGGCGGTTGCCTTTTGTGCCTTCGATGCCGATGGAGATGGACTCCGCCTCGGCACTGCCGATGACGATGGGCAAACGCCGACGCGAGTGCTTGTCGCCCAAAATGAGGACGTATGCCCCCGTCGAGGATTCGCTGTACGTCAAGCCGATGATATCCAAACTGACCTTGTTCATTTTTTATGGTTTTTAAAAAGAAGCGGATGCCTTTTGTGCTAAAAAACTGATTATTAAGTCTCTATTTCACGTCAACACCTTTTTCCTTCAATCGTCAAAAGTAGGGACTTTTTCGGAAATGAGCAAAAAAAGTTGCATCGGGTAAAAATTCCATGCAAAAAAATGTTGTTCCGATTGGATTTGTCCTTATTTTTGTCCCGTCAAAACCCGACTTTTTGAAGCGCAATTAAGTCTAACTAAATAATAATCTTATGATTAACAGTATTCCTTACATTGTGTTAGTCGCCTCCATTCTGGCGCTGACATTCGCTTTCATTTTCTACAAGCAGATGATGAAAGAAGATGAAGGTACCGACCTGATGAAGAAAATCGCTGCGCACGTCCGCAAGGGCGCCATGGCTTACCTGAAGCAGCAGTACAAGGTGGTGATCATTGTGTTCATCGTCTTGGCCATCCTTTTCTTCGTGATGAGCCTGTTCGATTTGCAGAACGGATGGGTTTGGTTTGCCTTCCTCACTGGTGGTTTCTTCTCGGGCTTGGCAGGCTTCTTCGGCATGAAGACGGCTACCTATGCCTCGGCTCGTACCGCCAACGCCGCCCGTAAGTCGCTCAACAGCGGCCTGAAGGTGGCTTTCCGTTCGGGTGCCGTCATGGGTCTCGTCGTCGTGGGCCTCGCCCTGCTCGACGTGTCCGTGTGGTTCCTCGTGCTCGACCATTTCATTGGCATCGAAGACCACTTGGTCGTCATCACCACCACCATGCTGACCTTCGGCATGGGTGCCTCCACGCAGGCCTTGTTTGCCCGTGTGGGTGGCGGTATCTACACCAAGGCCGCCGACGTCGGTGCCGACCTGGTGGGTAAGACCGAGTACAACATCCCCGAGGACGACCCGCGCAACCCCGCTACCATCGCCGACAATGTGGGCGACAACGTGGGTGACGTGGCTGGCATGGGTGCCGACCTTTACGAATCTTACGCCGGTTCCATCCTCGCTACCATGGCTTTGGGTGCTTCGGCCTTTGCCACTTCCGCCGTGGAGGGCATGCAATATCGCGCCGTGTTCGCCCCGATGCTGATTGCCGCCGTGGGCGTGTTGCTGAGCATTATCGGCATCTTCCTCGTCAAGACGCAGGAAGGCGCTGGCATGAAGCAGCTGCTGGGTGCCTTGAGCCGTGGCACGAATACCGCTGCCGTTTTGATTGGCTTGGCCACGTTTGGCATCATGTACCTGATGTTTGGCAGCAACCCCGCCAACCCGAACATGTGGTGGCAGATTTCACTCTCTGTGGTGGTCGGTCTGCTGGCTGGTGTGATTATCGGAAAATCAACGGAGTATTACACTTCGCAAAGCTATAAGCC
The DNA here is from genome assembly GCA_017477425.1 of Bacteroidales bacterium. Taxonomy (GTDB): domain Bacteria; phylum Bacteroidota; class Bacteroidia; order Bacteroidales; family F082; genus Limimorpha. The sequence continues at coordinate 58,122 of JAFUVT010000004.1, forward strand.
TACGCAAAAGGTGGCCGAAAGCTCGAAGACGGGTCCCGCCACGGTGATTATCTCCGGCTTGGGCTTGGGTATGCTTTCAACGGCTATCCCCGTAGTGACCGTGGGCGTCGCCATCGTTTTGGCTTACCTCTGCGCCAACGGTTTCCACATTGCTTTCACTCCTGAGAACCTTTCGTTGGGTCTTTACGGTATCGGTATCGCCGCCGTGGGTATGCTCTCCACTTTGGGCATCACCTTGGCCACCGATGCTTACGGTCCTATCGCCGACAATGCGGGTGGTAACGCCGAAATGAGCGGCCTCGATCCTGAAGTGCGCCAGCGCACCGATGCTTTGGATGCTCTCGGCAACACTACTGCTGCCACGGGTAAGGGCTTCGCCATCGGTTCCGCCGCTCTGACTGCCTTGGCACTGTTGGCTTCATACGTTGAAGAAATCAAGTTGGCCCTCATCCGTGTGGGTCAGGCGTTGCCGAATGGCGTTGAAGCTGCCAAAGCCACTTTGGTGGACTTCATGAACGCCTACAACGTCAACCTGATGAATCCAATCGTCCTCGTAGGCGTGTTCATCGGTGCCATGATGGCCTTCGTGTTCTGCGGCATGACGATGAATGCCGTGGGGCGCGCCGCGCAAAAGATGGTGGAGGAAGTCCGCCGTCAGTTCAGTACCATCAAGGGCATCCTTGAAGGCAAAGCCGAACCCGACTACGAGCGTTGCGTGGCCATCTCTACGAAGGGCGCGCAGCACGAAATGCTGGTGCCTTCCATCCTCGCCATCCTCGTCCCGATCCTGACGGGCGTCATCCTCGGCGTCCCTGGTGTGATGGGTCTGCTGATTGGCGGCCTCAGCACGGGCTTCGTCCTGGCTGTCTTCATGGCCAACTCGGGCGGTGCTTGGGACAATGCCAAGAAGTACGTCGAGGAAGGCAACTTCGGAGGCAAAGGCTCTGAGAACCATAAGGCTACCGTCGTTGGCGATACCGTTGGCGACCCGTTCAAGGACACCAGCGGCCCGTCGCTCAACATCCTCATCAAGCTGATGAGCATGGTGAGCATCGTGATGGCCGGCCTGACGGTGACTTGCCATCTGTTGTAAAAGGCATTTGGATTTCTTCGGATGTCATTACGAGCGAAGCGCGGCAATCTATGCGAGGAAATCCAAAAGACGAACCAAAATATCCCCTGAGAAGTTTTTCTTGGGGGATGTTTTTTGGCACATTTTTTGGACATCCACGAAAATTGTTTGAAAAATTGGAATATTTGAACAACGAACAACAATAATTACTAATTTTGCGACAATTTTAAAAACATTACAAAATGAAGAAAGTGATTTACATGCTTGGCCTTATGTTCCTTATGGTAGGCGTGGCCAAAGCTCAAGACGCTAAAGTGCAATTGGGACCTGAAATCGAATTCGAGAAGGTGGTCCATGACTATGGTGATGTGCCTTTCAATGGCAATGGCGAATGTGAGTTCCGCTTCACCAACACTGGTACTGAGCCCCTGATCGTTCAGAAACCCAAATCAAGCTGCGGTTGCACGATTCCTTCATGGCCCAACGAGCCCATCCTTCCCGGTGAGTCGGATGTCATCAAGGTGACCTACCGTACCAACCGTGCGGGCAACATCAACAAGACAGTGACCGTGACCTCGAACGCCACCAAGAACTCCACTGTGGTGTTGCGCATCAAAGGTCGCGTGCTCGACCAACCCACCGAGGCACTGCCTGAGAAGAAAAACGATTTCGGCAACGGCTCGCCCGTCAACAATCATTGATCATCAATCATTAAATCATCAATCATAAAAGCCGTCTAATGTCTATGTTAGATGGCTTTTTACACAAAACAAACACCTATGCCACAGATTTCACAAAAAGGTATGGAACTGCCGCAGTCGGCAATCCGAAAACTCGTTCCTTTTGCCGATGCAGCCAAGGAACGCGGTATCCATGTATATCACCTCAACATCGGCCAGCCCGACATCGAGACTCCCAAGGGCGCTCTTGCTGCCTTGGCTGAGAGTGCACGAGAGCTCCCGCAGTGGAAGGGCGTGTTGGAATACAGCCATTCTGCCGGTATTCCTTCGTATCGCCGTGCCCTTTGCAACTATTATCACCGCCACGGCATCGACGTGACGCCTAACCAGGTCCTTGTCACCACGGGTGGTAGCGAGGCCCTTCAAATGGCTTTCACCGTATGCCTCAACCCAGGCGATGAAATCATCATCCCGGAACCGTATTACACCAACTACAACACCTTCGCCAAGTTGTGCGGTGCCAAGATTGTCACCATCCCGAGCGACATCAGGACGGGTTTCGCCCTGCCGCCTATCGAGGACTTTGAGAAGGCCATCACGCCCCACACCAAAGCCATCATGATTTGCAACCCCAACAACCCGACGGGTTATCTCTACACCCATGAGGAGCTTCTGAAGGTGGCCGGTCTGGTGAAGAAATACGACCTGTATCTCTTTGCAGACGAGGTGTACCGCGAGTTCTGCTACGACAGCCACAAGCACTTCAGTGTGATGCAGCTGGAAGGTTTGGAGCGCAACACGATTCTGTTCGACTCGGTCTCGAAGCGCTACAGCGCTTGTGGTGCCCGTGTGGGTTGCATGGTGACGCGTAACAGCGAGGTCTATGCCATCGCCATGCGTCTGGCCCAGGCCAGATTGTCGCCACCGAGCTTCGGTCAGATTTTTGCCGAGGCTGCTGTCAACACGCCGCAGGAGTATTTTGATGCCGTGCAGAAGGAATATGTCGCTCGTCGCAATGTCATCGTCGAAGGTGTCAATAAGATTCCGGGCTGCTTCTGCCCGATGCCTAAGGGTGCTTTCTATACCGTCATTGACCTGCCTGTTGACGACAGCGACAAGTTCTGCCAGTGGCTGCTCACCGACTTCAGTTACAATGGCGCCACGGTGATGCTGGCTCCTGCCACGGGCTTCTATGTCGACCCCGAGAAGGGACGCCATCAGGCCCGCATCACTTACTGCATCTGCATCGACGACCTGAAGGCCGCCATGAAGTGCCTGGAGGAAGCTTTGAGAGTGTATCCTGGAAGGATTAATAGATAAACCTTAGTACATCAGGTATTTGGTCCTGATGGCTTTGAAGTCTTCCAAATCCTTTTCCCACGAAGCGCGGATCTCGTCCGCGCTTTTTCCGTTTTCGATGTCGCGCTGGAGTTGCTTGTCGCCGGCAAGCAGACGGAAGTAATCTTTAAAGAAGCCTTTGTCTTTCAGCTGCTGGTAGGCATCGATAATCCAATCTAATTGTAACTCGTTGGCGTTGTATGCGTAATCGTGCGCGAAATCAACCAAATTCTCACCACGGCAACGCTGGCCTTCTAGCAGAGGCTTTGAGGCACCGCTAGTGCTTTTGGGCGTAAAGGTGTAGCTGCCTCTCATGCTGGGATGGCCGTAGACTTGGAAGGGCGTCTCCGTGCCCCGGCCCACGCTGACGATGCTACCTTCGAAGAAACACAGAGTGGGGTAGAGGTAGACCGATTCCCAGTTGGGCAGGTTGGGTGAAGGCTTCACAGGCAGTTCGTAAATCGCGTTGCGGTTGTAATTATTAATAGGTATCACGGTGAGGTCGCAGGTGAGGCCACCCTTCAGCCAGCCTTCGCCGTTCACCATTTGGGCGTATTCGCCGATGGTCATGCCGTAGACAACGGGCACTTGGTGCATTCCCACAAACGATTGGTTTTCAGGTTTCAACACAGGGCCATCCACATAAAAACCGTTCGGATTGGGGCGGTCGAGGACGATGACGGGAAGATCGTTTTCGGCGGCGGCCTCCATCACGTAGGTCATGGTGGAGATGTAGGTGTAGAACCGCACGCCAACATCTTGTAAATCAAAGAGAATAAGGTCGAGACCATGAAGCATTTCGGGCGTTGGCTTCTTGTTTTTGCCGTAGAGCGACACGATGGGCAGGCCCGTTTTCTCGTCCTTGCCGCTGTTCACCTTGGCGCCGGCGTCGGCTTGGCCGCGAAAACCGTGTTCTGGCGTGTAGATTTTTCGGATGTCGACGCCTAAGGAGAGCAGTGTGTCGACCAGATGCGTTTCGCCAATGATACTCGTTTGGTTACCGACGATGCCAACGCGTTTGCCTTCCAGAAGTGGCAGATAGTCATCGAGTTGTATGGCGGCAGAGATGTAGTGCTCCTTGTCGACGAACTGCAAGCGTGGTTCATCGTCCATCTTGAAGATTTGGGCGTTGGTTTGCGACAGGAAAGCGCAAAACAGCAAGGCGAAAGAAAAGATTTGTCGTTTCATTTGGGTTTTATTTTTACTTTTGCAAAGGTACTTAAAATCGTCAAATTGTTTGTATTTTTGCACCCAAAATCATTCCAAAATGAAAATCGACCTGAAAAACATTGGGCAATATCGCGAAGACAATCGCCTTGAAGTCAAGCAAGCCCAGAAAGGCCTGCCTACAAGCCTTTGGGAGACCTATTCGGCGTTTGCCAACACTGACGGTGGATTGATTTTGCTAGGAGTAAAGGAACTGGATGGCCACAAATTAGAAGTTGTGGGCGTTGACGATGCCGAGAAGCTGGTCTCAGATTTTTGGAATATGATTAATAACTTGCAGAAAATCAGTGTCAATGTGCTTACCAACCAATGCGTTCAAACCATTGAACTCGATGGAAAGACGGTGGTCGCCATTGACGTTCCAAGGGCTGACAGAACGATGAAACCAGTCTATCTGGGCGCTGATCCGATGAAAGGGTCGTATCGTCGCAATGGTGAAGGAGACTATCATTGCAACAAGGACCAAGTTGCGGCAATGTATCGTGATGCTGCCATCGTTGGAGCTGATATGCGGGTGCTGTCGAATATGGACATGAGCGTTTTCGATATGGATAGTGTTCATGCCTATCGTAACCGATTTGCTTCCTTTCATCCCAACCATACTTGGTTAAGTCTTGATGATGAGCTGTTTATGCGCCGAATTGGGGCTATGAGCATTTCTGACGACGACCAAAAGATGCATCCTACAGTAGCTGGATTGTTGATGTTCGGTTTTGAATATGAGATTTTGCGTGAATTCCCGAATTATTTCCTTGATTATCAAGAACGTTTGGACGATAATGCCAGATGGAGCAATCGGATTGTGTCGAGCTCTGGCGAGTGGAGCGGCAACCTGTTTGACTTCTTTTTCAAGGTGTTTCCAAGGCTTACGGATGGTCTTCCGCGTCCTTTTGTGATGAGAAATTCATCCCGTATCGATGAAACGCCTTTGCATGATGCCTTGCGTGAATTGTTGCTGAATGCCTTGGTTCATGCCGACCATTATGGTAGGCAGGGGATTGTGGTCGTCAAAGCAAAGGATTTTTATACGTTTTCCAATCCAGGTGACATCCGAATTGGGCTTAATGTTGCGCTTAGCGGTGGCGTTTCCGATTCGCGTAATGCAGTCATTATGAAGATGTTCGCTTTGATTGACAAAGTGGAAAGGGCAGGAATGGGCATCCCACAAGCCATCTATAGTTGGCAGGAATTATTGGATGTGACCCCACATTATCAAGTGACTTACAATCCCGAAAGGACTACGGTTAGACTGGAAGTAGAAGTCGTGAATGAGCCAATAAATGTCCAAATAAATGACCCTGATGTCCAAATAAATGACCCTGATGTCCAAATAAATGACCCTGATGTCCAAATAAATGACCCTGATGTCCAAATAAATGTCCAAATAAAATTGACAGAAAGACAAAGGGCTATTTTGGCTATATTGGAAAAAGATGGAAGTGTTACATTAGAGTTTATCTCTCAAAAATTGAGCGTAACAACAAAAACAGTCTATCGCGATTTGATGCAGCTGCAAGAGTTGAAATTAGTTGAACGTGTCGGCGCAAGAAAAAATGGTGAATGGAGAGTTTTGTAAATGTAATAATTTAACTAGTAAAAATGTCGGGCCCAAAATTCATAGCAGACCGAATTTTTTCGCTTTCGAAAGAAAATCTTTCCTCGACGGTGATGCGACTGGCCGTCACGAGTGTGGCACTCGCCATCATCGTGATGCTCATCGCTTGGGCCGTCGTGGTGGGTTTTAAGAACCAGATTCGCGACAAGGTGATTGGCTTTGTGGCACCCATCCATGTGCAATCGTTGGACCAGAACGAGTCGGTGGAGGAGACGCCTTTTCAACTGGATTCACTGTTAATCAGTCGGTTGAACTCTATTGAAGGCATCAGTCACTACCAAATGGTGGCCAACAAGGCGGGCATGATCAAGACCGACGACGAAATCCAAGGCGTGATTCTGAAAGGCGTGGACGAGAACTACGACTGGAGCTATTTCAACCAATGCCTTATCGAAGGCGAATCGCCGAAATACAAGGCGGGCGAACGCTCGACTGATGTGATGGTCTCCAAGGTGATTGCCGACAAGATGCTGCTGGGCGTAGGCGACGACGTGCGCGTGTGGTTCATCGACAAGGACATGCAGGCGCGTGGCCGAAAGTTCACCATCACGGGCATCTTCGAGACGGGACTGTTTGAGTTTGACGAGCGTTATGTCTTCGCCGACCTCAACCAAATCCGCAAGCTGAACGGCTGGGAGGACAACGAAGCCGGACTTGTGGAAATCGCCCTGGATTCCAAGGCCGATGCGGCACAAGTTAACGAGAAACTGTATTACGCCTTGCCATCCAATTTGGCCTCTTACACGGCCCGCGAAAGCAACCCCCAAATCTTCGATTGGCTGGATTTGCTGGACACCAACGTTTGGCTCATCATGGCCTTGATGCTGTTGGTGGCAGGCATCACGGTTATCAGTATGTTGTTAATTATCATCATCGAGCGTACTTCCACCATCGGCCTCCTGAAAGCCATGGGCGCCAGCAACAAGTTCGTCCGCGAGGTGTTTTTGCGCCGTTCGTTGCGCATCCTGCTCATCGGGATGCTCATCGGCAACGTCATCGGTTTGGGCTTCTGTTTCTTGCAGCAAAATACGGGCCTCATCAAACTTGACGCTGCCACTTATTACCTCTCATCGGTGCCTATCGAACTGCATCTCAGCACGGTAGTTTTCATCAATCTGGGGACGTTCTTGCTTTGGGTCTTGATGTTGCTTATCCCAACGTCTGTCATCAATCGCATCAGTCCGACCAAGTCGATAAGGTTTGAATAGCAGACCGCCTATGTCATTCCATCGTCTGACCTTCAATAGATTCCATACAGGAATGACATTGGAGGTCAGACGATAAGGAATCTATAGGCCGGTCGTTCAAAATGTTTTTTTCTTTTTTTTGATAGTCATTCCAATAAAATCCCTATTTTAGCGGCCAAATCAACAATAATATGATGAAAGACTTTACCATCAACCCGCTGAAAGGCTACGGCGAAATACCTTTCGGAATGACGCTTGACGAGACCGTCAAGATGCTCAACATGCCTGACTTCTACGAAGAACTGAACGACATGGAAGAGACAGGCAACCGCTCCATCTATTACGAATACGATGATATTCAGACGAATATCTATTTCGAGGGCATCACCAAGTCGGTGGTGGCTTGTTTTGAGACGGAGAATGAAAAAGCCACATTGTACGGCAAGAAGGTGCTGGCCCTCAAGAAGGAAGAAGTCGTTAAACTGATGAAAGACAATGGATTCAACGACTTGTCGGAAGAAGTTGAAGACGGCGAGCTTCGGGTCTCTTTCGAGGATGCCATGATCGACTTCTTCTTTGAAGGCGAGCAAATGAAGGCGGTGAGTTGGGGCGTTCTGGTCGACGAACAGGGAGACATCATTTGATGAAAACGAATAAGTTACAGCAGAAATACGAAGCTTTTGTCGGCTACTTCGAGGAACACATGCCTATTGCCGAGTCGGAGTTGCAGTACAAGAACCCGTATCAGCTCTTGGTGGCAGTCATCCTCTCGGCGCAATGCACCGACAAGCGTGTCAACATGACAACGCCTGCCTTGTTTGAGCGTTTCCCGGAGCCGCAGGATATGGCGGTTTCGTCGGTGGAGGAGATTTACACCTATATCAAAAGCATCTCTTATCCCAACAACAAGGCCAAGAACCTCTTGGGCATGGCGCAGACCTTGGTGCGCGATTTCAACGGCATAGTCCCTGACAATCTGGAAGATATGCAGAAGTTGCCTGGCGTGGGCCGCAAGACCGCCAATGTGATGATGGCCGTGGCTTTCAAGCAGCCGGCCATGCCTGTTGACACCCATGTCTTTAGGGTATCGAACCGTATTGGCTTGACCCAAAACTCCAAAAACGTACTGGAGACCGAGAAGATCCTGGTGGCGCATCTGCCCCAAGCGGTGCTTTCGAAAGCACACCATTGGCTCATTTTGCACGGGCGCTATGTATGCCTGTCCCGCAAGCCAAAATGCGCCACCTGTGGCATTACTGAAATCTGTGATTATTATCAAAAAAAAGTTAAAAACCAAATAATTAGGTGTTATGGACGAGTTTGATTATTCAGAACAACCCAAGAAAAAAAGAAGAATAGGGAGAAAAATCTTTGGCGTCTTGAGCGCTATCATCGTTTTGGTGGCCGCTGGTTTCATCTTCTTCAAGTTCTATTTCGTCTTCGGCAGTGGCGTGAAGGCTGGCGAACTCAACCTGTTTGTCTACAAAGGCTATGTGTTCAAGACCTACGAAGGCCGCTTGATCCAGGCGGGTTACAAAAGTTCCAATTCGACCATCCAATCCAACGAGTTCAACTTCTCCGTCAAGGATGAGGAGGTGGCCAAACAACTGGAACGCAGTGCGGGAAAGTTTGTGGAACTGCACTACAAGGAATACCTGGGCACATTGCCGTGGCGTGGCATGAGCAAATATGTGGTCGACAGTGTGTTGTCGGTCAGTACGGTGAATGAACCCGAGTCCGTACCGCTTTCGGTACCGACGGATATTTTCTAATTGCTACGCGAGATCTCCAGTTTGCCGATTTCCACCTCGTTGTTCTCGGAGATGATTTCAATCCAAGTGTTGTCTTCGCTGAACCACTTGTATTGCGATCCGATGCGGAAGATGAAAGTCTTCTCGTCTTCCGTGGCCGCGATGGGTAGTACGAAGCCGCCGTTCTTGCCACCGGCACCGCCGAAGGAGACAATCATCGGGAAGGTCTTCTCGGGATGCGGGTTGCGCACCTTGATGATGATGTAGTTGGAACGGCGCACAGCCACTTCAATCTTGTTGAAATCAAAGCGTTGGGCTTGTCCAGCGGCCAGCAGCATCGGCTCGCTGTTCAGTTCATACAACTTGTTCTGTTCGATGATTTCGCTGATACGGGCAATCATCTCGGTAGGGTAGGTCTCCAAGCCCAGCTCTTCGGCCTTGGTGTAGGCATCGATAGCCTTGTCGAAGGTGTTGGTCTTGAAATTGGCGTCGCCTTCCTTGATGAACGCGTTGTATTGTGTCCTCAAAGCGGCAATGAGGTCGCTTTCGGCCTTCTCGGCAGCGGCGAGTTGTGCGGTTGCCGTCGGGTCTTCAGGCTTGTAGATCAAAGCCGATTGGTAGTGCGTGATGGCTTCGGCGAATTTCTCGGCACCCATAGCGGTGTTGCCAGCGCCCATGGCGTGGTTGTAATGCTCTTCGATTTCGGCGGCCATCTGTGCGAAGATGCCATCGATCTGCTGTATCTTGGCTGTAGCCGTGGCGTTGCTTTCGTCGAAGGCTATGACTTCTTGGTATTTCACTTTGGCGGCGGCATAGTCTTGTTGGTCGAACAAGGCATCGGCAGCGTCGAGCATGGTCTTAATAGTGGCTTGTCGAGCCGCTTCTTGCTCGGCGGCGAGTCTTGCAGCTTCCTCTGCGGCCAGTCGCGCGGCTTCTTGCTCAGCAGCCAGTCGTGCCGCTTCTTCTTCGGCAGCAATACGAGCGGCTTCTGCCTCAGCGGCCAAACGAGCAGCCTCAGCTTCGGCGGCAAGTCTTGCCGCTTCTTGTTCTGCGGCGATACGGGCGGCTTCAGCCTCGGCAGCCAAGCGTGCAGCCTCTTGCTCTGCCGCGATGCGTGCGGCTTCTTCAGCGTCTTGTTCGGCAATGAGCGGGTCGAGGCGGGCAATCATGTCGGTGGCATAGGCATCGCCAGCCACGACGGCCAATGCGCTTTGGTACTGCGATTTGGCCTCCTTGTAGGACTTGGCCTCATAGAGACGATCGGCGGCAGCGATGATGTCGTTATAGCGGTCGGCCACGCCTTTGGCAGCCTGCCATTCGACACGCTTGGCGTTGGCTTCCATATCGTTGGGGAAGAGTTCGAGGGCTTGGTCGAGCTTTTGGAGGGCAGCGTCGTAGTTTTTGCGTAGACCCAGCTGTCGGGCTTCTTCCATGATGTTGTCGAAGCGGGTCATTTTCTCGGTATAGAGTTGCTTCTTCTGTCGGGCGTCAGCCAGCTTCTCCTTGGGCAGCTTGTCGTTGGGGAAGATGCCCATGGCGGTCTCGAACTGCATGATGGCGGCATCGAAATTCTCTTCTTCGAGTAATGTCGCACCTTGACTCATGGCCAAGTCGAAAGCATCTTGCTTGTCTTGGCGCTCTTTGAGGATGGCACGCACAGCATCGGCCTGACCGCTAACGTATTTGTCCTCGGGGAAGACCTTCAACGCGGCTTCGTATTCCGACAAAGCGTCCTCATATTTCTGTTGTCCATAGTATTGGTCGCCCGCATCAAGATGGGCGTAAAACACTTCCTGACGTGCACCGTCCTCCTGGATCTTCTTGACAGTCTCGTTCAGCTTTTGTTTGGCCGTGGCGTCGCCCGATTTCTGTTTCAGTGCCATTTCATAATAAGTCTTGGCGCTGATGTAGTCCTTGGCGGCATATTTGTCATTGCCTTTCTTCATCAACGACTCGTATGATTCGGCATTTTGGGCTTGGATCAAATCGGCACTCATGACCAGCGATGCACCGAACAACAAGGAAAATATGAGTTTTTTATTCATCATTTCAAAATTTATCAATACTTAACGGATATCCTTTTATAATATTGTGTTTTGCCCCTTCTTAATCTAATATCTTTCCATCTTTGATGGTGATGGTGCGGTCCGACATTGCGGCCAGCTCTGGGTTGTGCGTGACGATAACGAAGGTCTGGTTCATCTCGTCGCGGAGGCGGAAGAAGAGCTTGTGGAGTTCTTGAGCCGACTTCGAGTCGAGGTTGCCCGAAGGCTCGTCGGCCAACACCACCGCAGGCTCGTTGATGAGGGCACGAGCCACAGCGATGCGTTGCTGTTCGCCCCCCGAGAGCTCCGAGGGTTTATGGTCTTTCCTGTCGGTAAGGTTGAGGTATTCAAGCAACTTTTCAGCTTTCTCAGTGGCTTCTTTCTTACCCATGCCACGGATGTAGGCAGGGATGCAGATGTTTTCGATGGCCGTGAACTCGGGCAGGAGATGGTGGAACTGGAACACAAACCCGATCTTTTGGTTGCGGAATGAAGCCAACTCCGTGTCGTTCAGTTTGTTGACCTCAGTTCCGTCGATAAGGAGCCGCCCACGGTCAGCCTTATCCAAGGTGCCGATGATGTGGAGTAGGGTGGACTTGCCTGCACCCGAGGCGCCGACGATGCTCACGATTTCGCGTTTGCTGATGTGAAGGTCGATGCCTTTGAGCACCTCGAGGTTGCCGTAGGACTTATGAATGCCTGTTGCTTGGATCATACCCGTTTATTTTGGCTGCAAAAGTACGCATAATTCTTTAAATTTACTTACGAAGCATAAAATCCATTACGGCACCAACTCAAGCTCAATGCCGACGCTCCAAGGCGAAGGATTGTTGGCCTTTGTACCGATCAGGAAATCGTCTTTCGTGATGACGGGAGACAAACGATAACTTCCATACACGCCAATGTTGAACACATTGCCAATGCAGTAACTGATGCGTGTGGTGACACCATATTCAAAGAGGTTCATGGCCTTGGCATGATTGTAGAAAGTAGTAACTTTGTTGTTGTAAGGCTTAGTCGCATTGCCATCACCATCTTGCCACTCGACATTGTCGGCTACCTTCACGCGACGCAAGGCATTGATGCCGCCATAGACGCCCAAATCCCAATTCATGCCCCACATTCGGTTGATGATGCGTTGGAACACCTCGCCGCGCAATTGCATGTTGCGCATGACGGTAGTACGGTCGGCCAATTTCATGGCGTCCGGAATTTGACCCTTGGCGACAAAACGGTTCCAGTTGAGGCCGAGGCCCATACCTATTTTATAAGTCTTGCCGTACATCCAGCGGCGACCGAAGGCGAAGTGGCGGTTGAAGCCATTCCAGGTGCTGTTAGGCAGGTTGTAATCGTATTGGAAGAAGGTCGATTTCTGCCAGCCTTCCTCTTTCACTTCCTTGAAAGTGCCATCCTGACCGCCGACACGTCTGGTGTTGGCTACTATTTTGGGCTCACCGCCCATGCCGCTGATAGGGCAGGAGTCGTAGAAACCATTGTAGCTGACATTGAGTTTTCTGCCTTGACCGAGGTTTTTGTTGTAGAGCTTGATGCCCGTAGTGTCGGGATAGGCTTTGTAGTAACCCAACAACACGCCGTCAGCACCTTCCACGCTAATGAAAACGTCTTGGTTTTCAAACCTTTTCGGAATGGCGATGCGCACGCCGTCCTTTTCCTGAACGAGGTTGAACGAACGCTCGGTGGGCTTCAAATCGCCAGTGAAATAGGCCGCTTGGGGAACACCATAGCCGAAGGCATAGTCGAAATAAGGATAAAGGTCGGCGGACTTCTCAATTTCGGCCTTCATCTCAAGGGCGGTCTTGTCGCGCATGGTTTGCCAGGCACAGGCGCAGAAGCCAGCGGTCAGCGGGCTGGAGAACGAAGTGCCGTAGGCATCAGTGTATTTCCCGTTGGACGGATTGGCCACTTGGGCATGACCGAAGGCCACTACATTGGGTTTCAAGCGTTTGTCGGCTGAAGGGCCATAAGAACTGAAGGAGATATGGTTGTATTGTGCAAGGTTGTCGACAATGCCGCCCACGCAGAGCACGTTCTCCGCATCGGCGGGCGTGATGATGGTCATCCAGCGCTTGTCGTCGCCCTCGTTGCCAGCCGAGTTGCACACCAAAATGCCCTTTTCGACAGCTTTGTTGGCGGCTTTAGCAACGTAGGAACGACCGTCCATGTCCTTCGTCCAATGGCGGTCCTTTCCGTAGCCTAAAGAGCTGTTGATAATGTCGGCGCCGTTCTTGTCGGCCCATTCGGCACCTTGCGCCCACCACACTTCTTCCTTGAAAGGCTCAGGCTCGATTTCGGTGCGGGCGAGAAGGAACTCGGCACCCGTAGCCAACCCCATTTTCTGGCCTTCTTCGTTGATGCCTGCAATGCAACTCAGCACCATCGTGCCATGGGTGTTCCAGCCGTAGACGTCTTCCTTTCGGTTGGGGAAGTTGTAGGTCTTGATAATCTGGTGGTTGTCGCGCAAATGCTTAAAGGCAGGGTGGGTGTTCACCTTCGGGAAGCCGCCGTCCATCACGCAGATGCGGAGACCTTTGCCGTCGATGCCTTTGTCGATGAAATGCTGACCGCCAAAGCGGATGAGTTGGTCGGTAAGGATGCCTTCGGGTTCATCATCGTCGTCATCTATCGCGATGAAATCAACCTCCTTGCGGGTCACGAAGCCTTCCGAAACGATTTCCTGCACGCGAGCCACAAAAGGCAGCTGGGCAATCAGCGCGGCATTGTCGTCGGTGGCCTCAACACCAATGGCATTGAGCCAGCGCGACTCGCCGAAAACCTCGGTGGAGTAGGCGTTTACCGCGTTTACATAGGTGTCGTTCAGCGGGTAGTTGCTGAGGTCGTAAAGGTCAGCGCCACACTTTTGGTAACGCTCTATAGCCTTGGCATCGAAATAGGAATAGGGGTCGAATTGGGTGTCGTTTTTGTCAGTGAAGAACACCCAGAAGCACTTGTTTTGGGCCATTCCCAGGCTACTTAGCAGGGCAAAAATGGCGATTAGGAAATTTTTTCTCATAAAATTTGAAATTTGCGGCAAAGATAAGGTTTTATTTCCTACTTTTGTCGCAAATAACCTCAAAACCCATAGCCTATGGAAAAAAATCTTACCAAAGAGAAATTCGAGATCTTCATGATGCTTTGCGCGTCGGGCATCGACGGCAACATTTCGATGAACGAATTGGAACGTATCTGCATGCAGTTCGACGAGAAGAGCTACAATGAAGTGTTTGAGTCGTGGAAATCGATGACAAGTCCCGCCTGGCTCAGCTTCTTCAAGGAGCACAAGGACGAGTTCCTGAAGACCGAAGAGGACAAGGTTGGCTTCCTGGCCGACATCAACGACATCATCTCAGCTGACGAAGGCGACACCACATTGAAGGAGAAGAACTTCATGAAGGTCCTCGAAATGCTGATGAACGACGAGCTTTGATAGCATCGTTTGTTTGTGAATGGCTTTAAAAAGCATGTCATTCCTGCGCTGCATAGTGCGATGGGATGGAATCTATGCTTTTTAAAGCCATTGTTTTTAATAAAATCCTTGCTTTTCTAAATTAGAATCAGTCTAATTTACACTTAGGCATTGAAAATTAGATTATAATATATTGTATATCAACAAAATAACAGCATTTGAAAAAACGCTAAAAAGTTGAGGCTTTATTTGGAAAGCAAAGAGTTTTTTCCCTACATTTGCAGCGGATTTGAAAGACCCTTAAACAGAAGGATAAACAAACTCAATAATAACCTTAAAACAAGGAAAATATGGCAAAAGTTAAGTCTTTAGCAGAACTGAAAGCTATGAGAGAAAAGCTTCAGTCGAACCTTGACCTTCGCGAAAAGAGCAACGACCCTGACTCTTTGGTGCAAATCAAGGTCGCAATGGCCACTTGCGGTATCGCCGCTGGTGCAAAACAAGTTATGGAACACATGATGGAGAAGGCCGACGAGCTGAAGCTCGGCATCGTCTTCACCCAAACCGGCTGCATGGGCTACTGCCACGCCGAGCCGACCATCGAGGTGAAGTGCCCGGGCAAGGACCCCATCGTCTTCGGTCATGTCGACAACAACAGAGCTGACGACATCCTCACCAAGTATGTCATGAACAACGAAATGGTGGACGGCGTCATCCCTGTCAACTATGAAACTATCGGTTAATCAATTTAATTGGAGGAATTTATATGGCAAAAATCAAGATGCACGTGCTCTGCTGCGGCGGTACTGGCTGCCAGGCTTCGGCAAGTGCTGAAATCATCAAGAACTTCGAGACCATCCTGGCCGAGAAGGGCTTGCAGGATGAAGTTCAGGTGGTCAGGACGGGGTGCTTCGGCTTCTGCGAGAAGGGACCCATCGTCAAGATCATGCCTGACAACACATTCTACACTCAGGTGAAGCCTGAAGACGTCGAGAAGATCATCAACGAGCACATCATCAAAGGCCGTAAGGTCACCGATTTGCTCTATCTCGACCCCGAAAACAAGGAGCACGTCTCAGACTCGAAGCACATGGGCTTCTACCGTAAGCAACTGCGTATCGCTCTGCGTAACTGCGGTTTCATCAATCCCGAAAACATCGACGAGTACATCTCGCGCGACGGTTACGAGGCACTGGGTAAGGTGCTGGGCGAAATGACTCCCCAACAGGTCATCGACGAAATCACCAAGTCGGGCCTTCGCGGCCGTGGCGGCGCTGGTTTCCCGACCGGCGTGAAATGGGGCCTCTGCGCCAAGAACCAAGCCGACCAGAAGTACATCATCTGCAACGCCGACGAGGGTGACCCGGGTGCGTTCATGGACCGTTCCATCATGGAAGGCGACCCGCACAGCGTCATCGAGGCCATGGCCATCGGTGGCTACGCCATCGGCGCCACCAAGGGTTTGGTCTACATCCGCGCTGAATACCCGCTGGCTATCCACCGTCTGCAAGTCGCCATCGCCCAGGCCCGCGAATACGGCCTGCTGGGCACTGACATCCTCGGCTCGGGCTTCGATTTCGACATCGAGCTCCGCTACGGTGCCGGCGCTTTCGTCTGCGGTGAAGAGACGGCTCTGATCCACTCGATGGAAGGCAAGCGTGGTGAACCCACCTTCAAGCCCCCGTTCCCGGCTGTGG
This sequence comes from Bacteroidales bacterium, assembly GCA_017477425.1. Classification (GTDB taxonomy): domain Bacteria; phylum Bacteroidota; class Bacteroidia; order Bacteroidales; family F082; genus Limimorpha. Next base: position 74,158 of record JAFUVT010000004.1, read on the forward strand.
CTGGCTACAACATGAAGCCCTCCAACGTGAACAACGTGGAGACCTACGCCAACATCCCGATCATTATCAATAAAGGTGCCGACTGGTTTGCCAGCATCGGTTCCGAGAAGTCGAAGGGCACCAAGGTGTTCGCTCTGGCCGGTCAGATCAACAACGTCGGTTTGATTGAGGTCCCGATGGGCACCACCCTCCGCGATATCATCTATGAAATCGGTGGTGGTATTAAGAACGGCCGCGAGTTCAAGGCCGTGCAGACCGGCGGTCCTTCCGGCGGCTGCTTGACTGCCAAGCACCTCGACACCGAAATCGACTATGACAGCCTCGTCGCTGCTGGCTCCATGATGGGCTCGGGCGGTATGGTCGTCATGGACGAGACCTCCTGCATGGTGGCTATCGCCAAGTTCTACCTTGAGTTCACCTGCGAAGAGAGCTGCGGTAAGTGCACGCCTTGCCGTGTCGGTAACAAGCGCATGCTCGAAATCCTCACCAAGATCACCGAAGGCAATGGCACGATGGACGACCTCCAGGAACTCCGCAACCTCGCCGCCGTGATTAAGGACACCGCCCTCTGCGGTCTGGGCCAGACCTCACCGAACCCGGTGCTTTCGACCTTGGACAACTTCTGGGACGAATACGTCGAGCACGTCGTCGACAAGAAGTGCCGCGCTGGCGTCTGCAAGAAGCTCATGAGCTACGTCATCGACAAGGAGAAGTGCATCGGCTGCGGCAAGTGCGCCAAGAACTGCCCCGCCGAGGCCATCTCGAAGACCGACTACATCGCTCCTGGCCACAAGCTGCCTTCGATGGTGATCGACTCCACCAAGTGCATCAAGTGCGGTGCTTGTATCTCTGGTTGTAAGTTTGGTGCTATTTCTGTCCAATAAAATAGAGGAGGAGAACAAATATGATTAACGTAACAATTGATAACAAACAGATTCAGGTCCCGGAAGGCACCACGATTTTGAAAGCCGCCCGCATGGCCGGTATCCATATTCCTACCCTTTGCTATTTTGAACTGGCAGGAATGAAATTTGAAAACAAACCCGGCGGCTGCCGCGTTTGCGTCGTCGAAGTGGTCAAGGATTTCAACGGCCGTCCGCGCCGTAACCTGGCCCCGGCTTGCGCCACCGACTGCGTGGAAGGCATGGAAGTGCTGACCCACAGCAACCGCGTCATCAACGCCCGCCGCACCGTGGTCGAACTCATCCTTTCCGACCACCCGGCCGACTGCTTGACCTGCTCGAAGAGCGGCAACTGCGAACTGCAGTCACTGGCCCAATACCTCGGCATCCGCGAGATCCCGTTCAAGGGCGAACAATCGCACTACCGTCAAGACCTGTCGCCCGCCATCGTGCGCGACGTCGACAAGTGCGTCATGTGCCGTCGCTGCGAAAACGTGTGTAACAACGTCCAGACCGTTGGTGCCCTGAGCGCCATCAACCGTGGCTTCAGCGCCGTCGTGGCTCCTGCCTTCGAGCAAGACCTCGTCGACTCGCCGTGCGTCATGTGCGGTCAGTGCGTCCAGGTGTGCCCAGTCGGTGCCCTGAGCGAGGTGGACGACACCCGCAACGTGATGGCTGCCATCAACAATCCTAAGAAGACCGTCATCGTCAACACGGCTCCCGCTACGCGTGTGGCCCTCGGTGAAGAGTTCGGCATGCCTGCCGGCAGCATCGTCACCGGTCAAATGGCCGCCGCCTTGCGTCGCCTCGGCTTCGACTATGTGTTCGACACCGACTTCGCCGCTGACCTTACCATCATGGAAGAAGGCACCGAGCTCCTCGGTCGTATCAGCAAGTTCATGGCTGGCGACAAGAGCGTGCGTCTGCCTATCCTGACTTCCTGCTGCCCGGGTTGGGTCAACTTCTTCGAGCACAACTTCCCCGACATGCTCGACGTGCCTTCGACCGCCAAGTCGCCTATGCAGATGTTTGGCGCCATCGCCAAGAACTACTGGGCCGAGAAGATGGGCATCAAGAGAGAAGACCTCGTTGTCGTCTCCATCATGCCTTGCTTGGCCAAGAAGTACGAAAGCAAGCGTAAGGAATTCTACAAGGATGACAATCCGGACATCGACTACGTCCTGACGACCCGTGAGTTGGCCCGCTTGATCAAGCAGTTCAACCTCAACCTGAAGGACATGCCGAGCGAGGATTACGACGACCCGCTGGGCGAATCCACGGGTGCTGCCGTCATCTTCGGCGCCACTGGTGGTGTGATCGAAGCCGCCACCCGTACGGCCTACGAAGTGTTCACTGGCAAGAAGCTCGACAAGGTCGACTTCACCGAACTTCGTGGTATCGAAGGCGTGCGTGACGCTTGGGTCGACTTCAACGGCACTCCGATCCACATCGGTATCGCCCACGGTCTGGCCAACGCCCGCAAGCTCCTCGAAAGAGTGCGCGAAGGCAAGGAACAGTTCCATGCTATCGAGGTCATGGCTTGCCCCGGCGGTTGCGTCGGCGGCGCTGGTCAGCCTTACCACCACGGCAACAGCGAGATCATCAAGAAACGTACGGAAGCCATCTACCGCGAGGATGCTGGCAAACCGATCCGTAAGTCGCATGAGAATCCTTCGATCAAGAAGCTCTATGCCGAATTCCTTGGTGAGCCTTGCGGCCACAAGTCACACGAACTGCTGCACACCCACTATTTCGACAAGTCGGATCATGTTGAGATCAGTGAGTAATTCAATAAACTGTAAATAATAGAAAGGAAAATAATATGGCAGTTATCAAATTATCAGAATCGAAGATCAACTTCGTAAAGGATGTTTGCAAGTCGTTTGGCAACCAAGGCAGCGAAGTCATCAACGTGCTGCACAAGGTCCAGGGCGAGTTCGGCTATTTGCCGGCTGAGGTCCAGGAACTGGTGGCCAAGGAGCTGAACATTCCGGTTTCGAGGGTTTATGGTATCGTGTCCTTCTATTCGTTCTTCACCATGACACCCAAGGGCGAGCACCCGATCAGCGTTTGCTTGGGTACCGCTTGCTACGTGCGTGGTGCCGAGAAGGTGCTGGACGAGCTGAAGCGTCAGCTGGGCATCAACGTCGGTGAGGTCACTCCCGACGGCAAGTTCTCGTTGACCTGCCTCCGCTGCGTTGGCGCTTGCGGTCTGGCTCCCGTCATCGAAGTCGGTGAGAAGGTCTACGGCCGCATGACTCCCGACCGCGTGAAGGACGTTCTGGCTGAATATAAATAATCAGTCGTTGGTAGAGACGTGCCATGGCGCGTCTCTACCACACCTATTTATATTAATAGGCATACGAAAAAAAACTCCATCTCATTTGAGGTGGAGTTTTTTCACTTTCATAAGGCTAGAGTCGTTCCACCTCGCACAATCCATCCCGATTGCCCACCACGAAAGCCACGGGTGGGTTCTTGCCTTGCACAAGGTCTGTCAGGTAGAGCGGCTCGCCGAGGATGAAGAGGCTGGCAAAGAAGGTGTCGCCGACCTTTAGTTTTGAGTTCTCGGCTTCTTCGACGATGAACTGGTTGTCGCCCAAATAGCGGAAGGTGCAGCGGCGGTCGGGACGCCATGAGACCCTGACATGGTCGTCGACATTCAGTTCTGCCGTGCTGATGTGTGGCGACAAGATGGGGTCGGAGCCGTTGCCGTTGGCGATGTGGTCCCTGAAATCGTCCCAATCTTCGTAGCCGAGAAAACTGGTTAGAATCCGCAACGTGCTGTTGCGAGCCGTGTCGGCGCCATCCACATAGCCCCACAGACGTTTCAGCGTGGTGGGGCTCATCGTCTCGTGCGTGCGCTCCCAAATGGCGCCGCTGAGAAAGATGAAGTCGTTGGGCGTCTGCATCTTACGCTTCATGATTTTCTCTATCTGTTTCTTGAGTTCGGAGATTTCTGGGCTGGTTTTCGTCATAATTGTTTCTTATTGATCCCATTTAGACACTGCAAAGAAACGAACTTTTTTTGAAACATAATTGGTCCTTTTTGGTCCTTTTTGCATCGCTTTGCTTGGTATGCAAAAAAACATTACCTTTGCGGTCTGAAAACGAAGGACTTCATGAACGACGACAGCACATCCGGGCCCATCAATGCGCAGTTCCTCACGGAATCAGACGCGCTGACCAGCTATGCCGACATTCCCAGCCGTGGCTTCAACCAGTTGGTGAAGGCGAAGCGGCAGGGGAGGTGGTTCATGCTGAAAGGCCTGAAGCCCGAATTCCTCAACCAGCCCGTCTATCTCGAACTGCTGAAGAAGGAATACGAGCTGATGGTGCAACTCGACCATCCCAACATCGTGAAGGCCTTCGCCAAAGAGATGAACGAGCGACTGGGGCCTTGCATCGTGATGGAATACGTGGAAGGCGTGACGCTCGACCGCTTCCTGGAAGGCAAGCCCAGCGTGGAGGTTCGCCGCAAGGTGGTGGACCAGCTCATCGATGCCTTGGCCTACATCCACGGCAAGCAAATCGTCCACCGCGACCTGAAGCCGAGCAATATCTTGGTCACCAGTAACGGCAACAACGTGAAGATCATCGACTTCGGGCTCTCCGATGCCGATGACTACGCCATCTTGAAACAATCCGCTGGCACGCCGAAATACATGGCACCAGAGCAAAAGGCAATAGGGGGGTATGACAAATAATTGTAAATCAGATATTTACACATTTGGTTTGCTGTTGCGGCAGATTTTCCCGCATCGGTATCGCCACATTGCGGCCAAATGCACTCGCGAAAACCCCGAGAGGCGCTACCCGGACATGGAAGCCGTGCGCAAGGCCATGCAACGCAGCGACCGTTGGCGGAGCTTGATTCCCGTGTTGGCCTTGTTGGTTCTGATGGTGTCCTTGGTTTTCCTTGTGGCCAGACAGACATCCCCAACCACCATCGTGTCGTCTGAAACCCAGCCTAACGGTCTCACGACAGACCAAAAGAAATACATCAATGAAGGGGAATGGCAGGTTAATCTTATGCTTCGCCCGATTGCGGAAGAAGCCGAAAAAGGCAGTGAGAGCAGGGAAGTGCTGCTGGCAAGATTGGTCAAAACCAGCGTGGAGCTCAAGGCGATGTGCAATGAGATGGCCTTGCTCTATCCCGCCAACAGCTCGGAATGGATGACGTTTGTCACGGAGGTTGGGAAGACTCAACAGAACAAAGAGCGACAACTCATCGACCAAATCAATGCCAACTGCAAACCCTACCAAGGCAACGACTTGGAAGGACTCGTCTCGCCCACGGTGATGACCCTGCCCGTGACGGAAATCACCGGCACTTCTGCGGTCGGCGGCATCGATGTGCTTAAAAAGGGCAACGCTGAAGGTAAGGAATTCGGTCTGTGCTGGGGCATGCTTCATAACCCGACCATCAATGGCGTACATGCCCGTTGCGACCGCATTGCCGACCCTGTGGTCATGAGTGGATTGCTGCCCAATGCCACTTATTTCGTCAGGGCCTATCTGACGAACGCGGCAGGCACGACCTACGGCAACGAGGTGGCGTTTACCACCCTGCCTGCTGAGTATCATGCAGCAGTTCCCGAAGGCGCTTTGCCGGGTTGTTTTTCCGTCAGCGAAGGCAAGCAGGTGCTATTCTCGAAAGGCAACCTGCAATACCAAGCCACTACGGGCACTTGGCGCTTTGCGGAACACCAGTATGACTTTGTGGGGAAGGACAACGAGAAGGTTTCGGAGACCTACAGCGGTTGGATTGACCTGTTCGGTTGGGCCACGAGCGGCTACGACCATGGCGCGGTCTGTTACCAGCCTTGGTGCGACCACAAGGACACGCAAAGCAACGCGATGCATTATGCTTATGGCAGGCCCGATGCCAACCTGTACCACGATTCGGGCAAGGCCGACTGGGGCTACAACGCCATCTCCAATGGCGGCAACAAGGAAAACCTGTGGCGCACCCTGACCAAGAAGGAATGGGTGTATGTGCTTTTTGTCCGCAACACTGCATCTGGAGTTCGTTTTGCCAAAGCAAGTATGAATGGTGTGAATGGTCTGGTGGTTTTGCCCGACAATTGGATGGTGGCCACTTACCAATTCAATGCCGTAAACAATTCCGACCTCAATTATTACAATAACATCATCAGTCTGGCCGACTGGCAAAACACGCTTGAGCCTGCCGGAGCGGTCTTTCTTCCGGAGGCGGGCGCCCGCACCATCGACGGTGTCTATCCTGATTTAGGCAATTATCAATCCTCGAGTGTCGGCACCGGAGACAATTATGGACTGGTCATCGGCGATAATAGGCTGGTTGTCCTCGCCGAAGGCCATCGAGGCGACGGCCGCGCCGTGCGCTTGGTGCGGGAGGAGGATTAATACGTTAGCCCGAACATCCATAGCGGGATGCGATTGGCAAAGCCGACTTCCGTGTCGTCAACGGCAAGGAAGCTGTAGGGAACATCCTTAATCTGGTCAAAAGTCTTGTTCTTGCCGCCCACTTCAAACAGGTATTGCCCGTTGACGAGGAAATCTCCTTTTTTGGGCGTGTTCACTTCGTGGGCGACAGCCAATTGGTTCTGGAAGAAGGTCTCCCTCACATTGCCAATTTCAACATAGGGACACAGCGCATGC
>JAFUVT010000024.1 GCA_017477425.1 Bacteroidales bacterium
TGCGCCGTAGGTGCCGCTACCCACAGGAGCATTGCCGCTACCCACATAGGTGGGAGTTTCGGGCTCGACAGGTGCGTCAGGATTCTCTGGGTCAGATTCAGGAGTCTCGCCTTCTGCAGCATAGCAGTAGTTGATGGTACCCGTGTTCTCAGCAGCAAAGGCATAGAATGTGCTATTCTCGTGCGTGCCTTCAACCACGTAGCAGTTCTCAATGTTGCCGGTGTTGTTGGCTGCAAAGCCACTGACCACCATGCTTGAAGTCTGATTCTCCATCTTGGCAAAGTCGACATTGCTATAGGAGTTATAAAGGTCACCTGTGTTCTTACCCACGAGGCCACCCATGTTGGCACCGCCCGTCATGTCGGCCACAGCAAAAGCGGAGTGGATAGTACCACCCACGTTGTTGCCAACGAGACCGCCCATGTTACTTTCCGTATAATTGTTGAGGATGGAACCAGCGCCTTCCACGTTGCTCAGCGTGCCGCCGTTCATCGTACCCACAACCGTGCCTAGGTTGTCGTTGGTGCCCGTGAAGCGGGTCGAAACCACGGCATCTTGGATGGTGGCATTGTCAGTGTAGCCAAACATACCCATGTTGGATTGCACCAATGAGCCATACATATCGGTAATCACATGGCCGTTACCCTCCAAGATTCCCTTGAACGGATGATCAGGCGTACCTATCGGCACCCAAACGTGACCGTCCATGCTAATGTCGTCGGTGATTTTAACGGTTTGACCAGCATAATCGTTGGCAGTGGCACCGTTCTCACCGTTGACCAAGGAGATGAACCATGCCAGCTGTTGCGGCGTGTGGATGTTAGCAATACCTTCCCAGGAGCCTTCACCTTCAATACCAGTAACATCCTCGTTCGGCTCATGGTCTTGGTAGGTCACCCAGGTGCTCAGCCAATAGAGGTAGTTGTTCGGGGTGTACTTTTCAAGTTTGTATTTGGCCTTATCGTGAACGATGATGCCTTCGCCAGCATCGTTGCGGTTGGCGTTGTAGGGCTCTTCGAGGTAGTTGATGGTTGACTCAGCCGTGTAAACCACAGGCAGGTAGTTGCCCATCATATGGGCATCGCTAGAGTATTCCTTGTCGATACCGATCTTGGCATTGGCCGTTTCCGAGGTCAGCAACTCGTTGTAGGCTTCGTCGTCAACCAAACCGATTTGCACGACTTTATACATGTCGCTTTCCGTGCCCTTGGTCAGCCAAACGTTGCTTTGCTCTTGGCCGTCTTTGGCAGTGGCAGGGGCCTTGAAGTTGTTGAAGACATAGGCGTAGCTCGAAACCACCATGCCACCATCCATGTAAACACCACCAGCGTTGGTATTGATGTTACCCGTGATGTTGGCGGTTTCGTTCATGGTGAGCAGGCCGCCGTCCTTAACCCAAACGGCACCGCCCATGGTGGCACCTTCGTCCGCGCCCGCATTGCCATTGTAGTTGTACAACAGCTTGCTGACGCTTCTCAAGTTGAGCGCACCACCATCGTTGATGACAAACAGAGGTGCGTCGGCCTTACCGTCGAAGATAACCGAGCCTTCGCCCGATGGATTGGGCGTGGTCGGGAAGATTTTCACTTTGTGCTCAGAGGCGATAGCTTCATTATATATGCCGTCAACCTTGATACTGGTCATCGTGAGCGGTTGGTTGACATTGAATAGAACGCCAGTGAATGCGTTGTTTAGCGTGTCGCCTACGATGGCAGGGGCTCCCGACTTCAGGGCATGGTTGCCCGGATAACGCCAAATGTTCACGTTGTCTTGTTTCTTGGAACCATCCCACTTCAGGGGCTTATTGATGCTCACCGTATTGACGATGAAGATGTTGTCGCCAGGCTTGTAGCCCAAGCGGCTGAGCACGAACTCCACGGTCTTGGCCGCATAGTTGGGATATAAGCCTCGTCCTGCTTCGGTATCGTCTTTGCCATTGATGCCGTCAACGTAGAAGTTGCTGCCTTCGCCACGGCGGTACACTTGCACGATGACCTTGAAGTGGCCGATGTTGTCGCCATTTTGTTCGGCAAAGTGCGTAAACTTGATGCCAATCTCCAACGTGCCCATGAGCGTCTCGTCTTGAACGGTTGGCAGGTCAGAATAATAGAGGTTGAAGCCGAGGGAAAGGCCGTTACGACCACCAGCGTAGCCGAGGTAGCCTTGCTCGTCCCAAGTAGAAGTGTTGCCGCTGGTAATGGGAGCGCAGTCAAACTCAGGCTGCACATCGTGCCAGTCGTCCATGTTGTCGGGTGTGGGAACAGCGGCAACCGTAAGGCCGAAGCTGTTGATGTCCATGTTGGCGGTATTCACCTTATAGGATACAGTGTCGTTTTGATTCACGCTACCGTCACTGTTCAGTGCGACACCTTGTGTGAATTTAGCACTTTCCACATAGAATTTAGCTTCGCTCGGGTGAGTGTCGGTGTCGAAGGTGGGCAGCACGATGGTGCCTTGCAGGCGTTTTCTGGCGCTGGAGCCTTCACCAACCATGCTAGCATACAGCTGTTGGTTGAAGGTGGACTCGATGCCCGTCTCGGTGTTAATCGTCAAAGTGATATAAACGGTTTCCTTTTCCGTGCCGTCAGCCAGGCATTGCTTCAGCGGGATGGTGACGGGATCCCATGTCGTGTTGGAACTGATATTGTTCCTATAGGTGAGACGGAACGTCACGGTGGGCATCTTCATGTAGTTCGAGCAGTTGTATCTCATGTTTTCGGCAATGTAGCTGTCGGATGTGCTGCAGATGATATAGTTGGAATCATTCGTATTGGCGCTTTGCATGGCCGTGCCGGGCATGATGACCAGACCGAAGTTCTGGTCGGGGTTCTCCGTCAGCTTGCCGATTTCAGGGCAGGCGGTCGAAGCTGTATCCGTCACTTGCGCGTCGGTGCCGTAATACATCCAGTTGTTGTTTGCCGGGGTTGCGCCATAGCAGGCCGCATTGTAGGTAATCACGTCGGTGCCGTAGTCGATCATGGTGAAGTATGACCCAGCATCGCCGGTGCGGTCGAAACGATAATAGGCCGTGTTCGTACGCCAAGCGGGCAGCTGCACGGTGACGTCGACGGTGATGTAGTCGGCGGTGCCTTGTGCGCCAGCTGTGCCCACCTGTTTGGCGGTAACGTAGCCTTCCACATAGTGGATGCCGCCGCCATAACGCCACACACGGAAGTATTCGGTGTCGCTACGCGTTGGGGCGTGGTTCTCGTAAGCCAGTTCGTATTGACCACCAGATTCAACCAAGGTTCCGTTCTGTGTGTAGACATTATAATAATCGTCGTAGCTGAGGAAGCCGCCGTCGGTGGAGTTGTCATAGCTACTTCCGACAGGGCTGTTCTCGGCGTTCTTCGGGCGGGCATAGGCGCAGGTGGCCTCATCGGTCTTGGCGCTGGTCATCATGTGGGTGTAGCCAATCACCGGACCATAGAGGGTACTGGTAACAACGCCCGAGGCATTCTTCACATCGTATTTCACCTCGATGTAGCTGCCGTTGTTGACGCGCACCTTGTTGTCCTGGTTGTTGAGGTGTGCGTTATACAGAGCGTCGCGGCCCAAGGTGGTGCATGACGGGTCGGTAACGAAAGTATTGGTGCTGGTGCCGCTGTTGTAGCTGTTGATTTGCGAAGCAGGCGCATCGAGCACCATAGTGGAGCCATTCACCACATAGACACCGCCGGTCTTGTCGGTGCGTTCGTCGAGGATGTTGTAGAGGCCGTATTTCTCGGTCACGTTCAGTTCGTTCATCTTGCCTTGTCCCTTGAAGGTGATGTGAGAGGCATCGATGAAGACCTTGGTGAAGAGTTGTGCCGAATAGAGCGAGCGAGTGGTGCCCGTGACGGGGTTCACCGTGGTGGCGCCAGCTTCCTTCATCTTGCCGTAGTTGCGCATGACGAGGTGGCGGTCGGCCTTACCGGCGTTGCACGAGGTGCCGCAGCCCAGCACCGAGCCGCCGATGCCCATGTAGTCCTTGTCGGTGTAGGTCGTCGATTCGGTGTCGTAGCCCTCGCCGTCGATGTAGATGTTGGTGTTGCCCGAGATGGTGGCCTTGCCGAACTCGCCGGCGAAGACGCCCCAGTCGCCACCAGCCCACACCGTGCCTTGGATGTAGACGTTGCTCGTATGGAAGGCCTTGTCACTGGTGTTGTAGGAGCTGGGGCTGTTTTGCACGGCCATGCTGCCGATGTTGACGTAGCACGAGCCGAAGCAACGGCCATAGTAGCCGGCGGCATACACATGCTCCTTGACGCGGCCGCCGCTGATGTTGACGACCGACGAGAGTTCGGTCTCACTGCTGTTGTCAAAACTGGCATGAGTGAGTGTCAGCGACTTGCCGTCGTTGGCCAAGCGCGAGCCGCCGTAGACGCTGCCCTTGATGAAGGGATAGTCGCCCGCCTCGTTGCCCATGATGTTGACGGTGTGCTTGCCGGCCACGTACACTCTTTGTGCCACGCCGTAGGCACCGCCAAACACGTTGCCGTTGACCGTGCCGCCGCTGACGTTGACGATGGTGCGGCCTTGGGTGGTGCCTTCCTCGCCGCCGCCGAAGACGTTGCCGCCCACCGTGCCGCCGCTGACGCTGACGGTGGAGCTGTTGGTGCTGGTGGCACCATTGCTGGCGAAGGCCACCGAGCCGTTCTCGCCGCCGCCGTACACGTTGGCGATGGTACCGCCGCTCACGCTGACGGTAGTGGTGCCGCTGATATTGGCGTTGCCAGCCGCAGGCGGCCAAGTGGTGCCGGTGTATTCCGTGCCGAGACCGGCGCCGTACACGTTGTGCATCGTGCCGCCGCTCACCGTGACCACGGTGTTGCCCGTGACAGAGCCTTGTTCACCACCGCCATACACATTATTATTAATGGTGCCGCCAGTGACGTTGACTGCTGTGCCGGCATTCATGTTGGTGTTGGCACCATAGCCACCGCCGAAGACGTTGGTAACGGTTCCGCCAGAGACGTTGATGGTGGCGCCGTCGTTATTGGAGCCCCATGAATTGGAACCGCCATAGATATTACCTTCTACGGTGCCGTCGTTCATGACGATGCTGACGGTTTGGCTTTGCTGGTTGTTGGTGCCGCCATATACGTTGCCTTTGATGACACCGCCAAGGATGCTGACACTACCCGTGCCGTTGGCACGCACATAACCATAGTTGCCGCCGCCATATACGTCTCTCCATATCGTAGCTGTGTCAGCGATGACGACATTTGAGTTGTTAACACGGCCAACAGAATAATCATCATCTTGATAATCGTTATTTGGAGTAAACGTACCATTAGGCCAAGAGCCAGAATACGTACCGGTAAGAATACCACAGCCTGCACCGAAAATGCTTCCGCCATCTGCACCATTTTGACCATAATAATACTGACCGTTTGTTATAGTTTGATATCGAACGGTGCCTCCAACATGGTTACCACCAGTGGAATTACCTACATTGGCTTTACCTCCAACATAGATATAGGTGTCTCCATAGAGCTCGCCACCAGTGGTGCGAGTTCCATTACAACCACCAGCGATCCAACTATCAATTTGACCGCCAGTGATTACCATTGTACGGCCACCAGCAGAACCTGCGAATGCAGCAGCACCATAAATTGCACCACGAACATGTGCATTACCATTCCTAATCCGAAGATAAAGTTTGTCTTTTGCAGTTAGGGTATTGAAGGTCGAATAATCGGTGGAATTTGAGTTAGTGCGGCCATCAATTCCACCTGCAATGTTTGCCATTTCTCCACCTTCGACGACTAATCTCCTTTTTCCGTTGTATTGCCATGTAGTTCCGCATGTCAGATACATACTCTGTTCTGCGTCTCCCTTACCCAGCAAATTTTCTTGGATTTTTCCGCTTTTTACATTCCAATCAAAAGTCAGTCTATCCTTGTTTGAGCTATTGGACATTGTTAAGAATTCACCAGCAGAAACCTCTCCATTTGGGGATACATGAAGTAATGTGTCGGTGTTGGTTGCCCGATCATAATCGCAACCTATAACGCATCTAACAGATACAGTTCCAGAATATGTTTTAGTATAGTTACCATTACTATTGTAATCGGTTAAAAATAGTTGGTTACATGTACCACTTTCAAGACGAATTGTGTAATCTAAATTGTCAGAAACACTTGTTCCACTCATTCCTCTCACATAATTCACCGTTCCACTAATTCCCCTACCAAAGATAAGGTCGTGGCCAGCGGCAGTGAGGGTGAAATTGTTATTATCGTAAAATGCCATATACTCAAACTTGGTATCAGCACCTAAAGTAATAGCTCTATTATTATTACCAGTGGGACGAATCGTAGCATTAGCGTTGCCTAACGTTCCGTCAGGATAGCGTCTGGAAATGGTGGCAGAACGTCCTGTCTCTGAAATACGAGGATTGGTATTACCGCCAAAATAATAATTCTGGTTTTGTGCAAGAACCACAAAGTTTCTCTCATAGCCAACACTATAGTTTCCGATAGCTGTATTGGAATTTTGTCCTCCAGTAGTTACCACATACGCTCTAGCCCAAAGAGCTTCGAGTTCCACTTCCATGCCGTATTCGGCGGCAGGGACGAATTCCACTTCGGTTTCGGCAGGAATGGTGGTACCCACGGCATAGCCGCTAATGCTACCGCCGCTCACGCTCTTCACGCGCCAGCCGTAGAAACCACGCCATTTGGTGGTGTTGTCGCTACCATACACAGGACGTTTCGAGAAGGGGTTGGGGATGGTGGTGTAGGCGCAGTTGCCTGTGCCAGCATTGCCATTGGCACGCTCCAAAGTCTTCAAATAAATGAACTGGTTCTCAGTTTCATTGTAACTAACCTGAACACTATTGTTGGTAGAAGCTGTGAAGGTATTGCCAGGATTGGCATTAGTACTCGTACTCACCGTGTTGGTACCATTACCATAATACGTAATCTTCACATCGGCGGGGTTGAGGCTATGGATGGGTTGGTCGCCGTCGCTGTAGTAGCTCCAGCTGTGGTCTTCGCGGTCGTCGAGGAGGACCACCTTGTCGTACACGCCGCTTTGGGGCTCGTCGTCGTCATTGGTGGGCACAAACATGTTGGAAACCGTGGCCGAGGCTACGTAGCCCGTTTGGTTCACGGCGGCTTTGGCCTTCACGGTCGTGCCTGCCGAAACTGGGAAGGGCGTGCTGTATTGCTGCGTGGGGTTGGTGCCGCCCACGAGGTCGAGGTCGGGCTCGCTGCCGTCGGTGGTGTAGTAGATGGTGGCACCCTCGTAGGGGCAGCTGAGCGTGGCCGTACCCGTGCCTTGCGTCAGGTTGGTGGTTTGGAACGAGATTGTGGGAGGGTCAACCAGCAAGTCGCCAAAGGTGAGCGGTCCCGCCACAGGCGACTGCAGGTTCTGGCAGGTGAAGCCATAGACCTTGGCACGGAACACCGCACTGGGGTTGGTGCATTCAAACTCATACACGCTGCTGCGGTGCACGTTGAGCACTTTGTCGCCATCAGGTTCAAGATCGATGGTCGCCGAGTTCACGAAGATGAGCTTCTTCGTGTAGTTGGAAGGCGAGGGGTCGCCAGTCTCAGTGATGCCGTCGGTATAATACACCACAAAGGTCTCGTTGAGGCCCGAGGGCACCGAGGGGCAGGTGATGCGCACCTTGTTGGTGTTCGGCACACGCTCGAGGCCGGGCTTGTAGGCATTCTGGTTGATGTTGGGGATGCGGTCGGCATCGGTGAACTCCACCGTGGTCACTGCCGAAGACACACCGTTGAGCACCGAGATGGCTTTCACGGTGAGGTTGCCGCTACCCCAAGTGATGGGCGTGCCGTCGTAGACCTGGGTTTGGTTCAGCGGGTCTTCCGGAACGGGAGCATTGCCGTTAGTGGTATAATAGATGGTAGCGTCGAGGGTTGTCGACTCTAGTTCGATGGCGTCGGAGCAGGTGCTGCGGCGGATATAGGGCGCTTGCGGCGTCATGCTGTTGACGGCCTGGATGGTGGCCGCCCATCCTTCTTCGCGGAACAGGTCGTTCGACACGAATCGGAAGGTGATGGCGCCTTCGGCCATGATGGAGAACTCTTGCTTCGAGTTGCCGGTGTAGGCGCCAATTAGCTTGGTGTTGTCGGTGCCGTCGGTGCCTTCGTAGACGTAAAGCACATCGTCGTTCAACCTGAGCGATCAATCGCCGATGGATTGGCAGTTGTAGGGGTAGACAGGCGGGACTGCCTGGTAGTTACCCGAATTCGACCAGTCGTAGGCGGTGTACTTGTTGAATGTCACTTTCACATAGGGGGCACTGCTGGGGGCGACGAAAGTCTGGGTGTATTGCTCAGGAGCATTGTACCATTTGTCCCAGTAGTTCACTCTCATGCCCGTATTGTCGTCGTTGGGATCCGAAAATTCAGCGGGACCGTGAGAGTCGTAGTAGTTAATGGTTTCACCCGAAGTGATGGAGATGCGCTCTCCGCTCATCCAGATGTTCCTTTGCGCCTTCGCCGTCACGGCGAAGAGCGTCAGAAGCAGAAGCACTAAGCTGGTTTTCAGCTTGTTGAGCTTCTTTCTTTTGGGGTTGTAGATCATTTGCATTTTCTTAAGTGTTACTTGATGATTTATTTTTATTTCTTTTTATTGTCGGTTTTGTCGGTGGGGTTGGGAATCGTATTAATTAATAAGGTGTAGTTTGTCGGTTTTATTCGGTTGTTGGATGAGGGATGTTTTGTCCCGCAAAAATCAGTCGGTCAAGCCCTTGCGGGAAAGAGGGCGCCGTTGCGCAGCCCAAACGCACAAAAAGCCCCGCATCCATGTTGGAGGAGGTCAGTAGTCGTCGTATCACGCTGGCATTGAGGCCGGTCTTTTCTGACAGCCAAGCCACGTCACGCCCCTGCTGGGCTAGGAGTTCGCTCAAGTAAAGGCCTGCATGGAAATAGGCCGCCCCTCTCTCGATAGTTGGATTCATTTGTCCCTAATTTAACGCGTTTTATAGGTTTTTCTTCGTACGACATGCTCCATGGAAAGGTTTTCCAAAAAGCGCTGCAAAGATATTGCTTTTTTGCGATATATCGTTATCATATGCAATAAAAAAGTGTAAAAATATTGCATTTGGTTAAATTTCAAAGGTTTAATTTTGCGAAACTAAGGTGAATGTTTTTTTTTAGTCATGCGAAGTATTTTAGACAATATTGAAGCCATTCGGAAGGAGAAGCACATCAAGCAGGAGGTGCTTGCCGCCGAGTTGGGCATCAAGCAGAGCTCCTACTCGAGTTTCATCACGCGCGAGAGCGACATCACCTTCAGCCGTTTGGACCAAATCAATCGCATCCTGGGAGTCTCGATTGTCGATATCATCACCTATCCTGAACACTACGTGCCTGAGGCCGACGACGACTTGTGTCCTTGCTGCGCCGAGAAGGACAAGACCATACAGCATCTCAATAGCTACATTGGAGTCTTGGAGCGCCACCTCTCGTTACCCCCAAGTGAGCATTAAGGGAGGGTGGCTACACCTTATTATATTATTAATATGTGGATAAAGGTTTCCCCGGCAGGAGAGGGGAACTAGGGTCTCAGGCAACCGATGGGCACCACTAAGATGCCATCGGGCCGACGGTAGGCATATTGTCCTATGGCCGTGAGCACCATCTTGAAGCTGGGCTCGGGCATGCGGGTGGTGTCGAGTTTGCCAGCCAAAGAGTTGAGTGTCTTCACGCCTTCATCGATAAGGCTCTCGCCACCCAATTTCACCTCAACCAGGCCATAATGCCCATTGCGCAGGTGCACCACGGCATCGCACTCCAGTTTGTTGCTGTCACGATAGTGATACACCTTTCCGCCCAATGCTTCGGCATACACCCTCAAGTCGCGCACGGCTAGGGTTTCAAACAGCAAGCCGAAGGTGTTCAAGTCGTTCATCAGGTCTTGGGGGCCAACACCTAATGCGGCGGTGGCGATGCTCGGGTCGACGAAATAGCGGGTGTCGGAGGTACGAATGGCGGCTTTGCTTCGCAGGTTGGGGTTCCATGCTGGCATGTCTTCTTCCATGAAGATTTTCTTCAGCACGTCGATATAACTTGCAATGGTGTCTTCGCTCATGCTTGTTTGGGCATTGGCAGTCAGGTCGGCATAAACCGTAGAAACGGGCACCTGCCCGCCCTGATGGCGGGCGAGGCTTCGTATGATGCGCATCATGAAATCGGCATCGCGCTGCACGTCGTCAATACGGGAGATGTCGCTGTGCACAACGCCGTCGAGATAGGCAGACGCAATGCGCAACGCAGCTTTAGGCCGCAACCTTAAGGCGCCAGGCCAACCACCGCGGCAAGTCAGGTATGCCATCGCTTCCAAGTCGTGCCTGCCTTGGTAGGCTTCCGGTAGAGCGCCCTCGAAGAGGCTTCCCAAACTGACTTCCCCTGTGCTGTCGCCCGACTCCCAGAGCGACATGGGGCGCATCAGCAGCCAAGCGAAACGACCTGTGCCTGAATGAAAGATCTTGTCACGCTGTTGCTTCTTCGGGACCGCCGAGCCAGTAAAGATGAACTGCCCTTGGTGCTGCTCACGATGGTCCACCTCGAAGCGTGCGGCATCCCAAAGCTGGGGCGCCAACTCCCATTCGTCAATCAGGCGAGGCGTGTCGCCTTGCAACAATGCCTTGATGTTCACTTCCGCCAAATGCAGGTTTTGGGACTTGTTGCTAGGGTCATCCATGTACAGGATGCTTTTGGCATGCTGCTCCGATGTGGTCGTCTTGCCACACCATTTCGGACCCTCCACCAAAACGGCACCAACGGCCTCTAATAAATCCTCCAATAATTGGTCGCAAACTCTAGGTTTATATTCACTCATTTTTCAGGTTTTTATTTTGCTGCAAAAATACTAAAAATCTGATAAATACAAGTAATTTTATCTTTTTTATTCACCAAGTTGAGGATTTTTCATTCACCAAGTTGAGGGTTTTTCATTCACCAAGTTGAGGGTTTTTCATTCACCAAGTTGAGGGTTTTTCATTCACCAAGTTGAGGGTTTTTCATTCGCCAAGTTGAGGGAATTATCTGAAATAAACTCTGGTAATACCGGTGCCGCCCGTCTCTAAGGAGGCGTCGCAGAAGCGTTCCACTTCGTGCATGTGGCTGAGCTTCTCGCGGATGAGTTTGCGCAGGATGCCGTTGCCCTTGCCGTGCAGGATGCTGACCTCCTTGATGCTGAGCAGTTTGGCTTCGTCGAGGTATTTGTCGACGATGTCCAGGGCCTCTTCGGCGCGCTTGCCGCGCACGTCGAGGGTGAGGTCGAAGTGTTCGGCCTTCTCGCTGAGGTCGGCGGCGATGCCTTTCTGCCAGTTGCGTTGGGCCTTGCGGGCTTCGGCGCGGCTCACCTTGCGGAGCTTGTCGGGGCTGGTGCGCAGGCGGATGCTGTCGAAGAGCACGGTGGCGTCGGTGTCGCTGATGGTCAGGATCTCGCCTACCACCTGCATCTCGTCGATGCAGACCGTGTCGCCCACCTTCAGCGTCACCTCGGTTTCCTCCTTTTTCTTGGCTTCGGCCGCTTCCTTGGCTTTTTGCGCGATTTCGTGTTTCGTGTTCTCCAGGTTCTGGCGGATTTCCTTGGTCTTCTCTTTCTCGGCCTGTGCCTCCTTGATTTCGCGGATGGTGCGTTCAATCTGGCTGTTGGCCTTCTGGATCAGTTCCTGGGCCTCGGCGGCGGCGTCGTGGAGGTATTGTTTCTTCTTGCCTTCGAGTTCGGCGAGGAGGTTCTTGTATTTCTCCACCACTTCGGTGAGCAGCTGGTCGGCGATGCGCAGGTCTTGTTCTTTCTTGCGGATGGCTTTCTTGTCGACTTCGAGTTGTTGCAGCTGTTTCTCGAACTTCAGGTGCTGGTCGCCGGTGATGTTGGCGGCGTCGTCCAGAATCTGTTTTGGGAAGCCGATTTTCTTGGCGATTTCGAAGGCGAACGACGAGCCGGGTTTGCCCGTCAGCATGATGTACATGGGTTGCATGAACTTGGTGTCGAACAGCATGGCGCCGTTGATGATGCCTTCGTGGTTGTCGGCCAGCAGCTTCAAGTTGGCGTAGTGCGTGGTGACCATGCCGAAGGCCTGTTTCTTGTTCAGCTCCAAGAGGATGGCTTCGGCGATGGCGCCGCCCAGTTGGGGCTCGGTGCCCGTGCCGAACTCGTCGATGAGGAACAGCGTGCGTTCATCGGCGTGTTCCAGCAGGGCCTTCATATTAATAAGGTGTGAGCTGTAGGTCGAGAGGTCGTCGAGGATGGACTGTTCGTCGCCGATGTCGATGAAGAGGCTGTCGAAGAGGCCGCATTGCGAGTCGATGCGCATGGACGGCATGAGGCCGCATTGCAGCATGTATTGCAGCAATCCGGTGGTCTTCAGACACACGGACTTGCCGCCCGCGTTGGGACCGCTGATGACGAGGATGCGGTTGTGCTCGTCTAATTGCAGGTCGAGCGGGACGACTTGTTTGCCTTGGCTTTTCAGTTTCTTTTCCAAAAGGGGATGGCGCGCCTGTTGCCAATTCATATAAGGCGTCTCCTTGATTTCGGGCTTCACGCCGTTGATGTCGCGGGCCAGCAGGGCCTTGGCACGGATGAAGTCGAGTTCGCCGAGCAGGTTCCAGGCCTTGCGGAGCTCGGAGAGGTAAGGCCTCAAAAGCCGTGTGAAAGCCATCAAAATGCGTTGGATTTCTCTGCGTTCGGCATATTCAAGTTCCTTGATTTCGTTGGAGGTGTCGAAGATCTCGGCCGGCTCGATGTAGACGGTCTGTCCCGTGGCCGACTCGTCGTGGATGAAGCCGCGGATGGCGCGTTTGTCGCCCGCCTTGACGGGGATGACCAAACGCCCGTCGCGGATGGTGATTTCCGATTTTTGGTCGACCCATCCGGCGGTCTTGGCGTCGCCCATGATCTGTCGGATGCGTTTCTCGATGCCGCCTTGCTTGCGGCGGATGCTTTGTCGGATCTCGGCCAGCTCGGGCGAAGCGTTGTCGGGGATCTCGCCTTTGTCGTCGACGAGGCGGTTGGCCTCGGTGAAGATATTGCGGTCGATGAAGATGTTCTCAATCAGCGACTTGAGTTGTGGGAACTCGGTGGCGCTTTCCGAGCGACCGAAGCGCAGGATGGCTTCGAGCGCGTTGAGCGAAGGCTTCAGGGCAAACAGGTCCTCGACGCTGAGGCTGGTGCCTTCGATTTGGATGCGGTGGAAGGCCTCGCGCAGGTCGTGGAAGTCGCGCATGGGGAAGGGGACGCCCGTTTGCAGCAGGCGGATGAATTCGTCGGTCTGTTCCAGGCTCTTGACGATGAGGGCTTTGTCGGTCGAGAAAGCCATCTCGTCCGCTTTTTCGAGTCCCATCTGGCTGATGCAAAGCTCGGAGAGCATCTGCCGGATGCTGGTGAAGCCGATTTTCTGTTCGAAGTTTTGTGGATAGATCACGGGTAGGTTTGTTTTTCTGCGGTTATTTCATCGGATAATTTCCCCAGTCCTTCCAGGAAACGTAGTCGATCCCGTTGAGGGAGAGGCTTAGGTCGCCAAGGTAGAAGACTGCGCCTTGGCTGCCGTCGTTGCCACGAAGGGCGAGGTAGTCGCGAGTGTTTTTCGAGAGGTTTTGCTCGGCCTCGATGGTGCTTTTGATTTCGATGGCGAAAGTGTGTCTCCAGTCGGCGATGGTGTCCACCTCGAAGCCTTTTTGGTCGCGGTAGAAGGTCAGGTTGGGCTGCTTGCCTTGGTTGAGGCGGTTTTTCAGCAGTTCGGCAATGGCGAAGCTCTCCACGATGGCGCCCTTGTGCTCGCTGAGAATCAGTTCCTCGACGGACTCGATTCGGAGCAGATGGCAAAGCAATCCCGAATCCACGAAGTAGAGCTTGGGCGTTTTCACCAGCGACTTGCCCAGGTTCTGTGTGTCGGGCTCCAAGAGGTGGATGATGAAGGACGACTCCAGAATGGAAAGCCATTGTTTGACGGTTGGGGCCGAAACGCCGATGCCACGGGCGATGCTGTCCATCGAGAGCATCTGTCCGCTGTAGGTGGCGCAAATCTGGATGAATTTCTTGAACACGGACAGGTTGCTGTAGTTGATCTGACTCTCCACATCCAGGTCGAGGTAGGTGTCCACATAGCTGTTGAACCAATCGTCGACCGTAAAATGCTTGTCAGGGTCGTACAAAGGCGGATAGCAGCCTTTGAAAATCGTCTCGTATACGTTGGAACCCAGTGCGTTGCCGTTTTGGAGCTCGCCGATGGAGAAGGGGAGCAGCTTCAAAAAGGCGGCTCGCCCTGCCAGCGAGTCGGTCATGTTTTGCTTCAGGTTGAACTGGTTGGAGCCTGTGAGGATGAACTTGCCTGGCGTGAATGCGTTTTGGTCGATGTGGTATTTGACGGCATTGAAGATCTCGGGCACCTTTTGTGCCTCGTCGATGATGGCTCCGTCGGGGAAAGCCAGCAGGAAATCGGTCGGATTGGCAGCGGCCAACTCGCGGAAGTTCTTGTCGTCGAACGAGATGTAGCGTTTCTCGGGAAACGCCATCTTCGCGAGGGTCGATTTTCCGCTTTGGCGTGGTCCCGTGATGCCGATGACGGCGAATTGCGAGGCAAGTCGTAGCAAGGCGTCTTTTGCAGTTCTCTCAATCATTTTTCCCTTTTTTCATTGAAATTCGCTGCAAAAATAGTAAAAATCTAAAGTTTTGAGCGGAAAAATCTAAAGTTTTATATGGTAAAAATCTAAAGTTTTGAGCGGAAAAATCTAAGGTTTTGATTTTAGATACATTTTATAATGCTTGTAATCAATTTGTTATGATGTTTATTGGTAATATAAAAATCCAATTCGCCGAGAAAGAATTCTTTCTCGGCGAATTGCAAATGGGTATGAGTTTCGGTAGAAGTTACAAGCCAATCTCGTACATATAGCCGTTGTATTGCAGCGAGCCGTCGAGGATGGGCCAGAAGAACTCGCTGTCGTGTTCGACGTTCTTCAGCTTGAGGTTCTCCATGATGACGGTCTTGGTGCCATCCTGGTTGGTGATGACCTTCAGCGTGCCGCTCTTGGCTACATAGCCCGTTTGGGGTTGCATGTTCCAGAAGTCGTGGTCGAGGGCGACGTGGACGCAGGGAAGGAAGGGCAGATAAGGTGTGCCGAGATAGCCAAGTTGGTATTCGCCATCGACGAGTTGTCCGCCACCATAGCTGACGATGAACGAACGTTTGTGGTCAGCCGACATGAAGAGCATGGATTTCACGCCGTCACCGAGGATGCCCATGCCGCTGATGGTGGTGATGCCCGCCAGGCCGATGGGGCTTTCGATGTTGCCGATTTGGAATTTGTTGTCGGTGTCGAACACGTATGGCGTCAGAGTGCCGCTGAAGTTGACGGCCAAGTTGATTTGGTTGCCGTTGGCATTGCTGCCTACGCATTGTGACAAAACGACCGTGTAGGTGCCGTCGCCATTTTCGGTGACAAACAGTTCGCCGCTAATCCAGAAATAGGTGTCGAAATACACTGTGTCGGCACCCATGATAAAGGGCAGCTCGCTCATATTGAACTCGTGCAGACCAACCACAAGCGGTCCAGGTCCTGCCGGGTCATTGCGATTTGTACCAATCGTGTACGTTCCTGGCATAATGTCGTCGTTAAACACAATGGCGATGCCTTCGTTGTCGGCAGCGGTCATCTCCTTGGAGGCAAGGACGATGGCGTTCTTTTGTCCGTACTTGACGGCTTTGGCGGTGACGATGTTGTCGGTGTTGTTGCCGACGGTCATCGAGCCGGCTTGCACTTCGGGAGTCACATTACTGTTTCCGTTGTTTCCGTTTTCCTTGTTGCAACTGGTGCTGAAGAGGGCTAAGCCGCAGAGGAGCATCAAACTGAAAAATACTTTTTTCATGATGATAGGGTTTTTGATGGTTTTGTAATTACATAACATATTTCCCTAGCAAAAATTGTGCCGATATGTTCGGAAAAAGTCTTCGAAATGTGTCAAAAGGACGACTTATAGGTTCAGTCGTAATTGTATCTCCTCCACCTGTCGTTTCAGTTCCTGGACGGTCTGCATCAGTTGTTCCTCGCGGAAGTGGTTTTCGCGTTGCTCGGGCATCTCCGCGCTGATGTAATGCACAAATTTCCACACCTCTTTAATATCTGAGGCGGGCAGGTCGTAAGGATGGTAGAGCGGATTGAGTGAGCTGAGGGTCAGTTTGCTCTCGTGCTCGATTTTGTTTTCCACGATCTTGAAGACGATGCCGTCGTCCTGCGTGAGCACGATGTAAGGCTGGCCGCTGCGGATGTAGGTCCAGTCGATGACATACTCGCCGGTGACGTAGGAGCCGTCGGGGATGGGCAGCATCGAGTCGCCGCTGATTTGGAAGGTGCGGTACTTGCGGTCGTGCGAGAGGAACGGCATCGTGAAGGTCGGCAGCACCTTGATGTATTCAGGGTCGGCGAAGCCCGTGGCATAGCCCGCCTTGGCTTTTTCGGTGACGAGTTCGATGTTTTCGTTGTTGTCCGTATTGACGGTGGTGGCCAAGACGCGCAAGTTGCTGCCTTTCAGGTGGACGTCGTAGCCACGCTCCAGTTGTGAGAGTTGGCTCGGGCTGATGGTGCTCAAGTCGACCTTCACCAAGGTGTCGATGGCGATGCCGAAATATTTCGAGAAGGCCACCAAAGCCTCAAGATTGGGCTCGGAGACGCCGTTTTCGTAGCCGCTCAAGGTGGAGCGCTTCATATCCAGCGCGAAAGCCACGTCGTCTTGTGTGCGGTTGCGGTGCTTGCGCAGAAATTTTATGTTCGATTTGAAGTACATATTGATAAAATGATTAGATTTGTGGCGAAAGTTTTGATTAAAAACTCGTCAAAAGTACGACTTTTTTGGAACATACAAGCATTTTAGGCAAAAAAAAGCGAAAAAATATGGAACGCACGATATTGCATCTGGATTTGGACACCTTTTTCGTGTCGGTGGAGCGGCTGTCGAATCCCGCTTTGGTGGGCAAGCCGGTCATTGTGGGCGGTATGTCGGACCGTGGCGTCGTCTCGACGTGCAGCTATGAGGCAAGAAAGTTCGGCGTGCATTCGGCCATGCCGATGCGCATGGCGCGGCAACTTTGCGGGCAGGCGGTCTTCATCCGTGGCGACATGGAACTTTACAGCCGTTATTCGCGCCTCGTGACTGACATCATCGCCGACAGCGCACCCGTCTATGAGAAAATGTCCATCGACGAGCATTACCTCGACCTGACGGGTATGGACCGCTTCCACGACTGCCAGCTGTGGTCGCACGAACTGCGGCAGAGAATCATCCACGAGACGGGCCTCCCGATTTCGTTTGGCCTCTCGGAAAACAAGACGGTGGCGAAGATTGCCACGGGGCAGGCCAAGCCCAACGGCGAGCTGGAGGTGCCCACACCTTATATTAATAGCTTCCTCGACCCGCTGTCGGTGCAAAAGATCCCGATGGTAGGCGAGAAGACCTACGCCTTGTTACGCTCGATGGGCGTGGAGAAAATCGGCACCTTGCGCCGCCTGCCGCCCGTGGCCGTCGAGCAGGCGATGGGCAAGCACGGCCTCGACATCTGGAAGAAGGCCAACGGCCACGACAGCACACCCGTGTGCCCTTACCAGGAGCGGAAGTCCATCAGCAAGGAGCGCACCTTCGAGCAGGACACCATCGACATCGTGGCCATCAAGCAATGCCTAGCGCGGATGGTGGAGAGCCTTGGTTTCGACCTGCGCTCGCAAGGCAAGCTGGCGGGCTGCGTGACGGTGAAGATCCGCTACGCGAACTTCGACACGCACGACATGCAGCAGCGCATTCCCTACACTGCCTTTGACCATGTGTTGCAACAGGTTGTAAACGAGATTTTTAAGAAACTATACAACCGCCGGATGATGATCCGTCTCATCGGTGTGCGGCTGAGCGAACTGGTGAACGGTGCGCCGCAGTTGGCCTTGTTTGACGACAACACGGGACTGACGCAACTCTACGCCGCAATGGACAAAATCAAAATGCGCTTCGGCGAGAAGGTGCTTCATCGGGCGGCGGGGTGAGATTGAAGGGTGAAGCCATATTACAGTAGCCTACTCATAGGCTCATCATATTCCTTCCGACCAAAGCATTTTAAGGAAGTCAAGGATGTAGACACATTCAATGTCGCCTATACGGCGATTGAATTTGTCGAGCGACACGACCATTCGTCGGCTATGGGGGTGCTCCTCGCCAAAGGCTTTTAGACCCTTCAAGTGACGCGGCTGTACTTCTTCCGCCGATTTTATCTCTATGGCCACCCGCGCATCGCCAATCACTGCGTCCACCTCAAGGCCTGTATAAGTGCGCCAATAAGACAAGGTCTCTTCCGAGTGGGTGTAGTGCAACCAAGCATAGATTTCCTGGATGACCAAATGCTCGAAGGCATGCCCATAATCAATGCTGCCTCTGTCCATTTCTTTGCGGTGCAACAGATGATTGGCGACGCCGATGTCGAAATAATAAAATTTTGGCGCTTGCATCAGACGCCTTTTCATAACCTTACGGAACGCCGGTATCCGATAGCCCATTAGCGTGTCCTCAAGGATGTCGAAATAGGCATTTACGGTTGTGGCATGGACACCGCAGTCTTGGGCGATGTTGTTGTTGTTGACAATCTCGCCATCCGTCAATGCCGCCATTTCAAGAAAGCGGTGGAAAGCATCGAGGTTGCGCACAAGGGCTTCTTCTTTGATTTCCTCTTTCAGATAGATGTCGATATACCCGGCCAGGAATCGGTTGGGATTTTTGGCTAAATAGTGAGGCGGTATCATACCATAGGTGACGGCGCGGTCAATGTCGAAATCAGGTATCTCTGCACTTACCAGGGGATAGAGATATACAGGGAAGGCGCGACCACCAAGCGTGTTGTGTCCCTTGCGTTTCAGTTTTCTTGCGCTGGAGCCGCACAAAATGAAGACAACTCCGGCCTCGACAATTAGGCGGTGAACCTCGTTCAGCAGTTCTGGCACTTCTGGTATTTCATCAATGATGACCAACGTGCCTTCTGGTTTGTCCTTCAAAGTCTCGTAAAGGAGTGTTGGACGCCTCCGATACCTTTCTTTCACGCTGGTGTCGAGCAAGTCGATGTAAATCGAATCGGGGAATTGTTGCCTCAATATAGTTGATTTTCCTGTTTGGCGCGCTCCGAACAGGAAAATGCTTCCGTCTATTTCTTCTTTTAGGTCTAAAATGCGGTGTAACATACAGATAACTTTTTATTTATGCAATATTTTTCTTGAATATATTGGATTATACACAAGATTTTTAATTAAAATCGAGCGCAAAGATATGACTTTTTTCTGGGTTGGGGATAAAATGATGGGAAAATTTGACTTCGGCGGTTCCGCTTATCAATTGGATGAGGTAGTGGCGCGTGGAGTGAAGGAATTGAAACTACAGAAAGAAAAATATCCGTAAAAACACCAACATATTGGAATAATGTGTATTATCGCACTATTTAATGAAAAAAAGAAAAAAGTTGCGCAAATTGTAAACTATTTCGTGTTTTTGCGCTATTGATAAAAACGATATGGAAAAAGGAAAGAAGTTCACAAACGGCTAGCCTTGACCTTGGCTCACTCGGACGGGTGGCACTTTGGTAGGCCATCGTCATTGCCACAAAAAAACTGCCCCACCATCTTCGCTTTTCCATTTGATTGAATGTGGAACGAGGATGGTTTATTTTATGCCTGAATCCATCTCCATCCCAAAAACTTTGATTAAATTTACGGCGAAAATTTTGATTAAAAACTAATCAAATTGTGTAAATTGATTGAGGTTCGTTCATATAACAGTCTGTGTTACGGCACGATGCACATTCAAGACCTTGTCGGAAAGGCAAAGGAATTGGGCTATACGGCCTTGCCTTTGACCGACATCAACACGATGATGGGCGTGCCCGATTTCGTGGTCGAGTGCGGGAGGAAAGGCGTGCGGCCTGTGGTCGGCGTGGAGTTCCGCAACGGCAACGAACTGCTGTATGTGGCCTTGGCCAAAAACAACGCGGGCTTCGCCGAACTCAACCGCTTCCTGACGCAACACAACATCAATAAGCAGCCCTATCCCGAAACGGCGCCCGATTGGGAACAGGTTTTCGTGTTTTATCCCTTCGGGAAACGAACTGCGAACTCGCTGAAAGAGAAGGAGTTTCTTGGCGTAAGGCTTTCGCAACTCACCAAATTGTATCATTGCAAGTCGTTTGAGAAAATGGTCGCCATGCAGCCTGTGACCTTTGCGGATGCTGAGGATTTCCAACTGCATCAGTGTATGCGGGCCATCGATGAGAATGTGCTGATTTCGCGCCTCGAACCTGCCGCATGCGCCTCGCCCGATGAGGTTTTTATGTCGCTGGAACAACTGAAAGAAGCCTACGCACAATATCCACAACTGATTGAGAATGCGGAACTTTTGTTGAGCCAATGCGAAATCCACCTCGACGGAAACGTGAAAAACAAGCATTGCTATACAGACAACGTCAACGACGACCGCGAACTGCTCCGCAAACTCGCTTTCGACGGCATGATGTATCGCTATGGCACGACCAACAAAACCGCCTATCGCCGCATCGAGAAGGAGTTGGACATCATCGACCGAATGGGCTTCTGCGCTTATTTCCTCATTGCTTGGGACATCGTGCGCTACGCCATGTCGCAGGGTTTTTATCACATCGGACGCGGCAGCGGCGCCAACAGTGTGGTGGCTTATTGCCTGAAAATCACCGATGTGGACCCGATTGAACTGGATTTGTACTTCGAGCGTTTCCTCAACCCCAAGCGAAGCAGTCCGCCCGATTTCGACCTCGATTTCTCGTGGCGCGACCGTGACCGCATTTTCGAATACCTCTTTAAGAAATACGGCCCCGACCACGTGGCTTTGCTCGGCGCGACGGTCACCTTCCAGGGCAATTCGCTTTGCCGCGAGCTGGGCAAGGTGTTCGGTCTGCCCAAAGGCGAAATCGACCAGATGGAGCGCAACCCCGAGGAGTTTGCCCGTTACAGCGGCCTCGGGCGGCAGATTTTGTCCATCGCCGAGCGCCTCCGCGACTTCCCGCGCCAACGCTCCATCCATGCCGGAGGCGTGCTGATTACGGAAGACCCGATTACCGATTTCGCCGCCCTCGACCTGCCGCCCAAAGGCTTCCTGACGACGCAATACGATATGTATTCCGCTGAAAAACTGGGATTTGAGAAAATCGACATTCTCAGTCAGCGGGGCATCGCCCACATCCGCGACGCGGTGGAGATGGTGGAACGCAACCACGGCGTGCACCTCGACATCCATCAGGTGAACGCGCTGAAAGAGGACGAACAAGTCAAGCGGCAACTGCTGAAAGCCGAGACCTGCGGATGCTTCTACATCGAGAGTCCGGCCATGCGCGGCCTGCTGCGCAAGTTGCGCTGCAGCGATTACAAGACTTTGGTCGCGGCCAGTTCCATCATCCGGCCAGGTGTGGCCAAATCGGGTATGATGCGCGAGTACATTCATCGCTTCCATCATCCTGAAACAGTGAACTATAAGCATCCCGTTTTGAAGGAATTGCTGGCCGAAACCTACGGCGTGATGATTTACCAAGAGGATGTGCTGAAGGTCGGGCATTATTTTGCAGGTTTGGACTTGGCCGAAGCCGATGTGCTGCGCCGTATGATGGGCCACAAGATGCGCGACAAGGCTGAATTTGAGGAAGTTAAAAACCGATTCTTCGGCAACTGCAAGGCCAAGGGCTATCCCGATGCCTTGGTGGGCGAACTTTGGCGGCAGATCGAGTCGTTTTCGGGCTATTCATTCTCGAAGGCACACTCGGCATCCTACGCGGTGGAGAGCTACCAAAGTCTCTATCTGAAAAGCCACTATCCGCTTGAGTTTCAAGTGGCTGTCATCAATAATTTCGGTGGCTTCTATCAGACTTGGTTCTACTTCAACGAGGCGCGGCGTATGGGCGCAAAGATCCATTTGCCCTGCGTCAATAGGAGCCAATATCTTACCACTTTGAAAGGTCGGACGGTGTTTATGGGCTTCGTGCATCTGCAAGGCGCGGAGCAGCGTTTTGTGGAGCGTTTCATCGCCGAACGCGAGGCGCGTGGTCCTTTCGCCGACTTTGAGGATTTCGTTGCGCGTGTGTCGTTCACGCTGGAACAACTCATTTTGCTCATTCGTGGCGGCGCGTTCAGCTTCACGGGACGTACCAAAGCCGAACTGCTTTGGCAGGCGCACTTGAACAAAGGCCACGGCAAAAAGGAACAGCCCGAAACGCTTTTCAAGGTTGAGAACCAGCATTTTGAGTTTCCGAACTTCACGGTCAACGCCTTGCAAAACGCTTACGATGAGATTGAATTGTACGGTTTCCCCGTGTCGATGTCTTGGTTCGATATGCTGAAAACCAAGTTCCGAGGCGAGCTGATGGCTTGCCAGATGCTGCATTTCGTAGGGCAACATTACCGGATGCTCGGCAAGCTGGTGACGGCGAAATACGTCCGTACCAGCCGTGGCGAGACGATGGTGCTGGGCACTTTCGTGGACGCCACGGGCGAGGCCTTCGACACGGTGCATTTCCCGCAGGTGCTGAAAGCCTATCCCTTCCAAGGCGACGGCGTGTATCTGCTGTTGGGCATGGTCACGGAGGAGTTTGGGCAACCGTCGTTGCAGGTGGAGAAGATGGCGAGGATGGAGTATAGGATGTTAGAGTAAAGTCTATTGCATATTCTGGAAAAATCGTATTTTTGCGCAAAATTATTCGAATCAAGATGAGACGAAAGCCGTTTGTATTGATACTATTTTCTATATTATTTAGTTTCAGCGCATTGGCGCAACAACGAGGCCACCTTTCAGGTGTGGTCAAAGATGCCGAATCGGGGGAGACCTTGATCGGTGTTTCCATTTATGAGGAAAAGCTTCAGGTGGGCACCACAACGGATGAGCGAGGCCGTTATGAACTGGATTTGCCTTTGGGCGAACACACCTTGCGTGTCTCTTACATCGGTTACACGACGCTTCATAAGAAAGTCAACGTGGCAGCCAAGCCTCAGACGCTCAACCTAAGGCTCCTTCCTGAGTCGGAGAAGCTCTCGGAAGTGGAGGTGACCAGCGAGCGCAAGGACCGTAATGTGACCGCCATGGCGATGAGTGTGCAGACGCTCGACATGATCACCATCAAGAAGATTCCGGCTTTGATGGGCGAGGTGGATGTCATCAAATCGATGACGCTGTTGCCAGGCGTGCAGTCGGCTTCGGAGGGCTCGTCGGGATTCAGTGTGCGTGGTGGCGCCACCGATCAGAACCTTATCCTTTTGGACGGCGCCCCCATCTACAATGCTTCGCATTTTCTCGGGTTTTTCTCGGTGTTCAATAACGATGTGGTGAAAGACGCCACATTGTATAAAGGTGACATTCCTGCCAATTTCGGTGGACGGCTCTCATCGGTGCTTGACGTGTCGGTGAAGGACGAAATGCCAAGGCGTTTCGGACTGCAAGGTGGTGTGGGTCTGGTGACGAGCCATGTGATGCTTGAGGCGCCGCTTTTCGACCATAGGACTTCGGTGATGCTGGCCGGTCGTAGGACCTATGCGGGCCTCGTTTTGCCTTTCCTTGGCGAGGATCTGAACAAGTCGAAAATCAACTTCTACGACATCAACGCCAAGGTGACCCAGATGCTGGGCAAAAACGACCGTCTGTTCCTCTCGTTCTATAACGGTCACGACGAATTCAATATGCAGCAGATGATAGGCTTGGGCTATGGCAATAGTAGTGCCACCTTACGTTGGAGCCATATCTTCTCCGACCGGCTTACTTCCAACCTGTCGTTCATCGGCTCGCGCTATCGATACAGCATAGACATCAACTATAGTCCATACGATTTCGGTATCAAGGCAGGCACCGATGCAGCCAGTTTGAATTATGACTTGGCGATGCATTGGAACGAACGGCACACCTCAAAGTTGGGCTTGACTACGGGTATCCAGTCGTATCTTCAAGGAGAAATTGACGACCGTGGTGGCGCCTTGGCCCAATATATAGGCATCGACCAAGCGCAATCGGTGGCCAGAAAGGGTCTCGAACATGCCGTTTATGTCACCCACGACTACACGCCCACTCCGCGATTTACCCTGCGTACGGGCCTGAGGCTGTCGTGTTTTCAGAATATCGGTGAGGAAGATTTCTTTACCTTCGATTCCATCCTTTATACCGTCACCGACACCTTGCATTATGGCAAGGGCGAGGTGTTCAACACGGTAGTTAACCCCGAGCCACGTGTGGCGGCCATGTTCCAACTGGACGAGCATTCCTCGGTCAAGGCCTCGTATTCGCGCACGGTGCAATACGCTCAGGTGGCCTCGTCGGCGACGGGAGGCTTGCCTTTCGACGTGTGGTTCCCGACCAGCCCCAATGTGAAGCCGCAAAAATGTGACCAGTTTGCACTCGGTTATTTCCGCAATTTCGACAACGACGCCATCGAGACCTCCGTGGAGGTGTACTACAAGAACATGCAGAATGTCATCGACTTCAAGGACAACGCCATCACCTACGGCTACCTGCTGATCGACGGCGAGTTGCGTACGGGCAAAGGCCGTTCCTTCGGTGCTGAGTTTTTGGTTAGGAAAAACGTAGGCAAGTTCACGGGTTGGATCTCCTATACTTATTCGCGTACGTTCCGCACCATCGAGGGCATCAGCCTGGGCAGGGAATATCGTTCGCCTTACGACCGTCCCCATAATTTCGTGATTGTGGCCAACTACGACCTCAACGACCGTATCAGCCTTGCTGCCAACTGGATCTATAACACGGGGCAACCCGTCACATTCCCATATGGGCAATACACCATCAACGGGATGACCTACGCCGTGTACAATGGCAAACGCAACGAGAGCCGTTATCCGGATTATCATCGTCTCGACCTTTCATTCACCTGCAAACTCGGCAAGCTTGACAGCCATCACCGTTGGCAGCACGACATCAACGTGTCAGTTTATAATGCCTATGCACGCCACAACACTTGGGCCATCACCTTCGACCAAGGCGATAATGGCAGCATCGTCACCAAGAATATGTACCTTTTCTCGGCCGTGCCCTCCATTTCCTATAACTTTAAATTCTGAGCTGTATGAAGCGCTTCCGTAAGTTTCTGGTTTTTTGTGTTTTTGCTGCGTTGGCTGCGTGTACCGAGGACATCGTCATTGACGTGGAAGAGGGCGATCCGATGATTGGCGTGGAAGCCTACTTCACCGATGAATTGAAGCAGCATGAAGTCATCTTGAGCTATACCTCTAGTTTCTATGACGATACTGATATTCGGATGGTGACAGGCGCCACCGTTTATGTCACCGACGAGGTGGACACCATCTTTTTCCATGAAGAAAACGAGAACAAAGGCCATTATCTGAGTGACGTGGTGGCGGGGCAGAAAAACACGCTTTACCGTTTGTGCATTGATGTGCCTGAGGCGGATGGCGAAGTAGTGCATCTTTTCTCTGAGAGCATGATGCCCAACAACGTGGAAAGCATCGATAGTTTGGTCGTCAAGCACTTCAACGGCGGCGACACCATCCCAACCACCTTCTTCGGCGATACCATCGAGTGGCTTTATCCCTATTTCCAAAGTCTGCCAGACCCCACCATCATCTATATGCCGTTGATTTCCATCAACGATTCCCTTCTGTCCGACTCACTCACCCAGCGTATGACGATTCCCGTGGGAGGTTATGCAGGTTATTACATCAACGGTCCCGAGATGCAACAAGAGAACAAGGAGATCCCGATTGCCTATTTCCGCAGGTCGCAGCTGTCGGTGGGCGATACGATTCATGCCGATTTGTGCAGCGTTGCGCCTGATTATCTTTATTTTGTGTATAGCATTATGGTGTCGTCGGGTAGCAATCCCATGCTGGGCGCGCCAGCCAATGTGACCAGCAATATCCAACCTCAGGGCAAGGCGGTGGGATGGTTCTATACGGCTTCGGTGGTGTCGGCGTCGGTGGTTTTCGACGGACGATAGGCGGTTTGAATGATCAAAATGAGCAAAAAGATGTTCCGTATGACAATGAAAAGGTTTCTCTTCCGTTGGTTGGCTGCTTTGCCGCTGCTTGCCGTGGTGGCTTGCACCGAGGACATCACGATGGAGCTCCCCGAAGGCCGGAAACGGCCTGTCGTCGAGGGGTCGATTACCAATGAATACAAACGTCATGAGGTGATCTTGAGCTATTCCTCTGAGTTGTACTCTTCCGAACGAGAAATGATTTCGGGCGCTGTGGTTTATGTGGAAAGCAACGGCGATACCATTTGGTTCTACGAACAAGCCAACAAGCCAGGCCATTACCTCTCCGACTCGGTGGCGGGCGTAAAAAACCGTTGGTATCATCTGGAGGTGAACGTGGAGGAAAACGACTTGTATTCGAGGCCTATCCGCATGTATGCCGACACCAAAATGTCGAACAATGCCACTGGCATCGATTCCATTGGGCTCTTGCCGAAACGCGACGACAACAACATCCCGCTGGTCGACGACTCTGCTGCGGTTTGCGTATGCCCTTATTTCCAGACGTTGCCTGATTCCTCTATCGTCTATAACGTGGAGTTGTATCTGAATGGCGTCAAGTTCAAGAACCGCCCGTCAAAATTGTTCAACCTCTTCTCAATGCAGGGCTATGCAGGCTATTATTTCAATGGCCCCGAGATGCTGCAAAACAACATCGAAGTCCCAGTGGGCATTATGAATAAAGTGTATATGCACGAAGGCGACGTGGTGAAGGTGAGGCTCTACAGCATCTCGAGAGACTATATGTATTTTCTGGTGGGACAGAAACTCGCCATTGGTGTCAACCCTGTGATGGGAGCCTTCCCAGCTATGTTCACCAACATTTTCTCGAACTGCAACGCCATAGGTTGGTTCAACGCCACCTCTGTGATAGAAGGCGAAAGCGTCTATCACGAGGATTTGTTTCAGTAAGTATAAATATCCGGGAATAATTATCCCCTCAGACCCGCCAGCTGCTGCTCAATCACGGCAATCTTGGCTTCGGCGTCGGCTTTCTTCTTGCGCTCCTTCTCGACCACTGCGGCAGGAGCACCGTTCACGAAGCGTTCGTTGGAGAGCTTCGCCTCAACGCTCTTCAAGAAGCCTTGGGCGTATTTCAGTTCCTCTTCGAGCTTCTTGATTTCGGCCTCCACATCCACATTGTCGGTGAGTGGGACGAAGAATTCGGTGCTGCCCACGATGAAACCGAAGGCACCGGCGGGAGCCTCGGCCACATAGCTGATTTCACTCACGTTGCAGAGCTTGGCAATCACGCAGTCGAAGTCCTGGTTGGCCGTGCCTTTCACCACAAGTTGGATGGCATCGCGGAAGGCGATGTTCTTGTCGGAACGCATCTTGCGGACGTTGTTGATGACTTCTTGCGTGAACTCCATCTGCTTGAGAATGGCAGCAGCCTGGTCGCTGAGCCTGTCGAAGCGCGGCTGTTGGGCAACGATGATATCGTCACCATCCTTGCGCTCGGCGATGGTGTGCCAGATTTCCTCGGTGATGAACGGCATGAAGGGGTGCAACAGCAGCATCAGGTTCTCGAAGAACTTGATGGTAGCAGCGTAGGTCACGCGGTCGATGTCCTGACCTTGCGGAGCCTTTACCATTTCGAGGTACCACGAGCAGAAGTCGTCCCAAGTGAGTTTGTAAATCGCCATCAAGGCGTCGCTGAGGCGGTACTTGTCGATGTTATCGTTGGTCTCGGCCAGCACTTGGTTGAAGCGGGCTTCGAACCACTTCACGGCCATCTTGGCGGCCTCGGGTTGGGCGGCATTCTCGTCCACATTCCAGCCTTTCACCAAACGGAGGGCGTTCCAAATCTTGTTGCAGAAATTGCGGCCTTGCTCGCACAGCGACTCGTCAAAGAGGATGTCGTTGCCGGCAGGGGCGCTGAGCATCATACCCATACGCACGCCGTCGGCACCAAACTTGTCGATGAGCTCAATCGGGTCAGGCGAGTTGCCAAGGGATTTGCTCATCTTACGACCCAACTTATCTCTCACAATACCGGTGAAATACACATTCTTGAACGGCACTTCCTTTTGGTATTCCTCGCCGGCCATAATCATACGGGCCACCCAGAAGAAGATGATATCGGGGGCGGTGATGAGGTCGTTGGTGGGGTAGTAGTACTTGAATTCCTCGTTCTCGGGGTCGAGGATGCCGTTGAAGAGCGACAGAGGCCACAGCCACGACGAGAACCAAGTGTCCAAAGCGTCATCGTCTTGTCTCAAATCGTTGAGGGTCAAGTTTTTGTTTCCTGATTTTTCGATGGCAAGTTTTAGGGCTTCTTCCTTGGTTTCGGCGACCACAAAACCGCCTTCAGGCAGGTAGTAGGCTGGGATTTGGTGCCCCCACCACAGTTGGCGGCTGATGCACCAGTCCTTGATGTTCTCCAACCAGTGGCGGTAGAGGTTGATGTATTTCGAGGGATAGAACTTGATGTCGCCATCGATGACGGGCTTCAGTGCGATGTTGGCGAGGTGTTCCATCTTAAGGAACCACTGCATGGAGAGCTTCGGCTCAATGGGCACATTGGTGCGCTCCGAATAGCCCACCTTATTATTATAGTCCTCGATTTTCTCCAGCAGTCCAGCCTCCTTCATATCAATGATGATTTGCTTGCGCACGTCCTCGCGGGTCATGCCGACATACATTCCAGCGGCTTCGCTCAAAGTGGCATCGTCGTTGAAGATGTTGATGCTCTGTAGGTTGTGTTTCTCGCCGAGCATATAGTCGTTCACATCGTGCGCCGGTGTGACCTTCAAGCATCCCGTACCGAACTCGATGTCCACATAGCTGTCCTCAATGACGGGAATCACGCGGTTGACCAGCGGCACCACGACCTTTTTGCCGCGCAGCCATTGGTTCTTCGGGTCTTCGGGGTTGATGCACATGGCCGTGTCGCCCATGATGGTCTCGGGGCGCGTCGTGGCCACCACTGCATAGCGGCGACCTTGTTCGTCGGTGTGAATAATCTCGCCTTCGGCACCCGTGGCACCTGTTCCGTCGTCCTCATGGAGGTAATAACGGAGGTAGAACAACTTGCTGTGCTCATCTTTGAAGATGACTTCCTCGTCGCTCAAGGCAGTCAGGGCTTTCGGGTCCCAGTTGACCATACGCACGCCTCTGTAAATCAAGCCTTTGTTGTAGAGGTCGACGAAGGCGCGGATGACGCTCTTCGAGCGGATGTCGTCCATCGTGAACGAGGTGCGTTCCCAGTCGCAGGAGCAACCGAGGCGGCGCAACTGCTTGAGGATGATGCCACCGTGCTCGTGGGTCCAGTCCCAAGCGTGCTTGAGGAACTCCTCACGGCTGATATCGGTCTTCTTGATGCCCTGTTGCGCCAGCTTATTCACCACCTTGGCTTCGGTGGCGATGGAGGCGTGGTCGGTGCCGGGCACCCAGCAGGCGTTCTTGCCTTGCATGCGGGCGCGGCGGATCAAGATGTCCTGGATCGTGTTGTTCATCATGTGGCCCATGTGAAGCACGCCAGTCACATTGGGCGGCGGGATCACGATGGTATAGGGTTCGCGTTCGTCGGGCGTGGAGTGGAAGTAGTTTTTGTCCATCCAGTGCTCGTACCATTTGCCTTCAACTTCCGAAGGGCTGTATTTGCTGCTGATTTCCATAGTCGTGAAAAATGAAGTGCAAAATTAGGGAATTTTTGGGTATGTCTATGCTATCTTTGCCGAAAATTTGCTATTGAAGTTTTTACAAACCAGAATTATGTCTTATTTTTGCAGTCTTTAATGTTGAATCGTATGGAAATCTCGGAAGTGTTGAAAAGTGATGCGCAAGGTGAAGACCTGCTGTTTTCAGATGTTTGTGGCATGATAGAAAATGCACGCAAGCATATTGCCGTTTATGTCAATTCAGAGATTTGTCTGATGAAGTGGCATATTGGAAAGCGCATCAAGGAAGATGTGCTTTACAACCAGCGGGCCGAGTACGGCAAGCAGGTAGTCAAGAACTTGGCGCGAAAACTTACTGACAAATACGGCAACGGTTGGAGCGATAGGACTTTGATACATTGTATACGCGCCGCGTATACTTTTTCCGAGGAAGAGATTGTATACGCAGTGCGGAGACAATTCACTTGGACGCACTTGCGGTCGCTGATGTTTGTGGAAAACCCTCTTGCCCGTCAGTTTTACATGGAAATGTGCCGCATTGAGCATTGGGATACGCGAACGCTTGATGCGAAGATAGATTCCCAACTTTTTGAAAGGACGGCCATTAGCAGGAAACCCGAAGAACTTATCAAACAAGAGTTGTCGCAATTGAAGGAAGAAAATGCCTTGAATCCCGATTTTGTCTTCCGTAGCAGTTATTTCCTGGATATGCTTGGCCTTCCCGACTTCTTTACCGAAAAAGACTTGGAATCAGCCATAGTATCGCAAATGCAGGAGTTTATCTGTGAGTTGGGGACGGATTTTGCGTTTCTTGGAAGACAAAAGCGTATAACTGTCGATGCCGTGGATTATTATATCGACTTGCTGTTCTATCATCGTTCGTTGCGCCGTTTGGTGGCTATTGATTTGAAACTTGGGAAATTCAAACCAGAGCATGAGGGACAAATGTTGCTTTATTTGCGTTACCTTGACCGAAACGAGAGAAAAGAAGGTGAGGAATCGCCTATTGGACTAATTTTGTGTAGCGAAGGCAACACCGAACACATTGAATACTTAATGTTGGATGATAATAGCCCCATCAAAGTTGCCCAATACTATACGCAGTTGCCAGACAAAAAGTTGCTTGCTGAAAAACTGCAAAAAGCCATTGCTATTGCGAGGGAGCAATATATGGAACAAAAAACTAAATGATTATGGGCTTGTATTTTAGGAAACGGATTAAAGTTGCCCCAGGATTCCATCTTAATTTGAGTCGAAGAGGAATTAGCGCTTCAATTGGTCGACGCGGAGCCAGTTTTACGATTGGAAGCAGAGGCGCCCATGTAAATGCCAGTATCCCTGGAACTGGCATTTACTATCGCCAAAGACTTTGGTCAAAGAAAAGAAAACCCAATAAAAAGACATATAGTTTTAGAACCCATTCATCACATATGTTTTCTTCAAGAGCCTCCAAAACCTATAATCAGAGTTTTAATAGTCATCTTTATGACGATCAAAACTATAACTATTCCAAATCGGATTCTGGAATTACAGGCAAAGGATGTGCTAAGGGGTTATTATGGGTTCTTTTGGTTATTAATGGTTTTGTGTTTTTGGTTGGAAGCCTTGAACTCTTTCTAAATAGCGATGGAAGCGCTCAAACAAGTGATTGGATTGTTGACTGTTTCTTTGGAGTCGCTACTATTTGCTGTATATTGCTTCTTATCAAATTATCCAAATCCAAAACATTATCTTCTAAAAAACAAACGGAAGATTTGGCCAGACAAATTGAATATTTGGAAAAACGGATAGAAGAAGAGCCTAATCCGCTCAAAGTAAGAATTCTAAATAACCAACTCGGGAATTTGATTAGTAATGAAGCCCATTCTCGCTTGACACCTTTAATTGAAGTACAAAGCAAAAAGATGTCAAAGAATCCTAAACCAGAGTCGGAGCAATTACTTCAAGAATATGAAAGTGAATTAAATGAAGCAAAAGTGAAAGCAGAAGCCATGGTGTATGATATAGTTGGTGAACTGACGGAAGAGGAAAAGAAAAACTATACGGCTTTTTGTGAAAAGTATCGTGTATTGTGTAATAGTGATAAGGCTTGGATTGTCCTATCGAAAGAAGCGAATTCGGAAAACAAAGCATCGGTTAAGACCATAAACAGGAAACGCAAATACTATTTTAATGTAGGCAATTTTGACTATCTTCAAGTTCCGTTTGATGTTCCATTGATATCAATCTCTGGCATAAATTATTATTTTTATCCTCGTTTTGTGATTGCAGCGCGAACAACTGATGATTTTGAAATTATGCCATTAACGGATTTCAATATGACATGTCGAAGTGTCCGATTCCATGAAGAAGGCGAAATTCCCCTAGATGCCCAGAAAGTTGGCGAATCATATAAGTATGTTAATAAAGACGGAAGTCCCGATAAAAGGTATTTTGACAACCCGCTTATCCCGGTGCTATTATATGGTGAATTGTCAATTGAACCTATTGGAGTTACATTTCAGGTTAGTAATAATCAATCGGTAATTGAGTTGAAAAATTCATTCAATGTTATAAAGACTTCTTGTTATTGGAGTCACCCAAACTAAATAGGGATTTATTACTTTTTTCCACCATTCTTTCCTCCGCATTGATAATTTTCCTATTTTTGTCCGCTAATGAAAACCGAAGCGAAAATTCATCAACAATTAAATTCATAAGATTATGGTATTACTATCAACAAATGTGACAATGGTGATCTTCATCTGCATCCTTGCAGTGGTCATCCTGGTCCTGATTTTCTACCTGAACAAGGCGAAGAAGGAACATCCTAAAGGCTTGATTGCAGCCGCTTTAAGTAACATGGGTGAGCGTTTTGGCTACTACATCATGAACGCCATCCTGTTGCTGTTCATCGTGTCGAAGTTCGGCTTGTCCGACGGCACTGCCGGTCTCATCTACTCGGTGTTCTACTTCGGCATTTATGTGCTGAGTCTGGTGGGCGGCATCATCGCCGACCGCACCCAGAACTACAACCGCACCATCCAATGGGGCTTGATTATCATGGCCCTCGGTTATGTCGGCATGGCTATCCCGCTGTTCAGCAAGAATGTTGACGGCATCATCGCCGACGGCAACAGTGCTTGGTGGGGCATCCTCATCTTCACTTGCTTCGCTTTACTCTGCATCGCTTTCGGTAATGGTCTGTTCAAGGGCAACTTGCAGGCTCTGGTCGGCCAGATGTACGACAACTTCGAGGCCGAGGCTGCCAAGAAAGGTCCCGAGGCTCTCGCCGAGGCCAAGGACAAGCGCGACAGCGGTTTCCAGATTTTCTATGTGTTCATCAACATCGGCGGCGTGATTGCCCCGTTTGTGGCACCCATGCTGCGCGAGTGGTGGCTCAAGATCCACAACTTCGTTTACAATGCTGACATGTCGGCTCTGTGCCACCAGTATTTGGCTGACGGCACCGTCTCGCAAAAGTTCTCTGAGACGATGGCCAACTCCGTCCTGCCTGCTGCCAACTATGGCGACAACCTGATGCAGTTCTGCTCCGACTATATCCTCACCTTCAACCAAGGTGTTCACTTCTCGTTCATCGTGTCGGTGGCCGCCATGCTGATTTCGCTGATTATCTTCTTCACGCAAAAGAACAAGTTCCCGCAACCTGGCAAGAAGGTGGCTGCCGCCACTGCTGGCTACACCGCCGAGGAAAAGGCTGCCATGGCCAAGGAAATCAAACAGCGTATGGCCGCTTTGTTTGCCGTGCTGGGCATCGCCGTGTTCTTCTGGCTGTCGTTCCACCAGAACGGTCAGTCCTTGTCGGTCTTCGCCCGCGACTTCGTCAACTCCGACCAAATCGCTCCCGAAATCTGGCAGGCTTTGAACCCCTTGTTCGTCATCATTCTGACCCCGCTGGTCATGGGCATCTTTGCTTCGTTGGCTCGCAAGGGCAAACCCGTTTCCACGCCACGTAAGATTGCCCTCGGTATGGGTCTCGCAGGTTGCGCCTACCTCTTCCTGATGGTCTTCTCCATCATCAAGCATTATCCTTCGGGCGACGCTTTCCGTGCTATGGATGCTGCCACGATGCTGACCAATGGTCTCTCGAAAGCCGCACCTTGGGTGATGATTGTCACCTATTTCTTCCTGACTGTAGCCGAGTTGTTCATCTCCCCGCTGGGACTTTCGTTCGTCTCCAAGGTGGCTCCGCGCCACATGGTGGGCCTCTGCCAAGGCTTGTGGCTTGGTGCCACGGCTCTCGGTAACCTCATGATTTGGATTGGCCCCGTCATGCTCAATGCTTGGGACATCTGGAAGTGCTGGGGCGTGTTCCTGCTCATCTGTCTCGTCTCCATGTCCGTCATGTTCGGCATGGTGAAATGGCTGGAGAGAGTGACGGAATAAACCTTTAAGAATTCAATACGAAAAGCTGGCAGCAATGTCGGCTTTTTTTTGTGTCGGTTGCAAACATTTTGCTAATTTTGCGGCAAATACTGGGATATGGAAAACAACGATTTGGAACAACCTCGCATGGTCAGTTCGCACGACATCCATCTTGATACGGATTATGCCGCTTGGATTGCGGAACTGAAACACCGTTATCGCTCGGCACAGGTGAAAGCCGCCGTAAGGGTGAACGCCGAGAAACTGCTTTTCAACTGGCAACTTGGCCGCGACCTCGTTCAGAAAAAGGCCGAAGAGCGCTGGGGCGCAGGCGTGGTGGAACAGGTGAGTTTGGATTTACAGAGTGAGTTCCCGGATGCGGACGGATTCTCTGCATCTAATTTGTGGTATATGAAAAGGTGGTATTTGTTCTATGCGAGTAAAGCATCGCCTCAAATTCTTCAACGAGCCGTTGAAGAATTACAACTGTCTATAAATCAATTTTCTAAAAAACTTCAACGACCCGTTGAAGTAATTCCAGACGCACAATTTCTGCAACGACCCGTTGCAGAAACGCAAGATGCTGTAAATCAAAATTCAACAAAGCC
This sequence comes from Bacteroidales bacterium, assembly GCA_017477425.1. Classification (GTDB taxonomy): domain Bacteria; phylum Bacteroidota; class Bacteroidia; order Bacteroidales; family F082; genus Limimorpha. Next base: position 34,596 of record JAFUVT010000024.1, read on the forward strand.
GCACCAACTTGGTGCAGAAACAGATGGCGAAAAACTTTACCAAGTTGGTGAAGAATTTCCATTGCCTTTCGCTTTGGTGCCTTGGGGACAGCATATTGAAATCATTGTCAATTGTAAAACTCTTGACGAAGCCTTATTCTATATCCGTGAAACCATAGAAAAAGGTTTAAGCCGACCTGCGTTGCGCAATGTAATCAAAGCAAACCTATTTGAGCATCAAGGCAAAATCCTCAACAATTTTGCGGAACATTTGCCCGCATTGCAAAGCAAACTTGTTCAAGAGGTTTTGAAAGAAAACTACGATTTCGGCTTCGCGACGGTCAACCATGAGATATACGATGAAGCTGAACTGGAAGAAGCACTTTCCAAAAACATCACGGCCATGCTCTTGGAAATGGGAACAGGTTTCGCTTTCATTGGAAAACAAAAGGAAATCATTGTGGGTGGTCGCACGCGGAAGATAGACCTTCTGTTCTATCACATCCGCTTGCGGTGCTATATCGCTTGCGAGCTGAAAGCCAAGCCTTTCGAGCCTGAATATGCTGGCAAATTGAATTTCTATGTGAACGCGGTGGACGAATTGCTGAAAACGGAAGACGACAACCCAACCATAGGGCTGCTGATTTGTTCCGATATGAACAGTACAGATGTCCAATGGTCGTTTCGAGGCATTAGCACACCTATGGGCGTGGCTACTTACAATAACATTCGAATCAAGGACGCATTGCCTTCGCAAGAACAACTGAAAGAGCGGATGGAGTTGCTGCAAAAAGAACTCCGCGAAACCAAACGATTAATGAATAACAAAACTGAATAACAAAACTGAATAACTGACAACTAAAAACTGACAACTATGTTCAAAGGTCATCCCAAAGGGCTTTACGCCCTCGCATTGGCCAACACGGGCGAGCGCTTCGGCTACTATACCATGTTGGCGATCTTCGTGCTTTTCCTGCAGGCCAAGTTCGGCTACAACGAGGCGCAGGCAGGCAACATCTACGGCATCTTCCTCGGATGTGTCTATTTTATGCCCCTCATCGGCGGTATGCTGGCCGACCGCTTCGGCTACGGCAAGATGGTGCGTGCCGGCATCGTGGTGATGTTCCTCGGCTACCTGCTTTTGGCGGTGCCGATGGCTTCCACTACGGCTAAAGTCACTATGTTTTCTGCACTTGCATTGATTGCCATCGGGACGGGGTTGTTCAAGGGCAACCTACAGGTGATGGTGGGCAATCTTTACGACGAGGCCAAATACAGTGCCTTCCGCGACAACGGCTTCAGCTTGTTCTACATGGCCATCAACATCGGCTCGATGTTTGCGCCCATCACTGCTACCAAGGTGACGGATTTGTTCCTCGGCAAGGCGGGATTCACCTACGTGCCGCAGATTCCTTCGTTGGCGCACCAATATTTGGATGGCACCATCACGCCTGACGCATTGGCCAACTTTGAGGCTTTGGCGGTGCAGCAAGGCGGCAACATCAACGACTTGGCGGGCTTTGCCAACCATTACATTGACGCTTTGTCGGGTGCCTACAACTACGGTTTCGGCGTGGCTTGCCTCTCGCTGATTCTCTCGATGGCGATTTACCTGAGTTGCCGCAAGTGGTTCAAGCACGCGGATGTCAACTCGAAGCAGGCCAAGACGATGGAAAGCACCACCGTCCATGTGGAGGAACTCTCGAAGGAGCAGACCCGCGAACGCATCACGGCGTTGGTGCTGGTGTTTGTGGTGGTCATTTTCTTCTGGATGTCGTTCCAGCAGGCTGGCCTTTGCTTGACTTATTTCGCCCGCGATTACACGCAAAGCACTGTGAGCGGCTTCACGCGCTTTGGCTTCAACATTTGGTCATTGACTTTGGTGGCCATCTCGATTTATACGATATTCGGGGCTGCTCAGGCTACTAAACCCATGAACCGTGGCATCTTATGCGGCGTTACATGTTTCCTGTGGATTATGGCTTGGGTGGTTTATAAGACGATGCCCGATCCGATCAATGTGTTGCCGCAACAGTTCCAGCAATTTAATCCGTTCTTCGTGGTCGCCCTGACGCCTGTCTCGATGGCGGTGTTTGGTGCGTTGGCCAAGAAAGGCAAAGAGCCTTCTTCGCCGCGTAAAATCGGCCTCGGCATGATTGTCGCTGCCCTCGGCTTCCTGATTTTGGTCTTCGCCTCGTTCCCCTTGGCGAGTCCGGCCGAACTGAAGGCGCAAGGTGGCGTGAGCAGTACCTTGGTCTCGCCCAATTGGCTGATTAGCACTTATTTCGTTTTGACTTTTGCCGAGTTGCTGCTGAGTCCCATCGGCATCTCTTTCGTCACGAAGGTGGCACCGCCGAAGTACAAAGGCATGATGATGGGCCTGTGGTTCTGCGTGACCGCCATCGGCAACTACCTCACCAGTGTCATCGCCCGCATCTGGGGCACCGGAATGCCGCTGTGGATGGTCTGGGGCGTGCTCGTCGTGCTGTGCTGCCTCTCCGCCGTGTTCATCTTCTCGATTATGAAGAAGTTGGAGAAGGCGACGGAAGGATGCTGATGTTATTTATGGTATATCCTTTGGATAGAAATCTTTCAAAAATTCACATTAAAATCTTTCAAAATCCGTGTCTATGAGACAAGTGATTGTCAGACACGGATTTTTTCTTTTGATTTTTGAACGATTTTGACGGATTTCTGCCCTTTAGGGCATCCCATCAAATAACATTTTATAATTTTGCAGCAAAATTCAACCGTATGTCAAGGAACGAACAAGAATTACAAGGCGTGACCCTGTTGGGCAACCAAAACACGCACTACAGCTACGACTATACGCCGGAGGTGTTGGAAGTTTTCGAGAACAAACACCCTGATAACGAGTATCTTGTGACTTTGGATTGTCCCGAGTTCACCTCGCTGTGTCCAAAGACAGGCCAGCCCGATTTTGGCCACCTTATCATCAATTATATCCCGCGCACGCTGATGGTGGAGAGCAAGAGCCTGAAACTCTATCTCTTCAGCTTCCGTAATCACGGCGACTTCCACGAGGATTGCGTCAACATCATCATGAAGGACTTGGTCAAGCTGATGAACCCCAAATATTTGGAAGTCATCGGATTGTTCAATCTCCGCGGTGGCATTTCCATCAAACCGTTCGCCAACTACGGCGACGCTGAGCATCAGGACATGGTGAAGCAACGCCTTTTCAGTCATTGCGAGCGAAGCGTGGCAATCTAGACCAGAAGTTTTTACTCTGGATTGCTTCGTTTCTCGCAATGACGCAAAGCGATAACTGAACAATTGAATAACTGAACAACTGACAACTTAAATGAAGGACGCAGTAATCATCATCTCCGGCGGCATGGACTCGACCACGATGCTCTACGAGTTCAAGGACGAAATCGCCTTGGCCATCACTTTCGATTATGGCTCGACGCAAAACGGGCGCGAGCGTGTTTGTGCCGTCACGCATTGCCAACGCTTGGGCATTAAGCATATCGTCATCCCGTTGGAATTCATGCACCGTTATTTCAAGAGCGCGCTTCTAATGACCGCCGACGACATTCCCGAAGGCAACTACGACGACGAAAACATGAAATCGACGGTGGTGCCTTTCCGCAACGGCATCATGCTGGCCATCGCTGCGGGCATTGCGGAGAGCAACGGTCTGAAGCGGGTGATGATTGCCAACCACGCCGGCGACCACTCCATCTATCCCGACTGCCGTCCTGCTTTCGTCAAGGCGATGTCGGAGGCGATGTCGGCGGGAACATACGAAAACATTACGGTCTTTGCGCCTTATACCCACTTGAGCAAGAAGGAAATCGCTGAGCACGGCAAGGCTTTGTGCATCGACTACAGCGAGACCTATTCATGCTACAAAGGCGGCGAGAAGCACTGCGGCAAATGCGGCACCTGCCGCGAGCGCATTGAGGCGCTGCGCGAGGCTGGAATCGAAGACCATACCGAATACGAATCATAACGATAAGGTCCCTGAGCTTGTCGAAGGGCCGACCGAAATCAAGACGGCGTTTCGACAGGCTCAACGACCTGCAACAACTGATAACTGAACAACTACAAACTGATAACTGAATATGTATTACGTCAGAAAAACCCTAGAAATATCCGCCTGCCACCAGCTCTATCTTGATTACGAGAGCAAGTGCGAAAACCTTCACGGACATAACTGGAAAATCAATGTGTATTGCCGTGCCGAAAAACTGGACAGCAATGGCATGGTGTGCGATTTCACCGAGATCAAGCGACTGATTCACGGCAAGATTGACCATACCAACATCAACGAAGTCCTTGACTTCAACCCGACGGCGGAAAACCTCGCCAAGTGGATTGTGGACACCGTCCCTAACTGCTACCGCGCCGATGTGTGGGAGTCGCGCGACAACAAGGCTTCCTACATTAAGGAGGATGCCCCTCAGAATTTTGACTGATTTTATGGTCACAAAACCTGCAAAACAGACAAAGAGATGTATAGGATAAATGAAATATTCTACTCTTTGCAAGGCGAAGGCTTCCACTCGGGAACGCCAGCGGTCTTTGTGCGCTTCAGCGGCTGCAATTTGCGTTGTGTTTTTTGCGACACAAAGCATCAAGAAGGGCAGATGATGTCGTTGCAAGAGATTGTGGATGAAGTGAATAAGTACCCATCTGCGCCGCTTGTCGTGCTGACAGGTGGCGAGCCGTCCTTGTTCATCGGCGAGGCTTTTGTAGCCGAAATGAAGCAAAAAACGGGCAAGAAAATCGCCATCGAGACCAATGGGACAAGGCCTCTGCCCAACAATTTGGATTGGGTGACTTTGTCGCCAAAGACGGCTTTCGAAGGTGGTGATATGGAACCGTGTATTTTAAAGCGTTGCGACGAGCTGAAAGTCGTCTATCTCGGTCAGGATTTGGCGCAATATGACGACATTGAGGCGCAACACCGTTTTTTGCAGCCTTGTTTTTGCGAAGACGAAAAGCAACGCCAAGCCAATATGAAATCCTGCGTGGAAGCCGTGATGCGTCATCCGAATTGGCGGCTTTCCTTGCAGATCCACAGGGTGTTGAACATCCCTTGATTATTTCTTTCTTTGGAAATTCCGTTTGGGCTCGCTGTAAATCAAGAACACGGCGGGCTTTTTGTTTAGGTCGCCTTTATAGCTTTTCCATTCCCCGATGCTTTGGCTGATGATGAGCTCGTCGTCGCAGGTGAGGTTGCTGGCGATGCAAAGTTGCGTGGCAGGGTGGAGGTTCTTGCAAAGGTCTTGCAGCATGGCATTGTTGCGGAAGGGCGTCTCGATGAACAGCTCAGTCTCGTTGTGGGCCATCGAGCGGCGTTCCAAGTCCTTGATGGCGTTTTGCCGTTCAGGACTTTTGATGGGAAGGTAGCCATGGAAAGCAAAGGCTTGTCCATTGAAGCCCGAGGCCATCAAAGCCAAAATCATCGCATTGGGGCCGACCAAAGGAACGACTTGAATGCCGGCTGAGTGCGCCAAGTCGACGACCAAGGCGCCAGGGTCGGCGACGCAGGGCGTGCCGGCTTCCGACATCAGGCCCATGTCCTCGCCTTGCAGGCAGGCGCCGAGGTGTTCCATCAGGTCGAGGTTGCGGGCGTTGTGCTTGTCGAGTTCGATGAATTCGATGTCGTCAATGGCGTTGTCCATCCCGATGCGACTCAGCACGCGGCGTGAGGTGCGCGTGTTTTCCACCACGAAATGTTTTAGGCGTTTGACGATAGCTATAGTGCCAGCGGGCAACACTTGTTCGGGTCGTGTGGAGCCGAGCAGGTTGGGCACAAGATAAAGCTTTCCGAAGTTGTTGGTCATAAAGGATTTATGGGTTATGACAGGGCGATTTTCTTCTCAATGTCGGCGAACATCACTTTGAATTGCTTGTCGGTCTCCAACTGGTTGGCGATGGTCTTGCAGGCGTGGTGCACCGTGGCGTGGTCTTTCTTGCCACATTGTTGCCCAATGGAGGCGAGGCTGGCGTTGGAGTATTTTTTCGACAGGTACATGGCGATTTGGCGAGCCTGCACTACCTGTCGCTTGCGCGTGTTGAGGGCCATCTGCTCAGGCGAAATCTTGAAATAGTCGCACACGGTGTTGATGATGTATTCCACCGAGACTTCCTTGACCGTATTGCGCACGAAGCGGTCGATGATTTGCTGGGTCATCTCGATGGTGACTGCTTTCTTGTTGAGAACCGACTGGGCCATCAGCGAGTTCATCACGCCTTCGAGTTCGCGGATGTTGTTGCGGACGTTGGAGGCTATGTATTGTACTACTTCGTCGGGGAAGGAGATGCCGTTGTCGTGAAGCTTCTCTCGGATGATGGAGGTCCGCGTCGAAAGGTCGGGCGACTGCAGGTCGGCGGTCAGGCCCCACTTGAAGCGCGACAGCAGTCGGTCTTCCATCCCTTGCAGGTCGGAGGGGAACTTGTCGCTGGTGATGACAATCTGCTTGTTGTTCTGCTGCAAGTGGTTGAAAATGTGGAAGAAAACATCCTGTGTTCCCGATTTTCCAGAAAGGAATTGGATGTCATCGATGATGAGCACGTCAATCATCTGGTAGAAATTGATGAAGTCGGGGCGGTTGTTGTTCTTGTTAGCGGTCACATATTGGGTCGAAAGCTGCTCGGCTTGAACGTAAAGCACGGTTTTCTCAGGATGCAAGCGCTTGGTTTCCAATCCGATGGCATGGCATAGATGGGTCTTTCCCAAACCAGTGCCACTATAGATGACTAGGGGGTTGAAGGCGGTCTTTCCAGGTGACTTTGCGATTTGCAAGCCGGCCGAACGCGCCAGACGATTGCATTCGCCTTCGATGAAGTTGTCGAAGGTGTAGTTCTCGTTGAGTTGCGAGTCGATTTGGAGCTTTTTCAGTCCAGGTATGACAAAAGGATTGATAGGACCTTCGGATAACCGTTGCGGTGCAGGCTGGCCAATGGGGTTTTTCGGGAAGCTGCGGTTGGCGCTTGGAACGGTGATGCTGCCTGCGCTAGTGCTGCTATCGACGGCAGTTTTGTAGTCGAGCTTTCCCTTCTCGCCCACGAACCGCCTGATGACGGTGCGCAACAAGTCGATGTAATGTTCCTCAAGATATTCCACGAAGAAAAGCGTCGGCACCTCGATGGTGAGCGTCTTGCCTTCAATCGATAATGGAACGATAGGCGCGAACCATGTCGAATAGCTCTGCTCTGTGACGTTGTCTTTAATCACAGAAAGGCACTTACTCCATATTTCCACATGGTCGTTTGTCATCGGAAAGTTCAATTATTTTATTGTTGTTCAACCTTTTTAAGGTGTCGTAACCAGAGGTCTTGGCCCCCGTTCTTTCGGGCTTTTTTGACCTTGCAAAGATATAGGATTAATTGTTCATAAAAAAATCAAAAACCTATTGTTTTTTAATTTTCTTTTCCCGAAATTACGAGCGTTTTCGGCTATGAGGTAAAATGGTTTTTGTAAATAGCAGATTTACATCGTCTTAATGTGTGTAATATTTACCCCAAATAAATTACCAAAACGTTCGAAAATTCTCGAAGCGGAATTTTTCCTTGTTGAAAACTCCAAATAGCAATCCATTTCGAATCGAGGGTTGAGCTGCTCCAAATCCTCTTCTTTCATGATGCGCATCACCTCGTTTATCAAGGGGTATTCGAACTCCAAACTGTAAATTTCGTTTATGGTTTTCTCCACAATCGTCGCATTGTCAAGGGCATCGCGAGCGGCCGTTTTGTATGCGTTGATGAGTCCGGAAGTGCCCAATTTGATGCCGCCGAAATACCTGGTCACGACCACGCACACGTTGGTCACGTCCTTCGAGAGGATTTGATTGAGGATGGGCTTGCCCGCCGTGCCCGAAGGCTCGCCGTCGTCGCTTGAGCGGAAGGTTTTCTTGTCGGGACCAATCATATAGGCGAAGCAGTGGTGCCGCGCATCGAAATACTTCTTGCGGATGTCGGCGATGGCGGCCTTGGCTTCGTCCTCGCTCGTCACGGTGAAGGCCTGCGCGATGAACTTGCTGCCTTTTTCCTTGTAAAGCCCTTCGCCTGGGGCGGATAACATATTGTAGGTGTCGTCGTTCATGGTTTTGCGGTGATGAGAAGTACGGCAATGATGGCAATGGCGAGGCCAAGGTAGTTCTTCCATGTCAGCTTTTCCTTGAAAAGCAGCCAACCCGCGAGGGCGGTGAGGCACACCACGCCGATGTTGTAGACAGGGAAGAGCACCACATTGTCGAACAAACGCATTGATTTATAGACAAAATAGGTGGAAAAAAAGTTGATGACACCCAGACAGATGCCGCCGAGGGCGTTCTTCCATGCCCATTTCGATTTGCCTCGGATGAGGTCGAAACTAACCAAAACCAGCCCGAAAAGCATGGCAATCAGGTAGATGAAGGCGATCATGAAGCCCATGTCGTCGGAGGCGTTGCGCTGTTCGGTGAGTTTCATCAAGATGTCACCCGTACCCGTACCGAAGAAAATGAGAATTGGAAGTAGCCAATTCTTTCTTGGCAAAGCCTCGCTGTGCATGTCATTCCTAGCAGGGGCTTGTGCGAATTTGGAATCTATGTGCGGCGAGGCTTTGTCCCCCACCACCAACACCAATGCCACCAAAGCCAAAACGATGCCCAAAACGGGAACCAATCCCAGCGTTTCATGGAAAAGCACCACGCCGGCAAGCGTCGGCAGCACGACGGAGAGTTTGCTCGATAGCGAAGTGACCGTCACGCCAGAGCGTTGCGTGGAAGCGGCCATCAGCAGGTAGGTGAAGATGAACCAGAAGCCCGTCACCAGCGAGAGGCCGAACCAAGGCTCGGCGACGAGTTGCGGCACGGTGTCGAACTGCTTGCACATCAGGAAACCCGTGGTCGTGGCGAAGACGTAGTTCCACATCAGCGCCTGGTGGTTGTCGAGGCGGAAACGCTCAAAGAGGCGCATCGCGACGAAAACGCCCGTGGAACATAATATAGCGAGAATGAGGTAAATCATCGTTGTTGTAGGGACGCATCGCATGCGTCCGCATTAATGCGTTCGATAAATTTCGGCAAAGATACGGAGTTTTTGCCTAATTTTGCCCCATGATCGGATTTAATCTACAAAAGGCCAAACGCCATTTCATAGAGATGCTTTCGGCGACCTTCCCGCAACGCGAGGCGGAGCAGCTGATGCGCATTCTGTTGGAAGACCTGTTCGACATCGACCTGAAAAGGCAACTGATGGAGCCGGAGTTGCGCATCGAGGAGTTCCAGTATGCGCAACTGAAAACCGCCGTTGAGCGTCTGCTGGCGGGCGAGCCGGTTCAGTATGTGACGGGCGTGGCGCATTTCGGCGACCTATTAATTAAGGTGTCGCCCTCGGTGCTCATTCCCCGTCCCGAGACCGAAGAGATGGTGCAGCGCATTTGCACGACCTTGCCCAAGGAAAAGCCCATCCGCATTTGGGACATCGGCACTGGCTCAGGCTGCATTGCCATCGCCTTGGCGAAGCATTTCGCTGAGGCCGAAGTCTTCGCCTTCGATGTGTCGGAGGCGGCCTTGGCCACGGCAAGGGAAAACGCCGAGCGCAACGCCGCCAAGGTGCATTTCGTCCTCGATGATGTGTTGCACCCGCAGTCCGAGATACTTTTCCAGCCCGTCGATTGGGTGGTGAGCGACCCGCCCTACGTTTGCGACAGCGAGCGCGCCGCGATGGAGTCCAATGTCCTCGACTGGGAGCCGCAGAACGCCCTCTTCGTTCCCGACGATGACCCGCTGCTGTTTTACCGCCAAATCCTGACCTTGGCCAAAAACCAACTGACGCCCGAAGGCCAAGTCTGGTTCGAAATCAACGAGCGAATGGGGGAGGAGATGTTGCTTCTGTGCCGCGAAATGGGGTTTGCGGAGGTGGAAATCCTGACGGATTTTGCCGAAAAACAACGATTTTGCCGTGCCTGCAACCAAAAATCATAAGGACAAAATCAAGCAATATATTTTTGCAAAATCTTGATTTTTAATAGCCTAAATCATTAAAAACCGAAAATCATAGGGACAAAACCATGTTTCTACCGTTTCGATATGAACGCCGACACTTTGTCATGCCGTTTCGTCACCGCGGAACAGCCCCATCCGGAAGCAACCATGTATGGTTATGATTGTTACAAATTACTGCAAAATCCTAATAATGATGGCATCGTTGTGATTTGCGCAGGTCTAAACAACAAGAATTCGCTTCTGATGTACGACCACGACTTCAACTATGAGGACGGATTCATTTTGTCCCCTGCCTTTCGTGAAAGTTTTGTGTATTCCTATTCCGACCATTGGCTTTCCGACAATAGACTATTGTTAATGGGAGATATGAAGCCGTATGGGGAATACACCAAGTGGACTATTGGTATGGCAGAGGTCGGCCTTGACGGGACTTTCGACCGCTGGGACAGGGTTTACCACAAACATGACACCGCCATACAATCATCATCAGACCGTTGCATGGCATACGCCAACGACACCACCATATACGGAGGGTCATGGTTTTACACAGTATTAGGTGGAGAGAGCCACGGGAGCGTATGCCTGTACGACACTGACATGGAGCTGCTGGGGCGGAAGGAATTTATCGAACCAGAGTATGGTGACAAAGCGTCCTGTCGTTTCGTCCTGCCAACGGTGGACGGGGGATGCCTTGTCGGCTTATTAACATATTTTGTTAATAATGGCCATAGATCCAGCAAGCTCATCAAAATGAATCGCGAGGACTTCAACCCCATTCCTTGCAGCGTAAAGGAATTGCCAAAGGAAGCGATAAAGGCTATGGCTTATCCCAATCCTGCCAAGGATGAGTTGAACATCGACATTTCGGGCTTGCCGAAACACGATGAGAACCGCATACAGATTGTCGATGCCTTGGGGCGCATTTGCATGGATCGCATCATCCGTGGCGAGGGCAATGTGCTCACGGTGGGCGTTTCGAGCCTTAAACCAGGCATTTATTTCTATTGCGTCTATAGTGCGGATAGGGAGTTGCTGAAAGGGAAGTTCGTGAAGGAATGATGATGCCCAGCCCCGAAGGGGCGACAGCGTTTGTAGGCAGGCGGTGTGAATAACTATGATATCGTAGATTTTTCATTTATTCCCAAAAAAATCGTTGCTGAATGAAGAAAAAGCTCTATCTTTGCAGCAACAAACTTACCCCGCTTCCCGCAAGAACAGCGCGCTTAGGGTAAGTCTTTTTTTGTCCCATTATGAATAGATATTCTGATAAACCGCTGAATTTCAATCAACAAATTGCATTGCTGAAAAGTAATGGATTGGCTTTTGCCGATGAACAAAAAGCCTTGCATACGCTACGGCATGTGAGTTATTTCCGTATGAAAAGCTATTTGATGCCTCTGATGGATGATAAGATGTTGCATACATTTAAAAAGGGTGCGTCTTTTGAGCAGGCTTTTGAATTATATAAGTTTGACAGCTGTTTGCGGAAACTTGTCGCTTCAGAGTTGGAGAAGATAGAAGTGTCTATCCGCACTCAGATGGCATATACACTTGCCGATGAAACAGGCATTTACTGGTTTTCGGATAGTGCCAATTTTTCAAATCCTACCAAACATGCCGCGACATTGGTCAACCTTAAAGCGGAATTGGATCGAAGTGATGAAGACCAAATACTGCGTTTCAAGAGTATCTATTCAGACCCATATCCACCTGCTTGGATGACTTTGGAGGTATCATCTTTCGGCACGCTTTCTATGCTTTTCAAGTTGTTGAAACCCAATTTGACGAAGCGTAAAATTGCCAATTTTTATGGGGTGAGTGATAGCGTTTTCGAGTCTTGGTTGCATAGTATTGTCTATGTAAGAAATATCTGTGCTCATCATAGTAGATTGTGGAACAAGACGCTGCGCATTCAGCCGTTATTCCCAAGAAAGACGACATTTGCATTTTTGTCTTCTGCCGTGCGTTCCGACCGTATCTATTATGTTTTGTGTATCATGCAATATCTTCTTCGTACCGTTAATCCATCAACAAGTTTCTCGTTGAGATTGAAGTCATTATTGGCTGAGTTTCCGAATGTGGATATTTCTGCAATGGGATTTGTGCAGGATTGGGACAAGGAGATGCTTTGGCAATAATAATAATCACCCAATCGAAAAATTCCCTATTTTTGCACCGCGATTCAGGCAGACTGTCGCGGGTCGGGAAAGCCGGCGCGAGGAAAGTCGGGACAGCACAGAGCACCATACTTCTTAACAGGAAGGTGCCCGAAAGGGTAACAGCAAGTGCCACAGAAACATACCGCCCTGAACCCTGAGCTTGTCGAAGGGTCGAAGGGTAAGGGTGAAAACGCGAGGTAAGAGCTCACGCGACGGGTGGCGACACTCCGCCGAGGTAAACCTTATGGGCTGCAAGTCCAAGTATAGAGACACTGAAGCCTTCGGGCTTCGAGAGGGCTGCTCGTCCGTCGTCTCAGGGTAGGGCGCTTGAGCCTGCGGGCGACCGCAGGCCTAGAGAAATGACAGTCGCCCCGCAAGGGGAACAGAATCCCGCTTATTCGCCTGGGTCGTTGCTATAAGGAGGTTCCGCTTACGAGCGGGACTTCCTTCGTTTTTTGGGGATTTCTTTTCCGCAGGATAATCTCAGTGTCGAAAAAAAGTCGTTATTTTGCGGCCGAATTATGAGGAGATGCAAGAAAATAATGCCCTGTTTCTTGTTGGCAGTCTATCTGCCAATATTGTTGGTGGCTTCGTTTCATGTGCATACGGCTCCATTGCCGAACTCTAACGTCAATCAAACCGAGGCTGTAACTACCGAGTTGGATGGAAGCGACTGCCTGCTATGCCAGTTCTTGCAACTTCCATACAAAGAAGCTGTTCCAGTTTCGCTGTCGGTCAATTTGACTGAAATGAAGGCCTCCGAACAGCTTGTTTCGGCGCTGAAACTTTCGGTCACAGGCCAAACTCCTTCATTGCGTGCTCCACCAGTCTTGTTGTAAATTTATGGAAATCAACTTATTGAATTTACAAATCTAATAACAAGACTATTATAATGAAAAAATTATTGTTAGGCTTGTCATTGGCGTGTACATTGCCGATGGCAGCCCAGAGTTTGCCTGACTCTACTGATATGTTTTTCAGGCATTTGGAATTGAAAGAAGTGATGGTCACAGGCGCATTGGGCGATATGAAGATGAAAGAGTCGCCTATGCCGATTACCATCCTGAAAGCGAAGGAGTTGCGCGAATTGCCTTCCACTAATCTCATTGATGCCATCGCCCGTCAGCCTGGCGTGGCGCAAATCACCACGGGAAGCGGCATCTCGAAGCCCGTCATTCGTGGCTTGGGCTACAACCGCATCGTGGTGGTCAACGACGGTATCAGGCAGGAAGGCCAGCAATGGGGCGACGAGCACGGCATCGAAATCGACGCCAACGAAGTGGGCACGGTGGAAATCCTGAAAGGGCCCGCCAGCCTGATGTATGGCTCGGATGCTATGGGCGGCGTGTTGGTGTTCAAGAGCCAACCTGTGTTGCCCGAAGGTAGCATCAAGGGAAATCTAAATGCTGAATATCAAACCAATAACGGGCTTTTGGGTGGCTCGTTCAATTTGGCGGGCAACCAAAAGGGCTTGATATGGGACGCGCGCTACAGCGAGAAACACGCCCACGCCTACAAGAACCGCTACGATGGCTATGTGCCTAATTCCCAGTTCGATGAACGTGCCTTCTCGGCCAAGTTGGGCTTGATGCGAGAATGGGGCTATTCCCATCTGAAATTCGGTTATTACAACGTCAATCCGAGCATCGTGGAGGGTGAGCGCGACACGCTGACGGGGGCTTTGGCTTCCGAGGGCGAGAAGGAGAAAACCTACTGTCACGGCTTGCCTTATCAGCGGGTTTACCACTACAAGGCGGTTTCGGAGACTTTTGTGGGCCTGAATTCGGGACATTTGAAGCTTGTCTTTGGCTATCAGCAGAATAGACGCAAGGAATACGAGGAGTCGGCGGACGAATATGGGATGTATCTGCAACTGCACACTTTGAATTATGACGTCCGTTATGTCACCGAGGAAAGGGCTGGCTGGAAGTTTTCAACGGGCTTGAACGGTATGGGACAGAAGTCGCTGAATCTAGGTGAAGAGTTCCTCATTCCCGATTATGGCTTAGTAGATGTAGGCGTTTTTGCCACGGCTTCCAAGTCGCTGAATCGCTGGGACTTGAGTGGCGGACTGCGTTTCGATCATCGTTATTTGGACTCGAAAGGATTGACGGAAGAAGGCGAGGAGAGATTTGTCGACTTCAAGCGGCATTTCAACGGCGTGACGGGTAGCGTTGGCGCGACTTACGAACTCACCGAGCGCATCGGACTGAAAATCAATTTGGCGCGTGGTTATCGTGCGCCCAACATCAGCGAATTGGCCTCCAACGGCGAGCACGAGGGCTCTTTGCGCTATGAGATTGGCAACCGCAATTTCAGTCCCGAGACCAGCTGGCAGGCGGATTTTGGCTTCGATTTTGCCACGGAACATTTGGAGCTGCAAGGAGCTTTCTTTGCCAACCGCATTCAGGATTACATCTACCTGCATCGCATCGACAGCGTAATCGAGCCTGATTTGATGACCTTTGAATATGCCCAAGGCGATGCCTTGTTGTGGGGCTTTGAGGCAGGCTTGGACTTCCATCCTTTCCACGCTTTGCACTTTGGGGCCAGCTTCTCCTACGTCAACGCGCAGCTGTTGCATCAACCTGAAGAGATGCGCTACCTGCCGATGACGCCGGCGCCGCGTCTTTCGGCCGACGTGAAATATGAATTGTCGCACGACGCCAAGGTGTTCAACAATGCCTATGTCGCCATCCAAGCGGATTGGTACTGGCGGCAAGACCATTGTTTTTCGGCCTACGGCACCGAGACGACGACCCCGTCCTACCTCTTGTTAGGACTTTCGGCGGGTAGCGATGTGCTGTTGAAAGGCAAGAAAATCGCTGAGCTCCATTTGATGGTCGACAATTTGACCGATGTCTGCTATCAGGACCATCTGAGCCGACTGAAATATGCCGATTTGAATGTCGTCACAGGTCGGCGCGGCGTGTTCAATATGGGGCGGAACGTTGTTTTCAGGGTGTCCATCCCCATCGGTTGAGTCCCTGTTTCGTTTTTTGTGCTCCGACCGATTCCCAAGTCAAGAAAATACCGTAATTTTGCAGCCGTTTTGGTTAAGGGAATGCCGTGCAAATCGGCAACAGTGCCCGCTGCTGTAAGCCCGCGTAAGGTCTGCCAAACCAAGCCACTGTCCTGGCTCATCCGGATGGGAAGGCGGCAGACTCGGGCGAGTCAGAAGACCTGCCAAACAGGTAATTCATTGCAAGCCTTCGGGAACAAGGGCGACGCTTAAACGCGGCAATTACGCATCGTTTCTTGCGACGGTTTTGCAGTAGTGGTAAATTCGTAATAATCATCAAGTTATGCGAAAAACATTTCTTTTGTTCCTGTCGCTGCTTTCGGCGACTTTTGCAAGTGCTCAACTGTCAGGCACTTACACCATCAACTCCAATGCTTCACAAAATCCCGACTTCACCTCGCTCAGTGCGGCGGCATCGGCGCTCTCGGCGGGCGTTTCGGGCCAAGTCGTCTTCGAGGTGGCTCCTGGCACCTACGAGGAGTATGTCACCCTTAACAACATCAGTGGTACTGGTGCATCCAACCGCGTCATTTTCAGAGGAATGGGTGCCGACAACCAACAAGTCGTGGTGACCAGCAATGCGGGCTACACCAACAACAGCACCCTCACCCTCGACGGCCCCGATTATGTGACCTTCGAGAATATGACCTTGGCCTCCACTTCCGAAAACACGGCCATCGTGGTGACCCTTCGCGGCGGCCTGAGCAACGACCGCTTCGAGAATGTGCGTTTCGTGGGTTGCGTTTCCGATGCCAGCAATACCGACAACAACAAGAACTTGGTTTACAGGATCTCTGGCGGCTGGATGGACACCGACAACGCATTCGTGGGCTGCGAATTCGTCAATGGTTTCATCGGCTTGTATTACCAAGGCTCTGATATGACCCAGTACAACGACGGCCTGGTGGTGGAAAACTGCACCTTCGCCAACCAATGCAGCAAGAGCATCTACGCCACCTTCACCGACCACGTAACGCTGAGCGGCAACATCATCGACAACGCCAACGACACCCACACCGACTACAACGCCATTGATGTGTTCCGCTGCCGCTATAACTGCCTCATTGAGAACAATGTGATGACCGTGAACCACCCAACGAAATACGCGACGGTGATGAAAATCCGTCCTTGCACGGGCTCGGCTGCCGAGCCAATTATCATCCGCAACAACATCGTCAACCTGCAAACGGGAGCCTCCTCGAACTGGTGCTATTCCTTCGACAATGCCGATTGCGACTACATCTATTTTGCCCACAACACGGCCAAAATCAGCGGCTCGGGCTCGGGCGGCAACCTCTTTGTGCAAAAGGATTGGGAACATTTTTATGCCTATAACAACCTGTTTGTCAACGAGACGAGTGGCTATGTTTTCCGCTTCAACAATGCTTCAGCCAATCGTTTTTGCGACTACAATCGCGTTTCGTTCGTTGGTAGCAATGTCGGCATCTATGCGGGAACCGACTGCGCCACATTGAGTGATTGGACGGCGGCTACGGGTTTCGACTCCCATTCGGAAACTTGCACGCCCGAGTTTGTCGGCAGCAACGACTTGCACATCACCGCTGCCGACGGCCTCACCGTGGCGCATCCTTTGGATTATGTGACGACCGACATTGATGGCGAGGACCGTTCCAACACGCCTTGTGCCGGTGCCGATGAGTACGAGAGTGGCACCAACCTGCCGCCCGTCGTGGTTAACCCCATCAGCGACATTTTATTTGAGACTTTCCCTGCCAACCAAACCGTTGACCTCACCAACACTTTCGATGACCCCGACGACCCGAATGAGAACATCGTCATCAGCGTGGTGGCCAACACGAATCCGACTTTGGTCGGCGTGACGCTGAACAACCGCAGCCTGCTGGTCGAGCGTTTGCTTGGCGCGGGCGGAAGCACAACGGTTACCTTGCAGGCAGAAAGCAACGGGCAAACCGTAGAGACTTCGTTTTCAGTGGAGTGTATTGCCGAAGACTTGCCGCCCGTGGTGCAGAATCCGCTGGCTCCGATCGTCTTTACCGATTATCCGCAAACTTTCACTTTCGACTTGAGCGAGACCTTCGATGATCCCGACAACAACAACCAGTTCATCGAAATCACGGTGCAGTCGTGCCCCTCGGTGATTTCGGCTTCCATTGACGGAAACGATATGCTTACTGTGAATCGCTTGACTCCCAATGCTTTCAGCGGAGAGACCTTGGTGATTCGCGCTACGAGCAATGGCAAGCATGTGGATATGCCGGTCAGCGTTTCGGGCAACGAGGTCGCGATCAATGTGGATGTCGCCGACTTTGAGGATGTGGAGCTGGGTTCTAATGGCTATTGGCAAGGGACGGAAGGCGACAACGAGATGCTGAGCCACGGCTGGCTGTTCACCAATTATTATAGCGAATACTTTTGGGGCGGCTTTACGGCTTCCAACCATACCGATTTGACCCAAACGGGCATGGGAGCGCAGTACACCGCCGTTACTGGAATCGGCTGCGATGGCTCTTCGCAATATGCCGTGGCGTATACCTACGGTGCCCAAACGGAGGTCTATGCCGCTGACGGTGAGCCTCATACCGTGACGGGTTGTTATGTCACCAACAACCTTTGGGCTTACCAGAATATGCTGGAAGGCGATTATTCCGTGACGCCTTTCGGAGGACCGACGGGCACCGATCCCGACTGGTTCAAGCTGACCGCCACAGGTAAGAACGCCAACGGCCAAACGGTGGGTACATTGGATTTCTACCTTGCCGACTATCGTTTTGACAATCCCGAGGACGACTACATCCTCGACACTTGGGAATGGTTCGACCTCAGCCCGTTGGGCGAGGTGGCCAGCATTTCTTTCAGCCTCGAATCCACAAAACAGAACTATGGCGGCATGATTACGCCGGCGTATTTCTGCATGGACGATTTCAATGGCGAGGTGACCCCTGTCGACATGCCACCTTATGTGGTCGAACCGTTGAAGGAGATCACGCTCGACGAGTTCCCACAGACCTATCAGCTGGTTCTTGACGGTGTGGTCACAGATGATGACGACCCAGACGAGTTGATCGAATACAGCTTGGTTTCCAATCCGAGCGAGAATCTTCTGTCGGTTGTCATCGAGAACAAAGTCTTGAATTTGACACGCCTACAAAATGAAAATGCAGAGATTACCCTTGTCTTGCGTGCCACAAGCGATGGACAGTATGTCGACTTCAATGTGCTGGTCATTCTGAGACAAGTGGAAAGCATCGATGAGAACGCGATGTCTGTCGTGCTTTATCCCAATCCGACCCAAGGAAAAGTCACGATTGGCATGGACGTCCAGGATTTCAGATTCGAGATTTTCGATATGATGGGGCAATCAATACTGAAAGGGCAAAGCGAGAGCCCGTCGGTGACGCTCGACCTGGGTACGCTTGGCAAAGGTGCCTATCTGGTTTCCATGATAACTGAGGGCAAGCGATGCACACGTAAGCTTATCATCCAATGAACTGTTATTCAGTATATATAGATTTTTGAGTGAGTGAGGGCAGTCCCAACGGGCTGCCCTTTCTGATGAAAAAAACCGGCGACAGGAAACCTGTCACCGGTCAACAATATGAAAGAAAAAAAGTATCTTATTGCTGATCCTTGTGTTTTTTGCCCACAAGGTAGGCGGCGCCGAGGCCCAAGAGCACGGCGATGCCGCTGCCCAGGGGAGCGTCTTGGTTGGTCGTCGCGCCGTGGTTAGGCAGCCCGGGGGTGGGGACGATACCGCCTACACTTTCGCGCATGCCGTTGGGTTGTTCAGGCGTGTTGCCGCGTTGGAACAGTCCGCCGCCGTTGGGGTCAGCGAAAGTAGCGGTGGCGAGGCCGAGAATGATGGTTGCTGTCAGTGCTAACTTTTTCATCGTATGTTCAATTTATTTGATATTTCTAACTCTTGTTTTCGTATTTAGCTTGTTGTTACTATGGCTTATGGCCTATGGCCCACGCCAACAGTTGGCGCTGCCATCGGCCATAGGCCATTGGCCATAGGCCATAGTTACTTCACCACCACCTTCTGCACCTTCACGTCGTTGCCATTAGTGAGGCGGAGGATGTAGAGGCCGGCGGGCTGGTTGAGGTTGACTTCAGCGTTACCGTTGATTTGCTCCGTGTAGAGCACACGGCCCATCACGTCGATGACTTGCAAAGCAGCCTTGCCTTCGTTGAGGACGACGAGTTTGTCGTTACTGAAGAAAGCGAACATGTCGTCGTCGCCATTCGCGTTTCCATTGGTGGAAAACACCAGACGGAAGCGGCTGGCATAGTCGGTCTTGCGGGCCTCGAAGGTGTAGCTGGCTGGTCCCTGAGCCTGTCGAAGGGCCAGCAGGTCGACGTCGGCACCGGTCATGTTGTCGATGAGGTGCAGATAGTCGAAAGCGATTTCCTCGTTGGAGAAGGTAAAGGTGTAGTCGCCGTTTTCTTCGGCCTTGAAGTTGACGGGCAGTTCGCCCACGTTGCTTTCGGCGGAGACAATGGCGTAGTCCTTGTTCTCTTGCGGGATGTAGACCTTCGTGCTGTTCGGGTTCAGTTGGAACTTGGGCAGCTGTTGACCCTCGTCAAAACGGATGATGGCACGGTCGATAGTGGTTGCTGAGCCTGTCGAAGCACCACGGTCGTGGGTGACGTTGACGACAAGCTGCTGGTTCTGTTTGGCAGGTTGCGTAGTGCCAAAAGTCATTTCCTCGCCATCTTGATTGGCAATTACGAAAACACCTTCCATGACTTCAATACTGTTGCCAGTGCCAGCAATAACCTCGGAACCATTATCATTCATGGTGTAGAATGTCTTTGTGATATAAGCCGTTTGGGCAAAAGGATTGCCAACGAGGTTCCAGCCAGACCATTCAACATCATCTGTCTTGGTCAAGGTTACTATGCTGTTGCCACTATAAGGCACCCCTGTAAACTTCAACGTGACATTCTGGCTGTTGGCATAGAGATAGCCTTTGCCAGGTTCAAGGTTGAAGCTTTCGGCTTTATAGTTTTCCCATTCCAAGCCAATACCATCCGCGAGGGTCGGGTTTTGGTTGAAGCGGTAGAGGTCGTAGCTGTTTGAAAGCATGTCCGTCACATTCTCGGGGCTCACTTCACCGATAGGTGAGGCGATAAGATAATAACGGTCTTTGCTGCCTGCAGTGTAGGCGGTGATGTCCTTAGTGAAGATTTCGCCAACATGGACTTGGACGTTGTCGACATACCATGTGCAGCCGCTGGTGCCTGAACCTTTGAATTTGAAGGCAACGTAGAGGTCTTGACCGTTGAAGTCCGATAACGAAACCGTGGCGTTTGTTTTTCCTGAAGGCAAATTGTTGCCATCGGCAGCCCAAATGGTTTGGTTGAAATCGTTGTAGGTCATCTCTCCAGTTGAGACCACAACTGAGCAGCTTTCGTTGTAAGTGCCGCTGCCGATGAGATGGTCAAATGTGAGTGTCGCATCGCCATTGATGTGCATCTTGGGCAATACCAAGAAAGCATAACCTTCGTTCCAATAACTGAAGGCTGCACTTGAACCTAAGCCGTTGTTGGAATTCAAATACCAATAGGTATAACCTGACATCTCGTGACTGAACTTGTTCCAGCAGAGGGGCGGGAAGTCGGAAGTCCCGACGTTTTCGAAGTCTTCGACGAAGGAATGCGTTGCGTCAATGGGCATAACTCCACAGTCTGAGGTGAAAGTGACGACGTCTGTCCAATCGCTGAAGTCGCCATCGCCGCAGTTGGCGCGAACCTTGACCGAGTAGGTTGTCGCACGTGCCGTCGACAATAAATAGGAGGGCTCTCCATTGACTTGGATGGTTTGCGAAATGCCGCTGGCCTCGGCGGTCACTTCAAGCTCCCAATTGGTTTCGTCACCGCCAGCTTGCCATGTCAAAGTGGTTTCGGTTGCGCTGTTGACGGTCGCATCGAGTTCCGTGGGGATGCGGCATGAAGGAATTTCTTCCACCGTGAGGTCGTCAATGTAAAAATAAATGTTATTACTACTTGTTCCACATTTAATGGCGATATAGCGGCCATCGCCTTCATAGTTTTCTAAGGTGACGGTAAACTCTGTGTAGTTCGACGAAATGCCTTCCACATCTGCCACTTTTGTAAAGGTGTTCACATCGGTCGGAGAGGTCATCACACCTATCATGATTGATTGGTTGGTTGAACCCGACTTGGCCCAAAATCTAATTTGTAAGTCCTTCATTTGGTAAATGTCGTCAATGACCGGCAATATTGCTGTTTCGTTTGCTGAAGCAGAAGTTTTGTACAGGCGCAGACTCTTGCTTCCACCATGTGCATATGACGAGTAGTCGTATACATAAGGATAATAGGAATAGGAGTATGAACCATATTGATACACAATCCGTGACCAGCACTTAGGCATGGGATAGCTGGAATATGGAGAAGTTTCAACTGCGCCTTCAAAGTCGCAAGTGTAAGGAAGCGTCAATTCAGCACATTCTGTTGTGAAGTTGGTATTGCTAGTCCATTGGCTCAAATCGCCATCGCCGCAATCGGCCTGTACGCGTACGTTGTAGGTGGTAACGGGGCTAAGGTTTTCGAGGTTACAGGTGGTGGCATCCGTTGAAATCGATGTCCATTCGTTGTCCGACGACTTCTTGTATTGCAGATTCCAAGCAGTTTGGTCAGCTTCGCCTGCCGTCCATGTGATGGTGGCTGTTGACGAAGTGACATTGCTCGCGGTCAAATTGGTCGGCTGGATGCAGGTGGCCAAAGTAGTGAAATATTTGTAACTGCTCCAAGCACTCATTCCGTCTTCATCGCCACAATTGGCACGCACGTAAACATAATAGGAAGTCTCGGGAGTCAATCCAGTGAGCGTATACGGATTGGTATTGGCGGCAATGACGGTGCCATTCTCAGGGTTCGACTGCGTGGTAGTGCTATAGCTGATTTCCCAGGCCTCTTGACCTTCTTCGCCGTTGGTCCAGCCGATGGCGGCACTGTAGGCGGTGATGTCATTTGCCGTCACGCTGGTAGGCTTAACACAGGTGGCTGTTGTGGTGAAGTTAATCACATCGCTCCACGAGCTTTCGCAGTTGGATTTTACGCGAACGTAATACTTTGTTTCACCACTAAGGCCGGTCAAACCATAGCCAGCATAACTCCCGTTTACAGTGAACCCCTCGCTGATTTCCACAAGGTTTGTGCTGAAATTGGCATCGGTGGCATACTGAAGCGTCCAACCGTTGGCAGTGCCGTTTTCTTTCCATGCCAGAATGGCGGTGCGCGCTGCTATATTGCTCGCGGTCAGGTTGGTGGGTCTCGGGCAAGTCAAGAGACTGATGCTGATGTTGTCGATGGCCGCAGGGGGTTGGGAACCGCCGCCGCCGTCGTTGCGCCAGAGGAAGACCATGGTGTAGGTGCCCGAAAGGGCGGTTTCGGTTACTTTGGTTTGCCAATCATTGCTTTGGTTGAGTTTGCTTCCACCGTCGAGCGCAATCCAGGTGTCGGGCAAAGTACTTGCAGTGACTCCAGAAAGTAAAGAGCCTCCTGCAGTAAAGGTTTTGTCTCCAGGAACCAAAGCCACACGGAGAAAGTCATAAGAGCTTTCACCATTTGCTTTCCAATCGAAAGAGAAGGTGTAAGTGCCTTGGGCGAAGCCAAACAGTTTTGAAGCGTAAACCACGAGTGCTGAATGTGAGTAATTATTGCTCGCACCATTATCGTCAGAGATGTACAAGGCTTTCGCCCCACCATTGTTGGTGGCGCTGCCCCAGCACCACTGATTGACATAGGTGCCATTGGCTAACGTCCAATCATTATTGTTCTCAAAGTCTTGTGTGTAAGGGTTTTCTGCGTCAATGGTTAAGGCTTCGCGGGTGGTGGTAAAACTCGTATTGGCCCACTTGCTGTTGCCATCATCGCCGCCGCAAGCGGAACGGACAAATGCATAGTAGGTGGTTTGTGTTTCAAGGCTATTCAAAGCCTTCGTGCATTCTGTGACTTGGTAGGTGGGCGTAGTGTTTTCATCTGGAACGATTGTGGCATCTGTTGTCACATACACATCCCAGTTGCTTTGGCCTTCGGCACCAGCTTGCCATGTTAATGTGGCTTCGTGAGCGGTAATGCCAGCTGCATTGAAGCTCTTGGGCTTGGCACAAGTGACAGAAGCCATGTCAATATCTAGAATGATTTGGTTTTTGTAGGTTACCGTTCCGGATGCGTTTCCTGGATTGGACAGATCATAGTTGCTGCCGTCATTTGAAGCATAAAGCGATACCACTCCTTGGTCGCCAGAAGGAGTGAAGACTAGGCATGACATGCCATTAGAATAACCTCCTGTCTTGTCGTTTACAACAACAGCTAAGTTATCGCCTGCAAAATCAAATGCGGAAGAAAAATGGATTGTAGTCCATGCGTTTTCTGTCATGGTCACACTGCCACTGAAGACCAAATCATTGGAAGAGACAGAAAGCCAGTCGGACGACCCAGAAAATGAACTTTTTTCTGTGTTGACAAGGTAGATGTCGTAGGTGCGTGTTTTCTCTGAGCCTGAATTGAAAAAGGCGATGCTGTTGATAGTGCCAACTCCACCAATCTCTTCGGCAGTATAAATCTGTTGTGTCAGAGAGTACTTGAAGTAGGAATGGCTGGGAAGCCATGGCTGTTGGTCTGTTCCCGACCCTATCTGCACTTCTTCGGCTCGCAAAGGAACCGAAAACATTCCAATCATTCCCATCAATAGGAATAATCGCGTAAAGAATTTTGAATACATAATACAAAAGTTTATAGGTTTGACATAAAGTTCATTACCCAAAAACTTTCGGAAAAAATGTTGGAATGCCTAAAATGAAGATAACGCCCTCGGTAGGGCATACCTTATTAAAATAGAATCCCAGCTCCAATTCCCGGAAGCCTTGTTTCACGACTTGAGGCAGGTCTTCTGACTGAGGCCTCGCTTCTGCCGCCTTCCCGAAAGTTTGTGTCTTTCAGTGACATAATGGCAAGCGATTGGCCAACACAGCAGCGGGAACTGTCCGGGATTTGCACCCGATTCCCTATTGAGTCCGCAGGGGGACACCACAAATCGACTGCAAAGATACGGATTATTTCGTCACGTTGGCGATAATCACGGAAATATTGTTGACGAACATGTTGACGGCAATGGCCAACAAAATGACGCCGAAAAACTTACGCAGAATAAAGATCAGATTGGGACCGAGCAACTTTTGCACTTTGTCCAACATGCGGATGACGAGATAGTCCAACCCGATGTTGAGCAACAACCCGATCATGATGTTGACGACGGCATAGTCCGCACGCAACGAGAGCAGGGCGGTCAGCGCTCCGGGACCGGCAATCAAGGGGAAGGCGATGGGGACGATGCTGGCACCTCCCGAGCCACCGTCGTTCTTGATGATTTCACGGCCGAGGATCATCTCGACGGCGAGGATGAACAGCACGAATGAGCCCGCCACAGCAAACGAGGCCGCATCGATGCCGAACAATTTCAGCAAGGCGTCGCCCGCAAAGAAAAAAGCCAAAAACAGTCCCAAAGCCGTCAGGCAGGCTTGCCCCGCCTTGATGGTCTTGTTTTGCTCTTTCATGCTGACGAAGATCGGGATGGAACCGAAAATGTCGATGATGGCCGCCATGACGATGAACGAGCTGAAGATTTCGACGAAGTTGATGCTTTTGAACATAGGACTATTGAGTTTTGGGTCGGCGTTTCGACAAGCTCAACGACCTTAGCTTTTTCAGTTTTGCCGAGGTCCCTGAGCTTGTCGAAGGGCCGCCCCCGATTACAAATTATTCCACAAATAATGAAAATGCGGCCCAAACCGCTTGAAGGCTGCTTCGTCAAGCATCTCCTGGAACTGCGGATGCGCCACCGAGATGATGAGCTTGGCCCTTTCCTGCAACGAGCGCCCGTAGAGGTTGACCGCTCCGTATTCCGTGATGAACCAATGGATGTGGTTGCGCGTGGTGACGGCACCTGAACCCAAGTCCAAGGCGGGCACAATCTTGTTGATGCCCTTGCGCGTGGTGGAAGGCATGGCGATGATGGCCTTGCCGCCTTTTGAGCGCGACGAGCCGTAGACATAGTCGATCTGGCCACCTACGCCCGAATAGATGCGCTCGCCCAATGAGTCGGCGCACACTTGCCCCGACAAGTCAATCTGTATGCCTGAGTTGATGGAGGTCATCTTGGGCTGCTGTGCGATGATAAAGGGGTCGTTGGTATATTCCACGTCTTTCAGCAGCACCTCGTGGTTGCCGTCGATGAAGTCGTAGATTTTCTTCGAGCCCATCACGAAAGTCGAGACGATTTTGCCCTTGTCGAGTTTCTTGTTATTGCCCGTGATGACACCTTTTTTAATTAAAGGCAGGATGCCGTCGCTGAACATCTCGGTGTGGATGCCGATGTCCTTGTGGTTGTGGAGACACGAGAGGATGGCGTTAGGGATGCTGCCAATGCCCATCTGGAGGCAGGCACCGTCCTCGATGAGTTCGGCGCAATAGCGTCCAATGGTCTTCTCCACCTCGGTAGGCTCGGGCATGTCGACGGTGAGCAGGGGAGAGTCGTCTTCAACGAAAACGTTGATCCTGCTGATGTGGACCAAGGCATCGCCAAAGGTGCGTGGCACGTGCTTGTTGACCACGGCGATGACGAACTCGGCGCTTTCCATGGCGGCCAAGGTGGCGTCGACGGAAGAACCCAACGATACATACCCGAACTTGTCGGGCGGACACACTTGAATCATCGCCACGTTGCACTTGATGTATTTCTCGCGGTAGAGTTTCGAGGTCTCGCCGAGGAAAACGGGGATGTAGTCGGCCAGACCTTTTTGCACGCTTTCGCGCACGTTGGCGCCCACGAAGAAGGCGTTGTGCTGGAAGATGCCCTCAAACTCTGGATTGACATAGGGCGCGGCGCCCTCGGTGTGCAGGTGGTGGATGTAGACGTTCTTCAATTCGCCGGCCCGACCGCGGTCGCACAAGGCCTTGACCAAACATTGCGGCACATTCGACACCGAGCTGATGTGGACATGGTCGCCCGACTTAATGACTTTGACGGCCTCTTCAGCCGTAACTGCTTGATATTGTTTCTTCATATTTCACAAACTTTTGTTCCCGAAAGTCGTTCATACGGAGTCGGGCAGGTCTTCTGGCTTGGTCCAGTCGGCGGCGTCTTCCCGATAACGAATATCAGTGACATCAATGCCGCAAACCTCGTTGTGGACTCACAGCTACGGGCATAGCTCCTGATTCTCACAGGATTCCCTATTAATCTTCGGCTGAAGAACCCGAATCCAGCGGCAAAAGTACGGCTTTTTTGCTTGCCAAGCGCCGAAAAACGATAATAAAACCACCCTAAAAGCGTTTTCAAAGAGCGATTCGGCACGAAATTTGAACTTTTTTGCCGAACCAAATAAAGAAAAGCGTATTTTCGTCAAAAATTTCGAAGTATGAGTTCTCGACTTAAAATCACTCTGACAATGCTGGCGGCTTGCCTCTTGTCCAGCTCATTGTCAGCACAAAAGCATATCGAAGCCTACGAGCCTGAGGCCCTTTTCAATGAAGGTGTCGTCTTGTTCCAAAACCAGGAATTTGGCGCGGCATTGTCGGCCTTCGAGCGATATCGTGCCAAAGTGGGCGACGCCAAGTCGCAGCGTTGCGTTGACGCGCAGTATTATGAGGCGGTCAGCGCGATGTATCTCGGTCACGCCGACGGTCCCGCCAAGGTCATCCAATTCGTGAACGACAACCCAGGCAGCACTTGGGCGAAGCATGCCAACTTCCTTTATGCCAATAACTTGTTCCAAAACAAAAAGTACAAAGAGGCGTTGGCCATCTATGAAAAGACCGATGCCTTTTCGTTGACCACCGACGAGGCGCAGCAGATGCAGTTCAACATGGGCTATGCCTATTTCCAGTCGGGCGAGTTGGACAAGGCGATGCCGCTCTTCCACGGCTTGATGATGAACGAAGGCAAATATCAGGAATCATCGCGCTATTATTACGCTCATATCCAATATGTCAAGGAGAAATACAACGAGGCCTTGGACAACTTCCGCCGCCTGCGTAGCCATTCCGATTACGCCAAGGTGGTACCGGCCTACATCATGCAAATCGACTACCTCAAAGGCGATTACCAATCCGTCATCGAGGAAGGACCGGCCTATATCCAGCAAGCTGACAAGAAACGCAAGTCGGAGATGGCGCAAATCGTGGCCGATGCCTATTTCCAACAGAAGAATTACGACAAAGCCCTAGAATACTATCAGATTTACACTCGCAACCTCACTCGTGGCATTTCGCGCGAGGCCTATTACCAGATGGGCGTCAGCAAGATGATGAAGGGCAACTACAAGGATGCCATCGCCGACCTGCAAAAGATTGCGGGCAACAACGACATCTTGGCGCAATACGCTTCGTATTACCTTGGCTCAAGCTATGCCAAGACGGATGAACTGAAATACGCCCGAAGCGCGTTCTACAACGCCTATTCCGCTGGCTTCGACAAGGAACTTGCCGAAGAAGCCCTCTTCGATTACGCCAAACTGAGCCTTATCCCAGGGGCCGACCCGTTTAACGAGGCGGTGGGGCTGCTCGATAATTTCATCGCCGAGCATCCCAAGTCGGAGCGCAAGGCCGAAGCGGAAGAGATGGCCATTTATCTGCTGCTCAACGCAAAGGAAAACGACGAAGCCTTAAATCGCCTCGAAGCCATGAAGAAGAAAAGCAAAGAACTACAAACCGTGTACAACGAATTGCTGTATTCGACGGGTATCGACAATTTCCAGAATGGCAACTACGACAAGGCGCAGGTGTATTTTTCCAAGATCATGAACAGCAAGCAATCGGCGGCCAACAAGGCGGCGGCATGCTTCTGGATGGGTGAGTCGGCCTACCAGCTGGGCGACCATGCGAAAGCCAACAAATATCTGACCCAGTTCAAGGAGATGGACGGAGCCTCAGGCTTGCCGGAATACAACCTCGCCGACTACGATTTGGGCTACATCTATTATCAAAAGCCCGATTATAGTGCTGCCGAGGAGCATTTCCGTAGCTTCATCCGTCTGGTCGACGACAGCCAAAACGACCTCAAGACCGATGCCTATATCCGCCTCGGCGACTGCTTCTTTATGGAACGCAGCTACGACCAAGCTATCAACTATTACG
This sequence comes from Bacteroidales bacterium, assembly GCA_017477425.1. Lineage (GTDB taxonomy): Bacteria > Bacteroidota > Bacteroidia > Bacteroidales > F082 > Limimorpha. The sequence goes on from JAFUVT010000024.1 coordinate 62,867, forward strand.
ACCTTGCTACCCGCGTTGGGAAACGCAACATCGACTATGCCCTTTTCCAACAAGGCCTTTGCTATGGCGCTAAGGGCAACGTGAACAAGAAGATATCCATGTTGAATGACCTCATACAGGCCTATCCGAGTACGCCTTATTACGACCAGGCTTTGTTTGAAATCGGCAACACCTATCTCGTGCACGGCGACAAGCGCTCGGCCATCGCCAATTTCAGTCGGCTCATCAAGGACCGTCCGCGCTCGAGTTACACCCGCCAGGCGATGATGAAGGTCGGCATGATTTACTACAACAACAACCAGTACGACAAGGCTTTGGAGAACCTGAAGAACCTCGTGGAGACCTACCCCAACACCGACGAGTCGCGTGAGGCCTTGAGCATCATCCGCAGCATCTACATGGAACAGAACAAGCTGAATGAGTATTTCGGTTATGTCAACGCCAACGGCGGCCAAGTGAAGGTGACGCAACAGGATTCGCTGGCCTTCGCCAATGCGGAAAACTTCTATCTCGACGGTCGCTACCAGCAGGCTCAGACTGCGTTGCAATACTATTTCGACAATTTCCGCAACGGAGCATATGCGCTGAAAGCCCATTATTATGCCTCTGAATGTGCCGAAAAGGTGGGCACCGAGGACCAAGTCGTCACACACCTTAATTATATATTGGCGCAACCCGACAACGACTACACCGACAACGCCCTCTTGAAGATGGCGCGCATCGAGTACCAGAAGGGCAACTACGCCAAGGCAGGCGAGTATTATGAGCGTCTGTCGCGCATCACAGAGGAACCGCTGAAGCGTCTGGAAGCCCTGGAAGGCAGTATGAAGAGCAACTTCTTCCTCGGCAAGTATGACAAAGCTATCGAAATGGGGGAGGACCTGCGCGTCTCCCGCGACTTGACCAATGAGCAAGTGAACCAAATCAACCACATCGTGGGCAAGTCGTATTTCGAGAAGGGCAACTATAACGCCGCCATTGAGAAACTTGACAAGAGCGCCCGCAACGACAAGTCGGAATATGGCGCCGAGAGCGCCTATTATTCCGCCGTGGCTTCCATCAAGCTGAAGAGATATGACGAAGCCGAGAACAAGATTTTCGACCTTTCGGACAACTTCTCGGCCTACGACTATTGGGTCGCGAAGTCGTTCATCGCCTTGGCGGACGTGTATGTGGCCAAGGAGAACTTCTTCCAGGCCAAGGAAACCTTGCGCAGCGTCATCGACAACTACAAAGGCAACGACTTGAAACAAGAAGCCCGCGCCAAACTCGCCGAAGTGGAACGCCTCGAACCGAAGGTAGGCAGCAGCAACGGCATCGAACCTATAGAGATGGATTAACCCAAGCCCCGTTGGGGCGACAGCAAAATAGGCAGGCGGTGTAAACCCCTGCCGGCAAAAACGGCAATCGAATAAAAAGCCCCGTAGGGGCGATATGTCAGTAAGCAGGCGACGTCAGTCCCTGCACCTAACAACACGAATATGAAAAGACACATCCTCATAGCAACCCTGGCCCTCATGGCCATCACCGCCACGGCCCAGCACGACGAACAAGTGACCGTGGAGGGCAAGTACCGTCCCAAAGTGAACAAGGTGGACAAACTCCTGCTGAACCCCGAAACGCCGCAGCCTTCGTATGCCTTCCCCAGCTCGGAGGTCAACCCGAAGGAAGCCAACCAGAAGTTTGCCCTCGACTTGGAGAAAATCGCCCCAACGGGCTATGCCGCCAAGAACGACAAGTTGGTCACCCCAACGGAGAACTTTTTGATGGCTGGCGTCGGGACGCGCCTTTCGCCGTTGTTCCTCTACAAGCACAACTCCATGCTGACCAAGACCTTGGGCCTCGGCGTGGGCGTGAAGCACAACTCGTCGTGGCTCAACATCAAGGACTACGCGCCTTCGGGTTATATGAACAACGCCTTCGAGGTCAACCTCACGACGAGCAAGTTCGACGGCTTCCAAGTGGATGGCGGAGTCTATTACAAGAACGATATGTACCACTATTATGGCGTCAATTTGGAGGAGACGCCTTTGACGGATGCAGAGATTGAGCAATACTGTCCGCGTCAGACCTACAACTTCATTGGCGCGCATCTCGGTTTGGCCTCCACTTCGACCCGCGTGGGCGAGTTGAGCCATTCGGGAGGGATTGATTATCAATACACTTTCGATAAGTTTGGCGCAAAGGAACACTTCGTTGGGTTGGATTATGGTCTCGGTTACACCCAAAACTGGTGGGGTGACAAGAATCATCCGCAAAAGGTGGGCTTGGATCTGGGTTTTCAGTATGATAACTTCTCGCCAGATGGGGCTTTGGAGAATCGGGTTTACTTCAAGGTCAATCCATATTTTGAGATGAAAGACGAGTTTTATCGTCTGCATTTGGGTGTCAAGTTGGATGGTGCTACTCGGGTTTTGCCTGAAGACAGCTTTTTGGGTGTTCGTCCCGATGTTAGCGGCGGCCTGTTTGTCTTAAACAAGAAATTGGAGTTTTATGCAGGTTTGAATGGTGGCCGTAAAATATTGAGATTTAGTGAAATAATAGAAGAAAATCCATTCTTTTTCTACAACGATTTGCCAAACCATAGTTTTGGGGCTTTCAGGACGCAAAATGTGAAACTCGGCTTTGAGGGCGGCGTGCGCACCAATATCGCCGAAATCGTTGATTTGCATTTGGGCGTGCGCTATCGCCATACCGACAATGATTTGTTCTATATGCTGAACTATGAATTTTTCGATAATAAAGTGATTGCCAATAAGTTTGACTTGGTTTACGACGAAACGAAGACCGTGTCCGTCTTGGCCGATGCTCGCGTCAAGTTGCGCAACAGCTTCACCGCTGATTTAGGCTTCGCCTACAACAACTGCAAGCCTACCACTGAAGAATACGCTTGGTATCGCCCGACGACAGAGGCCAAACTGAAACTGACTTATGCCCTCAATGACCAGCTTTCTTTCAATTCGACTTTCCTTTACCAAGGCGGGCGCTATGCCTTGATACAGGATGATTCTGACCCAAATTGGATGGGCTGGGGACCGAAAAAACTGAAAGATGTCCTCGACCTCAGCCTCGGTGCCGATTACAAGGTGAACGACCAAATCACGGCCTTTGCCCTGCTCGACAATGTGGCGCATCAGAAGTACCAACTGTATTACAATTATCCCGTCACGGGGATTCAGTTTTTCGCCGGGGTGAAGCTGAGATTCTGAAAAGGCCTTAAACGACACGAAAAGCCCCTTCTCGTTGAAGGGGTTTTTCTTTTCCTGCGTGCGCAAAAATTCGGCCATATCCGAAATTTGCCCGTTTTTAGCCTTGTAGAGCCGTTTTTGGTGCAAAACAAAATTTTTACGTTTTGGTTGCGCGTATCAAGAAAAACCGTATCTTTGCATCTTTAAATGAAAAACCGTAATTTTATCCAAAAATGACTGAAGAAGAAAAAAGAGAATTGGCAAGCGAAGAATATGGTGCCAGTAAGATCCAGGTCCTTGAAGGCTTGGAGGCCGTGCGCAAACGTCCGGCTATGTACATCGGCGACGTCCATTTCCGTGGCTTGCATCATTTGGTATATGAGGTCGTGGACAACTCCATCGACGAGGCAATGGCGGGCTATTGCGACAAGATCGATGTCCGCATCTTGCCTGGCAACTCCATCAGCGTCCTCGACAACGGCCGTGGTATCCCCACGGGAATGCACCCCAAAGAGCATCGCTCGGCCTTGGAGGTCGTCTTGACGGTGCTCCACGCTGGCGGTAAGTTCGATAAAGGCTCCTACAAGGTCTCTGGCGGTCTGCACGGTGTGGGTGTCAGCTGCGTCAACGCGCTTTCCACTCACCTCACCGCCGAGGTCTATCGCGAAGGCCAGATTTTCAAGCAGGAATATGAATGCGGCAAGCCGCTCTACGATGTGAAAGTGGTGGGCACGACCGACAAAAACGGCACCCGCATCACCTTCACCCCCGATGGCTCGATTTTCCAAACCACGGAATACGACTACAGCACCCTCGCTAACCGTATGCGCGAGTTGGCTTACCTCAACCACGGCATCACCATTATGCTCACCGACGAGCGCCAGCCCGACGAAAACGGCCAGTTCCGCAGCGAGACCTTCTATTCCGAGAACGGCCTCATCGACTTCATCGACTACCTCGATGCCAACCGCACCAAACTCATCCCCGAGCCGATTTCCATCACGGGCGAGAAGAACGGCGTGCCGGTCGAGATTGCTTTGGAATACAACGACGAGTACAAGGAAAACCTGCACTCGTATGTCAACAATATCAATACCATCGAAGGCGGCACGCACCTGCAAGGCTTCCGCTCGGGCCTGACGCGCTCGTTCAATGCCTACGCTGAGAAAAGCGGTCTGCTCGAAAAACTGGAGAAACAGAAGGTGAAGATTTCGCCCGACGACTTCCGCGAAGGCCTGACGGCAGTCATCTCAGTGAAGGTGCCGGAACCGCAGTTCGAGGGCCAGACCAAGACCAAACTCGGTAACGACGAGGTGATGGGTATCGTCAACTCCATCGTGGGACAGCAACTCTCTGACTATTTGGAGGAGCATCCCAAGGAAGCCAAGACCATCTTCGACAAGGTGACGCTGGCCGCCCAAGCACGCCAAGCGGCGCGCAACGCTCGCGAAAAGGTGCAGCGCAAGGGTGCTTTGGCGGGCTTCAGCCTGCCGGGTAAGTTGGCCGACTGCTCCGACCGCGACCCAGCCAAGACGGAGCTTTACCTCGTCGAGGGTGACTCCGCAGGCGGTTCCGCCAAGCAAGGCCGCGACCGTAACTTCCAAGCCATCCTGCCATTGCGCGGTAAGATTCTGAATGTGGAGAAAGCGATGGAACACCGCGTGTTCGACAGCGACGAAATCAAGAACATCTACACTGCCTTGGGTGTGACCATCGGCACGGAAGAGGACAGCAAAGCCTTGAATCTCGAGAAGTTGCGCTACCACAAAGTCATCATCATGACCGATGCTGATGTGGACGGTAGCCACATCACCACGCTGATTCTGACCTTCTTCTTCCGCTATATGCGTGAACTGATTGAGAACGGCTATGTGTATTGCGCCACGCCGCCCTTGTATCTCATCAAACGCGGCACCAAGCCGATTCGCTACTGCTGGACCGACGACGAGCGTTTTGCGGCCATGGCTGAACTGACCAAGAACGGCACCGTGGGCGGCTACGATGTGCAGCGCTACAAAGGTCTGGGTGAGATGAATCCCGAGCAGCTCTGGGAAACCACCATGGACCCCGCACACCGCACCCTGCGCCAAGTGACCATCGAGAACGCGATGGAGGCCGACCACATCTTCTCCATGCTGATGGGCGACGAAGTGGGTCCGCGCCGCGAGTTCATCGAACAGAACGCCACTTACGCGAATATCGACGCATAAAACTGTAAACGCTTATGCAAACATTCAAGAAAGGGGAGAAGATTGGCAAGTATGTCATCAACTCGTTCATAAAGAAAGGTATTGTGGCTGAGTCATATACGGTGCTCGGCCCGGACGATATGATGTATTTCATGAAGGTCTATGACTTCCGCAGCATCCCGCGCGAGCAACTTTTCGAGGGCAAGGAAGTCTATGAAATCCAGCTCTGCAAGGAACTCAACAAGGAGGAAAACGCCAATGTCGTCCGCTATGTCGACAACGGCGAGGTGAAAAAAGGCAATGCGAGTTATCATTACCTCGTCACGGAGTTCTATCGCGGCGTTTTGCTGACCGAAGCCATCAATCAAGATGGGCGTTTCGACCTCGAAGATGCCGTGCAAATCACGCTTTGTGTCTTGTCGGGATTGGCGTTTATCCATTCCTGTGCGTTGATACACAACGATATACATCCGTCCAATATCATTCTTCAGGAACTGGAAGACGGAATGTTGATGCCGACCATCATCGACTTGGGCCACATCTCCTATATGGTTAAAGGCCGCCCGACCTTCCCCGTCGAGGACCTGATGCCGTTCTTCCGCGCGCCCGAGACTTTCCGCTCGGTCTATACCGTGAAAAGCGACATTTTCTCCACCGGCGCGCTGCTGTACTACCTGATTTTCGGCAAGTCGCCGTGGGAGGTGGATTTAGGCGACAAGGCGTTGGACAAACTGGCGCTCAAGTTGGCCATCAGGAAAGCCAGAAGCCGCAAACTCGTGCTCGAGACCGATGAGGTGAAGATTCCTGACTATATGAAAGCCATCCTCCTGAAGGCTTTGGCGCTGAAACCCGATGACCGTTTTGCTTCGGCTGCTGAATTTGCACAGGCACTGTTGCAACAACTGATGCCGCAACTTGCGGAGGAAACCCCAGAGCAGCCTGCCGCAGATAGCAATGATAATCAAGAGAATAACGGACCGGTCATTACTTTCAGGAAAGGTTCAGGCAGCGGCTTCGACAATGTGACGGGTCGCGACGAACTGAAAGAACAACTCCGCAAGGAGGTTCTGTTTGCCTTGCAGAATCCTGAAAAGGCGAAACAATATCGTTTGCCAGCCATTAACGGCGTGTTGCTGTATGGTCCTCCCGGATGTGGTAAGAGCTTGGTGCTGAATAGTTTCGCCGAGGAATTGGGCTTCAACTACACGATTATCCGTGGTCCCGAGATGGGGCATATCTACCAGGAAGGCGTTTTGGACAACCTGCAGCGCGTGTTCGATGCCGCCGAAATCAAGGCTCCGTTTGTCATCTGCATTGACGAGCTGGAGTTTTTGGCGCCCAATCCCAATGCCGAAGGCGAGGAGAATGTGACACCGCAAATTTCGGCCTTGTACGGGATGATGAACGAATGTTCCAAGAAGGGCATCCTCGTGGTGGCCACCACCAATCGCCCCGACCTCATCGACCAAAGCATTATGCGTATCGGCTGTTTCGACCGCGTGTTCTTCGTGCCGCAACCTGATTTTGAGGCGCGTAAGGACATTTTCATGGACCACCTGAAAGACCGCCCTTGTGAGGAACTGGATTTCGACGAGTTGGCCAAGATGTCTGACGACTTCAACGCGGGCGACATCACGGAAGCGGTGAACGAGGCGGCGATGACGGCGGCCTACAACGATGTCCCGATTTCGCAGAAGATCCTCGTCGACGTGCTGAAATACAAGAACCCGACCTATTCCACCAAGACCCGCATTGGTTTCAACAAAAATTGAGTGTGATGACTGTCGGCGGGCTGGTGTCGAGATACCTTAAATCGCAAGGCGTTGTAACCAAAAAGAGCGATTTGGGCCTGAATTTCAATGTGGAAGGATGGAATTTCCTGTTGTGGAAAGATGCCGACGACCCGATGTTTTTTCGCCTCATCCTGCCTGGCATGTATGATGTCTCCGACGAGCATTTTGCCAAGGCGATTATGGCTTGCAACAATATCAACTGGAATTTCAAGGTGGTGAAAGCCGTCCTTTACGATTACGAAGACGGGAAGGAGAAAGGGGCATCAGTGTGGCTTTGCTACGAGCAACAACTTGATACCGAACCTAATATGACTGAATTGTTTCCGCGCGCCGTGCATGGTTTGTTGGCGGCTTGCGATGCGTTTATGAAGGAAATGAATGATGAATAAACGGCCCTTCGACAAGCTCAGGGACCTTTGAAAGTCAGAAAGTGAAGGTCGTTGAGCTTGTCGAAACGCCGACTGAGCAAAGAAACAAATAAAAATACTATGAAAATTAAACTTTTACTTTTATCAATGTTGGTTTCAACTATGGCTTTCGCCCAATACGCGCCCGCTGGCGACAAAATCAAGACGGAATGGGCTTCGCAGGTCTCGCCCGAGAACGCCCTGCCGGAGTATCCGCGCCCGATGATGGTGCGTCCTGAATGGAAAAACCTCAACGGCCTCTGGCAATACGCCATCACGCCGAAAGGGGAGAAGTGCCCCGAGAAGTTTGAGGGCGACATTCTCGTGCCGTTCTGCATCGAGTCGGCGCTGTCGGGCGTGCAGATGGAGGTTGGACCCGACAATGCTTTGTGGTACCAAAAGACCTTTGCCGTGCCTTCCAACTGGAAAAGCGGCCGCGTCTTGCTGCATTTCGGCGCCGTCGATTGGATGACGGATGTTTGGGTGAACGGCATCAAAGTGGGCTCGCACACAGGCGGTTACACACCTTTCACCTTCGACATCACCCAGGCTTTGCAAGGCAAGCAAAACACGATGGTCGTCCGCGTGTGGGACCCGACCAACACCAGCTATATCCCGCATGGCAAACAGGTCATCAAGCCGAGGGGAATTTTCTATACATCGGTGACGGGCATCTGGCAGACGGTGTGGCTGGAGTCGGTGCCCGAGGATTACATTGAGAATCTGGTCACAACGCCCAATTTCGATAAGGCTACGGTGAGCGTGGAGGTCAATTTCTCTAACCCGACGAAGGACGATCTCTATCAAGTGGAAGTGTCGTTTGAAGGTCAGTTGGTCGCCACGGGCAAGTCCATCAACGGGCAGCCCGTGGAGGTGAATATGCCTGAGGAGTTCCTGCGTTGGACGCCTGACCATCCATTTCTGTATGATATGAAAGTCAGCGTGTTGCGCAAAGGCAAAGTGGTTGATGCGGTGAACAGTTATTTCGCGATGCGTAGTTTCGGTACGCAGCGCGACGAAAACGGCATCGTCCGCCTCACCTTGAACGGCCTCCCGATTTTCCATTACGGCCCGCTCGACCAAGGCTGGTGGCCCGACGGACTCTACACTGCGCCCACCGATGAAGCTTTGGCCTACGACGTGCAGAAAACCAAGGACTTAGGATTCAATATGATTCGCAAACACGTCAAGGTGGAGCCTGCCCGTTGGTATTACCATTGCGACCGCATTGGCCTCATCGTGTGGCAGGATATGCCCAGCGGCGGTCGCGGCCCCGAATGGCAGACGACGCAATACTACCAAGGCCCCGAGAGCCTGCGCACGCTTGAATCGGAGGAATGTTATAAAAAGGAATGGACGGAAATCATCAACAGCCTGAAATCGGTGCCTTGCATCGGCGTTTGGGTGCCCTTCAACGAGTCGTGGGGCCAGTTCAAGACGCTCGAAATCGTGGAAATGACCAAGAAACTCGACCCGACGCGCTTGGTCAATCCGGCCTCGGGCGGCAATTTCTACCAGTGCGGCGACATCCTCGACGTGCATCACTATCCCGATCCGAAGATGTTCCTTTACGACCCGACCCGCGCTACGGTATTAGGCGAATATGGCGGCATCGGCAGGAAAATCGAAGGCCACACATGGGTGAAGGACCAAGGCTGGGGCTATGTGGAATTCGACACGGAGGAAAAAGTGACCGACACCTACGTGGAATACGCCGAGCAATTGTATAAGATGGTGTTCCAAGGCTTTTCGGCGGCGGTTTACACGCAAACCACCGACTGCGAAACCGAGCTCAACGGTCTGATGACCTACGACCGCAAGGTGGTGAAGCTGGACGAGAAACGCCTGCTGCAAATCAACCGGAAGATTAGCCACGCCTTGGCGGAATAAAAAAAAGGTGCGCCTATCGGCGCACCTTTTTTTGTTAAAGAGATTCCTTATTTGGCTTCGCCAGTGATGGTGGCGTCAGTGCCCTTGAAGGAATAGTAGGTGCCTTTGGTGATGTGCATGAGGTGATATTCACCATTGTATGCGGTTCCCAAAACAACGTCAAACTCTTGCGTCATAGCACCAGCCACGTTGAATTCCTTCCATTGTTGAGGATCGGCAGGAGTGGCTTCGCTGAAGAGGGCAGCCTTTTCAACGTCAGTGGTAGTGGCATCCCAATCGGTGGGGTCAAATCTGTAGAGGATGGCGCCGTCAACGGGCTCGATAATGGCGTAGATGGCTTTGGAAAGGTTTCTCGTCCATTTCAGACCAAACTCATCAAGGCCAGTGCCATCTTCACCACCATGTCTGTTCCAAGTGAAGGTTCTGACAGTCAGCGGTTGGGCGGCTTCGTTCAAGCTCACTTGGATGGTGGCGGTGGCGGTTTCGCCAGCGGCATCGGTCACGATGGCAGTGATAACGGTTCTGCCAACGAGGTCTCTTTGGAGTTGGAAGGTGATGGCATCTTCGTAGGTGTAGCTCGTGCCTTCAATGTCCTTGTCGGCCCAATTGGTCACGCCAAGGCTGGCATCTTCGAGGTCGAAGCTTTCCACGTCAACCTTCAGGTGGCTCAAAGCCTTGTTGGTTTCGTTGTTCGAAGCCATGACAAAGCCGAAGGGCATGGTCAGTTCGTCGTAGTTGACATCAACGACATCACCGTTCTGAAGGTAACCATCTTGTTGGAGGACTTGGATTGAGGGTTGAGGATTTTCAACCGGGTCGGTGCAGCTTGCAAAGAAAGCAACGCTGACGAGGCACGCAAGTGCCAAAGCTAATTTCTTCATTTTTTAATGTGTTTAGTTAAACTTGAGTTATTTGATTTAAAGTGTTTTTTTTCAAAGAACCGTGGCAAAAATAGCAAATACTTTGCCAAACTTTCAAAAAACGGCAAAAAAATCAAAAAAAGCCTGTTTTTGGCAGGCTTTTTCTCTTTTAATGCAGTTTCATTTCTTTTTGATTAGTCTTCAACGATTGCTTCGTTCGGGCAAGCGCCGGCGCAGGTTCCGCAACCAACGCAAGCATCAGCGTCGATGACGTAGATGTCGCCTTCCGAGATAGCGCCCACTGGGCATTCGTCGATACATGTGCCGCAAGCAACGCAGCTGTCTGTGATTTTGTAAGCCATAATGTTTTTAATTTTAGAGTTTTGTTTTGAGTTTTCGAGCCGCAAAAATACTACAACTTTCATTCCAATGCGCTCAAATTTGAAATTTTTACACATTCTAAATAAGAAATCATTGCAATGTGTTGATAATCAATTGCGAAATCGTTTTGTGCTCAAGAGGAAAATAAAAAACGAATTTCTGTCAGTTTGCACCTTTTTATTGCTTACTTTTGCCGAATCATTGAGATGAAAACATCGAAATAGTCAATCTATTAGAAATCAATCAATTGAAGTAATAACTTAATTCAATAATCATGACAGCAAAAAGTAAGGTTGTAGCCCTTGAACACGTCGTCATCCGTTTTTCGGGCGACTCGGGCGATGGTATGCAACTTACCGGAAATCTTTTTTCGGATTCAACAGCATTTGCTGGAAACGACTTCGCCACTTTCCCGGACTATCCGGCTGAGATCCGTCCTCCGCAAGGCACGGTGGCTGGCGTTAGCGGTTTCCAAGTGCATTTCGGACACAAACCGGTCCACACCACAGGCGACCTCTGCGACGTGTTGGTGGCCATGAACCCCGCCTCCATCAAGGCGAACATGCGCTGGCTCCGTCCTGGCACCATCATCATCTTCGACTCCGACTCGATGACCGACAAGGCCCTCGAGAAGGCCGGCTATGCCGCCGACCCGACCGTGGATGGCACCCTGGCCGACTACCAAGTCATCAAGGCCCCCATCTCGGAACTCACCAAGGAGGCCCTGAAGGACTTCGGCATGGACAACAAATCGATGCTGAAATCGAAGAATATGTTTGCCCTTGGCATCGTGATGTACCTGTTCAACCGCGAACTCGACACCGTTTACAAGTACTTTGAGACCAAGTTCAAAGGCAAGGACCAAGTGATCAAGGCCAACCGCACCGTCCTCGACGCCGGTTACCACTATGCCGACACTTGGGAGCTCTTCACCAATACTTATAAGGTGGAGGCCGCCGACCTGGAAAAGGGCAAGTACCGCAACATCACGGGCAACACCGCCGCCGCTTGGGGCCTGATGGCCGCCAGCGAGAAGTCGGGCCGCCCGATTTTCCTCGGTTCGTATCCTATCACGCCTGCCACTGACATTTTGGCCGAACTGACGAAATACAAGAACCTCAACGTCAAGGCTTATCAGGCTGAAGACGAAATCGCCGGCATCATGTCGTCCATCGGCGCCGCCTACACGGGCTGCATGGCCGTGACGACGACCTCTGGCCCTGGCCTCTCGCTGAAGAGCGAAGCTTTGGGTCTGGCCGTGATGACCGAGCTGCCGTTGGTCGTCATCGACGTGCAGCGTGGCGGTCCTTCGACGGGTCTGCCCACCAAGATGGAACAGAGCGACCTGATGCAAGCCCTCTACGGACGCAATGGCGACGCTCCGCTCGTGGTCATCGCCGCCCGCAGCTCCGCCGGTTGCTTCTACACCGCTTTCGAGGCTGCCCGTATCGCCATGGAGCATATGACGCCTGTCATCATGCTCAGCGACGGCTCGTTGGGCAACGGCTCCGAGGTGTTCCGCATCCCGCGCATGGCCGACCTGCCGACCATCACCCCGCCTTTGGCCAAGGCCAACGACCCCGACTATATGCCTTATCGCCGCGACGAGAAATGGCTCCGCCGCGAATGGGCCATTCCGGGCACGCCTGGTCTGCGTCACCGCGTGGGCGGTCTGGAAAAGGAAAACGGCAAGGGCAACTTGTCCACCAATCCTGAAAACCACCAGATCATGACCGAACTCCGTGAGGAGAAGATCAACCGCGTAGCCAACGACATCCCGCTGCAGGAAATCTACGGCGACAAGAACGCCGACCTGCTCGTGGTGAGCTGGGGCGGCACTTTCGGCACGGTGCGTACCGCTGTCGAGAAGCTGATGGAAGAAGGCAAGAGCATCGCTCACGCCCACTTCGACTACATCATGCCGCTGCCGCGCAACACCGAGGAAGTGCTGCAAGGTCACAAGAAGATCGTGGTCTGCGAAATCAACCGCGGTCAGTTCGCCAAGTACTTGCGCATGAACTATCCCGAGTACAAGTGCGAGCAATTCAATAAGGTGATGGGCCTGCCGTTCACCATCGGCGAGCTTGAGGCTAAGTTTAACGACCTTTTAAAATAATACGACTATGGAAAATCAGAATATCGATCAAGAGGTCATGCTGACCAAAGAGGATTTTGCAAGCGATCAAGTGGTGAAATGGTGCCCTGGTTGTGGCGACCACGCCATCTTGAAGGCCGTTCAAGACATTTTCCCGAAGTTGGGCAAGAAGAAGGAAGACATCGTTGTCGTTTCCGGCATCGGCTGCTCCTCGCGCTTCCCTTACTATATGAATACGTATGGTTTCCATAGCATCCACGGTCGTGCTGCCGCTGCCGCCACTGGCGTGAAGCTCGCCAACCCGAACCTCAGCGTGTGGATGATCACTGGCGACGGCGACTGCACCGCCATCGGTGGCAACCACTTCATTCACGCCTGCCGTCGTAACATCGACATCAACCTGATCCTGTTCAACAACCGTATTTACGGTATGACCAAGGGCCAGTTCTCGCCCTGCACCTTCCGTGGCACGAAGACCAAGACCTCGCCGCAAGGCACCTACGAAGACCCGTTCAATCCTGGCGAACTCGCCATCGGTGCCAAGGCCACTTTCTTTGCCCGTGGCGTTGACATCAACCCGAAGGAGCTGAGCGAAATCTTCATGGAGTCGTACAAGCACGACGGCATCGCCGTGACCGAGGTCCTGCAAAACTGCATGATTTTCTCCAACGGCGTGCACGAAAACATCACCGGCAAGGACGTCCGCGACGACATGCAAGTGAAATGCGTCCACGGCCAGCCTTTGATTTTCGGCAAGAACCGCGACAAGGGTATCATGCTGAAGGACAACCATCTTGAAGTCGTCACCATTGGTGAAAACGGCGTCACCGAGAAGGACTTGCTCGTCCACGACAAGACCACCGAGGACACGGGTATCCACATGATGCTGGCACACATGATGCCGCCTCATTTCCCCGTCGCCATCGGCGTCATCCGCGACGTGAAGGCCCCGACCTTCAACGACAGCCTCGAAGAGGTCATTGCCAATGAGAAGGCCGCCTCGAAGATCCACAACATGGACGACCTGCTGAACAGCGGCTCGACATGGACGATTGACTAAGTTAAGGTCGCTGAGCCTGTCGAAGCGCCGACTTTAAAAACTGAAGAATCCCGCTCGTTTGGGCGGGATTTTTTATTGTGAGGTTACAAACAAGAAGCCATGTATAGAGGCAGATAGGTTACCCCTTCTTTCTCTATCAGGTCAGAGGAATGTAGGACATAAGGCGTGGAAAGATATTCGCCATATTTGCTGATGAATTTTGTGAGTGACGAAAGGGTGTAGCGGGACGAGGCCTTTACCTCAATTGGTGAAATGTTATGCCTTGATGTTATTGAGGGCTTCCTGACGAGGAAGTCGATTTCCATCCGGTCTTCGGCAGTGCGCGATGGATGGGAATAGAAATACAAGCCGTTGCCTGTTGAGCGCAGCATTTGTGCCACAATGTTCTCCACCAACATACCCTTGTTGACTTCCAACTTGTCAAACATCAGTTTTTTGTAAAGTTGCCCTTGATGAATATCTTTCTCGCTGAAGGCCATGGCGATAAGCAGTCCAGTGTCTGCCATATAGAGTTTCATTCGGGCGTCGTCTCGGTTGAGGTAAAGTCCTACATTGGGTTCGGTGGCGGCATAACACACATTCACCACTCTTGACTCTTCGAGCCAAAAGAAGGCGTTTGCATAGTCGCGGGTGCGCGCACCTTTTTCAACGGCTCCGATACGGAAGCGTTTCTCATGCTTCTGCAATTGCGACGGGATGGTGTCAAAGATGCGAGTTACTTTCTGCTCGTAACCTGTAGCATATTTGCTGATGTCAGCGCGATAAATCTTGAGAATGTTGCGCTTAATATGGTCCACTCGGTCAAAGTCCCTTTCTTTGACATAGGTTTCCACGGCTTGCGGCATTCCTCCCACAATCATGTATTGCCTGAATAGCTCCATCGTCTTGCGGTGCAATGCTGCGCCTAAGGGCTTTTTAGCGGCAAAACAATCCCTAACATAGTCCATCAGGTCGTCTTTGCCCATTGCCCACAAAAACTCTTCGAAGTCCATTGGGAACATATCGATGCGCTCTTCTTCGGAAGGGATTACAATGTTTTTCACGTTACGGTTGATGCTAACCAATGATCCGGTTTCAATATAGTCGAAACGCCCGTCTTTCACCAAATGCTTGATGGCGGCACGGGCAGGCGGGAACTGTTGCACCTCATCGAATACGATTGCCGATTGGCGCGGATAGAGTTTCACGTCAGTCAACAGGCTCAACTGGCGGAAAAGAGTGTCCAAATCGGAGAGATAGTCGGTAAACAACGCATTGATTTGGCGGTTTTCTTTGCTAAAATCGATGAGAATGAATGATTTATACTCTTTTTTGGCAAACTCTTCCACGATATAGCTCTTGCCGACACGTCGTGCACCATCAATCAGAACGGCTGTTTTTCCGTTCCATTCTTTTTTCCATTTCAGTAATTCATTGTAAATCTTACGTTTCATAGTTTCAATTTCACAAAAACAAGATTTGCAAAGATATGAATTTTACACCAAAACAAGGTGAAAAAGATATAAAATTTTACACCAAAACAAGGTTTGTTCTTTCATATTTGTACAATTGAATAGAATTATGTGTTTTTATGGCTCGTTTGGGCGGATTTTTTTGTTATAACTGACGAAGGAGAAAGTCCCTCAACGTACAGGTGATGATACCGCTGTCGTTCACCAAATTGGCGATGGGGTCAAGGGTGACAAGGTATTTAGGGTAGTTGTCGCGAATTAGTTTCAGGTTGCCGAATTCTCGTTGGTAGGTTTCCTCATTGGTAATGGTCATCGAAACCTGCACATACAGAGTTTCTGTCCCACGACGGGCGACAAAGTCGATTTCCTTTCCGCTGATTTGGCCTACATATACATCGAAACTGCTGTTTTTCAGCTTCAAGTAGACCACATTTTCAAGAATCTTTTCGATGTCGATGTTGCGTTTGTCATTGCTAAGATAATTCCGTATGCCAATGTCCTCAAAATAATACTTTTCTTGCTGCTCGAACACCAGTTTCCCTTTGATGTCATATCGTTTCACCTTGTCAATCATGTAAGATTCGCACCAAGCGTCCATATAGTCAGCTACGGTGTTGGCCGAAACCGCATTTTCCTTTCCTTTGAGGTATTTCGCTATGCTGTTGGCCGAGAAAATCTTACCAGTGTTGTCGGCGACAAAACGGGCAAGGTTGTCCATGAGAGTCACATTTCGTACTTGTTTTCGCGTGATGATGTCCTTGACAAAAATCGTGTCGTAAATGCTGCCGAGATAATCCATCCTGACTTTTGCCTCTTTCATCGGGATTTGCGTCAAGAAAGGCATCCCACCCCAGCGGAGATAAGATGAAAATGATTCCTCGGAATCGTCTATCGAGTTGAATTGTAGGAATTCCGCATAGTTGAGGCTGTTGATATGCACATCGAAATGACGTCCCGAAAAGACTGTCGCCACTTCACTTGACAGCATCGCAGCGTTGCTTCCAGTCACCACAACAGCCATATTATCTTGCCGAATCCAATAGCGTAATGCCTTTTCGAATTGTGAGATTTCCTGCACTTCATCAATCAACAGGAAGTTTTTTTTCGTCTCGATATAGTGAGTTTTCACATAATCGTGCAATTCGGTGTAAGACTTGATGTCGGCGTGTTCGGGGTTTTCCATATCGATGAAAATGATGTTCCCCCAATCTTTCCAGCGCTCAGCCAAACTTGCAAGGATGCAGCTTTTACCCGCACGGCGATGGCCAGTCAAAACAACAGCCTCACCCTTTCCGACCACATTCTCGATTCTTTGGATGTAATCTGTGCGTTCAATTATTTTCATAATGAGAATTTTTGGCAAAAATACAAAAAGTTCTCAATATAATGCGAAGATTTTGTAAAAAAAGGAAGATCCCGCTCGTTTGGACGGGATTTTTTTGTTTCCCGCAAGATGACAGGAAAAATCGTTATTTTTGCACCTAAATCGAAAGCATCTCGGAGTGTGAACTCCTAACTGCTAACTGAACAACTGCAAACTGCCAACTGAAATGAAAATTCCCTTCAAACCCGGAACGATGATTTATCCCTTGCCCGCCGTGATGGTCACTTGCGGCGACTGCGAGGAAAACTATAACATCATCACCGTCGGCTGGACGGGCACCATCTGCTCCGACCCGCCGATGTGCTACATCTCCGTCCGCAAGGAACGCCATTCGCACGACATCATCCTGAAAAACAAGGAGTTCGTCATCAACCTGACCACGGAGGAACTGGCCGCTGCCACGGATTGGTGCGGGGTGCGCTCGGGCCGCGACTACAACAAATTCAAGCAGATGCACCTGCACACCGAGCCGGCGCAGGTGGTGAAAGCACCTTTGATTCAGGAGTCGCCGCTGAGCATCGAGTGCAAGGTGGTGGAGGTGAAGGAACTCGGCTCGCACGACATGTTCATTGCCGAGGTGGTGGCCGTCAACGCGGAGGAAAAACTCATCGACAAGGGCACGGGTGCCTTCCAACTCAACCACGCCAGGCCTTTGGCTTATTCGCATGGCAAATATTATGGCCTTGGCGAGAAAATCGGAGGCTTTGGCTTTTCGGTAAAGAAAAAGAAATGACCATGCTCGACCGATTCCAGGCATATATTAATAGGTATAACCCCATCGCCGAAGGCGAAAAAGTCGTTTTGGCCCTCAGCGGCGGCATCGATTCGATGGTTTTGGCGGACTTGTTGCTGAAATCGAAGGTGGATTTTGTGGTGGCGCACTGCAATTTTCATCTGCGTGGCGAGGAGTCGGATGGCGATGAACGGTTTGTTTGTGATTTTGCGGAAAGGAATGGCATTCAATGCTTTGTAAAGCATTTCGATACCGAAAAATACGCCGCTGGGCAAGGCATTTCCATCGAAATGGCCGCCCGCGATTTGCGTTATGCTTGGTTTGAGGAACTGCGGCAGCAATTGGGTTACGACAAAATCGCCGTGGCGCATCATGCCGACGACCAAGCCGAGACTTTTTTCATCAATTTGTTGCGCGGCGCGGGCCTCAACGGACTGAAAGGGATGCGCCCGCAAAACGGGGCGATTATCCGGCCTTTGCTTTGGGCTTCGCGGGAGGAAATCCATCAGTACGCCGTTGAAAACCAAATCCTTTGGCGCGACGACCATACCAATGCCGAGAACCTCTATTTGCGCAACAAAATCCGCAACCAACTGATGCCCGTTTTCGATGAACTCCAGCCCGAGGCCCGTCAAGGCTTGTACAAATCCCTGGCGCATCTTTTTTCGGAAAACGAACTCTATCGCGAGTTGGTGAAAGAAAAGTTGACGAAAATTGTAAAGAGTGATGGTGTGGTCCAAAGCATTCAAAAAGCAAAGGCCCCTGAGCCTGTCGAAGGGCCGATGTTGTCATTTCAACTGCTTTTCGAATGGTTGCGACAATACGGCTTTAATACAGACCAATGTCATTTCATTTTTGAGGCGTTGGAAAACGGTGTTGGGAACAAGTATTATTCTCCGACTCATCAACTTGTGATTGGTAGAAACGAGTTGCAACTTTCTGAAATCAAATCCGTTGTGGACGAGGAAATCCAAATCGGGGCAGGGGAGGAGTGCATCAAGAAGCCTTTGCCACTAAGGTTTTCGACCATTGAAAAAACCGCTGATTTCGTCATTGACAAATCGTCGAATGTCGCAATGTTGGATGCCGACAAAATCCGTTTCCCACTCGTTTTGCGCCATTGGCGGCACGGCGACCGCTTCCATCCCTTGGGTATGAAAGGCTCAAAATTACTGAGCAATTTCTTTGTGGATCATAGGTTTACGGAATCGCAAAAGGAATCCGTTTGGATATTGACCACTTTCGAAAACGAAATCCTTTGGGTAGTCGGGCACCGCATTGACGACCGCTTCAAGGTGACGAATTCGACAAAAAATGTTTTTGTTTGCACTATTGCAGTCTAAATTTGCTATGAAGTGCGAAATTTTTCTATTTTTGCCGCAAATTCTCTTGATATGGAAAAAACGCTTCCAAGGTGGGAACAAAAGTTGAGCAACTACCAGAAGGCATTGCATAGGCTGGCCGAAGTGGTCAATGTGATGAGTGTCAGGCAATTGAATGATTTTGAGGCGGATGGCTTGATTCAACGCTTTGAATTCACTTTTGAATTGGCTTGGAAGCTGATGAAGAGTTATGCTGAATATCAAGGAGTTGACAAGGAAATTACAGGCTCGCGAGATGCCATCCGTTGGGCTTTTGACAGCAATCTGATTGTCCATAGTGACATTTGGATGGAGATGATAAAGAGGCGGAATGATACTTCACATACTTATGATGAAGATACAGCGGCTGAGGTTGTTATACGTGTGAAAGATGTTTATTTTCAAGAGTTTGTCAGTTTTCTTGACAAAATGAGAGCCTTGTCGTCTGATGAAAATGTTGATTTGTTTTCCCAATCGTAAAAACTATGGAATTTGGCCTGAAACAAAACGAGATTACTGCCTTGCGCGAAGCATTGGCTTCCATCCCGGAAGTGGAAGAGGCCATCATTTATGGTTCACGTGCGCGGGGGACAAATCGGGTTTCATCGGATATAGATATTACGTTGAAAGGCAGTAATTTAACCTATCTTCAGCTCGCATTGCTTGATGCCAAGATTGACGATTTGTATCTGCCTTATTTTGTGGATTTAAGTCTTTTTTCTATGCTTCGAAATGCAGATTTGATTGAAAGCATAGAGCGAGAAGGAAAAGTGATATTTAGAAATGATAAAGCAATAGCCTAAGATGAGATTTTGATTTTTAAATGTTGAATAACAAATAATTGTATCAATATGAAACGACTGTTTTTCTGCCTATTGATGGCCTTTGTCGCCTTCATGCCGATGCGGGTTCAAGCCCAAATCATCGACCCTGTTCAATGGACCATCACCATTGAAGACCTCAACGAAAACGAGTTTGATTTGGTCGCCACGGCCACCATTGACCCGCAATTCCACATTTATTCCACAACGATGCCCGACCTTGGCCCTTTGCCGACGGTGTTCGACATCCAGCCGTCCGAGTTCTTCGAGGCGGTGGGCGAGGCGCGCGACCTCACCGAGGCCCCTAAGATTTACGACGACATTTTTGAAGTGGAATATGTCGAGTTTTCCAATACGGCCTCGTTTGCTCAGACGTTCCGCAAACTGAAGGACGGCAGTTTCCCCATCACGGGCGAAATCAGCTATCAGGCTTGCAAGGACGGACAATGCGTCTCGCTGACCGAGGATGTCGATTTGATGTACGGTTCGGAACCCGCTGTGATTGAAGCTGCTGAGCCTGAGCAAAATGCCGGCACCAAATCCAACATCTGGGGTATGATTCTCGAAGCCATCCTATGGGGCTTCGCGGCATTGCTCACGCCTTGCGTCTTCCCGATGATTCCTATGACGGTGTCGTTCTTCATGCACGGTGAGGGCGAAAGTAAGGCCCAAGGTCGTTTCAAGGCGTTTATGTACTTCATTTTCATTGTGTTGCTCTACACTTTGCCCATTGCCATCATTATCATCGTGACTTGGCTGGTGGGTGGCAACAGCGTCACTGCCGACATCTTCAACTGGCTGGCCACACATTGGCTGCCGAACATCATCTTCTTCTTGGTGTTTATGATTTTCGCGGCTTCGTTCTTCGGAGCCTTCGAAATCACCTTGGGTAGCAATATGGTGAATAAGAGTGATAGCAAGCAGAGCACCAAGAATTTAGGTGGTATCTTCTTTATGGCCTTGACCCTCGTTTTGGTGTCGTTTGCCTGCACGGGTCCTATCGTGGGCACGGTGCTTATCAAATCCACTTCGGGCGAGTTCTGGGCACCCATCGTGACGATGTTCGCCTTCGCCGTGGCTTTCGCTTTGCCGTTTGCCATCTTCGCCTTCTTCCCGAACCTGCTGCAGCGCCTGCCCAAGAGCGGCGGTTGGCTCAATTCGGTGAAGGTCGTGTTAGGTTTCATCGAAGTCGCGCTGGGCTTCAAGTTCCTCAGCGTGGCCGACCAAACCTACCACTGGCACCTGCTCGACCGCGAGGTCTATCTCGGCATTTGGATTGTCTGCTTTGCCCTGCTTGGACTTTACCTCCTCGGCAAAATCCGCTTCAAGGGCGAGAAGGAAGTCAAGGAGCTGGGCGTGTTCCGCCTCATTCTCATCATCATCGATTTCACTTTTGTCATCTATATGATTCCCGGTATGTGGGGTGCTCCGTTGAAGGCCCTCTCTGGCTATCTTCCGCCGAAACAAACCCTGGATTTTGATCTGAATAGAATCATCGAGGAGAACAGCGAGAAGGTCATCGAGTATGTGGATGCCAAGTTCGCCAATATGGCTGTGGCGCCGCAAGGTCAGCAGCAAGCCGTTGCTACGGAAGCTTTTACCGAAGAACCCAAGTACGCCGATTTGTTCCACTTGCCGCACAATCTGAAAGGCTATTTCGACTACGACCAAGCTTTGGCCGCCGCCAAAGCCACCAACAAGCCGATTTTCATCGACTTTACTGGTCACGGCTGCGTGAACTGCCGCGAGATGGAGGCCAACGTGTGGAGCGACCCACGCGTGAAGGATATGCTGCGCAACGATTTCATTATCTGTGCGTTGTATGTTGATGACAAGACTTCACTTCCGAAGGAGGAATGGTACACTTCCACCTACGACGGCAAGGAAAAGAAGACCATTGGCCGCAAGTTTGCTGACTTCCAAATCTCGAAGTTCGGCACTAATGCCCAGCCATACTACTGCCTGATGGACCACAACGGCAATTTGCTGATGAAGCCTCGTGCCTACGACCTTGATAAGGATGCCTTTGTGAACTTCCTGAAAGATGGCATCAAGAACTTCCAAGAGGGAACGTTCTATCAGCATGTGGTGGATTGATGGATCTAAGTCATAATTTCGCCATCACCTTCAGCATTTGTTCGCCAAGCCCAATGGTGTAGCCTTGTTTGGCAAAGACCACCTCGCTGTTGTTGTTGGCGATGAGGAAGAAGGGGAGGCTGGTGCTGTCGAGGTGCAGGTTGCCAGTGATTTCGTCTATGATTTCCTGTGTGAAGAAACCGTAAGTGACGTTGCTCGGCAACTCGCTGAAATTCTTTAGTTTGAACTTGTCGTACTCATCTTGGCTACCGAAAAGGAAGACCAAAGGTATGCCGTTTTTGTCGAAGTCGTTTCGGAATGCGCTGATGTCTTGCATGGCGTGGGTGGTTGGCTCGCTACCTTGGTCGAGGAGACCGAGAATGTAGTACTCGTTGCCAATCAGTTGCTTGAAGTTGTACTCCTCGCCAGTCTCGGCTTCCGTGAAACGGTTGTTGGAATAGAAGTCGCCGATGACCTTGACGCTGGCGTCGGGCTCACGTAAAACGAGGTCCACTTGGATGGTCTCGTTCGGCTTGATGGTGAAGAACTGGCTGTGGGTCAAGGCACTGCCATCGGGGAGACGGGTGCCCGCCGTGAGGATGTAGAAACCTTCGTCCAATGGCGTTGGATGGTCGAAACTCGACAGCAGCATACCATCATCAATGCCAGGGTCTTTGGCATCGTAGGCCAAAAGGCGGAAACTGTTGCCATCGAACTTCTTGATGCTGAAATGCGTGTAGTATTTCGGGTCGGCGACGGCGGCGATGGGCGCATAATGGATGTCGAGATAGCCCGTGCCAGCTGCGGTTGTGGCTTCTTTCTCAAATTGCACGTTCACCCATTGTCCGTCAAAATATTGCACATTGCCGTTCACAGGGTTGATTTGTGCGGCGATGCCCAGACTACGTGCCATGGCCACGAAGAAGATGTCGCGGGAATGACGGTCGGCCTTGCGGGCTTTCAGCACACCGAGGGGCGAAATCGGGATGCGCTGCGGGTTGAGTTCGTCGTCGGTTTTGATGTTTTGTCTCACCCAGTCGGCCAAAAGACTCGGATTGTCGTGGAACTTTTGGGCTTCTTCACCATTGAAAAACTCGGTGAACACCTTGCGGAATGCTACAAGATTCTCGTTGCTGATGCGCGGGCTGAGGATGTATTGCGCGTACAACTCGGGCGGCATCGAAATGATGGACGAGGTGAGGTCGGGCGTGTGGTCGAAATGGTCTTGCAAAACCTCAAGGGTGACATCGCGCAAATCCTTGTCAGTAATGTTGCTCAGCAACTCCACCGCCTTGATTTCCTGTTTTTTGTCTTGTGCGTATTTGACGAAATCGGCGATGGTTTGGTAGTTGCCCCAAGTCTTTTCATAGATGCGGCAAAGGGTCTTATTGCCCGTGTTGGCAATCAGTTCAAGTTGCGCATCCTTGCAGGATTGGATGTAAGTGTTGCGAATCGAGTCCTCGTAGGTGATGCGGCGGTCGTTTTCGGCGCGAATTTCCGCACTGACCTCGGGCAAGACGCTGGTCGGGGCGGGCGGAACCATGTCGAATTCAAAGTTTTCCGTCGCGTTCATGTCGTGGTCGAGGACGATGGTGACGTTTTCGTTCTCACCCGATTTGAAGACTTGGTAGCCGAACTTGCCGTCCTTGGCGGCGTAGGCCATCATGCAGCCCAAACCGGCCGTGAGCCAAGTCTGGCCGTTGTCGTCGGTGGTTTTGGTGACGACAGTGCAGAACTCGGCATAGTTGTAAATCTTGAACTCTACGGGCAGGTTGACTTGCGGTTTCCCGTCTTCGTCCACCACGGTGAAAGTCGTCTTGGCGGTCTTGCCGTAGTTGTCCACCACGTTGATTTCCGTGTAGTTACGATTGCGGCTGATGACTTCCTCGGGACCGTCATAGTCGCCGAAGACGCGCGTGTGTAATAATAAGGTGCGCGAGGCAGGCTCGTTGAACCAACCCAAGTCGAGGACAGGCTCAGGCTCGCAGGCACCGAGGAAATGCCACTGGCCATCCACCCAAGCTTCCACCCAGGCGTGGTTGTCGTCGCAGTGAGCCCAACGGGGCGTATAGACCTGTCGGGCCGGAATGCCCACGGTGCGCAGTGCGGTCACGAGCAAGGTCGATTCCTCGCCGCAGCGGCCCCACGAGGTCTTGATGGTGGACATCGGGGCGCTGGTGCGGCTGTCGCTGCCTTTGTAGTTGACGCGCTCGTGGCACCAATGGTTCACTTCGAGGACAGCATCGTAGAGTGACAAGTCCTTGACGCGGGCTTTTAGCTCCTCGTAATAGGTGCTGCGGAAGTGGTCGAGGCCCTCGTTGTTGACGCGCACGGGCACCACGAAGTGCTTGAACTCGCGTTCGGGAATCGTAGCACCCCAAGGCATTTCGGCTTTGGCACGGAAGGCGTAGTGCACGCTTTCCTTATAATAGTCTTCGGTGTAGTCCACGCTGTCGCCGATGGTCATATAGGCGTAGAGGAAATCGAGGGCGGTTTTTTCGTCAAAGCCATTTTGATGGTTTTCTTCCTTGCAGGCCGCGAAGAGCAGTGCGGCAACGATAAGGGTGAAGATGGTGTTTTTCATATTCGGATATTTTGCTGCAAAGGTAACGGATTATTTCAAACCTTCCATCAGGAATTTGCGCAAATGCAGGTGCAAAGCCTTGTAAATTTCTTGTATGGAAGAAATTTTGGTGAAAAACGAAGAAAATTTCTTTTATAGAAGAAATTTCTCTGAAAAATTGGAAATATTTCTTGTATGGAAGAAATTTTCGGCAGAAACGCTAAATACCACAAAAAAAAGGTGGTAAGCCTACCACCTTTTAACCCACATTTTTACAAAATCAAGCCATAAACTCTTCCAAAGTGGAATGCAGGATTTCCTGCAATTCCTCCTTGTGCTCAGGCATGGTCTGCATGAACAGGAAGCCCCAAATGCTCATGGCGGGGTTCATGATGTCGCGGGTCTCCAGCACGCCGTGGAAATGCCGCTTGATGCGCTCGAAGTCGAGGGCGCGGTTGGTGTCGTAAGGCTTGTCCAGAACGATGAAGCTGAATACATCGTTCTCGATGCCGTTCCACATGGTGGCGTAGTCGGGGTGCGAACCTTCTAAATAGGCCTGCACGGGCAACAAATGACAGGTGTGACGCGTCAGGTCGTTGAGGCACATGCCAGCAAAGCGCAAGGGATTCACTTCGATTGGGATGGCCTTGCCCGTGTTCTTGTCTACACGGAATTCCACATGCATCGGGAAGTTGCGCAAGCCGAGCACACCGTTCAAGTCGATGCAGAACTGGTTGAAGGCCGGATAGTTGGCCTCAAAAATCTGCTTGCTCATGCAGTACAGGCGGTCGCTCACGTCGGTCTCGTCCTTGAAGATGTGGTGGAAGATGTTGATGATGTTGGGCTTGCCCACGGCGTCATAATAAGCATCCACGGCATATTCCTCACCTTCGATGAACTGCTCGAGCACGAACTTTTCGCTGCGCACCACGGTGTCGGGGAACACGGCGCGTTGCTTGGCGAAGTTGTGGTCGATGTCGTCCAAGGCGGCTTGCCATTCAGCTTTGCTGCGGACGATGTAAACGCCCACGCTAAGGAAGCCTACCGAAGGTTTCAGCACGAGCGGCAAAGGCAGCTCGTCAGGGTTGAGGTTGCGCAATTCCTTCATCTCCACTTCTTTATAATAAAAGTCGGGGTAGATTTGCTGGCAAATGCGGCGGAATTCGGCCTTGTCCTTCAGAATCTTGACCTTCTGCACCAGTTCTGATTCGGGCAACTGAGCATAAAGCCACACCAAGGCGTTTTCCGAAACGGCATAAAGCTGGCCTTTTTGCTGATAGTTTTCGACAAACTGTTTGTCGTCCAGAAGGTTGAGGTGGTGGCCTTCTGCCGTGAGTTGATCTGCCATGTCATTATGCAGCACAGGGATTTGTTTTTCTTCCAAATAGGCCACCAAAGGGGCGGATACGTATGGTTTTTCTAAAATAATCATGATGAATTGTTTATGGTTTTTATCTCCAAACATTCGCCGTCCTATCCGGTCCGTACGAAATGAACTTGATCGGCACGCCGACATAATCTTCAATGAATTTGATGTAATCTTCCAGTTTCTGCGGAATCTTGCCCTCAATTTTCTGTTGCCAACCAGGAATTTCGGTATAGATGGGTTCCATGGTCTCGGTGCAGGCGGCGAAGGGGAGGTGCTCGGTTTCTTTGCCGTTGTAACGGTACGCGGTGGCCACCTTGAGGGTCGCAAAGTCGTCCATCACGTCGGACTTCATCATCATTAGGTCGGTGACGCCACTGAGCATGACGGCATATTTCAGTGCGGGCAGGTCGAGCCAGCCGCAGCGGCGCGGACGTCCTGTGGTGGCACCGAATTCGTGTCCGTTCAGGCGAAGCGTCTCGCCCGTCTCGTCGAACAGCTCGGTGGGGAAGGGACCGGTGCCTACTCGGGTGCAGTAGGCCTTGAAGATGCCGTACACCTTGCCGATTCTGCTAGGCGCAACGCCCAAACCCGAGCAAACGCCGGCGGCAATCACATTTGATGAGGTGACGAAGGGATAGCTGCCGAAGTCGACGTCGAGCATGGAGCCTTGGGCACCTTCGGCCAGCACTTTCTTGCCGTTATCGAGGGCTTCGTTGATGTAATATTCGCCGTCGATAAATTGGTATTGCTTCAAGTATTCGACGCCTTCGAACCACAGTTTTTCGTATTCGGCGAAGGCCATACCGTCGAGTTTCAGCTCGTCCATGTCGAAGTCGAGCGTGGCGATCTGTTTCAGGTGGGCTTGTTTCAGGCTCTCGTATTTCTCGTGGAAATCGGCCGATGCGATGTCACCGATGCGCAGGCCTTTGCGGGCAGTCTTGTCGGTATAGGTGGGGCCGATGCCTTTCATCGTAGTACCTACTTTCATCTTGCCCAAGGCCTTTTCGTTGGCGGCGTCCAAGGCACGGTGTGTGGGCAGGATGAGATGGGCGCGGTTGGCGATCATGAGGGTCTGACGCAGGTCGAAGCCAGCTGAGCGCAGGCCTTCGATCTCACCTTTTAAGATATGCGGGTCGATGATGACGCCGTTGCCGATGATGTTGACGCAACCTGGCGTGAGTACGCCCGACGGGATGTTGTGCAGCACGAATTTCATGCCTTCAAACTCGATGGTGTGTCCGGCGTTGGGGCCGCCTTGGAAGCGGCAGACAATGTCATAATTCGGGGTGAGGGCATCGACGACCTTGCCTTTGCCTTCGTCGCCCCATTGCAAACCTAAGAGGATATCTAATTTGTTCATATTCAGTTTTGTTTTTTGTGTCCGTAAAAGATAAGGGAATGATGCGTGATTTCCACGCCGAGCTGCTCCTCGATGGATTTCTGGATTTCGAAAAGGCGAGGGTCGCAAAACTCCATCACGGTCTCGGTCTCCAGGTCGATGAAATGGTCGTGTTGACGGAATTTGTACGACCGCTCGTATTGGGCGCAGTTGTGTCCAAATTGGTGCCTGATGACCAGCCCGCAGTCGAGCAACAGCTCGATGGTGTTGTATAAAGTGGCGCGGCTGACGCGGTACTTGTTGTCTTTCATTTGGTTATAGA
Source organism: Bacteroidales bacterium (assembly GCA_017477425.1). Classification (GTDB taxonomy): domain Bacteria; phylum Bacteroidota; class Bacteroidia; order Bacteroidales; family F082; genus Limimorpha. The sequence goes on from JAFUVT010000024.1 coordinate 90,149, forward strand.
GCGTGTCGATGTCGAAATGCCCGTTGGTCGAGTAGATTTCCTTGAGGATGGCGAAGCGTTCGGGGGTCTTGCGCAACTTCTTCCGCTGTAGGTAGTCAATGAATAACTTCTTGACAGACAAATAGGTATTGTCGAATTGCGTGTCTTTCATTTTCTTGTTGGATGTTGCCGCAAAAATAGCAAAACTTTTCAGAATTATTCTAAATAACACCGATTATTTTGTGTCCGAAGAGTTTTTTCTCACCACCTTTTGGATTTCCTTGAGCTGGTTGAGTTTGACCATCAGGTCGTCGAGCTCTTTGGTGTTGTGCACATAGATGGAGATGATGGCTTCCACCACGTCTTGCTTGGCCTCCATGTGGAGCGAATGCAGGTTGAGTTGCAACTCGTTGGACAGCAGGTTGGTCATGCGATTGAGCAGTCCCTTGGTGTCCAAGGCGGTGATTTTCAGCTCGGCGAGGAAGGCGATCTCGCTCTTGGGCTGCCATTTGGCCTTCACGATGTTGTTGCCGTAGCGGGCCGAGAGTTGTATGGCCTTGGGGCAATTGCTGCGGTGGATTTGCAGCGGTTCGCCAGGGAAACTGAAGGCGATGACGTCGTCGCCGGGGATGGGGTTGCAACAGGTGGAGACGTTGAAGTCGAACTCGCCCGAAGTGGTGAGCGATGGCGTCGTGTCTTTCTCTTTGCTGCCGTTGCCCAGCAGTCCGAAGGTGAGGTAACGCACGAAGCTGCCGTTGGACTGTGGCTTCAGCACGCTGCGGACGAGACGCTCGTCGATTTTGCCCATGGCGACGTTGTAGTAGAAGTCGATGGTGCTGGAGAGTTTCTCTGCCGTCATCACCTCGTTACGATTGGCTTTCGAGGGCTCGATGCCGATTCTCTTCATGATTTCCTCGAATTTCTTCTCGCCTTGTTCGCGGAAGCTGCGGCGGTACTCCTTGATGCCGCTCTTGAGCCTCGACTTGGCGGTGGCGGTGGCCAGGAACTCGAACCATTTCTCCTGCGGATGCTGCGATTCGGAGGTGATGATTTCCACCTGATCGCCTTTGGTGAGCTTGCGGTCGAGTTGGGCCAGCTGGTTGTTGACGTTGGCGGCGATGCTGTGGTCACCGATTTCGGAGTGGATGTTGTAGGCGAAGTCGAGCACGGTGGAGCCTTTGGGCAGCGTGATCATCTTGCCTTGTGGGGTGAAGACGTAGATCTCGTCAGAGAAGAGGTCAAGCTTGAAGTTGTCGATGAACTCGATGGCGTTTTCCGAGTCGCCGCTGATGAGGTCTTGGGCTTTCTTCAGCCATTCGTCGAAGCCGCTCTCGGTCTTGTCGTCGTCGGTCTTGTATTTCCAGTAGGCAGCGAACCCCTTTTCTGCGATCTCTTCCATGCGCTCGCTGCGGATTTGCACTTCCACCCAGTTGCCCGTCGTGCCCATCACCACGGCGTGAAGGCTCTCGTAGCCGTTAGCTTTCGGGAACGAGATCCAGTCCTTCAGCTTCTTGGTGAAGGGGCGGTAGCAGTTGGTCAGCACGGCATATATTTTCCAGCATTCCATCCTCTCCTGTTCCTTGGGACAGTCGGTGATGAGGCGGACGATAAAGGAGCCATAGAGCTCTTCGAAAGCCAACTCCTTGTCCATCATGCGTTTCCACACCGAGTTGATGGAGCGTTCCTTGATCTCGGCCCGTGCCTTGATGCCGTCCTTTTCCATCTCGGCCATGACGGGGGCGATGAAGTCGCGCAGCTCGCCCATGCGCTTCCCGCGCACGTCGTCCATGCGCTTGCGGATGTTGTAGTAGATGGTGGGGTTGGTGTATTTCAGCGACAGGTCCTCCAATTCGATCTGGATGGAGTGAAGCCCCAGGCGGTAGGCGAGGGGTGCATAGATATAAGAGGTCTCAGAGGCGATCTTCAGCTGCTTGTGCTTGGGCATCGAGTCCAAGGTGCGCATGTTGTGCAGGCGGTCGCTGAGCTTGATGAGCACCACGCGGATGTCGTATGACAGCGACGAGATGACCTTCTTGAAGTTCTCGGCCTGTGCGCTCTCGGCACCTTCCAGGTTGGCGAACTTGGTGAGGCCGTCCACCACGCGCGACACCTTCTCGCCGAACATCTGGCTGATGTCGTCCAAGGTGTATTTAGTGTCTTCCACTACATCGTGCAGCAGGGCGCAGATGATGCTGGTGCGGCCCAGTCCGATGTCGTGTGCGGCGATGGTGGCCACTTCGATGGGGTGATAGATGTAAGGCTCGCCTGAGCGGCGGCGTTGGTCCTTGTGCGCCTCGACGGCAAAGTAGAAGGCCTTGTCGACCTCGGCTAGGTCTTGGGCTTCCTTGCGGGTCTGCCACGCGTTGATGAGGCGTTGGTGTCGTCGCTCGATTTCTTCTTTCTCTTCTTTGGAATAAGTGTCGGGTAAAGCTGGTGTCATAGGCATTGAACTTTTTCAGACTGCAAAATTATGCATAATCCTTTTTGATTGCGTACAGAAAAGATGATTTTTTTTGTATTTTTGCACCCCATATGAAGAACATCCGAAATTTCTGCATCATAGCGCATATCGACCACGGCAAATCGACCTTGGCCGACCGCCTTTTGGAACTGACCCATACACTGAATGACAAGGAGCTCGTCGACCAGGTGCTCGACGATATGGACCTTGAACGCGAACGCGGCATCACCATCAAGAGCCACGCCATCCAGATGAAATACAACTACAAGGGCGAGGAATATACCCTCAACCTTATCGATACCCCTGGCCACGTCGACTTCTCCTATGAGGTGTCGCGCAGCATCGCGGCTTGTGAGGGTGCTTTGCTGGTGGTGGATGCCACGCAAGGTATTCAGGCACAGACGATTGCCAATCTTTATTCTGCGCTCGAACACGACCTTGAAATCATCCCCGTGATGAACAAGATTGACATGGACAGCGCCATGGTCGATATCGTGGAAGACCAGATGGTGGACCTCTTGGGCTGCGACCCGAGCGAGATTTTGAAGGTCAGCGCAAGGACTGGCGAAGGCGTGCCTGCCGTGCTGGATGCCATCGTGGAACGTATTCCATGTCCCAAAGGCGACCCCGAAGCGCCGCTCCAAGCCTTGATTTTCGACTCGGTCTTCAACTCGTTCCGAGGCATTATCGCCTATTTCCGCATCATGAACGGCACGATGCACACCAACGACTTGGTGAAGTTCTTTGCCACGGGCAAGGAATATAATGCTGACGAAATCGGCGTATTGCAACTGAAGCAAGTGCCGAAGAAAGAGCTTTCTGCGGGCGATGTGGGCTACATCATCTCGGGCATCAAGACTTCGAAGGAGGTTAAGGTGGGCGACACCATCACGCATGTGGAACGACCTTGCGCCGAGCCTGTGGCAGGCTTTGAGAACGTGAAACCCATGCTGTTTGCAGGTATCTATCCCGTGGATGCTGATGATTACGAGGAACTTAGGGCTTCGTTGGAGAAACTGCAACTCAACGATGCCTCCCTCGTCTGGGAACCTGAATCCTCGGCGGCCTTGGGCTTTGGCTTCCGCTGCGGCTTCTTGGGCCTGTTGCACATGGAAATCGTGCAGGAACGCCTCGACCGTGAGTTCGACATGGATGTCATCACTACGGTGCCTAACGTGTCGTTTAAGTGCTTCAAGACCGACGGCGAGATGATTGAGGTGCACAACCCCAGCGGCTTGCCCGAGGTGACCAAAATCGACCACATCGAGGAACCTTATATCATCGCGCAAATCATCTCGAAGAACGAGTTCACAGGCCCCATCATGACGTTATGTATCGACCGACGCGGCGTGCTGAAGAACCAGGTCTACCTCTCCACCGACCGTGTGGAGCTGACCTTCCAGATGCCACTCTCCGAAATCGTCTTCGATTTTTATGACAAACTGAAATCCATCTCGAAGGGCTATGCCTCGTTCGACTACCATATCGCTGGTTATCAGGACGCTGACTTGGTGAAACTGGACATCATGCTCAACGGCGAGTCGGTGGATGCCCTCTCGACCTTGATACATCGTGGCCATGCCTACGACTTTGGTCGTCGCATGTGCGAGAAGCTGAAGGAGCTGATTCCTCGTCACCAGTTCGACATCGCCATCCAGGCGGCCATCGGTGCGAAGATCATCGCCCGCGAGACGGTGCGCCAGGTGCGCAAGGACGTGACGGCGAAGTGCTACGGCGGCGACGTGTCCCGTAAGCGCAAATTATTAGAGAAACAGAAGGCAGGAAAGAAACGCATGCGTCAAATCGGTAATGTCGAGGTGCCGCAGTCGGCGTTCCTCGCTGTGCTGAAATTGGATTGATTTTCCGTTGTAGAGACGCGGCGCGCCACGTCTCTATCGAACAAACGAATAATAAATGAACGACGATCTCCAATACCAAATTGCCCTCACCCTGCTGCCCGGTATCGGTGATATCAGCGGCAAGAAGTTCGTGCATTATTGCGGCAACGCGAGCGCCATTTTCCAAGAGACACGCAAGTCGTTGGAGAAGATCACCGGCATGCGCGAAACCTCCATCGAGGCCATCTGCAAGCCCAAGGAGTACCTGAAACGGGCTGAGGAGGAAATCGAATTCTGCGAGAAGAACGACATCCGCCCCTTGTTTTTCCTCGACTCAGATTATCCACGCCGTTTGCTGCAGTGCGACGACAGTCCGATGATGCTGTATTATAAAGGTAAGGCCAACCTCAATGCCAACCGCGTGGTGGCCATCGTCGGCACACGCAACATCACCGAATACGGTAAGGAGAACTGCAACCAGCTTGTGGAAGACCTGATAGACGACAATGTACTCATTGTCAGTGGACTGGCCTATGGCGTGGACACCTGTGCCCATAAAGCCGCCTTGAAAAACGACATCCCGACCGTAGGCGTGATGGGTTGCGGATTGCAACAGGTCTATCCTTCGGCCAACAAGAAACTGGCCAACGATATGTTGGAGAGGGGCGGCGTGCTCACTGAATGTATGAGTGGCACCCAGCCCGACCGCGAAAACTTCCCGCGTCGCAACCGCATCATCGCGGGCATGGCCGATGCCGTGGTGGTCATCGAGTCGGCGATGAAAGGCGGCTCGCTGATTACCGCCGACCTCGCCAATTCCTACAGCCGCGATGTGTTTGCCTATCCCGGTCGCGTGATGGACATCTACAGCCAAGGCTGCAACTACCTCATCCGTACCAACCGCGCCCACCTTATGGAGAGTGTGCTCAATCTGCGTTATGTAATGCGCTGGGATTCAGAGTCGAAGGTGGAGAAACAAACGGCATTGTTCCGCGAGTTTACCGACGAGGAGAGACTGATTATGGATTGTTTCGGCAGCAATGCAGTGGTCAGCCTCGACGACATCATCGTGAACTCGGAGCTGCCGACCACAAAAATCGCTGCGCTATTACTGAATTTGGAATTCGACGGCGTGCTGATGGCCATGCCAGGCAAAAGATATCAGAAATGTTAGGCAAGGTCATTAAATCGACGGGTAGTTGGTACATCGTCCTCGACGAGTCGGGACGTCAGTGGGAATGCCGTCTGCGCGGCAAGATCCGTCTTGACGGCATCCGCAGCACCAACCCCGTGGCGGTGGGCGACAACGTGGAGTTTGAGCAGGAACCCGGCAAGGAGACAGGCGTCATCAAGAAAATCGAAACCCGCGACAATGTGATTGTCCGCCAGTCGGTCAACCTAAGCAAGGCGTCGCACATCATCGCGTCCAATGTCGACCTGGCTATCGTAGTGGCCACCATCGCGCAGCCGCGTACCTCAACGGGCTTCATCGACCGTTTCCTGGTCACTGCCGAGGCTTATCACATCCCCGCCGCCTTGATATTCAACAAATGCGATCTCTACACCGACGAGCAGATAGGGGAGATGTGCGTGCTGATGGAATACTACCAAAGTCTCGGCTACACCTCGTTCGGCGTCTCGGCCAAGACGGGCTTTCAAATCGATCAACTGAAAGCCTTGATGCAAGACAAGATTTGCCTGTTTTCTGGCCATTCCGGCGTGGGCAAGTCGGCCTTGGTGAATGCCCTCGACCCTTCGTTGAACGTCCGTATCGGCGCCATCTCCGACGTGCACGAAAAAGGCAAACACACCACGACCTTCGCCGAGATGCATCATCTGGATTTCGGCGCATGGATTGTCGACACACCCGGCATCAAGGAGTTTGTGTTGTACGACATGGAGAAAGACACTTTGGCCCAGCGTTTCCCAGAGATGCGCGAGAAGATGTATGACTGCCGTTTCGCCAATTGCACCCATACCCACGAGCCAGGCTGTGCGGTGAAAGCCGCCGTCGAGAACGGCGACATCGCCGACTGGCGTTATGTGAATTACATCCGCATGATGACCGACGAAAGCCATGAATCATTAAAAGAAGAAGGAATATGAACATCGCCTTATTTGGAAAAAACATCGCGCCCGAGAACGGGGAATATATGCGGCAGCTGTTGTCGGAATTGTCCGAAAGACAAATCGGAATCGTTGTCTACCAGCCTTTTGCCGCCATGCTTGATCCCTTCGTCCCCGAAGGCGTGAATTATAGCATCTTCCGCTCGTATGAGGACTTGAAAGGCCATGTCGACCTGCTGTTTTCGATCGGCGGCGACGGCACGATTTTGGACGCCGTCCCCTTCGTCCGCGACTCGGGCATGCCCGTCTTGGGTATCAATATGGGACGGCTAGGTTTCCTCTCCAGCGTCTCGAAAAACGATGTCAAAGAGGCCGTGAGCTGCATTGTGGCTGGCGACTACGCCGTCGAGCAACGCACGCTGCTCGAATTGGTCGCGCCAAAGGATGTTTTTGGTAACGTGCATTATGCCCTCAACGAGTTGAATGTAATCCGTAATCCTGAGCATAGCCTGCTGGCTATCAAGGTTTTCGTGGACGATGTATACCTCAACACCTATTGGGGTGATGGCATCCTGCTGGCCACCCCGACGGGCTCGACAGCCTACTCGCTGAGCGCTGGCGGTCCCATCATCGCACCCAATGCCAAGAACTTCGTCATCACGCCCATCGCCACACACAACTTGACTGTCCGCCCCGTCGTCATCCCCGACGACAGCGTCATCCGCATCCAAGTGGAGGGTCGCGAGCGGAAATTCGTGTTCAGCATGGACTCAAGAAATTGTACCTTAGACACTTCCGTTCAACTGGAGGTGCGCAAGGCACATTTTTGCCTCAACCTCGTCAGGATGCGCGGCGAGGACTTTTTCGGCACTATCCGCAACAAATTGATGTGGGGTAAAGACAATAGAAATTGATTTCTGTCGTTTTCATTGGAAAATTTCCTAACTTTGCAGCCTTGAATTATGGATAGAAGATTTCGTTATTTGCTGATAATAAGCTTTTTGGCTGTTTTTGCTACGGCCAATGCGCAGTTCGACGACCCCAAGACGCTAGAGGTGGGGCCGCATGTCGGCGTGAGTTATTACATGGGTGACCTCAACCCGACGCTACCCTTCGCGCAGTCGCAGCTCCAATATGGCGGTCTGGTGCGCTTCAACTACAACAACCGCTGGACGTTCCGCTTCGACTACAGCCGCGCCAAAGTGATGGGCTCCGATGAGGTCGCCCAATGGCGTCCCGAACGTGGCCTGAATTTCGTGACCAACATCAACGACTTTAGCATCGTGGCGGAGTTCAACTTCCTAGAATACTATACCGGCAACCCGAAAAAGAACATCTCGCCTTATATCTTCGGCGGCATCTCGGTGTTCCAATATACCCCCTTCGCTGAGGTGAATGGCGAGTTGGTGAACCTCCGCTACTTGGACCCGCAGAACAAAAGTCTGAGATATACCGAACCCCCTTTGGCCGACGACGCGAAATGGTTTGAGAAAATGACCTATAAGTCGATGCCAATGAGCCTGTCGATTCCCTTCGGCATGGGCGTGAAGTTCTCGCTGTCGCGCCATATGGGCGCCACCATCGAATGGCGGATGCAGAAGACCTTCACCGACTACCTCGACGACGTGGCAACGGTGTATCCCGAGCAGCATTCCGTCTATACCTCAGAAGACGGTACCGTGTACGACTTGAGCGACCCGACGGGCAACTACCATGCAGGCCAACAGCGCGGCAATGCTACCTTCAACGACTGGTTTGGCATGGCACGCGTGTCGCTGACCTGGAAATTCAACCTGCCCGACGGGAGGGGCTGTAACCTTAGCAAATTCTGACCTATGGAGCTGAAAGACCAACTGATGCAACAAATCGACCGCGAGCGTTTGCCTAAGCACATCGCCATCATCATGGACGGCAACGGACGCTGGGCCAAGGAACGCGGCAAACCGCGTCTGTTTGGCCACCAAAGCGCCATTCAGTCGGTACGCGAGGTGAGCGAAGGTTGCGCCGAATTGGGCGTGGAATACCTGACTTTGTATGCCTTCTCGACCGAGAACTGGAACCGTCCGCTGGCCGAGGTGTCGGGATTGATGAACCTGCTGGCGCAAACCATCAGGAACGAGGTGAGCACGATGAACAAAAACAGCATCAAACTCAATGCCATCGGCGACTTGAAGGGCTTGCCGCAAGCCAACTACGAACAGCTGATGCAGGCCATCGACAACACGAGTCACAACACACGAATGACGTTGACCTTGGCTTTGAGCTACTCAGGCCGCTGGGACCTCACCCAAGCCACACGCCACATGGCCGAGGACGTGAAGTCAGGCAAACTTGCCCCCGAGAGCATCAACGACAAGACTATCCCGTCGTACCTGTCGACGGCTGGGATGCCCGACCCCGAGCTGCTCATCCGCACCAGCGGCGAGGAGCGCATCAGCAACTTCCTGCTCTGGGAACTGGCCTATTCCGAGTTGTATTTCACATCGAAATATTGGCCCGATTTCCGCAAGGCCGACCTCTATGAGGCCATCTTGAACTATCAGCATCGTGAACGCCGCTTCGGCAAAACAAGTGAACAAGTAACTACTAAATAATTGAAATATAGGATTATGCGTTGGAAATATTTACCTCTGCTGTTGCTTACAGCCCTCTTGAGCTTCGGCAACGGCATGTTTGCTCAGATACAAATCGGCGACGACCTCTCGGAAATCGATTATGCCCGTCCACAGGAATACGAAATCGGAGGCATCACCGTCGAAGGCGCCAAATACGTCGATGCCACGATGCTCAGCCTGATCGCCAACCTGAGGGTGGGCGACAACATCACCATTCCCGGCGAAGCCATCTCATCGGGTATCCGTAAGATCTGGGAACAGGGTTTGTTTGAGGACGTGGCCATCAACGTCACCGATTTCGTGGGCAACAAGGCCTTCCTCCAAATCGTCATCAAGGAACGTCCGCGTGTGTCGAAGTTCTCGTTCAACGGTATCAAGAAGACTGAAGCCGATGAAATCCGCAACAAGATCAACCTCTCGCGCGGCGACATCGCCACCGACCATCTGCTGACCAAGACCACACGCATCATCGAGAATTACTACTACGACAAAGGCTACCTCAACGTCGGCATCGACATCAAACAAGTGGCCGACACCGCCCGCGAGAATTACATCGACATGATCATCGACATCGACAAGGGCGACAAGGTGAGAATCGGTAAGATCAACGTCATCGGCAACAAGGAACTCACCGACGGTCAGGTGATGCTCGCCATGAAAGAGACCAAGGAACGTGGCCATTTCGATCCACTGAACCCATTGGGCCCCTTGGTCGTCAACACCGTCGCCGACGTTGTCACCTTGCATCCGCTTCGCGCCATCAATGGCGTGGAAGAATACTTCTACGACAACTACCGTCCACGCATCTTCAAGGCCTCGCGCTATAAGGAGAAAAACTACGAGGACGACAAGAAACTCATCATCGACAAGTATAATGCCAAAGGCTACCGCGATGCCCGCATCGTCCGCGACTCGGTCTATAAGATCGACGACCGCAACATGGGCATCGACTTGGTCATCGACGAAGGCAACAAATACCACTACCGCAGCATCAACTGGACGGGCAACACCAAATACAGCAGCGAGACCCTCGGCAACATCTTGGGCATCAAGCCTGGCGACGTATATAATAAGGAGTTGCTCGACAAGAACTTGACCTATAGCGAGACCACTTTGGATATCAGCTCGTTGTATATGGACGACGGCTACCTCTTCTTCCGTGCAGACCCCGTCGAGGTGCAGGTGGAGAACGACTCCATCGACCTCGAAATCCGTCTTAGCGAAGGCAAACAGGCCCGCATCAGCAACGTCACCCTGACGGGCAACACCAAGACCTACGACCACGTGGTGCTTCGTGAGCTCTATTCGCGTCCAGGTCAGCTCTACAGCCGTAGCGACGTGGTGCGTTCGGTGCGTGAATTGGCCACTTTGGGCTTCTTTAACCAAGAGAGCATCACGCCCGACGTGCAGCCCAACTATTCCGACAATACGGTGGATATCGGCTATTCCGTCGAGGAAGCCGCCGCCGACCAAATCCGTTTTTCGGCGGGTTATGCCGTCCAAATGCTGATGCTTGAGGCAGGTTTGCAGTTCTCCAACTTCTCGATGCGCAACATCTTCAACAAGAAGGCTTGGCGTCCTATTCCTGTCGGTGACGGACAGAAGCTTTCGCTGAATGTGAGCACCTTAGGTCGCCGATACATCTATTACGGTATGTCGTTCACCGAGCCTTGGCTGGGTGGCCGCAAGCCCAACTCGTTGACAGCATCCATCTACCAGTCGTTCTATTCGAATGGCTATGAAAGGAAGAGTGAACAATATGGCTGGTTCAACATGACGGGTGCCTCGGTGGGCTTGGGTCGCCGCCTGACTTGGCCTGACGACTATTTCGCCCTCTACCAAGGCATCAACCTGAAACGATACAGACTCAACAACTACCAATCCTCGTTTTTGAGTGTTGGCGACGGCAACGGCAGGTTCAACCTGATTAGCTACAACTTCGTGCTGTCGCGCAACTCGGTGAGCCAGCCCATCTATCCGCGCAACGGCTCCGAGTTCCAGCTGAGCCTCGAAATCACGCCGCCCTATTCCTTGTTTACGAATAAGAACTATACCAACCTCTCTGACAACGAGAAGTATAAATGGATCGAGATGCACCGCTGGACCTTCAAGGCTGCTTGGTACACCGAGCTTTATGAAAAACTAGTGATGATGACCCGCGTGCGCTTTGGCTACTTGGGTCACTACAACGACCAAATCGGTCCCACGCCCTTCCACCGTTTCTTCCTCGGTGGCGATGGCTTGAGCACCTATTCGGTCGACAGTCGTGAGCTCGTCGGTATGCGCGGCTATGGCAACAATGCACTCACGCCAGGCTTTTACAACAGCACAGGTACGGGCGGCAGTGGCGGCGACATCATGACGAAATACACCTTGGAGTTGCGTTATCCGCTCTCGCTCAACCCGCAGGCCACCATCTATGCCCTGACTTTCCTCGAAGCGGGCAACTGCTGGCTCGGTTTCAAGAACTTCAATCCGTTTGAGGTGAAGCGCTCGGCGGGTCTCGGCGTGCGCATCTATCTGCCGATGTTCGGTCTGCTTGGTCTCGACTGGGGCTATGGCTTCGACGACATCTACGGCGTTGCAGGCGAGAACCACAGCCAGTTCCACTTCTCCATCGGTGGCTCGATTGATTAACCATCAGCGGTCCCTGAACTTGTCGAAGGGCCGCTCATATTTTTGGAACGATTATTGATAAGCAGAAAAACAAATCAACACAATATGAAAATGAAAGCATTCAAAACCTTGATCCTGACCGCTGCCTTCGTGTGCGGCGGCGTGATGACTGCCAATGCCCAGCTTGGCGGTGGACAGAAAATCGTCTATGTCGATTCGGAATACATCATGGAAAACATTCCGGAATATGGTGACGCACAAGAAGAACTCAACTCTTTCTCGACCAAATGGCAGAACGAGGTGAAGGCCATCTACGACAAAGTGTCGGAGATGTACAGCAAATACCAAACCGAGATGCTGCTGCTTTCGGAAGACCAGAAACGTGCCCGCGAGCAAGCCATCATCGACAAGGAACAGGAAGCCAAGAACCTGCAGATGCAGTATTTCGGCGCCGAAGGCCAGCTTTACCAGAAGCGCACCGAACTCATTCAGCCCATCCAAGAGAAGGTCTACACGGCGATGAAGGAAGTGGCCCAGACCAAGAACTACGCCTTTATCCTCGACCTCGCCTCGGGAACCTCCATCCTCTATGCCAACGACAAGAACGACATCAGCGATGAGGTGCTCGACCAACTGGGCAACGTGATGCAGACTGTGCGTCGCGAAGACCGTCGCAGAGCCAATGCTGGCGTCGGTACTGGCACGCCTGGCGCTGGCAATGCCGGCGGCAAAACGGGAGGCACCAAATCGGGTTCGACCTCGAAACCCAAGAAATAAAGAAATAATCGGTGAGGTAAAGCAAAAATTCGTATCTTTGCCGCTCGATTGTCAATTATCATAGAGTTAAATCATTAAAAGTCAATAAAATGAAAAGAGTATTCAAAGTATTGTTTTTGGGTGTTGCCTTGTTCGTGATGAGCGGCGTGGCCAATGCTCAAGTGAAGATTGCACACGTCAACACGGCTGAAGTCCTCGACGCCATGCCCGAGAAGGCCAAGGCTGAGAAAGACCTTGAGAAGTATTACAACGATCTTCAGGGCCAGCTGCAGACGATGGCTCAGGAGTATCAGACCAAGATGCAGGACTATGAGGCCAACCAAGCCACCATGTCGAATCTGGTGAAACAGTCGAAGGAGAAGGAAATCGTCGACATCCAAAACCGTATCCAACAGTTCCAAGCTAACGCCGAAGTCGACTTCGAAAACAAGCGTGCTGAACTATTGAAGCCTATGCTCGACAAGATTCAAAACGCCATCAACGCTGTCGGTAAGGAAAAGGGTTACACCTACATGCTCGACATGGCCACGGGTGCCGCTGTCTACATTGGCACCGACGCCATTGATGCCACCAAGGACGTGAAAGCCAAGTTGGGTATCAAGTAAGACTAAGGATTTTAGGTATAGTATTTTTCGCAAAGCAGCCGGCTCAACGAGTCGGCTGCTTTCTTTATTTGATGCTATTGCGTTTCACCTTGGCGAAGCGCAGCAATTTCAGGATGCCTAAGGGCTTGTGGTCGTCTTTGTTAGCGAGGTTGAGGTACAGCCCGAACTTCTTGGCGATCGGGATTTTGAAGGTCTCGACGAACTCGATGAGCGTGCCGTCGGGGTCTTCCACGTAGGTGAAATGGCCGTTGGCGTCGCCCATGCCGAAGTCGGCACCACTGTCGCAAACGAAGGGATGCCCCATGAGCTCGGCTTCCTCTTGCACGGCGCTCATGTTGCGCACGTCGAAGCAGAGATGGATGAAGCCTGGGTCGCCCCAATAACGGCCTTCGTAGAGCTTCTTGCCGACGCTGTCGATGCCTTGGATCAACTCAAGATGCGAGGTGCCCATGATGCGGCTCAGCGGCCCTTCGATGGGCGTGCTGCGTTCCAAGATGACACGGCGCACGACGTCATCGCCGCCAGGAAGGCATCTCAGGTCGTCGAAGACTGCCGTCTGGTCGAAAACAATCTTGTCGTACCCAAGCAGTTGGGTGTAGAAAGGCAGCGACTTGTCAATGTCGCTCACGCCGAGGGTGGCGCCGTTGGCACCGCCGGTGGTTTTCTTCTCGTCGATGAAGACGTAGTCGTCCTGCTCGAGCTGGAACAGGTTGCCGTAGGGGTCTTTCATGAAGAACTCCTTTTGGCCGACGGGCGAGGTCATGATTTCACTGATGACGTCGAGACCCTTATTAATAAAGGTGTTGTAGGCTACCTCGATGTCGGCGGTTTTCACTTTGGCGATGAGGATGCCCAAGTCGCCGAGGCGGACCGGCTCCTTCAGGTAGTTGAGCTCGCGGCCTTTGGGTTGCCAGATCTCGAAGCCGCCGCCGCCACGGATGTTGACGGCGATGCCCGAGCGGCGGGGCTGGGGCTTGCCGCCCGTGTAGGGCAGCATGCGTTCCGCCACGCCTTCGTCGTCGACGATCTTGATCTCGAAACCGAAGTTGTCGTAATACCATTTCCAGGCTTCGACGAAGTCGTTCACGCCGATGCCCACTTGTTGTATGCCGCAGATGACTTTCTCTTTCATGGTAGATTTGTTTGTGTCGGCGTTTCGACAGGCTCAACGACCTTAGCTTATGCAGGTCCCTGAGCTTGTCGAAGGGCCGTACTCATTTATGTTGCTGAAATTTTCTTAGACAATTTATAATACAAGGGTAAACAATATTTATGGATATGCGCCATGAGCAATTCGGTGCGACCGATGAGCTTGCGGTGCTTCTGCCGCTTGATGGCCCGAACGGCAATGGCACCACATTTCTCCACGCTGAGGCCGTTGGCTTGACCAGCGTCCATCTTGGCATGGGCCGAGCCGTCGCCGTGGAGGGCGCTCTTGCTGATTTGCGTGTTGATGCGCCCAGGGATGAGGAAGGTCACGCCGATGTTGTCGTATTCCAGCTCCAGCGACTCGTAGAATCCGAACAGCGCATGCTTGGCCGCGCAATAGGCCGAACGCAGCGGGAAGCCGAACAAGCCCGATAGGGAAGTGGTCACGCTGAACTGGACGTGTTCCTTGGCGAGAATCATCTCCTTGAACTTCTTCACGAGATAGACCCCGCTGAGGAAGTCGATTTTCAGGATTTTTTCGTCCACGCTGATGTCGGTGTCTAAGGCTTTTTCGCGTTGCGAGATGCCCGCGTTGAGCACGAAGAGGTCGATGCTCAGGCCGTTGTCAGTCACGAAGTCGTGGAGGCGGTCGATGGAGGCGTAGTCATCGAGTTGGGTCTCGGTGGCCCAGGCCTTCACGCCGTATTGCTCACACATCGCCTTGGTCTTATTGAGGTCGTCGATACCCAAGCCCGTGAGGACGAGGTGGCAGCCTTCCTGGGCCAGGTGCAGGGCGATGCTCTGCCCGATGCCTGTGCCGCCGCCCGTGATGAGGGCGGTTTTGTTTTTGAGGTTTAGCATGAATGTCGTTCCTTTGTTGTCGGTGCTTCGACAGGCTCAGCAACCTTAGGTCCCTGAGCTTGTCGAAGGGCCGCTTTTCTCGGCTGCAAAAATAAAAATAAATTCGTCACGGTTGGGATAATCAATATATTTACTAATTTTGTGGCTCATAAATCCCAGATGTCTGGTCGGCCCTTCGACAAGCTCAGGGACCTTAACTGAAAAACTGCAAACTATCAACTATCAACTCAATATGGACATATTTGAAAGAATATCAAAGGATTCGGGTGGCCCGATTGGGCAGTACCGCGAACGCGCTGACGGCTACTTCGCATTCCCTCGTTTGGAAGGCGAGATGGGACCGCGCATGACCTTCAACGGCAGGGAAGTGCTCTGCTGGAGCTTGAACAACTATCTGGGTTTGGCCAACCATCCCGAGATTCGTCGCGTGGATGCCGAAGCCGCCGCCAAATACGGCCTCGCTGCCCCGATGGGCGCCCGCATGATGACGGGACATACCCGCATGCACGAGCATTTCGAGCACGAGTTGGCCGACTTCGAGAAGAAGGAAGCCGCCTACCTCTTTAACTTTGGCTACCAGGGCATCGTTTCGACCATCGACACGCTGACCACCATGCACGACGTCATCGTTTACGACAACGAAGCCCACGCTTGCCTGCTCGACGGTATCCGCCTGCACATCGGCAACAAGTACAAATACCGCCACAACGACATGGCCGACCTCGAGAAGAAACTGAAGGTGGCTACCGAGGTGGTGAACAAGACCAACGGCGGCATCCTCGTCATCACCGAGGGCGTGTATGGCATGACGGGCGCTTTGGGCGACCTCGCCGGCATCGTGGCCTTGAAGAAGAAATACAACTTCCGTATCCTCATCGACGACGCCCATGGCTTCGGCGTGATGGGTCCCAACGGTCGCGGCACCTCCGAGCACTTCGGCGTGATGGACGACATCGACATCTATATCGGTGCCTATGCCAAGGCCATGGCCATCATCGGCGGCTTCGTGGCTGGTCCGAAGTATGTGATTGAGTACTTGCGCTATAACATGCGTTCGCAGATGTATGCCAAGAGTCTGCCGCTGGCCATTGTGGAAGGTTGCGAGAAGCGTCTCGAAATCATCCGCAGCGCCGAGGGCGACGCCTTGCGTGCCCAACTGTGGAAGGTGACCCGCGCCTTGCAGCAGGGCTTCCGCGACCTGGGCTTCGACATCGGTCCGGCCGAGGCATGCGTGACGCCGGTGCATGTGCAAGGCGATGTGGTGCAAGCCACCAACATCGCCATGGACCTGCGCGAGAACTACCGTATCTTCTGTTCGGTCATCACCTATCCCGTCATCCCCAAGGGCATGATCATCTTCCGCATCATCCCGACGGCGGCCCATACGATGGACGACGTCAACTACACCTTGAACGCCTTCAAGGAGGTGAAGGAGAAGCTTGACAAGGGCTTCTACGACGGCACCGAAGTCCCGAACATGAGGATTGAGTAAACCTTGTGTCAGTCTAAAAAAAACGACCATTCATGTCATTCCCGTATGGAATCTATAAAAACGACCATTCATGTCATTCCCGTATGGAATCTATGAATGGTCGTTTTTATTAGTTTTCGTCCAAAAGTAGGTGAAAAACTATAGATTTGGACAAAAGTTGATTGATTTTTGTCTAAAAGTAGATAAAAAAGTATGGATTTGGACAAAAGTTGAATTCATGACCTCCATAAAGGGGCAAACAAGTCCCTGGCCGTCAGTTGACTGTGGGCGATGGACGAATGTGCGCCTCTTGCTATCCCCATTGGCGTTACGAAGGTGTGCACCACGCCATGGGTCACTTTGGTCATCTCCATGAACAGGTTCTTCCGCTCGTTCAGTTTTTGCTCGTATGCCTTTGTGATGACAAAGGGCGTTTCCGAGAATTTCATTTCCACAAGATGAATGATTTTGTCGGCACGCTTGATGATGAGGTCGACTTGCGCCCCTTTGCGTTCGTCGTCTTTTTGGGGGACAAAACGCCACGACGAAGCTTCTGTCGCCATTCCCGAGATGCCGAGTCCCTGCTTGATGTGTGGCAAATGACGCAGGCAGACCTCCTCGAAAGTGAAACCTTGCCAAGCCTCGACGCTGCGGTCGGTGAAATGGTGCTGCCAATAATGCTCGTCGTGCGAACGGTTGCCTTCCACGAAACGGAAATAGAATAGGGTGTAGAAGTCGGACAACCGGTAGAGCGTTTGCTTGTTTTTGTTGCCAAATTGGGCATACGCCACGATGAAGTCGCAGCGGTCGAGGTTGTCGAGCATCTTGGTGAGGCCGCCGCCGCCAAATCCGGTGGCTTCTTCGATTTCTTTGCGCGTGAAGCCCTGTCGTTTGGTGGAGAGTAGCTTGACGATGGTGATATAACGGTCGGCTTTGTTGAAGAGGGCGTTATAAAGTTCGTTGAACTCGTTGCTCAGGTCGCCGCCAGGGCGAAACACCAGCATGTCGACGTTTTCGGGCAGGCTAAGGTAAGGTCGCAGCAAGCTGAGGTAATAGGGTACTCCGCCGAATAGCATGTAGCATTGGAGGATTTGGTAGTCGTTCCAGTCGAACCCGTGTTCGCGGAGATAGGTCTTACATTCGTTCAAGTAGAAGGGGCGGAGGTAGATGCGGTGGGTGATGCGGTTGTGAAGCCCGCCTTGGTTGTCCTCGATCTTGTCTTTCATCCAGCTCGTCGCGCTTCCGCAGGCCACCAGCACGATGTCGTCGCGTTGTTGCACCCAATTGGACCAGAAGTATTCCAATTCGTCCACGAACTCGCTGCCTTGCGTATCAATCCAAGGCATCTCGTCGAAGAACAGCACTTTGCGATTGTCGGTGCATTGCTCCAAGTAGGCCTCAAGTTGCAAGAAGGCCTCGTGCCAGTGGGTGAGTTGGGGCAGGTCGTCTTTTCCCGAATAGCGGACGAGCATTTCGCGGAAGTTCTGTAGTTGCACGCTCTTTTTCTGCCGATGGGCTCCCACATAGTAAAAGCTATAGCGGTCGTTGAAGAAGCGGCGCACGAGGAAGGTCTTTCCCACTCTGCGACGGCCATATAGGACGACCAACTCGGAGCGGTTCGACTCCAAGGCCCATTTGAGTTCCTCACATTCCCGCTCGCGTCCGATGAGTCTTTCAGGGTTTTCCATTTTGTCCGATTCATTAATGATGCCGCAAAGATACACTTTCTTTTCGATATGGCAACTGATTTTCGTCCAAAAGTAGGTAAAAAAACATAGATTTGGACAAAAGTTGATTGATTTTTGTCCAAAAGTGGGTAAAAACCATGGCCTATTCTTGCCGTTTCCAAAATTATTCGTATTATTGCACTTTCAAAGAAAATGATAATCCCAAAAATAGGATAATATGATACTCGTGAAACAAGTTGGCGTCTACGTCAACATTCTGAATTGCAGACTCAAGAAGTACCTCGCCGAGGTCTTCAAGAAGAATGGCGTCAACCTGACGGGCGAACAATACCTCGTCATGGACACGCTGTGGAACGAAGGCACACTCACCCAGCAGGCCATCGCCTTCATCATCCAGAAAGACAAGAACTCGGTGACGCAGTTCATCGACAACCTGGAGAAAAAAGGCCTCGTGACACGCTCCGTCTCGAAGGACGACCGCCGCGTCAACAACATCGTGGTCACCGAGGAAGGCATGGCCCTCAAGGACTCCACCAAGCAACTGGCCATCGAGACGATGGAGAAAGCTATCAAGGGCATCTCCGACGAGGACTTGCTGACTTTTGTCGCCGTGCTGAAGAAGGTCTGTGCCAACATCAGCGACTTCGGGAAAAACGCCGAAGAACTGGAACTTTGAGGCATTTTTGCCTGGTTTTTCGCCAATTGGCATAATAATTGAAGCAAAATTTCCGTATGGAAATATGGAATTTTTATCTTTGCACCCCTAAAATTTCAATGAAATGAATAAGATAACAAAGTTTTTCCTGGCTTTCTTGGCGCTTTCGTTGCTCGTGTCGTGCAACAAAAACGAGGGCAAAGGCGGCACGGGCACCATACAAGGTCTCGTGAAGCTGGTGCACCATCCCGACGACGACTTCAACCTGCCTTCCGACACGATGGCGGCGGCCAAGACGGACGTCTTCCTCGTCTATGGCGACGACGCCTACTTCGGTGACGACGTGGAGACTGGTGCCGACGGCATGTATCAGTTTGAATATTTGACGCCGGGCGACTATACCGTGTATGCCTATTCCACGCTGCCTTCGGGCGAGAAGGTTGCCGTCAGCGAGCCAGTGAGTCTGGCCCGTGGCGCGGTGGCACAGGTGCCGACGATCTACATCCACGACGGCAAGGCCTATGGCACTTCCATCGTGAAAGGCCGCGTATGGGCTTCCTATTACCACAACGGCAGCTGGCGCGGCGAAGGCTGGGCCTACGAGCATCGCGTCTACATCCGCCGCGTGGGCGACGACATTCCTTTTGACGACACCCGCGTGGGTCCCGACGGCTATTTCGCCTTCCAAAAACTGCAACCTGGCAGCTATGAGGTTTATACTGTGACCGAAAACATCGATGAGGTCCCAGAATTCCTTTTCCAGACCATTCAGGTGGACGAGGCAGGGCAGATTTACAATTTTGAAGAACAATTTGAAGTAATAATCAATGTTTAAAATACTGAATATGAAACGTTTAGTAATTATCTTGGCCTTTTTGGCCATCAGTTTTGGAACGTTTGCCCAGTCTGTTTCGGAGAACACCATCACCAAGCGTGAGAACCGCAAAGGCATGGTGTTGAAGGAATGGAACACGGCAGCGGGCGACAAGCGCGCTTTCCTCGACCGCGTGACGACCTACGACGAGTATGGCCGCAAAATTGAGGAGATCGAATACGCCAGCTATGGCCAGAAATGGCGCGTGGTGAGCGAATATCCCAAAAACAGCGACATCACCGCCAAGGTGGTGCGCGAAATCGAGTACAACGACCGCGACAAGGTGGTGCGCATCCGCAAGTTCGAGTATGACGCGGAAGGCTCCAAGGTGAAGCAACTCAACTACTACCCGAACGGCAAGCTCGAGTCGGTGAAGACCTTCGAATACGTCCCCAAATAAGCCATCGTGGAAGACATCCTCGGCATAGTGCAAAGCATGAAGTCCATCTCGCTCGATGAGATGAGTGGCGTCAAGCTGATGAACCGCATCGACACCAAATACCTGGTGACGGAGACACAATTGCGCGACATCCTGCTCGGCATCCACGAGTCGTATTATGCCCAAGAGGTGGAGGGCAACCGCCTGTCGCCTTACAGCACGGTGTACTATGATACGCCTGAGCTGACGATGTACCGTATTCACCACGACCGTCATTTGGTGCGCGACAAGGTGCGTGTGCGTACCTACGTCGATTCCAACCTGACCTTTTGCGAGGTGAAACACAAGAACAACAAAGGCCGTACAAAGAAGAAACGCATCGAGGTGGAGCCTATTCCCAACATCATCGACAACCCCGAGGCGGCGGCGTTCTTGGCCGAGAAGCAGCCTTATCCCGTCAACTCGCTGAGCCCACATTTGGTCACCATCTTCGACCGTTTCACCTTGGTGAACTACGACAAGACCGAGCGCCTCACCATCGACTGCAACTTGCACTTCGAGAACCTTCGCAATGGCAACACTGCCACGATGGCCCCGCTCGCGGTGATGGAGCTCAAGCAAGACGGTCGCACCCATTCGTTGCTGAAAGACGTGCTGCTGGACCTCAGGATCCGACCCTACAAAATCAGTAAATACTGCATCGGTACCTGCCTGACGCAGCCCGACGTGAAGCAGAATCGGTTCAAGAAGAAATTAAGAAGAATAGAAAAATTGAAATTACAATAAAACCAAGCAATATGTTATTCCTACAAGCCAACTTACAGGACTTCGATCCTGACATTGCCCGCGAATTCGGCGGCGGCGCCTCAGGCCTTGACTTCCTCGGCGTACCGCTCTTCGATGCCCAAAGCCTTTGGATGACCTTGATCCGTTTCGTGTTCAACTTCGTCGTCTGCTGGGCCATCATCCATTTCTTCTACTACAAGAAGGCCAACCGCAAGGACTATTACTTCACCTTCATCATGTTTGCCGTGGTCATCTTCCTCATCATCTCGCTGATGGACAACATGAAGATGAACATTGCCTATGCCTTGGGTCTCTTCGCCATCTTCGGTATGATACGATACCGAACGGAGACCATCAAGATCCGCGAGATGACCTACCTCTTCGTGGTGATGGGTCTGAGCATCGTCAACGGTATGGCGCTGTCGACGAGCTATTCGGAACTTATCTTGGTCAACCTGTTGATTGTGTTGATCATCTGGCTGCTCGACGGTACCAAGCTGCTGAAGCACACGGCCACGAAGATTATCCTTTACGACCGCATCGAGAACACCAAACACGGCAAGGAAGACGACCTGAAAGCCGACCTCATCGAACGCACGGGTCTGGATATCAGCAAAGTGGAGGTGGGGCATATCGACTATTTGCGCGATGTGGCCTTCGTCAAGGTGTATTACACGCCTATTGACGGCGAGGTGAATACGATTGACACGATTACGAAGCTGAAGAACTTTGAAGAATAGTGAGAAAACTATTGCTCATAGGGTCTCTTGCACTTTCGGTGGGAGCTTTCGCCCAAAGCGAGCGGACCACCGATGTTGGTGGCATCGCCTCGGCTGAGCTTGAGGTAGGGCTGCCGGCTAACTTTGGTCTGTCGGTGGAGGAGGAGTTGCGCTTTGACCACAACGTCACCCATTTCGACCGCTGGCTCAACTCGGTGGGCGTTGACTATACCTGTTGGCACGACCGCATGAACATTGGTCTCACCGCCGATTACATCCGTCGTTACAACGACGATGCCTATTACGAAAACCGGGGCCGTCTGGGGTTGCAGGTAACCTATACGGAGGAGTTTCGCCGCTTCAAGTTTCAGGTGCGGAGCAAGGCCATCGGCACGTTCTTCGATGAGCGCACGGGCGAGCATCGCGTCAATCCGAGGCTCTATTGGCGCAACCGCCTGAAGGTGACCTACCAGCCGATGAACAGTCGCTTCAAGTATGCCCTCTCGACCGAGTTGTTTTGGCTCACCAACGACCCCAAGGGCAGCTTTGTCAATAACCTGCGCACCGTGGCCTCGGTGGAATACCGCCTTTCGCGCAGGCATTATTTGACTGCTTTCGCCCGTATGGACAACGACTTGCAGGTGAAAGAGCCTGTTGATCTGTACTACTTAGGTCTGACCTTCAAGGCAAAGTATTGAGACCGTGTCTTTTGACGCAATGACATAAAAAAGTCGTTTTTCTTTGTGAAGAACGGCTTTTTTTCAAACACGTTTCCTATCTTTGTACTCTCGAAAACCAATAAAACTTTACCGATATGGATTCAAGAAAAAGAATGAAAAAAATCGGCGGTAGCATCTTGACTGTCACGATGTTGCTGCTCTGCTTCTTGCCAGGATGCGGCAAGAAGGAAACGGAATCGGGACGGGGTACGATTACCGGAATGGGTGCCCGACGCATCGTGGAGCGTATCATCCCCGTTGACGACGCCCTGCTGCCTTTGATTGACTGTTACACCTCGGGTGCCATCGTCGAAGGCAACCCCATCGTGGTGCGCTTCAGCAATCCCGAGACGATGAAGGTGAAATACGGCGACCCAATCCCCGCCAAGGCCTTCTCTTTCAAGCCAGCACTGAAAGGCAAGGCTGTCTGGATTGACGAGAACACCGTCGGGTTCCAATACGACAACATCGACAAAGACCAGAACTACACCTGCCAATTCAAGGTGTCGGAGTTTGTGGATGTCAGCTCGGGCAACGACCTGGAGTTTGGCTTTGGCGTGCGCAGGCAGAACTTTAGCCTGGTCAGCGCCCAGCCGCTCTGCACCTCCAGCGACAAGATGGACTACATCCTGCGCGTGGCTTTTGCGACACCTGTCGGGGCCGACGAGGCCATCAAGTTGTTCGACGAGGCGTTCCGCAAGAACTATTCCGTCGAGGTGACCGATTTGGGCAACAACCTCTTCGATTTCGAACTGCAGGACTTGAAGCGCCAGAATGCCGAGACGAAACTGCACGTCACCCTCGACGGCAAGGCGGTGGACTGCAAGACCAAGATGGAGCGCGACTTGACGCTGTATGCCAAGGATGCCTTCGAGCCGGTGTTGCTTGACGTCGACAAGTCGGCCAGCCAAGCCACCTTGTTCTTCTCGCAGCCGCTGAAAGAGAACCAGAACCTGGATGGTTTTGTGAGCTTCGACCAAAACAAATTAGGCTACAAGGTTGACATTAAGGATAATAGGATGGACTTTTATTTCGACAAGAGCAACCTCTATGACTATCAGCTCAAGGAGATTGGCATGACCGTCGGCAGTGGCATCCGCGCCGCCAACGGGATGGTGCTGCAAGACGATTCCCACTTTGATTTCGACCTGACCGAGAACTTGCCCAAGGTGCGTTGGACCGACGATGGCGTCATCATCCCTGATGTGGAAGAGACCACCGTCTATTTCGATGCCATCTGCCTTAACTCGGTGACACTGAGGATTGTGCGCATCTTTGATGAAAACATCCTCTCTTTCTTGCAGGACAACGAGTTGGACGAGACCTACGGTGTGCGCAAGGCGGGTCGTTTGGAGAAGAAGGTGCGGCTGGCCATCGACAACCCGTATGTCAACCAGTGGAAGACGTTCCCCATCGTGCTTTCCGATTACATCAAGGTGGAGCCAGGCGCGATGTATCAGCTGAGCCTGAATTTCGGTCCCGCCGATTATGCGTTTGCCACAGATGAGATGGCGAATGCCGTCATTGACGACCCTGCCCGCGAGGACAGCTATTGGGACGGGAACCGCTACGATTACCGTGAATACCGCTATGACGGTGATTGGGACGACCCCAACGGCTTCAGCTATTATAACTATGTGGAGGAGAAGAAGAACATCGTCGTCAGCGACCTCGCCGTGACGGCCAAGATGGGCCGCGACGATGTGGTGGACGTGCTGGTCTTTAACATCTCCGATGCCACGCCTGCCGCAGGTGCCAAGGTGACGGCCTACAACTTCCAAAAGCAGGAGCTGGCCCAAGGCACGACCGACGCCCAAGGGGGCGTGCAGCTGCAATGCGCCAACCGTCCTGCCTTTGTGGTGGCCACCGACAAGAAAGGCAGCAAGTCGGTGATGAAGTTGAGCGATGGCAATGCGCTTTCCTACAGCCGTTTCGATGTGTCGGGCGAGCCTGTCGAGAAAGGTGTCTCCGCCTTCGCCTATTCCAACCGTGGCGTGTGGCGTCCGGGCGACGAGATGCAGCTCAACCTGATGCTCAACGACATGGAATCGGCTTTGCCCGAGGGCTATCCTGTCGTCCTCGAGGTGATTGACGCTACCGGTCGTCTTTATGCCAAACAGGTGAATACCAAACCCGTGAATGACATCTATTGCTTCAGCGTTCCCACCCATGTCGCCGACGAAACCGGCCTTTGGACGGCGCGTTACAAGGTGGGCACGAGCACCATCACGCAAAACCTCCGCGTGGAGACCGTGAAGCCCAACCGTCTGGAAATCCAGTTCGACTTGCCCGAGGTGGTGAGCCTCAGCAAAAACGAACAGGTCAACCTCATGGCCCGTTGGCTCAACGGCATGAAGGCCAGTGGGTTGAAGGCAGAAGTCGATGTGAAGTTGCGCGGTGGCCAGACGACGTTTAAGAAGTTCAAGAACTATACCTTCGTCAATGAGACGCAAAGCTTCGAGCCTCGTGAGATGGCGCTCTTCAGCGGACAACTCAACGCGGAGGGCGTGACCCATGTGGGCTTCGCTCCTTTGAAGGAGGTCTACGCCTCGCAGATGATGAACGGCACCTTCACGGTGAAGGTCTTCGAGCAGGGCGGTGACTTCAGCATCGCCTCGTTCAAGACCCAGCTCTCGCCCTACGAGCGTTATGTGGGCGTCGATTTGCCTGAGACCACCTCGAAATATGGCAGTTACTACGACACCAACAAGGATTGGAAGTTCAACATCGCCGTTGTCGATGAGGATGGCACGACCTGCAGGTCGTCGGTCACGCTCGACTACGCACTCTACAAGCTGGATTCCTATTGGTGGTGGTCGGGTGAGGACCTGAGCGACTTGCAACGCTATGCTTCTGGCACTTACAAGTCGTCGGTGAAGAGTGGCACGCTGACCTGCAACGGCACGACTTCGGTCACCTTCAACATCCCTAATGACAAATGGGGCAGCTACCTCTTCGTCGTCAACGACAAGCAGGGCGGCAACATGTTTGCCAAGGTCATCACCTTCGACTGGGGCTATGGCCACTCGTCGTCGGCTTCGGGTGCTCCGGCGCAACTGTCGCTGAAGACCTCGGCCGAAAGCTATCAAGTGGGTGAAAACATCGCCGTCACCTTCCCCGCCAACGAGAAGGCTAAGGCACTCGTCACGGTGGAAGCCAACGACAGGGTGCTGCAAACGATGCTGGTAGAAAACCTCGGCCAGGAGGGCAAGGTGGAAATCAAGGCTACGGAGAAGATGATCCCGAATGTCTATGTCTACGTGGCGCTCATCCAGCCTCACGACGCCAACAACGATATGCCTATCCGCCTCTATGGCGTGGTGCCCGTGAAGGTGGAAAACAAGAAACTTCAGCTGCAACCCAGCATCACGGTGCCCGAAACCGCCAACACGAAGAAGAAAATCGAGGTGAAGGTGGGCGAGGCCGCCGGTCAAGCGATGACCTACACCTTGGCTGTCGTTGACGAAGGCATCCTCGGCCTGACCAACTTCAAAACCCCGAATCCTTACGGATACTTCAACAGCAAGCAGGCGCTGAGTGTGCGCACTTGGGACAACTACGCGTCCATCGTGGATGCGTTCAGCGGCGAGTTGGGTTCCGTCTACGCCATCGGCGGCGACGGCATCCTCAACCAGGAGATCACCCTCGACAACCGCTTCAAGGCCTATGCCGTCACCCTCGGTCCCTTCGAACTGAAGGCGGGCGAAACCAACACCCATAGCTTCGAGGTGCCGCAATGCTCTGGCGCTTTGCGCTTCATGGTGGTGGCCAAAGGCAATGGCAAGGCGTTTGGCTCGGCCGACAAACGCATGACCGTGGTCGACCCGATTAACCTTTACGCCTCGGCACCGCGTGTGGTCGCCCCTGGCGATGAGCTCAACTTTAAGGTGCAGGTGCAAGCCCCCAAGATGAAGAACAAGACCTTACAAGTGAAATTCGACAACAAGAACCTTGAGCCTGTTGGCACTTGGCCCACCACGGTGCAGGTTGACGGTAAAGGCGAAGGCCTGCTTGCCGTGAGAACCCGCATCCCCAAGACCTTAGGCAACGCCGAGTTGAACGTCTCGGTGACAGGAGAAGGCTACACCGCCGAAACCTCCACCGTGATGCCTATCCGTATGCCTTATGCCGAGCATCGCAACACGATCACCAAGGAAATCGAGGCAGGACAGACGCTCAGCATCCCGTTCGATCTGGCGGGCATGGACGGCACGCAGCAAGGCAATATCACTGTGTCGTCGCTGCTGCCCGTCGACCTCTTCGGTCGCCTCGGCTACCTGATGGACTATCCTCACGGCTGCCTCGAACAGGTCACTTCCAAGGCCTTTCCGCAGCTTTATCTCAACTATTTCGTCCAATTCGACGACAAGGAGAAGGAAGCGATGCGCAACAACATCGAGTCGGCCATCGCCAACCTGAAAGCCTATCAGAAGTCCGACAACTCGATGACCAACTGGGTGGGCGGTACCTATTCCGACCCGTGGACCGAGATTTACGCCCTTCATTTCTTGGTGGAGGCCCAGAAGCAAGGCTACAATGTGCCCCAGTATTTCGTCGATGGCTTGTTGAACTATCAATCCAGCCGCGCCAAGCAGTGGAAGAACAACCCCGACTTCAAGCAGGGCGAGACCATCCAGGCCTACCGTCTCTTCGTGCTGGCCTTGGCGGGCAAGGCCGAGCTGGGCGCGATGAACCGCTTTAAGGAGATGGAGATGACCTATCCGCTGACCCAAGCCTTGACCGCTGCCGCCTTCGCCCAGACGGGTAAGACGACCATCGCCCAAAACCTGCTGCCCAAGGGCGTGGAGAACGAAAGGATTTCAGACTACTACACCTCGTTCGGCTCCCGCACCCGCGACCTCGCCTTCTTGACCTACACGCAGATGCTCTGCGATGGGGACGCGAAGCGGGTGCAGAACAACATCAATTCGCTGTGCGGTATGCTGAACACCAACCGTTGGATGGACACCCAATCGACGGCTTTCG
This sequence comes from Bacteroidales bacterium, assembly GCA_017477425.1. Taxonomy (GTDB): domain Bacteria; phylum Bacteroidota; class Bacteroidia; order Bacteroidales; family F082; genus Limimorpha. The sequence continues at coordinate 117,394 of JAFUVT010000024.1, forward strand.
CCCTCTTCGTCTTGGGTAAATACGCCGAGAAGATGGGTGTCGGCAACAGCAACCTCTCCGCCACCGTCAAGGTGAACGGCGAGGAGCGCACGCTGAACACCAACATGGCCTCGGTGGGCTTTGGCTTCGCGCCGAAACTAGGCAGCAACACGGTCGAAATCAAGAACAACACCAACCAGAAGATGGTGGCCAACGTGTTCACCAAGACCGCCGTGGCCGAATACGACATGGAGGAAAGCGGCAGCTTGATCTCGATGACGGTGAACTACTTCGACAAGAACGGCAATGTCCTCAATCCTGCCAACCTGGCCGCAGGCACTGACTTGCGCGTGCAGATGACGGTCAACAACCCGAGCGAGTGGCAAGTCACCGAGCTGGCGTTGTCGTACTACCTGCCTTCGGGCTGGGAGCTGGTCAACGACCGCCTCAGTGGCGACATGACCGGCAACGAAGGTGCCAAGCACATCGACCTGCGTGACGACCGCGCCTACTTCTACTTCGACTTGACACCTGGCGCGAAGAAGACCTTCACCTTGAAGGCCAACGCCACCTACGAAGGCAATTACATGATTCCTGCCGTGCGCTGCGAGGATATGTACAACGCCGAGATTTACTATCAGATTCCTGCACGGGGCTGTGTGGTTAAGTAAACAATTTGTGATTTACAAATGGCAATCAATTCCGCAGCTTTCCGTTTTGGGAGGCTGCGGAATTTTTTCGGGCCATAATAGAGGAAAAATGCTTAATATTGCAGGGTGAAAAAGGTATTGTTATGAGCAAGTCAATAAACATTTTGGACAAGGACTATATTCAGTGGATTAAGGAATTGAGCAGCCGTTACCGCAGAAGCCAGATCAAGGCGGCGGTGAAGGTGAACGAAGAGATGTTGCGGTTCTATTGGGAGTTGGGGCGGGATATTGTGGAGCGCGATGCGGAGAACCAGTATGGCAAGAGGTTCTATGCCACGTTGAGCAAAGATTTGGAAAACGAACTCGGCGCAAGTGGATTCTCGGTGACGAATCTGAAGTATTCGAAGTACTTTTTTTGCCTTTATAACGAAGTCCTTCAATCTTATTTGAATGATACGGGGAATCGTCCACAACTTGCGGACGGTTTGTCCAATGAAATTCTCCGTTCTGGCGAATTTGCAATTCGCCAGCAGTGAGTATGAGAATTTGCAATTCGAAAAATGACTAACAAAAGAAAGAATGACGTATCTGAACAGAGTATTATACTTCATGACTTCGACAATAATAGAATGAACGCCAAACCCAACATATTGTATGCGTCTTAATGTATTGCAAATAATAACAAAGTAACGATATGCAACAACCCAAAATAACAAAAGACTATTTGCAGGCTGTCAAGGTTATCAAACAGGCCATTTTGGAGAGCCGTTATCGGGCTGCCCGCTTGGTGAACAAGGAGGTGCTTGCCCTTTATTATGCCATTGGAGGTTATATTTCTGTTAGAAGCAGGACAGCCAAATGGGGCGCTAACGCCATTGGTGTCATTTCTGCCTTGTTGCAACAGGAACTGCCAGGATTGCGTGGCTTTTCGGAAACCAACATCAAGCGAATGCGTATTTTTTATGAGGAATGGAGAGACCTGTTCGAAAATCGTCCGCTATTGGCGGACGAATTGGCCGATACCATTATCCTTATGGGTGACGCAACTCACATTATAATTCGTCCGCTGTTGGCGGACGAATTGCCGAAAGAAGACATGGACGCTTTTCTCTCTGTTGGATTTACTCATCATTCCGAGATTCTTGCAGGGGCAAAAGAGCTGAATGAGCGATTGTATTATATCAGAAGGTGCGCCACCGAGTTTTGGAGCAAAGACAAATTGAGACATTACCTCAAAGATGGACTTTTTGAGCGACAGGGAACTATGCCCAACAATTTTGCTTTGACCATAACCGATTCCGCATTGCAGCAACGAGCCTTAAGCTCGTTTAAGGACGAGTATTTTCTTGATTTTGTCAATATTGAAGACCCTGACGAAATAGACGAGCGAGTGCTGGAGCAACAGATAGTACACAATATCAAGGACTTCATTATGGCTTTGGGTAGAGATTTCTCGTTCATCGGCAATCAATACCGGCTTGTAGTAGCCGAAAAGGAATATTATATAGATTTGCTTTTCTTTAATCGTCGCTTGCAATCGCTGGTGGCAATAGAATTGAAGCGAGGTGAGTTTAAGCCTGAATACGCTGGAAAATTGAATTTCTATCTTTCTGCATTGGATGAATATGTCAAATTACCCAATGAGAATCCATCTATTGGTATTATTTTGTGCAAAGACAAAAGCACGAAAACGGTGGAATTTGCCTTTCGTGACATCAATAAACCTATGGGCGTAGCTACATATAAGACATCAACCGAACTACCTCGTGAATATCGAGGCATTCTGCCAGACCCAGATGAACTTAGAAAGTTGATGTGATTACACTAATTCCCGATGCGATTTTTCGTAAAACATAAGAAACTCAAAATAATAGCGCTTGTCCTCACAGGCCTCCTCATCGCCTTTCTCTGTATCCCCGTCCCGAAGTTCGACAAGCCGTATTCCACCGTGCTTACCGCCAAAGACGGCGAACTGCTCGGCGCGAAGATCGCCGACGACGGGCAGTGGCGTTTCCCCGCCACCAACGACTATTCCCCGAAATACGTCGCCTGTCTGCTGGAATACGAAGACCGCTGGTTTTTCTTCCATCCAGGCTTCAATCCTGTTTCGTTCGTGAAGTCGTTCATCGACAACGTGAAGGCAGGTGAGGTGGTGCGTGGAGGGAGCACCCTCTCGATGCAGGTGGTCAGGATGTCGCGCGACAACCCACCGCGCACCTATGCCGAGAAGCTGTGGGAGGTCATCCTCGCCATGCGTCTCGAACTGCGTTATTCCAAACGCTCCATCCTCGACCTTTACGCCGCCAATGCGCCTTTTGGTGGCAATGTAGTGGGCATCGATGCGGCGGCGTGGCGTTATTTCCACACCACGCCCGACGAGCTGAGTTGGGGCGAGGCGGCCACCCTTGCCGTGCTGCCCAATGCGCCCGCCTTGATTCACCCTGGCCGCTCACGCGACCGCTTGGAACAGAAACGCAATGAGTTGCTTCAGCGTTTGCCACATTCCAAGACCTTCATTCCCAAAAGCTTTGCAGCCCCCAAACTCGCTGAAGAAGATGCCGAACTGGCCATGATGGAGTCCATCCCCGACAAGCCATTCGACATGCCCATGCTGGCCTATCATTACCTGAGCCAGGAGGACAAAACCGCCCATGGGACGCAAATCTCTTCCACGCTCGACTATCATCTGCAATGCGCCATTCTGGGTCTCATGGACCGCCATCACGAGGCGAACCTGATGAACAACATCGACAATGCGGCGGTTTATGTGGTGGATTATCTGAAGGATGAAATCGTGGCCTATGTGGGCAACAACCCAAACGCCACCGATGCCGCCATGGTCGACATGGTGCGGGCGCAACGCTCCACGGGCAGCATCCTGAAGCCTTTCCTCTTTGCGGCCATGCTCGACGAGGGCACGCTGCTCCCCGAGATGGTCTTGCCCGACGTCCCGATGAGCCTTTCGGGCTTCACGCCGAAGAACTACAGCGGCGAGTACTGGGGCGCGGTGCCTGCCGACAAGGCTTTGCAAAACTCGCTCAACGCACCGTTTGTCCATTTGCTACGCGAACATGGACAGCAGCGGTTCCATGCCTTGTTGAAGCAACTGCCGCTGAAGGGCATCGTCTTCGATGCCGAACATTATGGCTTGTCGCTCATCGTGGGTGGGGCAGAGGCTTCGCTTTTCGACATCACGAATGCCTATGCCAAGATGGGGCGCAAGCTGGCGGTGCACGTCAACGAGCAGTTCAACGAGAAAGTCGACGAGAGGATTTCGCCCTTCTCGGCGGAGGCCATCGCCGAGACGTTTCATGTGATGAAAGGCTTGACGCGCCCGACGAGCCAGATAGGGTGGGGGGGCTTCTCTTCGTCGGCACAGGTGGCTTGGAAGACGGGCACCAGCTTCGGCTTCAAGGACGCTTGGGCGGTGGGCCTCACCGACCGTTATGTGGTGGGCGTCTGGGTCGGCAACTCCGATGGCGAAGGCCGTCCCGGCTTGACCGGTGTGGGCGTGGCGGCACCTATATTATTTGACGTGGTCGGCAAGCTCAACGACAGCTACCGTTATCCTGCCAACACTTCGGAAAGCATCGAAATTGAAGTCTGTGCGGAGTCGGGCTATCCCAAGTCGGAGTATTGCCCGAGTACCAAGAAAATCCGCGTCTGCAACGTGGAGAACAAGACGGGTGCCTGTCCCTACCACAAGAAGGTGTTTCTCGACGTCACACACCAGTATCAGGTGCGCCCCGACTGCTATCCCGTCGACCAGAAATGCTACGAGGTGTACTATGTGTTGCCGCCCGTGATGGAGTGGTTCTACAAGCGCCATTCGCCGCTGTTCCGGCCTTTGCCGGCCTTCTATCCTGGCTGTGGCACGGCGCATCCCGACGAGGTGATGGCCTTCGTCTATCCCAAGAGCGACGCCAAGGTGAGCATCCCCATCGGCATCCGTGGCGACCGTCAGCAGGTGATTTTCGAAATCGCGCACCGCAACCCGCAGAAGACCATCTTTTGGACCTTGAACGAGCAGTTTTTGGGCCAAACCCGCCTCAACCACCAGATGCCCATCGACGTGGCGAAAGGCACCTACACGCTCCGTTGCGTCGACGAGGACGGCGTGGAGCTGAATAGGAAGGTCGTGGTGCATTAACTCTAATTATTTCATTATATTTGCAGCCTAAATCATAATTGCTATCAGATAAAGTAGGATAAAGGCATTTAATTAACATATTGGTAGATAAGCGTTTGGCTTTCTTTCGTTGCTTGGAAAATCCGGAAAATTCTTCTAAGAGAAACAGATAGGAATGCGAGGCGCTCACGATTCTTTCGTGAGCATCGTTATTTGTTTCTCGGGCAATTCCGGAGCCTTCCAAGCAAGATAACTGGCTCACGATTTTCTTACCAGAAAGAACGGAATCGCGATGGAGAACATTCACTTCGGGCACATGATACAGGCCGAGCTCAAGCGGCAGGGGCGCACCGTCACTTGGTTCGCCCGTGCCATCCATTGCGACCGCACCAATGCCTATAAAATCTTCGCCAACAGCCATATCGACACCGAGCTCCTGCTGCGCATCTCGCGGGTGCTGGGCCACAACTTCTTCCAGGACGCCGCCAACCACCTGAAGGAGCAAGACACGATTTGAGCATCATTTAACCTGTAGCGAATCTCTCTACAATTTTGTAGCGCGTTGTGAAACATTCACAACCAGCAATTTACCAATATTATACCGACCTTTGCAGCCGAATTATGGGGTGCCTTATACCCTCATGCGAACCCGTGTAAAAATTTAGAAAATATAATCATAATCAAAAAGAAAATCCAAATGAAGAACAATGTCAAATTGATGAAAAGCCTGGCCCGCCTCGGCCACGGCAAATGGAAAAGCGCCTTGCGCTGCACCTTATTAATATTAGGGCTGCTGGCGGGCGCGAATGTGGCGAAGGCGCAAACCCGTGCCAACGACATCCGAATGAAGACCGGCAACGAAGTTATTTCTGATGCCGTCCCCTACAACTTCTACGATTCGGGCGGCCCGTACATCATGGAGCCCGAGGAAGATCCCAACAACGATTATAACTGGGTGACGTGGTACCAACACGACGAGAGCTACCTACTCCACCTCGTGAAGCCCGCAGGATTCGACACCAAAGGTATCAAGATTGTCTTCAACTACCTGCTCATCAACGACGACCACCTCATGATCTACGAGGGCGACCTCGAAGACCCTGACAAACTGATCGTCGACCTTACCAACAACGACTACTCGACCGGCTATGGCAGCGGCTATACCGTGATGTCGCACGGCAACATGACCATCCGCTTCACCGCTAACTACCACTGGCGTGATGCCGGTTGGGATGCCAGCGTGATGTTGTACGACTATACCCCGCAGCCCCCTGTCGCCGTGATGGAGGCCTGCGATAACCTCATCTACCTGCTGCCCGGCAGCATGTCGGCCAACGGCTCGGCCAACACCAAGATGGTTTACACCACCGACGGCACTACTCCCTCCATCAATGTCACCAATGGCAGCATCCTGAATGGCACGGAATACACCGCGCCTTTCCGCATTACGGCAGCCACCACGGTGAAAGCCATCCTGGTGGAGAACGGCACCACTTCCTCGACCGTGTCGACCTATACCTTCAACTCGTTGATTACCCCACCTGATGCCCCCACTATTGCGCGTGTGGATGGCACCAACAAGGTGATCATTACGGCGCCTGCCGTACCTGCCGGACAGAACGACACCTACTATGTGCGTTACAGCATCGACGGCAGCAACCCGCAATACAGCAGCCTCGAACGTGCCAAGGCCGACACCATTGAGCTGACCCAGCCCTGCACCGTGAAGGCCGTCACCCGTGGCACCACCTGCCCCGACACCTTCTCGGAAGAGGCCTCGGAGACCTACAGCACCATCTATGTGCCTACGCCGGAAATTAACGTGACAGGAACCTACAACGTGAACAACGGCGCCGGCAGCGGCACAATCACCTGCTCGCTCTCCAATGCCACCATCTATTATACCATGGATGGCACCGTGCCTACCACCAGCTCGACCAACCACGGCACGAGCCCTGTTAGCCTGACTAGCGTTCCCGCCGGCACCACCATTAAGGCCATGGCCCACGTGGAAGGCTCAGGCTACCAAGACTCACAAGTGGCCACCTTCGTCTATATCCCCACGGGCGACGACAACCAGCCCGTGAATGGTGGCGTCTTCGGCAGCGTGGTGCTCTTGGACGACCGCGAAGACCACGACTGGAGCTACTACAGCGACTCCACGCAGCCTATCCATAGCCTGAAGCCGGCTGATGTGAAGATTACGTACTACGGCTATGGTCCAAAGACCATGACGAGCACCAATACAGACAACATGCCTGCCAATAGTGCTTTTACCGATACGGTTGTTGCCAGCCAGGTAGCCGTGAACGTGGGCGAGCCCGCCAACCAATTCATCTACCTGAAGACCCTTGAAAACGCCAACTCAGAAGGCTCGACAGGCACAAACCAGACATATCCCTACACGATGATTCCTAACCCGTTCCAGGTGAGACCGAACAATAATACTACTACGACGCCTACCGAAAGACTTATTTATATCAATTGGGGAAGAGGTGGTACTGGAGGTTATACTGCTGCAACAGGTACACTTGAAATCACCTATACGAATGCAAGTGGCAGTCGCGTGACTCAAACTTATACGATTAATTCTAACACTAATACAACCATAACGGCTAAAGTAGGTACAACTATTGAGTATTCCTTGATTAAGACAAACACGCAGACTCAAAACAATCGTTATGTCTATTTTGCAGCACGTTATGACAATAGTTCTGGAACGCAGTTTATTACACAGAAGACCTGTTATTCCACAACACAAGCAACTACTGGAACTTCTGGCAGCATAGCCGCTCCTGCTCCTGTAACCACATACGATTGGCGTGGCTTCTACGCCTGGCGTGTGAAGAGTATGAGCAGCGGCCTGAAGATTAAGGTGAATGGTACGGAATACAGCAGCACGCAAGTGAGCAGCATTCCGCATATTTATGCCGACCAAGAGATTGAATTCGCCACCGACAAAGCCGAAGGCAACGAAGTGGAGTTTGAAGCTTTGTGGGCCAAGGCGTATGTGAACAGTGATACCTATTTCACCAACAGCGGCAACTACCAAAACGCCTACGAGCGTAACTTTAAAGTGGGCAACACCATTACTACATATGAGTATCCTGTTACTTTCTCCACCATTAATCCCGATGGTACAGGAACGGCAGGCAGCATCGCCTTAGGTACCAATTACACCTGCTCCAACGACGTGAAGTTTGAGAATATCACCTTCACGGGTGGTGGCAACCGCACGTTTAATGGTGCTGGCTATAACTTTGCTTTTGGTAGAGGCGTTAGTGGAACGATTGGAACAGTCTATGGAAGTAATTCAAATAGAAATATCAACCAAACGCTTCGAATTGAGAATGGAACGTATACTAATTTATATGGTATAGGTTCTAGTGGACCTGGCAATAACATGACTAAACAGCATATCATACTTGGATGTGATTATGATCGTGCTGAGTCTGATGACAGCAACTTATCAATTACCAATAATATTAAACTAGTGATTAGTGGAAACGAAAGCGTAGGAACTGACAGAGTTAAAATTATAGTAAAGAGCGGCACTTTCCAAAACAATACAGGTTCTGGAACCGCAGAGGAATCAGGTAACTGTTTTTATCTGTGGAGTCCATCTCAAAATAATACTGGCACGGGTACACGTACCATGATTGTTGAAGGAGGACAACTATGGCATATAGCAGGAGGTTTGGATTGTGGGAACAGTGCAAGCACCCGCAATCTAACCATACGAATTAAGGGAGGCACAATTCGAGGAAGTATATTCGGTGGTGCTGCGAGGTACGACACGAATGGTTATAAGTATATTATAATCACTGGAGGTACTGTCCGTGGATGGATTGCTGGTGGTTCAAATGGATTTTTGGCATCAGGTAATGCCAATACGGGGAATGAGCATGGTACGGTTACAGGTCGCAGCTATGTTTATGTAGGAGGCGATACCTATGTAGGTGGCCGTGAAGATGCCATTAACATGTCTATTGGAGGTTATGTTTATGGCGCAGGTTGTGGTAACACTAATACTACAACAAATGCGGGTAGTGTTACAGACCAAACCAACGTCGTTATAGCAGACAGCGCTTATGTTAAGCATGGTGTGTACGGAGGAGGAGCGTATGGCAGTTCTTTGGGAACAGCTAATGTATATGTTTTGGGTAATGCTATAATTGATGGTGATGACGACGATGTCCAAGATGTAATTGGCGGAGTTTTCGGAGGCGCCCGACAAAAAGGAGGCGGCACGGTAAACATTACCATGAATGGTGGCACCATTAAAAAAGGAGGTCTTTTTGGTGGCTCAAATGCAACGGGAACAATTTCAGGTCTCGCCACCATCAACATGAGTGGCGGCACCGTCACCAACGTCTACGGCGGTGGCTATGGTCAGAATACCGTTATGGCCCAAAACACCATCATCAACGTCACTGGCGGCACCATTAATAATAATGTGTATGGCGGCGGCGCTTTGGGTACCGTCACGGGCAACACCTCGGTCACCTTCGGCGGCGGCACGGTGAAGAACGTTTACGGCGCTGGCCAAGGCCGCGCTGCAGCCACTGGCGTCACAGCCGTCACGGCCAACATCGGCGGCACCACCGCTGTCACCATCAGCGGCGGCACCGTGGCCGAGAGCGTCTACGGTGGCGGCGAGATTGGCAACGTCAAGCAAGCCACCAACCCCACCGGCTCGAAAGACGGCGAGGAAGGCGAGCCACGCGCCATCACGGCGGTGAGCACCGTCGACATCACCGGCGGCACCATCCAGCAAAACGTGTTCGGCGGCGGCAAGGAAGGCTACACCAACGGCGGCACCGTGGTCAACATGAGCGGCGGCCTGGTGGAAGGCTCCGTCTTCGGCGGCGCCCTCGGCCTGAAAGACAAGGTTTACGTGGCCGGCCAACGCACGGTCAACATGCGCGGCGGCACGGTCAACAAACACGTCTACGGCGGCTCGCGTAACGCCGACGACGCCCTCACCTTCAGCCCTGGCGCTTTTGCCAGCAGCAATGCAACGGAAACCGCTTCGGTGGTCAACTACGCCGGTGGCTACACCCACTACCAGGTGTTCGCCTCGGGCTACTTCGGCAAGGTGTATGGTTCCACCTACGCCTTCATCGGCACCAACGCCATCCTCAACGCGCCCAACCACGTGGCCCCCTCAGGCGACTACAACACCAACTACTACAACCAACACACTGCCCTGCGCATCGGCGGCTCGGTGTGGGCCGGCGGCGACTTCGGTAATTACGACGGCACCAAGTTTGGCGACCCGACCATCACCGGCCGCTCCAACGTCTACATCGACGGCGAAGGCTACGACACCGAGAGCAACAACACCACGGGCACCAACTACATGAACATCGGTGGCTCGGTCTACGGCAGCGGCACCTCGTGCGACGCTGGCAAGCAAGGCCGCCACATCATCATCCGCAACTACGGCAAGCTCATCGAGGCCAGCCAGCCCACCAACGCCCTGCCCTACAGCTCGGCCACGCGCTCGCTCTACTCGGTGCAACGCGCCGACAGCCTCGACATCGACAACGCACACATCGTCTTCCTCGGCGAAGGTAAAATCAACTCGCTGGTCACCACCGAGAAATACTCCATCCACGAGTTCCAGAAGGTGCGCATCGACAACGGCAGCTCCATCTTCCTCAACTATCCCGCCGACCAGCTGAAGAAGTTCGGCAGCTACAAGGTGAACAATGTCTATAACGCAACGCCTACCTATACTCCTGTCACCTACGAGACCTCGAGCCTCGAAGAGACACCCAACAAGATTCGTGTGAACAACGGCGCCTACATCCAAATCAAATATGTGGACGACCAGAACGTCGCCCAATATGGCGAGCTGGAAGGCTTTGCCTACATGATGAGCGACGACGAGAACAACACCTGCGCCTACGCCCGTCCGAAACAGAGTACCGAATCGGGCAACATCATCCCCATCGGACTTGACAACCCGAACGACGGCGGTTGGGTGAGCTATGATGCCACGAAGAACGACTACACCATCGGTGGCGCACCGGCGAGCGAGAGCGACCAGATGCGCTACGAGAACCACACCATTAACCTCAGAAACGGCGAGCAGTACTTCCGTATCTGGCGTGCCGGTGGCACCTACAGCTACCGCGAGGGTGTGTTTGTGGCCCAAAGCGACGGCACGAGCGACTACAGCACCGTCGACGTGCTCATCGACCTGCCTGCCTTCGTGAACGAGGATAACTGTGGTCAAGGCGCTACGTCCTTCTACCGCATCAAGACCCTCGACGGTAACACCACCATCGACTACGGCAACGACGTGATGCTGGTGAACGCGGCCTGCTACGACGATGTCAACGATGCCGACTGGATGTTCTTCAGCGATACCCTCAATGGTTTCCGCACAGGGAAGACCCAGGCGCAATGCTCCAATTTGCACTACATCGGCGACACTCCGAACGTCAACTTCGGCCTTGTGGCCATCCCGCAAGGCGGCTTGGCCGGTGATGCCAACATGCTGATTTGCGAGGCCTCCGACGCGAAGATTGCCACCATGCAGTGGGCCAACACCCACAACGAGACGGCTCCGCAGGTGCGCTTCCGCCTGACCTACAACAACAACCTGACCAACAACGTGGTGTGGGATCCCATCACCATCACCTTCGAGCAGGTGAGCTGCGACGGCGAAACGGTGCTGGCTACCGTCGACGTGGCCCTCACGGTGACCACCCTCACCAGCATCGACCAGGACTTCATCACCCAGGCCTACGCCATCACGAGAGGCACAGGCACAGGCTTGGGCTCCTACACGGCCAAGATCGTGCTGCCGCAATATGTGATGCACGTCAACACTGTGGGCGACATCTCCGAATGGACCTGCGAATCGGTGACCTTTGAGCCTAAGGGTGACTTTTCCAGTGACTTGTTCGTTGGCGGCACCGATTACATGAATCCGAGCTCGAACGTTCACAACGAGTGCAACAACAAGTTCGGCATGACCTTGGTGGCCGGCCTCAACTTCGACAACACCACGGGTTGGGACTTCTATTCGACAGACCAAAAAAACATGTATGGTTGGACCGACACCGACTACATTTTCGGCCAAACCACCGCTCGTGACCCCATCGGCTTCGACTTCACCTTGCTGTATGACAACCGTCAGAAGGCCTCTGGCAACTATCAGGTGGGAACGCTCACCTTCAAGATGAAGTTCACCAACTATGAAAATGCTCCTGGAGGCTCACCTTATTTGGCTACTCTTAACATCAAGATTGAGGTTTGGTTCCTTGGACAAGGCGCCAACTACTACATTGATGGCGTACACGGCAACAACCTCTATTCGGGCAAATACCCCAACGCCGCCAAGAAGACCTTGAGCGGTATCTACAACCGTACCGACTATCATGCGGGCGACTACATCTTCGTGGTCGACACCGTTACGGCCAGCGGCAGCAACCTGCTCACCTGGAACGGTAAGGCCTACGACGAGGTGACCCTCTTCCGCTATCCTGGTGGTCACGAGTGCGTGCCGAATGCCACGGGCTCCGAATCGCATTATGAAGATTACGACCTCACTACGAACGCTGCCTATACGGGTCCGCTCGTGGTCGTGGAAAGCAACATGGACATGACGGGTATCGTCCTCGACGGTTTCTACAAGGAATCGCAGAAGGAAGAAGGCACCGCTGCAGGCGACATCACTGGACATTACCACAAATACTCGCCTGCCACAGACCCGTTGGTATGGATTAAGGACGGCGGTAGACTTTCGGTTTACGGATCGAGCCGCCTTGAGAACAACTACAACAACACCACGGATGGTGGCGGCGTCTACATCGAGAACGGCGGCGTGCTCAACCTCTACGACGGCTCGGCTGTCGACACCAACTTTGTCGCTACAGGCAAGAACGGTGGCGGTATCTACGTCAACAACACCTCGAAGGTGCAGCTCTCAGACGTGGTCAACATCACGGGTAACCAACAGATCAGTGGAAACAAGGCTGGCGAGGGCACGGACAACAACGTCTACCTCTCCACCTACGACAGCCACGTCGACGTGGGCACTGCCGACACCGACGACCCCTACACGCTGCTGCTCTCCACCGCCAAGGTGGGTATCACCAAGAATCCCGACTGGGGCAATTACTATTACGCTCCCGTGGCCTACTCCGACGGCGGACAATCCTACCTCGGCAACTTGCTCACGGAGCAAGCGCCGGAGACGGGTCCGATCATGTGGGACGACCAGACCAAGTATCAGATCCTCAGCCTGAACAGCACCCACTATAGCAATCCGCTCAACTATGCCTACTTCGTCGGTACTTGGGTCACCGAGGTAACTTCGGAGCCTGAAGGCTACAGCGCAAGCGCAATCGATACGCCTCAAGAGTTGGCTTGGGCCATCTCCGTGGCATCGGGCTACAACGGCCAGACGGCTGCACCCGGCACCACCTTCACCTTGACGGGCGACATCGACATGAACGCCAACATTTGGGTGCCGATTGGTTCCAACGGGAATGCCTACACGGGCACCTTCAACGGCAACGGCCACGTGGTGACGGGTCTGCGCAGCCCCTTGAACCAAGAGAACATGGGTATGTTCGGCAGCACCAACGGTGCCACCATCACCGACTTGGTTGCACAAGCCAACTTCGCTGGTGGTACGATGAAGAACGTGGGCGCAGTCATCGGATCGATGAACGGCGGCACGCTGAGCAACGTAGAAGCTGCCGGCAAGCTGACGGGTACAGCCACTACGGCCAACATCGGCGGTCTCGTCGGTGAGGTCGTGAGCGGCACCATCCACTCCGCCTTTGCCGTCGACACCCTCACGGGCGGCACCAACACCGTCATGGGTGGCCTTGTCGGTACCAACGGTGCTGACCTCTACAATAGCTACAGCAACGTCACCATGAGCGGCGGCGCCACTGTGGGCGGAATCGTCGGTGTGAACACGGGCACCATCGAGAACTGCTACAACGCTTCAGAGACCGAGTACGTCTTTGCTGGCGACAACACTGGCGGTACCATCAACTACTGCTATGCTGCAGAAGGCGAGACTCCTGAATCTGACCCAGAGAATCCTGACGCACCTGTCGAGCCCGAAACTCCCACCTATGTGGGTAGCGGCAATGCTCCTGTGGGTAGCGGCACCTACGGCGCA
>JAFUVT010000025.1 GCA_017477425.1 Bacteroidales bacterium
ATTGTGAGCTAAAACGGATAATGGTCAAAGAGAATGTGTACTAAGAAAAATCAACGCCTGTGGCTAAATGCTAGCGAGGCCGAGCTCATCTATTTCTTCCACCCCGACCATCTCGGCTCCGCCTCGTGGATTACCGACCTGGGCGGGCAGCCTGTGCAGCACCTGCAATACAAGCCCTTCGGCGGCGACTATATCGACCAGCAAGCACCAGGCACAGACTATGCTGAGCGTTTCCGCTTCACGGGCAAAGAACGTGATACAGAGACGGGCTATGACTACTTCGGAGCACGCTACTATTCCTCTTCGTTGGGCATTTGGCTAAGTGTTGACCCAATGAGCGACAAGTATCCTAGTTTAAGCCCGTATGTCTATTGCGCGGATAATCCGATGAGGTTGGTGGATACGGAGGGGAAAGAAATTGTTATAGTTGGAGATAAACAATATCAAGATAAAATCAAAGCATACTTAAAGGAACTTCGCAATTAGGGCAAGGCTGGTGCTTTTTTAGTTAACCAAGCAATTAAATCTAATAGAACGTTTGTTATTGCCAATACAAAAGTTGATGTGAAAACAGAATTGTCTGAAAATAATAATGCAACAGTATTGCCTTTTTATATTGCCAACAGTACAGGAACTTATAATGAGGATAATGGATCCGTACCATACACCCCTTTGACAATTCTTGCCCACGAATTAGCCCACTTTAATTTCCCGCAAAAAGGTACTCTTTTGAATGAAAATAATCAAGACACACGAATTAGGGCAGGGGAAGTAAATGCTGTTGAATGGGAAAACAGAGTTCGTAAAGATTTAGGATTGTCAGAAAGAAAAAAATATGGCGGATTGAGTGTGTATGGTAAAAGTATAATTGAATCATCCAAATACAGCGGTTTTTATTCTCTTCAGAATAATTCAAATTACGGGAACAATGATTTTTCGATTCCCCTTTATGGAAATCCTTCCGTATCACAGGAAAGAAGAAAAGCATATGACTACGTGGGCGTGTGCGAGTACATTGCAGAGAACGACGGGGAAAATACCACAGAGAAGACGCTAACCTACCTCGAGGGTCCCTTCGGCGTGTTCGCCGTGGTGGAAAGGCAGGACAACGAGGAAACCCTCCACTACGTCCTGAAAGACCACTTGGGTTCGTGGACCATCATAACCGACGCGGAAGGTGTTGTTGAGCAAGAGCTCTCCTTCGATGCGTGGGGCAACCTCCGCAATCCAATGCCCGTTCTAGCGGATTTGCAATCCGCCAGCCGTGAATACCAGCATTTGCAATGCGAAAAAAGTCCGCTACAGAAGCGGTGTCATATAAAGCGGCGCACCTTTTTGAGATTTCTGGCTTATTCCACCACCAGTTTCCGCGTCACCACGCTGCCGCCGAGCATCTGCAAGGTGTAGACGCCCTTGGGCAGTTGGCTCACGTCGATGGTGCGCTGGCCTTTCACGGTGAAGAACTTCACCAACTGCCCCTGCATGTTGAGCATCATCACGCTGACTGCCCCCTTGTCGTAGTCGGTGCGGAGGGTGAACTGCCCCCTGGCGGGGTTGGGATAGACTTCAACAGCAAAGGCAGGCTCGGCATGGGCCTCATGGACGCTCACCAACAGGTTCTCGTCGTTGCTGAAGGTGACCACCTTGCCCGCCACGCGCAGCACTGGGTTGTCGGGCGCGGCGCATTCGATGCAGGTCACGCCATCCACGCAGTCGGGATAGTTGGGGTGACATTGGTCGACGTAGGTCGGGTCAAACTGATAGAACAGCTCGGCTTGGCCAGTGGCGAGGTATTCCGTGAGGTCGAAGTCCCACACCATCCCGATGCTGCCAGGGCACCAGCCGCTGCGGTTGTAGGTCCAGGTGCCGTTTTGGGCCTGGCAACCTGCAGGATTGGGATTGCAGGTGCGCCAAAGATGCTGGTCGTATTTGTTTTGGCCGTTCACAAGGATGTGGTGCGTGGCCTCGTAGAACTCGGCGGCATTGCCCGTGTTGTAGGAGTTGTTGGTGCCACTGCTCCAGTTGTGGCCGGTGGTGGTCAGCTTCAGCTTGGCGGCCTTGGCTTGCTCGCCGAAGCGGTAGTTCACCACGGGCACGGGCTGCTGGTTGGCGTAGTCGCCGAAAGCGTAGGTGTCGAACCAAATCTCGTCCACATCGGCGTAGAGGTATTCAGGCGTGCCTTGGGTGAAGCTGAAAATCAGCGTCGGATTGAAGCCGTTGCCGTTCCAGGTCTCCATATAAAACTCAAATTCCACCAAGCCTTGCAGCAAAGAGGTGTAGTCGCTCACTTCCACATCGTCTTCGCACTGCTTTCGGAAAGGCGTGATGTAGCGGAACAGCTCCACCCATTCGCCGCGGTAGTTCCTGACCTTCACGCCACCCACGCGGTCGTAGGTGTCGCAATTCGTGTCGTTGCCGCCCACGCAGTTGTGGTCGTAGTGCGCCCAAATCTCCTTGAAGACCCCCACGTGCGAAGGCAGGGCATACTCGCCTTGGGCACTGTGGTGCGTCGGGTCGCAGACGAGGTCGCCGTTCATCGTCACCACGTCCAAGTGGCTGTCAATCTGGTCGGTGACTTCAAAGCTGTTGCTGAACGTCGTCGTCTTGTCGCCGCTTTGCGTCACGCCGACAGTCATATTGAAGGTGCCGAAGCCCGAAGGCGTCCAGAAACCGTAATAGTAGCCGTTTTCAGGGTCGTCGGGATAGTCGGTCTTGAGCTGGATTTGCTGTCCGTCGACGCTCGCTGTGATGTCGGTGAACTTGATGACTTCGGAATGCTCGATATAGGCCGAGACGACAATCATCACGGGATGGATTTCATCGAGATAGACCAAAGTATTGTCGTAGGGCCGACGGATTTTCACCTCGGGCTCGTAGGCATACGGGTCGACCACCTCGAAGCTCTTCACCACGTCGGGAGCGGGCAGCCAGTTGGCGTCGCCGTCTTGCATGGCTTTCAGCTTGACGATGCCCGTTTCGCCCGTCAGGGTCAAGACGTTGCCGCTGAGGGTGGCGGGGCCTTCCATCAACTCAAACGCGACGGGCAGTCCCGACGAAGCCGTGGCTTCAAGCGTAATCGGGTCGTTGAAAATCAG
Source organism: Bacteroidales bacterium (assembly GCA_017477425.1). Lineage (GTDB taxonomy): Bacteria > Bacteroidota > Bacteroidia > Bacteroidales > F082 > Limimorpha. The sequence continues at coordinate 3,096 of JAFUVT010000025.1, forward strand.
CTGGTTCGGGATGTCGGCCATCTCGATGAGTTGGGCGTTGCCGTCGGGCTGCTGGCGCACCAGCAGGTTATCGAAGCCGCCCGTGCCGCCTTGCGAGTGGAAGAAGAGGCCGTCCCAAACGTGGTAGTCCTTCTTGTCGCCGCTGCCTGGGGTGAGGTTCATGCACACGTTGGTGCAGCCCGCCATCTGGAGCCAGTCGCCCGTGCAGCCAGGCTTGACGAACACCGTCACGGCACCTGCGCCGTCGTAAGCCGTGAAGTCGAACGACATCTTGTAGCGCGTCCAGCCGCCTTCTTCATAGTCGAACTCAATGCTGGAGCCGTCGGGCAGGCACACTTTGGCGTGGCCCGTGTCGCCTTGGCTCTTGATGAAGAGGTAGACGCCGCCATCGGCATCGGTCATGCCGGGCAGGATGTGGCCGTCGCTGTCGCTGTCGAAGCCCACGCCGAAGAACGAGCCCCACCAGGTGCGATTCATGTCCATCTCAAGGTCCATGATGCCGCCGTTCTGGAAATTGAAGTTGAAGTTCGACGAGGCTTTGCGCGTGGCCGTGCGGCCCACGCCCGAGCCGCCGTAGGGATACCAGATGGCGATGCTCTCGTCGGGGGCCATGTCGGAGCCGCAGACGTAGCTGACGTCGAAGTCCTGCGACGAGCTAGCGGTTTGGTAATGCGTCAGCCAGCCGTCCTGGCCGTTGAGGTTTTGCGAGCCTTCGGTGAGGCTGTTGAAGTCGTAGAGGTATTCCACCTGTGCGCTGAGCGTGAAAGCCAGCAGGCAGAACAAGGCGAGTAAGGAGGTTTTTTTCATGGGATTGTGTTTGAATTTTGGTACAAAAATAACAAATCCGTAGAACTTAAGCGCTATTTTTGAAAAAATCGCTATTTTTGCCCTTTCTAAAATCGACTTGGAGATGAAAAAACTGCTCTTATCCGTTTCGTTGTTGGCTTGTTTGGCCTGCTTCAATGCTTGTTCGACAGATGTCGATCTTTATGCTGACTACAAGGATATCCCCGTGGTGTATGGTTTGTTGGATGCCTCGCAGGATACCAATTATATCCGCATCAACCGCGCCTTTTCGAGCAACAACGACCATCCTATCAACGCCAACGAGGTGGCCTTGATTGCCGATTCTTGCAACTATCCTGGCAAACTCCGGGCATATATCGTGGAATACCAGTCGGGATTCGGAAACCAATTCACGGAGACTGGCGATGTCTTGGAGCTCGACACGATGACGGTTCACGACAAGGAGGAGGGTATCTTCTACTCGCCTAACCAAAAGGTATATTACGCCAAGGGCAAGGCTGTTTTCTCGAACAATTCCCCGTCGAGAAGGTACAAGTACAGGCTTTTCATCCACAAAGGCAACGACACCATCACTGCCGAAACCGGACTGGTGGGCGACGACGACTTCAAGGTGATCACCTCCCAGCTCAACTTTAAGGCGGCAGAGAGTTCGAAGTCGAACCAAATCAACTTTGTTGAAACCCCCAATGCCGTTTTCTACGACATGGAGTTCGTGTTCCATTATTGGGAGTCGGTCAACAATGGACCGCTGACCCAGAAGCAGGTGTCGTATTCTTTCGGTGCCAAGAGCATCGAAGAGCTCGACAAGGATGGCAACGTCTTCAGTGTGTCCTATGGCGAAAACACGCTGTTCAACCTCTTGAAAGACGCCATCGGTGCCGACACCATCGTCAATCCCAACCACCCCAATGTGGTGCGCTATTTTGATCCCAAGCCGGTGACAATCTATCTGGCGGCAGGTGGCGACGAGTTGTATAACTATATCCAGGTGAATGCGCAGACCGGCTATTCACAAACCATACCCGACTACACCAACATCTCAGGTGGCTATGGCGTGTTCTCGTCGCGCAGGAACCTTACGAAAGAGGTGGGTATCTCGGCCCGCACCCAAACCGACCTTTACGGCAAGCCCTGGGGATTCAAGCAGCAGTAAACCTTTAAACATCCATATTTTATGATTCGTTCCATGACGGGCTACGGCATTGCCGAGCAGACCTATCTTTCAAAGAAGATAACCGTTGAAATTAAGACGCTGAACAGCAAGCAGCTGGATCTGCAGGTAAAACTGCCCAACGAGTTGCGTTTCGCCGAGTTGGACTTCCGCAATAGAATCGGGGCCAGGCTGCAGCGCGGCAAAGTCGATGTGATCATCACCATTGCCGACACCGATTTGACCCAGACTTATCATATCGACCAAGCCGTCGTCGAGGCATATCAAGACCAAATCAAGGAGATTTCGAAGAACCTTCACATCGCGCCGTCCGATGATATGGCTGCGCTTTTGTTTAGAATGCCGGGCATCTTCAATGTGCCGGCCGAGAACTTCGACGAGGCTTTTGTGGCCAAGGTAGGAGAAACGATAGACCAAGCTCTGGATTTGGTCGACGGTTTCCGCGTCCAAGAGGGACAAACGTTGAAGAAAGACCTCCTGCATCGCGTTGAGCTGATCCTCAACCTGTTGGAACAAGTTGAGCCGTATGAGAAGAGCCGCCATGACGTCATCAAGCAACGCTTGACGAAAAACCTCTCCGAGTTGACCACCGCAGGGCAATACGACGAGAACCGCTTCGAGCAGGAACTGATTTATTATCTCGAAAAACTGGATATTACGGAGGAGAAGGTCCGCCTGCGCCAGCATTGCAACTACTTCAACGAGAGCTGCGACGAAGACCAAGCGGGCAAGAAACTCGGCTTCATAGCCCAAGAGATGGGCCGTGAGATCAACACCCTCGGCTCGAAGGCCAACGAGGTCAACATCCAGAAGTTGGTCGTCAAGATGAAGGATGAACTGGAAAAGATCAAGGAACAGGTGTGTAATATACTTTAATTACGGCCCTTCGACAGGCTCAGGGACCTTGGCTTTTACTGAAGGTGAGGGTGCCTGAGCCTGTCGAAGGCCCCGACAAAAACTTGAATTATGAAAAAAGGAAAACTTCTCATCTTCAGCGCGCCATCGGGCTCTGGCAAGACCACCTTGCTCAACCACGTGATGGCCAACATCCCCGAAATGGCGTTCTCGGTTTCGGCCACCACCCGTCCGCCCCGTGGCGAAGAGGTCAACGGCCGCGAGTATTATTTCCTGAGCATGGAAGAGTTTAAGCAACGCGTCGAGAATGGTGAGTTCCTCGAATGGGAGGAAGTCTATCCGGGGCGTTGCTACGGCACCCTACTCTCTGTGGTTGAGCAGATGCAGGACAACGGCAAACACGTGGCTTTCGATGTCGACGTCTGTGGTGGCGTCAATATCAAGAACCATTACGGCGACCAGGCTTTGTCGGTATTCATCCAAGCCCCTTCAATAGAGGTGCTTCGTGACCGTCTCATCAAGCGGGGCACTGACTCGATGGAGGAAATCGAGAATCGTCTCGCCAAGGCTGCATGGGAGACAGAGTTCGCCCAAGGCAAGTTCGACCGTACCATCATCAACGACGACCTGGAGACCGCCAAGCGCGAGATTCTCGAAGTCGTCCAAGCCTTCCTCGAAGAAGAATGAAAAAAGTTGGCGTCTATTCCGGCTCGTTCAATCCCATCCATCACGGCCACGTGATGCTGGCCAATTATCTCGTCGAGTTCTCCGACTTGGACGAGCTATGGTTTGTGGTGTCACCGCAGAATCCCCTGAAGAAAAAAGAGGATTTGCTTGACGACGACGAGCGCCTCAAGATGGTACAGCTGGCCGTGGGCGACGACCCGCGCTTCCACGTCAGCGATATTGAAATGCACCTGCCCACGCCCTCCTACACCATTAATACTTTAACGGCGCTTTCAGAGCAATACCCTGATTGCCATTTTGTTTTCATTTGTGGTATGGATAGCCTACAAGGTTTCAAGCATTGGCGTGAATACCAAAGGATTTTGGACAACTATGAGCTGCTGGTCTTCCCCCGCGAGAGTTACGATGGGGGAGAGCTGGTGGATTATCCTTCTGTGACGGTGCTGAAAACGCCCATTTTGGAGATCTCCTCTACCTTTATCCGCCAATGCGTCAAAGAGGGTCGCGACGTGCGGCATTTCATGCCGGAGAAGGCGTTTGCTTATTTGAAACAAAAAGGGTTTTACGAATAAAGAAACAGACAGCCCATGTCATTCCCGAATGGAATCTATGGGCTGTCTGTTTCTAGCTCTTGTTGCTTATTTTTGTTCCCCTCCAATTAGATTGGTCAAATCGATAAACTCCTGCACCGACAGTTGCTCAGGCCGCTTGTTGAACACCTCGTTCTCGATGATGGCGGGGCTGAGCATCGGGCGCAACGAGTTGCGCATGGTCTTGCGGCGTTGGTTGAAGGCTTGCTTGACGACACTCACAAACAGCTTCTCGTCGCAGCCCAAGTCGGTGGTGGCGTTGCGCCGCATCTTGATGACGGCCGATTTCACCTTCGGCGGCGGGTTGAAGACGTTTTCATGGACGGTGAAGAGGTAGTCGATGTCGTACCAAGCCTGCATCAGCACGCTCAGGATGCCGTAGGTCTTGCTGCCTTCCTTGGCGGCCATGCGCTCGGCCATCTCCTTCTGTACCATCCCGACCACTTCGACGACCAACTCCTTGTATTTCAATACTTGGAAGAAGATTTGGCTGCTGATGTTGTAAGGGAAATTCCCGATGACGGCCATGTTCCGTTGCCCGAATTGGCTCAAATCGGTGCGAAGGAAGTCGCCCTCGATGAGCCTGTCGCCCAGCATGGGGAAATGCTGCTTCAGATAGGCGATGCTCTCTTTGTCGATTTCGATGACGTGGAACTTGTCCAACACGTCTTGCACCAAATATTGGGTCAAGACGCCCGTGCCGGCACCCACCTCAATGACACTCTCCACGTCGGGTGACAGTTGCTCTACGATGCGTTGGGCGATGCTTTGGTCGGTCAGGAAATGCTGGCCGAGGGCTTTTTTGGGTCTTACTTCGTTCATAACTTCCTGTAATTCTTCTTCGCTTGGGCGGTATAGATGCTCGTCGGATAACCGTCAATCAATTGCTCGTAATGCTGCTTGGCCAAAGCTTTGTTTTTCAATTCGTTCTGTTCGATCATGGCGGCGCGCATCAGGGCAGCGTCGGCCATGTAGCTGTCGGGAAACTGCTCTACGATGAGCAGGAACAGCCGTTCCGCTTCGGCGAATTCTTTCCGTTTTTCGGCCATCTCTCCCTTACGGAAAATGGCATGAGGCTTGCTCACTTCGTTGCCCGTGGCGATGATGTCGTCAAGCAAGGTGATGGCTTGGTCGTCGTGTTGCTGGTAGATGCGATAGTCGGCGCGGGCCAAACGCTTGAGTTCGGTGCCGGTGGTATCCGCTTCGAGGTTGTCCTTGATGATGAGGGAGAGCGTCATGGCGTCGTTGGCGATGAGCTTCGAGGTGGCGGCTTTCAGCACTTTCAGTTGGCTTTCTGCCCATTCGTATTCTCCGATGAAATAGCGCAGTTGGGCGTTTTTGAACCGGGCTTCGTGGCCAAGTGGCTCTTCCTTGAGGCTCTTGTCAACTTGGCTGTAGAGTAGGGTGGCTTCCCAAACCTCGTCGTTGTGCAGGTAGATGTCGGCCAGCTTCAGCTTGAGCGCAGCTTGGTCTTGCTTGCCTCCGACTTGTCCGAGGGTTTGGTCCAGGAGGGCAATGGCTTCTGCGCCTTGGTCGAGCTGGTAGGTCATGATGTCGGCTTCAATCAGGCTGAGCTTGGTCAGGTCGTTGGTGTTGACCTCGTCGTAGGCTTCTTCGATGCGCTTTTTGAGGTTGCCATAGGCTTTCTTGTCGGAGTTGTTGGAAACCTTCATTTTTTGGTACTCGGCATTGATAATGCCGGCCACAGCTTGTCCATAGAAAGGGGAACTCTTCCCTTTGTCGACGATATACTGATAACCTTGTTTCGCGATGTCGAACTGCTTGTTGTTGAGGCAGATGCCCGACAGATTGTTGATTTGTGCGTCTTGGTCGTGGGTCTTTCGGTCGATGCTTTGGCATTGCGCCAAAGCGATGTCGTAGTCTTCCTGTTGCAGGGCGAACCAAACGAGGAGTTGGGCATATTCGAGGTTGTCGGGTTTCTCTTGGGTCTGTTTCAGCAGCGCGATGCGCAACTCGTCGGAGATGCTGTGGTTGACGTCATAAAACAACATCGACTGCAGTCGGTTCCGGATGTTGTTGTATTGTCCGGGATGGGCTTCCAGTTCAAGGAAATAATAGCGGAAGGCTTCTTGGTAGTTGGCCATCGTTTGGTTGAGATAGGCCATATCGATATAGAGCGTTTCCTTGCCATTGAGGATGGTGTTGCCTTTCTCCAATACGCTCATTGCCAAGTCGTTAAGCCCTCTGTTCTGGAAGGCATAGCTGAGGCTTCGGATGGTTGGGGCGTTGTCGGGCAGGTCTTTTGTGATCTCGTTGAACTGTCTTTTGGCCTTGTCGGGTTTGCCTTGCAGGGTGTAGACGTAGACGAGGTCGGTGGCAGCCTTCAGATAGCTGGGATTCTGTCGGGCAAAGGCCTTCAGCTCTTTTTCGGCTTTGTCGTAGTCTTTCAGGTTGAGGAGACATTCGATATACTGCTGGAAGTAGCTGGTCTGCCCCGATTTGTCGTAGAGTTTCAGGTAGAGGTCGCGAGCATTTTCGTAATCTTGTTCGCGGTAGTATTGTGAGGCTAGTTGGTCGTCAATCGCGAGTTGTTCCTTTTGCCGTGCGTCCATCCTTTTGCCTTTGGGCGGGGTGGTGATTTGGGCATGGGCTTGTAGGCTGACCAAAAGAAGCAAGACGATATGGAAGACGCAGGTTCTCATCTGGTTTATCTCATCTTTTTCAGCGCGTCGAGGTCTTTCTGGCTGTTTTCGAAACGGTCTTTGAAGTAGTCGACCTGATGGCTTAGGCGTTCCACGTGTTGGGTCTCTTCTTCGAGATAGAGGTTGGCAAGGGAGTCGTTGAGGTAGCGGCTCTCGATGTCGGCCTTAAGTCGGCTGAGTTGGAGCAGGGTGGTGTCGATGTCGGCCAGCATGACGGGTCGGGTGGCCTTGAATTGCTCGATGTAGGCACCCACCAATTGCAGCTGTTGGAGCGATTCTTCCACTGCCTCGGGATGCAGGTATTGCAGCATCGAGTCGCAGGCGATGAAGTCCTTCTCAAGCCTCATGAATTGTTTGGCTTCGAGTTGGCTCAACGTCTGGGCGTCGGCTTTCACTTGTTTTTCCAGGGCATCGATCTCGTCGACGAGGGTCTTGGGCTGGCAGGCGGCAAACGTGCCGGCGATGACGGCAAGGCCGATGAATGACATCATCTTGTTGAACAATCGTTTGGGACTCATGGCGTCTGTTTTTGTCGTAAGGTCTGCAAAGATACGCATTTTTGGTCGAAGCAGGCTTTTTTGTGGCATAAAAAACCCGACCGCCAATCATTTGGCGGTCGGGAAACAATTTATGCTATGAAAAACTTATTCAGTGATTGCTGCTTCGACAGGGAGGATGGAGACGTAGCTTCTGCCTTCCTTCTTTTTCTTGAACTCGACGATACCGTCACACAATGCATACAGAGTGTGATCCTTGCCCATACCGACGTTCTTGCCGGGATAGTGCTGCGTGCCGCGCTGACGGACGATGATGTTGCCAGCAATGGCGGCTTGACCACCGAAAAGTTTCACTCCGAGTCGCTTACTGGCGGACTCACGACCGTTCTCGGAACTACCAACGCCTTTTTTGTGTGCCATTTCTTTAAGTTTTTTCGGGTTTATTATTCAGTGATGTTTTCAATTTGGATCTTGCTCAGATACTGACGGTGACCGTTAGATTTCTGGTATCCTTTTCTTCTCTTCTTCTTGAAAACGATAATCTTGTTGCCTTTGAGGTGCTGCATCACCGTGGCTTCGACACTGGCGCCGGCTACCGTCGGGGCTCCCACTTTCGTCGAACCGTCGTTTCCAATCAATAACACTTTGTCGAAAGAAACTTTGCTTCCTTCTTCTTCATGCAGCCTGTTGACGAAGATCTGTTGTCCGTTCGTCACTTTGAACTGTTGTCCTGCGATTTCTACTATTGCGTACATTTCTCGATATCTTTTAATTCGATACTGACTCTCTATTTTTTCGGACTGCAAAAATACACATTTTTTCAATCGGAAAAGATTTTCTTTTCTTTTTTCGCATTAATTTTCTTGAAAAAGTCTTGTTTTTTGTTTTAAAATATTGAAAATCAAATTTATAAGATTTTACATTAATTCCTTTCATTAATCGTTTTGGAGGGTTTCTTTGGCCGAATTTGTGCCGTTTTTCGCCTTGAGGAAGCACTTTTTCGTGTCGTAAAAGTCGCCAACTTTGCCCTCAATAGTAGTTCGTCTCACAAAAATATGTACTTTTGCAGCGGCAACCGACAATGGCATTAATACCTGCAATTAATCCTTATGGACGAAAACGAGCTCAATAGCCTTATCGTAAAAATGAAGCAGGGCGACAGGGAGTCCTTCAACAAGATTTTCCGTCGCTACTATGCACCTTTGGTGCGTTTCTGCGTGCGTTTCGTGGCTGATGGCGACATGGCCGCCGAAATCGTCCAGGACCTGTTCGTCAAGCTATGGTCGGGCCGCGAGAAACTGGCTTTCAACACGTCTTTCGAGTCGTATATGCTGCGGTCGGTACGCAATTCCGCCATCACCTATATTAATAAGGAGCGCGCGCACGCGGAGACCAATATGGCCATCTATACCGACGAGTCGGATGCCAACGACCCCTCTGAGACACTGCAGTCCAACAACTTGGAAGTGTCGTACCGCAAGATCCTGGCCACGATGCCCGAAAAGCGACGCGAGGTCTTCCTGGCCAGCCGCTTCGAGGGACTGAAATATGCCGAAATTGGTGAAAAGCTCGGACTCTCCACCAAGACCGTCGAGGCCCACATGAGCGCCGCCATCAAGCAGTTAAAGGAAGGACTCAAGGAATATCTTTAGCCGATAGGGCCCCAAAGGCCCGAAAAACGGTGTGTTTTCAGCCGTTTTCGGAAATCGGTCCGAAAAAAAAATGAAAAAAATCGAAAAAAAGTTGTTTTTTGACTAAGGGTAAAATCAAAGTTATTAGTCATATAAGTGAATCGACGAGAAAAAATCGGACAAATGAACTCGGTAAACGAAAAATATGATGCTTTAATCAAGAGCTACTTCGACGGGCAGAGCACCGCCGAGGAGGCCCTTGAACTGCTTTCGTGGGTTGCCGAGTCGGAAGACAACCGCATTGCTTTCAAGTCGCAAAAAGACCAGGACGAGGTTTGGAAACTCACCGACTTCGCCATGCCCGACGACATTGACGTGGAAGGTGCCCTCAGCCAAGTCAACGCGAAGATTGACGCCCTGGAGGAGGAAACACCCGTGGTGGAGATGCCTTGGCTGCGTCGCAACTACAAGATGGTTTCGGGCATCGCCGCGGCCGTGGTCGTCGCCCTGTTCTTGGGATTCCTTGTCAACAAGCCCTTCAGCCCAACAGTCACCCTCGCTTCCAACGACTGGAACTCAGAGGAGGCCTATGTCCTTCCCGACGGCAGCGCGGTCACCTTCGAAGGCGAGTCGCGCATCAGCCATCCGAAGCGTTTTGGCCTCTCGGAGCGTTTGGTCGAATTTGAAGGCACAGCTCTCTTTGATGTCGCCAAAGACGAGAACCATCCTTTCATCGTCCACTGCAACGGCATGGATGTGGAAGTGCTGGGCACCTCGTTCCTGCTCAATGCCGACGAAGAAAAGAGCTTCGTCGACCTGTACAGCGGCAAGGTGCTGATGACAACCCTTGACCGCAAAGGCCATGAGTTGGCCCAACTGGAACTCAACCCAGGTGAGCGCGGCGTGTGGAACGCCGATGGTGAGCTGAGGATGATGACCTACCCCGAAGTGAAGAAGGAACAGCTGGAGCAAGAGCGTGTGCTCGTGTTCGACGACGCCTGCCTCTCAACCATAGTCGAGACCTTGGAATACATCTACGAAATCCAAATCAGGCTCGACGAGAACTGCGCTTCCAAGAAAATCACCGCTCGCTTCACCGACCAGGATCCTATCGAGGAAGTGCTGGAAACCATCGCCGTGGTTTCGAATGTCACCGTGACCAAGACGGACAATGTCTACGTCATCCGCTGATCGAAATTTCCCCAAATTCCATTTTTTTTGCCTTAGATGAGAGTCCTCTCATTTTTTTGTCGTACCTTAGCGGCCTAATTTGAATTATCTTGGAGATGAAATATCCTGGTTTCAATATAAGCTTTGGAAGACAGAAAGAAAAGAGGATACTCCGTTTTTTGCCTTCGTTTATGCTCTTGTTTTTCATCGCTTTCGTGCGTCCACAACAACTCGCTGCGCAGAATTTCAACCCGCTGATTTCGTTCTCGGTCGAGGAGTGCACGTTGGACGTAGCCTTGGAAAAACTGTTTGGAGAATATGAGTTGAACGTGGCCTTCAGCAAAGCCGAACTGAGCAAAATCCGCATCGAGGGCTATACCTGCTCCTACAAATCGGTCGACGAAGTACTGGCCGACCTGCTGAAAGGTACCGATTATGGCTTCAAACGTATTGGTAAGCAGTATGTGATAAGGAAAAACAAGCAACTTGCCAACGACCCTGGCGCCACCATTACCAAACCCGCCGAGCCTGTCATCGAGGTGGTCAAGCCGAAGCCGGAAATCGTGGAAAGCAAAACGGCTGACACGATTTTTGTCATTGATTCCGTCCAAGTCATCAAGACCGTGATGCGTTATGACACCATCGTCGAGGTGAAGCATGAGGTGAGGATCGACACGGTGTATGAAGTGAAATACCAAGGATGGCAGATTCCTTGGCCCCAGTTCCGCGACAATGGTTGGTTCGTCACCCCTTCAATTAGCCTCAGCGCGGCAAGCTTTAAGCACGATGTAGCGATGCCCGAGCCTGAAAACGGCAGGGTGGAGGTGGCCCCCAGTTCGGCCTATGGCTTAGGACTTGATGCGGGATACAAACACGATCGTTTCAGCGCGGGGATGAGCCTTGCCTACCGGTCGGTACGCTATCGTTTCTTGCTGGAACAGACCGTTTTCAGTGGCGATTATTACGTGAACGACACACTCGACACCTATTATACAGTGCATCCGTCGGGCGACACCACCTATCAATACATTCTGGATTCGGTTTACGTGCCGCTGACCACGACGAATTACGCCTATCGCGACGTCAACCGACTCGACTATCTGACCATGGGCCTCTTCGCCTCCTTCGATTTCGTCAGGTTGTCGCATTTCAGGGCTTTCGTCAAGGCGGGTGCTTCGCTCGACTTGTTGGTCAACTATGCGGGTTCGCTCAATGCCAACGAGTCGCCTTACCATCAACCTGTTGCCAAAGAGCAGGTGGAACCCGTGCGCTTCTCGTATTATGGCGGCTTGGGTTGTGCCTTCAAGGTGGCCAACCGCATCGAGCTGGTGCCCGAAGTGCATTACCGAGTGACCAACGGCTCGCTGTATCGTGCCGGTTTTCCGTTTGATATGAAAATGAGGCTCTGGGATTTCCGCCTGGGCCTGACCTATTATTTCTAAACCATGAAACCGTTCAAGACGATATGGCAATTGCTGGTGGCCTTGCTGCTGCTTCAGCCGCTGGCACTAGAGGCTCAGCAGTATGTGAGTCTCGGCGGCGAGGTCGACTCGCTGCTGGTGTTGCCCCGTTTGGGCGGCGATTCGGTGTATTTGGTGAACAGCTCGCTGACAGTCGTCGAAGGCGGCAACTTGTGCGTCGAGGCAGGCGCCAAGATTTATTTTGGCCAATCGGCCTATCTGCGCGTGGATGGCGGTCGGCTTTTGCTCGACGGCCAACGTAACGATTCCATCTACTTGCTGTGTTACGAGTTCTCGCACGACTGGGAGGGCATCCAGCTGAAAAACGTCGGACCAGCCGATTCGTTGCGCCTTTCTTATGTTACGGTGGTGGGTGCCCTGACGGCCTTGAATGCCTCCACAAGTAGCCACGTCGTTGTCAGCCATTGCACCTTCAACAACTATTATGCGGGCAAGGGCATCGAACTGATGGATTGCAACGACTTTTTGGTCGACAGCTGTTTCTTCAACCAGTGTGTTTCGGGAATTGAACTGAAAGCCCGCGCCGCCGATAGCGAGGACAACCTGTTTTCGCACAACATCTTTGACCAGGGCCAGATCAATATCGAGCTTTCGAATGCCGGTTATGGCTATAAGTGCAATCGCAACCATATCGAGAGCAACTGTTTCCAAGGGGCAGCCACAGCCATTAATTTTGAGACGGTGGGCGGCCTCTCCGACAAAGATGCGACCAACTACATCGAAGGCAACTTGATCTCGTCGGACCTGCCGGGCGGTGGCTCGGGGTATTCGTCCTATGGCATCAAGGCCGCGATGGACTCGTTGGTGATTCGCAACAACGTGTTTTGGAGTAACGACGAAGCCATCCGAATGATGCGGGTGTGTCATCTCTATGTCGAGCATAACACCTTCTATTGCAATGAGATGACAATGACCAACCTGCTTGCTTCAGGGTCGGCAGTATTTGTCGGCAACACCATCAGCGAGGCCAGCAAAAGGATCGTGACTTTCCCTTCCGAGAAATCGCGAATGAATGGCAACAACTTCCTCCATTTCAATCGTAACGCGACCCTTTTCGCCAACGTTTCGACCGAGGACATCGATATGCGAGGCAACTATTGGGATGGCGCCACGGAGGATGAAATCAACGCGGTGATGATTGACGTCCATGACTCGCCAGGTTTGGGCGAGATCGTCGTTGAGGGTCGCCTTGCGGAATGCGACACCACGGCACCCATCTCACCGCCGTTGACGGTAAAGCAGCAGCTGGTCAACAACCAATGGCGTATCTCGTGGGAAGAGAACCCCGAGGCCGATGTGGATCATTACGTGCTGTTCTACGGTGATTTCGATTATTACAAGTTTGCGCATCACATCGACGATATTCACGACACCCAGTACGTGTTGACGCCTCAGCAGGCCGACAACGTGGCGGTGATGGCTTGCGACCGCAGCTATAATCCCGAAGTGTATGCCTCGCTTGGACAAAGTGCCTATGCATTTGCCACATACTATCCCTATGCAGGCGAAGACGCCAGCATGTGTGCCCCACAACAAGGCAACCAAGGTTATTCCATCACTTCGGCCCATATCCCTTACACCTATAGCGGGTTTGTTTGGCGGACCACGGGCACAGGGGCGTTCTCCGATTCGTTGTCGTTGCGTTCGATCTACTATCCTTCGGAGGAAGATTTCGAAACGGGTGAGGTGACCCTTACCCTGCGTGTGGTGAGCAACGGCACAGTCAAAACGGATGCCTTCAACCTAAAGCTGTATAGGGCCCTCGGCGTGTTTGCCGGCAACGACGATTTCAGTTTCATGCACCATCCCTTGTCACTCGATGAGGCCGAAGCCTACAACTATGATTCGCTGCGATGGCACTCGATGGGCGATGGCCATTTTGAGGACGCGCTGGCACTTCACACCGTGTATTTCCCTGGCGAACTCGACAAGGAACGTGGCTATGTGGAGTTGGTGCTCGAGGCTTGGTCGTTCTGTGGCTATTCCCACGATGCCGTACGCTTTGATTTGTTGAAGGACTATACCATGGAAGGCAGAACCTGGTCGCAGGGCGCGCCGCGACCCAACACTCAGGTGGTGGCCGCGGCCATCAGCGACGACAGCCCCTTCGTCTCGGGTTTCTATCGCACGATTTCCGATGATGAGGGCCGGTTCAAGTTCGACGCCTTGCTGCCCGACACATACGTTTTATATGCCTTCCCCGACACTCTGGATGCTGAAGCCAGCGGGTGCTATTACCTTGGCGACTTGCAATGGAACGAGTCGAATATGGTCGTCGTCGACGGCGACGTGTATGACGTCGATATTGAGTTGCCCGCCTTGATGGCTGGATTCAATTCGGGCGAGGGATGCATCACTGGCGTTTTCGACTATCCCGAGATACCCTTCAGAGGACGCGACTTCTACTGCCAGCCTTGGCTTCGGGAGGGAAACGAAGAGGAGTATTGCTCTGACGGCTTGTCGAACGTCGGCGTGTTGCTGCTCAATTCCACCAAACAAAGGTTATTGGGATTCGCGCTTACCGATGCAGCTGGACAATTCGTTTTCCGTAATCTGCCTTACGGCACCTATCAGGTGATGGCCGACTTGCCGCGCTATGGCAGGGGCACCTGTGAGGAAATCACGATTTCAAAAACCAATCCAATGGTCGACGGGCTGCATCTGTTTGTCAATCAAGATGGTAAGGTTTGTATGCGAAGCCAAAACAACGCATGGATAGGTAGCGATTTGTATGTCTATCCCAATCCCATCGAGAACGAGCTGACCGCTGGGGGATTAATGGGCGACACGGAATATGAAGTCGTCGTAACCAATGTCTTGGGCATGACGGTGATGCCTGTTATGAAGTTGAAATCCAATAGGTTTGGCGAATTTACGATCGATCTCAATGGTTTGCCTGCCGGACTTTATCTTCTCCGTGTGTCGAATCTGTCAACATGTGTAATGACCAAATTCTTGAAACAATGAAGGCCCTTCGGAACATAGCATGGCTTTGGCTGGTGATAGGAATGGCGTTTGCGGTCAAGCCAGCTTGGGCGCAGGTAGCCGTGCAGGGCTCGGTCCATGAGCAAGATGGTGTCACTCCAATTGAAGGCGCCACGGTGTCGTTCTCCGGCATAGCGCTTTCTGGTGATACGCTTGTCTATCATTTTGTTGCTGATACCTTAGGCTACTTTGCCGACAGTGTAAGTCAGGGCGCCTATCTCGTTTGGGCTTCTGCCGAGGGCTATGAAACTGAATATCTGTCAGATACGCTATTCCTCGACGAGAGCGTCATCGATACCCTTGTTGAATTCGTCTTGCACGAACTTTATCATCCGGCCAACTATGTGGCGGTACGGGCGTTTACCGACGATATGGTTCGGGTGAGTTGGTCGATGCATGAACCGCTGCTGTTTGAGGACTTTGAGACGGGCGATTTCAGCCGTTTCCCGTGGGACAACACCAGTGGCCATCCGTGGGCCATCGATTCCACGCATTCCTACGATGGCTCGTATTGCATGAAGTCCACCGGTGAGGGAGAGGGCAATGCCCAGTCGGCAATAGAGGTTTTCGTTTATGTGCCTTCGGCAGGGAAGATGAGTTTCTTCGGTAAGATTTCGTCAGAAAGTCTTTGGGACGTTGGCTCTTTCTACATCGACGGGGTGAAGAAGATGGAATGTTCGGGCGAGGAGGGGTGGACCTTGCACGAGTTCGACATCACCGAAGGCGAGCATCTGTTCTGTTGGACCTATGTCAAAGACGCCTCCACCGATGTGGGCGACGACTGCTTCTATGTAGATTGCATACACTTTTATCAGGAGGACGGTGCTAAACCGAGCCGTTCGTTCCAATACTTCGATTTGTTTCGCCGTCGTTTCGATGAGGCCCCGGTGATGCTGGCTTCGCATCTCACCGACACCGTGTTTATGGACCTGAACTGGGGCAACTTGCCTTGGGGTAAATACCGCTGGGGTGTGAGTTGCTACTACGAAGGCAACCGAAGCGCATCGGATACGATTTGGTCGACCTATCTCGACCGCGACATGACGACGACAGTGGAGGCCTTCATCACAACCAACGTGGCGCTGCCAGCCTCTGGGGCAGTGGTCACACTGACGTCGGCTGAAAACAACTATCAAGCCGCAGCTGATGCCAATGGACATTTGATGCTCGGCAACGTCTATCGCGATGCTTACGACGTCCGTGTCCACCTTGACGGTTTCACGGACTACGTCTCCGACACAGCCTTCATGGTGATGGAGCCTACGCAAATCGAAGTTGAACTCATCGAAGCCACGAATGGCATCGATAGCCTATATGTTTCTTCTACAGGCTGGGCCATGTGGTCGCTCGAAGCGGGACGGAACCGTGATTTACAGTATTTCGAGCTGAAGCTGAACGATCAAGTTGTCGACAGGGTAACTACTGAATATTTCCAATTCGATGTGAGTCAACTCAATGCGGGCGACATATGCCTCGCCCAGGTGAAGCCTGTCTATCTTTCCGAAACGTGCGAGTGGAAATCATACTCTTGGGTTTATCATCCCTGCGCTGAGTTTTCGGGCAGCGCCACAGGCCTGAGTTGGTCGGTGCACAACGAGGCTGTACAGCTTTCGTGGGTCTATCCCGAAGGCGAGTTGTTGGGTGCCATGTTGTATCGCGACGGCGCTCAGTTGGCCTTCGTTGAAGGAAACAGCTTCTTGGACGAGACGGTGGCGATGCATGATGACGTGAACTACTGCCTGCGCTTGGTTTACGATGGCCCGCTGGATGGGACCTATTATGCGATGTCGTGCGAGGAGTGCGCCGTGGCGAGTTTTCCAGCCTATTGCGACCCGCCGATGAAATTGGAAGGCGAGAATTTCTTGGACGATAATGGCGACTTCGGCGCCTTGATTTCGTGGGGCGAGCGCCCCGAACCCGTCCAGCAGTGGCTGCACTACGATGACGGCACCTTCAAGCGTGCCTTGGGGGGCGACAATGAGCCTCTGATTTTCTGGAGTGTCCGTTTCGAGGCCGAGGATTTGGCCGAGTATGTGGGTGCCAGCTTGCAAAAGATCTCGATTTACGACGTCGGGGCGGGCGAATACCATCTGTGGGTTTATGTGGGTGGCGACACGGCGCCGCGCACCTTGGTGCGGTCGCAGAACATGACCCTGACCAATGCAAAGGCATGGCACGTGGAGAACATCGACCCTCCTTTCGTCATCCCCGAGGGTGAGTCGATTTGGATCGTCGTGGGTCAGCAAGGCCTGTCGCGACCGGCGGCGGCGTGCGCCGACATGGGCAATGCCAATGGCCGCTGGGTCTCGCTTGACGGCGAGAACTGGACGGACATGCACACTTTCAACATGAACTACACCTGGATGCTCCGTGCCTTCGTCTCCAACCGCAGCGGACAGTCGCTCATGCTGGGCAAAGAGGGCTATGTCTTGGAGGATTACAACCTCTATCGCTCCTACGACAACGTGCATTATCAGCAGATTGCCACTATTCCAGCGGAGGAGGGGCAACCGTTCTATCAATATCGCGACTACTTGATGGACGACGAGCATCACGAGTTCTATTACCGCCTGACGGCCCTTTATCTCGCCGATGACGGCGAGACCTGTGAGTCGGACTTTGCCAAGGCTTTGTACAATCCTGAGCAGAACTATGTTTGGATTGACGACCAATGGTCGGTCGACGACCACCAAGGGAAGGATTTGAAGGTTTATCCGAATCCGGCCAAGGATAGGCTTCATATTGAAAGCAGAGGGATGCAACGTTATTCGGTTTATAATACATTGGGACAGAGAATAGTGTCAGGCAATGTGATTTCCGATGACGTTGACATTGACCTTTCGAATTGTGTCAACGGGATGTATCTGCTCAAGGTGGAGACGGAAGGTGCCGTAATGATTAGACGTTTTGTGGTTTCGCATTGAGGAAATTACTGCAAATTCCGTATCTTTGCCGCTCAAAATGCAAAGCATTCAACGTAGTTAAATCGGCACACTATGATTTCCATCCAGAACCTGAGTATGCACTTCACGGGTGAAGACCTCTTCACTGACATTTCCTTCTTGATTCGCGAGAAAGACCGCATCGGCTTGGTGGGCAAAAACGGCGCAGGTAAGACCACCTTGCTCAAAGTGATTTGCGGCTTGGAGCAGCCTTCGAAAGGCGATGTTATTATCCCTCAGGGTGTTACCATCGGCTATTTGCCTCAGGAAAAGAACGTGAACAGCACCAAAACGGTGCTTGACGAAGCCCTTTCGGCTTTCGATGAATACCATCAGCTGGAACACGATGCCGAACGGTTGCAACAGGAACTGGCCGAACGCACCGACTACGAAAGCGCACAATACGAGAAACTTATCGTCAAACTGAACAACCTGAACGACCGTTTGGCCCTGCTCGGCGGCAACTCCATCGAGGGCGAGGCGGAGAAGATTCTGGTTGGCTTGGGCTTCAGTCACGAGGACATGCTGCGCCCAATGCGCGAGTTCAGCAATGGCTGGCAGATGCGCGTGGAACTGGCCAAAATCCTGCTGAAGAAACCCAACCTGCTGCTCCTCGACGAGCCTACCAACCACCTTGACATCGAGTCCATCCAGTGGCTCGAAGGCTTCTTGAAGGCCTATTATGGTGCCATCCTGATGGTGAGCCACGACCGCGCTTTCCTCGACAACATCACCATCCGCACGGTGGAAATCTCGAACGGCAAGATTTATGACTACAAGGTGCCCTATTCCGATTACGTCAGCTTGCGCGAGGAGCGGGTCGACATGCAACGCTCGGCCTACGAGAACCAGCAGCGCGAAATCAAGAACATCGAGGCGTTCATCGAGCGGTTTCGCTACAAGGCCACCAAGGCCAAGCAGGTGCAGAGTCGCGTGAAGCTGCTGGAGAAGATGGATGAAATCGTGGTCGACGACATCGACAGCACGGCCATCCACTTCAAGTTCCCGCCCGCGCCCCACAGTGGCAAGGTAACGCTCGAACTCAACCATGTGGGCAAATCTTATGACGACAAGGTGATTCTGAACGATGTCAACCTACTGATTCCGAGAGGGGAGAAAATCGCTTTCGTGGGACGCAACGGCGAAGGCAAGTCCACTTTGTCGAAAATCATCTGCGGCGTGCTCGACCACGAAGGCGAGGTGAAACTCGGCCATGAGGTGAAGATTGGCTATTATGCCCAAAACCAGCAGGACATGCTCGACATGAATAAGACGGTCTTCGAGACCTTGGACGATGTGGCCGTTGGCGACATGCGCCTGAAGGTAAAGGCATTGTTGGGCGCGTTCCTGTTTCGTGGTGATGACATCGACAAGAAGGTGAAGGTGCTCTCGGGCGGCGAGAAGGCCCGACTTTCACTGGCCAAGATGTTGCTTTTCCCGACCAACCTGTTGGTCCTCGACGAGCCCACCAACCACCTCGACATGCTCTCCAAGGACATTCTGAAAAACGCACTAATCCAATATGACGGCACGCTGATTATCGTCTCCCACGACCGCGATTTCCTGCAGGGCCTGACCAACAAGGTCTACGAATTCCGCAAGCCGAACATCAAGGAGTATATCGGCGACATCTACGACTTCCTGGAACAGAAGAACCTCAATCATTTGAAGGAGTTGGAAATTGCGGCCAAGCAAACGAAGGTGCAAGAGCCAGTTGTCCAGTCGCAGAACAAGATTAATTACGAGCGCAAGAAGCAGATCGATGCCAAACTGCGCAAGGTGGACAAGGAAATCCAACGTTTGGAAGAAGCCATCGGAAAACTTGAAGCCGAACTGGCCGAGCAGGATGCCATCATGGCCCATCCCGACCAGCATCCTGACATTAATATTGACAACGATTGGTATTGGGCCTACGGCCAGAAGAAAGAGGAACTCCAAAGACTGATGGACGACTGGGGCGAGAAGCAGATAGAGCGTGAAACGGTGGTGGCAGAATACGACAATTAATCATCATTAATTACAAGGAAAGTATGACGATGCCAAATACATGGTTCTCCAAATCATTAATCATCGCAGGCCCTTGTAGCGTCGAAAGCGAAAGCCAAATCGTCGCGACGGCGCAGGCTTTGGCACGGATTCCCGAGGTGAAGCTCCTCCGTGGTGGCATCTGGAAGCCACGCACCCGCCCCGATGCCTTCGAGGGCAGGGGAGAGGAAGGCTTGGCGTGGCTCCGTGAGGCCAAGCAAGAGTCGGGCTTGCCGACCATCACCGAAGTGGCCACCCCCAATCATATTGAGTTGGCTATGAAATACGACGTCGATGCGTTGTGGATAGGAGCTCGCACGGTCGTCAACCCGTTCTCGGTGCAGCAGTTGGCCGACGCCATGCGTGGCAGCGAAGTCCCGGTGTTCATCAAAAATCCCGTTTCGCCCGACCTTCGCCTTTGGATTGGCACCTTCGAACGTTTCCAGAAAGCAGGTGTGAAGACGTTGGCGGCCATCCATCGTGGCTTCTCCTATTATAAGGAGTCGCCCTACCGCAATTTCCCCTTATGGGAGATACCCATTGAGCTGACGCGTCAATTGGCTGTCCCCCTCATCACCGACGTGAGTCACATCTGCGGCAACCGCGAGTTGTTGCTGCCTACGGCACAAAAGGCCCTCGACCTTGCCACCGACGGATTAATGATAGAATGCCACATCCATCCCGACGACGCCTTGACCGATGCCAAACAGCAAATCACGCCTGACGAGCTGAAGGAAATGATGGCGGCCTTGGCTTTCCGCTCCAAGCATTCGAATGGGGTGGCACGCGACCTTGCTGAGCTTCGTGGCGAGATCGACGACATCGACGGCGAGCTGTTGCAACTCTTGGCGCGCCGCATGGAGGTGAGTGCGCAAATCGGCGAGTACAAGAAACGCAACAACGTGACCGTGGTGCAGCTGGACCGATGGAAGCAAATCCTGGCCGACCATATCGAGACCGGACACGACCTGGGGCTGACAGCTGAATTAATCAAAGAGGTGTTTGAAGCCATCCATCAGGCCTCCATCGAGCGGCAACGCCATATCATGGAAGACGAGTAAAGCCCGTCGTTCCGACGAGCCTTATCGTTACACGCTTGCGCGTGTTGTTGTTGCACCAAATTCAAGTAGTAAAAACGATTACGGTGCAAAAGTAGCAAGGGTGCAAAACACCCACAAGAAAAAGCGTCTCCACTTTTTCAACTTGTCTCAACAATTTTAGTGTAATTATCAGGTTGACAATACTTTAGTTGCTAATTGTCAGTCTCACGCCGTCGTAGCTGGTGTGATATTGGATAAGTGGATACACTACCATGCCGTCGGTGGGGAAGTTGGGAATCTTACCGGGCTCGGCGATGATGATTTGCCCGTTCAGGATGTTGTAATACGCGTTGTTGCAATGGTCGACGACGAAAGGGAAGTCGACCACAAGGCGTGTCGTGTTGCCTTGGCTGTCGGTGCAGGCAT
Source organism: Bacteroidales bacterium (assembly GCA_017477425.1). Taxonomy (GTDB): domain Bacteria; phylum Bacteroidota; class Bacteroidia; order Bacteroidales; family F082; genus Limimorpha. The sequence continues at coordinate 24,066 of JAFUVT010000025.1, forward strand.
CAGGCTCGTTGGGCGGCAGGCGGTCGAAGGCCAGGAATTCGGTCTCGCTTTGCCTGTAGACGATGATGCCTCGGCTGGTGCTCTCCACGTCGGCAGTGATGTACATCCAGCCGCTGATGAAGTTGAGGTCGTAATACTGCATCGAGTTCGGGTAAATCGTGATGGGGTAGGGTAGCACTGGCCTGATGGGGTTTTGTGGGTATTTCTGGCAGCCTTGCAGCAGTGCCAGGAGCGCTATTAATATTAATAGGTGTAGCTTTGCGTGTTTCATAACAGCAAACAAACGCTTTTTTTCAGCAAAAAGTATTCTGTTTCGGGAAAAATCTTACTTTTGCACCCCAAATTGCATGTCATGAAGCGACGAGTAACATTGATCATCTGCCTCCTGACGCTCGTTTTGGTGTTGGGTTCGTGTGCCACTTCGAGGGTGTCGCGGGCACAGCGTAAGGCTGAGCGGCAGATGGAACGGATGGAAAAACAATCGAAAAAGCAGTACGACAAGGCCAAGACGGCGCACTACAAGCACCAGGCAAAGAAGACAAAACAGATGATTAAGAAGGACAAGCGGCATGCTGAGCGGATGCGACGTCGGCAGCGGTCTAATCCGTTCTTCTCGTGAGCTGTAACATCCTATATGTGTGATGATAGCGAAAAATCGCCGCTGAAATGGAAAAATAATTAGTTGAAATGGTTTTTTTGCAATGGACTGATAATCAAAAAAATATACTATATGAGCGAATATTTCTGAAGAAAAAAATACAAAAAATGAAGATTTTTCTTGCGTACTTCCAAATAAGGTTGTACTTTTGACGACTTTTAATGCACCATTATGCACCAAACAAAGTAGTATTACATAAAATTACAAGGTATGTTTAAAAATTTACTAATGACCCTTGCCATCGTCCTGGCCACCTGCACGATGACCATGGCTCAAGCGCAAGGAAGACTCAAGGGAAAGATTACCGATGACACTGGAGAGACGGTGCCATTTGCGAACGTCATTGTTGAAAAGGGCGGCTCACAGGTGGCAGGTGCTTCCTCCGACTTTGACGGTAATTACGACATCAACCCGATTCCTCCGGGAACGTACGACCTCAAGGCGAGTTGTATCGGCATGAATCCGTTTGTTGTGAAAAACATCGTCATTCCTGCCAACAAGATCACCTTCTACGACATCAAGATGAAGAGTGGCGCCATCAACCTTGGCGAAGTCACGGTCATCGACTACGAGATTCCTTTGATCTCAAAGGACAACACTACGCAGGGTGCCTCCATCACCGCTGAAGAAATCTCCAAGCTGCCTGTGCGTTCGGCAGAAGGCGTCGCCGCCAGTGTCGGTGGCGTGTTCTCGTCCGACGGTGAGGTCGGCTCCATCCGTGGTTCACGTGAAGGTGCCGTCTACTACATCGACGGCGTGAAAGTCATCGGTAGCTCAAGCGTGCCGCAAGGCGCTATCGACCAGGTCGACGTTATCTTGGGCGGTACCCCGGCCATGTATGGTGATGCCATGGGCGGTATCATCAACATGACCACCAAGGGCCCAAGCCGTACTTGGGGCGGTGGCATCGAAGCTGAGTACTCGGTGGATGGCTACGGCCATGGCCGTCTCGGCGGTAGCTTGCAAGGACCGCTCATCAAGAGCAGAAAGGACGACAAGGAATCACTCCTTGGCTTCTTCCTCGCTTTCGACCTCACGCGTAACCAATACGGTAGCACTTCCGCAGTGGGCTACTATCGTGCCAACGACGAGTGGATGGACAAAATCCGCCAAACCCCGTTGACGCTCACCAGCAGGGCTGCAGGTACCTACCAAATGGCCGCTTTCACCCACAAGGACGAAAACCTGTTCCACACCCGCTTCCTCAACAACACCACGAATGGAAGCGTGAACGTGACCGGTAAGATCGACGTCCGCACGGGCCCGACCACCAACCTCACCCTCGGTGGATCAGTCGTCTTGTCACGTGGCCACTATGCCAACGGTAGCAGCCAGTTCTTCTTCAACACCGACAAGAACTACCTCGCCCAGTCGGGTACCTATCGTGGCTATGTCCGCTTCACCCAACGTTTCCCCTCCGATCCCGAAAGCACCTCGTTGGTCTCCAACGTGTACTATAGCTTGCAGGCCGACTATTCGCACTACATCAGCGAATCGGGCGACCCCGATCTGTGGGACAACGTCTTCGGCTACAACCACCTCGGTAAGTTTAAGACCACCCGTCAGCCCAACTTCGAATTCATCACCGGAAGCATCGACTCCGTGAACATGGGCAACGACGTCTATAAGACCCTTAGCAACGTGTGGGTCTTGAACAACTACTACGACACCAAGGTTGAGTATGAAGAGGGTAAGTTCAACGAAGACCTCAGAACCTACGCCAGAAACTACTTCGAATTGTACAAAGACTATGGCGCAGAAGGTTACTACAACAACCTGTCCAACATCATCATGAACTACGGTCTGATCAACGGCATGTCGCCTGGCTATGTTTACGGTATGTATGCCGTGCCCGGCACCATCCAAGCCTCCTATGGCAAGTCGGTCAGAGACCAAATCGCCGTCAACGTCAATGGTTCACTGACCTTGGGCAGAGGCGACAACTCGCACGATATCAAGTTGGGCTTCCAATATGAGCAACAGAACAACTCTCAGATGTCGTACAGCTCCGACTACTGGAGCCTGATGCGCGACTACGTCAACTTCCACATCAGAGAGCTCGATCTCGACAAGCCTTATGCTGTCAGTTATGATGGCTTTGCCGATACGGTGATGTATGACAGACTGTATGACAAGGACATGCAATACACCTTCGATGCCCGTCTGCGTCAAGCTATGGGCCTCGATGTGGAAGGCACCGAGTGGATTCTCATCGACACCTACGACTTCGACAACAACACCATCCAATATTACGATGCCAACGGTAAGCTCCACACCGGCAAGGTGGAAGGCGGCCTCGACATGAGCATGTTTGGCGCTGACGAACTCACCCGTAACGCCAACTACTCGGTTTACTACTATGGCTACACCTACGACGGTCATAGAAAGTACGGTCTCACCGAGCGTCCTTCACTCACCGATTTCTTCAACAAGACTGACGAAGACGGCGTGTTCACCCGCCCGATTGGTGCCCAACAGCCCATCTATATGGCTGGTTACATCCAAGACAAGTTCGCATTCAAAGACTTGATCTTCAACGTCGGTGTTCGTGTCGACCGTTTCGATGCCAACCAAGACGTGCTGAAAGACCCGTATATCCTTTATGATTACTATACTGTCGGCGACCTGAGAAGTGGCAAAATCCACCTTAAGGACCAATCGCCGGTGACGATTCCGGATAACATTGGCGACGACTACGCCATCTATGTCAACAAGCTGTCGGAAATCACCTCGGTTGTCGGTTATCGTAATGGCAACACCTGGTACAATGAGGTCGGCGCCGAAATCAGCGACCCGAGCGTGCTCGACATGGGTACGGGCGTTTCGCCTTGGATTAAGGACGACTACATTGCCATGGAGAAACGTAACATTGACATTAACTCCTTCAAGGATTACGATCCCGCTTGGAGCGTCATGCCTCGTATCTCCTTCTCCTTCCCGATCTCTGACGAAGCCTTGTTCTTCGCTCACTACGATGTGCTGACGCAGCGTCCTACCAGTGCTTTCTACTGCAGCCCGCTGTACTACTATCGCTTCAATGAGATCTCTGGCGCCATCGCCAACCCCAACCTGAAGCCTGCTCAGACCATCGAATACGAACTCGGTTTCACCCAGAAGGTGACCAACACTTCTTCGATGACCATTTCGGGTTACTACCACGAGTTGCGTAACATGATTCAGATGTACCGCTTCAACGGTGCTTTCCCGAAGGCTTACAACTCCTACAGCAACCTCGACTTCGGTACCGTCAAGGGTTTGACGGCAAGCTACGACATGCGTCGTACGAAGAACGCCCGTATCCGTGCCAGCTACTCGTTGCAGTATGCCGACATGACCGGTTCTTCGACTTCGACCGCTTCGGCTCTGATCGCTGCTGGTGTGCCTAACCTGAGGTCCACCTTCCCGACCAATGCCGACCGTCGTCACAGCTTCAACCTGACCCTCGACTATCGTTATAGCATCGGTAAGGATTATGATGGTCCCGTCATCCACCGCAAGGATGGCAAGGATGTCCAAATCCTCTCCAACACTGGTTTCGCCCTTCAAGTCAACGGTGGTTCCGGTACGCCTTTCACCGCTTCGCGTAAGGTCAGCTCGCCTATCTCCGGCGGTAGCAACCTGCTGCAAGGTACCTACAACGGTTCGCGTATCCCTGCTTCGTTCCGTTTCGACCTCCGTGTCGACAAGGACTTCAACTTCACCATGGGTGGCAAGAAGGAAGGCGAATCGAAGGGCCGCGAGGCTTTCGTCAATGTCTATCTGCAAGTGCTGAACCTGCTCAACTCAAAGAACATCCTGAGTGTGTATAGCGCCACTGGTAACGCCGACGACGACGGTTACCTCTCGGCTCCTGAATGGCAGAGCGAAATCAACAGCCAGATTGACCCGCAGGCTTTCATCCAAATGTATTCTCTGATGGTTAATAGTGGATACAACTACTCCATGCCTCGACACATCAGAATTGGTATGAGCTTCAACTTCTAAGAATGAAAGAATTCATAACGAAAAATTATTAGTATTATGAAGAATATATTTCGAATTTTGTTTGCGGCGTTACTCATCGTTAGCGCTGTGATTCCTGGAAAGGCTGAAAAATACAAGTATGAGAAGTCGGGGGCCAGCAACGGTCAACGTGCTCAGACCGCAGCCGGATGTACGCCTTCGTCCTCATTCGAATGGCTCGACATCAACAATGTTAGAACACGTATCAATGCTGGTGGCGACATGTGGTGGGACCTTCCTAGCGGAACAGGTTCAAAATACTTCATCCCCGCCAACGGCTCTGCCACGTCACTGTATGCCGGTTCTCTGTGGATTGCCGGTGTCGACGTCAACAATCAGCTGAAATGCGCTGCCTTGCGTTTCCGTCAGGTCGGTAACGACTACTACACGGGTCCTCTGACCGTCGACGGCAAGGCCTCCATCACTCCTGAGACTTGCGCCAAGTGGGACAAGATCTTCAAGATTACCCGTGCCGAGGTTGACGAGTTCCTCGCCAACTACGAGGCCGGTAAGACCGACGACATCCCCACCATCATCTCCGATTGGCCGGCCACGCGTAGCAACCAAGACCCGGAAGGCATCGCCTACTATCTGGCTCCTTTCTACGATGCTGACGGCGATGGCGAGTACGACCCCATGAATGGTGACTATCCGTACTACGACATCTCCAACGAACTCTGCCACACCAAGGTCCCGACCATGGAAGAGGAAATCGACGGCACGATGCATGGTTCCATCCTTGCCGACCAGGTGCTGAAAGGCGACCAAACGCTGTGGTGGATCTTCAACGATAAAGGTGCTGCCCACACTGAATCAGGCGGTCAGGCCATCGGTATCGAAGTGCGTGCTCAAGCATTTGCTTTTGCCACCAACGACGAAATCAACAACATGACCTTCTGCAGCTACGAAATCATCAACCGTTCGACCTATACCTTGACGGGTACCTACTTCTCGCCTTGGACCGACGTCGACCTCGGTTATGGTTATGACGACTTCATCGGCTGCGACGTCGCCCGTGGTCTCGGCTACGGCTACAACGGTACGGCTGTCGACGGTAGCGGTGAACCCGAGGCCTATGGCGCCCAACCGCCTGCGGTCGGTATCGACTTCTTCCAGGGCCCCTATATGGATCCTGATGGAATCGACAACCCGAAATACAGCTACACCTATCAAATGGTGTGGGATCCGGCTTTGAACGACTCTGTTCTTGCCGCTGTCGACTCTGCCCAAATGGTCGACGAAAGCATCAACGGTGTGAACTTCGGTAACGGCATCATCGACGACGAACGTTTCGGTATGCGCCGTTTCGTGTATCACAACAACTCAAGCAGCAGTAATCCTAACAGTGACCCCCAAAGCGCTCCTGAGTATTACAACTACCTCCGTGGTATTTGGAAAAACGGTGCCAAGATGCAATATGGTGGCGACGCCCTTTCGACTGGCGTTGTCGGTCCCGAATGCGACTTCATGTTCCCTGGCGATTCCGACCCGTGGAACTGGGGTACTGGTGGCTACAACCCTGGCGGCGGCTTCAATATCGACGGTAAGTATTGGACTGAAGAGGAATGCGGCAATGCACCTAACGACCGTCGTTTCATGCAGTCGGCTGGTCCTTTCACCCTTGAACCCGGTGCTGTCAACTACATCACTTTCGGTGTGCCGTGGGCTCGCGCCACTTCTGGCGGTGCCTGGGCTTCCGTTGAACTGCTGCGCGTGGTCGACGACAAGTGCCAAGCCTTGTTCGACAACTGCTTCAAGGTCATCGATGGTCCTAGCGCTCCGGATCTGACCATCCGCGAACTCGACCAGAAACTTATCGTTTACCTGTCGAACGACGCCCTCTCCAATAACTTTAAGGAAGGTTATGTCGAGCTCGATCCCGAAATCCCGTCCGGAAGAGTGGATACCGAACTTTCTTACGACACCACGTGGATTTTCGATCCCAATACTGGCGACACCCTCGCTCCAAGTGTCATCATTAAAGAAGATCATATCGAGTATGTCTATGACAGATACTATCGCTTCGAAGGTTATAAGGTGTATCAGCTGGCTGGTCCCGAAGTGGGTGCCGACGAGTTGAGCAACACCGACAAAGCCCGCTTGGTGTTCCAATGCGACGTGCGTAACAACGTGTCCCGTATCATGAACTATGAATACGACGAATCCATCCAAGCCAATGTGCCTGTGATGAAGGTCGTTGGTGGCGACGGTGGCATTACCCATAGCTTCGTCATCACGGAAGACAAGTTCTCGACGGGCGACAACCCGAACCTCGTCAACCACCAGCCTTACTACTTCATGGCTGTCGCTTATGCCTACAACAATTATTGGCCTTATTCACAGGAGCCTGGCGAACTGAACGGCCTCCTGGGTCAGAAGAAGCCTTATCTTGAAGGTAGAAAGAACATCCAGACCTACACCGCTGTGCCTCACAAGACGATCAATGGCACCGTGTTGAATGCCAACTATGGCGACAGCCCGGCCATCACCCGTCTCGTTGGCGTCGGTAACGGTGGTAACGAACTCGAACTGAGCCAAGAGACCATCCACGAGATCTTGTTCGACGAACAAGGCAACGTTAAGATGGCCAACGACTCGACCAACCGTTTCGGTAGCCCCAACTACCCGATCAGCTACCATCCTACCTACGAAGCTGGTTATGGTCCTATCAATGTGAAGATCATCGACCCGTTGAATGTGAAATCACACCGTTACGAGTTGTGGTTCGACGACATGTTTGAGGCCTACACCCACAACATTACTGGTGATACCGAGATCCGTGGCGACTCAGCCGCTCGTATGGTGAACCACTGGTACTTGTTGGACCTCGACGAGCCGATCGACACCCTGGGCATCAACCCCTACAAGGGCGACACCACCACCATCTATGACAATGAGCAAATGTTCATCGACAAGGGTATCTCCATCTCCATCAGCCAAACTTACGACATCGGTCGTATTTGGGTTGGTAAGTATTACAATGTTCCTACTGGTGAAGACCCGAGCGTCGATAACCCGGCCGTGTGGCATGATTACCTGACGGTGGTTGCTCCCAACAATGGCGTTATCACTTCATCCATTGAGTTTGAAGATCCTACGACGCCTTGGCTTGATGGTATCCGCGACATCGACGTGCCCAGTTCGCCTTTGAACTGGATTCGTTCTGGAACGTATGCCGACAATGGAAGTAGCTCCAACGCTAACGCATCCCTGAACGACTACGCCATGTCATCCGATCCTTACTCGAAGGGCGCCAGCAAGCCTTGGGACCCGAACGAGAACTTCGAGAAATTGGCCAACCGCACTTGGGCTCCCGCCTTGTTATCCACTTACAACAAGCAATATAGTCCCTATAACCCCGGTCCTATGTATGGCTCCAACTCGCGTTATGATGAAGGCTTTAGCAAGACTGCTAGTATCGACGTGGTACTCACGTCCGACACCAGCCTTTGGACCCGCTGCCCTGTCATCGAAATGTGTTTGGACAAGAACCTTTCCGAAGGTAAAGCCGATCGCTTCATGATGCGTAGACACGCTTCAATCAACCCCGCCGGTAAGACTTGTGAGGACCTGGGCATCGAACCCGATCCTACCGACCCGAACAACCCCGCCTTCATCGGCGAGAACGGTATGGGCTGGTTCCCGGGCTATGTCATCGACGTGGAGACGGGTATGCGTATGAATGTCGCCTATGGTGAAGACTCCTACTTGGAGGATATGAACGGCCGCGACATGCTCTTCAACCCCACCAAGCTGCAAAAGGCTACTGTGGACGACCAAAGCGGTCTGCTGCAGATGACCGATCCTGCCTTGTTCCGCGGTGCTGACCAAGAGGCCGTGTTCGGTGGCAAGCACTTCGTCTACGTATGGCGTGCTGACTCTATCGTCATGTCGGCAACGTCTCCTTGGAAGCAAATGAAGAACTTCGGTTACGATGGTGGTCAGTTGCTTTACAACACGCTGAACTACATCAATGGCATGTCGAACCCGAATGTCATGATGACCCACTTCTATAAGCTCCTTATGTGGGTGGGTATGCCGATGGGTATCGAAGGCGCCGAGTGGCTGCCCGAAGGCAACGACTGCCGTATCCGTATCCGTCTGGCTAAGCCTTACGAAAAGGGTTATGGCTACACTTTGCAGACCGAGAACCCCGACTTGGACATCAACAATATGAATCCGAAGTACACCTTCAGCATTGACGGTTGGGATCCTACGTTGAACGAGCCTGCGAAGACGGAGGATGACCTCGACCTCATCACGGTTGTGCCCAATCCTTACTATGCCTACGACTCGTACGAAGGCAACGCCCTGACCAACAAGGTGAAGATCGCCAACCTGCCCAACAAGTGCGTGGTTTCCATCTACACCCTGAGCGGCACGAAGGTGCGTCAGTTCCGTAAGGACAACGAAGAGCCCAGCATTGAATGGGATTTGACCAACTTTGCCAATACGCCTGTGGCTAGCGGTTTCTACCTGATTCACATCAAGGATTTGACCAGCGGCAGCCAGCGTACCATCAAGTTCTTCGGTGCCATGCGTCAAGTTGACCTGAACACATTCTAAAATGTAATTGCTAACCGTAAATTATTTATCATCATGAAGAAATCATTTAGATATATCGTATTGAGTTTCGTAGTCCTTATGGGATTAAGTACTCCTCAAGCATTTGCAGGAAACAAGGACCGTTCAGGCCAGGCAGGCGCTGCCGAATTGCTCATCAACCCTTGGGCAGCTTCCTCGGGTTGGGGCAACGCTGGCATGTCGTTTGTCCACGGTGTTGACGCCATCTACGGCAACGTGGCTGGCATCAGCTCCTGCAACACGCTCGACGTCAACTTCTCTCACACCAGCTGGCTCGTGGGCATTGGCAACGACACCAGAATCTCCTCGTTCGGCTTCTTGGCCCGCGTGGGTGAGTCGTCGGTGTTGGGCCTCTCGTTCATGTCGTTCAGCATCGGTGAGATTCCGATTACCACGACGCAGAACCCCGACCCAGGTACCCTCGGCACCTTTAAACCCAACCTGATGAACATCAACCTGTCGTTTGCCAAGGCTTTCTCCAACAGCATCAGCGGCGGCTTCAACTTGAAGATCATCAGCGAGTCCATCAAGGATATGGGTGGCGTTGGCGTGGCCTTGGATGCTGGTATCCAGTATGTCACTGGTCCTTTCGACAACATCCACTTCGGTGTTACCCTGAAGAACATCGGACCCACGATGAAGTTCTCGGGCGACGGTATCTCGCTTCGCGTGTTCATGGACAACAACAGCAATCAACAGTTCACCATGGTGCAACGTGTTGACGACTTCGAGTTGCCCACCCAGTTGAGCATCGCAGCCGCCTACGACTTCCTGTTTGCCGAAACCAACCGTCTTACCGTGGCAGGTAACTTCAGCTCCAACTCCTTCACCAACGACCAGTTCACCCTGGGCCTGGAGTATGGCTGGAGAGAGATCCTGCTCATCCGTGCCGGCTACACCTATGAAAACGGCATCTGGACCAAGGGCGGAGTCGTCGACAGCAACGATTGCATGAACATCAACAGAGGCCTCAGCGCAGGTCTGTCGGTGCAAGTGCCGCTGTCGAAGAAAGAGAACGGTATGAAGCTCGCTGTGGATTATTCCTACAGAGACACATACGTGTTCAACGGCACGCACAGCGTGGGTGCAAGAATTATTTTCTAATTCTGACCAAGGAAAAGAAATAATTCGTATCTTTGCAGTCGCAAAACCAAAAGAAGACCCTTATTTCGGTAAGGGTCTCTTTTTTGCAACTTCTTAGAAATCAAAACAAACAACTAAAATGTCAGAGATAAAATACTTTACCCCTGAAGGGTTACAGAAACTGAAGGACGAACTCGACGACCTGATTCTTCGTGAACGGCCTCGCATCGTCTTAGCTATCCAAGAGGCCCGCGACAAAGGCGACCTCTCCGAAAACGCCGAATATGACGCTGCAAAGGAAGCCCAGGGTCTGCTCGAAGCCAAGATTGCCGAACTGCAAGACCTCATCTTCAATGCCCGTATCCTCGACGAGTCGAAGATGGACAACTCGAAGGTGTTGCTCTATTCGACCGTCAAGATCAAGAACGTGAAGTCGGGTATGATGATGACCTATGCCATCGTCCCTGAGAAGGAAGCCAACTTCAAGGAAGGTAAACTCTCCATCAACTCGCCCATCGGCCAAGGTCTGCTGGGCAAGCAGGTGGGCGACGTGGCCGAAATCCAGGTCCCCGCTGGCAAAGTCCACTTTGAAATTGTAGAAATCACCCGCTAAAGTTTTCGGCTATGGCTACTATTTTTTCAAGAATTGTAAAAGGAGAGATCCCTTGCTATAAAATTGCCGAAGATGAGCGTTTCTTCGCCTTCATGGATATCAATCCCGTGGCCGTGGGTCACACTTTGGTCATCCCCAAGCGTGAAGACGACTATATCTTTAACCTCGGCGACGAAGAACTCGGTGCCATGATGGTCTTTGCCAAGAAAGTGGCCAAGGCCCTCGAAAAAGCCGTGCCGTGCAAGCGCATCGGCGTGGCCGTCATCGGCTTGGAAGTGCCTCACGCCCATATCCACCTGATTCCCATCAGGCAAGAAAGCGACATGGACTTCAAGAAGGAACATGTGCACATGACCGAGGACGAGTTCCGCGAGGTGCAACAGCGTATTGTGGAAAACCTTTAATGGGAAAACAATTATTACTGTTTGTAGAGACGTTGCGCGCAACGTCTCTACATTTTTTATTACCTTTGCCGAAAATATCATCCCAATGAAGAAACACGTCCTTTTGATATGGGCTCTTTGCCTGTCGGTAGGCCTTTTCGCCCAAGACTTCAACCTGCCCTGTGGCAACCTCAACTTCAAGCCTGAGGTGCAAACCGTGCTGTTTTTTGCCGACGACAACCAGCTCAACGACCCCATCATTCCTTTGGACGACATGATGGAACGCCTTACGCTTTCGTTCGACATCATCGACGGTCAAGGCGAGGTGCTCAACTACACCTTCATCCATTGCAGCCACGACTGGCAGCCTTCCGACATACAGCGCCTACAGTATGCTTCGGGTTTCGACAGCGACCGCTTGGACGATTATGCCTTTTCGCGCAACACGTTGATAGATTACGTCAACTACCAACTCAAGTTTCCCAAGGAAGACATGATGCCCCTCATCTCGGGCAACTATCTGCTCATCGTTTTTCGTGACGATTTGACCGACGACAATGTGCTGTTCACCCGTCGTTTCATGGTGCTCGACGAGAAGGCCCATGTGGGTGCAACCGTGCCGCGCTATCCCGACGATTTGTCGCTGACCGACACCCACCAACAGCTTGACGTGAGGGTCAATATGGACAATTATTTGACAGGAAACACGCAGCAGTTCAGCTATTTGACCATCCGACAGAACGGGCGTTGGGACAATGCCGCGGAAGGACTGAAGCCGACCTACGTCTATCCCGATTACATCTCGTTCGAACATCATCCCCAGACCGTCTTTGAGGCTACAAACCAGTATAGACGCATCAATACAAGCAATTTCTATTTCCAGTCGGAGAACCTGGCCCACATCCGCCAGACCGACGAATCGTATGAGATCGACGTCGCCACCTGCGAATCGCGGGCGCGAAAGGCTTATGCGAGCTATGAAGACATCCACGGCGAGAAGTTCATTTACGTCGAGAACGAGAACCTCGACAACGCCACCGAGGCCGACTATTGCCGCGTCAACTTCTTCTACAAGAGCGAGGCCCCGCTGACGCACGAAGACCTCTACATCATGGGTGCCATCAGCGACTGGCGCTTCGACGAGAGCAACAAGATGCGCTACGACTACCGTCTGCACGGCTACACCTGCTCGATGATGCTCAAACAGGGGTACTATAACTTCATGTTCGTCACCGTCGATCGCCAAACTTACGAAGTCTCTACCGATTTGACTGCCGGCAACCATTGGGAGACCAACAACGTCTATAAGCTCTATTTTTACTTCCACAACGCCCTCAAGGGCTATGACGAGTTGATTGGTTATTCCACGGTGAACTCCCATTGACGCTTCGCGTCATTGTGAGCGAAGCGAAGCAATCTAGATATGGACAACCACCCGATATCCGATAGAATCACCCTTTTCGCGGAAATCCTGCTGCCGATTCCCGTTCCCGGCACCTTCACCTACCGTGTGCCGTTCGACCTGAACGACGCGGTGCGTGTGGGCCAGCGGGCGGTGGTGCAGTTCGGCAAGACCAAGATCCTATCGGGATTGATTGTTGGGCTGACCGAGAAAGTGCCTTCGGTGGAAGTGAAATTCCTGATGGACCTGCTCGACGACCAGCCTTTGGTCAACGAAAAACAGCTGAAGTTTTGGGACTGGGTGAAGACCTATTACATGTGCCACACGGGCGAGGTGATGCAAGCCGCTTTGCCATCGGCCTTGAAGCTCAGCAGCGAGACCACCGTGGCCCTTTCTCCCGACTACGTGCTGGATTCCGTGGCCTTGAACGACTTTGAATACCTCATCGTGGAAGCCCTGCAAATCAAGCCTAAAATCGCCATCAGCGAGGTGAGCAAAATCATTGGCTTCAAGAAGGTGATGCCGCTCGTCCATTCCATGATGGAGAAAGGCATTCTGGTGATGGAGGAGGAGCTGAACGAGAAATACAAGGCCAAATACGAGCGTTTTGCACGGCTCTCAGCGGACTATCGCGATGAAGCCAAACTTCAGGAACTGATGGACCAGCTGGAAAAACGCGCTTACAAGCAATTGGAGGTGCTGTTGGCCTTCATCACGCTGGGCGGCAATGCCGATAACGAGATATTGGTGAAAAACCTGCTGGAGAAGGCCAATGCCAGTTCGTCCATATTAAAGACAATGGCCGAAAAGGGCATTTTCGAGGTCTACGAGCGCAAGGTAAGTCGACTGAAGGAATTCAAGGTGCAGACCGATGTGGACAGCATACAGCTCACGGAAGCGCAGCAGCGAGCCTTCAACGAAATCAAGCAAGGGTTTGAAGGGAAGAAGCCCGTTTTGCTCCACGGCGTGACCTCGTCGGGCAAGACGGAAATCTACATCAAACTCATCAAGGAGGCCGTCGACCAAGGTAAACAAGTGTTGTACCTCTTGCCTGAAATTGCGCTTACGGCACAGATTATCAACCGCTTGAAGGAGTATTTTGGCGACAAGTTGGGCGTGTATCATTCGCGTTACGGCACCAACGAGCGGGTGGAGGTGTGGGAGCAGGTGCGCGACTTCGGTCAGACGCAATCGCCGAAGCACCAGATCATCATCGGTTCGCGCTCGGCCATCTTCTTGCCTTATTCCGACATCGGGCTCATCATCGTCGACGAGGAGCACGACAGCTCGTTCAAGCAAATCGACCCCGCACCGCGCTACAACGCCCGAGATGCCGCCATCGTGCTGGCCGCCATGCACGGGGCCAACATCGTCTTGGGCTCGGCCACGCCGTCCTACGAGAGCTATTACAACGCCTTGAACGGCCGTTACCATCTGGTGGAGATCACGGAGCGTTTTGGGGGTGTGCAGATGCCCGAAATCATCCTCAGCGACATGCGCGTGGAGCGTCGGCGCAAGACGATGAAGGCCGACTTCGGCAGCACGCTCATTGACGCGATGAAAGAGACTTTGGACGAACACAACCAGACGATTCTGTTCCAAAATCGGCGCGGTTTTTCATTGCGCCTTGAGTGTGACGAATGTCACTACGTGCCGCAGTGCATCAACTGCGATGTGAGCCTGATTTATCATAAGAACCAAAATGTGTTGCGCTGCCACTATTGCGGTTACACGGCAAGCGTGCCGACGGAATGTCCCGTTTGCCATAGCACCAATATCCGTATGCACGGCTTCGGCACGGAGAAGATTGAGGAAGACTTGAGCCTCGTCATGCCTGAGGCCAAGGTAGCCCGCCTCGACCTCGACACCACGCGCTCGAAAAACGACTACCAAAGCATCTTGGAGGCTTTCCAAGACCACGAAACCAATATTCTGGTGGGCACGCAGATGGTCACCAAAGGCTTGGATTTCGACTCGGTGAAGGTGGTGGGCATCCTCAATGCCGACAATATGCTTTCGTTCCCCGACTTCCGCGCCCACGAGCGTAGCTTCCAGCTGATGGCGCAGGTGGCGGGTAGGGCAGGACGCAAAGGCAAGCAGGGCAAGGTGATCATCCAGACCTATGAGCCGGCGCATCCCGTTCTTCAGGACGTGCTGCGCAACGATTTCCGTGGCCTCTACGAGAAGCAGATGGTCATCCGGCGGCAGTTCGGCTATCCGCCGTTCTATCGTCTCATTCTCATCCGCCTGAAACACAAAGACTACCAGAAACTCAATCCTGCTGCAGCGGAGTTGGCTTCGATGCTTCGCCCTATCTTCAAGCAGGATTTGCTTGGACCGGAATACCCCGTTGTTTCAAGAGTCAAAAATCTGTATATCAAGCAGATGATGGTGAAGTTCCGCCGCGACTACAACACCTCGAAAGTCAAGGAACTGATTGCCGAGCAAATTCATTTGTTCCAGCAGAATTCCGACTACAAGGCGGTTCAGGTGCAGTTGGATGTGGATCCGATGTGAATTTGTCCAACAATTCCAAAGGCTTTTTGGACGAAAAAGCCTATTTTTGCACAATTTTTGAGCAGATTCAGTTTATTATGAAAAAGCCTATCTTTCTGCTATTGGCATTCTTAGTGAGTGTCCAATGTGCTTTCGCCGTTACGGTGAAAGGCCGCGTGACCGACAAATCGACGGGTCAGCCAATGGAATACGCCACCGTCAGGGCGAGTCTTTTGCCTGATTCGACTTTCGTGGCCGGTGTCATCACCGACCCCAATGGAATGTTCACCATGGAGTTGAACAAAGGCCGCTATGTGCTTGAGGTCCAGTACATGGGCTTTGTGCCGCTGCATAAAAACGTCAGCATCGACGGGACGAAAAACACCGTCGACGTGGGCAAACTGAGCCTCTCGCCCGATGCGCGTATGCTCAGCGAGGTGAACGTGGTGGCCGAGCAGAGCACCTACGAGATGACCCTCGACAAACGCGTCTTCAATGTGGGTAAGGACGTGGCCAACACCGCTGGCAACGCCATCGAGGTGCTGGAGAACATCCCCGCCGTTTCGGTCGACGTGGAGGGCAACGTCAGCCTCCGTGGCGACGACGGCGTGCGTATCCTTATCGACGGCAAGGAGTCGGGCCTTTCGGGCATGAGCACGCAGGATGCCTTGCGTACATTGCAGGGTGACATGATTGAACGCATCGAGGTCATCACCAACCCATCGGTGCGCTATGACGCGGAGGGCTCGGCAGGCATCATCAACATCATCCTGAAGAAGGACAAACGCCAAGGCTTCAACGGCGCCGTCAACCTGCGCACGGGCTATCCTTGGCAGTATGGCGCGAGCCTCTCTGCCAATTACCGCCTCAAGCGTTGGAACCTCTTCGCCAGCTATGGCTTCAACAACCGCTCCAACATCGGCGGCGGCGTCAACCAGACCAAGCGCTTCGACGACATCGTCGATGGCGACACCATCTTCACCCAACTCACCGACCAGACCACGGAGCGCCGTATGCGCCGCATGGGCCACAACGTGCGCGTGGGCGCCGATTATTACATCACCGACCGCGACATCGTGAGTGCAGCGTTGGTGTATCGTTATGGCAGACTGGAGACCCATCCCGTGGTGAATTATTTCGATGAGTATCCGCTGTTGGGCACTTCGTCCTACGATGTCCGCGCCGAGGATTATATGGAATATGAGCCGATGTATGAGGTCACGCTCGACTACGACAAGACCTTTGAGCGCAAAGGCCGCAGTCTGAAGGCCAACGTGCGCTATTTCACCAATGCCGAGAACTCGAGTTCCGACATCGTCGAGACCCTGTATCCCGACAAGACCATGGAGCAAACCCTCTGGACGCTCTATCAAAAGACAGGCAATGACCAAAGCATGCGCAACTTGCAGGCCAGCATCGACTATGTGCACCCCTTCCTCAGCAAGGCGCAGTGGGAGATTGGCGGAAAATACACGAATCGCAACATCAACAGCCTTTCGGAGGTGACGGAAAAGGACAGCCTCGGCGTCTACCAGCCTTTGGAGAACTACTGCTACGACTATGAATACGACGAGCAGGTGGCGGCCCTCTACACCAGCCTCGGCAACGACTGGGGCCGCTGGTCGGGACAAGTGGGCGTGCGTGCCGAGATGACCGACATCATGACCAACCTGAAGGGCTATGCCCACGACGGCACCGACTCCATCAACGGGGGCAAGCCTTACCTCGACTTCTTCCCGAGCGCCCACCTCAACTACTCGGTGAACGAGAACAACCAGTTCCAGGTGAGCTACACGCGCCGCATCCGCCGTCCGGGCTTCTGGCAGATGAGCCCTTTCCGCTCCTACAACGACAATCGTAATATCCGCATGGGCAACCCCGCCCTGAAGCCGACCTATATGGACAGCTACGAACTGGGCTACATCCACTTCTGGGACAAGGCCAGCTTCAACTTCACGGCCTATTACCGCCACGGCAACAACATGATTCGTCACTACACCTATGAAGATGATGGCGTGTTCTACAGTATCCCAGTCAACTTCGGCAAGGCCGACGACTTCGGCATTGAGGCGGTGGCACAGGGCCAGATGACGAAATGGTGGAACCTCAACGGCAACGTGAATTTCTTCAGGTCCTACACCCAAGGTTATATCGAAGGGAAGTTCTACGAAACCGAGTCGTGGATGCTCTTCGGCCGCGCCGTCTCGAAGTTCAAGGTCAGCAATTGGTTCGACCTGCAGCTGACGGCCCACGTCATGGGACCGCACAAGGAGCCGCTCGGCATGCGTGACGGCGACTGGTGGATGGACCTCGCCGTGAGCAAGGAAATCCTCAACGGTAACGGCACCATCACCTTCAACGTGCGCGACTTGTTCAACTCACGCAGCATGGGCGGCGAGTCGTGGGGCGACGGCTTCTGGCAGTACAGCTCCAGCACTTGGAACCGCCGTTCGTTCTCGCTCAACTTCAACTACCGTATCAACCAGCAGAACATGAAGCGTAACCGTCCCGGCGGCGACGACGATGGCGGCGATGACGGTGGTGGCGGCGAGGAACAATCGGAAGAAGGGTATTGAAACAAAAAAAGAGATTCCCCGCAGGGAATCTCTTTTTTTGTTTGTGGGATGGATGATTACATCACCGTCACACGCTTCACGCTGATGCCGTTTTCGCCGGCCACGCGCACCATGTAGACGCCAGCTTGGTATTGGCTGAGGTCGAGGGTGACGTTTTCGGTGCTGACAGGAGCGTCGTACACCATTTGGCCGAGAGCGTTCAGCACGCTGACGTGGTTCATGCCAGGGGCAGCCACGTTCACGTTGCCATGGGTGGGGTTGGGATACACAGCCACGTTGCTGTCGAATTCGCCGATGGCATCCATGTCTTCGGCATAGGCCCAAAGGATCCAGGCATAGCCTTCGCCGCCCTGGGCACTGGCCATATCCATCCAACCATAGCCGTCGACGCCAATCCAACGGGCGTTGGGCTCACCGGGGTCTTCCATGACAACGGCAGGGTATTGAACGGAACCGTCTTGATAGAAGCACACCCAGATGTTTTGCGTGCCGTCGATGTCAACGGGTTCGTCAAGCATGATTACTTCGATGTCGCCCGAGGTGCCAGTGACCTCGAATCTTTGGCTGATCACCTCCAATTGGGGAGCCGTGTCGCCGCCCCACCAGATGTGGACTTCATAATTGCCAGCAAATTGAGGGTCGCCTGGGTCAACGTAGGCCACTTGGGTGATTTGGGTGCCAGCATAAGGCGTCAGCAATGCAGCTGGGAACATGTAGCCCCAGTAGAAAGCCATGCCAATGCCCGTCAGGCCTGAGGGTTGCACCTCGTCGCCTGCATAGCTGAGCCATTCGCCTGCGCGAACCATTTGGTCGTTGGCGAATTGGGAATTTGAAGTGTTAGCGAAATTCAGTTGGATGTCGCTACGGGTTTGTGCTTGAGCAACGCCAAGGGCGATGCAGCACACCATCAAGATAGAAGATACAAGTCTCTTCATGGTTTTGAAATTTAAATGATTAATTGATTAAGTTGTTTAAGAGTTGTTTATGCGAAATCTTAAGTTTGTTTTCAGTGCGTGATGACAAGTCGTTGTGTTTGCTCGCCAGCCTTGACGAAATAGATGCCGTTAGGATATTGGCGTGTGGGAATGATGACGGGCTGGCCTTCGGTGGCAAACTCGTCCATTTTCTGCCCAAGGGCATTGTAGATGACGACATTGCAAGGCTCTTCGCCACTCACAGTGACGTAGTCTTGGGCTGGATTGGGATAGACCGACAAGGTTCCTGAGGTTCCTGAGCCTGTCGAAGGAGTCGAAGAACCGTTTTCTTCCACGTCAGTCGGGTCGCATTCGTGCTTTTCGATGCCGAAGGCGGCCAACTCGTTGATGACGGTTTGCGCGGAAGACGGATAGATGTCGTCAATCACGATTTCGTGGTCGGGAGAGATGAGGATTAATCGGGGATAACCCGAAACGCCATAGCTTTGGCAGATGGACATGCCATTGCCCGACGTGCCGATGGTGGGATATTCCACGCCGTAGGTGTCAATCCATGTTTGGCAAGCGGCATTGTCGTCGATGGGCGAGACCTCCATGTAGAACACATCGTGTTGGTTGCAGCCGAGTTCACGATAGGATTGCACCACGTTGCCGACCGTCATTTGGCAGGGCTGGCACTGAAGGAAGAAAAAGTCGATGACGACGTATTGGCCTCCGTCGAGGATGTCATACAAATGGATGGTGTTGCCGTGGCAGTCGGTGGCCGTGAAGTCGGTGGCTTGGGCACGCGACGTGCTTTGTGCGCTCAGGTTCAGGCTCAAGCCCATGATCAGGGTTGCGAGTAAGATGCTAAGTCTTTTCATGATGATGAGTTTTGATGATTAAGCAATTGAATTGTCTGAAAATGATATGTTTATAGTTTGTACATGAGATTAGGTGCACAAGTCACCGAAAAAATAACACGCGGGAAAGATTTTTTTCCGAAAAAAAAGAGGCGACCCAAACGGGTCGCCTCCCTTATTTCAGGAATCAATCCTGATTATTGCATGACAGTGACGCGTTTCACAACGACACCATTTTCGGTGCTAATGCGGACCATATAAACGCCCGCATCGAATTGGGCCATGTCGAGGGTGCATTCGTCATCGTTGAGCTTGGCCTCATACACCACCTGGCCGAGAACGTTGCAAACGCTGATGGAGGTGAGGTTCTCGTTTCCGCTAATGGTCACGAGGCCCGTGGTGGGATTGGGGTAAACGTCGAGCGACGGGCCTTCTTCTTCGGGCACTGTGGTCGTGCAATCGTAAGGTTGCAGACCGCCGTAATAGTCGAGGCCGAGGATGACGTCTTCCACCGAGAACGGATACAGTTGGCTGATGCCTGTGACGGGGATGCTGTGGTCGGGCATGATGAGGGCGAGGGTCGGGCATCCCGTGATGCCATACAGGCTGAAGATGTTGTTTCCGCCGCCTTGTGCGCCAATGGTAGGATATTCGATGCCGTATTGGTCAATCCATTGTTGGCACACTTGGTCGCTGTCGATGTAGGATACCTCCAGGAAGTACACGTCGTGCTGGTTGCATCCCATGGCTCGGTAGGCTTCCGCCATCGTGCCTGCGATTTGTTGGCAGGGGCCGCAGGTGTAGTAGAAGAAGTCGAGGAGCACGGCTTGGCCTTTGTCGAGGATGTCGAACAGGTGGATTTCGTTGCCGTGGCAGTCGGTTGCGGTGAAGTCGACAGCTTCGCTGACCGATACGTTTTGTGCATTCAGGCTCATGCTGAAGCCTGCAATGAGGGTGGCGAGTAAAATGCTAATTCTTTTCATCGGTTGTGTTTTTATAGGTAAGGATTACATGACAGTCACACGCTTGACGCTGACGCCGTTTTCGCCGGCCACGCGCACCATGTAGACACCAGCTTGGTATTGGCCGAGCTCGAGGGTGACGCTCTCGGTGCCGACGCTGGCCTCATACACCAATTGACCTATGGCGTTGAAAACGGAGACTTGGTTCATGCCAGGGGCGGTCACAGTTACGTTGCCTTGGGTGGGGTTGGGATAGACGGCCACGTTGCTGTCGAACTCGCCGATGGCTTCCGACTCTTCGGCATAGGCCCAAAGCACCCAGGCGCGGCCTTCGCCGCCTTGAACGGTGGCCATGTCGGTCCAGCCGTAATCATCGAGGCCAATCCAGCGGGAATTGGGCTCGCCTTGGTCGTCCATGGCCACGGCGGGGTATTGCACTTCACCGTTCTGATAGAAAGCGACCCAGATGTTCTGTGTGCCGTCGATGTCGACGGTCTGTTCGAGTTCAATCTCCTTGATGCCCGACGATTCGCCAGTGACCTCGAATTTTTGGTTGATGACTTCCAAGGAAGGCTCCAAGTCGCCGCCCCACCAGATGTGGAGCTCGTAGGTGCCGGCAAATTGTTCGTAGCCAGGGTCGAAGTAGGCCACTTTGCTGATGCTGTAGCCGAAGTAATCCGTCAGCATCTGTGCGGGGAACATGTAACCCCAGTAGAAAGGCCTGCCGATGCCCACCATGTTGTTGGGCTGTGCATCGCCAACGTACGAAAGCCATTCGTCGGCGCGCACCATTTGTTCGTTTGTAAACTGGAGGTTTTGGTTTTGATGGTTGGCGACATTCACTTGAATGTCAGTGCTGGTCTGTGCTTGCGCAACACCCATGGCGAAGCAGCACAATACCAAAAAAGCTAATTTTTTTTCATAGTTGCAAAAATTTAATAATTAATTAGTGTTTGTTTGGTCTGTGGACAGATTGTAGTTTGTTCGTTTATATTAGGTGCATAGGTTGCTCAAAAAATAACGGAGGAGAGAAAAATTTATTTCGCGAGAAGAAAAAAAGAGGCGACCCGTTTGGGTCGCCTCCCTTTTTTCAGGAATCATTCCTGATTATTGCATGACGGTCACACGCTTCACAACGACACCGTTTTCGGTGTTGATGCGGACCATGTACATGCCAGCGTTGAACTGAGCCATGTTGAGGACGACCTCGTTGGCGTTGACGTCGGCGTCATACACCACCTGACCGAGGGCGTTCACCACAGTG
>JAFUVT010000026.1 GCA_017477425.1 Bacteroidales bacterium
CTGTAGGGTCAACGTTGATTATAACAATATGCAATTTGACACGATAGATATGCAGGTCAACGCCATCGATGGATTTGTCACCATGTATGACCTTAACACCGCCTATGAGCAGATGCGTGCTACAATACAACAGTTCCAAAAAGAGTTTAGCTATTGCGACCAGAACCTGTATTTTATCAACATGTTCATCGACGAATCCGGCCATGCCAGAATTGCATTGGCCACCTCCTTCGTTAATCATTCCAAAGACATTGGAGACCATATCTGGTATTTCGAGGACTCATACATTCTTGATACAGTGTGCTACTACTTTTTTGTCAACGATACACAATATGTTTGGGATGGATATGGAAAAACCGAACTTCAGCGTATTTTAAACCTTTATGAGCATCATACCAACAACACTCCTTTGATCAATTATTATACTCCAACACGAAATCACACTTTTAGTTATCCGAATTATCCCGATCCATATGGTAGTCAATTCGCGTCAAATTCAAGACTGTTTGCTGGTAATGCTGCGATTGATGCATCTTTCAATATTACACCAAACGCTATGTGCTATTGCCTCGACTCATACCTAGGTTTAGGTTATGATTATATTATTGATGGTATTTACGAAAACGAACATCCTGTCAGCTGGTTAATCAATACGTATATTACACATTTTTCTAATGAAAAATTTTACACTCACCACCATTCACTTACAGTACAATACGGGCAACTCCATGTAGGCACTATAGACCCTAATCCCTCAGATTGAGTTGTCCATCGTACAATAACACGATATGTTATGCGTTAATATTTAGTGAAACAGTACATGAGTATGATGAAAAAATTTGTCTTAATAGCTTTGGGTGTTTATACCCTATTGATAGGCTCAACCTTTGCCCAAAACGGCCAGTATTCGTTTTCGCTCCATGACGTAGGTGAATACCAATTCGATATCGAAAACGCCATACGACAAGATGATGGGGACATTATCATGAATCTGTTCGTTGCCACCGGACCTTCGGGCACCACACCCACCGGTGTGGGAAACCTGCTCTATAAAATGTCGCCTGTTACCCAAACCTTCACCGACTCGCTGCTGGTGGAAGACCCCGAACCTCCCTACTGCCTCTTCGCCCACAACCCTGTAGACGAGGGCAATATTAGGGCCAACTTCGAGTATGTCGAGGCTTGCGACAGCACCTTCCTCCGTATCTGCCACTTCCCCAACAACAGCTTACTGATCAATCACGACGAGGACATCGTGGTGCCCATTTGCAATGGCTGGGCTTGGGGCGAACTAGACAGCCACTTGATTGACTGCAACGGCGACTTGATAATGAAATACTACACGATGGGAGCCCAAGGAGGCTTAGACATCTACATGGTGAGAGTTGGGCTCGAGGGAACCTTAAAGCAACAGTCTTTGCTATTTGAAAACAATTTCGACGCCGTTCCAAGGTTTGGAGCATTCAGCGAATCCCCGCTGAGATACTACCAATGGAGATACCATAATGTATTTGACGACCACCTTGCCATTGACATCATAGACTCACTTTTGCATTGGGATAACACTATCATTATCAATAAAATCATAAACGAACACTCGATTTCTGACTCGACGTATTTAGTAGCATACGACCATTTCATATTCAACCATCAGACCGAGGTGATTCCCATTGGAGGAAATGACATATTGGTTGCCGCCCGATATGCTAGCGACACGAATTTCGACGCTTTGACAGCTGAATTTGGAGTGGCTGTGGCTAAATACGATATACGAACCATGCAAAGGAAAGGCGTCGTTTTCTTCAACGACTACCAAGGCCCCTCTAACGAAGCGCAATGCCTAGGACTCAAGAAAACTGTCGATGGTGCGGTATATTTCCTGTATAAAGAAGACGGTTACCCAACGGGGAACATCGTTGCAGTAAAAATGGATACCAACCTGAACATGGACTGGAAACGTATAATGAAAACAGAAGACATAGACATCACATCGCCTTTGCAGTTTCCCATCTTATATGAAGGTGGACAAGATGATTTGAACGGAATAGCTTGGGTCGGACATGCGAGGAAATACAATAGCGAAAAGAGCGACCTTTTCTATTTCTTCCTCAACCACGACGGCACGGTGGGCGTGAACGAAAGCGGCATTGAAGTGCGCCCCTATTCGTACTATCCCAACCCTGCCCACGACCAGCTCCATCTGCAATACTCGCCCGACGTTGAGCCCAAGCTGGTAGAGCTCTACGACCTGCAAGGGCGCCTGGTGCGCACGCAGCGCAACGGCTTGGAAAGCATCGACATGAGCCAGTTGCCGACAGGCACCTACACGATGCGCGTCACGCTGGAAGACGGGAAATGCTTCACCGACAGGGTGGTGAAGGAATAAGATTAGAAGAGATTGCAAACAATGTAAAAAGGAACCCCGTTTTTCGAGGTTCCTTTCTTTTTTGGATGGGTCTGAGGCTCAGTTGTTGTCCTTATACTTGAAATACAAGATCATGTCGAAAGCCACGAGGCAGAAGTTCAGCACATAGAACCAAATGACATAGTCCACCTGGTGGTTGACGAACTTGTTGATGATGCCGAACACGTAGCCGAGCAAGATGAAGCCCATGAAGATGGGGCTCTTGCCTTTGGTCACCTTCGTCCGCAACGCCTTGGCGATGCTGATGGGCCAACTGACGGCGAAGCAAAGGAGGAAAAGGATTTCGAAGATTTTCATTGCTTGATAAAAAAGAACGGCCCTTCGACAAGCTCAGGGACCTTAACTCTTACATGAAAGTCGAGGGTGCCTGAGCCTGTCGAAGGCCCCGTTTTAAATGATTAGTCGCCCAAAGTAGCAACCATCACGGCCTTGATGGTGTGCATACGGTTCTCGGCTTCGTCGAAGACGATGCTGTTCTTGCCTTCGAAGACCTCTTCGGTCACCTCGATGCCGTCCAGGCCGAATTGCTCGTGCACGTCACGACCCACCTTGGTCTCCAGGTTGTGGTAAGCCGGCAGGCAGTGCATGAACTTGCAGTTCGGGTTGCCGGTCATTTCCATCATCTCCTTGTTGACTTGGTAAGGCATAAGCAGGTCGATGCGTTGTTTCCAGACCTCGGCGGGTTCGCCCATCGATACCCAAACGTCGGTGTAGAGGAAGTCGCAGCCCTTGACGCCCTTCTTCACGTCGTCGGTCACGGTCACCTTGGCGCCCGTTTCCTTGGCGATGGCCTTGCAAGTGTCGATGAGTTTCTTGTCGGGTTGCAGGGCCTTGGGAGCCACGATGCGCACGTCCATGCCCATCTTGGCGCCACCCACCATCAGCGAGTTGCCCATGTTGAAGCGGGCGTCGCCGCAGTAGGCGAAGGTCACTTGGTTGAGCGGTTTGTCGCTGTGTTCCTGCATGGTGAGGAAGTCGGCGAGGATCTGGGTGGGGTGGAACTCGTTGGTCAGGCCGTTCCACACCGGCACGCCGGCGTATTTGGCCAGTTCTTCAACGATGTCCTGACCGAAGCCACGGTACTCGATGCCGTCGAACATACGACCCAGCACGCGGGCGGTGTCCTTCATCGATTCCTTGATGCCGATTTGCGAACCCGTAGGGCCGAGATAGGTGACGTGGGCACCTTGGTCCTTGGCGGCGACTTCGAAGGCGCAGCGGGTGCGGGTCGAGGTTTTTTCGAAGATCAGGGCGATGTTCTTGCCCGTGAGGTGGGGTTGTTCGGTGCCTGCATACTTGGCGGCCTTCAGGTCGGCGGCCAGTTTCAGGAAGAACTTAATCTCTTCCGGAGTGAAGTCCAACAACTTCAGGAAGTTTCTGTTTCTAAGGTTAAAAGCCATTTTTCTATTGATTTAAAGATTTAAAATTTAAGATTCAATTTCGCGGCAAAATTAGTCTTTTTTCTTGTACCATTCAATAATTTAAACAACTATCTTTGCGCCATGATTATCCTTGACAACATCGTCGTGACCGACGAATTCCTAAACGCCCAGTTTTGCTGCTGCCTGCCGCGCTGCAAGGGCTGGTGCTGTGTGGCTGGCGATGCCGGCGCACCCCTCGAAGCTGACGAAATCGGCTGTATTGAAGACAACCTCGAAGCCATCAAGCCGTACATGCGGCCCGAAGGCATCAAGGTGGTGGAAGAAAACGACGTGTACGACTACGACGAATGCGGCGAACTCGTCACGCCGCTGGTAAACGGCGAGGAATGCGCCTTTGTCTATTTCCACGAGAACGGCACCGCGCTCTGCGCCATCGAGAAGGCCTATCTGGAGGGCAAGTGCGACTTCTGGAAGCCGATTTCATGCCATCTTTATCCCATCCGTTTGGTGGAAAAAGACGGCTTCACGCACATCCTCTACCACGAGTGGAGCGTCTGCGTACCCGCCAAGCGCAAAGGCGAACACGAAGGCATTCCGCTCTGGAAGTTCCTCAAAGGCCCGATGATTAGGAAGTTTGGTGAGGACTGGTACAACCGGCTGGAAAAGATGATTCAGAAAGGGCAATGAAATAAAAAAACCGTTCCAGCGGATTGTAAATCCGATGGCATTGAGCTTGGGGATTTGTAATCCCTCATGGTTGTCGTATTATTATGCAAAATCATCCAATAAAACATACTTCATCAGAAGAGGGCCACAAATGGAGCATATCATCCCTAAAACAAAAAACAGAATAGTAATGGAGATTGACACTTTTTTATTCTTTATCAACGGTTTGTCTCTAACAATCTTTCTCCAATTGTTTAACCTCATGAAATATCTGTATAAAATGAAGAAAATGCCTGCGCCGATAAGAATTGCTGTAATCAATAGCATAGCTTTTCCAGCCAAAGCAAGAGGGACTCCTATGATGCCTAATATCGCAAAATAGAAGGTTGTACATATCCCTATTAAAGCTGAAAACTCTGGGGTCACTTCAAAAGGCATGCAATTCTTGAAGAAAGAATAGTAATAGAAAAAGATGACATCAAGGAATCTCATGATTTTAATTCTTCATTTGTAGTTATTTATAAAGTCCATCCACAGAGTTTGATTGTTTTGGCACGGCACTCCAATTTTGTTTTCCATCATGTAGTAATTTAAATCGAACTTAAAGTCTTGGTACCAGTTGGAGTAAATAATAAGATTGCTCAAAGCCCGTCCAACACTTATTGCTGCTCCAATATCTCCAGATAAAGTTGTACCCACATTAAACCCTATTTCACGAGCCATCTCTGAAAATGTGATATCACCTTGAGCATAGTTATTAATCGTTATGGCTCCTTCAATAGCACTAATAGCATAACCCGTACCTTTTAGGATGTTTCGAGTTGTTTTTGCAAACTTTAATTTGCCGCCCGTGTATTGGTTACCGCCCCATTTCATGCTATAGAACTTGAAATTCTTACCCATCCATTGGCCAGACTTTTCATCAAACAAAATCTTAGATGAGAACGCAATATTAAAAGATATTTTAGCTTTAACCAGTTCTTTTATGTGTTCTTTCAACTCTGCTGGACTTGGAGGGTCATCCGGCCCCACCACAATATGCATTGCATGGTTCAGCCCTGAGCAAATGAGCCCATTGCACACGCCGTCCCAGAAGTCGCCGCCGGCCATGGAGGAGGATACGCCGCCTGAGAGGCCACCTGTGGCCACCATGCAGGTCACCTGCCATGCCTCGGACAGGTTTTGGGTCAGCACGCCTGCGGTCGTGGTCATAAACGAGGCTACCGCGCCTGAGGCGAAGCCGCTCCAGGAGCTGCCTTCTTTGCGCATCTCGCTCGCCACGCCACCCAGGGTGCCGTGGGCATCGTAGGCAATCGTGATAGTTGATGGCTGATAATATGTTTGGCGCGTGTACATTAGTCTATCAGATGTTCCCTGCGAAAGAATGCCTCCACGTCAGCCACAAACCCGTCTTTGTCGAAATCAGTCACTTTCTTGGGCATTTTCAAGACGTGAAGAAACTCGATGATGGATTGAGCGACGATTTTCTTTGCCTCTTCTTCCGTAGCCTTACTCATTATTGAGTAATCAAGCTTTAGCTCGCATTCGAAAGTTCTTTCGAACTTACATAGTTGGCCATCGATTATCGTTTCTTCGTATTCGATATATTTAGGTCTTCTCGGTTTGAGAAAAGACTCAAAGTCTGGTAATACACAAATAAAGCTAATATAGAATGAATAAATAGAGGTACCATAATCATGCTCTTTGATACGACAATTCAGGTTGTCTGAAAACAATTTAAGTGTTGTGGTTTTATTAATTGATAAATTTGTGGCAATATAACCAATTGAAATATTCATGTTTTATTGTTTATTGTTTCTATTCTATCTGAAAATGCGGTTCCCAGGGGGAAGATGACCATTGTTGAAGTAATAATTGAAAATCATAATTTTTATAATGTACCAAGAAGTCTTTATTGCATAAACAATAGGTAAATATATCCAACAATAGGTAATGAAAGAGAGTTCAAGACAAAAAGAAGAAACCACAGAAAGGTCGTTTTTTTCTTTCTTCTCTTGTCCAAAGACTTAAATCTTTCAGCCACCTTCAAATATCGTTTCCTATAAATGAACGTAAAATAATTGAAAAGCATTATTACTGCAACTATGACATAAAAAAGCCATGTTGGAAAAACCGAAAATCGCATAACTCCCAACCAATATTTTAATACAAACATAAAAGACATTATCATGCTTATCGACATAACCGAGAGGAGAAGCATCGCAAGAATGGCAGGCCCTAACGGATATTCTTCTCCTCCGTATTGTTTCCCGACTCTCACAAAGACGGAATAGAATAATATATCTAAACTATTTTTCATGATTCGTTTTAATTATTGTTTGACTTTATGTTATTCAAGTACACATAACCTTTGTCAAAGCCCCCGAATGCATTAACAACCCCTAAGACAAATGCACCTGTAGCAACAATAGGACCTGCAACGACGGTAACAACTCCAAGCCCAGTTCCAACAACAACTTTTGTAACATTTCCAAGACTAGGATCATTCCAAGCTGTGAGGATGTCAGGAATTTCAGAAACAACGACAAAGGTTCCGCCTAAGACTTTACTGGCAATAGAAAGAGTTTCCATAGAAGCTTTTGCTGCAGCACCATCCAAAGCAGTTGCAATGCCTCCGCCAGTTTCACTCATTTTCGTTATAGTTTGTTTTGTGGATTCATTTATGCATTTATTTTTCGAATTAATATTAGGACTTTCTTTTCCTGGTGGGTCATCCGGCCCTTCCACCGCCTTACATGCCAAATGCATCGCATGGTTCAGCCCTGCACAAATGAGCCCGTTGCAAACTCCCTCCCAGAAATCGCCGCCAGCCATTGTGGAAGATACGCCGCCTGAGAGGCCACCTGCGGCCACCATCGCCGCTTTGGTCCAACCTTCGGGCACTTTACACAATCCGCAAATGCCAGCCGTGGCACTGCTCACGAACGAAGATACGGCACCCGAGGCGAAGCCTTGCCAAAATTTCCCGCCACTTGCCATTGAAGCTAGTCCGCTGGTGGTGCCATGGGCAAGCATCTGAAACGCCGCCCTGTCAAACGGGTCGCTTATCGCACCCGCTGCTCCGCCAATCCCGAACGAGAACGCGCCTTGCAACGCCCCCACAACAGCCGCCTTGGCCACGCCCTCATATATTGGGCGGTCATACACAAAGTTGGTCGCCATGGTCGACACCATGCTGATTGCTGCGCCAACAGCCATCGCCGCAAGGATGCCGAACTCGCCGCTCGGGTCGGTGTACTTCAACGGGTTGTTGAGGCAATAGGCATAGCGGTTGAAGCTTTGGGCGTTGTCAGGGTCCTGCACATAGGTATCTACCGAGAGGAACGAGCTCATGACAGGGTCGTAAACGCGGCCGTTCATGTTGATGAGTCCCACGTCGAGCAGGTGCTCGTGGCCCGTATAGCCACGGTCGAACATCAAGGCTACACTGAAATCTCCCGTATACTCTCGCCATGTGTTGGGGTTGCGCATCAGCCCCCAGGCGTCAAACGATCGTTCCTGCTCCACGATGCCTGCCGAATTGGTGATGGTGGTCCACGAGCCGAGGTGGTCCTTGAGCACATAGTGCACCTTGGTGAGGCCGCCCATGGTTTGCGCCACGCCGAAAACGCCCATCGGGCCCACGAGATAAGTCCACACCTTGCTGCCGCTGGCATCGCTCAAAAACTCGCATCCGCCCACATAGATCTTCTCGTAATTGCTCCTGTCGTACATCCGTATGCGCTGGTGGTCGAACCCATAGTCCAGATTGATGTCAAATGGAGTGCGGCAGATGCTTTTTACCTTGTCGAACATGGTATAGTCTATGTCAAGCTGGCCGTTGGGGAAGGGGTTGCCTGTCACCGTGGCGCTGCTGATGGCGTGGGGACGCAACTGGTTATCGGGGCCCACATAGTCGTATTGCGCCGCGGCAAACACGTCGTGTCCGTCAGCCTGCTTGCTGATCATGCGCCCCAACGCATCGTAAGTAATCCTGCTCACGATCTGGCTGTTCAACACGATGCTTTCCAGGCGGTCGAGGTTGTCGTAGCCGAAATCCTCTCGCAGCTCCCTGGTTTTGTCGTAACGATATGACAAGTTGCCGAAGTCGTCATAACCATATCCAAGGTTTTGCAACTCGGCATTGTTATTATAGGAAA
Source organism: Bacteroidales bacterium (assembly GCA_017477425.1). Lineage (GTDB taxonomy): Bacteria > Bacteroidota > Bacteroidia > Bacteroidales > F082 > Limimorpha. The sequence goes on from JAFUVT010000026.1 coordinate 8,634, forward strand.
AAATACTTGTCAAACGCCCAGTTTCAGGTAGGTATCCTCGCATCGAGGTTATGTTGGCTCCCAAGCCGTATCGGGTTATCTGTCCCATGGCGTTGGCATCTTCGGTCTCCCATAGTTTGTTGCCCAAGCCGTCGTTGATTCGATAGAGCTTGCCCGAAGCAGCGTGGTAGACATTCTCTGTTGTGTATCCCGAAGGATAGGTCACGGTCTTCACCCGTAGCGGGAAGCCGTCAAGGTCGTCGTAGGTGTAGCTGGTTGTGTAGTCGGTCCCAAACAAGCGTTCGGTCTTTGAGGTCAAGCGGTTGAGGTGGTTGGCATCATAGGCATAGGTTATTGTCTGGTCGTTGCCATAGCTCACCTGTTTTAGCAAGCCTTTCATGCCATTGGTCTCGTAGTACTCCCAATTCGTTTCGGCTGTAGTGTGGTGTGTGTTGTCGAGTTCTTTCCGTGTGTCGACACGGCCTATCGCGTCGTAAAGGTAACTCGTCACATCGCCCTTCGGGGTAGTGGATGTCTTCAGTTGTCCGAAAGCATCGTATGTTTCTACAATCTCGCCATAGTTCGGGTCAAGGAGGCGAATACGGTTGCCCGCATCGTCGTAAACCATGGAGATCCGGGTGTTGGCATTGTCGCCTATCTGGGTCCACTTCAGCATCCCGTTATGGTAGTATGTGTATCGTACTTCGATACCGTTGTCGTCAATGGATTTGGCCTTTTTTCCGAAATAGTTCCCTATTTCGGTGGAAGAGCGTGTCTCTCCAGTAGTAGCGATGAAGGTGGTTGTCGTGGATAGCCCGTCATATTCGTAATGAAGCCTAGTGCCGTCAGGCATATATGTGTCTGAGGGGCGGAGTAAGCCATCGTAATAATAAGAAGTCCATAGCGGGGCTCCTCCATGGAAATAGGGCAAGCTGGTGCGCAACTTGAGTCCCATGTTGTTGTATTCCGTATCCCGATATATGGTGTCACCAAACAAGCTGTAGGTGACGGTACGCAATTCGCGTCCTGCCGCGTCATAAAACACTTTCGCGGGTAGTTCGCCCGAGATGCGTTTCCAAGTGTAATAGGCGCTTTTTTCGGGAGCATCGGTGTCATAGAAGCTGCCCTCATGCCGAGCCCAACGTTGCGCAGTGCAGCCAAATGTTTCATCGGGATACATGACCCAATCCGTGGAGCCAAGATGGTCCGAACGGTTGTAATAGGTTGCCAGTCCATTGCAATCAATGTTTGCGGTAAGTTCGCCATACTTCAGGTTGAATCGATTTTGCGTTTCATACCCCAAGGTGTTGAACTCGTTGGTTACAAACCTATATTGGTCGTATTCATATGTGGTAATACGCGGTGAGGGTGTACCCGAAAGAGCACTTAGGGTCTCTTTAATTACATTTCCCGCAAGGTCGTAATCATATTTCGTCGATGTGGCCAATCCATTTGCGTTGTTAGGATTGCCTCCAGGATAAGAGGTTATCGTCCAAGGATGATATGAATTGTTGTCACGATAGCAGTACACAATCATTGACCTTGACACTGCATTGTCGTCCTGTTGCCATGAAATCACGATGGTGGTGTCAGGCCGGTTGACAATCCAATTGTCAAGATATAAATCAGGCTGGAAAGCGGTATGGGTATGCGTCATGCGTTTGCAGTCTGTGGCATTGGCTGCCCAGCGATAGTCTGTCACGCCTTCGTAAGTGTCGGTTAGTTTCATAGTGTTGATGTAATAGCCTATACCGACATCGTTTGACGGCAAGTCAACTTTGTAAACATTTTCGGTAATGCTATTCGAGAGCATCGTTTCTTGGTCATCGTCAGGGCTGAAGGCCAATGCCATTTTTTTCATCACCAATGGCACATAGACTAACGGGCAACCACTTTTTTCAATGAAACTGTTTTCGATGAGTACTGCCGTGACACGCCTATCCAAAGCATTGTAAACCCGTTGGCTTTGCATGGCAATAGTTCGGTGCTTTTCAAGGTTTTCTGTCGATTGTATGGTGATTGTACTGTCCTGCCTTATGCCATTGATATAGGATGTCGTCGTGGTTTTCCTGAAACCAAGCACTCCATGGCCTCTTTTGTGGATGAGGGCATCGCTATAACGGTATTTTGTGACGGCATGAGGAGTCTCTGCAACGGGGTTTAGGCATGTGATTTGTTTCACGGCCTTGATGGGTAAGGAAGTCGTGTAGATGTCCAACGCTGGGAGGTCGTGTTCCCATGATCGGCTGTAGATGGATGAGTTGAGACAGGTTAGGTAGTCATATTCGAGGAAAGTCCTGTTGAACATGCCATCGACAATGGAATACACCGAGTAGCGGTTGGTCATCGGTTTGGGACTGAAGATGTTGGAATTGCCAAGAATGCATGCGTTTTCTTTCCCCAAGAAATTCCCTTGGCATAGTGTCATTGTCGAGGTTAGGTTACCGAGGCCAATGTCGTTCAACGAATATACTTGTTGACCTGAAAAGGTCACATTCCCTTGGTCATCCCTAACAACAGGACTATATAATATGTAAAGGTATCCTTCATTTTCGATAACTACGTCCGACTTGCCGTCGCCATTCATGTCCGCCACCTCTATATATTGGTAATCATCGTGGCTGCTTGGCGACCCGAACAAATCGAAGCTACGGTCGCCTGGGTCGTTGATAGGTAGGGCATCGGTAATGTCGAATTCAGGATAATACAATTTGGTTGCCTTGAAATAGTTGATTTTCCATGCGTATCGCTTGGGAATTGACGAAACTTTCTCATAGCTCAGAATATCAACGTGTCCATCGCCGTTGAAGTCGCCTGGAATCAGCGTGTGTCGACTAGTATAGACATGGTTGTTGCTGAATTGCGTGGCTGTGCTTTGCGAGGTCATTTTGTAGATAGAGGCAATTGCCCTTTCTTCTGTCAGCTGTCCGTCAAGGCTTTTGTCAAATTCTGAATCGTTACACCATATCTCGGTGATTCCGTCGCCATTGAAGTCGGCGGCCAAGAAAGCGTCTCCTGGAATAACGGAACAAGGCTCATCCGTTAGGTCAAACCTATTGTTACCCGAATAGGTGATGTACAACAAATGGGGGGAAGAAAGATTCCCGTCAGGAATCTGTATCATCATTTCCGTCTTTCCACGCCCCAAGAAATCTCCGATCAATAGGTTCGACCCATGGCCTCTGCCGATGGTGAAGCCGTTTTCGTCATTCCATCCTTTCTCGGCATAGTCCAAACCCCATCCATTTCCTAACCATTTGGTTAGGAAGGGAAATATTCTGAAGGTGCTAATGACAACGTAATCACGCCTTGAAACGAGCACCATGTCGTCACGACCATCGCCATCAAAGTCGGCTACTTGTATGGAAACCGCATGGGAGTCGAGCTCTATGGTCTGGTGATGTACAAAGGAACATTTTTCCGTACCATTTTCTGTGACCAGCCCTTCGTTGAGGTAAACATTTGCATATTTGTTTCCGGCTTGTTGATGAACGGTTATGACATCTGTCAGCCCATCCCCATTAAAATCTCCAGTCACTTTAACATGGTCAAAAAACGCCATGTTGTCTGGGCTGGTTTTGATGCCTGTTTTCAGTTGTGCAGGAGCTGTCCCATAGTCATTTGTCCCCCATTGGATAATTGTAGGGTTGTATGCGACACCCCCTTTAACATATGTGATGCTTTGGAGTCGGTTGTAAGAATAACCTTGACTGTTATTTATCCCATAATAACCGAAATCATACCTCGATATTTCGTTGTCCGTCCATTTTACAGAAATAGATTCCAGCAATTTGCTTTGGTGTAAAGCGTAATTCCCATAGAATGTCGCCTCTTCGTCATCTCTTTTTCCTGAGTTGTAGTCAAAGACTATTGTGTAGCATGGGGTGACGCCAATTCCATCGTTGCCTGTGTATTTAATTTTGGAAACATAATAGTTCGCTTGCCAAATGTCATATTGGTATTCGATGTAGTTGCCGTCTCGGTCTTCCACCTTGTTTAGGAGCCATAAACCCACTTGATATTCAGTTGAATCCTCAGTCACAGGTTTGATCACTCTCGATTTCTCAGAGAAGCCATATTCCATGATATGGCCATCGGCCGTCCATACCTTGAATTTTGCTGGCCCGTTTACGATGCCGTTTTCCGTGTAAGAGACGATTTTGCTCATCCCGTCCACCTCGGTGCGGTATTCGGCTCCATTGGTGCCGTAGTCGTTATTGTTCACCAAGACAAGTCTTTGACCGTCCATTGAAAAACGATCGTCGCAAAAATTGGCTACATCCATCACTCCGTCATAGAATAAGGTCTTGTTCACTCTTGATATGGCCGACAAACCACCTAATGTCCATCCCCATCCCAATAGGCCGTTGCTACTTTGGCTGTTGTAAACAATAGATAGCCCTGGCTGCATTCCAGCAATGCCATTGGGAACTTCTATTGGGACGGTATAAGTGGCACCTCCTAGACTGCCGATGTCAACAGTCCCTCCAATGGCACCAACAACACCAGTCCCCAATCCAGTAACGCCTCCCATAACGCCATTTGAAGGTGGTGAAAGTGTAGCATTGGCTTCGTCAATAAAATCAAGCCTTTCTTGGGCAAAAGATGATAGCGCAAAAAAAAACGACAGGATCAATATTGAAGAGTACTTTTTCATGTTCAAAGACTTTCATGTTTATTGTTTGATTATTTTCCACACGCGCATTTCATCCTTTGAGAATAGTTGGAGCAGATACACTCCATCGGCTTGATTGGATATGTCGAATTCCATTCGGTTACTTGAAACCAATTTCACTGTTATAATGTTTCCGTTTTCCGTTATCAATACTGCCTTCAACGGGACTTCAGGCAATAATCCAGTTAATTCTATAGAAAACTGTCCATAAGTAGGATTGGGGAAAAGTTTGATATCCATAGCATCAAACGAATTGTCGTCAAGCCGTGTTGGCAATTCTTCTATCTCATGGGATTTCATTACCAACAACTCTTCGATCACCAATTGTCGTGCTGTTCTATTACCATTACGGTCATAACCAAAACTCACAGTTGTAGTTTGGGCTAGTGCTATTAATGGCATTAGTGCAAGATAAACCTGAAACAAGAACCTTTTTACATTCATATCAATTCTGTTTTATCAACCTGCAAAATTATCAATTTGTTATTTCAATCTACTATAGTCCATGAAAAAAAGTAAAAAATAGAGTATCTGGAATCTCGGACCGTATAACAGAAATATTTCCCAACGAAAATAATAAAACAACTTTATCGTTCATTATTTGTCGTATCTTAGCCACCCAAAACCGCATGGAGTGAAACAACTGCTGTTCATATTGGTCTTTTTGTCGTGCTGCCTCGCTGCCGTCGCCCAAAGCGAACAGGAAAACCGAGCCGACAACGTGCATCTGTATGGCTATGTGGTCACGGCCGACAGCTTGCATCCCATCCGCAACACGCACGTCATCAGCAAGATGGCGCATTGCGGCACCATCACCAACATCCAAGGCAAGTTCCACATCCCCGCCAAGAGCACCGACACGCTCTGGGTGAGTTGCGTAGGCTATCAACGCCGCCTCATCGCCATCGATTCCACGACGCGAATCCACGACACACTCGTCATCCGCCTCTGGCCCGAGACCATCACCCTGCGCGAAGTGACTGTGTTGCCCTACTCCGACTACGAAACCTTCAAGGAAATGCTTATCACCATGCCGAGCTTCGAGACGCCACGCGAGATAGAAATGCTTGAAGAAGACTTGGCCAGCATGAGGACGGGACGCAAACGCAACCCCTATTTCAACGTCGAAAACATGGGCATCACGGCCAGCCCACTGCAGTTCCTCTACGACAAATACAACAAGTCGGCACGCCGACAGAACAAACTGCAACGCAACCGCCGCATGTATAACGACGTGTTGCGCGAGCAAGGCCGCACCGAAGAACTCCTCCCCGACTCACTCGATTTCTCCATCGACTACTGGTATCTAGCCCCCAACGACAGCGTCCCCGTCAAAAATCCATAGCCATGACCCTCAGCGACTGGCTCCATAGCATCCTCAACTTGTTCTACCCTCGGGTCTGTGCCGCCTGTGGCGAGTCGCTGCTCAAAGACGAGGACACCGTATGCACCACCTGTCGCTTCACCTTGCCCCGAACGGGTTATGAGCGCCATGCCGACAACCCTGTGGCACAAACGTTCTACGGTCGGGTGCCCTTCCACGCCGTCACCTCCTGTTTCTTCTTCGCCAAGTCGGGCAAAGTGCAGCACCTCATCCACCAGCTGAAATACAAAGGCAACAAGGAAGCAGGCATCTTTCTCGGACAACAAATCGGCGAGAGCATCAAGGAAGCACCATTGTTCCAAGGCATCGACTATCTGATTCCTGTGCCACTGCATCCGAAACGCGAGCGGCAACGCGGCTACAACCAAAGCCTGATGATTGCCCAAGGCATCCACGAGGTGACGGGCATCCCGATTGGCGACAAATACTTGGTTAGAGGCACCTACACCGAGACGCAGACCCACAAATCAGCCGAGGAGCGTTTCAAGAACGTGAAGGACATCTTCGAAGTGCATCACGCCGACGAGCTAAAAGGAAAGCACGTCCTCTTGATTGACGACGTGCTTACTACTGGCGCCACTTTGGACTCGTGCGCGCAACAATTATTGAGTGTTCCCGAAATCACCATCAGCGCCGCGACAGCGGCTTGTGCCGGGAATTGATTACGCTTGATAGACCTTCGGCATCTCTTCGCCCGTAAGGACACGCAAGCCATTGATGGCCAAAGCCTTCATCTCATCTTCGCCAGGATAGACATACACGGGAGCGATTTTCTCGACATGGCTCTTCACCAAGGCGCAGAAGGTCTTGTCGTAGGCCATGCCGCCCGTGAGGAAGATGGCGTCAACGTCCATGCTGAAAGCCGAGGTGGCAAGGCCGCCCACTTCCTTGGCCACTTGGTAGGCCATGGCTTGGTAGACCTTCTCCCATTCCTTGTTGCCCGCCTTCACGGCGTTTTCCACTTCGAGAGCATCGTTGGTGCCAAGGTAAGCGACGAAGCCGCCTTTGCCCTTCAACATCTGACCGATTTCTTTCTTGGTGTATTTGCCGCTGTAGCAAGCTTCGACGAGGAAGCCCGCTGGAAGCGAACCAGCGCGCTCAGGCGTGAAGGGACCGTCGCCGTTCAGGGCGTTGTTGGTGTCGACCACGCGACCCTTCTTGTGAGCACTGACGCTGATGCCGCCACCGAGGTGGATGGCGATGATGTTCATGTCCTCATATTTACGGCCGAGGTCCTTGGCCAGCTGACGGGCGATGATCTTCTGGTTCAATGCATGGAAGATGGAGATGCGCGGGAAGAGCGGATGACCCGAATAGCGCGCCACTTCGTCCATCTCGTCGACCACGACGGGGTCGGCGATGTAAGCCTTCACGCCGATTTCCTTGGCGATGTCGTTGGCAATCAAGCCACCGAGGTTGGAGGCGTGCTCGCCATTGTAGCCGTCAACGAGGTCTTGGATCATCTGTTCGTTCACTTCGTAGACGCCTGAAACGAGCGGACGCAGCAAGCCGCCACGACCCACGACGCAAGCCATTTCGTTGACGTTGATGCCAGCCTCTTTCAGCTCGCGCATGATGGCTTCCGTGCGGAACGGCTTCTGGTCGGCGATGCGGTCATACTTCGCGACTTCTTCGGCACTGTGTTTCAGGTTTTTCTTGAAGATTTGTTCCTCACCGTCAAAGACAGCGATTTTCGTCGAGGTGGAACCAGGGTTGATCGTCAATATTTTGGTATTCATGATGTTGTTTTTATATTGTTAATCTTGTAGAGACGCGATTCATCGCGTCTCCACCAACCATTATTTTAGGCTAACATTGCTGCCAAAGCAATGGAATACAGCTTGGTCTTCGACGTGTCGCCGCGCGAGCTGAGCACGCAAGGCACCTTGGCACCCATCAGCATGGCACCGATTTCGCTCTTGTCGAACTTCGAGCAGCACTTGTAGAACACGTTGGAAGCTTCGAGGTTGGGGAACACGAGGCAGTCGGCATCGCCAGCCACGGGGTTCTTCATGCCCTTGATGGCAGCGGTCTCGGCGTCGAGGGCAAGGTCGAGGCTGATGGGGCCTTCCACCATACAGCCCTTGATTTGGCCACGTTCGGCCATCTTGGCGATGATGGCGGCATCAACGCAAGCGGGAATGCCAGCGCTCATCTGCTCGGTGGCGGTCACCATGGCGACCTTCGGGCAGCTGGTGCCCAAGGCTTTGGAAACGGTGGTGACATATTTGAGCAGCTGTTGCTTCTGCTTGATGTCGGGCAGCGGGATGATGGCGCAGTCGGAGGCCACGAGCAACTTGTGGTAGTTGGGGTTCTCGATGACGGCGACATGGGCCAAGGTCACGTTGGGCGGGCAGAGGCCGCGTTCCTTGTTGAGGATGGCGCGCATGTATTTGTCGGTGGGCAGCAGGCCTTTCATCAGGATGTCGGCTTCGCCGGCGTTGATGAGGTCGCAAGCCATGGTGGCAGCCTTCGTGTCGACGGGCTCGTTGATGACCTTGAAGTTGGCCATGTCGATGCCTTCAGCCTTGCACACTTCGGCAATCACTTGTTCATCGCCGATGAGGGTGGCGTCGATGAGACCTTCCTTGACGGCGGCATTGACGGCGCAAATGGTGTGGTCGTCGTTGGCATAGGCAGCCACGAGGCGTTTCTTGGGTTTGCTGCGCAAAACCTCAAACATTTGTTCTAACTTTCTGATTTCCATAATATTGTATTTAAGATTAAAATTCTAAATTCAAGATTTATGGATTGCTTCGCTTTGCTCGCAATGACGGCACTGACCATTGCCGCCATTGCAAAGAGGAACGATGAAGCGATCCACGTTTCAAGATTTTGCAAAAGTACAAAATAAAAGCGTTTCCGCCAAACGAAAACGCTTTTTATTTGTAATGGTTGCTATTATCAATAATATATGATGTTCAAATCCAACCGTTTTTGCTGAAGCGATTCAACGGCACGTTTCTTCACTTTGGTGTTGTAAACCTTCAGTTGCTTGAGCGACGGCATGTTCTCGACGGGCGAGATGCTGTTCACATTGGTGTTGTTCACAAAGAGGTTTTCAAGCTTCTGCAGCCCCGACAGCGGCTTCAGCGACTTCACTGGTGTGCCGCTGGCGTTGAGGGTGACGAGGCTGTTCATCTTCGAGAGCGGCCCGAGGTCTTTGATTTGTGTGTTCTCGATATTGAGCAGTTCGAGCAGGGTGCTGCGTTCGATGGGTGAAAGACTGCTGACGGGATTGTTTTGCACGTTGAGTTCGACCAGGAACTCCTTGTTCGACAAAGGTTTCAGGTCGCTCACGCTTTGGTTGTTGATGGTCAGGCGTTCGAGCCACATCAGGTTGGTCAGCGGTTCTATCGAGAGGATGGGGTACTCCGTCCCGATTTCCAAGACCCTCAAATCCACGATTTGTTGCATCTCTAGGGCGTTGGGCGTCGAGGCCTGGGTGGCTATGGCGTTGCGGAAGATGGCTTGCCAAATGGCGTCGAGGCTTTCCCACCAGAGCTTCAACGACTCGGTTTGGTAAACCACGGTCACTTGTCTTTGTTGTTCCTTCAAGGCGACGACTTGACTCCTTCCGATGGTGGTGCTGTCGGCCAACACTACCTCGATCTTGCTGTCGTTGGCCAGTGGAGAAAGGTCGGCAACGGGGGTATTCATGATGTTGAGGGACTTGAGGCTGCTCATGTCCTGCAAGGCGCTAATATCGTTGATGTAGGTGTGTTGGATGTTGAGCGATTCCAAGTTGGCAAGGCCTTGGATGGGTTGAAGGAAGTTGATCTCGGTATTGGCGATGTTCAGCGAGCGTAGGTTGGTCAGACGGCTGACGGGCATCAGGTTTTGGATGAAGGTGTTGCCCGAGAGGTCGAGTTCCTGGAGGTTGATGATTTGGTGGAGTTGTTCTGTGGTGGGTTCCGAGTCGAGTCGGATCTGTTTCGAGAACAGGGCTTTCCAATACATCGGGAGGCCGTTCCACCAGTTTTTGAGGGCCTCGGTGTCGTAGATGACTAAGGTGAACGGGTTCTCTTTGGTGAAGGCGCTAGCCTCGGCATCGTGGACGCCCGAATGGTCGCAATAGATCTTGCTCAGGCGGCGGTTGCCCTTCAGTGGCGAGAGGTCGCTGATGCCCGTATTGCTGCAATAGAGCTCACGCAGGTTTTCCATCGTGCTGAGCGCTTGCAAGTTGCTGACAGCTGCGCCCGAAATGTTGAGGCTTTGCAGGTCTTTCAGGTTGCTGACCGGACCTAGGTCGCGCACGGCGGTATTACTGATGTCGAGCGACTTCAGCAACGACAGGTCCTGCAACACGCCGATGTTGGCAATACGGGTGCCGCTGAGGTTCAAGGTGTTGAGTTGAGGGCAACTCTTCAACTGGGTGAGGCGATTGACTTGGGTGTTGGCCAGATTGAGTTTCTCCAACTCACGCAGCGAGGCGAGCACCGAGATGTCGTCGACGGTGGTGTTGGCCACTTCAAGTTCCTGCAAGGTGATGTTGTATTTCAGCGCTGATAGATCCGAAATCAAGGTGTTGTTGGCACGCAGGGTCTTCAGTTTGTTGAGGTTACGGACGGGCGAGAGGTCTTCTATGGAAGTCTCGGAGACATCGAGCCAGGTAAGGTCGGAGAGCTCGCTAAGGGGTTCGAGGTTGATGATCTCACGGATGCCCGAGATGTCGACACGTTGCTTTTGGGTGACGAGTTTTATCTTGGCGTCCAAGTCGGCGGAATTGGCAAGGGCGTCGATGCTGGGTTCGGCCAAAGTGGAGCCGTCCTCGAGAAGGACGTCGCCCCCCAAGCGGGTTCTCCAGTTTTGGGAGAGGCCGTTCCACCAGTTGCGCAACGCTTCTTTTTCGTTGATCTTGGTGGTGTAGATGCTGGCGATCTTGAGGCTGTTATTCTGTCGGTCGAGGTTGATTTCGATGAAGCGGTTTTTGACATTGTCGACGGCCTCCTCGGTGACGGTCTTGCCCGTCAGGTGTCGCGTCAGCGTGGCCTTGAAGAAGATGCTACCGTCGTCGCGGGTGCTGTTGGCGATGCTTTGCAGGTCGAGCTTGAAATTGGCCCACTTGAAGAAGAAGTCGATGTCCTTGAGGTAAGCCTGCACGTCCTTGTTGATGGGTGTCTTGCGGTTCACGTCGAGGTCGTCTTCGATTTGCACCTTGTCGTCGGTGAAGATTTTGCTCCAGCTTTCGGTGAACACGATTTCCTTCTCCAAGGCGGAGGAGGTGCTGTCGCCGATGAAGTTCATCGTCTCCTCCAAATAGGAAATCATGCTGTTGATTTCGCTTTCATATTTCGCGATTTCGTCTTTCGAAAGCTTTTGGGCGTGAACGCCGCTGAAGATGCTGAAGAGCATGATCGCGAGTAAGGCTATCTTTCTCATGGTTGATACGGTTGATAGAATTTGATGAGGTTGGTTTTTTCCTTTTCCGGCATGTAGATGACATCAGACATGAGCCAGCCCGAGTTGGTGCCCGAGCGGTTGAACCACGACACCTCGAAGTACCAGTCCTTGATTTGGAAGACGTGGAACTTGACGGCGTCGACATGTTGAAACACAAGCTTGCCTCGCTTGATTTCGTAGAAGAAAAGGGTCAGGTAGTCGGGTTGGTATTCCTTTGAGGCGTAGTATTCGATGACATCAGGGTTTTGGAAGGCCTTGTAGATGTTCATGAAGTCGAGTTCATGGCTCATGGGATGCAGGAAATGCTTTTCCTTTTCGGCCATCTCGCCCGTCGGAAACAGTTTGTTGAATTCCGAGAAGTAAACGTTGGTAAGCACCCATTTGGAGCCCAGGCCTTCCTTTTCGACGGCGAGGAAAAGCATCACGTTGACGTCTTTTCCGTTATATTTGAAGGTGGTCGACACCTCTGAATACCAACGTCCTCCGAGGAAAGTCATATAGCTGGAGTCGCCTTTGGTGACGTCTTCAATGAAATAGCGTTGCAGCTCGGTCTGCTTGCCGTATTTCTCCTGGTCGAAAAGGATGGGCAGCGACTTGCGGCGCATCTCGTTGCTGCGGTAGTTGGGGTCTTTCGGGTTCAGCTTATAGCCGAATTGGTCCTCTTCATAGTTGAAGCGTCGCATGAACTGGCCCATCTGCTTGGTCATGGCATAGAGCTCGGTCTCGTCCATCTTAAAATCGCCAATCGTCTGACCCATGACGGGCCAGACGAAAGCGATGGTAAGTGCCAACGTGACAATATTTCTGACTATTCTCATCTATTGGTGGTTTCCTTGACGCGCATGTCGCCGAGCAACACATCCCAGAAGCCGATGGTGCGGCCTCCGATCTGGGTCTCTTTGCGCTTCACGTAGACGGTGATGTCTTTCTTGGTTGTGTCCTTATACACCAGGTTGCCTTCGGCATCGTAGCCGCGGAAGGTCTGGAAGATGGTGATGACGCCCACATAGGTGCCGTCGGGCTGACGTTGCAAGTCGCTGACGTATTCGATGTTGTACCAATCAATCTCGACACGGTCGTAGTTCAAGCGCATCAGATGCTCGAAGTACTTACGGACGCGATAATAGGTGATTTGGTTGGAACCCAACGAAGAGACGCCGATTTCGGCATCGCTCATGAAGAGCTCTTCGGCGCGGTCGATGACGCGGTTGGCTTCGCTGAAAGGCGTTTCCTTCGAGCCAACGATCTTGATGTATTTGCTGAGGTCTCTCACCTTCTCCAAGGCGAGGCTGTCGATGGCCTGCTTGCGTTCGAAACTCAGTTCGTCTTGGGCCATGGCCGTACCCACAAGGCACAAAGCCATCACTAAGGTTGCTACTATCTTTTTCATTTCTTTATCAGTTCAAGTTCGTTAATCTTTCCGTTGCTGTTGTATTTGATTTCGAAGACCTTCTCCGTGGCCTTCTTTTGGTCCTTCACGTAGTTGAGGTATTTCTCGATGGTCGTCGGACGATCGTAGTCGTTGAAGCCGGCGTTTTGCTTGATGATGATGAGCACCGGGGCGTTGGGTGACTCAAACATGCCCAAGGTCTCGTTGATGACGCGGTTGGCCTGGCTGGCGCTGCTGGCGTTGGCGATGTTGTTGAAATAGCGTCCGAGCACGACATCGGCGGCGTTGGCACGCTCGCGTTCCTCGGCGGCACGGCGTTCTTCCTCGTCACGTTGGGCGCGTTCGCGGGCCAGTTTCTTCTCCACTTGGAAGAGCAGGTCGTCGACTTCGGCGTTTTGCAGGTTCCAGTCCTTGATGGTCTGCACGCGGGCTTCCTTTTCTTCGAGGCTCCACAGGGTCTCGTCGTCGAGGATGGCGTTCAAGTCCTTGACGGCTTGCTCGACTCTTGATTTGTACTCAGCCTCAGCGGCTTCCTTGGCAAGACGCTTCTTGCTCTTGCAACTGGTGGTGCCTCCCAGCGTGATGAAAGCGGCCAGAAGTACCATCATGATGGTTGTGATTTTACTTTTCATTTTATTACGGTTTTTCTCTATAACTCAAATGTTGCAAATAAATTGCAAAAGTAGTGCTTTTTTCCGTCGCCTGCGCCGTTTCAGCGCAAAATTAGTGCCAATCATCCCAAAGGAATGCGCTTTAGCACTTTATAAATGGGTCCCGTGGGTTGGAGGAAGCTCTGGAAATAGATTAATTCCTTCACGTCGGCATGGAGATAGGTCTTCTGCTCGATGCCTTCATAGATCTTCATAAAAAACTGCTTGTCAACCAATTGCTTGATGCGGCACACGGTGAGGTGCGGCACAAAGTTCTGTCGGTCGCGCAGGTAGCCCAAGTCGTCGAAGGCATCTAGGAGGTCGGCTTCGAGGTCGAACAAAGCTTGGGGCTGGTCGTTCATGCCGAGCCAGAGCACACGAGGCACACGGTTGCTGCCGAAGAGACCCGTTTTGTCGAAGTCCATCGTGAAAGGCTGGTGTTGTTTGGCCACCTTTTGGCAAGCCTCGATGATGGCCGGGATGTCGTCCTCGGGCGTATCGCCCAAGAACTTCAACGTCAGATGGATCTGGTTGGTTTTCACGTAGTTGATATAATGCTCATGCTGAAGGTTTTTCTTCAGCCGCTCCACCAGGGCCGGAAACTCCGTGCTGCACGGAATGGAGATGGCGAGGAAGGTTCGTTTTGTTTTCATCGTGTGTGAATTTGCCTGCAAAGGTAGCAATTTCGCCGCATTTACCTCACCATCCCGACCGGATACACCAAATAGTTCTTGTCGCAATAAGGCGAGCGCTCGTAGAACCAGTTGAGGATTTCGTACTGCGAGGGCTGCTGGTCTTTCGGGAACGAGGCTTTCCATTCCTTGAACTGACCCTCGAGGAAGGGGTCGGCGGCGAGCATGGACTGGGCCATGGGCTCCATCTTGTAGACCTCGAAATATTCCACGCGCTGCAACACGTCGTTGAAGAAGCCCCACTCGAAGAGCGAGCCTTCCATCTCGGGCTCCAAGAGGTTCATCAGCAGGCGGACGCCGTTTTGCGAGGTCTTCACCACGACCGAACCTTTCGGGAAGGTGACGTCTTTCGTGATTTCCTCCACATCGCAATGCGCCACACGGCTGTGACCTTCGGAAGGCACAGGCATAAACTTCACATTACTAAAGCGATAGGTGTTCACCTTCAAGGTCTTTTCGCTCTTCAACTCGTTGACCTCGAAGCCGTGGGCCTTAACCAAGTCGATGACCTCGGCATACTGCACGGGGATGATGTATTCCTTGGGCACCGCAAGGGTCTTCTCGGGACGGGTCGAGAGGATGCGACGGGTCTTGCGTGTCTCGGGGCGAGTGGTGTCGTAGGCATAATACCAACTTCCCGTGACTTCGCTCCACACCGTGTCGAAATGATAGCCCAAGAAGTCTTCCCAAATCGTGTCGTTCATCTCCGACTGCATATTGATAGGCAACGCTTTGAGTGTCAGGTCGTTCTTTTTGGCTTGGGCCAAACGCGCCTTGAAGTTTTCCTTGTCGCCACGGATGATTTTCAGCGTCTCGACAACCATCTGATAAGTGGAGAAAACCCGGTCTTTGTAGGGCTTCAGCATGTGGGTTTCCAACAACACGCCAGGGCAGTTTCTCGCGATGGTGTAGGCTTGTGAAAAAATGGGCGCAAAGCTGCGGTCGCAGAGCGATGCCGTCGGGTCGCCCCAAGGCTGGAACTCGATGTAGCGCGTGACGGGCATGCCCAAATCCTGCATCGTGTGGCGGATTTGAGGCTCCCAAACGTCGTCCAACCACTGAGAAAGGCCTTCGTCATAGTTTCCGAAATCCTCCATCGAATAGGTGGTGACGTATTGATAGTCAGCGCCGTCGGTGGCATGGGTGTCGAAGAAGAAATCGGGTTGCCATGCGTTGAACAAGGCCACGAAAGCGCGCAACTCGGGCGTGTCGAGCTTGGTGTAGTCGCGGTTGAGGTTGAGGCCTTGGGCATTCACGCGCCAGCCCATCTGCTTCGGGCCGTTTTGGTTGATGCGGTTGTAAGGCGAGAAATTGGCCAACCCATCGGGACTCAGCACGGGGATAAAAAGAAAGGAGAAATCGCTCAACAAGTCGCCGTTAATGTTGTCGTTCAGCATGTTACGAATCAGCAGAAACATAGCGTCCTTGCCATTGGGCTCGCCGGGATGGATGCACGACTGCACGAGGATGATGCTTTTCCCGCTCCTGCGGATCTTCTTCGGGCTCGTGTAGCCGTTTTCGTCGACGATGAGCAGCGGCACGTCGCGACCCAAAACGGTTTTGCCTATGCTTTGGTAGTGCACTTGGTCGAACTGCTGGGCCAGACCTTTCGCGTAGGCGATAGTGCCTTCATAATCATCGGTTTCCAGATAGTTTGACTTCTCGAAAGTGGTGGTCAGGTCGACCTCTTTTTTGTTGCAGCCTGCCACGACGAGCAAGGCCGAAAGGAGGATGAGGATTTTCTTCATGGGTGGATAATTTTGCGACAAATGTAGGATTTTTTTCCATCCAAACCCGAAAAACCGTAATTTAGCCCCTTCAAAAACGAACGAATATGAACACTTATTCCATAGGAATCGACATTGGCGGCACCAACACCGACATTGGGCTGGTGCGCGACGACGGCCGTTGCCTGGCCAAAAAGAACCTTCCCACCAACAAATACTTCGACGCATCCATTTATGTGTCAGATATTTGCAATCAAATCAAGACCTTGATGACCGAAAACGGCGTTGCCTGCATCGACGGCATCGGCATTGCGGCGCCAGCGGGCAATTTCTACACGGGTTGCATCGAGAACGCCACCAACCTCAACTTCAAGGGCATCATCGACCTCGCGGAACTGTTCAGTGCGCACATCGACGTGCCCGTGGTGGTCTCTAACGACGCCAACGCGGCAGCTTACGGCGAACTCGTCTACGGCGGCGCCAAAGGCATGAAACACTTTGTGATGTTCACCCTCGGCACGGGCGTGGGCAGCGGCGTCGTGGTGGATGGCAAGCTGGTGCACGGCAAGACGGGCGGCGCCGGCGAACTGGGCCACGCCATCCTGATTCCCGAGGGCCGTCCCTGCGGCTGCGGGCGCAAAGGCTGCTTGGAGACCTACACCTCGGCCACGGGCATACGCCGCACGGCGCTCGAAATGTTGGAAGCCACGCCAGGCTACGACGGTCCGCTGGCCGACATCCATCCCGACGACTTGACGAGCAAGATGGTGGGCGATGCGGCCAAGGCCGGCGATGCGTTGGCCTTGAAAGTCTTCGAGAAGACGGGCTATTGGTTAGGCATCGCCTTGGCCAATGCCGTGGCGTTCAGCGGTCCCGAGGCCCTCTTCCTGATGGGCGGTCCCGTGAAGGCGGGCGAGGTGTTGCTGAAGCCTGTGCGCGAGTCGTTCCAGAAGCACCTGTGCTTCGTCTACGACGGCAGCGTCGACGTGCGCGTCAGCGAATTGCCCGACAACGACGCGGCCATCTTGGGCGCAGCAGCTTTGACTAAGGCTTGAGATTATTGACCTATCCATAAAACCCCGTTCCAGCGGATTGGCAACCTTGTTGTTTGCTGTGGCTTTCATGGCATTAGATGCTTGTTTAGACGACAAATAAGCATATTATTTTGAAATCGCAGCGGAACGGCCTCTTTTGAGCCTGTAGGGCTGTCACACCGTGGCGGCTGCCGTGGTACGACAGCCCTACAATGGCTGGTTTCGCATTGCGAAAGCTGATGCTCATGGCTTCCGAATTCGGAAATTCGGAAGAACGGGTTCTCTTCGGAAACTCCGTTCCTTGTTAACCAGAACCCTCTGCCGCTTTGCTCTGACCTCCAAAAACGAGCTCTGGTATACATTCCCTGCATCTTGAGATTTTAAGGAACAACAACACTATCACATTGTTTGTCAGAGGCCGTCTCTTTCTCTATTTGGTTTTTCCATGAGCCATAAAACAAGCCCTGCCATTCGTTATCAGGAAAGTCTTCAATAGGACACATTCTTATAGAGTTTGGCACAATGGAACGGTCATAGTGAAATACATGAAATCCTCCTTGCCGATCCACTCCAAAAAAACAAAAATGGTTCATGATGGTGTTATAACTATCTCTACGTAAGGTAAAAACAAATGCTATTCCATGTGCATTGATGTATTTTGCCATCTCTGATTGGAATCCTCCATTATGCTTATGAATCTCAAACCCATCAAAAACAGCTATTAACCCCCCATCCGAAGTCATTATTAAGGCATATTCCCGAAAAAGCCTTGGCCATGGATACTTTGACCTTCTATTCTTAATCCAAAACCAGAATCTTTCTACAAAAGGCCAAGTATCTCCCTTATGAATGTAATTCAGGATTTCACCATTCTCTACAAATGCTTTACTAAGACGAATGGTGTCATCGTAATAAGCCGTACATAAGTTTAAAACAAAAACAGAATCAAAGGGAGGGACTTGTGACAATTTGCAATACTGACGCATTATGTCATTGTATTGCAATCGAATCTCCCTTTTTGTTGCAATCTTTTCAGTAATGTCCTGCGAAAATGCATCAATCACAAATAAAGACAATACGATGATAAATAGAATCCGTTTCATCTCAACCTCCTTTATCGTATTGTTAACCATCCCACATTGCGGGCGTTCCAGATGTCGTATCCAGCCACTGGACGATATCCACCACCATTATTTATTGTGGCAGGATTCATTACTCTGAAACTATATTCAGAATATGGCCTGCCCCACATATTAGTTCCAGTTTTGTAGGTGATGGTTTCGACACCAACAGCATGCCCCATTGTTCCATCAAGGTTCACCATGACCAATCCTCCATTGTTGATGACATCAAAGAGCTGTTGGCACAACCCATTATAATCCATATTCTTTTTGTTGAGATATGCGAAATCCATGCCCATTCTGCTTGCATATTTGTATAAACTGGTAAGGTCTTGTACCTTGCCTATCTCATTATAAGCACATCTGCCCTCAACAAAGTCTTGTTCCGTAAAATAAATGATACAATTTTGAATATCCGCTTCAGTCAATTGCCCTCCTTGAACATCATTAAACCAACTTAAAACACTCTCGACACAATCGCTGGTTCCTTCTCCTTGGTGAACAGAAGGTACTTTGGTGGGATTGGCATCAGCTGTTTGGGAGGAGAGAAGTTGCGGTTTCTGCATCCTGTTGTAGTATCCGTTTGCCCCGAAGGTCCATCCTCCCGAACCGTAGCCTATCGAAAGACCGCCTCCATAATAGGCACTCATGTTACTGTTATAGTACAACCCTATGCCAGCATTCACACCCCATCCGTATGATCCTGATTGGTTTGCGAAACTGTATGAATAACTTCCAGATCCTCCCAAAGAAAAACAACCATACGAAGCGAATCCAAAACCAGAAATGGTGAAAGATCCACCCAATGCAAAGTTGTAATCGTAACTCGCCTGTACCCCAACACCCGCCCCCAAACCTGTTCCTCCAACCCGATAGGCGACCTCGCTATATACACCTACCGATCCTCCTCTGGCCCAACTCACATTCAAGCCAAAACCTAAAGGAATGCCCGCTGGAGTGAAATTCAGGCCTATGCTGAATCCATATTGGTTGATGCTCCATGTAAAGAACTCCCCATCTGGATCCACATACCTCAGCGGATTGTTCAAGCAATATGCATACCTGTTGAAACCCTGCGAGAAGTCGGGCTGCTGCACATAGTTATCCACCGACAGGAACGAGCTCATCACTGGGTCGTACATCCTCCCGTTCATGTTAATCAAGCCGAAACTGAAAAGATGTTCGTGGCCTGTGAAGCCTCGGTCATACAATATCAATCCGCTATAAGATCCATTCGTCCACATACCCGGCACGCGGATATTGCCCCAAGCGTCATAGCTCATTTCTTGCAATATCGTCCCTGCATCGTCGGTGAGGGTCGTCCACGAGCCGAGATGGTCCTTGTAGATGTATCGTAACAACTCTGCATTATTATTGCTGGTTACCGCAGCAAACACGCCAAGCGGGCCGCTGACGAAGGTGTTCCATTCGGTATTTCCATTTTGCGTGATAGCCTCGCAATTCCCCACATACAACTTCTCGTAGTTGCCGTCATAATCCATCAAAATGCGCTCGTGGTCGTAGCCGTATTGGTATTCGATTTGGCTCAACAAGTTCTCGTTCTCGTCGTATTGTCCTATGGATTTCGCTTTGTCGAACATAGTGTAGGTAATTTCCAATGGCGGGAAAATGAATGGATTGTTGGTCATGGTGGCCGAACTGATGGCATGCGGTTTTAGGTTGTTATGCTGGTCGTAAGTGTTGTATTGCGCTCCGCTGAACACCGTCTGTCCATCCGCCTCCTTTGATAGGATTCGTCCGAAAGCGTCATAGGCCATGTCGCTGCTCACCGTTCCATTCAAGGTGACGGTCGTCAGGCGGTTCAGGTAGTCGTATGTGAAAGTCTCGGTGTTCGGCATGGCGAATTTGTCTTCCGTTCGTGCGGCTAAATTACCAAAAATATCATAACTGTAGCCAAAATTTTGGATAATGTTTCCATTCTTGCTGGCTTGTTGTGCAGCAAGCATGTGCCTGTCGTCATACTGATAGTAGGAATGCACGCCGTTGCCCATTTCATAATGGGTGATTTGACCCATTGCGTTGGCTTCATGGGTTTTCCACAGCAGTTGGCTGTTATGACGTATTTCGGTCAGGTTTCCCGTTGTGGCATCACTTTTCATCTTGTTTTGTGTTCAAAGTGTTGGTTTTGTTCTTTTCCCTTAGAAATCCCTATCTTTGCAGCGCAAAAACGGGCAAGGAATACCGCGGGCATTCGCCCACAGTTAACGTAGTTCGTTTTGCTCAGGGTGCTTGACCAGCAGTGCAATCTTCCACAAAAGCCTTTGCTCTTCAAGCACCTTATTATATATATTGCCTCGCCTCGGAGGCCTTACCGAATGAATTTGGTCTTCTCCTTCATCGTTTCAGTGTTTTTTAATCTGTTACCGTAAACTCACCCGCATACACATCCCCGTTGGGAAGCGTAAAGGTGACAATGTAATTCCCAGTGTTGGGGATATATACCTGCAGGCCGTTCGGAGTAAGCACCGAAAGGCATTGCACAGAAGCACCTGAAGTTGTGGTAATTTCCACAGAGACTTGGCCAAGACTCTCATTAAATACCACGGTAAGAACATGGCCGTTAATACTTGGAAGGATAGAACTACTCCTATCAGAACTACTTGCCCCAGTACTTTCTTTAATATCAATAGGTATCGGTACCCAGTCTTTTTCATTACCTGTTTTGGCCTCGCCGTGGGCGTGGCACAATGCTCCCGAAAGGATCAAGCAGAGCATCAGAATCATTTGTTTTAATCTAATCATATTTATTTTATGCATTTTAAGAGTTGATACATTATTAGTAAGAAATTTCGAATGCAAAACTAGGTTATTGCAAAATTGTAGGCATAAAAATTTGCTGGAATAATTTTGGAATTAATTCATAGGGGGGGTAATGCTTGATAATCAGTAAGTTATAAAACAAATAAAGAGGAAAAACACACGTTTTCTCCAACTATTTTCCATCATCTCCCTATAACTAAGCCTAAAGGAAAAGCCGCGCTGGCCGCGGCCGACATGCGGAAAACGCATTATGTATGCCAATAGATTAACTACCAACTGAACAACTGGCCACTGGTAACTGACAACTAGTAACTCCTACCTAATCACTTCCCAATGCCCTCCCTTGTCGGGCCCTACACGGCGAATAACTCCTTTATCTTGAAGCATTTTGAAATGCTTGGCAATTCCTCGCGGGTTTAAGTCTAATTCATTAGCAATTTCTACAATGGTAACATTGGGATTACCGATGATGATTTCAACGATTGTTTTCTGTGTACCTTTCAATGTACTTTTCAATGTACTTTCTTGTGGAATCTCTTCTGTGTTTTGTTGTAAAGGATTGTTTTCCGATACGTTTTGATCCATATTTTGAGTGCCACAAACCCTTTCTGCAACCCTCAAAACATAAGAGCCTATGTCTTCATTTACCTCAAGTTTCTCCCGAAGGCTCTCGTTTTGCTTCTTGATGGCGGAATACGACACGTTCTTCAGCACCGCTATCTCTCTTTCGTTGATTCCCAACAGGTGCAGATGGCATAGACTTAAAAGTCCCTGTTTCAAACTCGGACAATGGCTCAACAACACATGGTCGAAACCCGAATAATGCTTTTCCACAGCTGCTCCAAGTTGTTCGAAATCCTCGTCTTTGAGGGCCAAGCCAAGTTCGAAAGCATTTTCTCGGGTGGTGATGGGCTTCTTGCGTACCTGACTGAGAATGCGTTGGCATATCGGCTCTTTCAGGAAAGCCTCGCGCCGCCGCTCCGCCTCCTCGTGTTGCTGGACCAAGGCCGTTTCCAAGGCGTTCACCTGTTCTTCACGCTGCCGGAGGTTTTGCCGCAAGGCTTCCTGTTCTTTTTGGTAGGCCATCCGTTCAGCCTCCAGCTCCGATGCGTGTCGCTTTCGTGTCTGTTCTGCCTCTTCCTTGGTCTTGTCTTGCTGCGCCTGCATCTCCAGCTCATGCTTCCGTGCAATCTCTTTCAGTTTTTGCTGATGCTTTCGTTCGGCCGCTGTCATCCTCTGTTCGGTCTCTACTTGATGCCTTTTCAACGCTTCCTCGTGCAGTCTGCGTTCTGTCTGTGCCATGGCCTCTTTCTCTGCCATCTCCGCTTGGTAGGCCAGCCGCTCCGCTTCCAATTCCTCGGCATGTCGTTTCTTGGTTTTCTCTATCTCTTTTTCCGACAGGTCTTTCTGCGCTTTCAATTCCTCCTCGTGTCGTTCTTTTGCCTCAGCCATCCACTGTTGGTGCTTCCTTTCCACCTCCTCCAACTGTTGGTCGGTCTCCACTCTCAGTTGTCTTAGTTCTCCCTCGTATTTCTTCTTTGTTTCTTCCAATGTCTTGTCGGCCTCAACTTGTCTTAGCCTCAGCTCCTTTTCGTGTTTTAGTTTCGCCTCTCCAAATGCTCTGTCCGCTTTTTCTTGCTGATGCTTTAACTGTCTCCTGTTTCTCCATATCAATACACAGAAAATAGCCAAAGCAACTGCGATAGCGATGGGGATTACAGTGTTCATCACCCGCTTTTCGGCTATTTTTCGTTCAGCTTCAGCTTGTTTCTCCAATTTTTGGTTCGAATAGTTCTTGAACATATCCTCGAGTTCCGAGACCAAGGCCTTGTTATCTCCATCTGATTTCTTACGGCTTGCCAGAAAATGCATAAGAGAATCAGCTTGGTCTCGATCTCCTTGTTTATTACAAATAATGTACAGATAATTCGCCACCTGGTCTTGCAATCCAGCTTCACGGTTCTCAAACACTGGTTCCAAATAATACAATGCGGAGTCATAATTGTCTTCATAGAAGTAGATGCAACCTATGGTCAATTTTCGGTTTAATCGTTCTTTTTCGGTTTTTGCTTGAAATAGAACACGGTTAAGTTCATCCAAGGATTGTTTTGCGATTCCATTTATTTGATAGTCACAAAGCGCTTTACTTGCAACAATATCTCTATAGACCATATTGTCTGTTACAGTCACATTCTCTAAAGCCTGACTATAATACAATCTCGCTTTTTCTATTTCATTCTTCTTGTCATATTGCTTACCTATTCTGTATAAAATACTGGAGATGCCATTAGGTGATGTAGGTTCAATTATACAATATATTAATGCTTTCTCATAGCAGGAGATGGAGGACTCCATCATGAACTGCTCCGAAAACAGGTTGCCCAGACGGTTATAGATGTTCGCCATGAACTGAGCCTTCTTTCCCGTCAGTTCTTTTTCTTCAAATTGTTCCTCCATCATCTCCAACGTCTTCAGGTATTCCGCGCAAGCCTCCACCACGCTGTCGTTTTCGTAATAGCCCGCACCATTAATGTAATGTACCCTCGCATCCAAAAAAAAGATGTCATCGCAAAGGTTGGGAGATTGCGGGTCAAGCCCGCAATGACGGTTCCAGGGTGTAGGGTTGTCGTTTAGCGTGAGTGTCAGGCTGTCAAAATACGCCACAGCCCGCAGCAGCTCATCTCGGTTGGTCTGCGGTTGGTAATTCTTATACAGCAATTCCGCCAACAACAATTGGTAATAATGTTCGTTGTAGAGACGCATTGCATGCGTCTCCATGGTATCACCGTCGGGTGTGTTGGGAGACGCAAGCATTGCGTCTCTACAGGCCAAAAGGCATTGCAACGCGCTATCGGGTTGCCGCCACATCAGGCTGTCGATGGCGGCCAGTTCGGGCGATACGTCGGCTGGTAGAGACGTGCCATGGCGCGTCTCTACATTGGAGGTGCAGGCCACCATCGCGGCCAGCACCAACAAACATGCTATGACACAATGCCGTATTTTCATACAGCGCAAAGATAGAGGTTTTTCAGAAAACTCAAGTTCTTCTACTTGAAATTCCTATCCAGGAAATCTTGCGCTTCTTTCATGCCGCCGTCGCGGGCCTTCTGCATCAGCAGCTTGGTGTAGGTTGGGTCTTGCTGCACGCCCTCGCCGTTGAAATACATCAGGCCGAGGCGGTATTGTGCACTCGAAACGTTCTTGTCGGCGGCGGGTTGGTAGTATTCAACGGCTTTTTTGAGGTCTTTCGCCATCCCGATACCGAAATAATAGCAGTCGCCCATCTGCGACTGGGCATAGGCATTGCCCGCATCGGCGGCTTCTTTCCACCAGCGGATGGCGGTCTTTTCGTCTTTCGCAACGCCTATGCCGTAGAAATAGCAGTTGCCGAGGTTGAGCATCGCCTGGGCATCCTTGCCGGCCGCGCCTTTCTTGTACCACTCAAAGGCCTTGGCGGGGTCGGCTTTCACGGCCGTGCCCATGCGGTAGAAGTTGCCCAGCGAATTGCAGGCGGCAGGGTTGTCCTGGTTGGCCGCTTTGGTGTACCACTTGAAGGCTTCGTTTGCGTTCTTCTCGACACCCCAACCGTTTTCGTAGCAAGCGCCAAACATGTTCTGGTAGTCGGCCCTACCCTGCTCGGCATGGTAGCGGATGCTGTCGATTTGCTCCGTGGCTTGCTCTTCCAAGGTTTTTCTTTTCCCATTCAACTGACTGAAATCGAGAGGTTTGCCTTCTTCGAGCTTCAGCACGGGGCCAGTGGATTGTGAGAGGCCGTTGTCGAAAGCGTTGCCCTTCTCTTGCACAGGAATCTGCTGCATGGGTGCCACGGGCACGCCCTGAGGCACGCGGACCTCTTTTTGTTCGGGTTGTTCTTGCTTTTTATCGTCTTTTTGCCCGCAGGCCGTCAGCAGCAGCGCGAAGGCGAAGAGCCAAAGGGATTTTCTCATCTTCTACAGGTATTGGGCTGCAAAATTAGGTTTTTTTGATGTAGAGACGCAAAATTTTGCGTCTCTACAATCATTTTATTTGGAACCTCACGCCCAAATAGCCCCTGATGCCGCTCAGCGGGCCCCACACCATCGAGGCGTCGAAGTCCTCGCTGGTCGGGTCGTTGGCAGAGATGATGGGATAGTCCTGGGTGTAGTTGGTCAGGTTCTCGCTGCCCACATAGAGTTCCCAGTTTTTGCCCAGCTTCTTCGTAATCTGCGCATTCATAATCACATAGAACGGCGAACGTTCGATGTTCTGGCCGTTGGCCACAGCGGTGGCGTTGCCTGCCAAGTTGGGCACACGGCTGTCGCCGTTGAACTGCGTCGTGAAGTCGAACTGCCACGTTCCGGGGGCATACGACATCGTCACCAAGCCCTTGTAACGGTTAACGAAAGGCTTCTCGCGAAGCGTGTCGTTGATGGTCATCTTCACGTCGTTGTAGCGGAAGGCCAAAGTCAGGTCGAAGTCCTTGAAAATCTCGCAGTTGGCCTCGATTTGGGCGCTGTTGGAATAGGATTTTCCGTTGAGGTTATAGATACGCGTCTCGTGGGCATCGGCGTCGCGGTCGAGGACGATTTGATTTAGGAAATCAGTGCGGTAGAAGTCGGCCTGCATAGTCAACTCGCGCCAGCCGATTTTGAAGGTCTTGGTTAGGTTGAGGCCGTAGTTCCAAGCCTCTTCCATCTTGGGCGTATCGACAAAGACGATTTCGCGCGCCGAGGCCAGCATCGTCGAGTTCTCGGCCAACACATTGGGCGAACGGTAGCCCTTGCCTGCCGAGAGGCGGAAAGTCCAAGTCTTGGTGGGCTCGTAGCGCACGTGCACACGCGGCGTGTAGAGCAGCTTTTGGTAATAGGTGTTGTAGTCGCCCCTCATACCGAGGATGAAGCTCCAATGGTCGTAGTCGTTGTAGGTGTATTCGGCAAAGACGCCCGGCACGTGCTCGGTGCGGGTGGGTCTGCTTTCTTCCAATATCACGTCGGAATGGCCACGTTCTGAGCGGACTATGTGCTCGTTGTACTTGTCGTAGGAATAGCTGGCACCCACCGAATATTTGTGCATCGTGTTGGAAATGTACGAGTTGAAGAGCACATTGGCATAGTAGGAATACTGCTCGATGTGGTAGATGTTGGTGTTGAAATAAGCTGAGTGCATCTTGTGGTAGGTGAACTGCTGTTGGATGCCGAGGCTGGTCTCCACGCGGTCGAAGAGGAAACCGGTCTTCGAGAAAGCCTCGTAGCGCTGCGTGTTGATGCCGAAGCCCAGACTGTCGCCCGCCGTGCCTTCGTGCAGATGTGCGCCCGGCACGAACCCGATTTGTCCGCCATAGCGGTCTTCCTTCAAGGCCTTCACGCCCCAGAAGCCTTCAAACCATTCGTTGGCATAGTTGTAGCGGGCGAAGATGTTGTATTGGGTCACCTGCGGGTCGTCTACGAAATGGTCGCCATTGTAGTCCATCGTCATGAAATTGTGGTTGACGTGGCCGAGCACCATCATGCTGCCGTGTTTGCCCACGTTCCAGCGGGTGTTGAAGTTGAATTCAGCCATGCCCATCGTGTTGCCGAAGAGGTTGAGGAAAAGCTTCTCGCTCTCCCCCACTTCGGGTTTCTTGTAATCCACGTTGATTTGTCCGCTGATTGACTCGTAACCGTTTCTCACCGAGGAAGTTCCCTTCGACACTTGGATGGCGTTCATCCAGTTGCCTGGCACATAATTGAGTCCGAACGCCGAAGCGGCACCTCGGAAATTGGGCATGTTTTCGGCCAACATCTGGGTATAGAGCCCACTCAAGCCCAACAGCTCGATTTGCTTCGCTCCCGTGACGGCATCGCTGTAGGTGACGTCCACCGAAGCGTTGTTCTCAAAGCTCTCGGCAAGGCTGCAGCAAGCGGCGCGACGCAGGCTCTGCGTGGTGATGGTTTGCACGACCATAGGCTCAAGGGCCGAGATGAAAGTGGCCTTCTGTCGGGCCTCGATTTCCACTTCGTTGAGCATGTGTATCGAATGGAAAATGTGGTCGTAATGCACGGGCTCGAACATGTGATGCACCGTGTCGTTCTCGTAGCTGATGCAGCTGAAAACGAGGCATCCGATTTCGCCGTGGACGGGGATTTTGTAATGCCCGTTGGCATCGGTTACCACGCCCTGGTTGACGATTTTCCAATATACGTTGACGCCAGGCAGCGGCATGCGGTCGCCGTTTTCGGCTTCTTCATAGACGGTGCCTTCGATGAAATCCTGTGCCATTGCGCCCGAAGCGTAGCACATCAGCAAAAATGCAAAAATGAATCTTAGGGTTTTCATAACGGAAAAATTTGAGGCGCAAAGATAATGAAAATCTGTATCTTTGTGGCGGGTTTGGGAAACAAATCCATCACAAATCGAAAACAAATCCAATCTTTACAGAATTATGGCAGACGGATACCTTGAAAAACGCTACGAAGAGGTCTTTGGCGCAGGCGCGAAGAAGACCGTCGTGAAACATACCTCCATCGAGACGCTGATGGAGAAAAACCGCAGCTATCGCGGTTATCAGAAGGACTTTGTGGTGAAGCGCGAGATGCTGGAACGCATCGTGGCGGTGAACGCCAAAATCGCCTCGGCGAAGAACCAGCAAGTGCTTCGCTTTAAGTTGGTTACGAAAGAGACGGGGGCCGACTTCGTCCTGCAAAACATGAAACTCGGCGGTTTGCTGCCTGAGTTGCACTTGCCCTTCGCCGGCACCGAGCCCGAGGCCTTCATCATCATTTGCAGTACCGCGCCCGAAAGCAAATTCGTTGACATCGACCTCGGCATTGCTGCACAAAGTATGTTGCTAAAGGCCACTGAAATGGGCCTGAACGGCATCATGATTGGCGCTTTCAACAAGGCAAAAATCACCGAGCATTTTCAGTTGCCCTACGAGCCGCTGTTGATGTTAGCCATCGGCAAGGGGAACGAAAGAATCAAGTTGGAGCCCGTGAATGCAGGCGAGAAATTGGCCTATTACCGCGATGCGGAAGGCGTGCAGTTTGTGCCGAAAATCCGGTGGGAACAATTGGTTATTTAGGGATTGGCTTGTAGAGATTGGCTTGCGCCAAGAAATCTTCCAAAATTTTGTTCAAAAATCATTCAAAATCAATTAATTATATATTTTGAAACAGATTTTATCGGATTTCTCGCGAAGCGATACCATAAATAAAACGCACTTTGTGGGTGCGTTTTTTTTGAATAATTTGCACAGTGTGAGTGCATTTTGGCTTGTAGGACTGTCGTATCACGGCAGCCGCTGTAATGGGTTGGCAAACAGCGGCTGCCACGGTGTGGCAGCCCTACAAACTCGTTAATTCTTCTTTGGCTGTTGCTCTGTCAGCTTGAAATTGATAGGAATCTGATAACTGACCCGAGCAGGCTTCCCGTCTTTTTTGCCGGGCGTCCATTTCGGCAACGCCTTGATGACGCGGACAGCTTCTTCGTCGCAACCGCCACCGATGCCGCGCAGCACTTTCACATTGGAAACGCTGCCGTCTTTCTCAATCACCATGCCAATGAACACGCGACCATCAATGCCTTTGTCTCTTGCCTCTTGCGGATAGTTGAGATTTTTTGCAATGTATTCCATCAGTTTCGGTTCTCCGCCGGGGAATTGGGGCATTTCCTCCACGATTTGAAACACACCGTCTTTGTCGGGCTGCATCTTGTCTTCTACCGGATTGTCTGGATATGTTGCGGTAGATACTTTTCTCGAATGTTCCCCTGATTCATCTTCCGCAATAACTGTTCTCACTGTGGTTTTGTGTTCACCATTCGTTTGTCCGAGATTGAACGTGATGGGCATCTGGAAAGACACACGGGCTGGCTTGCCGTCCTTCATACCCGGTTTCCATCTCGGCATGCCGCGTATTACACGAGCCGCCTCTTCATCAATGCTTTCGCACACGCCTTTAAGCACTTTGACATTGGAAACAAGGCCGTCCTTTTCCACCACGAAGGAAACGAACACCCTGCCGCCTTTGCCCTCGTCAATGGCATCTTGCGGATACTTGATGTTGCTTGCGACAAAATGCATCATCTCATCCGTGCCGCCAGGGAACTCGGGCATCTGGTCAACGATTTGGAAGATGCTGTCGTTGCTCTGGTGCTTCACCTTGACGTTGAGATCCTCGTCGGTCGTGATTTTGATCTTGTCGGAGAGCGCGTCACTGTAAATGCTAAACGGTTCGACGTCGTAACGCACTGTATCACCGTGCTTTTCCATTTCAGTGAGTTTGAAGCTGTTGGCTGGGGTTCCGTCCGCATTGTAGGAAGTCACCGTAATCTTCTTGCGTGGTTCGCCATTCATCGGGTCAAAAGCATCCGAGGTCTCGAATTTGAAGTAGGTTCCATCCTCGTTGTAAATGATGGTATCCTTCAATCGAATGGGTGCGCCATCGTCATCAAAGATTTCGAACTGACCCATTTCCACTGTGATGGGTTTCTTCTCGGCACTTTGTTCTTGCGCCGACACTTTCGTGTTGACGATCAGCAGCATTGCCAACGCGGGCAATGTGGCCAAGAGCCTCCACCAGAGGCCCTTAGCCTTTTCATTTCTTGTAATCATCTTGATTCTTTTTTTTGTTAGGATTAAACTGAAGTTATTACTAATTCCGCTGAAGTCTGTAGCCGTGCACTGCTGCAAAATCAGCATCATATAGTTTCGTTTGTCAACGCCGGTGGCCACCACATCGCGGTCGGCTTGGTATTCGTGAAGGCTCTGCAACTCCTTCTTGTACAGATAGATGAATGGGTTGAACCATTGCAGGATTTTCATTGTTTCCACAAAGAGAATGTCGGCGGAATGACCGTGGGAGATGTGGCTGCGCTCGTGGCGGACAATGTCGGGCGCAACGCTTTCATTGGGGAAGAAGGCATAACGGAAGAAGGAGAAAGAGCCTGAGGTCGGCCCTTCGACAGGCTCAGGGACCTTGGTTTGGTTGTTGAGGTTAAGGGTGCCTGAGCTTGTCGAAGGCCCCGCTATTCTGTCAGTCGGTTTTTCAGCAGGCTCAGGGACCTTAGACAAAAACACCGCCGTGTAGCCTTCGCGTTTCTCCTTGGACGAACGGATGATGAGCACCACCAATTTCGCTATCTTGAAAAGGAATAACAAAGCCGTTACCGCCACACCTATTAGATAAATGCCGCCAAGGATGCGCCACCCGTTGATTTGTGCCTTTTGCGGCGCGTCGGGTGCGACTTCCACCTCGGGTAAGGCCGCTCCGCCTTCGGGCATGACGGTGATTTCGGCCAAAAGGGTGCCGCCTAACAGGTTCTGCTTCAAGTGAACCACTTGCGGCGCACTTTGTCCCATCTGCAAGCCGATGAATGGCAGGGCCAACGAAAACAGCATCGCCGTCAGCAGGAACAACCGATTGAATTGCAGGCGGTTGCCGTTGCTGAACAGGAGCCGATAGACCAACCAAAGCACGACGATTCCCGCCGTGATAGGGAGCAGATGACCGATGATAAGTTGTTGTGCGTTCATGGTTTATTTCCCTTCATCGTTGATGGCCTCGTCGATGACCTTCTTCAGGGCTTCGAGTTCTTCGAGGCTGAAGTTCTCCTTTTTGGCGAAGGCCGACACGAGGTCGAGATAGGAATTGTTGAAATAGCGCTCCACCACGCTGCCGAGGAAGCGTTGCGAATACTCCTCCTTGGTGACGGCTGGGCTGTAGCGATGCGCGCGACAGAAGGTTTCGTGCTTCACGAAGCCTTTGTTTTCCAGGATTTTGATGACGGTCAGCACCGTGTTGTAGGCCGGCTTAGGCTCAGGGAAAGCCGCCATAATCTCGTTGGCAAAGCCTTGACCGATTGTCCAAAGCACTTGCATCACTTGTTCTTCTCCTTTAGTCAACTCTTTCATTTTCAATGTTTTTATGGTTTATCAATAGTTTATGTTTATTGTTTTGCTGATTTGGATTAGTCGCATTTTGTCTTTGTCCGACAAGACGAAGTCATTGTCACGTAAAATCAGGATTTCCATCTCTGGCTTTTCCGCAAGTTCCCAAGGGAAGCGTTCCAGCAGGTTGTGTTCGGCATCGAACTCGTAGAGCGACTTCATTTTCGACAAATCAGGCAAGTCCAGAAGACAGTTGAAACCCACGCCGAAACGTTCGATGGAATCCATTTCCGTAATCCATTCGGGGATGAAATGCAATTCGTTATGATGGATATAGAAGTATTTCAGGCGTTTTAGGTTACGCAAGGTGTCGGGGATTTCATCGATCTTGTTGAACGAAAGGAAAAGCTGTTCCAAATTCCCCATGTCACCAATAAATTCCGGGATTTCCGTGATGTTGTTTTTGTAGAAATCCAAGTGTTTCAACGCCTTGAAACCAGCCAATTCCTCCGGGATGCTTTCAAACTTGTTGTCGTAGAAAATCAAGTACTTGGCCTGTTTCAGTTCAGCAAATGACTTGGGCAAAGCGCTGAGTTGGTTTTTTGACAAGTTGAGGCTTTCGCATCTCAAACAACCGACATTGCTAGGCAGCGACTTGAGGCTATTGCCTGCCAACAAGATATTTTCGACTTTCGACAAACGTCGGATATCCCGTTTTTTCAAGTTCAATTTATTGAAATTCAAGTTGATTTCCTCAAGACTATCTAATGAACTGAGCCATCTGGGAATGTGTTTGATCTGGTTGCCTTCCAGGTTCAGTCTTTGCAGGTGCGTGCAACGCTTGACGCTCGAAGGAATCCGATCGAGACCAGAATTGGTCAGCGAAAGCACCTCGATTTTATTGTCTTTGGGAATGTCAAGATAGTATCCTTCGGCCTTGATTACTTCAAACACAGTCACCGAATCAGGCACATAAGTCACATACTTATACTTGGCGGGTTGTGTCGCACATGATGCGAACAATCCAAGGACCATTAATAATACTATGTGCGGTTTTCTGGTCATTTTGACTCGTTTTGACGCTGCAAAGATACAGAACTTTTTGAATATACAACTATTTTATTAGTTATTTTATTGTGTTTTTCGCGAAAATATTTTTTTCGCGTTTTTTCACGTGGTTTGCAAAATTATTCCTATTTTTGCAGCCTCAATTGAATCCCTTAAGGGGAGAGAGAAGCCACTTTAGCTCAGTTGGTAGAGCAACGCATTCGTAATGCGTAGGTCGTTGGTTCGAGTCCGACATGTGGCTCTTGATACAAAAAAATGAGAACCTGCAGGTTCTCATTTTTTTGTATCTTTGCGCCTGATATGTCTGCACCGAACAAACTGATAGGGAAAATCGAAGGCTTCACGCGGAAGTACTACCTCAATCGCCTGATACAAGGCGTGTTGGTGGGTGCCGTGCTGTGGATCGTCTTCTATTTGCTCATCAACGGGCTGGAATATTTCTCGTGGTTCCCGCCCAAGGGACGCTTTGTGTTGTTCCTGTTTTTGCTGGCGGGTAGCGCTTTCGTCGCGGTGTATTATTTCCTTATCCCGCTCATCAATCTCATTCGGTTCCGAAAGAAGATGTCGGTGGAGCAAGCCTCGACGCTCATCGGAAAGTTTTTCCCTGAAATCAAGGACAAACTGCTGAATACCATACAACTAAGCAAGCTGATGGAGACTTCTAAAGTCGGCCCTTCGACAGGCTCAGGGACCTCTGACGAACAGGTCGTTGAGCCTGTCGAAACGCCGTCCGATAATGCCTTGCTTCTGGCAACCATCGAGCAGCGCAGTGCACGCCTCTCCCCTATCCGTTTCTCTGATGCCGTCGACTTGCGCGGCAACTTGAAATATCTGGGCATTTTCTTCGGCCTACTCCTCTTATTAATATTGCTGATGGTGTTCCTGCCTTCGTTTGCCGTGCAACCCACGCAACGCATCGTCAACTACGAGCAGCATTTCGAGAAGCCCCTCCCCTATCAGGTCGAGTTTTCGCAAGACGAAATCGAGACCACCCAAGGCGCGGAGGTGAAATTCAACATCCACGTCACTGGCGACCGCATCCCCGACGCTTTCTATGTGAAAAGCGAACTGGGACAGCAACTGATGACCAAAGTCTCCACCAACGATTTCAGCTACACGTTCAAAAATCTCTACAACGATTTGGATTTCAACGTGATGGGAGGCGAATACAATAGTCAGCCCATCCACATCACGGTGCACCCCAACCCTACCCTACTCTCCTATCGCTGCGAGATGCACTATCCGGCCTATCTCCACCGCGCCGCCGAAACGATGGAAGGCAAGACCCGCCTCATCGTCCCGCAAGGCACGCGCCTGGTTTTCAACTTCGTGACTCGCGACACCGAGCAACTGCAAATCCTCAAAGATTCGACGCTGACCGATTTGGAAAAAACCAATGATGTTTTTGAATACCAATTCGTTGCTTCCAATGCCACCCAGTTCGACGCCAAGGTGCAAAACACTTGGAACGCCACCATCGACCCATTGCGATTTTCGGTGGATGTGGTGCCCGACGCCTATCCCGACATCCGCGTCGAGTCGTTTGACGAGCAACTTTCCACTGATGTGTATTTCTCGGGCCTCGTCACCGACGATTATGGCTTCAGCCGCCTGACTTTCAACTGCAAGGTGAAAGAGCCCATCGAAAAGAACATCGTCAAATCCGTGCCCATCGACTTGAAGCAAACCCGAACCTCCTTCTTCTACCAGTTCAATATGGATAGTCTCGGTATCATGCCCGGACAGAACATGGAGGTCTACTTCGAGATTTGGGACAACGACGGTTTCCACGGCCCGAAGTCGAAGCGTTCCGAGACTTTCACTTACTATAAACCCTCTGAGGCCGCCTTGGACAGCATCGCCAACCAAGAGTCGGAAGACATCATGGAACGCCTTTCGGAGAAGTCGCAAGAGGCTGACAAACTGCAAGATGAGATAGAGAAGATGCTGCAAGACCTCATCCAGAAGAAGGATTTGGACTGGTCCGACAAGGAGAAGATGAAGGAGCTGATGGAAAAGCAGAAAGAGATTCAGGACGAATGGAACAAGCTGCAGGAAGAACAGGAGAAGCTGGCTGATTTCATGAAGGAACACGACATCGCCAATGAAGACCTCATCAAGAAGCAAGAACAGATTAATAAGTTGTTCGAAGAAGTCATCCCCGAGGAGCTTCAGAAGATGATGGAGCAAATCGACAAGCTGCTTGAGGAAATGCCGCGTGAGCAGATGCAGCAGACCATGCAGGACATCAAGAAGAACAACCAGAAGATGCAGGAGTTGCTCGACCGCAATTTGGCGCTTTTGGAGCAACTGAAAATGGAGAAAGACCTCAACGACTTGGCCAACA
This sequence comes from Bacteroidales bacterium, assembly GCA_017477425.1. Lineage (GTDB taxonomy): Bacteria > Bacteroidota > Bacteroidia > Bacteroidales > F082 > Limimorpha. The sequence continues at coordinate 42,729 of JAFUVT010000026.1, forward strand.
AGTTGGATCAACTCGGAGAGGAATTGCAAAATCAAAACACTGAAAATCAAGATAAAGAAGCAGGGGAGGAGAGCGACCAAAAATCGGCGGAGGAAGCCAAAGAGGAATTCGACAAGATGATGGACGAACTCGACCAACTGTTGGAGAAAAACCAAGAGCTGCAAGATCCATTTGACATGCAGAAGGACGAAGAGATGCAAGAGAGCATTGACCAGGACCTTCAAGACGCCATGCAGAATGAGCAGAATGGCGAACAACAGCAATCGCAACAAAACAAGAACGAAGCCGGGCAAAAGATGAAGCAGATGGCCAACCAAATGATGATGCAAATGCAGATGGCTGGCATGGAACAGATGGCCGAAGACGCCCACTTGGTGCGCATCTTGCTCGAAAACGTGGTACATGCCTCGCACGAGCAAGAAGCGCTGATGACCGAAATCGGAGCATTGCGCACCGACGACCCCTCGCTGACCGAGAAAATCATCCACCAAAAGGAAGTGGCCGACAACTTCAACATGGTCCGCGACTCGCTGCGCAGCATGGCCTTGCGTCAGCCCATGATCAAAAACTTTGTGTTCGACGAGTTGCACATCATTGAAAATCAGACCGAAAACGCGATGAAACAGCTCAACGACCTGAAATTGTCGCAGGCCACACGCCACCAACAAACCGCCATGATGTCAATGAACAACCTGGCGCTGATGCTGGCCGAGTCGCTGGAGAACATGGAAAACAGCATGGAGGCCATGGGCATGCCCATGCCCAATAGCAAACCCAAGCCAGGGCAAGGAAGCCAAAGCCTGAAAAACATGCAGCAGATGCAACAGCAACTCAGCGAACAACTGAAGCAAATGCAACAACAAATGGAGCAGGGGCAACAAACGCCCAACTCGATGAGTGAGGAATTCGCCCGCATGGCTGCCGAGCAGGAAATGCTGCGTCAAGGCATGCAACAGATGCTCAACGACATGAAGGAAAACGGACAAATCGGCGACGATGGCCTCAACGAGATCATCAAGGACATGGAGAAGCTGGAAGAGGAGCTGGTGAACAAGAAAATCAACCGACAGATGATTGAACGCAGCCAAAAGATTGAATCCAGGATGCTGGAGTCACAGAAGGCACAGGAGAAGCGCGAACAGGAGGAGAAACGCAAGTCCAACGAGTATAAAGGTTCGCAATTCGAGCGAAAGATAGACGAATATCTCTATGATCAAACGCTCAAGAAAAACCAGGAGTTCCTAAGGAGCACCCCCATCGAATACGCTCCCTATTACCAAAACAAAATCAACGAGTATTATTTGAAGAAAAACACGCACTAAGATGATCAGATTCAGCACATTGGATGTGGAAATGCCACCTATCGAACCACAGCGCGACAAGGATTGGATTATCGCCGTGGCCGAAGGTTATGGCAAATCGGTAGGGGAGTTGTACTACTATTTCTGTAGCGATGACAAGTTGCTGGAAATCAACAAGGAGCGTCTCGGCCACGATTTCTACACTGACATCGTGACTTTTCCGCTGACCGATTGCGAAACCGTGCTTTCGAGCGAGTTCTGCATTAGCGTTGACCGCATCAAGGAGAATGCCGAGACCTTTGGACGGACTTTTGAGAGCGAATTGCACCGCGTCATGATTCATGGCGTGCTACATCTCATCGGTTTTGATGACCATACTGACGAAGACGAAAAAATGATGCGTGAGAAAGAGGATGAAGCATTGAAATTATTGAATATCAATTTATTAAAATAATTGTTTCCCGTGAAACACCCGAGATAAAATGTATTTTGAACCTTATGATATCATCGTTGTAGGAGCCGGTCACGCCGGCTGCGAGGCCGCTGCTGCCGCTGCTAATATGGGTAGCAAGGTGTTGCTCATCACCATGGATTTGCGCCTGATGGCTTCCATGTCGTGCAATCCTGCCATGGGCGGCATCGCCAAGGGACAAATCGTGCGCGAAATTGATGCCTTGGGCGGCTATTCGGGCATCATCAGCGACCGCACCATGATCCAATTCAGGATGCTCAACAAGTCGAAAGGCCCCGCCATGTGGAGTCCAAGATGCCAAAGCGACAAGATGATGTTTTCGGCCGAATGGCGTAGCCTATTGGAGAAAACACCCAACCTGGATTTCTGGCAAGATACAGTGACGGGACTGCTCATCAAAGGCGACCAAGTGAGTGGCGTGAAGACGATGATGGAAGGGGAGATCGAAAGCAAAGCCGTCATCCTCACAAACGGCACGTTCTTAAACGGATTGATACATATCGGCGAACAGCATTTTTCGGGAGGCAGAATGGGTGAGGTGGCAGTACATGGGCTCACCGAACAACTCAAGGAAATCGGTTTTGAAGCAAAACGGCTGAAAACCGGTACGCCGGTACGCATCGATGGACGAACCATCGATTTCAGCAAGCTCATCGAACAAAAGGGCGATGAAGATGTGGTCGGTTTTTCCTACACCGAACCCTTTAAAATCAACAAGCAAAGGAGCTGCTGGATAGCGCACACCTCGCTAAAAGTGCACGAAACACTACGGAAAGGATTCAAGTATTCGCCCATGTTCAACGGCAGAATCCAAGGCGTTGGACCGAGATATTGTCCAAGCATCGAGGACAAGATTGAGCGTTTTGCAGGGAAGGATTCTCATCAGCTCTTTGTTGAACCCGAAGGCTGGACCACCGAAGAGTATTACCTCAACGGTTTCAGCTCGTCCCTACCGGACTATATCCAATATGAAGCACTCCGACAAATCGAAGGCTTCGAAAATGCCAAGATTTTCCGTCCAGGATATGCCATCGAATATGACTACTTCCCGCCCGAACAACTGCATCACTCGCTTGAGACAAGACTGATTCACGGACTTTTTTTCGCGGGACAAATCAATGGAACAACGGGCTACGAGGAAGCCGCATGTCAAGGGATGATGGCAGGAATCAACGCGAGCTTGATGCTGAAAGACGAAAAGCCTTTGGTTTTAACACGATCAGAGGCCTATATCGGGGTTTTGATTGACGATTTAATCACGAAAGGCGTCGATGAACCCTATAGAATGTTTACAAGTAGGGCAGAATACCGCATCCTGCTGAGACAAGACAATGCCGACACACGACTGACAGAAATATCATACAAACTGGGATTGGCCACGGATGAACGCTATCAACATTACTTGAGAAAAAAAGAAAAGGTCGCCGAAATCATGGAGTTTCTACAAGAAAACCATGTCTACCCCGATCAAATCAATGGGTTATTGGAAGAAAAAGGGAGCTCCGCCATTGACCAAAAAACACGAATGAGCTACATTTTACTAAGACCACAACTTGATTTGTTTGACCTTGTCAAATATATTGAACCACTCGCAGAACGCTACGACACCACTGACCGATTCACAAGGGAAAGCCTCGAAGAGGCCGAAATCCTCATCAAATACGATAGTTATATCCAAAAAGAGAATGAACTTGCCGACAAACTAAATCGACTGGAGAACGTAAAACTACCATCAGATTTCGATTACCATAGTCTACAGTCATTGTCGTTTGAATCAAGAGAAAAACTGAACCGATACAAACCCGAGACCTTGGGACAAGCTTCAAGGATTAGCGGGATATCACCGGCCGATATCAACGTATTAGCCATATTCTTAGGAAGATAGAAAAATGTTCCACATGAAACACAACAAAAATGAACAACAAATGTCCATGGTGCGGATCTGACAAAGCACAAATCAACTTATGGCTCAGAGATGAGTTTCTAACCAGAGAAGACTTCCACATCTGCGAATGCTTGACATGTGGATTACTCTACACCATGCCAAGGCCTGGAAAGGAGAAAATCGGCGACTATTATAAATCGAAAGAATATTATAGTCACCAAGAAAACAAGAAAGGTTTCATACCCAGACTCTATGAAAGCGTGAAAAAAACCAACCTTAGGCACAAATACAACATGGCAACCAGGGGCATGGACGAGGGAAAATTGCTTGACATAGGTTGTGGAGTAGGAGACTTCATTCACACCGCAGAAACACACGGCTGGGAATGCAAAGGAGTAGAACCCTCAGAAGACGCCAGAAACATTGCAAAAACCCGAATAAAAGGACAACTCTTAACCTCAGAAGACATCAACCAACTTCCAGATCATAGTTTTGACATCATTACCATGTGGCATGTGTTGGAACATGTCGATGACTTAAAATGGCAAGTCGAACAATTACAAAGACTTATCAAATACGACGGACGAATCATCATAGCCGTTCCAAACTATCAATCATACGACGGCAGATATTACAAAGAACTTTGGGCCGCCTATGACGTACCACGGCATCTGAATCATTTCAGCAAGCAAACAATATCTAAAATATTCAAAACCAAAGATTTACAACTAATAAAAGTCGACAGATTAATTTGGGATGCCTACTATATCTCATACATGAGCGAACAATATAAGCACCATAAATTTCCCTTGTTCAGAGGCGCAGTCAGAGGATTAATCTCAAACTGCAAAGCACGAAAATCTGGAGAATGGTCAAGCATGGTTTATGTCTTTGAACTCAAAAAAGAAGAAAACTCAAAATTTGACCGATTTTAGACCTTTTAAGCCATTTTTGGCACAAAAAGACAAACCGATTAACTTAAGAAAGAAAAACAGCAGAAATCGAAGATTTTGTAAGACATTCATTTTCAACAAATAAGAAAAAGATGGAGGGAAAACGAAGAAAAGATAGAAGACTGGGTTGGTCAATGGTCATCGGAGCCCTTTTGCTGTTCATTATTTTGAACAGCGCTAGGATCTTTCTGGAGCGACCCAAGACTTGCACCCGCCTTGTACAACATTCGGTCTCCAAAATCGAAAATGAAATCCAAAACCTCATCGATGGCCACGCCGATTATTACCAATATAACAAAAATGATTGCGGACTTTTCGTGTTTCTCAATGATTCGCTATTGTACTGGAACACCAACGCCATAGGACCAAGGATGATAAGAAGGAGGGTAGAGATAGGACACGATACCATTTGTAACCTCTTGACGGGCGATTACTATATTAGATCCTTTAGGAAAGGCAACCTGAACTACTACGCATTCAAGCAACTCAACACGACCTATCGCATCGAAAACCAATACCTCGAAAACCGCTTTCAACCCTATCATCAACTGATCAAGAACAAAGTCAAGTTCGGTCAAGAGGAAGGCACCGAAATCATTTCCAAAACAGGCAAGACATTAGCCAAATGCCAAATAGAAAAACGACCACAACAATGGTCTCTGTTTTGGAAAGTGTTCCTTGTCATAGACGGCTTGCTCTTGGTCATAGGAATGGCTTTCATACTAGTGAAAAAGAGAAAACCCGACAAAAGACAGCGATGGTTTAAATTTGAGTATGGAATAGCTATCATCATCGTCATTGCGCTCGTTCTCACTTGTTTATATAACAAGATCAACACCAAGTACGAGGAAAGAGACATGGCTGCCTTGGCCAACCAATTGCTGAAAAAACGCGACATGAACTTCGAAGCATCTTACGAGAAGTTTGCCGCTGAAATAAAGCAAGACACGGTGATGCGCGATATGGCATTTGCCGAAAGCAACGTCCTTTCCGATGTCGTTCTCGGCTACTCAAAAGAACTGCTATTCGATGAAGTCATGAAAGAATATACGGTGACACTTACCCTTTGTGCACCAGGAGAAGAGATCGCCATCCAACCTGAGGACTACATTACTGATTGCGACGATTATTTTATCGAAAAACTGGCCAACAACCCACACGACAGGGTAGGAGAGAACCTGTATTGGATGGACTACAACACCCTTGACCCCAATTACTTGGGAAGAATCAAAATCTGCTCAACCGATTCGCTGAACCAAAAGACCCTCTATTTCGAGTTTTACAAGCCCATCGCGCCCGAAGGTTTTGGCTTTCCACAACTATTACAGGACAAAAACAGCCAAAAAACATACGACTATTCAGTAGCCAATTACCGCGACAATGTCTTGGCCTATAAATACGGCAAATACAATTATCCCAATTTCTTCAAAGACCAAAAGGGGAAAGATCGCGATTTCCACACGGAACAAGGCTACCGACACTACACTTACAAATCTGGAGAGAACAAGGTTCTAGTCATCAGTGCCCCGAAAAAAGGATGGTCGGAAATTACTGCTCCATTTGCGTTCTTCTTCCTATTGTTGATGGTCCCATATATGCTCATTTATTGGATTTTACGCTCAAAAGAGAACAAAAAAGCCAGAAGTTTCCGCCAAAAGCTACAAAATGTCGTATTATTTACGTTGGTCTTCTCGTTTTTGGCCATTGGACCGGTGTCGGTCATCTATATGCAGAGCGTCTACAACCAAAAGACCATGACCTCGCAATATGAAACCACGCGAACCCTATCCATTGAGATGCAAAACGACCTCGATTTGTCAGCCATGATGGGCACCACTTCACGTGATCATTGGGCGGATATCCTACAGCATTACGCCAACACATTTTTCACCGATCTCAACCTCTACGGACTGGATGGCCGACTCATTGCTACGACTCGACAAGAAATCTATGAATACAATTTGCAAGCACCGCTCATGAATGCTGAAAGTTACCAACAGATGAGTCGTAACAGGGCCTTATACTTCACTCACGAGGAACGCTTGGGTAAAGGCCGCTATGAGTCCGCTTATGTTCCATTGACCGATGCCAGCGGCAACACCCTAGCTTTCCTCAACACACCTTATTTTTCGAGCGCCACCGACTTGCATCGCGAAATCATCAATTTTGTGTTGACCTACATCAATATCATCCTGCTGCTCGTGGGAGTGGCTTTGATTTTCGTTTTGCGAAGAACCAAACGCCTAACACAGCCTTTGGCCTTGATTCAAAATAAGTTGGGAAATATCAAAATCGACCGTAAAAACGAGCCCATAGAATGGAAGGATGAAGACGAAATCGGGGCTTTGGTGAAGCAATACAACCAACTCATCGTGGAACTAGAGAAGAGCGCCGCCGAGCTGAAGCGCACCACGACCGAGTCGGCATGGCGCGGCGTGGCGCGACAGGTGGCACACGAAATCAAGAACTCGCTCACGCCGATGCGCCTCAGCGTGCAACTGCTGCAACGCAAAATGGACAGCGGCAACGCCACGCCTGAACAAATACAACGCACTACCAATACCTTGATTGAACAGATAGACGCCCTTTCCGACATCGCCTCGTCGTTCTCAACCTACGCCAAACTGCCCGAAAACAATCCAGCACCTCTGGACTTGGCCGAGTTGGTCCAAAATGTAGTGAACCTCTACGACAACGCAGAAAACATCGAGTTCCATTACCACTACGACAAGGAAAAGGACCACACCTTCAATGGCGACAAGACCAACTTGAACAGTGCCGTCAGCAACATTGTCAAGAACGCAACACAAGCCATTGGCTCGAAACCCGACGGCCGCATCGATGTGGGGCTGAAATCAACAGAGACACAGTTTATCATCAGCGTGAAGGACAACGGCAAGGGCATCAAGGAAGAGGACAAGGACCGCATTTTCCTGCCCAACTTCACCACCAAGACAGGAGGCTCAGGCGTTGGCCTTTCCTTGACTTACAACATCGTCACTTCCGCAGGAGGCACGATTTCATTCGAAAGCCAAGAAGGGGAGGGGGCAGAGTTTGAAATAGTTTTACCAAAAACAATGGCATAATCCAAAGAAATACTTAATTTTGCAAACAAAAATCGAACTATGAAGAATCGTACTTATAAAATTAACCTCAGAAAAGAAGAAGAGGGTGGCTATACGGTATTTGTTCCATCGTTACCAGGATGCATAACCTATGGTGAGACCGTTGATGAAGCCATTGAAATGGCAAAGGAAGCCATTGAACTGTATATTGAAGAATTACAAGATCGCGGGGATTACGTCCCAGATGATAGTAATATGTTGGAATACTCTCTGAATTTGATGGCCGTATGAACTTAAGTCCAACTTATTTGATACGATTGCTTGAAGAAAATGGTTATGTTTTCAAAAGAGCAAAAGGTTCGCATAGATTGTATTATAATCCCATAAACAATAAGACCATAATCGTTCCGTTTCATAATGGTAAAGACTTGAAAAAAGGAACATTTATGGCCATTATGAAACAGGCTGGTATCGAATAAACAATAAAATGACCGAAAACAAACTAGGCTCCTTGGCGAAGCAAACCGCCATCTACGGCTTGAGCAGCATCATCGGCAGGTTCTTGAACTACTTGCTCGTGCCATTATATACTTACAAAATCGCTGCCGAGTCGGGCGGCTACGGCATCGTCACTAACCTGTATGCCTACACCGCTCTGCTGCTCGTCATCCTCACCTTCGGCATGGAGACCACCTTCTTCCGCTTCTCCAACAAGGAAGGAGTGAACCCCGACAAGGCGTTTTCCACCTCGGCACTGGCCGTGGGTTTTGTGGCCTTGCTGTTCGTGACTTTGGTCAGCATTTTCCTGAAGCCCATTTCCTCGGCTTTGGACTATTCTGCCCATCCCGAGTTTGTCGAGATTATGGCCATCATCGTGGCCCTGGATGCTTTTCAAGCGATATTATTTGCTCGTCTGCGTTACGAGAACAAAGCCATCAAGTTTGCCACGCTGAAACTATTGTTCATCTTCCTCAACATTGGGATGAATCTGTTCATTTTCCTCGTTGCTCCCGGACTGAAAGAAAGCCATCCCGCGTTGATGGGTTGGTACGAAAACACCTATCAAGTCGGCTATATCTTCATCGTCAACCTCATCTGTACGGGTCTCATCACCCTGGGGTTCATTCCCGAAATCAAGAAATTGCGTTTCGGCCTTGACCACGCCTTGCTGAAACAAATGCTCAACTACACATGGCCCCTGTTGCTTTTAGGTTTGGCGGGCATCCTCAACCAAGTGGCCGACAAGATTTGTTACCGCTTCATCGTGCCAGGCAAGGAAGGCGAGGTGCAACTCGGCATCTACGGCGCCTGCGTGAAAATCGCAATGATCATGGCGATGATTACGCAAGCCTTCCGCTATGCTTATGAGCCTTTCGTCTTCGGCGGCAAGCGCGACAAGGAGGACCGCCAAACCCAAGCCTCAGTGATGAAGTATTTCATCATCTTCACGTTGCTGGCTTTCCTCGCCGTGGTGATGTATATGCCCATCCTGAAACACATCATCAAAAGCGACTATTGGGAGGGCCTGCGCGTCATCCCCATCGTGATGATGGCCGAGATTTTCATGGGCATTTATTTCAATCTTTCGTTCTGGTACAAGCTCATCGACGAGACCTGGTGGGGCGCCATCTTCAGCGCCATCGGTTGCGCGGTGCTGCTGGCCATCAACTTCATCTTCGTGCCCCGATACGGCTATATGGCCTGCGCTTGGGGCGGCTTTGCGGGCTATGGCGTCTGCATGGTGTTGTCCTATTTCGTCGGGCAAAAGAAAGCCCCGATTCCCTACGACTTGAAATCGGCGTTCCTCTATTTCGCCGTGGCCATCGCGCTTTATTTCGTCCAGAAATACATCCACATCGAGAGCACCGTTTTGACCTTGGTCGTGAACACAGGTCTGTTGCTCGTTTTCTTCGCCTTCATCTGCTGGCGGGAGAAGGACTTGGTGACGGGCGTTTTGGGGTGGATTAGGAGAAGAAAGTAAATTTCAAATGTAAATTATTGAAAATAAGGTAGATGTTTTTTCAAGCCAAAATTCAAATATAAACCCTATTTTTGCGTTAAATACTATCGAAATCTGTTTCACTATGCAACTCAACATCGTCAATACCTCCAACAATCCCCTGCCGGCCTACGAGACCGCGAACTCCGCCGGTATGGACCTCCGCGCCTATCTTCCCGATGGCCCGATGACCCTTGAACCCATGCAACGCGGCCTCGTGCCCACGGGTCTCTATATGGAAATCCCCGAAGGCTACGAAGGCCAAGTGCGGCCCCGTAGTGGCTTGGCGCTCAAGAGTGGCATCACCGTCCTCAACTCGCCCGGCACCATCGACGCCGACTATCGCGGGCAGATTTGCGTCATTCTGATTAATTTGTCCGACAAGCCTTTCGTCATCAACAGCGGCGACCGCATCGCGCAGATGGTCTTCGCCCGTTGCGAACAGATGGAGCCCGTGGCCGTGGAAACGCTCTCGAAAACCGAACGCGGCGCTGGCGGATTTGGTCATACTGGAAAAAGTTGATAGTTGTCAGTTTGCAGTTGTCAGTTGTAGGGTTGTCACATTGTGGCAACCGAAATAGTCAAAATATTGAAATTATGAAATATAGGATATTAATGTTGTCTTTGTTTTTGGGCGTCTCAATGTGGGGCATTGCCCAAACAATGGAATCGGAGTTCAACGGCAAGCCCGACAAGAAAAAGAACGCCACCTATTTCTCCAACGGCCTGCAAAGCAAGTACCGCGAGGACACCGACGGCGCCATCCGCAACTTCGAGCAAGCCCTTCGTTATATGCCCGACGATGCCGCCTCGATGTTCGAGCTGAGCGAACAATACTATAACGCCGGTCGCCTCGAAGACGCCTTCAAGATGATCCAAAAAGCCGCCGAAATCGACCCAGAGAACAAGTGGTACCAAATGCGGCTGGGTTTGTTTTACCGAGAACTGGGCCAATATGACGACTTCATCAACTTGTATGAAACCCTGACAAAGACCTATCCCGATGACCTCGATATGCTCAGCGAACTTATTGACGCTTACCTGATTACGGAAAAATACGACAAGGCCTTGGCAAAAATGGACGTGCTGGAAGAGCAAGTCGGACAAAACGAGTTCATCACCCAACAACGCCTCGGCATCTACAAGCAGCAAGGCCAGACCAAGAAGCTGATTGCCGAACTCGAGAAACTCATCGAAGAGGAACCCGAAAACGCCCGCTATTATTCCATGCTCGCTCAGGTATATGCCGAAAACGGCAAGGAAAAGGAAGCCTTGAAAACCTACGAGAAAATCAAGGAAATCAACCCGAGCGACCCGTACATCAACATCTCGCTCTTGGAGTTTTACGAGAAAAACGGCGACAAGGAGAAGGCCTTCAACGAGCTGCTGGCCGCCATACGAAACAAGAACCTCGACCTTGCCACTAAAGCTAACATTTGGGATTATTGGGTTCAGAATATCAATAACTTAACGAGATTGTCTCAACTTTCTGAACAGACACGCCAGTGCGGCGAGGCTTTCATCGAAACCCATCCAGACAGCAAAATCGGTTACTTGATTCTTGGTTCGTACTATATGTCTATAGAAAACGCAACACAGGCGAAGGAACTCTATCAAAAGACGTTAGCCATCGACAGTACCGACTTCTACGGCTGGCAAAACCTCATCATCAGCGAGTCGCGGCTCAACGAGAACGAGAATGTGCGCCAACACGCCATCGCCGCCCTGAAATACTACCCGATGCAGCCCGTTTTCTATTGGTATGCGGGCGTGGCCAGTGCCGTCCAACAGATGAACGACGATGCTATCACCTATCTGGAAAAGGGCAGGAGATACACCACCGACAAGGTGCAAATGGCCAATTTCGACGCTTTCCTTGGCGACCTCTACCACGAGCAAGGCGACGAGGAAAAGGCTTTCGATGCCTACGAACGCACTTTGCGCAACGACCCTGATAATGTGTTGGTACTCAACAACTACGCCTATTATCTCGCCGTGAAAGGCCAAGACTTGGATAAGGCTTTGGAGATGTCCACCAAAGCCATCGCCGCCGAGCCCGACAACCCGACTTACCTCGACACCCACGCTTGGGTGCTCTATATGCGCGGCGACTACAAGGAAGCCGAAAAACACATGAAGAAGGCCTTGAAACTGCTGAAAGAGCCCGATGAGACTTATACCAAGCATTATGAGTCCATCCTGCAGAAGTTGGGCAAAAATTGATTGGAACGAAATTTGAAGCAAACCCCATCGTGTCAAAACGAATTGCCATAGCATTGTTGGCCCTTTCGCTGGTCACCGCTTCCTGCGCTTCGCGGAAGAAAACCGTTGCGCCCACGCCGCCGCAAACCTTCGAATGGCTCACCGCCAACATGGACATCCAAGCCGAAGGCAACGGCATGTCGTTCAACGACTTATCAGGCCAAGTGCGGATGCGCCACGATAGTATTATTTGGCTCTCGGTGACGGCCACGATGGGCGTGGAAGTGCTGCGCGCCAAGGTCAGCAACGATTCGGTTTGGGTCATCAACCGCTTGGAAAAGACCTATTTGGCCGAGCCTTTGGACAGCCTCGCCTTGCAACTTGGCGTGCCGCTCAGCCTGCCTTGGGTGCAAACTTTGCTCTTGGACAATAATCAAGGCGTTCCGCCCGTTGAGAACCAAACGGTGCAGCTGAAAACCTTCCTGATGGGCGGTTTCGCGGCTAAGTTGAAATACTCTAACATCAAATTGGACCAGCCCACCACTTTCCCGCTGAAAATCACCGACAAAATGGAACGCATACGATTGAAGAAACAACCATGAAAAGACTTTCCATCATATTGATTTTGTTGCTTGTAGCTATTTCTACTCCTTCGTTTGCCCAAAAAACGAAAGGCAAGTCGAAGAAGCAGCTGCAAAGCGAAATCACCTCCCTACAAAACGAAATCTCGACCGCCAACAAACTGCTGAAGAAGACCTCGAAGGACAAAGAAATGACCCTCAACGAAGTCAACCTTTTGGACAAGAAAATCAAGCAGCGCGAGAAGCTCATCACCGCCTACAACGAGCAAATTGCCGTCCTCGACGAGGAAATCAGCAAGGGACAGAGCAACATCGCCAGCCTCAATTCCGACTTGGGCAAGCTACGCAAGGAATATTCAAAGATGGTCGCCTTCGCCAACAAAAACCGCAGCCATTACAACAATCTGGAATTCATCTTCGCCTCGAAGGACTTCAACCAAGCCTTCAGCCGAATGCGCTACATTAGGCAGTTCAGCGAGTCGCGCCAAATCAAGATGGAACAAATCGCCACCACCGAGAAACGCATCAGCGACGAGGTGGAGGCCAGCCAGAAAGCCCGCGAAGAGCAAGCCGCCATGCTGAAAGACGAAAAAGCCCAGCAGGATGCCCTGAAGACCGAAAAGGAAGACCTCAGCAAGCAAGTGGCCAACCTCAAGAAAAAAGAAGGCAGCATCCAACAGGACATCAAGAACAAGCAACAGCAGACACAGAAGTTGCAAAAGGCTATCGATAACATCATCGCCGAAGAAATCCGTGCAGCCAACGAAAGGCGCCGTCTGGAGGAGGAGAAAGCACGAAAAGAAGCCGAAAAGAAAGCCAAAGCCAACAAAGAAAAAGCCACCACGGCACCCAAGCCCTCAACTCCGAGCCCTGCTCCGAAAGACAAAGGCATGGCCTTGACACCGTCCGAAAAGACCCTTTCCTCGAGCTTCGTCAGCAACAAGGGCAAGCTGCCCTGGCCCGTGGAGCGCGGCGTCATTTCATCATCATACGGCAAACACACCTCCGTGGTATCAAGCAAAGTGACAGTCACCAACAACGGCATCGACATCGCCACGACCGAAGGGGCCAAGGCCCGTGCCGTCTTCGACGGCGAAGTGGCCAGCGTCACCAAACTGACCGGTGCCAACACGGTGGTCATCCTCCGCCACGGCGAATATTTCACCGTGTATTCCAACCTCGAAAACGTCACCGTCAAGCGCGGCGACAAGGTGAAGACCAAGCAGAATATCGGTACAATCCACACCAACAAAACGGAAAACAAGACTGAACTGCACTTTGAACTGCTCAAGGAAACCACACGACAAAACCCAGCAAGCTGGCTTTCAAATTAATGAAAATGAGACACAAGATATTGATATTAACTTTGTTAGGATTGGTTTTAACGGCATCTTCCTGCAAGACCAAGGAAGTGCCAGGGCGGCGACGCGCCCCACGCCACTGCAACACCTGCACCAAATGGAGTTATGCTCCGCAGGACACCCCAGAAACCTTACTCTTAAGCAGCGATGAAGTCTGAGGAACTCGAACTCTTGAAGCGTTATTTTCCGGAAGCCTCGGTGCCGATGGTGGGCGAAATGTACGAACAACGGCGTTTTGCCCTGCGATTCCATCGTCCACGCAACTCCAAACTGGGCGATTTCCGTCCA
>JAFUVT010000027.1 GCA_017477425.1 Bacteroidales bacterium
AGTTAAGTGATTCTTTTTCATTGTTTTAAACCTTTTTAATTCGACAATTTTGTTTGTTTTTTGGTGTCATAACGCTGCAAAATTACAAATAATTATCGAATTACGATATATTTTTGTTGGAATTTTTGATTTTATTTCAAAAACACTCAAAATCGCGGAAAAAATCCCGCGAAATTTCAAAAAATCGTGGAAAAAATTCCGCAGTTTTTGAAAATTATGTATCTTTGCGGCAAAATAGAATCCATCATGGAAAGCCTTTACGAACTGTTCTACGCAAAACTGCACGAGACCCCAATGGGGTTCCAACGCTACCTGTTCGACAGAATCAATTGGAAGAACCGCATGATTGCCATATTGGGCGAACGCGGCGTGGGGAAAACGACGCTCTTGTTGCAAAAGATAAAAATCGATGGCACGGACAGCACCTTGTATTTCAGTGCCGACAATATTTATTTCGCGCAACACTCGCTGTTCGATACCGCCAACGAGTTCTATCGCAAAGGCGGCAGCAAACTCTATATCGACGAAATCCATAAGTATCCCTCATGGTCAACGGAATTGAAGATGATCTACGACAATTGCCCTCATTTGCAAGTGGTTGTCACTGGTTCCTCCATCCTCGATTTGTACAAAGGCACGGCAGACCTCAGCCGAAGGGTCGTCTCCTACCTCCTTAAAGGGCTGTCGTTCCGCGAGTATCTTGCCATGAACAAAGGTATCGTCCTACCTCCCGCCTCATTTGAACGGATTCTTGAGCACAAGGTTTCGTTTCCCGAAGGGGAAAAGCCTTTGGCCTTATTCGAAGATTACCTGAGAACAGGGTACTATCCCTTTTGGGACGAGCCTGATTTCACGACACGTCTGAACAATGTCGTCACCCTAACGGTTGAAAACGACATTCCCACTTACGCAAAAATGAATGTCTCCACAGCACAGAAACTCAAGCAGTTGCTGTTCATCATCTCGCAAAGCGTTCCTTTCAAGCCCAACTACACTTCCATCGGTGCCTCTATGCAATGCGACCGTGGAAGCGTATCCGATATGGCCTATTATTTGGAAAAAGCCTGCCTCACCATGCAACTCAACCATCAACAAGATGGCTTGAAAAACTTCGGCAAACTCGAAAAGACCTATTTGGGCAACACCAACCTCCTTTACGCCCTCTCGGAAAACAAGCCCGACATAGGCAACCTAAGAGAGACGTTTTTCTTGTCGCAAATGCAAGTCAACCAAAAGGTTTTCGCTTCCAAGGTGTCAGACTTTCTCATTGACGGAAAGACCTTCGAAGTCGGAGGCAAAAGCAAGAGCAAAAAGCAACTCACCGAAGCCAAAGAGGGCTTCGTTGTGAAAGATGACATTGAATTCGGCTTTGGAAACATCATTCCGCTTTGGCATTTCGGAATGAATTATTAACCCTTTTCTATTGATTTTAGAAAAATCTTCGTGACATTTTGTCAGATTTTCGTATTTTTGCAGCCTTGTAGCAATGTCGGGAACTGCGTCCCGCAGTTCCACACCCTGGCTGGAACGGCTTGGTCAAACTGCGGGACGCAGTTTGCGACAATGATGCGATAATGAATTGAAATTTAAACATTTAGAACAATATGAAAATCTCCTACAACTGGTTGAAACAATACGTCAACTGCGATTATCCGGCCGAGAAAGTCGGTGAAATATTGACCTCGACAGGCCTCGAAGTGGAAGACCTCGAACGCTTTGAGTCGGTGAAAGGTGCCCTTAAGGGCGTCGTCGTCGGCAAGGTGCTCACCTGCATCGACCACCCCAACTCCGACCACCTGCACATCACCACCGTCGACTGCGGTGGCGAGGAACCGCTCCACATCGTGTGCGGCGCACCCAACGTGGCGGCAGGCCAAAAGGTGCTCGTGGCCACCATCGGCACCGAGCTTTGGATTGGCGACGAACACATCACCATCAAGAAAGGCAAGATCCGTGGCGAAGTCAGCGAAGGCATGATTTGCGCCGAGGACGAGCTGCAACTCGGCACCTCGCACGACGGCATCATGGTGCTGCCCGACGACTACGAAGTGGGCCGTCCCGCCGCGTTCTATTTCCCTGTGGAAGAGGACTATACCTTCGAAATCGGCCTCACCGCCAACCGCAGTGATGCCACCTCGCACATCGGCTCGGCCCGCGACCTGGTGGCCGCCCTCAACCAGCGCGAGAACACCACGAAATACCACCTCATCCGTCCCTCGGTGGACGACTTCAAGGTGGAAAACCACGACAACGACATCGAAGTGCTTGTTGAGGACACGCAAGCCTGTCCGCGCTATTCGGGCGTGACCATTAGCGGCGTGAAGGTTGGCGAGTCGCCGGCTTGGTTGAAGAACCGCCTCGCCGCCGTCGGCCTGCGCAGCATCAACAACGTCGTTGACATCACCAACTTCGTGTTGATGGAAGTCGGTCAACCGCTCCACGCCTTCGACGCCGACAAAATCATGGGCAAGAAGGTGGTGGTGAAATGCCTGCCCGAAGGCACGCCTTTCGTCACCTTGGACGGCGTGGAGCGCAAGCTCAACAGCCGTAACCTGATGATTTGCAACGCCGAAGAGCCTATGTGCATCGCCGGCGTGTTCGGCGGACAGAAGTCGGGCGTGACGATGGAGACCACCAACGTCTTCCTCGAAAGCGCCTACTTCAACCCTACCAGCATCCGCAAGACGAGCAAGTTCCACGGCCTGCAGACCGACGCCTCGTTCCGCTACGAGCGCGGTGCCGACCCCAACATCACCCTCTTCGCCCTGAAACGCGCCGCCTTATTAATTAAGGAGTTGGCCGGCGGAACGATTTCCTCCGAAATCAAGGACGTGACAAACGGCGACTTCACCCCTGCCCGCGTGGATTTGAAGTTCGATTATTTGAACAAAGTGGCTGGCAAGGTCATCGACCCGACCCAAGCCGTCAACATAATGAAGAGCCTTGAATGCCAGGTCGTTGAGCAAGACGACAAACACGTGGTCGTGGACGTGCACACCAGCAAGGTCGACGTGACGCGTCCCGCCGACGTGGTGGAAGAAATCCTGCGCATCTATGGCTACGACAACATCGAAATCCCGAGCCGCATCCACGCCTCCATCAGCCGCGCCGCGAAGCCCGATGCCGACAAGATGCAGCAGAAAATCAGCGATATGCTCGTCGCCAACGGCTTCTACGAAATCATGAACAACTCGCTCACCAAAGCCGCCTACAGCGAGGCCTTCCCTGCCTTCGACCCTGAAAAGAACGTGAAGATCCTCAACCCCTTGAGTAGCGACCTCAACGTGATGCGCCAAACCCTGATGTGGGGCGGACTGGAGAGCATCGCCTTCAACCAAAACCGCAAGGTCAGCGACATGAAGTTCTTCGAGTTCGGCAACGTCTATTTCTTCGACGGCACGAAAGTCGGCGACGAGACGAAACCGCTCAAGCCCTATAGCGAGCACACCTGCCTCGACCTCTTCCTCACCGGCAACACGCAAGCCGAGCTGTGGAGCAACCAAAACAAGGCCGTGGATTACTTTGACCTCAAGGAATACGTGATGGGCGTGCTCAACCACTTCAAGTTCGACTTCAATCAACTCGAAGCCAAGGAAAGCGACCTTCAACACTTCGACTTCGCCACCACCTATTGTATTGACGGCAAGGAGATTGTCACTCTCGGCAAACTCAGCAAGAAGACCTTGAAGCACTTCGACCTGAAGAAAGACGTGTATTACGCCACCTTCAACTGGACGCTGATGATGCAATGCCTGGCCAAGGCCAAGGAAGTGCACTTCGAGCCGCTGTCGAAGTTCCCCGCCGTGCGCCGCGACCTCGCCATGATTTTCGACAAGAGCGTCACCTTCGACGAGGTGAAGCGTGTCGCCATGGCCGCCGAGAACAAGATCCTGCAATCGATGAGCCTCTTCGACGTCTACGAAGGCGAGAAGATCCCGGCAGGCAAGAAACAATACGCCATGAGCTTCGTGCTGATGTCGCCCACCACCACCCTCACCGACAAGGTGATTGAGAAGACGATGGGCAAGATTCAGGGTGCGATGGAGAAGGAACTGAATGCAGTGTTAAGATAAATCGCGGCGTTTCGACAGGCTCAACGACCGCTAAGGGTCCCTGAGCCTGTCGAAGGGCCCGAATGAAAGGAATCATGGACGTACAAGCAATAAAACGGACCTTCGGCATCATCGGCACCGACCCCGAGTTAGACCGCGCCATCGGCATCGCGGCACAGGTGGCCGCCACCGACCTCACCGTGCTCATCACGGGCGAGAGCGGTACGGGTAAGGACGTGTTTCCGAAGATCATCCACCAAAACAGTGCCCGCAAGCACGGCCAATATTTCGCCGTGAACTGCGGCGCTATCCCCGAGGGAACGATTGATTCTGAGCTGTTTGGCCATGAAAAAGGCTCGTTCACGGGTGCCGTCAACGAGCGCAAAGGCTATTTCGAGATTGCCGACAAAGGCACCTTGTTTTTGGACGAAGTCGGCGAACTGCCGCTTTCCACGCAGGCAAGGCTTTTGCGCGTACTCGAAAACGGCGAGTTCATCCGCGTGGGTGGCAACAAGGTGATGAAGACCGACGTCCGCATCGTGGCCGCCACCAACGTCAACCTGCCCTTGGCCATCGAAAGAGGGCGTTTTCGCGAGGACTTGTATTACCGCCTGAACACCATCCCGATCCACATCCCCGCCTTGCGCGAAAGGAAGGCCGATATCCCGCTGCTGTTCCGCAAATTCGCCAGCGACTTTGCCGAACGCAACCACATCCCCGCCATCACCTTGACGCCCGATGCCGTTAGGATACTGGAGAACTACCGCTGGGACGGCAACGTGCGCCAACTGAAAAACGTTACCGAACAAATCTCCATCATGGAGACCGACCGCAACATTACGGCGGAGACTTTGGCCAAATACCTGCCCAACCGCGTGCAGAGCAACCTGCCCGTGCTGTTGCCCCACGAGGAGACGCCTGAGGGCATGTCGGAGCGCGACCTGCTCTACCGCGTGCTGTTCGACATGAAGAAAGACATCGCCGAGTTGCGCGCCCAAGTCAACAACATGAGCAGCGGACATCCCGTCGAGACGACTTACGTCCCCTCCACTCCCGTGACGCAAATCGGCAACACCGTGGTGACCCATGTGAGCCACGACGAACCCGAAGTCACCGAGCAGGAGTACGCCGAAATCCTGCCTGCCGAAGATGCCCATTACAGCGGCCTTTCGACAGGCTCCACTACCGACAACCTCTCTTTGGAGCACCATGAGAAAGAAATGATTATCAGGGCGTTGGAAACCCACAAAGGCAAGCGCAAAGACGCCGCCAAAGCCCTGGGCATCAGCGAGCGCACCTTATACCGCAAAATCAACGAATACGGCATCAACCTATGAGAAGCAAGGTGAAGATAGCGATTCTGCTTTTGGCTTTGGCCTGCATCGGCCACAGCTGCGGCATCTATTCCTTCTCGGGCGCATCGATACCCGCCGAGGCCAAGACCGTTTCGGTGGACTACTTCCCCAACCACGCCCAACTGGTCAACCCGACACTGAGCAACAACTTCACCAACGCGTTGCGCGACGCCATGACCAACCAAACCACGTTGGACATGGTGGAAACAGGCGGCGACCTCGCTTTTGAAGGCGAGATCTCCGACTACAAGACCATGCCCGTGGCCATCACCTCGGGACAGACCGCCGCCATGAACCGCCTCACCGTCACCGTGAAAGTGCGCTTCAGCAACCGCATCGACGACACGAAAGACTTCGAGCAAAGCTTCTCGCGCTACGAGGACTATCCCAGCGACCAGGACCTCAACTCGGTGCAGGAGTCGCTCACCGCCACCATCATCGAGGCCTTGGTGGAGGACATTTTCAATAAAGCATTGGTAAACTGGTAATTTGATTCAATCGGCCCTTCGACGGGCTCAGGGACCTTACTCAAATGGATAGCAAACAACTGATAAGATACATGACGAGGCCGGAACGGCTGAAAGGCGACGCCTTGAAAGAGGTGGAGCAAATGGCTGTGGACTATCCCTATTTCGCCATCGGGCAAGCGCTATTGACCGTGGCCTTCCGAAACAATGGCGACAACCGCTACGACAGTCAGCTGAAACGCACCGCCGCCCTCATGCCCAACCGCGACAAGCTGCGCCTGTTCACCGTGATTGCCAAACACCGTTTCGAAAGCGAGCCTGAGACGCCCGCCCTTCCCGACGAAATCGCACCTGCCGACAACGTCTTCTCCAACATCGAGAGCATCGACACCAAGGAAGAGCAACACAACGGCATCATCCGCGAAAAAGTCTTCATCATCCCCGAAATCGACCTCAGCGGCAGCCACGAGGAGCTTTCAGCAGAGATGGCCCTCCTGGAAGAGAAACGCAAGTCGCTCGACGAGCTGAAAGCCATCATCGCCAACCGCCTGAAGGAAATCGAGGAGGAAAAGAAACGCAAGGAGACCGAACAGCCCGAGCCGAAGAAATTGTCACGCAAAGAGCTGATAGACAAGTTTATCCTTGAAAATCCAAGCATCTCGAGGCCCAAGGCCGAGTTCTACAACCCCATATCAGTGGCGCAGAACAGCATCATCGACCAAGAGAACATCGTGAGTGAAACTTTGGCCAAAATATATGAAAAACAAGGGTATTTGGAGAAGGCAATGTCAATTTATGAAAAATTAGGCTTGAAATATCCAGAAAAAAGTCGTTATTTTGCAGCCCAAATTGAACGCTTGAGAAAAAGCAAAGAAAGTTAAACAATTAAATAAACAAAAATGTACACAGTAGTAGTAATTTTAATCCTGATTGTCAGCGTGTTATTGGGATTGATCGTTTTGGTTCAGAACTCAAAAGGTGGCGGTTTGGTCTCCAATTTCGGAGGTGCCAACCAGATGATGGGCGTTCGTCAGACGACCGATTTCCTTGAAAAAGCCACGTGGACGATGGCTGGTATCTTGGTTGTGCTCTGCCTGATTTCGAGCATCACACTCCCCAAGGGATCCAAAGAAGGCACCCCAAAGAGCGAAGTTGAAGGCATCATCCCGTCACTGCCGAGTGCCGAGACGCCTGCCGCCACGATGGAAATGCCTGCCGCTACGGAGGCTCCGGCTGAAACGCCAGCTGAATAAAATCATTGTCGCCGACTGCGTCCCGCAGTCGGAAAAGAAACGATTGGTTAATCTTCAATCTGCGGGACGCAGATTGCGACAATGAGATTGCGATAATGAGAATGCCAAAATATTGTGCATTCTCATTTTTTTATTTATGTTTGCCGTTCCAATGATCTATCCAAAAATGCAAAAGGAAAACGAAACACAAGGAAAAAGCCCAAGTATCATTTGTAAAGATGCAAATGACGATAACGTAAAGCCAATTTGCGAGGACGCAAATTGCGACAATGATAGCTTTCCTTATTTCGACCAAAGCGACTTTGACGACTTGAGCTGGGGAACACATCTTCCCCACTGGCATCAGGACGGCAAATATGTATTTGTTACCTTCCGTTTTGCTCAAGAAAGCCAGCAACAGAAAGATTGTCGAAGACGCCTTGTTTTTCTTTGATGGCAAGCGTTATGAATTAATTGCCTCGGTCGTGATGCCCAACCACGTGCATATACTCATAAAACTTAACGAGAATCATAAACTGACAGAAATTATGCATTCCCTCAAGAGCTATACGGCTAGGAAAATCAACGAAAACGAGAACCGGACTGGTCCCGTGTGGCAATCGGAGTCATACGATCGCCTGATAAGAGACCAAAAGCATTTTGACAACGTCGTGCGTTATATCATTGCCAACGACAAGGATTTGGCATGGGTGAAATCCACTGTCGCCGACTGCGTCCCGCAGTCGGGAAAAACAATAAAAGGCCCTTCTTGAACATTCAATCTGCGAGACGCAGATTGCGACAATGAAATACGACAGCCCTACAACTCGATTGGGCAATTTCCGCCCAAAGGCTGTAGGGCTGTCACATTGTGGCAGCCGAAAGATGCGCCCGATTTTGAATACAATGGTTTTGAAGAACAACGCAATATACCCCTAAAAAAAAAGCGTTACAGTATTGTTTTAACATCTTCTGGATTGATATGAAAAAAACAGGTTGCATTAAAGACATCATAATAGCGGCATTGATACTATTGGCAATATATTGCTTGATTTGTCGGCCACAGCCTGAAGCTGGGCGCGTTGTTCCTCGGTGATGCGCAAGCCCATGCCGTTCACCATCACCACATCGAAATGGCGGAGCTTCTTCAAATCGTCCAAATCCACTTCGCTGATTTTGATGTAGTTATTGTCGTTGCTTTTGGCAATTTGCCCCAAGGTGGTAATCTGGTAATTGACGAAAGCCACTTTCGTAGGGCTGAATTTCCTTTGCCAAATGGCGATGGTCGCTGCAGCCACAGCCACCGCGACCAAAATCCAAAACCATTTCTTTTTCATTTCTTGATGTCTTTTCTGAAGTATTTGTCAATGTCAACCGAAAGGCCCAAGGCAACGGTGGTTCCCGTGGTGGCCGGCGAGTTGTTGTAATAGTATTCTGGGACGTAATTGAACAGGTTATCGACCGTTGTGGTCAGGTTGAGGCCGCGTCCCACCTGCTGCAAGAGCGACATTTTCCAAATCATGTAGCCCGGATAGGTGACACGCTGGGTCTGGCTCAAATCGGTGAGCGAAGTGTATTCGTCGCACGTCACCGCCGACAAGGCGCGTCCCGTGAGGGCCACGTTGAAACCGTAGTTTTTCCAGTTTTTGCCATACTCGATGCGTGCCGTGGCAGTGTGGGGGCGCGTCGAGGAGGTGTGCAAGTCGCCTTCGTGCAGGTTTTCATGCGTGAAGACGTAGGACAAGCGCATTTTCAAGCCGCAATCCCATCGCGCCGAAGCATTGAAATCGATGCCGGAGATGGTCAAAGGCTGCATGTTGTCGTACACCATGCCATTCATTGCCTGGCTCCAAACGGTGGTGATGCGATCCGAGACCCGATTGTAGAACCCCATCAGCGTGACATTGTAGGCACCTTTGTTGTATTCGGCGGCCAAATTAAAGTTGTGGCTGGTTTCAGGGCTCAAGTCGGGATTGCCGTAAATCATGAAGATGTTGGCCATATCGAAGCTCATATACATCTCTTTCAAGGTGGGTGCGCGGAATCCGTCTGCATAGGAAGCCCGTAGCGACATCTTCCCCATCTTGTACATCAGCCCCAATTTGGGTGAAACATGATGCAACTTGGCCTGGGAATAGAAGTCGTAGCGTATCGCCGAAATGACGTTGAGCTTCTTCACTGGAGTCCAGTCGAACTGGGCGAAGCCGTCGGCCGTATGTTGCAGGTGTGCGCCGCCATCGCTGAACTGGTAGCTCATCAGGTAATCGCGCATGAAGTCACCGCCCACAGTGAGGATGCCCTTCGTGCCGAAGCTGTGGTTGTAGAGCGTTCGCAGGGTATGTTGCACGTTGCTGTAGGAGCGCACGTCGAGGCCGCTTTGCAAGGCATAGTTGCTTTTGTCGTACTGGTCGAAGGCGTACGACAACATCACGTTGCTGCTTTCGTCGATGTCGTGTTCGGCTTTCAGTCCGCCGCTGAAATCGCGATAACGGTCATGTGCGGTCACCATCGATTCGCGCTCGCGGAAGAAATAACCGGCCCGACCCGTCAGCCTCAGTCTGTTGTTCGGCGAAAACGACATCTTTTCCTTGACGCTGAAAGTGTGATTGGCATAGATGGTGCCGAAATCGCCGTCGTTTTTCATCCGGATGGGGTCGCACGAGGTGTGCTGCACGTTGGTACTGCTGCTGAAACGGCCTGTGTTGAAACTCACCGAGCCGCATGAACGCCAATCGTTGTGGCTGCCCCATCGTGTGCCCACGTTAGCGAACCAAGGTTCTTTTGCCTCGCGGCTGATGATATTGACGACACCGCCCATTGCATTGGATCCATAGAGCGACGATGCCGCGCCTTTCACAATCTCGATTCGGCCCACGTCGTTAAGGTCAAGCCGACTGTAGTCCACGTTGTCGAGAGTTTCGCCTGCCAAGCGCTCGCCGTCAACAAGGAACAGCACCGAATTGCCACCAAATCCCTGCATGTTGAGCGACACCTGCTGGTTCATCGAATACGTGAACTCAATGCCGGGCAACTCGGCCTGCAACAAGTCCTGGACATTGCCGACATCGGTGGAAAGGAAGTCCTTGGCTTCGATCACGCGGGTGATGACGGGCACGTCTTTCAGTAATTTCGGGGTACGCGTGGCCGTGACGACGACAGTCTCAAGTTGGCTGATGTTTTCCGACAGCCGAAACTCCAAGACAGGCGCTTTCCCTTCCGGAACAAACCGGCTTTGCACGCCATAGCCCAGATAGGACACTTCAACGTGGCACGCCTTGTTGTCGGGGAGATGCACAACGAAACGCCCCATCGGATCGGTCACGGTGCAGAGTGATGCATGTTCCTTCACCCGCACGGCAGCCCCAATCAGAGGCAAATGGGTTTCGGCATCGCTGACTGTGCCTTGCACGGTGCGTTGCGCCATCAAGCCCAAAGGCCACAGAAGCAAAAGCAGCCCAAAAAAAGACCTTCTACTCATTTGATTTACAATGGATAAATGTATTTTATCGTGACGTATCCCTTCACGCTGGCCTCGTCCATGAAGTCGGTGAAGAGCAGGGCAGCAAAGGTGCCGTCGGCAAGGCGCAGCACATACACCTTCCCCGACAGCGTGTAAATGGGTGGCATGGTACCAGTATCGACACTCAGCCACCGCGAAAGCACCTTGTTGACATTCGACTCGTGATAGCCGAGATAGCCGTCCATCATGGTCGACATGTCCACGACGACACGCCCGGCTGTATCGGCAGTGAACGAGCCTTCGTCGTAATGCCCATGAGCCTTCACTGCGTCCATCGTGAGGAAATCGGTCTCGTGGGCGGCGGCTTGGTTGGTCTTCACGTCGTAGCGGTGCAGGGCGAAGTCCCAATGACGAGGCTCGGGTTCCTCTTTCACCATATTGGACGTATCTATCAATTTGTCTTTCAGGCTGATGTAGGTCCATTTCTCGTAATCGCGCGCGTCAATATAGATGGTGCCGCTGTTGTCGGCTTCATTCACTTGTATGAAACCATATGGTGAAGAGGCCTCCACTTCGTCGTAGAGGCCACTGAATATGCCGTTGCACGAGGTCATGGCAAAAGCCAAAGCCAACAGGCCAAACGTTTTTCTCATGCCATAGTGCCTTTACTCTCCAACAAAGGTGAAATTAATGCTCATCGGCATGGCATCGGGTTTCATCGCATAGTTGAGCGTCAGCACACCATTGTTCACCTCACCGCTAAGGGTGCCTGTATAGTTGGTGGTGCCCACCGTCTGGCTGATTTCCGTCTCGGCAATGGCAAACACTTTCCTATCGGTCGTGCTGATGGTGATGTCCGTCAAGGTGAATTCGGGGATAGTCATCATGCCTTCGCCAATGCTGGGGAGCACGATGCTGATTTTGTCGCCTCCCTGTTCCTTAAGCTCAACGGTCGCCTCCACGTCGTCCATTTCGCCCACGCCATAGCTCAACGTGCCTTCATACTTTCCGGCCACATAGTAACACAACGGAGCATCGCCTTGCTTGAACGTGAGGGTGGTGCCACCCATGACGGCAGGAAGGCTGAAAGTCATCACATCGGCGCCGTTGCCATTGATGGTGGCTTCGAGAGTGCAGTCGTACTCACTTGCCTGTCCACCCATGCCGACCATTTGGCACTTGCCGCTGCCCGTCACTTTATAGGGTGCTTCCTTGCCTTCCACCAGGGCCTCGTCGAAACTGAACGTACCCCAAGTCGAAGACGTGAAATCGATTTTCACGGTGTTGTCGTTCACCATCGTGAAAACGACTGACTCATCCGCCGTGAACATGTCGCTGAAGTAATCGCTCGTGGCGAGGGTGTAGCCTTCATAGGTGCCGGCTACTTTCTCGGCTGGCTTTGAGGTTTCTTTCGTACAGCTTGCAAAGCCGAACATTACGACGGCCATTGCCGTCATCAGTAAAGTTTTCTTGGTTTTCATGATATTTGAGGTTAAAATTAATAATTGATTTTCGGTTGCAAAATTAGTTCAAGCCCCAATGCCGGGTCATCCCCAAAAAAAGGTATTTTCGAGAAGGGGAATCCCAACAAACAAGTAGGATTTGTTGCGTGAAAACGGTTACAATTGCAGCTGCCGTATAATACGACAGCCCTACACAATTCCACCTCCGGGCTGTAGGGCTGTCACAGCTTGGCAGCCACAAAAAAACAGCGCATCCCAAACGGGACGCGCTGTTTTCGTTAGAATTGGAAGGAATTACTTCCCTTCGCTCAACTTCTTATACCCTTCATAGCGGAGCTTGGCGAATTGTTCGGTCTTAGCGAACAGTTCCTTGGCTTCCTCAGGGAAGGTCTTCACGAGCGAGTTGTAACGCACCTCACCCATGATGAACTTCTGGAAGTCGGCCCAGTTGGGTTCCTTGGAATCCAAGTGGAAACCATTCTTGCCAGCCTCTTCCTCGGCGGGGTTGAAGCGCCACAGGTGCCAGTAACCGCAGTCGACGGCGAGCTTCTCTTCCATCTGTGAGTGACCCATACCAATCTTGATGCCGTGGTTGATGCACGGGGCGTAGCAAATCACCAGCGACGGGCCCGGATAAGCCTCAGCTTCCTTGATGGCCTTGAAGTACTGGGCTTGCGAAGCACCCATAGCGACCTGAGCCACATAGACGTAGCCATAGCTCTTGGCAATCATGCCGAGGTCTTTCTTGCGAACCTTCTTACCGGAGGCGGCAAACTTGGCGACAGCACCTGCAGGCGTAGCCTTACTGGACTGACCACCCGTGTTGGAGTACACCTCGGTGTCGAGGACGAGGACGTTGACGTCTTCGCCGCTGGCCAGCACGTGGTCGAGGCCACCGAAACCGATGTCGTAAGCCCAACCGTCACCACCGAAGATCCACTGGCTGCGCTTGGCCAGGAAGTCCTTCTGGGCGAGCAGTTCGCTTTCAAGTTCGCAACCGTGGCAGGGGCAAATCGGGCTGCCGGCTTTCTTGGCTTTCTTGGCTTCCTCAAGCTTCTGATCAGCCACTTCGGCGCCGTACAGTTTCTTGCCTTGTCCGTTCCAGAAGTCGATGCAACCGTCGATAGGCATGATGGCCTTTTCGAGGGCAGCAACGAACTCGTCGGTGGCAGCGCGGTTGGCGATGGTGTCGTCGTAGGTGTCGAGCCACTTCTGCGTAGCTTCACGCATCCAATCATAGACGGTGGTGTTGACCAGCTCTTCAGCCTTCTTGCGGAGGCCGTCGCGGAGCTTACGGTAACCCGTGGCCATACCGAGACCGAACTCGGCATTGTCCTCGAACAGGGAGTTGGCCCATGCCACACCACGACCCGTGCGGTCGTTCTTGCGATAAGGAGTCGCGGGAGCCGAACCGCCGTAGATGGACGAGCAACCCGTGGCGTTGGCCACGATCATGCTCTCACCAAACAGCTGCGTGATGGTCTTGATGTAAGGCGTCTCACCGCAACCAGCGCAAGCACCCGAGAACTCGAACAGCGGCTGTGCAAATTGGCTATTCTTGGCGTTAGCGTACTTGTCGAGGAGGTTGTCCTTGTAGGTGACCTTCTTTTGGCTGTATTCCCAGTTCTTGGCTTCAGCAAGCTGGCCTTCGAACGGTTTCATCACCAGGGCCTTCTCCTTGGCGGGGCACACGTCGGCGCAGTTGCCGCAGCCGGTGCAGTCCATGACGGAGACTTGCATGCGGAAGTGCATGCCTGCCAGCTCCTTCGGCATCTTCACGTCGATGGCGTCCATGCCCTTCGGGGCCTTCTTCAGCTCGGCGTCGGTCATGACGACGGGACGGATGGCGGCGTGCGGGCACACCAGCGAGCACTGGTTGCACTGGATGCAGTTCTTGGAGTTCCACTCGGGGACGACGGTGGCCACGCCACGCTTCTCGTACTGGGTGGTACCCGCCGGGAAGGTGCCGTCGACGATGTCCTTGAAGGCGCTCACGGGCAGGTCGTTACCGCACTGGGCGACCATCGGGCGCATCACCTTATTAATAAACTCGGGATCATCGGTGTTGTGCTCGAAGACGAAGTCGGTGGTGCAGTCGAGCTTGGCCCACTCAGCGGGGATCTCAACCTTCTGAATCTCGCCACCGCGGTCAACGGCGGCGTAGTTCATGTTGACGATGTCCTCACCCTTCTTGCCGTAGCTCTTCACGATGAACTTCTTCATCTGCTCAACGGCCAGGTCGTAAGGAATGACGCCAGAAATCTTGAAGAAGGCGCTCTGGAGGATGGTGTTGGTGCGGTTGCCCAGACCAATCTCGGCGGCGATCTTCGTGGCGTCGATGATATACATATTAATATTATTGAGGGCCAGATACTTCTTCACGAAATCGGGAAGATGCTTCTTGGTCTCAGCAACGCTCCAAGGCGAGTTGTAGAGGAACGTGCCGTTCTTCTTCAGGCCACGGAGGCAGTCGTACTTCTTCAGGTAGCTCGGGACGTGGACAGCCACGAAGTCGGGCGTGCCGACGAGATAAGGAGCCAGGATAGGCTGGTCGCCGAAACGCAGGTGCGAGCAGGTGTAGCCGCCGGACTTCTTCGAGTCGTAGTCGAAATAGGCTTGGCTGTACTTGTTGGTGTTGTCACCAATGATCTTGATGCTGTTCTTGTTGGCACCCACGGTACCGTCGGCGCCAAGGCCATAGAACTTAGCCTCGAACGTGCCCTTCGGCAGGATGGAGATTTCCTTGCCAACGCGGAGCGAACGATGCGTGACATCGTCCTTGATACCCACCGTGAACTGGTTCAATGGTTTGTCGGCGGCGAGGTTCTTGAAGACGGCAACGATTTGTGCAGGCGTGGTGTCCTTTGAAGACAGGCCATAGCGACCACCGATGATCATAGGCTTGTAGGGGCAGTCCTTGAAGGCTTCAACGACGTCGAGGTAGAGCGGATCGCCGTTGGCGCCGGGCTCCTTGGTGCGGTCGAGGACGCAGATGCGCTTCACGTGCTCCATCAGGCTCTTCGGCAGGGCCTCCATGAGGTACTTCACGCTGAAGGGACGATAGAGGTGGACGGTGACGAGACCGAGCTTCTTGCCAGCCTTGTTCTCCTTGTCGATGACGGTCTTGATGACATCGTTGACGGAACCCATGGCGATGATGATGTCGGTGGCATCGGGAGCGCCGTAGTAGACAAACGGGGCATACTGACGACCGGTGATACGGCTCATCTGCTTCATGTACTTGGCCACGATGTCGGGCAGAGCGTCGTAGTACTTGTTCTGCAGCTCGCGGGTCTGGAAGTAGATGTCGGGGTTCTGGGCAGTGCCGCGTGTGACGGGGTGCTCAGGATTGAGGGCTCTCTCGCGATACTCCTTCAAAGCCTTGTAGTTGACGAGCTTGCGGAGCTTCTCCATGTCGGCAGCTTCCACCTTCTGGATTTCGTGGGAGGTGCGGAAGCCGTCGAAGAAGTGCAGGAAGGGCACGCGGCCTTCGATGGCGGCGAGGTGTGCCACAGGGGCGAGGTCCATGATCTCTTGGACGGAGCTGGTGGCCAGCATGGCGAAGCCCGTCTGGCGGGCGCTCATCACGTCGGCGTGGTCGCCGAAGATGGACAGGGCCTGGGCGGCGAGGGCACGGGCCGAGACGTGGAACACGCCAGGAAGCAGCTCACCGGCGATTTTGTACATATTGGGGATCATCAGCAAGAGGCCTTGCGAGGCGGTGTAGGTGGTGGTGAGGGCGCCAGCTTGCAGCGAGCCGTGGACGGCACCGGCAGCACCGGCTTCGGATTGCATCTCGACCACTTTGACGGTCTCGCCAAAGATGTTCTTCTGACCTTTGGCAGCCCATTCATCGATATACTCGGCCATCGGCGACGACGGAGTGATAGGATAAATGGCGGCCACTTCACTGAACATGTAGGCAACATGGGCCGCAGCCTGGTTACCATCGCATGTCAAAAATTTCTTTTCTGCCATTTCTATTGGTTTTAGTAATGAATTTATTGTGTTGTTTTCCTTGACGTTAGCAATCGGGAGGCCAAAATCACGGGCCTCAACCGATTAAGGCCGCAAAGATAGGCATTCCAAAACAAATAAACAAATCAAAGTCAAAGAATTATTTTTTATAAAATAATCAATTTTTTTTCAACCAATTGAAATAATTTGTAATTTTGCGGGCTCAACAAACAGAAAACAACATCAATCAACAATTAAAACACATTAAAAATGAAGAAGTTATTCTTAACTTTAGGATTGGCCAGCCTCTTCATGGTGGCCTGCAACAACACCCCTAAGCAACCCGAACAACCCGTCGAAGAGGTGGTTGAAGAAGTGGTTGAAGCCGTTGAAGAAAAGGCCGAGTGCCCCATGCAAGCCCTGAAGGCTGAATTTGCCAACTGGGACCAGATGACCGACGAAGCCAAGGCTGAACTCAACGCCAAGGCTTGCGCCATGTTCGCCGAGATGGATGCCAAGATGGCTGAAGCCGAAGGTGAAGCCAAGGAAGCCTGCGAAAAGATGGCTGAAATGACTGAAGAGCAAAAGGCTGAATGCGAAGCCAAGTGCGCCGAGATGAAGGCTGCTTGGGACAACTTTGCCAACCTGAACGTTGACGAGCAGAAAGACCTCATCATGAAGCGCCTTGAAGGCTGCGGCGGTGAGAAGGCTTGCTGCAAGGGCGAAGAAAAGCCTGCCGAATAAGCTTTACACTTTTTCACGCAAACAAAAGAAGAGGGCCGACGGTCCTCTTTTTTTTGTATTTTTGCAGCGATGAAAACCCATCAAGGCATATTGGTTTGTCTGCTCGCCGTGATACTTTTCGCATGCGACGGCACCACGAACGAGGCGCGCCGCATGGTGCGCCGTGCCGAGCAGCTGGCCGACACCCTGCCCGACAGCACCGTACGCCTGATTGACAGCGTGTTGCGCATGCCTGCGAGCTTCAAAGAAAGCGAGCGCATGGACATGGCCCTGCTGCAAGC
>JAFUVT010000005.1 GCA_017477425.1 Bacteroidales bacterium
CGAGTGGAACGGCAACCGCGCTGCAACAGAAGATCCTTCAATGCCCGGTGCCATGATCCTCGAGCAGGACAGTCCGAACGACCAATACGTGCCCGTGGGCGAAGGCCTCATGGTGCTCACCACCCTCGCCGGTGCTTACCTGCTGGGCAAGCGCAAGAGCGAGAAGGAATAAAAAAAGTTCGTCCCGCCCGGGACGAACTAAATGTTTCATTTGTAACTACTAGGGATGGCCCAACCGCGACGGTCCGGCCATCCCGCTTTTTTATGCCCCGCCAGTGACGACGGGGCACACACGAGACGCTCGCTTATTTCTTTCTGAACAGGGAAAGGATCCAAAGCAGCAGAACGGCACCCACGATGCCAACCAACAGTTGTCCCCAGAAGCTGCCACTGGCGCTCAGGCCCAGGATGCTGAACACCCAGCTGCCCAACAGACCACCGACGATACCGACGATGATGCAAACCAAAAGGCCCATGCCTTTACCCATGATGCGGCCGCCGATGTAACCCGCCAGCGCGCCAATCAGTAATGATACTAGAATACCCATAATGTTTAAGTTTTAAGTTAGTATTAGGTGAATTAAACAGTTTTATCTCTTATTCATCAAGTCAGCCAACTCGGCGTTCTGTGCCTCGATGTAGTTGAGCACCTCGTCCCTCCCCTGCCGTTTCTCAGCCGAGGTGACAAACATGGGCGGCAACTCCTCCCAGTCCTCCAGCAAACGCTGCTTGAGGGCCGCCACGTTGCGGTCGAGCTCGGCCTTCGACACCTTGTCGGCCTTGGTGAAGACAATGCAGAAAGGCATATGGTTCTCGCCCAGCCATTCCATAAAGCCCAAGTCGTTGTTCTGCGGCTCGAGACGCGCATCGACGAGCACGAAGGTGCACACCAGGTTGCGCCGACGCAAGATGTAGTTGTTGATCATCACACGCCACTGCTCACGCGTCTTCTTCGAATGCTGCGCATAGCCATAGCCCGGCAAGTCGACGAGATACCACGCATCGTTGACGATGAAATGGTTGATGGCGACCGTCTTGCCCGGCACCGACGAGGTCTTGGCCAGGCCCCTGCGCTGCACCAACATGTTGATGAGCGACGACTTGCCCACATTCGAACGACCGATGAAGGCATATTCGGGGATGTTGTCGTTGGGCAAGAACTCGAAACGGGTGTTGCTCATCAAGAACTCGGCTTTGTTAATTTGCATAGAACGGCATTTTAAGGTGTTCGGGGACTTCATTCATATCGTAGATCAGGTGACGTTTCACCTTCTCTTCAAACATGTCGGCGATGGTCATCAGGATGCCCGTCTCCTCCACCTCGCCGAAGCCCGGGTTGAGGGCCGTGCCGAACGAGCGGAGGGTGGGCGAAAGGTTCATGTAGGCGTTCACCAAAGGCGGCACGGCAGCACCGCGCTCGCGCACCTGACGCACCAAAATCTTATAGTCGTCGCGATAGGTCTCGCCGACGAAGACCGACTCAAGCCAGGCACGGTCGGCACGGATGGGCAGATCCAACTCGGGACGCACCGTCACCAGATGGTCATTGTCGGGGAAATGCTTCTGGATGAAAAACAGGATCATGTCGCGGGCAATGCGCTCGAAGTGCGGATACATCGTCACCTTGCCGAAGTAATAGCGCGCCTCGGGATAGATGTCGAGCAACGAGCCCAAGCCGTCCCACAAGTTGTCGAGCGAATAGATGCCTTTGGACAGGCTCTTCGAGGGCTGGTAGTTGGGTTGCACGAACGAACGGCCCAGCTCCAGGGTATAGGGCAGGTAGTCGTCGACAAAACGCTTCGAGTAGTGGAACAGCTCGCTCGTGGGCGTGTCGACCTGTCCGTCGGCATCGAGGGGCAGACCGTCGCAAAAGAGGAAGCGGTAGCCGCCCACGATGGCCTTGTCGACAGGGTTCCACACGATGAGTTGATAGAAGAAGTGCTCCTGGCGCACGTCCCAGTCGTCGATGTCGCAGTCGAGGCCCGTGCCACCGCCCGAGTCGCGGAAGCTGATTTCGCGTAGGCGGCCGATCTCGCGCATGATGTTGGGCGAGTCGTGAGCCGAGAGGATGTAGATCTCGTTGCCGGCGTTGTTCGTCTTGCGGAAGAACTTGTCGCGGGTCAGCTCATCCATGATGGCCTCCACAGGCACTGGTGCTATAATATCTTTCATCATATCGTATATTCTTTTTGAGGGTCAAAAACCAAATCAGGGTCATGCGCCAACTGGTAAGAGAACGTGCGCAGTTTCTCGGCCCATTGCGCGTCGCTGAAGCGGCGGTCGAGCATCGCGTACGGGATAGGCTTGCCAAAGGTGATGGTCAACTTCTTGTTGCGTTGTTTGAAGAACTCGTCGACGAGGAAGGCCATCTCGATGTTCACCTTGATGCCCAGACGTTTGCGCCAGCGCGCCAGGTTGTAGAAGAAGTTGGAGTTGCGCCCTTCGATGTGGACGGGGACGATGTCGCGCCCGTAGGCCTTCGACTTGGTGACGAAGGTCTTCTTCCAATCCAAGTCCATGATCTTGCCGCCTTTGGTCTTGCGCGAGCAGAGGCCGAAGGGGAAATAGCAAATCGTGGCGTCGCCCTCGAAGGTCTCGTTGAAGAGACGCAGGTTCTCCTCGCGGGCGGTCGTCGCGCTACCCACCTTGCTGACAGGGATGAAGATGGGCTGGAGGTTCTTCACGAACATCAGGAAGTCGTTGACGGGGGTGAGCACCGCTCCCCTATGGTTACCCACGGCGCCGATGAGGGCAATGCCGTCGAGGCCACCCAAAGGATGGTTGGACGCCACAAGGACGCGGTCGCTGGCCATCAGGTTGTCGACGCCGCGCAATTCCACTTCGAGGTTGAAGTCGTCAACCACGGCATTGATGAAGTCGACACCCTGCTTGTCGGCATATTTCGTCAGGATCTCGTTGATGTCGTCTTCGTGCAACAACCGCTGAATCTTACGAAACAGCCACTCGGGCATGTGCTTCATCAGCTTGGGCACCTTGGCCGTGAAGATCTTGCGCAGGTCAATCAGGTTTGTTTGCTCCGTTTCCATAGACCATTATTCCAATTCGAGGCAAAAATAGTAAAAAGAAAAAAGTCATCACTCATTTTTGCCGAAAATCGCATCAAAAGCCAGATAAAAAGCTGAAGCAACGGTACTTATAAACCATTTTAATATATTGTACATCAACAAGTTAACACATAATAAACCGAGTTATTAACAATACATGTTGAAAACTATTTTAGGATTTAGTGTCGGAAAGTGTCGGAAAATGGGAAAAAGTGTCTATCTTTGCAGCTGAAAAATCACTGAAACGAGAAAATGAGCTATCTGGTAGGACATTACAACTGCAAATTGGACGCGAAGGGCCGTATTTTGGTGCCTAGCGAATTCAAGGAGCAACTGGGCGAACAGGTGGAGGAAGGCTTCGTGCTTCGTCCCGGCCTGCATGCCCACTGCCTCGAGCTCTACACCCGCAAGGACTGGGACGAGGTGCAAGACCAATTGCGCCAGGCCTTCAGCCAGTTCAAGGCCAAGCAGGAAGCCGTGCTGCGCAAGTACAACGCCGGCGCCCGTTTCGTGAAACTCGACGCTGGTGGGCGTCTGCTCATCGGCAAGGACCTCATCGAAAAGGCATCACTCGTCAAAGACATCGTCATCACCTCGGTGACGACCAAGATGGAGCTGTGGGACAAAGACCTGTACGAGCAATCCATCAGTGGCGACCTCAGCGACGAGGAATTCTTCGATCTGCTCAGCGAAAACATCAAATAAAAAAGGGAGGGCTTTGAATGTATCACAATCCGGTCATGTTGAACGAATGCATCGGGGGTCTGGACATCAAGCCCGAGGGCGTGTATGCCGACGTCACCTTTGGGGGCGGTGGCCATTCGCGCGCCATCCTTGAGCGGCTCACCACAGGGCATCTCTACGCCTTCGACCAGGACGAAGACGCCGCCGCCAACGCCTTCGACGACGAGCGGTTCACCTTCATCCCACAAAACTTCAAATACTTCAAGAACTTCATCCAGCTCTACCATGGCCAGCCCATCGACGGCATCATCGCCGACTTGGGCGTCTCGTCGCACCAGTTCGACACCCCCGAGAAAGGCTTCTCGACCCGCTTCGACGGTCCCTTGGACATGCGCATGAGCCAGCTGACGCCCAACGACGCCGCCACCGTGGTCAACACCTACGACCAGGCCGAGCTCACCCGCATCTTCCGCCTCTACGGCGAGATGCAACAGCCGCAGCTCTTCGCCGCCGACATCGTCATGGCCCGCGAGGTCGAGCCCATCGAGACCACCGAGCAGCTGAAGGCCGCCGTCGAACGCCGTTTGCCGCGAGGCCGCGAAAACAAGGTGCTGGCCCAGCTCTTCCAAGCCCTGCGCATCGAGGTGAACCAAGAACTCGACGCCCTCAACGCCTTCCTCGGCCAATGCCCCGAGGTGCTGAAGCAGGGCGGCCGTCTCGTGGTGATGTCGTACCACTCGCTCGAAGACCGCCTCGTGAAGAACTTCATGAAGACCGGCAACGCCGAAGGCAAGGAAGAGAAGGACTTCTACGGGAACCTACTCACCCCCTATCATATCATCACGCGCAAGCCCATCGTCGCCTCCGACGAGGAGACCGCCGGCAACCCCAGGGCCCGCAGCGCGAAACTCAGAATAGCGGAAAGGAAATAAGCCATGGAAGAGCAGAAAGACAAGAAAGAAAAGAAGAAAAAGAACGGCGGCAATCGCGTGATGTCGGTCTTGGGTGGCCGTTTCCTCGTCAGGGAAAAGTTCACCAAGCAGTTCCCTTTCATGATGTACGTCACCCTCCTATTCATGGCCATCATCACCAACACCTACATCGCCGAAGAGCGCAACCGCGAGCTGGTGAAGAACGCCAAGACCCTGAACGACCTGCAAGTGGAATACATCCAGGTGAAGTCGGCCATCATGGAGGCCTCGAAACAGTCGGTGCTGGCCAAAAGGCTGGCTGGCATGGGCCTGAAAGAAGCCACCGAACCCCTCCGACGCCTCAACCCTAACGACGAACCTAAAACGACCGAGCAGCCATGAAAATAGACCCGAAATCCGACACCCTGTTGAAGACCTATCTGGTCTACATCCTCATGCTCATCGTCGGCGTCGCCATCATCGCGAAGATCATCGTCGTGCAAACCAAGGACAACAAAGACCTCATGGAGAAGGCCGAGCAACGCGAATACCGCGTCAGGACCTTGGAGGCCTCGCGGGGCAACATCTTCTCGAGCGACGGCCAGCTGATGGCCACCTCCATCCCGCTCTACGACGTCTTCTTCGACTATCATTCTGTCGACAGCGTCTTCCTGCTCAACAACATCGACTCGCTGTGCCAACAAATGGCTCAGCTGCTGCCCAAGCGCAACGCCGCGCAATGGAAGGCCTTTTTCGGCGAAGGCATCGCCAAAAGGAACTACCACTACAAAATAGCACTCAACATCACCCAAGCGGAGCTGCGCCAGATGCAGACTTTCGTCATCTTCAACCGCGGCCTCTATAAAAACGGCCTCATCATCGAGAAAAAGATACGCCGCGAGCACCCCTATAAGGAACTCGCCAGCCTCATGCTGGGCATGGCCAACGAGCAGAAAGGCTATTATTTCGGCCTCGAAGGTGCCTACAACGACTACCTCAAAGGGCAAGACGGTCACCAGCTGGTGCGCCGCATCCACCATGGCGACTGGATGCCCGTCGATACGGAAGACAACACGGAAGCCAAAAACGGAGACGACGTCATCACCACCTTCGACATCAAGCTACAGGACATCGTGGAAAGCGCCCTCAACAACACCCTGACCACCAACAAGGCCGAGCAGGGCTGTGCCATCCTGATGGACGTGGAAACGGGCTACGTGAAAGCCTTGGCCAACCTCAGGCTCAACCACGAGACGGGCAAATACGAAGAAGGCTACAACGTGGCCCTCGCCGAACGCTACGAGCCAGGCTCGGTGTTCAAGATCGCCTCGATGGTGGTGCTGCTCAACCACAACGAGAACCTGAAGCTCACCGACTTGGTCAACATCGGCACGGGACCCATCAAGTTCTCAAACCGCGTGATGAAAGACGACCACAGCTTCGCCAAGGGCGGCATCTGCACCGTCCAGGAAGTCATCGAGCAGTCGTCGAACAAAGGCACGGCCGTGTTGATCACCAAAGCCTTTGCCGCCCATCCCGAGAAATACGTCGACGGCCTGTATGCGCTGGGACTGAACAAGAAAATCGGCACGGGCATCGCGGGCGAAGCCCAGCCCGTCATCAAGCACCCGAGCGACAAGACCAAGGACGGCCGCAAGCTTTGGTCGAACGTCTCGCTGCCGTGGATGTCGATTGGCTACGAAGTCAACGTGACGCCCATGCAACTCGTCATGCTCTACAACGCCATCGCCAACGGAGGCCGTCTGATGAAGCCCCAATTCGTCACCGAGATCCGTCGCGGCAACCAGACCATACAAAAATACGACCCCGTCGTCCTCAACGAGCACATCGCCTCGCCCGAATCGATCGAGAAGCTGCAGACCATGCTGGAAGGCGTCGCCATCAGAGGCACGGCCAAACGTCAGTTCCAAGGCTGCGTGGTCAGCGTGGCCGGCAAGACCGGCACCGCACAATACTACGACCGCGTGCAAGGCTACGCCTATCACGAGCCGGGCATCGGCCGCAAGCTCTACAACACCACCTTCGTGGGCTACTTCCCTGCCGACAAGCCGCGCTACAGCTGCATCGTCATGGTGAGCCGCGCCCGTGGGGCCAAATGGGCCGCCGGCGGCGTCTCGGCACCTGGCTTCAGGGAAATCGCCGAGAAAGTGTATGCCACCCGCATCGGCATCCAAGAAGACGACACGCTCGGCATCGGCACAAGGACAGCGACGCAACCCGTCTTGGTGCGACACGACAAAGAGACGCAATACCTCAACGGCATCGAAAGGACCTACAACGACTTCGCCATCAACGGCGAATGGGTCACCGTGGAAAGCACCGAGACCGGCGAGACCCACATCCGTGAAGCCAAACTCAAACCCAACGTCGTGCCCAACGTGGTCGGCATGGACATCACCGACGCCGTCTATCTCTTGGAGAACATGGGCATCCGCACCAACTTCAGCGGACAAGGCACCGTCAAAGAGCAGTCGCTTCACGCCGGCGACACGGTCAGAACAAACAGCACAATTCACTTAACACTGGCAAAGAAATGAAAATCAAGGAGATACTAGTCAACTGCAACCTTTTGGAAATCGAGGGCGACAAGGACCTGGACATCCGCTCCATCGCTTTCGACTCGCGTAAGGTCGAACAAGGCACCCTGTTTTTTGCGGTGAAAGGCACCCAAGTGGATGGGCACGACTACATCGACAAAGCCATCGAGCAAGGCGCGGCGGCCATCGTTTGCGAGAAGATGCCTGGCACGAAGGCCGACAACGTCACCTACATCAAGGTCGACAACACGGCCTACACGCTCGGCCTTGCGGCTTCCAATTTCTTTGGCAACCCATCGAAAGAACTGCGCTTGGTGGGCGTGACCGGCACCA
This sequence comes from Bacteroidales bacterium, assembly GCA_017477425.1. GTDB lineage: Bacteria > Bacteroidota > Bacteroidia > Bacteroidales > F082 > Limimorpha. The sequence goes on from JAFUVT010000005.1 coordinate 7,552, forward strand.
ACGGCAAGACCACCATCGCCACCTTATTATATCGGCTGTTCACCGATGCGGGCTACTGCTGCGGGCTGCTCTCGACCATCGAGAACATCGTCAACCGCGACGTCGTCCCGTCGACGCACACCACCCCCGACCCCATCGAGCTGAACACCCTACTCCATCGCATGGTGGAAGCGGGCTGCGAATACGCCTTCATGGAGGTGAGCTCGCACAGCGTGGCGCAAGACCGCATCGCGGGACTGCACTTCGCCGGCGGCATCTTCACCAACCTCACCCACGACCACCTCGACTACCACAAGACGATGGCCAACTACCGCAACGCCAAGAAGAAATTCTTCGACGACCTGCCACAGACCGCCTTCGCCCTCACCAACCTCGACGACAAAAACGGCGACTATATGCTGCAAAACACCCGTGCCCGCAAGCTGAGCTACGCCCTCAAGCACGACGCCGACTTCAAAGGCGCCATCATGGAGAGCCACTTCGACGGCATGATGCTCAAGGTGAACGGCACCGAGATGTTCACCCAGCTGGTTGGCGGCTTCAACGCCAGCAACCTGCTCGCCATCTATGGCGCAGCCATCGCCTTGGGCTTCAACAAAGACGAGCTCCTAGTCGAAATCAGCAAGCTGCATGGCGCCAACGGTCGTTTCGACATGGTGCACTCAGAAAATGGCATCGTCGGCATCGTCGACTACGCCCACACCCCCGACGCCTTGGAGAACGTATTGAAGACCATCAACGAGGTGCGTTGCCACAAGGAGACCCTCATCACCGTGGTGGGTTGCGGCGGCAACCGCGACACCACCAAACGTCCCGAGATGGCCGCCGTGGCCGTCAAACTGAGCGACAAGGTCATCCTCACCAGCGACAACCCGCGCTTCGAAGACCCCGACGAGATCATCCGCCAGATGAAAGCCGGCATCGCCGATGACGACCGTCGCAAGGTGCTGAGCATCACCAACCGTGGCGAGGCCATCCGCACCGCCGTGGCCTTGGCCAAGAAAGGCGACATCATCCTCTTGGCAGGCAAAGGACATGAGACCTATCAGGAAATCAACGGAGTAAAGAACCATTTCGACGACAAGGAAGTCTTGTCGGAAGCATTTAAGGAGGCAAAATAATGTTGTACTATCTCTTCAATTATCTGGACCAACACGATTTTCCCGGTGCGGGTGTGTTCAACTACGTCACCTTCCGTGCTGCGACAGCCATCATCCTGGCCCTCGTCATCTCGGTGTGGTTCGGTAACTGGTTCATCAAGATGCTGAAACGCAAGAAAGTCGTCGAGACGCAACGCGACGCCACCACCGACCCTTACAACACCCAAAAGAAAGGCGTGCCTACCATGGGCGGTGTCATCATCATCGCAGCCATCCTGATTCCCGTGTTGCTCGTTTGCAAGCTGCACAGCGTCTACACCATCCTGATGATCGTCACCACCTTGATTCTTGGCATCCTGGGCTTTGCCGACGACTACATCAAGACCTTCAAGCACAACAAAGACGGCCTCAAGCCGAAGGTCAAGCTGGGCGGACAAATCCTGCTGGGCCTCATCGTGGGCCTCACCCTCCGTTTCAGCCCTGCGGTGCAAATCAATGAGACCGTGCAACTCAAGATTGAGGACAACAAGGAAGTGGTGGTGAAGAGTCCCGACGTGAAATCGACGCGGACCACCATCCCCTTCGTCAAGAACCACAACCTCAACTACGCCGACCTGTTCAAATGGGCGGGCCCCAAGTGGATGTACAACCTGGCTTGGGTCTTCCTCGTACTGCTCACCGTCTTCGTGGTGGCCGCCGTCAGCAACGGTTCCAACCTCAACGACGGCATGGACGGCATGGCCTCGGGCAACTCGGCCATCATCGGCCTGACCTTGGTCATTTTGGCCTACATCTCCAGTAACGCCGTCACCGCCAGCCACTTCAATCTGATGTACATCCCCGGCAGTGAAGAGCTGGTCGTCTTCATGGCTGCTTTCGTGGGCTCGCTGATCGGCTTCCTGTGGTTCAACTCCTTCCCCGCCCAAATCTTCATGGGCGACACGGGCAGTCTGACCATCGGCGGCCTCATCGCCGTGTCGGCCATCATCATGCACAAGGAGCTGCTGCTGCCATTGCTCTGTGGCGTGTTCCTGCTGGAAATCCTCTCCGACCTCGACGTCAAGCTCTTCCTCAAACGCGGCAAGAGACACCGCATCTGGAAGAAAGGACCCGTCCACGACCATTTCCGCACCAGCTACAGCGACTTCAAGAAAGCCTGGCCCAACTCGACCGTCACCTTCAAGGGACACGGTGAGGGCTACAATACCGTCCATCACGAGGTGAAAATCACCATCCGCTTCTGGATCATCACCATCCTCTTAGCTGCCTTCACACTCATCACCTTCAAAATAAGATAATGCAAAGACGCGCGGCCGTGCGCCTCAACTGAACAACTGAACAACTGAACAACTGAACAACTGCCAACTGATATGACCTACATCGAAGAAATAGCCAACACCCGACTGAGACAGCCCAACACCATGGTAGCCGGCATATCGTCAAAGATCTTGCAAATCAGGAAAGAGAGCATCAAGCAAAGCCTGAGCGACTTCAACAACCAAGGCCACCGTCAGGAATACATCGCCACCATCAACGGCGTGATGTATTACGACGACGCGAGAGCCGAGAACGTGAACGCCACTTGGTTCACCTTCGAAAACATCGTTCGCCCTGTCATTTGGATTGCCGGTGGCGACGACCTCCATGCCGACTTCAAGGAGCTGCGACGCATGGCTGGCAAGAAGGTGAAATCCTTGATCTGCATTGGCGCCGTCAAAGCCGACATGTCGAAAGTCTTCGGCAAGGAGGTCAAAGACATCTTTATGGCCGACAGCCTTGAAGACGCCATCAAGATGGCCGCACTTTTGGCCAAGCACGACGACATCGTCATCTTCTCGCCCGCCTGCAAATCGGCTTCTGCCGACTACGACGAGCGTGGCCAGTTGTTCATCGAAACCGTCAAACAACTAGAGCAATGAATTTCATCAACAAGACATTTAGAGGCGACAAAGTCATCTGGATCGTGGCCCTGATCCTGGCCATCATCTCGCTGATTGTGGTTTACAGCGCCACCAGTGCCTTGGCCGTCTCGAAATACCAAGGCGACACGGGCAAGGTGCTGATGAAACACCTCAGCATGCTGCTTTTCGGCTTTGCCATGATGCTCGTCGCCTCGCGCATCAACTACAAACGTTATGCGAAAATCGCCTTGTTGCTGATGATCCCCTGCCTGGCCCTGTTGCTCTACACCCTGGCGTTTGGCCGCAACATCAATGACGCCAACCGTTCCATCAACCTCGGTGGTTTCTCGTTCCAGCCCTCTGAGATGGCGAAAATCATCCTCATCACCTACCTGGCCCGACAGCTGATCATGATAGAAGGCTCGGTCTACAAATTCAAGGACTTCCTGCTCAAGTTGGCGCTTCCCATCGTGGTCACCGCCGCCTTGATTTTCTCGGAGAACCTTTCCACCGCAGTCCTTTTGATTGCTGTTTGCATGGTGTTGTTGTTCATCGGCCGTGTCAAGTTCCTACACCTGCTGGCCCTCGTCGGCATCCTGGTCGTCGGCATGGGAGCCTATCTGGGATTTGACGCCGTCAAGACCAACGTCGAAAACAAGCACCATCGCAAAGCGCAAGAGGCACAAACGCTGACGATTGGAGAGAAAGTAGACACCTTCCATGAGAAGCAGAACCGCATCCAGACCTGGTCGAACCGTCTCAAGTCGATGGGCGAGGACAAAGAGAACATCGACCCCTTCGACGACAAGCACATGCAGCGTTCCTATGCCGACATCGCCGTGGCCTCGGGCTCGGTCTTCGGCAAAGGCCCCGGAAAGAGCGAACAGCGCAACTTCCTTCCCCACCCTTACTCCGACTTCATCTACGCCATCATCATTGAGGAATACGGGATCGTAGGCGGGGTCATCGTGCTCCTCCTCTACGTCATCCTCTTCACGCGGGTGCTGCGTATCGTCATCAAACGGCCGCTCACCTTCGGCTCGCTGATGGCGTTCGGACTGGGCTTCCTCGTCATCATGCAGGCCATGGTCAACATGGGCGTCTCTATAGGGCTGTTGCCCGTCACCGGCCAGCCCCTGCCCTTTGTCAGCATGGGTGGCACCTCTTTGATGGCCACGGGCATCATCTTCGGCATGATCCTCAGCGTGACGAGAAACATGGAAGACGACGAAATGAACAAAGAACAAGAGATACAAGCAATTACTGAAACTGAAGACGACAATGAAAGAGAACTTGAAAGTGGTGATTAGTGGCGGCGGCACGGGCGGACACATCTTTCCCGCCATTGCCATTGCCGACGCCTTGAAGCGGAGATTCCCAAAGGCCGACATCCTTTTCATCGGTGCCAAAGGCCGTATGGAGATGGAACGCGTGCCTAAAGCCGGCTATCCAATCGAAGGACTGTGGATTAGCGGGTTCACGAAAGACCTGAGGTCGCTTACCCTGCCTTTCAAACTCGTCAGCAGCCTGACCAAGGCCCGCAGCATCCTTAAGCGCTTCCAGCCCGACGTGGTGATTGGCGTCGGCGGATTTGCCAGCGGTCCCACACTGAAAGCCGCCAACTGGCTCGGCATCCCCACCGTCATCCAGGAGCAGAACTCCTATCCTGGCAAGACCAACCGTAACGTGGGCCAGAAAGCCAAAGCCATCTGCGTCGCCTACCACCATCTCGAACAGTGGTTCCCCGCCGAGAAGATACACTTCACAGGCAACCCACTGAGAGCCAACATCAAGCTCAATGGCACCCGTGAGGAAGCCGCAGCCTATTTCGGCCTCGACGCCACAAAACCCGTCGCCTTACTCGTCGGCGGAAGCCAAGGCGCCTTAGGCATCAACAAAGGCATCAGCGCCCAGCTCCATGCCTTCAAAGGCAGCGACCTGCAACTCATTTGGCAGACAGGCAAGACCTACATCGACCAAGCCACGGCCGAGGTGAAAGCCCTAGGACTCGAAAGCCAAGTGAAGCCCACCGTCTTCATCGACCGCATGGATCTGGCCTACGGTCTCGCCGATGTCGTCATCTCGCGCGCCGGCGCCATGTCGATTTCGGAACTGGCACTGGTGCAGAAACCCGTCATCTTCGTGCCACTGCCCACAGCGGCCGAAGATCACCAGACCAAGAACGCGCAGCAGCTCGTCGACGCCGAAGCCGCCCTCATGGTGCGCAACGCCGACACAGAGAAAGACCTTGTGCCGTCGCTGTTCAAGCTGGCGCAAGACAAGGTCCGGCAAGAGAAAATGAGCACCAACATCGGCAAGTTCGCCCGGCCCAACGCTGCCGACGATATTGTGGATCAAATCGTTGAAGCAATAAACACAAAATAAAGACACATGAACAACGGAGAAGGACATACGATTTACATGTTAGGCATCGGCGGCATCGGTATGAGCGCCCTGGCTCGCTACTACCACAGCCAAGGCCATACCGTGGCTGGCTACGACCGCACCCCTTCTCCCCTGACGAAACAATTGGAAAATGAGGGCATGGCCATCCATTATGAAGACAACCCCAACCTATTGCCGGCCCACATTGATTTCGTCGTCTACACTCCAGCCGTGCCCGCCAGCCTCAACGAGCTGGTGGCATTGCGCCAACGCCCACTCCGCATCATGAAACGCGCCGAGGCCCTTGGAAAAGTCACGGAAGGACACTTCACCACGGCCGTGGCAGGCACGCACGGCAAGACCACCACTACGGCCATGGTCGCCCACATCTTCAACCAGTGCGGGAAGAGCACCACCGCCTTCATCGGCGGCATCGCCAACAACTTCGAGAGCAACCTCTTGCTCAGCGATGACGACGAACACGACATCGTCGTAGAAGCCGACGAGTTCGACCGTTCGTTCCTGCACCTCCATCCCGACCTGGCCATCATCAACTCCATTGATGCCGACCATCTGGACATCTACGGCGACCGTCAGCATCTGGTGCAAAGCTTCAATGACTTTGCACAACTCACCGAGCAAAACGTCATCGTCAAGGAAGGACTCGACATCGAGGTAGACAACATCATCCGCTTCGGCTTTGGCGACCACTGCGACTACCAAGCCATCATCCAAAGCTCGGCGAGAGGGACGACGCGCTTCGACGTCATCCACAACGGCCAAGCCACCCACGTCGTGTTGCCCATGGCAGGTCGCCACAACGTGCTGAATGCCACAGCCGCCTTCGCAGCCGCCTGCGAAAGAGGCCTCGAGCCCGCCGCTATCGCTCAAGCTTTGGCATCGTTCAAAGGCGTGAAACGTCGCTTCGACATCCGCGTCAACAACGACAAGCATTGCTACATCGACGACTACGCTCACCATCCCGAAGAAATCAGGTCGTGCCTGATGGCCGTGAGAGAGGCCTTCCCCGGCAAGCGCATTACACTCGTCTTCCAGCCGCATCTGTTCAGCCGCACTCGCGACTTCATGGAAGGCTTTGCCGAAGTCCTGGCCTTGTCCGACGAGTTGATGCTGTTGGACATTTATCCAGCCCGCGAGCTACCTATCGAAGGCGTCACCTCAACGGCACTGTTGAATAAGGTGCAGATGACCGACAAGAGAGTCGTTGCCAAATCGGAGCTTATCGCATTGATTGGGAGTGAGAAGCCCGAGCTGCTCATCACCATGGGCGCTGGCGACATCGACCGTTTTGTTGAACCTTTGGAAAATATGATAAAGACATGGTAAAGAAGATATTGAGCATAGTGTTATGGGTTGTCACCGCCGCCGCGCTGGTCGTCCTCTTCATCTTCGCAAGGGAGAGCTACCTGCATGCTCCCGTGAAGGGTGTCAACCTCATCCCCGAAAGCGACAGCGGTTTCGTCAGAAGGAGCGAGTTACACGACGAAATCGGGGGCTATTGCAACCAAAAAAACATCGGCACCGTCGACATGGAAGCCATTCAGCACCACCTCGACGCCAACCCGTGGATCGAAAGCAACGCCGCCTATATCGACCTCAACGGGATGCTCAACGTCAACTTCAAGGAATACCATCCCAGCTTTAGGGTGTATGGAAAAAACGGCCGTTCGGTGTATGTGACCCAACAGGGCATCGTGATCCCATCAAGCCGCCGCTACATTCCTTACGTGCTGATTGCCAGCGGCAACTTCGACCTCCGGAACGACTCGACCGCCTATCCGCTGAACGACACCCTACCTGCTGACCGCAACCTCATTGACGCCTTATATTGGCACAAAACCATTGAGGGTAACCCATTCATCAGCAACTGCATCGGACAACTCTTTTGCAACGAAAAGAACGAGTTTGAACTCACGGTGAAAGGCATCGATGCAAGAGTGATTGTGGGCGACACCTGCAACGCCAGCGACAAACTCAACCGACTGGAGCTCTTCATGAAACAGAAGGCCGACAGCCACGAGATACAAAACATGAAAAACATCAACTTGAGTTATAAAAATCAAATAGTCTGCACAAAACGATAATACCATGAGCGAAGGAAAAATCATCGTCGGATTAGACATCGGCACCACCAAAGTGGCCTGCATTGTGGGCCGAAAGACCGACAACGGGAAAATTGAAATTTTGGGTTATGGCAAGACCATCTCAACGGGCGTGAGAAGAGGCGTTGTCACCAACATCTTCGACACAGTCGAGGCCATCAAGACGGCCGTCAAGCAAGCCTCTGACCAGTCGGGCGTCGAAATCAACCGCGTCAGCGTAGGCATCGCCGGCCAGCACATCAAGAGTCTGCAGCACCGTGGCGTGCTGATGCGCGACAACCACGAGGCCGTGATTTCGGAAGAAGAGCTCGAACGTCTGCGCAACGACACGTTCAAGATCAACATGACGCCTGGCGAGGAAATCATCGACGTCATCCGTCAAGACACTTACGTTGACGGCGAACTGGCCACCAACCCTGTGGGCATGTTGGGCAACAAGATCGAAGCCAATTTCCATGTCATCATAGGCCAGACCTCGGCGGCGAAAAACATCATCAAGTGCATCCAAAGCGCAGGCTTGGACATGGACTATATGATCCTTGAGCCCATCGCCTCGGCACAAGCCGTGCTCGACGAAGAGGAGAAGGACGCTGGCGTGGTCCTCGTCGACATCGGCGGCGGCACCACCGACATCGCCATCTTCAAGGACAAGAAGATACAACACACCGCCGTTATCCCCTTTGGCGGCAACATCATCACTGACGACATTTGCTCGGGCTGCTCCATCATCAAGCACTACGCCGAGGAGGTGAAGGTGAAGTTCGGTTCGGCCCTGGCCCGCGAGAACCGCGACGACGAGGTGGTCTCCATCCCGGGCATCCGCGGCCGTGAGCCCAAAGAGATCTCCTTCAAGAATCTGGCCCATATCATCCAAGCCCGTTTGGAGGAAATCTTCGAGCTGGTCAACTACGAGATCCACAAGGCCAAAACCGAGAACCAGCTTATCGCTGGCATCGTCCTCACTGGTGGCGGCGCCATGATGCGTCACATCCAACAACTGGCCGAGTTCAAGACAGGTTTGGAAGTGCGCATTGGCTATCCCAACGAACACCTCAACCAGACCCAGATGAAGGAGTTGTCGAGCCCGATGTTCTCGACAGGCATCGGCATCGTCATCGAGACCATCGCACGCATGGAACATGACGAGAACCTGCAAGCCACCAAGTCGGCCCTGGCCTACACCATCGAGCCCAAACAGGCCGAAGACACCGATGCCGACATCATTGAACACGACGACGCGGACGATGAAAAAGAGGAAGCCAACAGCAAAGCGAGAAAGAAAAAAGGCATCGACCTGAAAAAAATCGTCACTTCGTTCACCGAATTCTTCACACCCGACAACATTGAATAACCCTTCAAAAAACCTAACAACATGGCAGAAGATTACATGACCAACAGCAACATTCAAGACGAGTTATTCACGCCCGTCGATGTGGAAAAGCCCAACTACATCAAGGTCATCGGCGTGGGAGGTGGCGGCGGCAACGCCGTCAACCACATGATGGAAGAAGGCATCCAAGGCGTCGATTTCGTGCTTTGCAACACCGACCATCAGGCCCTGTTGAAGAGCAAGGTGAAGACGACCGTCCATCTCGGCAAACGCGAACTCGGAGCCGGCAACGACCCCAATATCGGGCGTGAAGCCGCCGAGATGAGCCGCGACGAAATCGACAACCTCCTTGACGACAGCACCAAAATGCTCTTCGTCACCGCTGGAATGGGCGGTGGTACGGGTACAGGTGCAGCCCCTGTGGTGGCCAAAATGGCCAAAGACAAAGGCATCCTCACCGTGGGCATCGTCACCATGCCAATGGAACGCGAAGGGCGCCGCCGCAAGTTGCAAGCGCAGGCTGGCATCGAGGAACTCAAGAAATGTGTAGACACGCTCATCCTCATCAGCACCGACAAGCTTCGCGACCAATACGGCAACATGAAACTCTCTGAAGCCTTCAAGAAAGCCGACGACGTGCTGGCCACGGCCGCCAGAGGCATCGCCGAAATCATCACCGTGCCGGGTTATGTCAACGTCGACTTCGAAGACGTGAAGACCGTGATGAAAGACAGCGGCAAGGCTATCATGGGTTCGGGCATCGCCGAAGGCGAAAACCGCGCCGAAAAAGCCATCAAAGACGCCATCCACTCTCCTTTGCTCAACGACTCCAACATCGAAGGCGCCAAAAACATCCTGCTGTATATCACCTCAGGCACCAACGAAGTGTCGCTTGACGAAGTGGACGAAATCCTCGAGATCGCGCAAAACGCCTGCGGCAACAATTCCGACGTCATCTGGGGCAACGGCACCGACGAAAGCCTCGGCGAAGCCATCAGCGTCACCTTGATTGCCACAGGGTTCAACCACGACGCCAAACCCTATAGCACCGTCATCAGCGAAAAGCAAAACCCTGCCCCCACCGCACCGCAGCCCAAGAAGGTTTACGACCTCAACGGACAAGTGAAAGCCGAGGAGCAGCCCCTGCCTCCCACCCCTATTGAGCCTGCGGCAGCACCTCAGGCCGAACCCGTAGCACAGCCAACAGTGGAGCAGAAACACGAAGAGAAAACCATTCATTCTCTTTATGAGACTACCGAACCTGAACCCGAGGCCGTTGACGAGATTAAACCCGTCGAAGAGGTCACCCCCGTCGAAGAAACGACGACAACCTCCGAAGACGAGCCGCTCTTCGAGCCCATCAGCGAGCCCACACCAGCCGCACCCGTCTACGATACGCCTTCAGCCCCTCGTTACGAAGAGGAGCGCCCCGTGGTCAGGACCTTTGACAACCCCTTCCGCTCAAGCAGCAACGACGACGAAAGCTTCGAGATCACCTCGCGCTTCATCTCCCATGAAGAGGTGCAAGCCCGCGCCGAGCAAGAGATTGCCGTCATCGAGGCCAAGAAAGCCAAAGAGACCGATCCGAAGGAGCAGTTGAAGAAGCAGCGTCTGCGTGCCTTGAGCATGAACTTCAGAACCGCGCGCGGCCTGGAAGAGCTGGAGAACCAGCCCGCCTATCTGCGCCGTAATGTCGACCTCAGCCATACCGAAAACGGCGAAGGGCTGTCGCACTACTCGACCTCTCAAAACGGCATCAGCAGCGAGAATTCCTTCCTTCACGACAACGTGGACTAAATGGCTTACCTGAAATCCAACGACCTGTTCGGAAAGCTCAGTCCAGAGCGGCTGTATGAGCACGTGCCGCGGCCACTCCTCATCGCCGACCATCTGATGACGCCCGACAACATCGGAGCGATGATTCGCTTGGCCGACAACATAGGGGCCCTAGAGGTGTGCTTCCTCGGCAACGAGGACGACCACCGCCTGAGCAAGATACGCCGCGCCGCAGCCTCCAGCCGCGACAACATCCGATGGTATTTCAGCGAAGAGACGCACCTGCGCAACATCGTTGGCCAAGGCAAAGCCATCGTCGCCATCGAGACCTCCGACAACGCCACTTGCATTTACGACACGCCACTTCCCCAGAATGTGGCTTTCATCGTAGGCAGCGAGAGCCAAGGCCTGAGCGAAGACCTGCTGGCGCAGTGCGACAAGGTGGTCTACATCCCCGTGCCTGGCCCCACGCGTTCGCTCAACGTAAGCCATGCTGCCGCTGTGGCCCTTTTTGAATGGCAACGCCAAATGCTTGCGAAATGAAAAGCTACCGCCACGTCTTCTTCGACCTCGACCGCACCCTCTGGGACTTCGATGCCGCCGCAGAGGTGGCCTTCGAACGGATTTATGAGAAATACGAATTGCAAAAACTTGGCATCCCCAGTGCCCATGAGTTTCACGAGGTGTATCATCCATTGAACGAACAACTTTGGGTGCTTTACCGTGCCAACCAAATCACGAAAGAAGACCTCAACCGCACCCGTTTTGTACTGCCTCTAGCGCATTACGGCATTCACGACACCGCACTCGCCGACCATCTGAGTGAAGATTACGTCTTTTGGTCGCCACGCATCGTGAGGCTGGTCCCAGGGACGATGGAATTGCTCGATTATCTGAAGCCAAAATACCATCTACATTTAATCACCAACGGTTTCCAAGAGGTGCAACACACCAAGCTGAGCGGTTCAGGGATGGCGCCCTATTTTGAGACTTTGACCGTCTCGGAAGAAATCAACGTAAAGAAACCCAACCCCGAAATCTTCGTCTATGCCCTCGAAAAGGCACACGCCCTTCCCAACGAGAGCATCATGATTGGCGACGAGATGGCCGTCGACATCGATGGCGCACGCGCCGCCGGCATCGACCAGATCTTCTTCAACGCGACTGCAAAAGAGGAAATGGGCGAAAGGACCTTTGAAGTGAGAAACCTCCTCGAAATAATGCGGATTTTGTGACGGGAATCACAGCTTAGCCAACACCGTCTCCTTGCTCACCACCTTATCCCCGATTTTCACCATCACCTCGGCATCCAAGGGCAGAAAGACATCGACGCGCGAGCCGAAACGAATCATGCCCAACTCCTCGCCCACCTCGGCTCGATCGCCTGGCTGCAAATCGCAGACGATGCGTCGGGCCACAAACCCTGCGATTTGTCGCACCATGATTTCACGGCCTTTTGTGTCCTTCAAGATTATCGTGTTATGCTCATTGTCAGTGGACGACTTCGGATTGAAAGCCACGAGGAACTTACCAGGATGGTATTTGTAATAGGTCACTTCGCCATCAAAAGGGAAAACGTTGATGTGCACGTCATAAATCGACATGAAGATAGAAACTTGACGACGCTGCTCGTGGAAATACTCGTCCTCCGTCGTCACCTCGTTGGCAGCAACCACACCATCGGCAGGCGAAATCACGGCATCCTCTTCGAGGGTCGTCTTTCGCCAAATCGGGATACGGAAAAAGCGAACGGTCAACACAAGGGCGACAAGCTCAAAGGCATACATGAGATAATGCCAAACCGTTTGCGAAGGGCAAAGCCAGTTGACCAGGCAACATGAGGCCACAATCACGCCAACAGTGATAAGGATAGCCTTGGTCCCTTCTTCGTGGATTCTCTTATGGATCTTCATAGCAGCAGCAAATAAACAAAAATAAACGGCACGCTGAACATCACAGAGTCAAAACGGTCTAGAATTCCGCCATGTCCAGGAATGAGTTTGCCCGAATCCTTCACGCCGGCCTGTCGTTTCAGCATGGATTCACAAAGGTCGCCCAAGGTGCCGAACACGACGGCGATGGCAGCCAATCCCATGCCCTCCAAAACCGGAAGCCAATCCGAATAATGAAGGAACGCCATCATCGCGACAACGGTGAAGACCATGCCACCAAGACTTCCCTCGATGGTTTTGCCAGGAGAAATGCGTTCAAATAACTTATGCTTGCCTATGAGTTTTCCAGTCAGGTAAGCAAAAATATCATTGACCCAAAGCAAGCAGAAAACCGACATGACTAGCCACGACCCTGCCATCAGGCCAAACATATCGGTCCGATACATGAATAACATCAAGGAAGTGGGCAGCGACAAGAAAGACAAGGAGGCATACACATAACCGAATATCGTCTTGGCATTCTCCCCTTTTGAAAACAAGGCATACAAAAAAGGAGAAGGCAGCACAAGCAACTCCATGACGAGCCATCGCTTGGAAATCACATCTAAAGCGACCATGGCGGCGAGCAGAAACGGCATTACGGCCAACAACTCACCCACGACGACATGCTTCCACGCTGACATTTGGTGCAATCGAGCCATCTCGAAAGTGCCGACGACTACGACGAAAAGCAACAATGCAGCACAAGTCCACGGGGAGACAAAAACGCTTGCCACGACGACGAGGCCAAAAACCAAGCCCGAAACCGTGCGAGTCAATAATTCATTCATACATTTCAAATTACGAGGCAAATGTACAACAATTTTGCACATCTGCACAAATTATCGTCCCCATGAACGATGATAACTCAGCTCCACTTCGTATGACAAAGGCTCGATTTCGGCGCCCGAAACCACGACCTGCAAAAGGCCATGCTCCTTGATGAGGCTGCGCATCCTGAGTGTCTCCGTACGCTGTTCGCCCTCTTGCATGTCATTTAAGCTGAATTGCTCTTCCATGAGTAAGCGACCCATGGTGCCTCGGTTCTCGATGAGGCGCACTTGGACAAACAAATCCGTCACCTTCTTTGGACCCAGGTTGTGCAAATCAAGTTGGAGCTCGCAATTGGCCTTTTGGAAGACCGCGGCCGACTGCGACTCAAAGCGCACACCACGGATGAGCAGTCTCGGCGTGTCGTCGACAGGGACGGCCTCCATCTCGGCTGCATAATACTTCTCAGGGATGTCGCCCACCTGCCAGCCAGCAGTGGTGGTTTCCAGATAATAATACCTTTTGTCTTGGAACATGAGATAACGCCGTGACTCCACTCCCTCGCAATGCACCCCTAGAGCCATATGCTCAGGCAATACCAAAAGAATGTAATCTGCGCCCATCTCATAAAGTATGGCGGCTAACAATGCCACTTTGTCCTCGCAATCGCCACAACCGTCCACCAAAGTCTCAATGGGATAGCGCACATACTCGTCCACGTCTTTCGAATTGGCATCAAACGCATAGGGCAACGACTGGACAAACGTCAGAGCCAACTGAATCCGTTCAAGCTCAGTAGCCGCAGTCTTTGAAAACTCCTCTGCGATGGCCCGCATCACCGGCCGGTCGTGCTCCGATAACACAAAACCGAAATAATTGGGCGGCAACTCGTCTTCATTGAACTTGTAGGTATAGGCCAAATGCTCGCGGTCATTACGGTAATAATCATACAATTTCTTGCTGATATTCAACGTAATACTGCATTCCTTCCCTTTGAATTTCCAAGAATGCTCCACTTCGAAATAGCCATCCCTCTCGGCCACGGTATGAGCCGATAACGAGAGGCTAACCAGCAACAAAAAAAGAATGATCTTTGCGCGCATAAGGATTGGTTTTCTCCTAATAACGCAAGATTTGGGCCAAAATTGCAGTCTTATTTCCCCCAATAATGGAAATCCTCCAATTCCTTCAGCAGTTCCTTGACGGCAGCCTCTAGCTGTTCGTCCTCGCCAGCAGCCATCTTTTCGGGTGTGTTGCGCACCTTTACATCGGGTTCCAATTGCGTGTTTTCCAACCAATTGCCTTGCTCAGTGCGATAACCGATGACGGGCAGGCCGAAATACAACGACGGGTCTTGCAAAGTCTCCCAAGTGACGCTCGACATCGTGCCAGGTACAGGCATGCCCACAAGCGAACCCATCTTCTTGTATTTGTAGACCCAAGGCGTGCCGTGCGCATTACTGTAATTGGCCTCGCCGATGAGCATCACTGAGGGCTTGTTGTAACGTCGCGAAGGCATCACGCAGGCCACGCTGTCGTTGATGACTTGTTCAAGGTATTTCTCGCCACTGAACAGGATTTCGATATCCTCGTGCAGGCGGCCACCACCGTTGAAGCGCGTATCAATGACGATACCATCACAAAGGTTGTACTTGCCCAAAATCTGCGAATACACGTCGCGGTAGCTGGCGTCGCCCATGCTGCGAAGGTGGACATAACCCAAACGGCCCTTCGACAATTCTTTGACCGTCTCCTCGTTGTGCTTCACCCAACGGTGGTACAGCAGCTCGTTCATCGCGCCGTGGCTGATGGGCTTCACGGTCTCGTCCCAAGTCTTACCCCCGTCTTTAACAGTCACCAAGACGGTCTTCCCCGCCTTGTTGTTGAGTAAAGGATAATAGTCCATTCCCTTCGCAATCTCCACGCCATCAATCTTTTCAATAATGCAACCAGCCTGCACCTTCGAGTTTTTCTTGTCGAACGGACTGCCCTCCACCACTTCGGCGATTTTCAGGCCGTCGCCTTTATAATTCAGGTCGAGAAGCACACCAAACTCAGCCGTGGCATCGCCTTTGCTGGAAGGACGATAGCCCGAGCCCGTGTGCGAAACATTCAGTTCACCAAGAATTTCACTCAACATCTCGCTGAAATCGTAGTTGTTGTTGATATGGGCCAAGAACGGGTGATAGGCTTCCTTCATCATCGCCAAATCCACGCCGTGGTGGTCCTTCATGAAGAAACGCTTCTCAATTTGCAGGAAGACATGGTCGAACATATACTCTCGTTCAGCCGCAAGGTCGAGTTGCATATTGGAATCGTACTTTATCGGCGTCGACTTGCCGCCTTTGTCCAACTTTTGCAGATTGCCGCCCGAAAGCAGGAAAATATTGTCGCCTTTCACCTTCAGCTGTGCCCCACCTTGTCCCATCTTCTTCAAGATCTTCATCGACTTTTCGCGCACGTCAAGTTCCCAAAGGTCGTAACCTTTCTCGAACGAAGTCATGAAATAGAACTTCTCGCCGTCGCCCGAAAGCGCCAAGCCACTCAGGCTCGACGACATGGGCGTCAACCGAATGACGCGGTCCTGCAAATGCTCCAAGTCCACTTCTATCTTCTTGATTTCCTTGTCGTCTTTTGCGGTCCCTGAGCTTGTCGAAGGGCCGCCTTTCTTCTCGTCTTTCTTACCTTTTTTGTCGTTCTTCTTGTCATCAGAGGTCCCTGAGCCTGTCGAAGGGCCGTCATTTTTATCCTTGCCGCCCTTCTCGGTTTCCTTCAGCAAGGCATATTCCTCTTTGCTGAGGCGGAATTTGTCGTATGCCTCCTGATTGAGGAAAGCAATGAAAGCATCGTTTTGGCTGCCCCAAGAAGCGTGCGAGCGCATTCCATAACGATTTGAGCGATAAATGATTGCATTGCCATCCATTGCCCATTGCGGACTACCGTCGATGTAGGCGCTCTCGGTGATGTTGTAAATCGTTTTGGAACCATCGGCCTTCACGATGCCGATGTCAGAGTAAGGGTCGCGCATGTGCGAAATCAGCGTCAAGGCAAACCATTGGCCGTCGGGCGACCACTCGTAGGAAAAACCGTAATCATCGGTATCGTAATGCTGGCTGCCATCTGTGATTTGCCGCACCGATTTCGACGCCAAATTATAGACTTTCAGCACGCTACGGTTCTCAATGAAAGCGATTTCCTTGCCATCGGGCGAGAAGCTGGGCGCGATGCGCTCCACGCCATCGTTTTCGAACAAAGGCTTTTCGTCAATCAAGGTGGCGTAGGCGAAGTTGTAATCCTCCTTCCTTTCGATGCTGGCTTGATAGAGATTCCAATAGCCGTCGCGTTCCGAGGCATAGACCAAGGTGCGTCCGTCCTTCGAGAAACTTGGACTGCGCTCGGCTTGCGCCGTGTGCGTGATTTGCTTGGTGGTGGCGTATTCGTCCACGCCCGTGACAAAGATCTCACCTCGCGAAACGAAGGCAATCAGCTTGCCGTCGTCACTCAACGCGAAATCGCCGATACCTTTGAAGTCCTGTTTCACCAACTGCTCCGACTCTTGGTCGTTGACGATTTGAATGCTCACCTTTTGAGGCTCACTGCCAATGTGTTGCGTGTAGATTTCGCCCATATAGCCATAGCACAAAAGGCCATCGTCAGCCACGCTCAAAAAGCGCACGGGATGCGTCTCGAAATGCGACACCTGCTCCACCTTTTCCATGTTGTTGGCGGGAGCTTTATAAACATTGAAATTGCCGTTGTTGCGCTCACTCAGGAACACGACTTCTTGGAAGCCAGGCAAATAACGCGGGTCGCGGTCTTCGCCGACATTGGTAGTGAGAATCGTATGCGTTTTTTTCTTGGCGTTGTAGTAGACCACATCGCGGGCTACCGAAGACACATGATGTTTGCGCCACACGTTCTCGCTGCCTTTGCGGTCGTAATAGAGGAACGACTTGCCGTCCTTGTCGAACGACATGCTGCACACGGGCACCGCCACCACCTGTTCGGGCCGACCGCCCTCGGTCGACACCTTATATAATTCCGTAATCCAGCCTGCCGCAAACTGCACATTCTCAGCGGCTTTCTGAATCTGGGCAGAGAAATAGATTTCCTTGCCGTCGGGAGAGAAGGCCAAAGGAATTTCGGAGGCCGAATTGGTCGTGACGCGCGTCGGCACACCACCTACTGCCGAAACCAAATACACGTCGAAATTACCGTTACGGTCGGAGGCAAAGGCGATGTTTTGACCATCGGGCGACCAAACGGGCGAGGTTTCGTAAGAACTGTTTGTGGTGAGTTGCAAGGCTTTTCCGCCGTTGGCATTCACCACATACACATCGCCTTTGTAGCAAAAAGCGATTTTGTCGCCCTTGGGCGAAATCACGTTGTCGCGCATCCACAGCGGTTGCGCCGAGAGTTCAATTGTTGCCGCCATGAGAGCGACGAGAAGAAGTCTTTTCATATCAGTTGTGTTTATTGTTATTTCACTTCAAATTGACATACGGTTTCTTTTTCCAAAAACAGCTCAAGGACATCGCCCGACTTCACTGGTCCCACCCCTTGCGGCGTGCCCGTAAAAATGCAGTCACCTTCGCATAACGTGACGAATCGCGAGATGTAGGAAACGATTTTGTCGAAACTGAAGATCATATCGCTACTATGGCCTTGTTGCTTCCATTCGCCGTTGAGTTTCATACCGAAAGCAATGTCGTTCAAATTACTCAAGTTATTGATTTCATGAAACTTTCCAACCACCGCCGACCCATCGAAAGCCTTCGCTTTTTCCCAAGGATGGCCTTTGGCCTTGCATTGGCTCTGCAAGTCGCGGGCGGTAAAGTCGGTGCCGACAGTGATGGCGTCATAATAGTCAGAAGCCTCATTCTCTGCGATATGGCGACCCGTTTTGCAAACGCGCAGCACCAATTCCGTCTCGTAGTGGATTTCGTTGCTGAAATCGGGATAAACGAAAGCCTCGCCCTCGGGCAGCAAGGCCGTGTCGGGCTTCATGAAAAACATGGGCTCGGTAGGCAAGTCGTTGTCTAATTCCTTGACGTGAGCCAGATAGTTCCTGCCAATGCAAACGATTTTCATTTCCTCTTGAAATTAGTTTGCTTTCCGCCCATGCGCAACTTGATGGCCGTCACCACCTTTTTCGTATAGCGCGGGAAGTCGTTTTTCATGATCCAGTCGTAATAGGGCGGCTCGAAGCGGAACACGTCCTCCACCCGCTTGCCTTTGTGCTTGCCGAACATGAAGACCTCCTTGCCTTCCTCGTCAAAGATGATTTGGCCCGAAAGGTCGGCATTCTTGTGGTGCGCCGAGAACTCGGCAAGTTGCGCCATGTCGTTGGTCGGTCCTTGCGAGCGATTGCCTCTTGCATCCTCATATTCGGTATTTTGATAGCGGTCGAGCATGGCGCGAAGCACGTCGTAAGTCGCTTTGGTGTCGGCCATCGCGCCGTGGGCACCTTCCAACTCAGCGTGGCAGAAATAGCGATAGGCGCCTTTCAGCGTGCGCGGTTCCATCTTCATATAGATGTTCATCACATCGATGAAATTGCGGCTTTTGAGGTCGAAGTCATAGTCGACACGAAGGAATTCCTCCACCAGCATCGGCAGGTCGAACTTCAAGATGTTGTAGCCCGCCAAGTCGGCATTACCGATGAACAAGGCGATTTCCTTGGCTTTTTCCTTGAACGTCGGTTTGTCGGCTACCATTTCGTCGGTGTAGCCATGCACCGAGGTGGATTCCGCCGAAATGGGCATCTCGGGATTGAGCAGCCAAACGCGCTGCTCTTCGTCGCCGTTCACGTTGATTTTCAGCACGCTCATCTCCACGATGCGGTCATGCGAGGTGTTGAGACCTGTCGTCTCCAGGTCGAAAAAAGCAATGGGTCGTTTCAGATTCAGTTCCATAAAACAATCGAATTTGAGTGCAAAAATAATACTTAAAACTCGCAATATTCATTTTTTTCTTACTTTTGCCCCACTTTTCAAACACAAAAAGACTTATTAGAAAGCATTAAATTATTGAAAGACATGATGGAAGAAAACGAAATGAAAGAGAAGGACGGATTGTTCTCGAAGGCAGTGAAAGCAGGAAAGAGAACCTACTTTTTCGATGTGAAAGCCACCAAGAATGATGAGAAGTACATCACCATAACCGAAAGCAAGCGCCGTTTCGACGAAGGTCTGCAGCGCTTCTTCTACGAGAAGCACAAGATTTTCCTCTACAAGGAGGACTTCGAGAAGGTGGCCAAAGGCCTGACCGACGCCATCAACTACGTTGAGACCGGTGAGCTCCCCGCCGACTACTACGACGAGCCCGCTCCGCGCAACTACGACCGCGAGGAAGAGCCCCGCACCGAAATCGACAGCGCCATCGACCGCTGGTTCGACAACTTGGACAAATAATCCTTTCCCGAACCGATAACGAAACACAAGGCTGCGACCAATCGCAGCCTTTTTTGTTTCCAGGAAAAACTTTTCAACAAAATCCCCCTTTGTTGATAACTTTCCGAAAACTCCCATAATAAAACACGCCAAAAATCGTAATTTTGTAGCGTAAAAACAGACAGCTATATGGGTAAGATCATTGCTATAGCAAACCAAAAAGGCGGGGTAGGCAAGACCACCACCGCCATCAACCTGGCAGCCAGCTTGGCCGTCCTCGAATATAAGACGCTCCTCATCGATGCCGACCCGCAAGCCAACGCGACTTCGGGCGTGGGCACCGACCCGCGCACCGTCGAAACCAGCATTTACGAATGCATCATTGACCAACTCGACCCAAAGACCGTCATCACCGAAACGGAGACGCCCAATCTGTTCCTGCTCCCCGCCCACATCGACCTCGTGGGGGCCGAGATTGAGATGATCAACCTGCCCGAACGCGAGCTGATGATGAAGAAACTCCTCGCCCCTATCAAAGGCGACTACGACTTCATCATCATCGACTGCTCGCCGTCGCTGGGACTGGTCACCGTCAACTCGCTCACCGCCGCCGATTCGGTCATCATCCCCGTGCAATGCGAGTATTTCGCCCTCGAGGGTCTCGGCAAACTACTCAACACCATTAAAATAGTGCAAACACGCCTCAACCCCAACCTCGACATCGAAGGCATCCTGCTCACCATGTTCGACACACGTCTGCGCCTGTCGAAACAGGTTGTCGAAGAGGTCAAAATGCACTTCCAAGACATGGTATTCGACACCATCATCAACCGCAACACACGCTTGGGCGAGGCTCCCAGTTTCGGCAAGACCATTGTCATGTACGATGCCAATAGCATTGGCGCCATCAACTACCTCAACTTGGCCCGCGAAATCCTCGAAAAGAACAACCTATCCACCAAAGCATAACAAGCCATGCCCGACAAGATCAGAAAATCATTGGGTCGCGGACTCGACAACATCCTCGGCAGTCCCGAAACCGACATCACCAGTCGCGACATCAGCGGCAACTACGTGGCCGGAGCCATCGCCGAAATCGACATCAACCTCATTGAGACCAACCCCTTCCAGCCAAGAACTGAATTCGATGAAATCGCTTTGCGCGAGTTGGCCCAATCCATCAAGGAACAAGGTGTGATCCAACCCGTTACGGTAAGAAAACTTGGTTATAACAAATATCAACTCATCTCCGGTGAGCGTCGTTTGCGTGCATCGAAAATGGCTGGCCTCGACAAAATTCCGGCTTTCATCCGCGTGGCCAACGACGAACAGATGCTCGAACTCGCCCTCATCGAGAACATCCACCGCGAAAACCTCAACGCCATTGAGGTGGCCATCTCCTACCAACGCCTCATCGACGAATGCAGCCTCACACAAGAGGAAGTGAGCGAAAAGGTGGGCAAAAGCCGCAGCGCCGTGGCCAACTTCTTGAGACTCCTGAAATTGCCGCCTGAAGTACAACTCGCCATCCGCGATGGCCACATCACGATGGGGCACGCCCGCGCCCTCATCAACATCACCGACAAGGAAGAACAGTTGAAGCTCCTCCAGCAAATCATCATGGACGAGATGAACGTGCGCCAGACCGAAGAGTTGGCCGACAAAGCCAAGGGCAAAGGCGACAAGGAACGCAAGCAAACCAACTTCATCCCTGAGCACTTCAAGAGCAAGATCAAGACGCTGTCGCAAACGCTCAACACCAAAGTGAAAGTAAAACGCAACATCAAAGGTCAAGGCTCGGTAGTCATCGACTTCAAGGACGAAGCCGAATTTGACCGCATCATGGAACTCTTCAACAACAAATGATTGCCATGGCGCGCCGTTTTTTGCTTATCATAGGCTTCTTTATGCTGCTCGCATTTCAGAAAACGGAAGCGCAAAACGTCGTGTTCGATACCATTGGCAATGCCGTGCTTACCGCAGACACCATCGTCAAAGAAGAGAACAAGGCAAAACCCTCGAAAACGAAAAAAACACACAGCGCGAAGACAGCCACCATCATGTCGGCATGCCTGCCTGGCTTGGGCCAAGTCTACAACGGCAAATGGTGGAAGTTGCCCATCGTCTATGCCGGTTTGGGCGGACTAGGCTATCTGGCCTACAATAACTATTACGAATATAGCTCCTACCTCCACGCCTACGAATACAAGACAGGGGATTTGCCCGAAGACGTCACCCTAAACGAACACGAAGCCGATTTGGCCAACAAATACGCCGACAGCCAATTGCAGACCTACAAAGAATCGTATCGCCGTGATTTTGAGTTCTATACCATACTTACCGCTGCATGGTACGGTCTCCAAATCCTCGATGCCTGCGTGGATGGACATCTCTATACGTACGACATCAGCGACGACCTCAGCCTCAGCATCGACCCGTACCTCAGGCCTATAGAGACACCGATGCCGCAATACGCCCAAGTCGGACTATCGTTCAAACTTAATTTTTGAATCATGAAAATCGCTTTAATCGGATACGGAAAAATGGGCCACGAGGTGGAACAAGCCGCCCTCGCCCGCCAGCACGAAATCGTCGTCACCATCGACAACCCTCAGGAATGGGAAGAACGCTTTGAGCAACTGAAAAAGGCCGACGTCGCCATCGACTTCAGTCAGCCCGACCATGTGGTGAACAACATCCACCGCTGCTTCGACCTGCGCCTCCCGATTGTCGTAGGCACAACAGCCTGGCAAGACCATTTCGAGGAAATCAAGACGCGTTGCCTCAACGAAAGCCAAAGTCTTTTCCATGCACCCAACTTCAACATCGGGATGAATATTATGTTCCTACTCAACAAGCAGTTGGCACGTTTTGCGGAAAAATATGGCTACCAACTTTCGTTGGCAGAGACCCACCACATTCACAAGCTTGACAAACCCAGTGGCACCGCCGTGAAACTGGCCAACGACATCCTAAACGTCAACCACGACTACGACCATTGGAGCATCGACAGCCCCTCCGACCACTCCTTATACATAAATGTGACTCGCATCGGCGAGGTGAACGGCATCCATAGCGTCGTGGCTGACTCGGAAGCCGACCGCCTCACCCTCACCCACGAGGCATACAACCGCAAAGGCTTTGCCCTGGGAGCCATCACCGCTGCAGAGTTTTTGGTAGGGAAAACAGGATGCTATTCGATGGAGGATTTGATGGGAGAATGATATCGCACCATATACTATAATTCCAATTTCCGCGTTAGCAAATAAATTCAACAAAAGACATGTCATTATTATTATTCATTCTCATCGTTCCGGCGCTGTTCACCATCCCGATCGCGTTCTGCTGGAAGCAATTCGAGGCCGCCGGACAAAAAGGCTGGCAAAGCCTCATCCCCTATTACAACATCTATATCTTCCTGAAAATCATAGGAAAGCACAAAAAATTTTGGTGGTGGTTCTTTATCGCCTTCCCCTACATCAACTTCTTCATGCTGCTGTTGATGCTCGTCGAGATGGGTAAATGCTTCGGTCGTTTCAAGATTTGGGAAGAAGGCATGGCTGCCATCCTGCCATTCATTTTCTTCCCGATTATCGCCAAAGACGACAAATACCAAGACCCAGCCACCACCACGCGCCCCAAGAAATCGACCGCCCGTGAGTGGTTCGATGCCATCATTTTTGCCGTCGTGGCCGCATTAATAATTAGGACTTATGTCTTCGAAGCCTTCACCATCCCCACGTCGAGTATGGAGAAGTCACTCTGCGTTGGCGATTATTTGATTGTCAGCAAGATACACTATGGTCCAAAGCGGCCGAACACGCCTCTTTCGTTCCCCTTCGTGCACAACACTTTGCCTGGCAGCAAGACCGCGAAATCCTATCTGGAATGGATCAAGTTGCCGTATCACCGCTATCCAGGCGTATCGACGATGAAGCGCTACGACCCCATCGTGTTCAACTATCCCGCCGGCGACACAGTGTGCGACATCTTCCAGAGCAGCATCAGCTATTACGACCTCGTGCGCGAATACGGCCGCAAGACCGTTTGGAACGACCACCAGAACTTCGGCAAGGTCATCAGCCATCCCGTCGACAAGCGCGAGAACTATGTGAAGCGCCTCATCGGTATGCCTGGTGACAGCCTGAAAATTGTTGATGGCGTGGTGTTTATCAACGGAGAAAAGGCCTTTGAACCCGAAAACATGCAGCACAACTACACCGTGGTGACCACCAGCGGCGGCATCAACAAGCAGACTTTGGACAAATACAACATCACCGAAGGCTACCGCACCAATGACCCTAACACCGTGATTCTCAACATCAGCGCGAAGGTGGCCGACGAATTGATCAAACTGCCGTTCATCACCTCCGTGATGCGCAACATCCAAGCCCCAGGACAAGGCACTTCCACCAGCCTCTTCCCCAACCGCCCGGACCTCTATCCTTGGAATGTGGACAACTTCGGCCCGATTTACATCCCGCAGAAAGGCGTGACTGTTCCGCTGAACGTCAGCACATTGCCGCTCTACGAACGCATCATCCACGCCTACGAGTTGCACGACCTGAAAGTGGTGGGCAACCAAATCTACATCGACGGCCAACCCGCCGACTCGTACACCTTCGAGATGGACTATTACTGGATGATGGGCGACAACCGCCACAACTCCGCCGACTCGCGCTATTGGGGCTTCGTCCCTGAGAACCACATCGTTGGCAAGCCCGTGCTCGTTTGGCTTTCTTTAGACAAGGAAAACGGCGGCATCCGCTGGAAACGGATGTTCAGGATTCCTAAATAAGGTTTTCCCAATTTATCAAAAAGGCAAAACAATCTTACAAAAACTGTAAGATTGTTTTGTTTTTTGTATGCCAAAACCAACAATTTTGACTACCTTTGCACTTCCAAACGAAGAAAGAAAATGACCGCAGGAAACAACCGTAAAGAGAACACTTTCAAGAAGAAACTAACCGAACCGCAGTCTTTGGAGGAGTTGCACGAAATCATCGAGGCCCCGATTGACGAATCGCCCAAAAAAGAAGCCCCAAAAAAGGCCGAAAAAACGCCGAAAAGCAAAACGCCAAAGAAACAAAAGCCTGAAACCGAGGAGAAAGCCCCCGACGGACGCATCAAGCGCGTCATCGGCATTCTGTTCATCATCCTCGCCGTGTTTTTGGGCCTCGCTTTCATCTCCTACTTGGTGAGCTTCTTCAGTGGCCATCACCAAGAATACGGCTACAAAATCTTCAGTCAGGATGTCCATATCGAAAACCGGACGGGCAGCGCTGGCGTGTTCCTGGCGCAAACGCTCATCAAGGAGTCGTTTGGTATCGGTGCATTCTTCTTTGTTTATCTGTTGGCACTCATTGGTTTATGGCTGACCGACAACGCCAAAATCAAGATGTGGACCCTTTGGAAATACGCCCTGATGTGCCTAGTTTGGCTGCCGCTGTTCTTCGGGTTCCTTTCGGGCGACAAATGCGGCCTTTCTTCCTGCGCCATCTTTGGCGGTGCAGTCGGGCTGTGGCTCAACAACATCCTTGAAACCTACACAGGCTGGATTGGCGTACTGCTTGTGCTCATCTTCCTGTTCCTGGTCTTCGCGGTTTACCAATTCAATCTGACGCTCAACCATATCAAGCAGTTGCGCGAGAAACGAGAAGCGGAAAAACGTCAACAAGCCGCCATTCTTGCCGAGCAACGCATCAAGGAAGAGCTTGAAAGACAGCAAAATGGCAATAACGAACCTATCGTCGACCCTGAATTCGACTCGAATGACGGTTTTTCCGAACACAATGACCCTTACGATCGTCCCGACCTTCCTCCCGTCACCGCCCACATCAAGAACCCTGATTTGGAAATCGTGACCAACGACGGCGAGGAAAAAGAAAGCCAGAAACCGAAGGAAAACGTATTAGTCAACAAGCAAAGCACTGATACACAAACTACTGTAGAAACCACACAGCTACAAAACCCAATCATTTCAGTTGAAACCATTGTGGAAACCGACGATGACGTCAAGCCTTCAGTGACCACCACCGAAAAGCCGAAAGAGACCACAATCGAAAAGCCAAAAGACGCTGAAAACGAGGTGAAATTGGTCATTGAGGACACACCGAAGGAGGAGACCGTCGAAAAGGCCCAAAACATTGAACACCACACTATTGACACGCCTTTTGATCCGCGTTATGAGTTGCGCGACTTCAAGTTCCCGACTTTGGATATGCTCAACGACTACGGTGGCAAGAAGTCGGAAATCAACGAAGAAGAACTGAACGCCAACAAAAACAAAATCGTGGAGACTTTGGGCAACTACGGCATCGCCATCGACAAGATCAAAGCGACCATTGGTCCCACGGTCACCTTATATGAAATCGTGCCCGCCGCCGGTGTCAGAATTTCGAAAATCAAGAACTTGGAAGACGACATCGCACTGAGTTTGGCCGCCCTCGGCATCCGTATCATCGCCCCGATTCCAGGCAAAGGCACCATCGGCATCGAAGTGCCGAACAGCAAACCTGAGACCGTCTCGATGCGCAGCGTTTTGAGTTCCGAAAAGTTCCAAAACACGAAATATGCCCTTCCTTGCGCCATCGGTAAGACGATTTCAAACGAAACCTACGTCTTCGACTTGGCCAAGATGCCCCACATCCTGATGGCTGGTGCCACGGGTCAAGGTAAGTCGGTGGGACTGAATGCCATCGTGGCTTCGTTGCTCTACAGCAAGCATCCTTCGGAACTGAAATTCGTGATGGTCGACCCGAAGAAGGTGGAATTGACGCTTTACAACCGCATTGAACGTCACTATCTCGCCAAACTTCCTGATTCAGAAGACGCTATCATCACTGATGTAAAGAAAGTGGTACGCACGCTCAACTCCTTGTGCATCGAGATGGACAACCGCTACGACCTGCTCAAGGCCGCCGAATGCCGCAACATTATCGAATACAACGAGAAGTTCAAGAAACGCGTCCTGTTGCCCACCGAAGGCCATCGTTTCCTGCCTTACATCGTACTCATCGTCGACGAGTTCGCCGACCTGATTATGACCGCTGGCCGCGAGGTGGAAGCCCCGATTGCCCGTTTGGCCCAACTGGCCCGCGCCATTGGCATCCATCTGATTATTGCAACGCAACGTCCTTCGGTCAACGTCATCACCGGCTCCATCAAGGCCAACTTCCCTGCCCGTATCGCTTTCCGCGTCATCTCGGCCGTCGACTCGAAGACCATTCTCGACCAAAGCGGCGCCAACCAGCTCATCGGTCGCGGCGACATGCTGCTCTCGACGGGCAACGACCTCGTGCGCCTGCAATGCGCCTTCATCGATACGCCCGAAGTGGAAGAAGTCACGCAATTTATTGGCGAACAACGCGGATTCCCAACACCTTACGAACTGCCTGAGGTGCCAGAGGAAGAAGGCGAAGCTGCCGACATTGACGACGATGGCGAGCGCGACAGCCTCTTCGAGGAAGCTGCCCGCATCGTGGTGCAGACGCAACAAGGCTCCACTTCCATGATCCAGCGCAAGCTGAAACTCGGCTACAACCGCGCCGGTCGCATCATCGACCAATTGGAGGCCGCCGGCATCGTGGGGCCGTTCTCCGGAAGCAAGTCACGCGAGGTGAAAGTTGCCAACGAATTCGCTTTGGAACAGATTTTGCGGGACTTGGACAACAAAGACAACGGAATTTGAAAATGAAAACGAAAAACATCATCGCTAGCCTGCTCTTATTATTTGCAGCACAAGTAGTTACAGCACAAAATAGTGCAGACGTCCTCGTCCGCGCTTTCGTCGACCAAATCAAAAGCCACAAGAACGTTGAGATGACTTTCAGCTACCAATTCAGTCCCGATGGCAAAAATTTTAGCGAGGCTGAAAACGGAAAGGCTTGGCTTCAAGGCGAATCCTACAAAATCGAGATGGCCGAACAACACAATATCTCTGACGGAAAAACCATCTGGACTTACCTGATTGACGAAGAAGAAGTGATGGTGAGCGACGCCACCGAGGGCACCGACAACACCCCACTTAAGCTGTTCACTTCCCTTGACGAGAGCTATGTAGCCACCCTTGCCAGTATCGATGCAAAAGGCATCGCCACCGTCGAGCTGGCCAACCCCAAGGGACAATACAAGCGCGTGAGCCTCAAGATTGACACCAAGAAGAACGAAGTCAAAACCGCCGACATCTATATGGAAGACGGCAGCCGTTTGACTCTCCATATTGAAGAGCTGAAATTCGACCAGAAATTGGACGAAAAATTCTTCAACTTCGACGAGAAAGCCCATCCCAACGTCGATGTGATAGACATGCGATGAGACAATAAAAACGTCATAACATTGTTTAGTTTAAAAACATAATTCAATTACAAATATGAATCTCCTACAAATCCAACAAACAGTCAATGATTTGGGCACTGCTGCAGCCGCTGAAGCTGCTGCACAGCCCTCCGAAGTCAAGCTTTCTCTCCTTCAACTTGCCAGCAAAGGCGGATGGATTATGATCCTATTGGCCATCCTTTCCGTCATAGCGGTTTACATCTTCATCGAACGCTACATTGCCGTCTCGCGTGCCACAAAATACGACAATGGCTTTATGGATCGCATCCGCGAATATATGAAAGACGGCAAGCTGGATTCGGCAAGGGCCCTTTGCAGAGGCAACTCCACCCCCATTTCCAGGATGATTGAAAAAGGCCTTTCACGCATTGGACGTCCTCTGGGCGACATCCAGTCGGCCATCGAAAACGTGGGCAATCTTGAAGTCGCGCAACTGGAACGCGGTGTGAGCATCTTGGCCATGATTGCCAGTGCCGCCCCGATGATCGGTTTCCTCGGTACGGTAACAGGTATGATTCGCGCCTTCTACAATATGTCGATGGCGGGCAACAACATCGACATTTCACTGCTTTCGTCAGGCATCTATGAAGCTATGGTGACCACCGTCGGAGGTCTCATCGTAGGCATCATTGCCTATTTCTTCCACGCCATCCTCTCCAACAAAATCCAAAAAGTGGTCAACCTACTCGAAGGCAAGGCCACCGAGTTCATGGACGTGTTGAACGAACCCGCTTAAAACCAAAGCATTATGGCCATCAAATCGAGAAATAAGGTAGAGCCTACGTTCAACTCGTCGTCCATGTCGGACCTGGTGTTCCTGCTGCTGATTTTCTTCATGCTGACCTCCACTTTGGTCGCACCAAACGCCATCAAACTGATGTTGCCCTCAAGCAACAGCAAGACCATGGCCAAGCAAACCGTTACCGTCTACGTGAACGAACAATTCCAATATTTCGTGGACGAAACGCCCGCCGATGAGGCCCAACTCACCGACCTCATCAACGCCAAAATCGGCAACGACAGCCAGGCCACCGTGGTGCTTCGCTCGGACAAGACCGTTCCGGTCCAATATGTGGTCAACGTGATTGACGCTGTCAACGAAATCAACAACGCCACTGGCAACAACCATAAAGTCATCCTCGCCACATCACCCAAAAGATAGGAGGTCGAACGATGGAAAACAAAGAAAAGAAAGACAAAGGCATAGCAATAGGCGGCACCATTTTGGTACACGCTTTGGCGGTGCTTCTCCTCCTCCTGATGGCTTTCAAGACGCCTTTGCCGCTCCCAGGCGAAGAAGGCGTGGAGGTTGACTTGGGCATGATGGACCAAGGCATGGGCAACATCCAGCCCGAAAAGCCCGCCATCCCCATGGCCGCACAGCCCAAGCAAGAACAGAGCCAAAGCAAGGAAGACCTTGTCACCCAAAACGACGAGGAAGCTCCTGCCATTGAGAAGCCCAAAGTCAACAAACCAAAACCGCAGGAAAAACCCGCCGAAGAGCCTAAGCCCACCGTTAACCAAAGGGCGTTGTTCAAAGGCAACAACAACCCGCAAGCCGGTGGTTCGGAAGGCATCACAGGGCAACCTGGCGACCAAGGCAAGCCCAACGGATTGGCTGGAGTGAGACAATATGAAGGTCAAGGTGGTAAAGGCAACGGCACGGGTTACGACCTCGGCGGTCGCGGTGCGAAATCGTTGCACCGCCCCAACGATGACTTCTCGGAAGAAGGCGTCATCGTGGTGGACATCTGGGTCAACCGCTCTGGACAAGTCACACGAGCCGAAGTCGCCAATAAAGGCACCACATTGATTAACAACGAGATGCGGCAAAAAGCCAAACAAGCTGCCCTGCGTTCCTCCTTTGCTGCCGACCCTGACGCTCCCGAGGAGCAACACGGCACCATCACCTATACTTTTGTGATAAACCAGTAAATCAATAAAACACGGCCCTTCGACAGGCTCAGGGACCTTAGCTCAAGCATCATTATGAAGGTGCCAGAGCTTGTCGAAGGCCCGACTTCAAAACAATTCTATGACTTACACTGAAACCCTGGAATGGATGTTCAACAAACTCCCGATGTATCAACGCATTGGAGCCGCAGCCTACAAGGCTGACCTCAACAACACCATCCAACTCCTTCAACTTTTAGACAACCCTCACCAAAATTTCAAGTCAGTGCACGTGGCTGGAACCAACGGCAAAGGTTCCACATCGCACATGTTGGCTTCGGTTTTTCAAGAAGCTGGCTTTAAGACCGGACTCTACACCTCGCCCCATCTGCGCGACTTCCGCGAACGCATCCGCATCAACGGCGAGATGATTCCCGAAGAGAACGTAGTGCAATTCATTGACACTTACAAGGACAAGTTCGAAGCCATGGAACTCTCCTTCTTCGAGATGACCGTCGGCATGGCCTTCGATTATTTCTCGAAGGAAAAAGTCGACATCGCCATCGTCGAGGTGGGCATGGGCGGCCGGTTGGATTCCACCAACCTTATCACGCCCGAAGTAAGCATCATCACCAACATCGACTTCGACCACATGAAGTTCCTTGGCGACACGCGGGCCAAGATCGCCTACGAGAAAGCCGGCATTATCAAGCCGAGCATATCCGTGGTCATTGGCGAGACCCATCCCGAGACGCAACAGGTCTTCATCGACAAAGCGAAGGAATGCGGCAGCCCGATTTATTTCGCCGACCAGATTTTCGACTGCGACAAAATCCATATCGAATCGCAAACCGAACAGCAATTTGACATTTGGAAGAACAGCGAGCTCTACATGGAAGCGCTCGAAATCCCTCTGATGGGCAACTACCAACAGAAGAACCTCACCACCGTGATGTGCGCCCTCGACCTGCTTCGCGCGAAGTTCAACCTTTCGGAAGACGACATCCGCGACGGCATCGCCAAAGTCATCCGCAACACCCATTTGATGGGTCGGTGGCAAATCCTCAACAAAGACCCCTTGACCATCGCCGACACAGGACACAACGTGGCAGGCATAACTGAAGTGGTAAGACAACTGGCCGAAATGAGCTACAACAAGCTGCATTTCGTGCTCGGCATGGTCAACGACAAAGACATTGACAGTGTCCTGCAACTGCTTCCCCGTGGCGCGGAGTACTATTTCTGCAAGGCTGACATTCCCAGAGGGTTGGATGCCAATATCTTAGCCGAAAAAGCCTTCGAGATGGGTCTTCGCGGGATGGCCTTCGAATCGGTCGGTCACGCCTATCGTTCGGCCGTGAACAACGCCCGCTTCGGCGACGTCGTCTTCATCGGTGGCAGCAATTTCACTGTGGCCGAAGTCGTGTAAAGGATTTATTCTTACCTTTGCGCCAAATTGCATTGCATGTCAGGCAAAAGGCTCCATATCCTCTTCGGTCTGCTCGCGGTCATGTTATTGGCCTCGTGCGGTGTCAGTCGATTTGTGCCCGAAGGCAAATACCTTGTGCAAACAAATACCGTCAAGATTGAAGGAGAGAAGACAGACATCAGCAAGTCGGAACTATCGTCCTACATCTCACTCAAGCCTTACAAAAGCGCCTTTGAGACCAACTTTGGAACGCGCATTTATTACAAGTCGGAACGAAGACCCAACAGCAAGCTATGGAAATGGTTGAACAAGACGTTCGGCAACGAGCCCGTATATTATGAGGCCGCTGGAGCCAACAATTCCGCTTCACAAATGATGCGTTACCTGGACAATGTCGGTTATTTCCACTCCAAAGTAACCCATATGGTGAAAACCAAAGGCAAAAAGGCCAAGGTCACTTACCATGTCTATCCTACGCAGCCCTACTATATCAATCAATTCGAATACGATATCCCAGACCCATCGATTCGGCAGACCATCATGCGTGATAGCACCAAGTTCCCGATAGGCCAAGGTGACATCTACAATTCCTACAAACTCAACGACGAGAGAGACCTCATCACTGAAAGGATGAAGAACTCCGGCTTCTTCTATTTTAACCGCGACATCATTTTCTATGAGGTCGACAGCAACTACATGAACCATACCCTATCCATCAAAATGCGGATGAAAGACAACGCTTTGGCCTATAAGAAATACCAGATTAAGGACATCAGCGTTTACCCAGATTTCTCTGTATTCAGAAGGAATGACAGGCCGGTCGACTCAGCCCAACTCTTCCTTGAAGTCGGGCGAAGGAAACGTCCCAACACCATTGATTTCTTCTATTACGACAAGCCCCAAGTCAAACCACAGACATTTTCACAATCCATCAACATTATTGAAGGCTTGCCTTACAATCAAAGAAGCGTGACGGGGACCTACAAGGCATTAAGCAATTTCAGGCTATTCAGGAATGTAAACATTGAATTCGACACCGTGCCCAACCCTAACGACTCATTAAATCTTCTTGATTGCCGAATCACCATGCAACAAAACGACGTGCACTCGTTCACCGTGCAAGGCGACGGCACCTATTCGGACGGCGATTTGGGCATCAAAGGGAGCTTCTCCTATACAAATCGCAACATTTTTCATGGTGCCGAGACTTTTCAACTCAGTCTCAAAGGAGGCCTGGAAGGTCAGAGACTATTAGGGACCGAGATCGCTGAAAGCGAGCAGAAGGTTTTCAACACGCGAGAACTGGGCATCACGGCCAGCATCCAGTTTCCCAAGTTCCTGGGGCCTTTCTCGTCTCTCGAATTTGCTCGAGACTATCAACCGACCACCTCGGTTTCATTGGGCATTAACGGACAAGTGAGATATTACTATTCGCGGTACACCTCGACAGCCTCGTTCAGCTACGACTGGAAAAGCAATTATCGGAAAGGGCACAATCTGACTCCCGTCTACCTTAACAGCGTCAAGATAACAAACATTAACCCCGTTTTCCAGGACTACATCGACAACGAAATCAGCCAACGGAAGAAAGACCAGTATACCAGCCACTTCATCCTTGGAACTCGTTATTCATACGTCTATAGCAGCCAAAGCCTCAATCGAACAGGAAGTTTCATTTATTTGCGTACAGATTTCGAATCTAGCGGCAACCTGCTTTCACTGTTCAACAACACAAAACTCATCACCAACAATGATGGCCATCATGAATTGTTCGGAATCCGCTACGCCCAATATGTTAGGGCCAGCGTCGATCTGCGCCAGCATCTTCAACTCGGCGAGCAATCATGGTTTGTCATGAGGCAATTCGTTGGTCTTGGTCTTCCTTATGGCAACTCTCGCGACCTTCCCTTCGAGCGCAGTTTCTATGGCGGCGGCTCCAACGGCTTGCGCGGCTGGCTCTATCGTACCGTTGGTCCTGGAGGATATGTCCCGACCAACAATGACATTGAAAAAACCGGCGATATGCAACTGGAATTGAATGCGGAATTCCGATTCCCTATCTATAACATTTTCAAAGGGGCGGTTTTCGTCGATGCAGGCAATGTGTGGACCTACCACCCCAACGAGTCCATGCCTGAAAGCGAATTCGATTTCCGCAAGTTTTATCGTCAAATCGCATTTGATGCAGGCATTGGATTGCGATTGGATGTCTCTTTCCTTATCCTTCGCTTCGATTTCGCCTATGCCATGCGCAATCCCTATAAAGACGATTCTGGAAGCTATTGGCGGTTTAACAACACTAATCTCAATAATCTAAGAATGCAGATAGGCATTGGCTATCCTTTCTGAACCCTCCAACATGCTGGAACGCCAACGACTATACCAAAAGTTGACACAATCCTTTGGATTTAATCCCACACAAGGGCAAGCCACTGTTTTGTATCATTTTGCGGCATTCCTCTTGTCGCAAAAGGAAAACCCTGTATACATCCTTAGGGGATATGCAGGCACAGGAAAAACGACTTTGGTAAAAACCTTAGTGAAGACCTTGCCAGAAATGGGGATGCGATATGTGCTGATGGCCCCAACGGGACGAGCGGCCAAGGTACTCAGCAACTACACAGGGCAAAATGCCTCCACCATTCATCGCAAAATCTATCAAGCCGTGAGTTTTCCTGACGGGAGCTATCGCATTGCACGAGCCGAAAACAAGCATACCAACACTTTGTTCATCGTCGACGAGGCATCGATGATAGGCGACCAACACGAGTTTGGCAGCAACAGTCTTCTCGACGATCTGTTAGGATATGTCTTCAGTGGCAACAACTGCCGGCTGCTGCTCATTGGCGACACGGCACAGTTGCCTCCTGTTGAAAGTTCGGCTAGTCCGGCGCTGGACTGTGAGCATCTCAAGACTGAATTCCCTATCACAGCGGCCTCCTATGAGCTGACCGAGGTCAAACGACAGGCTTTGCAGTCAGGGATATTGTATAACGCCACCGACATTAGGGAATTGCTGAAACAGAACTTGTATGAATACGAATTGCCCATTTTCCATCTCGAAGGCTTCGAAGACATCCAGCGCATCAAGCCAGAGACTTTTGAAGAGAAACTATACCGTTCTTTTTCAAACACTTCCGATAACGAAGCTGTCATCATCTGCAAGTCGAACAAACGTGCAAATATGTTCAACCAAGCCATCCGTGGGCGCATTCTGAACATCGAAGGCGAAATTGCCACGAGCGACAAGCTGATGGTGGTGAAAAACAACTACTATTGGGCAGAAGGCAACGAAGCCATCAACTTTATTGCCAACGGAGACATGGCCGAAGTCAGGAAAATCAAACGTTTCGAGGAGATGTACGGTTTCCGCTTCGCCGATGTGGAACTCGGCTTTACCGACTACCCCGACGCGCCTAACGTGGAGGCGAAAATATTGCTAGAAACACTGAACAGCAATAGTGCCTCGTTAACTAACGAGGAAAGCATGCGTTTATTTGCGGCAATCGAAGAAGACTATATGGACATTCCGAATCGCAGGCAACGTTACAAAGAGATGCGGAAGAATCCTTGGTTTAATGCTTTGCAGGTGAAATTCGCCTATGCCCTTACCTGTCACAAGACGCAAGGAGGGCAATGGAGCAGCGTCTTCATTGACTCGTCGTTGAATCTAAAAGAGACGTTAGAAATTGAAGATCTAAGGTGGATTTACACTGCTTTGACTCGAGCCCAAGAAAAGGTATATTTTGTCAATTTCAAGGGAGAGTTCTTCGGCTAGTCCCCCGGAAAACAGAGAAGCCCGCCGGCGTTTGCCGGCGGGCTTTCCGTTGTGGGTGGGCGACGAACTACTTTCCCACGCCTTCGCGCAGTATCATCGTCGCGGCAGGGCTTAACTTCTCTGTTCGGAATGGGAAGAGGTGC
>JAFUVT010000028.1 GCA_017477425.1 Bacteroidales bacterium
CAAAAGTACTACCTTTTTCCTTCCCCGCAATGACTTTTCTCAAAAAATTTACATCAATCAACGCATCTCGCTGACTTCCAACATGAAAAAATTTACATAACCCGAATTTTCCTACTCCCACACACTCCTATTTATTATATATAGAATGGAAATTTATTATTCCGTCGTTTTTATTTTTTCCTTATGTTTGCAGCCTGATAGAACCCTTTGAAATGAAAAGAACAATCTACTATATGTTATTTTGGGCCTTCCTGGTGTTTTCAGGCACTATGAACGCCCAGACCTACCAGACCTATTCCAACGACTTTGAGAACCAATACACTTGGTACCCGCCTTGGTTCAACCTGCACATTGTGGCCGACACCATTTCTGGCACAACAAATTACGTATGCGTTTGCGACAGCATTCACGAATACGGTTTGGGGGTTGGTGTCGATGCAGGGAAAGATTATCCTCATCAGAGCATCAACTGCCAATACCAGTTTTTATTCAAAGCTCAGGCAGACACGCAAGCCCAAATCGTGTTCAGCATCGACGACGAAAGCGGTACCAAATACTGGCAAGCCTACCCCTTGGCCAACTTCGTGAACGACAGCGCTGAATGGTCGGAAATGCGCATAGACCTCAACTTTCCTGCCGACTACATCAACCAAAGCAGCAAGTTGAAATCCTTCATCTGGAACAAAGGCAAGGAGCGGCTGCTGTTCGATGATGCACAATTGGAAGTCAAACCTTTGCATTTGAGTTTTTTACCCAATAGCGACAGCATTGTTCGGAAAGAATACGATGAGGATGGGTGTCTTGTCCTACGGGAGAACCCGTATGACGAAGAGAGTGCTCCCATCACCTACCCCCTCGGAATGCTCGAAGAATACATCATTGACGGCGATACCATCAGCGAATTCAACCTCTTCGTCAAAGACGGTTACGGCATTTGGTTTTCTCAGTCAGGAATTAGCTCTACCATGTTTAATATCTATAGTATGGAAGACAGGCCAAAGCATGAGTGGGAAATCCATTTGGAGAATTGGGCAAAAAATTGCAAGTTGATCAGGCAAGCCCTCGTCATTCCTTTCATTGATAGCACTTTGACCGTATATCGCAGGAACGTCCATGTCGATTCCACGCAGTTCCAATCGGAATATTACCTTGATAGAGAGGGATTTACGATAGGAGAAGGCAGCCGAAGTTTCACCCTCTACCATCCAACCGGCAATTACTCGTTCCGCTACGCCTCCATCCAACTCGACGCAGCAAATCGCATTGCCTACATCAATTTGGAGTATTGGAGAGACCATCCCTTGATTCATTATCCGCTTAGCGACACCGTCGAGGACTATTTTGAAGACGTTTCGTGCGAGGACCTAATCGAAAAACCAGGCCGTGGCCTCTATATAGGGCGATGCCACAGGCAAAATATTTATGTAAATATCGGAGACGACATCCACGACTTGCCCCGCATCATGCCCGTTTGGGACGGCTACCAATCCGCCTTCATCTTCACCGAGCACGCTGACTGGACAGATTTGAGGACCCATCGCGCCATACTCTTTGGAAACGAGAACATTACCAAGCCCGAAGATGCCGTTGGCGGCTTTTGCTACTATGGCATTCCCGTCACGAAAAGCGTGTTCTATTGGAATCCCGACCAAGTGACCAACGACCAGGCAAGCAAGGGTAACTTCCATGGGCTTCAGGCCAACATCAAAGGCGACAGAGAGTACTTCAACCTGCTGAAAGCCCTTAAAAAACAAGGCTTTGAGATTTGTCTGCACACGCCCGAGCAATACACCACCGTGCCTAGCGAATTTCCCAAAGCGATGCGCTTCATGAAACGACATTTTGACACCAAGACCTGGATTGACCACGGCTATAACAACGGCCCTGAGAAAAACCGCGAAGACATGGTTTGCGACGGCCTGCTGCCCGAATCGCCCTATTATGCCGCCGACCTTTGGGAGAAAAACGGGGTGCGCTACCTTTGGAACGCCTATTACGAAGAAAACCGCATGGAGCAATACCATTTCGACAGCCATTTCGTGCAGCCCTACGATGGCTTTGGCGATGCCCTGCCCAACCGACAAATCACCTGGTTGCCCAATAGCGGCAAGGACTTCCTGCTGTGGTCAACACCATCAACATTGGAGGTCAACAAGGACTCGGAGTGGTATTACTATTTCGACTCAATACGTTTACAACATATTGTAGACCAACACATTGTATTCATCACACACATGTATCCCGCTTGGACCGACCCGTGGCGCGGCGCATGGCAATTAGACGAAAACGGTACCGTGGTGGCCATGCCCGGCCTCAATTACGCCTTGAGCCAAATCGCCCGCCTTCGCGAGGAAAAGAAGATGCTGCCCACCACCATTCCCGAATACATCAGCTATTACGAGAAACTGCTCAACATTGATTATCAAATTGTTGACAGCAACACTATCCGTCTTACCAACCGAGGCGGAACCATCAAAGGCCTGACTTTGCTCTGCACAAAGCCCATCGTCGTGGAAGACAAAATGATCGATTTCCGCAAGGTGGAAGAGGGCTACCTCGTGTGGTTTGACTTGAAGAAAAACGAAACCGTAACCATAAAACTCAGACAATGAAAAGATTATCCATATTCGTCAGCGGCAACGGCACTAACTTGCAGCGTATTGCCGAGTATTTTTCCGACAACAATAACGTTGAAATCGCCAACGTGGTGTGCAACAACCCAAAGGCCTACTCCATCGAACGCGCCAAGAACCTGGGCATCCCCCTGCAGATGATTACCAAAGCAGAATTCAATAGCGAAGATTTTGTGAATGAAATGCAAAGTCTAAACATAGACTTGATTGTTTTGGCCGGATTCCTCTGGAAGATTCCCGAAAACCTCATCAAGGCCTTCCCAAACAAAATCGTCAACATCCACCCGGCACTACTGCCTAAATACGGCGGCAAGGGCTTCTATGGTGAGCATGTGCACGAAGCCGTGGTAGCGGCCAAAGAAGCCCATTCTGGCATTACCGTGCACTACGTCAACGAGATTTACGACAGTGGCGAGATCATCCTGCAAGCCCACGTTGCCTTGGAAGCAGGCGAAACGCCCGACTCGCTGGCGGCGAAAATCCACAAGTTGGAGCAGACATACTTCCCAGTGGCGATTGAGTATGTTCTAAAAACGCAACAATAAAAAGAGACGCAAGATTTTGCGTCTCTACAAAGCGTTATTTTTCAAACATTTATTCCGTCGGCAAAGCCTTGAAACCGTTGCCCATGATTTCTGAGCTTTCAATCACGTTGACGAAAGCGTTGGGGTCGAGGAAACGGAGGTTGGCCTTCAGTTTGACCAAATCGCCACGATTGAGGGTCACATAAATCATCTTGCGTTCGGCGCCTTGATAGAGGCCACTACCGGCAAACACGGTGCCACTGCGGTCCAAGTCCTTGAGGATGAAGCTGCGCACCTCGTCAATCTTATCCGTGACGATGAAGGCCGTCTTGTAGCTCTTCACGCCTTCCACCACGAGGTCGATGATCTTGCTTTCGATGAAGATGAGGATGATGGAATAGATGGGGAGTCGGATGTCCTCGAAGGCAATCAGGGTAGTCAGCGAGATGCAGCTATCGACGATGAGCACCAAGGTGCCGAGGCTGATTTTGGTGTATTTGTGGGCAATCATAGCGATGATGTCAGACCCACCCGAGGTGGCACCTGCACGGAAAATGACGCCGATAGCCACGCCGTAAATCAAACCGGAGACCACCGTGTTGAGGAAGAAATCGGGCATGAAGAAACGCTGCACTTCGCCGTCCATGAAGAACAACGACGACTGCAATTCGGCATCGAAAAACGCACCGTCGTGGATGACAGGCGCATAGCCCCACAAGGTTTCAAGAATATAGGTGAACACCGGTATCAGAATGACCGAAATGATCGTCTTGATGCCGAACCTGGGACCCAGTATGATGGTGCCGATGATGAGCAACGGGATGTCCATGCAGATGCCTGCCACTGAAATCTTCCAGCCCCACAAGGCGTTGAACACGTTGGCCAGACCATACACACCGCCAGGCGCCAAGTGGTAAGGGTTCACGAACATCACATCGCCGATGGCGAACAACGCCGAGCCAAGCACCAGCAGGGCATAAGAAAGAATCTGTTGCTTCAGTTTTTCGTTTTTCATATCTAACTAATTATAAATCAAATGTTTTATGTAATTTTTTCCCACTTTTGAGGCGGCAAAGTTACGAATTTTTATAGCACACCAACTCAGAAAGTTTTGTTTACCCCTTTCGCAAGTCAAAGAAAAGCGTATCTTTGCCTACTCGTTATTATAGTACAATTTAAATATTATGCAATTATGAATCCATCAACAAAAAACGTCCCTCTTTGGCTCGACATCAATCCAGAGCTAATCGACCAAAACTTCGAAAAGGTGCTTGAATACCTCAAAAGCAGCAACAAGGCCGATTCTTTTTACCACATCACCTTGGAAATATTAATGAAACGCGGGAAAGACCTACTTGAGACTTTGAAGACAAGACCCGTATATTTTGGAGAGTCGGCAACACAAGACAAAGACACCCTAATATTTGAGACTCGGCTGTTGGCCGCCATTCTATTATCCAATTCCGACCTGGAAAGCGCAACGAAGAAAAGGTTGGTCATGCCTATGCTGAACCTGTTGGGGCTATTGGTCCCTGCCGAGCTGTGCAGCGACCTCCTCATGCTAATGGTCGACAACCTCATCCTCAAGGAAGAGCCTAGAATATTATTCAGTTGGGACGACATCATCAAATTCGAGCCGCAGATTTTGGCACACAAGATCATCAATAGCATGACTTTCGAAAACGCCACGCCTGCCGAACTCAGCTATGAGGAGAAAGGCACGCTCTTGGTTGCCAACGACACGCTTGGCATCGTCCCCATGAACGAAGACAACATGAAAATCAAGCGTTTCCAACTTGCGCCATCCATCGATATCCTTGACGGGAAAATCAGCTTGATCACCTTAAAGAACGAAAAACTGAAAAAGACTGAGGGAAACAGCATTGAAGCGTTGGAGAAATTCACCAAAGATTTCATCGCCGGCCAAATGGTATGCATCC
Source organism: Bacteroidales bacterium (assembly GCA_017477425.1). GTDB lineage: Bacteria > Bacteroidota > Bacteroidia > Bacteroidales > F082 > Limimorpha. The sequence continues at coordinate 5,098 of JAFUVT010000028.1, forward strand.
CGTCAAGAAGCAGGCCAAAGAAGACCTATCGCCAAGGCGACATGCTCAATGCCAAAGTCGTCGCTCTCTATCACAACACCATCAAAGTCAAGAGCATCGACCCTGAATACGAAACGCTGGAAGGAAAAATCGTCTTTTTGGAACAAAACATCCTGTTTTACAGCTTCATCGACTTCGCGCAATACCTACATATCAACGACGAAATCGAAGTGGAGTTGGCTAGCTATGAGGACCAAACCTTTTCCCTCAAGAAAAGCTTTGTGAAATACCTCATCGAGGACGTTCTGGAAGCCAATGAACATATCGGGAAGGTGTCATTAGCCCGAGTCATGAACATCGGCACCAACAAAAGAGGAGACAAGCAAATCGACTGGCTGACCGAAGACGGCTATTCGGTCCATACCCCATATGACGACCGCTTTTCGAGAGACGATTTCGGAAAGGTGAAAATCACGGGACACGGGACTGGAATCTATTTTGGCTATATCAATGCGACCATCATTGGAGAATCATACAATTATTTCGACATCAACAAAGTGAAGAAGTCGATCATCGAAGGCTTCGTGTTTGAGCCCTCTTGGGACGAAGACGCCAAGAAAACCATGCTCAACGAAGGCAGCATCCGCGACCTGATGCGCATGATGATCCGATACCAAAAAACCGTGGTCAACCCCAAGGAAAGATTCAAGGTGCTTTGCGTACTGAAAATCATGGCCACCCTCATCAACTCGGAAGAATACCAATCCTATATCGGATTCATCGCGGAATATCTGAAGCAGCTGATCCATTTTGCCAAAGGGGACTACAACTTCATTAAAGAGCTAGAACCCGCGCAAGGTTTTGAAGGTATCGATGTCGTCCAAACCCGCTGTAACATCGTAAAGATACTGAAAGCGTATGGCCATGAAAGCGAAAACGAGTCGTTGGAGAACATCATCAAGGAAAGCACCGACGAGACCTTGACCAAAATCGCCAAGCTGACGTTGTCGTGCAACAACATCGGCGACATCATTCCCGCCGCCACCAAGAACATCATCAAGCAAGAAATCACCAAAAGCCTGTCGATGGAGACTTCCGACGAGACCAACCTCGACGAGGAGAACGGCATCTACCTGGGCATCGAGGACCGTCACCAAGAATTCAAGACCTCATTCGTCTACCCGCCCAACTACGGTATGCTACCCAATTATTTCCTCCAAGAGAAAAACATCTTCAAGGTCCTTTGCGGCTTCCTGAACACGCAGGCTGGCGGAACTTTATACATAGGCGTCTCTGACCTCGGCTATGTTGTTGGTTTTGAAGCGGATATGGTATACTTAAAGATGGATACTATCGATGCCTACATGAGATTCATACAAGACGAGGCGAAAAAGTTTTTCGACATCGACGAACTGGCTCTGTTCCAAATGAAACCCATGTACGACGAGAAAGTGCTTGCCATCAAGGTTGAACCATATGAGGATGGCATCGTGGAAATTGACGGGACTGCATATATCCGCATCAACAACGAGACCTTGGTCATGACAGATAAGATGAAAACCCAAATGAGGGCAAAGAAGAACGCTGCAAAGGCAAAATAACCATCGAATTTTGTTTTTTACGTGTCGTCATAAACAAATTCTTCCTATTTTTGCCAGCCGAAAACATACGCGGAGTGGCGGGTCACTCCGCATGAGGACCCGTAGTTTAATGGATAAAATAAAGGATTCCGGTTCCTTAGCTCAGGGTTCGATTCCCTGCGGGTTCACAAGAAAAATGATGGGCAAAACCCATCATTTTTCTTTTTCCGTGATCATGACGTCAATAGCCCCGACGCCGAACTTGGCGATGCTGGCCATGCGGTTTTCGGTGTTCTTGTAGTTCTTCAGCTCCTCGATGATGGCGTTTTTCAGCACACCGTTGCCCACGCCGTGGATGAAAGTCACCTTGGTGTATTCGGCGGCGATGGCGCTGTCGAGCATCTTCTTGAAATAGTCGGTCTGGATCTTGAACATGTCGTGGCTCGAAAGGCCGAGGATGTTGTCCACCAACTCGCCGATGTGCAAATCGACGATTGCCTCTCCGGGAGCGGTGCGATGTTTGTCGATAGGCGCTTCCTTCTTCACCAGCGACTTGGCAGGAGCCTGCGAGCCAACGCCTTCCTTCATGATTCGGGTGAAATCGCTGTCGCCGTGTTTCAGGGCTATGAGTTCGGAGAGGCAAATCATCACCGACTTCTCGCCCAACACGCCCGAGGGCAGATAGCTGCCTTCCTTCATGAAACGGCCCACGCGCAGCGAGAAGGGCGCATTCAGCGGAAGCAGCACGCAATCAGAAGTTTCGGTGGTCAAAATGGCCTGCACCACGCCATTGAGCCAATATTCCAAATCGTCGCGCGAGACAGTCTCGATGACAATCTTCTCAAACTTGTCAATTTGCCCGAAGTCGACGTTGCGGAACGTGTCCTCCTCCTTGATGGTAAAGGTGTACAGCATCTCGTAAGGCGTGTGGTTGACCAACACCACATCAAGCGGGCCCGTCAGGAGCCATTGTTGCTCATGCGGCACGAAAGCCATGTAAACGCCCTCTTTCTCAGCTTCTTTCGCGAAACGACGCAAGCCACCCTTTCGGGCATCTTCAGCCTGTTGTTGCTCAAGAAGTTGCTTGGCCTGCACCTCTTTCTGCACCTTGTCGACCGCTTGTTGCTGCTTGCTGGGGGCAGGCATGGAGCGATAGTCGAGCACCAAATCGGTATTCAATGTCGGGATTTCGAAGCCATCTTCCACCTCCACCATCACCATTCGGGAATCGATAATTTTCGTGACCGTGCCGCCACCTACCGTACTCAAAAAGTTTACTTTATCTCCAATTTTAAATTCTGCCATAGTTTTCTTGTTTTGAGCGGCAAAATTACGCATTTTTGGCAGAATTTTTGTATCATTGCAGCCGAAATCGAACGAAGATGAAGAAAACCTGGCCAATCATCATGCTGTCAATGATTCTGTTGACCATTTCCTGCAAGAAAAAAGTGGAACGCGGAAATGTGGACCTTTGCATCCATTACTCGGTCAATGGCGGACCTTTGATGACCGACACGCTCACTTATGTCAACGAGGCAGGAAACACCTTCCTGATTTCGGAAATCCAATGGTTTCTCTCTGACATTCAATTGCTTGACGAATACGGAGAATGGCACACATTACGGCAAAGAGACGCCATCGACTCGATTGAGCAAATCACAGAACACATCTTCTACATCGACACGAACATTCCTGAAAGCCAGACACTTCACGCGAAAAAGCTGCCCGTAGGCAAATATACGTCCATACGTTTCACCTTCGGCCTCGACGAATACGACAACGAGAGCGAGCTTTTCAGCGACCCGCCCGAGGCGAACATGTACTGGCCCGAACAATTAGGCGGAGGATACCACTACATGAAGCTAAACGGGAAATACGTCAACGCCCAAGGTCGGCTGGCTCCGCTCAACATTCATCTTGGCATCGGACAAAACGAAGACCTCGGCCAATTCTATCACAACTATTTCATCGTGGAAAGGCCCATCGAATTCTATCTTTCAGAAAACTCTGAAAACCAACTTGATATCACCATGATAATCGACAATTGGTTCCGCACGCCCACGGTATACGATTTCGACGAATGGGGCAGTTCCATCATGCAAAACCAAGAGGCACAACGGGTGCTGAGACATAACGGGCAAGATGTGTTTCAGATCAAGCAAGCCTCCGAAAACAAAGACGATATGGCAATAACCAAAGACGATATCCTGAAAGGATTCAGCGGATTGATGCACAAAGCCGCACCGAAACCTCACTTTTGGAGGTGGGAAAACGTGAAACAAACGATTGAACAAATCAGGACCAGCACCCAAAACCGCTCATGAGACGCTGTGGCATCATAGTATCCTTGACTTTGCTCGGTTTGGCGTCGTGCAAGCCAGAAAAGGAAACGCCCTATCCGACAACGCCCTATGACTTGGCCCAACCTGCTTATTTCCCCTCGAAAAACAACATTCCCGCCGACAATCCGATGACAGAAGAAGGCGTGGGTTTGGGCCGGAAACTCTTTTACGACTATCGCTTCTCGGGACGCGACAGTGCTGAGGGCATCACTTGCTGTGCGTCGTGTCATCATCAGGAAAACAGCTTTGAGTTTGGCGCGCCAACAGGTACGCACCACGCCATGCTCCCTTTGATCAACTTGGCCTGGAACCGCACGGGCTTGGGCTGGAATGGCGGTGTGACCACTTTGGAGGATATGGTCTTGGCTGCAGTGACCAGCCCTGTAGAAATCAACGCCGACACCAACCAGGTAGTCAAGTTGTTGCAAAAAACCGACGATTATCCCGAATTGTTTTGGAAAGCTTTCGATAGCCGCGACATCACCTTTATTAATATAGAACGCGCCATCGCGCAATTCATTCGGAGTTTGGTTTCAGCCAACAGCAAATTCGACCGCTATTTGATTGGTGAGGAAGAACTTACCGAAGACGAATTGGCAGGATATGAACTTTTTTGCACCGAAGAAGGCGCCGACTGCTTCCACTGCCATGGTGGTGGCGGTTTGGCCTTGATGACCACCAACTTGTTTTACAACAACGGTTTAGACGACTATTTCGGCGACCCTGAGGACCGATATTCCATTACAGGAAATCGTTGGGACATAGGAGCCTACAAAGCCCCCACCCTACGCAACATTGCTGTTTCGGCACCTTATATGCACGACGGACGTTTCACCACTTTGGACGAGGTGATTGACTTTTACTCCGAGGGCGTGAAAAACTCCGAAACCCTCAGTCCGCTGATGCACCATGTGATGGACGGCGGCGTGCGGCTCACCAACGAGGAAAAAGCCCAGTTGAAGGCGTTTTTGAACACTTTGACCGATGAGACCTTTTTGAACGACCCCAACCATTCAAACCCCAATTGACATGACCTATCCGTGGGGCGACGAACGCCGATTCAATAGTTACAGCCGATATTTCGCGAAACAGTTCGGCGGAAGGGTGCAGAAAATCAGCATCGACGCGGGCTTTAGTTGCCCGAACCGCGACGGGAAAATCAGCACGGGCGGCTGTACCTTTTGCAGCAACGACGCTTTCAACCCTTCCTACTGTCGACCCGAAAAGAGCATCAAGCAGCAGATTGAGGAAGGCTTCGGATTTCATCAACGGAGGTATCGTCGCGCCAATAAATATTTGGCTTATTTCCAGCCGTTTTCGAATACTTATAAGCCGCTTGAAGAGCTGAAGGGTATTTATGAACAGGCTTTGCAGCCCATAGATTCCAATCGCACAAGCCCCGCAAGGAATGACATGGGCTGCCCCAAACCCGAAATCATTGGCATCGTCATCGGTACGCGGCCCGATTTGATTGACGAAGATATTTTACAGTACCTCAACGAACTGCAAAAGTCGCATTACGTCATGCTGGAGTACGGTGTAGAAAGCGTCTATGACGAGACCTTGCGGCGCGTCAACCGAGGGCACGACTTCGCCACAGCGGAGCGCGCCATCCAACTCACAGCGCAATACGGCATCCCTTGTGGAGCACATTTCATTTTCGGCCTGCCCGGAGAAACCAAAGCCATGATGCTCGATGCCGCCGACATCATTTCGCGCCTGCCTTTGACCACGGTCAAGTTCCACCAACTACAGATTTTCAAGGGAACGAAAATGGCCGAGGAGTATCTTCAGCACCCCGTTCATTTCCATCTCTTTGACCTTGAGGAATATATCGATTTCGTCATCGACTTTGCCGAAAGGCTCAATCCGGGCATCGTCATCGAGCGTTTTGCGGGTGAAGTGCCACCGCGATTCCTCATCAGCGAACCTTGGATGAAGCTGCGCTATGATGAAGTGCTGGGGTGCATTGAGAAGCGGATGAAGGAAAGAGACACCTATCAAGGTCGACTTCACCGGTAAATGGATTAAAAAACTAGACAAATGCATGGTCTAGATCAATCGCTTTTTCCTATTTTTGCATCATCAACAAGAAAACATGATCAAGAAAATCTATAAATTCGGTGGCGCGTCGGTGAAGGACGCCGAGGCCGTGCGCAACTTGGCCGACATCGTCAAGCAACACAAGGACGAAGATATTCTTTTGGTGGTCTCCGCCATGGGCAAGACAACCAATATGTTGGAGAAGGTGCTGGCCAATTTCCGCGAGCACGACGGCAACCTCGGCATGGAGGCTTTGCACGAGGTCATCGCCTACCACGACAGCATCATCCAAGGACTGTTTGGCGACGACGCCACCCCCGCCTTTGGCGAAAGCATCGCCACTCTGTTCATCGAACTTTGGGAGAAACTGCAAAAAACCGACCAGCCCTACGACTACCAATACGATCAGACTGTTTGCTACGGAGAGCTCATCTCGACAAGCATCATTCAGGAATACCTCAACAAGAGCGACATACCCACACGCTGGCTCGACGCACGGAAATATGTCATCTCTGACATCGAGCCCACCTTCCGCGCCGCTAATCCTGACTGGGACGAGACGCGCCTGAAAATCAGCAAGCTGAACGATGAACATATCCGTGGCATCGTGTGCCTCACACAGGGCTTCATCGGCGGCACGCCTGACGGCAAGCACAGCGTCACTCTCGGTCGTGAAGGCTCTGACTTCACCGCCGCCATCTTCGCCAACTGCCTCGACGCCGAGGAAGTCACCATCTGGAAAGACGTGGATGGACTGCTCAACGCCGACCCGAAACGCTTTGACGACACGGTTCTGCTCCCGCATATTCCTTACTCCGAAGCCATCGAGCTGGCCTTCTACGGCGCTACCATCATCCACCCCAAGACCATCAAGCCGCTGCAAAACAAGGGAATCACACTTAAAGTGCAGTCGTTCCTGAATCCTGACCATGAGCCTTCCGTCATTGATGGCGGACATAGGAGAAACGACGAAAGTATTCCTTCTTATATCGTCAAGGACAACCAGACATTAGTCTCCATCTCGCCACGCGACTACTCCTTCATGGACGAAAGCAACCTAAAGACCATCTTCGCCGTCTGCGCTGACCTGAACCTCCACGCCAACATGATCCAGACCTCCGCCCTGATGCTTTCATTCTGCTTCGACAGCAACGAACAGAAACTAAGGCAGTTGAGAGTCAGTTTGAAAGACAACTTCAGCGTCAAATACAACGATGGCTTGCAGCTATTCACCATCCGGCATTACCAAGAAGGCTTGGAAAGCGACTTCATCAAGGGGAAGAAGGTTTTGGTGAAACAAGGAAGCCGTAGTACGATGCAGTTTGTGCTTAGTTAGGAGTTGTTCAGTTATTCAGTTTTCAGTTAAAGCAGGTTGTTGGGTCTGTCGAAGCACCATCGCTTATAGTCGGCCATTCGACGAGTTCAGGAACCTTAACCTTGACTTTTTTTCCAAAAAAAAAGCAAAAGCGAAACATTATTTTATGTTTTTCATAAATTTGCGGTCGCTTTATAACGACTCAAAAATCATTTCTATATGTACAAAATCGAAAAACACCCTATTTTGGACATCCCACAGGAAGACCTTGTGGAGTTCAAATATGAAGGTCAGACCGTGCGCGGTCAGCGCGGCAAGACCATCGCCGCCGCCCTTCATCAAGCAGGTTATCCCATCCACAGCCACAGCATCGCAGGACGCAACCGCAGCCTCGAATGTGGCATCGGCAAGTGCGGCGCGTGCGAGATGCTCGTCGACGGCAAAATCCGCCGCATCTGCATCACCAAGGTGGACGGTGTGAAGGAAGTCTGCGAGATTCCCAAAGGCTACCAACCCGAACCTTCGGAAAACCCTCAAACCGAGGTAAAGATCTATAAGACCACCGTCGCCATCATCGGCGCGGGTCCGGCGGGACTGGCCTGCCGCGAAAAACTCAACGAGCTGGGCATCGCCAATCTGGTCATCGACAACAACGCCAGCATCGGCGGACAGTTCAACATGCAGACGCACCAGTTCTTCTTCTTCGAGAAGGAACAGAAGTTTGGCGGCATGCGCGGCTTCGACATCGCCAAGACTCTTGCCGGCGACAACCACGAAGGCATCCTACTGAACGACACCGTTTGGGATCTGCTGGAAGGCAAACGCATTGCCTTGAAGAACGTGGTCACGCAGGAGATCAGCTATGTGGACGCCGAGCATCTCGTGGTCGCCACGGGTGCGGTGCCCTTCATGCCGACCTTCGAAAACGACGACGTGCCAGGCGTCTACACCGCCGCCGTCTTCCAAAAGATGATGAACCAAGAACACACGCTGCTGGGTAAGAAAGTGCTCACCGTGGGCGCAGGCAACATCGGCTATCTGACCTCCTACCAAGGCATGCAGGCCGGCGCCACCATCAAAGCCATCATCGAAGGCATGGACCATGAGGGCGGTTTCCCCGTGCAAGCTAACCGTGTGCGCCGCCTCGGCATCCCGATCATGACTTCACACGTGTTGCTGAAAGCCATCCCCAACGCCGACCACACGGGCATCGTGGGCGCTGTCATCGCTGAATGCAAGAATTTTAAGCCCATACCGGGAACAGAGAAAATCATCGACGACATCGACATCATCAATATCTGCACCGGCCTCGTGCCCGACGACCAGATTTTGAACAAAGGCAAGCAGGTGTTTGGTCTCTACACCTACGGCTGCGGCGACGCCGTGCGCATCGGCGAAGGCACCAGCGCCGTGCTGCGTGGCAAGCAAGCCGCCTTCGAGGTGGCCCAAAACCTAGGCGTCCGCTACAATTACGACGAATATCTCGAGATTTCGAGACAATATATCGACTCGCAACAACGCCCCGTGCGCGTGTTGGAAGAGCCCAACCTGCCCGACGAGGAACGGATGCACGTCAAACCTTTCGTGCAACTCGACTGCCTCTATGGCTTCGCCTGCAACCCCTGCTCGTTCAGCTGCCCGCAAGGCGCCATCACCAAGGCCTCAACCAACACCACGCCCATCGTCGACTACACGAAGTGCATCGGCTGCATGCAGTGCGTCAACCACTGCCCGGGCTTGGCCATCTTCGGCTACGACCTCAACAAAAACATGGTCTTCCTGCCCGTTGAATATGACGTGGAGGAAGGCAAGGAAGTCTATCTCATCGATAACAACGGTAAGATTCTGACCGAGGGCACCATCGAGAAGGTGCTGCGCAAGCCCAACAAGACCCATGTGGCGCGCGTGAAGGTGGACACCGCCAAGTGGAGAACCGAATGGCCAATGATGACCGAAGTGAAAGGTTTCATTCTGAAAGACCGCTATCCGAAACCGATCGTGTTCAAACCCAACGACCAACCCATTTTGACCGAAGACGCCTACGTCTGCCATTGCGAAGACGTCGACCTGAAGACCATCCTGAAGGCCGTTGGCGACCGCAAGTTCATCTCTGTCGACGAGCTGAAGCACATCACCCGCATGGGCATGGGTCCATGCCGCGGCAAGCGCTGCGTGTCGCGTGCCAAGCAAGTATTGCGTAGCTATGGCATCGAGGTAGTGGGCGAATCGTCGCCGCGTGCACCTTTGGCCAACCAAGTCACCTTGGGCGATGTGTACAACCCTAAGGCCAAAGAGACCTTCGTCTTCCAGACGGGCAACGATGTGAAGAAAGAACGCGTCGAAGTGCTCATCGCCGGTGGCGGCATCGCGGGCAGCGCGGCGTTCCGCTATTTCGCCGAGGCGGGCAAGAAACCCGTGCTGGTCAACTACGACCGTGGCTCCTCGTGGCGCTGCATTGCGGGTGGACGTCCAGCCTTCTCGAACCCCGACATTGCCGACATCGCCAATCACAATCTTGAGATTTTCAAGGAGATACAGAAAGTCCACAACATCGACTTCAAGCTGACGCGTTATGTGAACCTCGTCCACGACGATGCCACTTACAAGGCTTTGGATGCCTCGCGTGCCTGGAGCGACGCCTACATGATCGAAAAGAAAGACTTCCGCAAGGAGATTTCACCGCTGTGGAACATGGACAGCAACGTCTACAGCCACGCCCTGATTTCGAAGAACTGCTGGCAAGCCACGCCTGGCCGCACCATCGACTACATCCGTGGCATCGCCATCGAACACGGCGGCCGCCTGATGGAGGACTGCGAGCTGGTGTTTGTGCAGAAGAGCGGCGACAAATTCGTCGCCTTGGTGCGCACCCACGAGAAACAATACATTGAGTTCACCTGCGACCACTTCGTGAACAGCATGGGCTGGGGTGCCGAGAAGTTCACTGACATGCTTGGCATCGACACGCAACTCTACCCTGTGAAGCACCAAGCTTTCATTACGCGTCGCCTGCCCAACATGGGCCCGATGGGTGATTCGTTGGACATGATCATCGACCGTCGCCACTACAAAGGCTTCAGCGCCGTCTACGGCCAGCAGTTCCTGCACACCGGACAGGTCATCGGCTGCGCCTCGCCCGACTGCGATGCCTTTGAAGCCCGCCAGAACCTGAAGTACAACAGCAAGGAGTTCTTGGAAATCGTCAGCGAAGTCTTCGCCGACTGGATTCCGAACCTAGCCAGCGTAGGCTTCCATGCGGTGTGGGCCGGCTACTACATGGAGCCTCGCTACATCGTCGACCCCGAGGTGGGCATGCTCACTGGCCTGCGCGGTCATGGCTTCATGCTGGGCCAGTACCTCGCCAAGATTTATGTCGACAAGTACCTCGGCAGAGAGACCCCAAGCTACATGAAGGACTTGGCCTTGAGTGGCAAGGGGCTGAGCGAGAATGCCTTCAAGTGATGTCAAAAAAAGAGACGCGGCATAAGTCGCGTCTCTTTATGTGCTTAAGAAGAGATGCTAGCATCTCTTCTTTTTATTTTGCTGTCGCCTGTTCATAGCCAGCACGTACGGCCTGGATGTTGAGGTCAACAACCTCTTGGCCTTTCTTGCCGAAGATATGGGCGATGGCTTCTTCCACCTTCTCCATCTCGATGCCGAGATAAGGCACCGTGGCGCCCAACAGCACCATGTTGGAACGGGCTTTCAGTTGCTTGGCAATCTCGTTGGCATTGAACGAAACCACATGTTCCAACTTGCCCAACTCGCCGTTAATCAGCTCCATGTCGGGATAGTTGCCGATATTGATGAAGGGGTCGTTGTTGGTGATGACCCAACCTTCCTTGCTCAACCAAGGCAGGTAACGCAAGGCTTCCATCGGCTCGGACGAAAGGATGATGTCGGCATGGCCTTCAGGGATGACATCGGCGAAGATTTCGTCGTCGGACAGACGGAGGTGCGAGAACACCGAACCGCCGCGTTGCGACATACCGTGGATTTCGGACTGTTTCAGGTTCATGCCCATATTGAGAGCGGCATCAGAGATAATCTTGGCCACCGAAACGATGCCGTCGCCACCCACGCCGCATAATACTATATCTTTTTTCATTGGTTCAATCTTTTAGGTTATTTCTTCATGTGTTTCTTCAATTCGACGATGCAGGTGCGGTGCGGGATGATGACCGACACGCCGTTGTAGTTCACCTCTTCCTCGATGATCTTGACGTTTTCTTCATGGTTCTTCGGCAACGGGATGATGTCGCGGATGTGCTCGGGTTCCACGCCAAGACCCTCGCAGATGCGGCGGATCTTGTTGTGGGCCGACGAAGGCTGACCGCCCGTCATGGCAGTGATATCGTTGTCGAGAATCACGACCACGACATTGGCCTTCTCGTTGACGCAGTCCATCAGGCCCGTCATGCCGCTGTGACCGAAGGTGCCGTCACCGATGACAGCCACGCTCGGGAAGATGCCCACCTCGCTGGCGCCCTTGGCCATGGTGATGGAAGCGCCCATACACATGGTGGTCTGGATGGCACCCATATTGAAGCCCAATGTGTAGCAACCGATGTCGCCAAACACCTTGCCACCTTTGTGGTTGGCCATGACGGCGTTCAAAGCGGTGTAGCTATCTGTGTGCGGGCAACCTTGGCAAAGCGCGGGCGGACGGTTGGTGACCACCTCCGGCACTTTGTACATGGCTGGCACATCCATGCCCAGAGCTTTGGCCACCTTTTCGGCGTTCAGTTCACCATCGCGACGGATGGTCTCATCGAGGCGACCCATCACATGCTTGCCTTTACCGAGGAAACCCTTGACTTGCTCTTCCACAAACGGCTGGCCATCTTCGAGCACCAGGATTTCGTCGCACTCGTCGTACAGCTTGTTGATCATGTCGTAAGGCAAAGGATATTGCGTGACTTTCACTACCGGATAGGGGCAGTTCCCATCGGGGAAGTTTTCCATCAGGTAATTGTAGGCGATACCTGTAGTGATGATACCGAGGCTCTTTTTCGGGCCGTCGAAGTATTTGTTGTAGCCCGAAGTCTCTGAAGCCTCAGTGAAAGCGGGTTGCTTGTCGATGAGGTTACGATAGAGACGCTTGGCATTGGCCGGCAGCAGCACGAACGACTTGGCGTCGGCGGGCTCGGTGAGGTCGTTTTGCGGGCGAACGGGTTTGCGCACCACGCCAGCGCGGCTGTGGGCCAAACGGGTCGGGATGCGGTAGAGCACCGGTGTGCCCAGTTGTTCGCTCAATTCGTAGCCGTAATGCACCATGTCGTAGGCTTCCTGTTGGTTGGAAGGCTCGAGCATCGGAATCATGGCCCAGTGACCGTAGAAGCGGCTATCCTGTTCGTCTTGCGACGAGAACATGCTCGGGTCGTCGGCCACCACGACGAGGACGCCCTTCGTGCCGATAATGGCGGCGTTCATAAAGGGGTCGCCGCACACGTTGAGGCCCACGTGCTTCATGCAGGTCATGGCACGCTTGCCGGCGTAGGCCACGCCGATGGAAGCCTCAAGGGCCGTCTTTTCGTTGGCGCACCAGTTGGCGATCACGCCTTGTTCCTTGGCTTGCTTCGAGTTGATGACATACTCCGTGATTTGGGTTGAAGGCGTGCCCGGGTAACTGTTGATGGCCGAGCCGCCTGCATCGATGAAGCCCTGTGCAATGGCTTCATCTCCAAGTAGCAATAATTTTTCCATATTAATAATGTGTCTTGTTCAAAAAATGAATTTGGGCAAAGATACGGAAAAAAACGATGCAAACAAGAAAAATGTTTAGAACAAGTCGTTGAGAAGGACTATTTGCTCCAAAAGCGCCTCGTCCTCGTCATCATTTTCGTGTTGGATGACATAATCGGCCAAAGCGAGCTTCTTATCCTCGGGCCATTGTTTGGCCATACGTTGTTTGATGGTTTCGGCATCGCAATGGTCGCGCAACATGGCACGGCGCAGGCGTGTCTCCTCGGTGGCTGTCACGAGCACGATGGCATCGAAACGATCCTCCAAATGCTTCTCGAAGACCAATGCCGACTCAAACAACACATAATCTGACTTTTGCTCTTCGGCCCACAATTCAAAGTCGTTAAACAAAGATGGATAAAGGATGGCTTCTAAGTCGTGTTGTGCGGACTCATCATTAAAAATGACATCGGCAATGTGTTTCCGATTCAACAGTGTGTCGGAAATATAGAAATCACTCCCAAAACGCCTTTCCAGCTGCTGTCTGACTTCGGGCAAGAAATACATTCTCTTGGCCATATCATCACTGTTGTAGACAGGGATACCGAGGCAATGTTCGAAAAGGGCGCACACCCACGACTTGCCGCTGCCGATATTGCCAGTGATCGCGATCTTCTTCATTGTACGATGAGGTATTCCACCTTGTCGGGGGTGGTGTTCAGGATTTGCACATACTGTGGCCAAGTTTCGAGGCGCACGTCAAGCAAGGGTCGCATATCCTTCAATTGTTTCATGTCCACCTTCACGCCGAAATTCTCAGGCGCTACGGAAGCATAATCCTTGATGGCGACGAGGCACTTCACTGTCATCGTTTCGGGAAAGAAACGCACTCTGACGCTGTCGGTCGCTCGTATTGGCACGGCGACATCCATCTCGGTAAATTTCTCCACTTGCACCTCGGCTTTGATTTCTTGGACATTGGAACGAATCAGCCCATTCAGCAAATTCAGAGGGACAATTTCAGTAAAGCTTTGGTTTACATTGATCTTTGACAACAATTCGGTTCTCACCGTTTTTACCGTATCAATGACTTCCTTGGGGCCGAACACCGTCACCGAAGCTGGATCGAGCGTGGGTATACCATAAACGCCATATTGCCGTTGCGTCTGAATATCGGATTTGAGCACGACAGGAACCACCTTCGACTGCAGCATATCCATATTGAAATAAACCTTACCCTCGTTCATCGTGATGTCAGACTGACTGATGTCTAAAAGCTCGGCAATTTGCTCAGCCACATATTGGCTACTGAACGAATAGGTGTTGGCATTCTCGAGCCGATAAGGCACTTGGTCCAAGGCTATGCTTACAACACGGTTTTGCTCGCGAATCATCTTATAGCGTAACGTGTGGAAGCCATCGATGTTCAACGACATCTTGGCTGATTGATCGGGCGATGAAATCCACTTGTCGGCAGGCACCTCAGTGAATTGGATGCGGAAAGCAGTCTGGGTGGTGTAGTTTTCGGAGAGTTTCACCAAAAACCATAACGCCGCCGACAGTATCAAAAAAACAAAAAAAGTCCAGATGGAGCGCTTGTCCCTGCGCTCCACCTTACTCTTGATGCTATCGAACTTTTCCGTCATTTCCATTAGGCCTGGCCGACTTTGGCGCCAGTCTGGACGAGGGCCGTCTTTTCCACTTCCACCTCCATATTGGGAGCCAGTGAAATCATGACGGTGGTGTCCTTCACCTCAGTCACCTTTCCATGGAAGCCACCGATGGTGACCACCTTGTCGCCCTTTTGCAGGCCTTCGCGGAACTTCTGTTCCTCCTTGGCCTTCTTCGACTGCGGACGGATGAAGAACAGCCAGAAAACGACGATGAGCAGGATGATGAAGATGAGGCTTGACCACATGGAACCGCCTTGCGGTTGTCCTTCAGCCTGTAACAAGATAAATAAGTTGTTCATTTTATGTGATTTAAAGATTTAAGATTCAAGATCGAAATTAGCTTGGCCCTTCGACAGGCTCAGGGACCTTAATTAATACTGGTCAGGGGTTTGGACCTTTCCTTTGATGACCAAGGTGTTCTTGGCGGGAATCGTGTTCGACATAACCGTCAGCGTTCGGCTTTGGAAGCCATGATGACCAGCGCTGTTGTATGTCGCCTTGATGCTACCGCTCTTACCCGGGGCAATAGGCTCTCGTGGATACTCGCCCACCGTGCAGCCACAAGTTGAGGTTACCTGGCTAATGATCAGAGGCGTGTTGCCCGTATTGGTGAAATGGAAGGAATAACTCACCACCTCACCTTGGAGCAAGGTGCCGAAATCGTGTTCTTCCTTGTCGAATTTAATAACAGCCTGTTTGTCAGCACTCTCAGTGGCCGACATGGGACTCGTCACCAAATCGGTAGAGAGTCGCTTGTCGTCGCCATTGTCTCCACATGAGACGAGTAATCCGAATGCCAAAACCAAAAATGGCAGAAAATTGAGTTTGCGTTGAATCATTGTCTTTGCGATTTAATAATCATCACCGAACCTTGGTAGGTGGCGTCTTGTTTCAGGCCGTGGCATTTCAGTACGTAGAAATAAGTGCCATCGGAGAGGTCACCGCCATCCCAGTCGTTGTGGTAGTCTTTGGAGTGATAGACGATGCGACCCCAGCGGTTGAAGACAGTGAGTTCTGACGACTCATAATAGCGGTTCAGGGGCTCATAGCCCTCGTATTCGAACTGGTGACCGCCGCCATCGTCGCGCGTACCACCACCCGTAAGGCCGCCACCACCCAAATCGCTACCGCCATCCAGAGAGATAATGAAATAGTCGTTGGTGCCATCGCCATTGGGCGTGAACACATTCGGGATTTTCAGTTTCACAGGCTCCACCTTGATGGTCTTATAATAAGAGGTGTCGCAACCTTGGGGGTTATAGACCTTCAGTTCCGTAATATAGTCGCCAGTCTCCACATAGGTGAAACGCGGTTCCTTTTCGGTCGAAGTGATGTTGTATGTGCTATTCAAGATCCAATAAAAATTGCTGATATCGAGAGAGTCGACCGATAGATTCTCAAAGGAATAAGTCACATGCGGGTTCTGCAGATAGACCGTGTCGCCAGGGTCTGTGGAGATTTCAACCACGGGGTTGGGATAGGCTTTCAATTTGACGCTGTCGAGTTGTGTGCAGCCTCGGTTGTCGGTCACACGGATGTAGTAGTATTTATAAGCTTCCAAACCGATGGCCCATGAGGGGTCGTTGGGAGCGATGTGCAACGGGCTGACCTCCCACTGATAGTTGAAAGGAGGCTCATACACCACCGATGTCGAGTCGACCCAAGCAAGGACTTGGGCATTGCGTCCGTTTTCCTCTTCGCGGTTGCTGCAGGTGAGCTTCACCTGACGGAAATCTACTTCAAAGCGCGGCTTCACCTCAACCCGAAGTTCGGGATTACAAATCAAATCACCACTTGCCTCTTCACGGATCTCGACGCTATAATTCGTCGTTTCGAATGGCCTAACGACAATGCTGTTGGTGGTTTGCCCACCTGGCGACCAAAG
Source organism: Bacteroidales bacterium (assembly GCA_017477425.1). Lineage (GTDB taxonomy): Bacteria > Bacteroidota > Bacteroidia > Bacteroidales > F082 > Limimorpha. The sequence continues at coordinate 21,600 of JAFUVT010000028.1, forward strand.
ATACGAATATAGGTAATTGTTGGGAACGCTGAGCGTTACCGTTGCCTCACTACAAATGGGCATTTCAGCGCTACAAGTGATTTCGCAGGGTTCTTGTGCCTTTGCCAATGTCGACAGAGACAGCAACACAATGAGCGTAAATGTCTTGAATATAATGGTGTAAGTTCTCATTTCACATGAAATAGGTTGCAAAAATAGGAAAAATCCAAAGAAAAACGCAACATATCGCCGATTATTGTTCAAATGAGGCTTTAGAGCTTCACTAATTTAACCACCTTGCCTAGCATTAGGGGAGTACCATAATTAACCACGTAGACGCCTGCATCCCAATTGCTTGCGTCAATATCAATTGACTTGATGAAACGGGCAGATGCCATAACGTTGCCACATACATCAAATACAGTCACATCGACGAAGCCTTCCTGATTGGACTGGATGGTAAACACGCCATCCGTGGGATTGGGGAAGACGCCTGCCTCGGGCTCGATGATTTCGGGACCGACATGTGTCGTATCAACGGCCGTCCAAGAGGCCTCCCAGCCCGCATCGGTAGTAAGGCAATCGGACCGGAACTCGATGCACATCACGTTTCCAGATGATTCAACCTGTCCAGGGCTGTTTGTGTTCCAGCGCCCTATTTTCGGGGCATAGACATTGTCACCGTCGTAGATCCACAGGAAGTCGAAATCCGTTTCCAAATCGAAACTGCTGAAGTCCAATCGTATGACGGATTGTTCCGGACCACGAATCACCCAAATCTCGCGCTCGTCATTGCCATAATTGACATGGTCAAGACGCCCTTCTTCGCCTTCGAGGATGGCGACAGGAGTGCCGTCATTGACAAGTTTGTAGTAATAGTCCCAGTCCCAATATAGACCCGGGTCAGTGTGACTTTGGTCGGGATAATGCTGGTGTCCCTTGACTTGAACGCAAGCCCCTTCGCCTCCCAGGTCATAGAGGCCATTGTTGAGACAGATGCCATTGTCGAGTGTGTCGCGGTTGTGGACGCGTAGCCCATTGATGGCCTCATAACGCGAGCATATATTGCGCACCAAGTCGGCCGACGAGCGGTACATAGCCTCAGTGTAATAACTCGGATTGTTGACATAGCCCTCATGTTCGATGCCGATGGTATAGCCATTAGCGGTGCGGGCGTGCCACGCCTTGTCCTTCTCCCGCACCATTTGGGTGATTTGTCCATCCACGGAACGGATCACATAATGCGCCGACACCTGCGCATCGCAATTCTTGAACCAGCTGATGCTACCTGCGTAGGAGCCTTCGGTGTCGTGGATGACCACCGCGCTCACCTCCTTGGTACGTTCTTCCCAATTGCATTCGGGGGCGGGGTCCCAAATGGCTCCAGGATAGTCTCCCAAACGCGACATCTTGAGGCTCGGCGCCGCAAGTTTGTCGTAGTGTTCACGAAAGGAAGCTTTCAGGTCGATGTCGTATTTCGGAAAGCCAAACTCCACAGCGCGAAGACTGTCGTTAAGGAACACACACACCGAATACAGCATGCTTTGCATGGGATAGACGTCCTTCTCCTCCCCTATCGGAAGCTCGGAAAGCTGTTGGATCACAGATAAATATCCGTTGATTTCCGAAACCTTGCCCACCCTCGCCAGACTGTCAAATGCCATAGCGTAAGCCTTTACATTCGCTTCGGGACTCTCCAAGATTTCCGCTTCCGAAATGCCCGAAAGTCGCGACACAAGATGCAGGTTTTCACGGAAATAGTTCTTCCCGTCTTTCACCAAGCCCATCAAGCCGTAGGTACGGGGCATGGCATCGGGGCCCTCGTGATGGTAGTCAGCATCAGTGAGATGATGGCAATGCGTATTGGTGAAAGAGATGGCCTCCAACAGGCCTGGAGGAATGGTTGGACAAGTCCGATAAGCTTTCTGAAAAGCATCAGTATAAGTTTGATTTTCAATTTCTTGTGCTTTCATAAAAGAAAAGAAAACCAACAATGTAACAAAAAGTAAACCTAGTTTTTTCATCGTGAATTATTTGCGGTCAAAAATACACATTTTTCTTTGGAAACAGGTGATAAAAAATTCGTATCTTTGCAAATTCGAGAAATAACAAGCAAAATCAACATAAAATGAACGCACTGAACGATTTCCAAAAAGAGATTCTCGCCGGCATCCCTGATGAACTGCCGGAAGTGAAGGAATACGACCTGAACATCAACCACGCGCCCAAGCGCAAGGACATCCTCACCAAAGAGGAGAAGAAACTGGCCATCCGCAACGCTTTGCGTTACTTCCCGGCCAAGTTCCACAAGACGCTGGCCCCCGAATTTGCCGAGGAACTGGAGAAATACGGCCGCATCTATATGTACCGTTTCCGTCCTTCTTATAAGATGTACGCTCGCCCGATTGAGGAATATCCTGCCAAATGCAAACAGGCCGCAGCCATCATGCTGATGATCCAGAACAACCTCGACCCCGCCGTGGCACAGCACCCGCACGAACTCATCATCTACGGTGGCAACGGCGCCATCTTCCAAAACTGGGCCCAGTACCGCCTCGTGATGCAGTACCTCGCCAACATGGAAGAAGACCAAACCCTCGCCATGTACAGCGGTCACCCGATGGGCTTGTTCCCGTCGCATAAGGACGCACCGCGCGTGGTCGTCACCAATGGTATGATGATTCCGAACTACAGCAAGCCCGACGACTGGGAGCGTTACAACGCCCTTGGCGTGACGCAATACGGCCAAATGACCGCTGGCTCCTACATGTATATCGGCCCCCAAGGCATCGTCCACGGCACGACCATCACCGTTTTGAATGCGGCCCGCAAGCAAGGCGGTGGCACGGCTGGCAAGCTCTTCATCACCGCTGGTTTGGGCGGCATGAGTGGTGCCCAACCCAAGGCTGGCAACATCGCTGGCGTGGTGAGCATCACCGCCGAAATCAACCCGGCCGCCACGCAGAAACGCTATCAGCAAGGCTGGGTGGATGAGGTTCACGACAACATCGAGGAACTTTTCAAGCACGTCAACGAGAGCATCGCCAAAAAGGAAGCCCGCAGCTATGCCTACCAAGGCAATGTGGTGGACCTTTGGGAATATGCCGCCGAACATAACATTCACGTCGACCTCGGCTCTGACCAGACCTCATTGCACAACCCTTGGGCTGGCGGTTACTATCCTGTCGGTCAGTCGTTTGAGGAATCGAAGACGATGATGGCCGAGAATCCCGAGCTCTTCAAGGAGAAGGTGCAGGCTTCGTTGCGCCGCCATGTGGCCGCCATCAACAAGCTGACTGCCAAGGGAATGTACTTCTTCGACTACGGTAACGCTTTCCTGCTGCAAAGCAGCCGCGCTGGCGCCGACATCCTGAAGGCCGATGGCACCTTCCGTTATCCTTCCTACGTGCAGGACATCATGGGTCCGATGTGCTTCGACTACGGCTTCGGTCCCTTCCGCTGGGTGTGCGCTTCGGGCAAGCCTGAAGACCTCGCCGTCACCGACGACATCGCCTGCCATGTGTTGGAGACCATCGCTGCCACGGCTCCTGCCGAGATTCAGCAACAGATGCGCGACAACATCCAATGGATTCGTGGTGCACAGGCCAACCATCTTGTGGTCGGCTCGCAAGCCCGCATCCTTTATGCCGATTGCGAAGGCCGCACCAAGATTGCCGCCGAGTTCAACAAGGCCATCGCTGACGGTCGCTTGAGCGGTCCCGTCGTCCTCGGTCGCGACCACCACGACGTTTCCGGCACCGACAGCCCGTTCCGTGAGACTTCCAATATTTACGACGGCTCGTCGTTCACCGCCGACATGGCCGTGCAGAACGTCATCGGCGACGGTTTCCGTGGTGCCACTTGGGTGAGCATCCACAACGGCGGCGGCGTAGGCTGGGGCGAAGTCATCAACGGTGGCTTCGGCATGGTCCTCGACGGCTCCGCCGATGCCGACCGCAGGCTCCACTGCATGTTGCATTGGGACGTGAACAACGGCATCGCCCGCCGCAACTGGGCCCGCAACGAAGGCGCCACCTTCGCCATTAAACGCGCGATGGAGGCCGAACCGAAATTGAAGGTTACTTTGCCGAATTTGGTGGAGGACAATATTTTGGAAGGATTGTTTTGATAGAATTTGACATTTGTAGAGACGTAGCGCGCTACGTCTCTACCTGCGAAAACGAAAGCAGGGCACACCTAATGATTGGTCTGCCCTGCTTTCATTTGTTTTTGCATGCAAATCCGAAAAATGGCCTTTGGCTTATTCTCTATGGAGCACGATGTCGATAGTGCCTTCCCAAGAATTGAAGATGGTGTCAAAAAGGGAATAATCCGTGGCCGTGAACGTGAATCTTGTGGTACGACTCTCTCCAAGCAAATCAGGATTGTTGCGAGCTGCATCCACGGTGGCCATCCCATCCACATCAGTATAGGCATAATGCGTTCCGTTTACGATGAGGCCATAATCGAAGCCATCAAGTTCCTCGGTTTTCAGGCTCACATTCGACAAAGGTTGTCCTTCCTCAGACTGCACTCTGAAGGTCACGGGATCCCTGTTGATGAACACATCGCCGTAAACATCGCGCTTGCAAGCGAACATCGCCACAAACATCATCGCAGCCATAAAGGCAATAGTCAGTTTTTTCATATAACGCTTTTATTGGGAAACATTTTATTGAAACGATCATGCAAATATACGACTTTTTTGAATGTACAAGCGAAATGAGGCGATTTTTTGAATTTGTTCGCGGGAAAAATTGTACCTTTGCCGTCCCAATCAAAATCGTCTAAAAACACCAATAAATAATGAAAAAAGAAGTCAAATTCAGCCTGGTTTACCGCGATATGTGGCAGTCGTCAGGCAAATACGTGCCACGCAAGGACCAACTGGAACAGATTGCTCCTCTGATTATCGACATGGGCTGCTTCGACCGTGTGGAGACCAACGGTGGCGCCGCCGAGCAGGTGAACCTGCTCTACGGCGAGAACCCCAACCCGTCCGTCCGCGCCTTCACGGCGGCTTTGCACAAGGGCGGCATCGAGTGCCACATGCTCGACCGTGCCCTCAATGCTTTGAGAATGAACCCTGTGCCTGCCGATGTACGTCAATTGATGTATAAGGTGAAGAAAGCCCAAGGCGTCGACATCACCCGCATCTTCTGCGGACTGAATGACGTGCGCAACATCATCCCGTCCATCCAATGGGCCAACGAAGCCGGTATGATCTCGCAAGCCGCCATGAGCATCACCTACTCGCAGGTGCACACGGCCGAATATTACATGAAAATGGCCGACGAACTCATCGCCGCCGGTGCCAAGGAAATCGCGCTGAAGGACATGGCTGGCGTGGGTCGTCCGTATTCATTGGGTCGCATCGTCGAGCATATCAAGAAGAGTCACCCTGAAATCAAGGTGCAATACCACGGCCACACCACGCCCGGCCTCTCGATGGCCTCAGTGCTTGAAGTGTGCAAAGCGGGCTGTGACTACGTCGACGTGGCCATGGAGCCGCTGTCGTGGGGCACGGTCCATCCCGACGTCATCAGCGTGCAAGCCATGCTGAAAGACGCTGGTTTCCTCGTCAAAGAAATCAACATGAAGAGCTATATGGCTGCCCGCAGCATGACGCAGAGCTTCATGGACGACTTCCTCGGCTACTGGATCGACCCGCGCAACCGTTATATCAACTCATTGATGTTGGGGAGCGGCCTTCCGGGTGGCATGATGGGCTCGCTGATGGCCGACCTCAAGGGTGCCCATGCGCTCATCAACATGAACTACAAAGCACAAGGCAAGGCCGAACTCAGTGAAGACGAGTTGCTCGTCGAGCTCTTCGACGAAGTGCAACGCATCTGGCCCATGGTGGGCAACCCGCCTTTGGTGACGCCGTTCAGCCAATACACCAAGAACATCGCCCTGAAGAACCTCATCGGTCGCAGCATGGGCAAGCCCGACTTCAGCGACCTCGACGACGCCATGTGGGGCATGATCCTCGGCAAGTCGGGCAAGCTGCCGGGCACTTTGGCTCCCGAAATCGTGGAATTGGCCAAGAAACAAAATCGCGAGTTCTTCACCGGTAACCCGCAGGACAACTATCCGAACGAGCTACCTCACTTCATCGAGGAGATGAAGAAGGAAGGCTGGGACCGCGGTCAGGACGACGAGGAACTATTCGAGTTTGCCATGCACGAGAAGCAGTACCGCGAGTACAAGTCGGGCGAGGCCAAGCGTCGTTTCAACCAAGAGCTGGAAGCCAAGATGAAGGCCAAGTTCGAAAAGGCAGGCGGCGAGGCCAAGATTCCGGACCTGCGCGCCTTGCGTCACCCGAATGCAGAACCCGTTATCGCCCCCGTGAGCGGCGTGGTGATGTGGGAAGTCGATTTCGACGACAAGTCGATTGCGCCCGCTCCCGGCACCGTCTACAAGGAAGGCGACCTGCTGTGCGCCATCCAAACGAACCTCGGCTTGGAGCCCGTCTATGCCCTTTGGCCCGGCAAAATCGTGGAAGCCACGGCCGACCAAGGCAAGCGCGTCAGCAAGGGCGAGACGATTGCGTTCATCGAGAAATAATTCTGGCACGGAAATTGATAATTACCGTCCGGTTCAATAAAAACAGAAATCAATTCACTCAATGTTCAACCTAAAATTATCAAAGAAATGAAGAAATTATTTTTGACCTTAGCTCTTGCCTTCGTAGGCATCATGAGCGCGAATGCACAACTCTGGATTGGCGGCGGTCTCGGCGCCAGTGTTCAGAAGAACCACACGAGTTTTTCCATCGCTCCTGAGGTGGGTTATGCCATCAACAACAAATGGCAAATTGCCCTTGGTGCTAGTTACAACTTCAACCAAGTAAAAGGAACCGATTTGCTCGGTAACGAGATTACCAACACCACCAACGCCCTGGCGCTTCAGCCTTACGTTCGCTACGTTGCTGGCACCATTGGGAAAAAGTTCTCCTTGTTTGTGGATCTTTGCGGCGACTTTGGCTTACTTGACGATGCTCGCGACTATGCCGTAACGCTGCAACCTGGTATCGCATGGCAAGCCACGGAGAAGTTTACCGCTGCTTTCCGCTTCTGCAAGGTTGGCTACGACCATAACTTTTATGGCACCGATGGTTTCCTTTTGGATGGCGACCTGGCAGCTCCCCAAATCAGACTTTATTACAATTTCTAAAACAAATGCGAGACGTATGCGTCTCTACGACGAAAAGGCTGCCTTCGGGTGGCCTTTTTCGTTTATGGGATGCGCTGATAGACGGTCGCCACACGGCTCACATTATAGACTTTCATCGTAATGCTGTCGCCTTTCTTCTCGGAAGGGAATTTCACGCTCGCGTCAATGTTGCCGAAGCCGCCGAAAGCCTTGTCATCGGTGGTAAGAACAATCTGGTAATCACCCGTTTGCCGCACGGGGATTTCGTAATCGGGAAGAGAATTTGGACCCCAGTTGAAGACGAAAATCAGGTTGCCGCGCTCGAAAACGATGGTCTTGTTCTCCTCGTCGGCATGGAGCATCCACGCGGGCGGCGTTTGCATCACAGGATGGGTTTTCACGAAGTTGAGCATAGCGTTGTCGAAATCGCCCATAAAATGGTATTTTAGGTTCTCGTTGTCCACCAACGACCATTGACGGCGGGCGTATTTGTAGCTCCAGCCGTTGTCAAAACGCGGAAAATCAATCCATTCCGGGTGACCGAACTCGTTGCCCATGAAGTTGAGCCAAGCCTCGCCGCCCAAGGTGAGCGTGAAGAGGCGTATCATCTTGTGCAGGGCGATGCCGCGGTCGACGGTCATGGAAGGCGTGTCGAGGCTCATGGCGGTGTACATCTCCTTCCCCATCAGGCGGAACGCGATGGTTTGGTCGCCTACCAAGGCTTGGTCGTGGCTCTCGGCGTAGGCCACCGTCTTGGTTTGCGGCAGGTGGTTGGTCATGGTGAAGAAGAACTCGTTCATGTTCCATTGCTCCTCGGGCTGGTCTTTCAGCACCTTGATCCAGAAATCGGGTTCGCCCATGCCCAAGCGATAGTCGAAGCCCATACCGCCGTCCGCAATGGGATGGCAAAGACCCGGCATACCGCTCACATCCTCCGCAATGGTGACGGCCTGCGGATTCAGTTCGTGGCACAAAGCGTTGGCCAATTGCAGATAGGTGACCGCATCGTCGTCCACATTGCCGCCGAAATACTTCTCTGGCGCATCGAAAGCTGTCCCGATGCCGTGATCGAGATAGAGCATCGAGGTCACGCCATCGAAGCGGAAACCGTCGAAACGGAAATCCTCCAACCAATAGCGCACATTGGAGAGCAGGAATTGCAGCGTCTCCTCCTTGCCGTAGTTGAAGAGCTTGGAATCCCAAAGGTTGTGGTTGCCGCGCTCGCCCGCGTGCAGATATTGGTGGTCAGAGCCATCGAACAAATTAATGCCCTCGCGGATGTTCTTCACCGTGTGGGAATGCACCAGGTCCATAATGACCAGCAGGCCCATACCGTGCGCAGTGTCAATCAGTTCCTTCAAATCCTCGGGCGTACCGAAACGCGAACTCGGCGCGAAGAAATTGGAGACATGGTAGCCGAACGAACCGTAATACGGATGCTCGGCGATGGCCATCAGTTGGATGGCGTTGTAGCCGTCCGCCTTGATGCGTGGCAGGATGTTTTGGGTGAATTCCTTGTAGGTTCCCACCCTTTCAGCCTCCTGCGCCATGCCGATGTGCGCCTCGTAAATCAACAGCGGCTCATTTTTCAGCTGTGGTGCAGCGTGCTTATATAAATAAGGTGTCGGCGGGTTCCAAAACTGGCCTGCAAAATCCTTGTTACCCTCATCTTGAATCACCCGTTTGATATATACCGGAATACGCTCATGCTCACCGATTTGCGATTGCACCAGCACTTTCAGTTTGCTGCCATGCACAAGACGTTGGGCAAACTCGCTATCCGGCAAGAAGATTTCCCAAAGGCCGTTGCCCGCGTTTTCCAACGGGAACTCATAGCGGTTCCAGTCATTGAAATCGCCCATCAACGAGAGGTAATGCGCCGCCGGAGCCCATTCGCGGTGCCACCAGCCGTGGCGCCGCTGGTCGTAGATGAAGCCCAAGAATTGATGAACCGAGGCAAAAACCTTGAGGCTGCCGTAGCGGTTCCTAATGTCATTCAGTCGATATTCGAAGCGGTCGTGGCGCTCGTCCACCGCCTTGCTGACGGGATTGAGCCATGGGTCTTGTTCAACTATAGGGAGCATAGCGTTCTGTTTTCTGCAAAAGTAAGAAATAATTCCGATTAGAATTGAAAGATCGCAGTATAATTGTCCAAATCTATCACTTTCGTCTCGGAAGGCTCCAAATGCACGGCAACCACCTCCAAGGCGAAGTCGTTCATGTCAAATTCATTGGCTTTGGTCTTGCCCATCAAGGCCAAGGCGTCATGCGGGATTTTCACTTCCACATCACGGGCTTCGGTGCGATGGAAATTGACGACCACCAGCAACCGCTCCGACTCGGAATAGCGCAAAAACGCATAGACAAACTGCGGGTCGAAATTGGAATACCACGGGTTGCACCACATCAAATCGTAGAACTTGCCTTCGCTGATGGCGGAATGCTCCATTCTGAAATGCAGCAGGTTACGATAATAAGCAAACAACTTCTTCTGTTTTTCGTCAAACTGGCCGCCATCGAATTTGCCGCCGTTCATCCACTTTTGATGTTGCGGCATGTGGTAGTAGTCGAAGATGGAAGTGCGCCCGTCATCGCCACTGTAACCCACGGCACCGTTGGCATTTTCACCGCTTTCTTGGCCGTTGTAAACCATAAACGGTCCCGTGTTCATCAAGGCGGAAAGCGTCACGGCGGGCAAGGCGGCAAAAGCATCTCCAACGAATTGCGGCGAGGCCAAACGCTTCTCGTCGTGGTTTTCCATGAAACGCAGCATGTGGGCATCCAAGCCGTCCAAATCCTTCCACACCTGCGAGATTTCCTTCGCCTCGTGACCGTGGCAAAGGATATTCTCCAAAGTGTTGTACAGCCCGACCTTATCATACAAATAATCGAAACCCGCCTCAATGAAAGGCTTATAAAGCGCTGGTTGATAGACCTCTGCAATCATTATGGGTTGATAATCCGCCCGCAATTTCCCAATCGCCCACTGCCAAAACGCCACGGGCACCATCTCCGCCATATCCACGCGGAAACCATCAACCTGCTTGGCGCACCAAAACCGCAGAATGGCCAGCATTTTCTCCCAAGTGTCGTGCTCGTCGTAGTTCAATTTGACGGTGTCGTACCAATCGTTGAGGCTCGGGTTGGGCGCGAAGACATTGTTGCCGGTCGCCTTGGCTGGAAATTCCTCGTAAAACGGTTCCACCGTTTTACGAGGACAAACAAAAGCCTGCCCCTCACAATAATAAAAATTGCAAGGGTCGAAGCCTTTGTTTTGTCGCGCCAAATGATTGGGAATGAAGTCGATAACCACCTTCATTCCGTGTTGATGAATGCGCTCGACCAATTGCTCGAAATCGGTCATCGTGCCCAAATCGGGGTCCACAGCGCGATAATCGGTCACGGCGTATGGCGAGCCAGCGCGTCCTTTGGTGATGTCGGGGTGCGTGCCTGTGCTTTCCGAGGCGTGTTCCAGAATGCCCGTCAGCCAAATGTGGGTGATGCCCAAGTCCTTGATGGCATTGAGCGCGGCATCGTCAATGTCGTTGAACGTGCCGCAGCCGTTTTCGGCCTTGCTACCGTTGAAAACGAAGTCGGTTCGCTGGTTACCGAACAGTCTGACAAAGAGTTGATAAATATTCATATCGCAAAATTATGAAAAATTTGGTCAAAGTCAAACCCAATGGAAAAATATACTACTTTTGCACATTATGAAAACACACAAAATCCTTCCTATCCTTGCAACTTTGCTGCTGAGCCAATCCCTTTCCGCCCAAGTGCAACCGACTTGGGAATCCATCAACGAGCGGGGCTATCCACAGTGGTTCTCCGATGCCAAATTGGGCATTTTCATCCATTGGGGCGTGTATTCCGTGCCGGCCTACGCCAGCCTGGAAGGCTATGCCGAATGGTACTATCGCGGCTTGACCACCAGCGATGAGCGCAAGGACTTCCAAGAACGCGTTTATGGCAAAGACTTTCAGTATGAGGACTTTGCGCCGATGTTCAAGGCAGAGCTTTGGAATCCTGATGAGTGGGCGGACCTGTTCAAAAAATCGGGGGCGAAATATGTGCTCTTGGTCTCGAAGCACCACGACGGCTATTGCCTTTGGCCGAGTCAATATGCCCCTGGTTGGAACTCCGTCGAAGTCGGGCCGAAACGCGACATTTGCGGTGAGCTGACCGAAGCCGTCCGCAAAAAAGGCCTCAAGATGGGCTTCTACTACTCGCTGCCGGAATGGACGAGCAAAATCCACCGCTGGTACCAAGACCCCGACGAAAACATTGGCGAATATGTCGACACGCACATGATTCCGCAGCTCAAGGAGCTGATTACCAGATACAAGCCCACCATCCTCTTCACCGATGGCGAGTGGCGCAACAGCGCAGAACAATGGCACGCCAAGGAACTGATTTCGTGGTATTATAACACGGTGGGCAAGGATGCCATCGTCAACGACCGCTGGGGCGACGGCGGGCAACACGGCTTCCGCACGCCCGAATACAGCGCAGGCATCACGCTTACGGACCGTCCGTGGGCGGAATGCCGCGGCTTGGGGCGCAGTTTCGGCCTCAACCGCAACGAGCCTTTGGAAAACTACCTGACTTCAGACGAGCTCATCCGTCATTTCGCTGTCCTCGTGGCGGCGGGCGGCGGCATGACGCTCAACGTGGGTCCAGCCGCCGACGGCAAAATTCCGCTCTTGCAGCAGGAACGTCTTCTGGACCTCGGTCGCTGGCTCGACATCAACGGGCAGGCCATCTACGGCACACGACCTTACAAGAAATTCTACGAGATGAAGCCCGTCACAGTGTCGCGTAACGACCAGGAAATCAAATTCGACTGGAAGCGCAACTCACCCGACCCCGCCATCAGCTGCGACCATTTCCAAGCGCATTGGCAAGGTGTGTTCCCCTGCGCAGCTGACACCTACACCTTTGAAATCCAAACCGACGACTACGCCAAGCTCATCATCGACGACAAGACCGTCATCGAGGACACGCGCCAATCGAACACGGGCAAGATGAAACTCGCTGCTGGCCAGCACAACATCGAAATCCTTTACGAAGAAGACGAACTCGAAGCCACGATTGCCCTCTACTGGTCGTCGAAAAAGATGGAAAAGCAGATCATGAAAGGGTTCCAGATGGGCGCGATGTTGCCTGCCATGGGACTGAAAGCCACCTACACCTGCGAGCAACCCAGCGTGTGCTACACGCAAGGCAAGGATGCCCTCTATGCCATCGCCCTGGATTACCCTGAAGACCAATTGATTCTGAACATCGACCAGCCCGCCGACAACATGAAAGTGCAATTGATGGGTTGCCCAAAGTATTTACCCTGGAGATACGAAAATGGTCAGCTCATCATTGACACAAGCGGACTGAAACACAGCGACATCCGCTGCTCAGGCGCGTGGGTGTTCAAGATGAAATGAAAAAAGCGGCAATGCCGCTTTTTCTATTTTAGTCCGTCAGTTCCTTCAAGCCTTGATAGCCAAGGATTCGGTTTGTTCCTTTTGGCACCCGCTTGATGTAGAAGCGTTCGTCCTCCTGCACGAACTTGAAATGCAGCAAGTCGCCTTTGGGAAAGCAATCTATTGCGCTGAAACGCATCAATTTATGGGTTTGATACGAGAAATCGTTTGTCTTGACAAAAGTAATCCGCTTGCCCGATTTCAGCATACTCGGTCTGAAACCGTCAAAATAATTGCGATTGCCCCATTTCCCCACAAATTGTTGCGGATCCTTCAAGTCATGAACATAAACGCGAAACTGTTTTTCTGTTTTTGGCTTGATTTCCAACACTTTTTGTAACACTACTTGTTTGCCTTGGGTTGCCTCCACGTAAATCCATTGAAAACCGTTACCCAAATTCTCCCATATCGGAGTGAAATGCACGTCTGCTGTAGTTGAATCATTGACAATCAGCACATAATCGCCCACCATCGTACGATAAAACTGCTTGGCATCCTCATCGCTGAACTTGGAGTGCTTCTGTGCGAAACCACTGAAAACCATAAACATCGCGGCTAAAATCAATGCAAATCTTTTCATTTTTTCTTTTTTTGGAGCGTGCAAAGATAAGGAAACTATTTCTCTTTTGCCAAAATTTGGGCATAAATCTCTTTGTCCAAATCTTTGAACACATTGAAAACGACATATTTAAGATGCGTTTTTTCGTGTTCGGAAAGATACTGTCTAACCGTCTGCACCGCGATTTCGGCGGCCAAACGGTTCGGGAAACGAAACTCGCCCGTCGAGATGCAGCAGAACGCCAAACTTTCGAGGCCGTTTTCGTCGGCGCAGGCCATGATGTTGCGATAGCAGGAGGCCAACTGCTCCTTTTGGAAATCAGCGGGAATGCCATTGGGAATAATCGGCCCGACAGTATGGATGACATAACGACAAGGCAAGTTATAAGCCTTCGTGATTTTGGCATGGCCGGTCGGTTCCTCGTGGCCTTGACGTTGCATCAGTTCGTGACATTCTTGGCGCAGTTGCACGCCCGCCGCCGAATGGATGGCATTGTCGATGCAACGATGCAAAGGATAAAAACAGCCCAACATCTGGCTGTTGGCCGCATTCACGATGGCATCGACGCGCAGGCGGGTGATGTCGCCTTGCCATAACAACAACGTTTTGCTGGTAGAGACGCGATTAATCGCGTCTCTACAATCTGACAATTCTATAATACCTTTTTCCTGTAATTGCGCCTGCAATTCCTCGTCCTGCAACCGCAAGAATTCCTCGCTGACGGGTTTCGGCATCCGCACGTTGCGCAAGGCACGGAAGAGGTCGCGTTTCTCAGCCTCGCTTTCCGGGAGTTCCATTTCGGAATATTGAGGGTTTTCTATGATGAGGTAATCTATTAGGTAATCTAAACGGTTCATAATCATTATTTTGCTATGGTAGAGACGTAGCACGCTACGTCTCTACAGGGTTAACATTTCCTTCAAAACCTCGCCAATATCGCCATTGATGACGATGGAACGGTCCTGAATCTGCTCCACGGTGAACGCCTCGCCAAGGTTGATGGTGGCGTAAATCGCCTCAGGATTCTTGTAGGTCATCTGCATGAACGGCAGTTTGATGATGGTCGGGGTGTTGGCGCCGATGCCAAGGTCCCAATAAAGGACCTTGCCGTGGTTATGGCCGTTCACGAAATCGAGGTAGCGTTGTGCGGCGGCGTGCCAGCCTTCGTCCTCCACAAAGGTGCTGTCAGAACGCAGGTTGACCGTCATCTTGCCGCCGCAAACGGGGCATTTCGGCACCAATTCTGTGGGTATCTGTAGAGACGCAAAATTTTGCGTCTCTACCTGTTGTGCCGCAATCATCTTCCTGACAATTTCCTCGTTGTCATAGGTCTTTTGGTGGCAAGGCGTTGCGCATTGGAACAGGCCGTAATCGCCTTGGGTGTAGAACAACCGTTTCTTGTCGAAGCCCGCCTTCTGGAACTGGTGATCGACATTGGTGGTGATAACGAAATAGTCCTTGTTCTGCACGAGTTTCATGAGGTCGTCGTAAACGGGTTTTGGGGCGGAAATATAGCGGTTGTAATAGATGTGGCGACTCCAGTAGGCCCAATGTTCCTCATCGGTCGGGAAATGGTGGAAGCCCGCCGTGTACATGTCCGTGAAGCCGTATTTCTCAATGAAATCGGCGAAATGTTTCTGAAAACGCTCACCCGAGTAGGTGAATCCCGCTGAGGTGGAGAGCCCCGCGCCCGCCCCGATGATGACGGCTTCGGCGGATTGAAGGGCTTGATAGAGTTTTTGTATTTCCATAAGTCTCAATTTATTGATTCGTAACCCATCCCAAAACATCCAGCATGAAAGCATATTCCAACGCCACTTCCTTGTAGCCCTCAAAACGGCCAGAAGCACCACCATGACCGTAATCCATTTCGGTTTTCAGGTACAGCGGGTTTTGGTCGGTCTTCAAGGCACGAAGTTTGGCAGCCCATTTCGCGGGTTCCCAGTATTGTACCTGACTGTCGTGCAAGCCCGTGGTAATCAACAATGCAGGATAATCTTTGGCCTCCACATTGTCGTAAGGCGAATAGGAAAGCATATAGTCGTAATACTGTTTCTCGTTCGGATTGCCCCACTCGTCGTATTCGCCCGTCGTCAGCGGAATGCTCTCGTCGAGCATCGTCGTCACCACATCCACGAAAGGCACCTGGGCGATGACGCCTTTCCACAAATCGGTCCGCATGTTGACCACCGCGCCCACCAACAATCCGCCGGCACTGCCGCCCATGGCAAACATTTTGTCCGACGATGTATAACCTTGTTTCACAAGATATTCCGCGCAGGCAATAAAGTCAAGGAACGTGTTTTTCTTTTTCAGCATCTTGCCGTCTTCGTACCATTGTCGGCCCATTTCCTCGCCACCGCGGATATGGGCGATGGCCCAAATAAAACCTCGATCCAAAAGGCTCAGTCGCGCCAAGGAAAAATAGGCATCCATGCTGGAGCCGTATGAACCGTAGCCATACAAGACGAGAGGCCTGTTAAGTTGAGGTCCCTGAGCCTGTCGAAGGGCCGACTTTATCATTTGCGGCGTTTCGACAGGCTCAACGGCCTTGGCTTTTTTATACACAACCGACAGCGGCACCAAAACGCCATCATGTGAAGGCACCATCAGCCGTTCGGTGGCGTATTCACTTGGATTGTAACCTCCTACGATTTCCTGCTGTTTCAGCAAGGTCTTGGTGCGTTGCTCCATATCGAACTCGAAAACCGACGACGGCGTGGTCATGGAAGTGTATCCATAACGCACCGTAACCGCGTCAAAATCTGGGTTGGCACCCACGCTGGCGGTGTAGGCCGGCTCGCCGAAGTCGATGTAATAATCCGTCGCGCCATTCCAAGTCTTTACACGAATTTTCACCAAGCCGCCCTCGCGTTCCTCGATGACGAAGAACTTGCTGAAAATCGTGAAACTCTCAATCATCACCTGCTCGCGGTGCGGAACGACTTCCTCCCAATTCGGCTTTTCGGTTTGTCCGATGGGTGTCCGCATAATCTTGTAGTTGCGCGCGCCATCGGCATTGGTCTGGATGTAAAAATGCTCGTCGTAATGGTCGATGCCATAAAGCATGTCGGGCTGGCGCTCTTGAAAGACGCGGAACTCGCCCTCAGGCTGGTTGCTTTCCAGGATGCGACACTCCGAAACCAGCGTCGATTCCGAGTTGATAATCAGATATTTCCTCGATTTTGTCTTGCTGATGTAGCAAACAAAGGTCTCGTCCGATTCCTCATAGACTTGCACATCCTCTGCCGCCTTCGCTCCCAAACGATGGCGCATGATTTTATATGGTCGCAGCGACTCGTCCTTCACGCCGTAGAACAAGGTCTCATTGTCGCTGGCCCAAACGATGTTGCCTGAAGTGCCTGCAATAGGCTCGCCGACCAACTCGCCCGTCACCAGATCCTTGACAAATACCGTATATATCCTCCGGCTGACGGTATCAACACTATAAGCCAAAAAGCGGTCGTCCTCACTTAAACTCACCTCGCCGATGTCGAAAAAGGCATGACCTTCTGCCAACAGGTTGCAATCCAAGATGATTTCCTCAGGAGCCTCAAGACTGTGCTTTTTGCGGCAATAGATGGGATACTCCTTCCCTTCCTCGAAGCGCGTGTAGTGATAATAGTCGCGAATCTTGATGGGCACCGAGTTGTCGTCCTGCTTGATGCGTCCCGTGATTTCCTTAAAGAGTTGTTCTTGAAGCGGTTCAGTATGTTTCAGGCAAGCATCGGCATATTGGTTCTCGGCCTCAAGATAAGCCAAAACCTCAGGGTTTTCGCGCTCGTTAAGCCAATAATAGTTGTCGATTCGGGTGTGGCCGTGCTCAGTCATCGCGTGCGGACGGATGGCGGCCTTGGGCGGCGTAAGGTTGTTTTCGTTCATTTTGGAATATTTTCCGCAAATATACGGAAAAAACGAATACAACCTATCGGCTCACCAACACTCTCGTCGCATGGCTTCTGCTTTCGGCATCCGTAACGCGCAGCAGGTAAACACCTTCGGGCAAATCACCGAAATTGATTTCATTTGAATTACCAATAGTTCTCACACATTGTCCTAAAACATTATAAATCATAATCGAGACTGTTTCCAATCCCACCACTTTCACGTTTCCGCGCGTCGGGTTAGGAAAAACCACCACACCGTCCTCGGCATATTCTTCAACCGCAAGATCGGTTCTGGTCAGCACGGGGAAACCATCGTTGGTATGGTTCACATCCATGCCCCAAACATCGCCACCTTGGTTGAGCGTGTTCACAAAAGTGGGCGCACGCATCGCCTCTGCATCCATTGAAATGCCAAACTCGTCGTCTTCGCAAATGTTGAGATAATAACAGTTCTCAATGGACACATTATCGGAGGCATGATAGCCAAGCAGGCAACCAACATGATGATTTCCTGCAACTTCGCCCACATTATAGCTACTCTCCATCTCAAAATCCGGTGCAGTAATTGCCACCAAACCGCCAGCAGCGGGATAATAGGCTGAAATGTCGCCAATAGCAGAAACATTACCCGTATTGTAACAATTAACGACCGTCGACCTCCTTGAGCCACCTATAATTCCACCTGCGATGCGCGTGGCCGTGATATCGCCTTCGTTGAAACATTCTGAAATGTCAAAAATTCCAGTGATTCCGCCGACGATACCACCCACGTTGGTTCCCGAGAGAGCGCCAACATTGGAGCAATTCAGCACCACCGAACCGCCTTCGCCCACGATGCCACCCACATTATGACCTTCGATGACCGCGGCATTCCTGCAATGCTGCACGGTGAGTTTGCCACCACGACCGACAATGCCACCACAAACGCTGCCACTGATGTAACCATTGGCAATCTCAATGTTCTCAATAACAGCGCTTTCGTCGTTCAACCCACTATCTGCATAGCCAAACATGCCTGCATAACCGCTTCCATCGACGACGTAAAGATTGGAAATGGTATGGTTGCCGCCATCGAAATGGCCACTGAAAAACGTGGGCGTACCATAATCAAGAGTGTTTCCGCGGTCGCAGCCATCTTCATCGAATCCTCTGTAAAACCTGCCTATAGGCGTCCAAGGCTGGTCTTCACTGCCGTTCAAGTCGATGTCGGTGGTGAGGCGGAAAAACAAGTCCTGGGTTTCAAAACCCTTGTCGACCATATAGGCCAAAAAAGCCAGGTTTTCAGCTGATTCAATCAGGTAAGGGTCTGTTTGTGTACCTGTGCCCCGTGTCCAAAGTTTTCTGCTGCCGTCCCAAACGCTGGTTTGGGCCTCGGCCACGATACCCGCCAAAACGAGCATCATCAAGAGATATAGCTTTTTCATTTCTTTCTGTATTTATTTGTTAGACAATCGTTTTCATTTCGCAAATCCGTTGTTGAACAAGGCCCTGACATGGTCGATGAAAGCACCTTTGCGTTCAAGGGCCGACTGGCTGTTGTTTTTCCAAACGGTAATCATCGCATAATCCAATTCTTGCATGCCACCGCTTTCGAAACTGAATGGTCCGACCGTAGCGAGACCTCGCCTGTCGTAGGGTGTGTTCTCGCATTGTTCTTCGGTCCAGTATTTTCCTTCTACATTGTAACCATCGTTGGGCGCAATGCCGTTAGTGCCAAAATTACACGGATCGCTGTCGCCAGGATAGGCGAAGTTGCACTCAGGGCCAACCACCATTTCACCGGCAAAGCCATTGCCGCCATACTGCATGTGGGTGCCGTTCTTCCAAGCACAACGAAGGAAGTTATAGTATTCAGTAGCTGAATTAGAGTCGCCATTATTGCCTGGAGAATAAGTCAAATACAGGAATCCGCACAGGCCCAAACGTTCATCGTCGATGATACCGTTGCCAAAGTTGCAACCATTGTAGGCGTATTTATCCAAAGGATGGCTGGCATTAAACAAGGCCTCGCAGGTGCCGTCGAAAGCAGGATTGTCGCGACCATCGGCAGGCATATAGGGACCGGCCAGCACTGTACAGACCTGCACAGGCGAATTCTCACCGTAGGCCCAGGGCTGTCCTTGACCGTCAACGGGTATTCCGTTGTAGCCGAAACTCGAGCCGCGCTGCACGTCGCAGCCCACAAAATCGTCCCAACCGTAGCCGATGTCCCAATCGTTGAAAAGGCCGAGATACACATCGTGGTAATCATTTGCGGAACGGTTGAAGAACTTGTAATTGAAAAACACTGTGTTGTTCAGCATCTCATCATCGGGACCGTCGAAAGCATACACCATGGCGTGCACTTCGAGGCCCAGTTGTCCTCCACCCGACTCAAAATGCGGATGATAGCTATCGTTGAAGATGAAAAACAGGCATTGGTCTCCTTTGATGTCGGGATAGTCGCCGTCGGCAGAGTTGTAACGGCCGTCGCCATTCACGTCCACAAACGGTGCCAAGTTTTCGGCATAGTCTGCATCGCCGTGCGCCGGCCATGTTAGGATATCGTCAGGAGTTTGGTAACCCTCTTGGCCATGATGAGCGATGAAGTTGTCGATTTCGGCACGGGTCAGGTTCCAAACGCGATGAAACTTCAATGCCGTCATCAAGTCAATGGAGGCATCAGTGGTAGTCAACGGTCCCGACATATACTCCTCTCCTATTTGTCCATACCGAAAGGCCGCGAGGTGTAGACTATCAGAGGCATCCAAACCGCCAAACCACAAGGCATGTTGGGCGAATGTCTCTTTGCCACTGCCAGCAGGCACTTCCCACGTCGGGCAATCCGGATGGCCAGTGCCCCATTCTTCATAATAAGTGCCCAGTTGTGGCACATAGAGGGTACCATAACCAAGAATGGTAGCCCTGACATTGTTGATCTCGACATGCGAGATGGGCGGCAGCTGCGCCATTGATGCCATACACACCGTGCATAACATCAGAAACAAGAGTTTTCTCTTTTTCATAGCTTATAGATTTTAGTGAAACATATTGCTTGTTGTTTTTGTGATGGCAAAACTACAAACGACACAAAAACCCGTCAAGAAAATGATGGTGCGGATTGGTGCGGATTTTCGAAACACACTGAAAATCAGATATTCATGCTATTTTTCGCAATATCGCGCAATGTCGAAGAAATCGGTTCTTCGCTGCCGAAAATGCTCTTCAGTTTGCGAGTACGGTCGCAAACGGTGTTGAAAGCGCGTTGCATCAGGGCGGCAAGGTCAGCCTCATCCAGACCCAAAAGGTAGAGACAGCAATAGTCGACATCCATTTTTGTCAAAGCGGGATAGGTTTGCCGGATGCGGCTCGCGAAACCGTCGAAATGACGGTCGGCAGCCTCGCGCAAGGCCATCAGCTGGTCCTTGCTCAAAGCATACTCCTTATATATAGTATAATCCACCTTCGACTTGAACTGCTGCTCGTGCACCACTTCCAAAATGTGGCGACAAATCGGCTCATCGGTGAAGGTAGCGGCTTCCACTCGTTTCTGCATGGCTGAAAGTGCCTCGTCTTGCTCTTGCAAACGTCCCGAAAGGGTTGCCGCCTCTTGGTGCAAGGCTTGTTTCTCTGCCTCCATACGCTTGCGCCGTCTGCGGCTCAGGGCAACCCAAGCCACGAGCACCGCCAGCATGACGAGTAGCGGCACAAGCATCCTCATCACCCTAACCTGGGTCTTCCGTGCTTCATTTTGACGGTCGTGCTCCTGCTTTTGCTGCATATGGTCTTGAAACAAGTTGGTGAAACGCCACTCGTCGGCCTTGGTGCCAAACTCGGGTGGCGTGTTTTGAGCCACAAAACGGGCATAGCCGCCCGCTTTTTCGGCATCGCCAAGGTCTTCATAAATCTCGCGCAGGTAGTCGGCACTCTGGGTCCTGAGGAACATGCTCGGAGCTTCATCATAGACATGATTCAAGTAAACGATGGCCGAATCATACTGATGGTCAAGTTTATAGATATAGCCAATGCCTAAGTAGCGGTCGTTTTGCTCAAAGTCACCGCCTTCCGTCGCAATGCGTTTGAGTGCACCAACGGAGGTCGCCGCATCGTGCTCGACATGATAAGCCGAAAGCGCCTTCCGGTTGACGACATTCCTGAAAAGCACACCCGTGGTATCTTTCATGCAGGCCATCGACTGGTCGTAGTAATACAAGGCACTGTCAAACTGCTCCGATTTCTCATATTCATAGCCGAGGAAAAACAAGGTATTGGCCAAACTCGAAGGCGGATTCGAAGCCTTCTTCTTGTATTTCAGCACATTTTGGTAGAGATAAACCGTTTGGTCGATCAGGAACTTGTCGGAATAGATGTTGGCCAATCGGGCATAAATCAGGGCCATGAAATTGGCCTTATGGCCCGTCAATTCAGCATCGTCGAAATGACGCTCCATGATGTCCAAAGCCTCGAAATACGCCTGACACGACATCATGGCCAAGGAATCGTCCTCATAAATTATGCCGTTGTTGATGCAGATGGCGTTCATGTAATGGGCACGAGCCGCCAAGAAAGCCATGTCGTCATCCTTCGGGAAAACGTCCACAATGCTATCGAAATAAGCCATTGCCATTTGGACATCCTCGCAATAAGCCACCTCGCGGCGCACCTTGAAACTGGCTTCCGACAGCATCAAGCCCGTGTATTCAATGCTTGGTGAGGAAGTTGGACTACAGCTCTTGAAAAAGTATTCAAGATACGCCAAAGCGCTGTCAGGGTCGTGCTGCAAAAGGCTGTCAACCACCACCAAACGAGGGGAGCCATTCTCTTGCCAATGGATGGTAGATTCCAAGGTTTGGTGACGGGTACATGAAAAGACTCCACCCAACAGCAGAAGAAAAACCGTGTAGCAAAGCCTTTTCATATGCCTATTGAACGCATCAGAACGACAAAGTCAAACCAAAAGTGGGCAAGATGGGCAGTTGGCGCGCCACCTCGCTGGTGACCAGATTGACGTAAAACACGTTATTGCGGTTGTAAACGTTGGTCACGCTGAAATCAGCCTCAAGGGAGACCCTCTCGCTGAAGTAGAACTTGCGCTTAACGTCGAGGTCGAAACGATGGTAGGTAGGCAGACGTCCGCCGTTCAACTCGCCATAGAGCACGCCCAACTCGCCATTGGTGGTGGTGTAGTCGAAGTTGATGCCATCTTGGAAGGAGTAGTACTCATAGAAGCCTTGCACCTGGGTGAACGGGAAGCCACTACCGAAGTTCCAGCGGCCGCTGAACTCCCACTGACGCTTCGAGCCTGCGGTGTAGGTCAGAATCAGGTTGATGTTATGGCGGCGGTCGAAGTGAGGCGGATATTTCACCAACTCAGTGCCGCTTTCGATAGCCTTTTCGTATTCCCTGTTCACAAAGCCCAAGGCATACACGGCCCACAAGTACCAGTGCTGATCTTCATATTTCAACGACACATCAAAGCCATAGGCATCGCCTGTTTCCTTGGTGAAGTCCTTCTTCAGCAGGTCGGGAACCGAGGCATTCGTGGGGACGTCGGCGTAAATCTTGTTACGGTTGATATTGGTCAGTTGAACGAAATCTTTCCAATAGCCCTCAAGGTTGACGGTAACGTTATCCGTCAAGTCGAACTCGCCACCCAAGATGAAATGGTTGGCTTTCTGCAAATAACTGTTGATTTCCTTACCGTTATACGTCTCAGGCAGGTTGTTGATGCCCGAAAGGAACCCGTAGAACAGGTTGACCACGTCGCGGTCGCTGGTGGCAGCCACGAAGTTTTGGGAATACATGCCAGCCGCCGCTTTCAGGCGGAATCTCTCGGTGGCGTTGTATTTAACGGCAAGACGAGGCTCGGGAGAGATGTCGGGCAGCGAAGGATAATACTGCAAACGGAAGCTAGGCTCGAGCAACAGTTTGCCCAGCACCGCCTTATACTTGGCATAGATGCCGATTTCCGTTGAGTTGACCTTATCGCTAATTTTACTGCTTCCATACACACTATAGGTGAGGTAGTCGGTCGTATAGCCCAGCATCTCAACACCATATTTCAAGGTGTTCTTGCCGATAAACTGACTGAAATCGAAACCCATATTGAAGCCATTGATCTTGCTATAGCGTTCAGGGCTATTCGCTTCGAACATACGCGAGGTATAGCTCGAGTAGGCGATGTTACCTTCTATCATCACGGGCGACTTGCCGGGAATGATAAGGAAATTGGTGCCTGCGCCAAAGGAGTTCCAGCCGAAGTCGGAGAGCGACATATAGTTGTTCACTTGGTCGTTGAACGAAAACCCGAAGAGGTTGATCTTGCTGCCATTGGGCGCATTAAGCGAAACCTTGCCATAGATATCCTGGAAATTGAAAGGAAGTCCAGCCTCAGAGGCATAAGGATAGAGGTATTGGCTTGACTGTTCCAAATAGGAGTTCTTCGCCGCTACAATGAACGAAACCGTGGCATCGTTGGGGTCTTTTGCCTTCTTCAAAGGACCTTCGAGCATGATTCGGGCGCCAAAGGTATTGCCGCCGACCTTTCCAGAGATGCGTTTCTTGTTGCCATCGCGGGTCGAGATGTCCATGACGGAGGAGATACGTCCGCTGTATTCGGCACCGAAGCCCCCTGTGTAGACGTCGGCATTACGGATGATGTCGGTATCAAACACGGAGAACAAGCCTATGGAGTGGAACGGGTTGTAGACAACCATGCCATCAAGCAGCACCTTGTTCTGGATGGGCGAACCGCCACGGATGTAGAGCTGACCGCCTTGGTCGCCAGTGAAAATGACACCTGGCACGACCTGCAAATACTGGGCAAAGTCGGCCTGACCGCCCACGCTCGGGATCTTGGTGATGGTCTTGGGCGTCACGGTAATCACGGAAGTCTTGGTCTCGGTGCGCGCCTCAATCTTGTCGGCGGTAATGGTAACCGTCTCCAATTTCTGGCTGGTCTCCTTCAGAAAATACTTCCGGTTGATGACCTGCCCTTTCGACAGGTTGAACACCTCCGTGATGGTGTCGTAACCTACACTCGTGATGAGCAAGGTATACCGCCCATCGGGGATGCGGTTGATATTGAAATAGCCGTTCTCATTGGTGGAGCCACCGAATGTCGTGCCTTTCAGATACACGTTGGTGAACATCATTGGCTCACCCGTCGACTCTTCGTACACGAAGCCCTTGATGCTATTGTCTTGTGCAACAGCGGCAAAGACAGTCAAGAAAAACAAGGCGATTGTCACCGACAATCTAGGGAACAAATGCTTATTCATAGTTGCGAAAAGATAACTCGTTTAAACCTTTATTAAAAAGGTGCAAAGTAAACAAATTATCGTGGATAATCGGACATAAAATTTCAAAAAGTGAAAAAAAGTCCGCCTACTTGCCGCCACAGTTCAAACCACAGGCAGCTCAACCCTTTCTTTCTCAACCGATTGGGAGAAAAGCCAATGATGACTACGTTTGTTGGCCTCGTTCTGATACAAAAGCACACCTACCGCCAAAGTCGCCAGCAGCAACAATGCTTTCAGCCAGTCTTTGATAGGCAGCACAGCGATGCCGACAAAGATGAGCAACATGGGCCACAGTTTCCATGCGATGTGCCAACTGAAATGGATGACATCCAAAGAGCCCAGCAATGCCACTATGCCTATGGCGACAAAGATAATGCCGAGAAACAGGTTCCTGCTTTTCATGACTTCCTGTCTTTGGAGGGGAACAACAACAGCATGCCCAACACGATCAGCAACACTGGCCAGATGGTTTCCCAGGTGAAGTTGGGCACAAACCGGTGCAGCAATGCGAGCGCACCCGTAGCAATAAGTATCAAGCCGAGCACCAAGCTGCCTTTGCTGATTTGCTTCTGTTCGGGCACCTCGATGATAGTTTGTCCGTTCTCGTCGACGATGCGTTGCGTCGAGGCGGCAGGCATCACGATCCAGAGGATGACGTAGAGCCAAAATCCCGCGCTGGCGAAGAGAAACAGGAAGGCGAATAGCACCCTCAGCAACGTCGCGTCGATGTCGAAATAGTTGGCCAATCCCGAGCACACGCCGCCAATCACCTTGTGTTGCGTGTCTCTCTCAAGTTTCTTGTTGTTTTCCATGGTCTTCGTATGTTTTTAGGTTAGTTCATCGGCATCACTGCAAAAATAATGCCGCACCTTTCGGCACGGCATTATGTCAT
This sequence comes from Bacteroidales bacterium, assembly GCA_017477425.1. Classification (GTDB taxonomy): domain Bacteria; phylum Bacteroidota; class Bacteroidia; order Bacteroidales; family F082; genus Limimorpha. The sequence goes on from JAFUVT010000028.1 coordinate 46,832, forward strand.
AGTTTTCGGGCAACAATTATTTCTTCACGACAAACTTTTCAGTCTTCACGGCTTGGCCGTTGACGAACAGGTTGCAGAAATAAATGCCTTCGTTGAGGTCGGCCACCGAGAGGGTCACCGCACCTTGCAAGCTGTTGATTTGCTGAGTCATCACTTCCTGACCGAGCAGGTTGTAGACCGAGACGGAAGCCTTGTCGGCCGACGTCAGGCTATAGTCGAAACGAACCGTTGAGGTGGCGGGGTTCGGATAGGCATGACCGAAGTTGCAAACCACGTTTTCGACAACGCCTTCGGCATTGTAGGCAAACCAAACTTCGACGCAAGCCCTGTCGTCTTCGTTACCGAAGGGATAGGCATAGTACCTTACGATTGAGGTGCCAACGAGGAAATTAGTGGGGTCGCCCGACATTTCGGGGTCAATCTGGTGATGGAACGAAAGATCACCCACGGCGGTCGTTGCACCGGCCTCGACAGCTACTGGTCGCGGACTGACAAACACGCTAGGCGTGTAGCAGCTGCCCCAGCAAAAATAGTTCTGGGTGCCTTCAACAAGGTCGGCTTCCTCCTTTTCGATGATCACATCGATAGCTTCACCGGTCAGGTTGTGGATTTGCATGTCCTGCAACATCTCACCCCATTCCGTGGCTTCGGTGCAGAGAACCTTCTCCCCTTGTTCGAAAACATGTCCGTTCAGTTCAAACTGCAGTGATTGAGCTGATACCCAACCCATTGCAGATAAAAACAACAGTGTAAAAATAGATTTTTTCATCATAAACATAGTTTTAAATGATACTTTACTTGATTTTCAAACTGCAAAAATGCAAAACTTTTCTGAATCTTGCAACAAAAACATTGCCATTTTTTGAAAAATATCTACTTTTGTGCAGAAAAATAAGTTTTAAAAGTAATCAAGCAATGAAAAAAGTTACCATTTTCGTGGCATCGCTGATGCTGCTTTTCGCATTGAAAACCAACGCACAAAACGAGCGCATGCTGCTGCTCGAGAGTTTTACCAACACGGGTTGCGGGCCTTGCGCCTTGTACAATCCGGCCATGGATGCCTTGATTGCCGCCAATCCCGACAAGATTGTGGCCATCAAGTATCACGTTAGCTGGCCTTCTGCCAACGACCCAATGTATTTGCACAATACAAGTGAAAACGGTGCAAGGACTAGTTATTATGGTGTGACCGCCGTTCCCCATGTGGTCATCGACGGCAATCGCTTCGACGGTGCCCCCAACCAAATCAACCAAAACATCATCAATCAGTTGCAGGCCATCGAATCGCCCGTTGAGATGCGCTTGGGATATGAAATCGACGAAGCCGCCAACACGATCACTGTCCACGTGATGGGCCTCACTTCACAAGCGCTGACAGGCAACATCAAGCTGTATGTGGGCGTCATCGAAAAGGAAATCCACTTCAACTCGGCTCCTGGACCGAACGGTGAGCGTGACTTCTACAGCGTGATGAAGAAACTCCTGCCCAGTTCAAGCGGCGAATCATTGGGGGCACTTGAAGCCGGCGATTTCTTTGCCGCCTCCTATACTTGGGAGTTGGCCAACATCTACGACATGAGCCAAGTGAGTGCCATCGCATGGATTCAGAACACCAATACAAAAGAGGTATATCAAGCCTGTGGCGAAAGCGAGTCGTTCCAACCCTTCTTCGCCAACGAAGCATCGGTAAGCGACGTGAGCAATGTGAAGTCGACCAACTGCAGCGGCGAAGCCGAACCCAAGGTGGTCCTCACCAACTTCGGCAGCAACACCTTGACCTCCGCCGAGTTGGAAGTGTTCGTCAACGGCGTGAAGATCAAGACCGTTCCGTGGACTGGCAACCTGCCCACCTATGTCTCGCAAACCGTCGAACTGGGCGCCATCAGTTTTGCTGTTGAAGAAGAAAACCTCCTGGAAGTGAGGATTAACAGCGTCAACGGAGGCACCGACGAAGCGGTGTCCAACAACATTGCGTCATGCTCCATAAAAGGTGCTCCCGAGAACATCGGCAGCGTGTTGAGACTCAGCCTCCGCACCGACACCGACCCCGAGCAGACCACATGGAAAGTGACCAACTTGAACACCGGCGAAGTCGTCCTTGAGGGCGGCCCTTATACCGAACCCAACACCATGCACAACATCACCCTCGACATCACGGGCGACGGCTGCTACGACTTCACCATCTACGACGCAGGTGGCGACGGTTTCACTGGCGTTGGGCTCTATGGCCTGAAGGCCGGCGGTACGACACTCTTCTCAGGAAGGGAATTCACCGATAGCGAGAGCAACGAGTTCTCTTACGAAGTCACCGCCAGCACCGACGAAACACCCAGTGTCGCGACGAACATCTACCCCAACCCGACCTCGGGTATGGTCAACATCGTCGGCGAAGGCGAACAAAACGTCGTCATATATAACATGGCTGGCCAACGCGTTTTTGAAGGCGTCAGCAAGGGTTACCTGCAAATCGACATGACGGCCTATGGTGCGGGCATCTATGCCATCACAGTAGGAAACGAAACGCAAAGAATCATCGTGAGATAATGCTCAAATACGTTCATTTAGAGCGCATTGACTCGACCAACGCCTACCTGCAACGAATGCAATCGGATCACGACATCCGCAACTGGGTGGTGAGCGCCGACGAGCAGACGGCAGGCAAAGGAATGGGCAGCAACGGCTGGGAAAGTGAGGTGGGAAAGAACCTCACTTTCTCTTTGGCTTTGGATGTGAGTTTCCTGCCCGCCGCGAGGCAGTTCCTTCTTTCGGAAGCCGTAGCCTTGGGCTTGGTGGAGGCGTTGGATAGGGTAATCTCAGATAGCTTTGGAGGCATGTCATTCCAAGCAGCGGCTGTGCGATTGGAATCTATGCCTTCAAAGCCTGCCGACAAATTCCAAATCAAATGGCCCAACGACATCTATTTCGGCAACCGAAAACTCGCCGGCATCCTCATCAACAGCACGATAAAAGCCGACAAGATGGATGTTTCCATCATCGGCATCGGGCTGAATGTCAACCAGATGCAATTCCAAGACTGGCCTACGCACCCGGTTTCGTTGAAAATGATCACAGGCAGAGCATACGATTTGGGACCGCTACTGGAAATGTGTGCCAAGAACATTGTCGCCCAAGTGGAAAGGCTGAAAAAAGATAGTCCCGCCATCGAGCAGGACTATCTGAATCGGCTGTTCCGTTACCGCACCTGGGCTAATTTCGTAGTGGGCGGAAAGGAAATGAAGTTGTTTATGACCGGCATCGACCCTTTCGGGAGACTCCTCCTCGTCGACGAGCAAAGCCAATCGCATTGCTTTGACATCAAGGGAATCAGATTTCTGATTTAGGCATTCCACCTGTCGCTCCAGGCCTGCTGGTCCTTGCGCCATTCCTTCAACGACTGGACGTCGTCTTCGGTGACATACTTCTCTTCCATGGCCTTGTGGATCAGCGTCTCGTAGTTCGACAAAGTGTATAAGCAACACTCTTTCTCCTCGAAATTCTTCTTGGCAATCTCCATCTGGTAGGTAAAGATGGCCACCATGCCCTTCACGATGGCGCCTGCCTCGCGTAAGGCATCGACAGCCATCAGGCTCGACTTGCCCGTGGAGACCAAGTCCTCTATGACCACCACCGACTGCCCGGCATTGATGACGCCTTCGATCTGGTTTTGCATCCCATGCGATTTTTTCTCGGAGCGCACATAAACGAAAGGCAGACCCAACTCTTGCGCCACCAAAGCGCCTTGGGCGATGCCACCAGTGGCCACCCCCGCGATGACATCGGGTTTGCCAAAATTCTGCACGATCTTCTCCACAAACTGCTGGCGAATATAGGTGCGCACGGCAGGATAGGAAAGCGTCACACGGTTGTCGCAATAAATGGGGCTCTTCAGTCCCGATGCCCAAGTGAAAGGAGCTTTCGGACTGAGTTTCACGGCCTTGATCTGCAAGAGATGCTGGGCCAACGTCAATGCTGAATCGTCGTATTTCATAAAGTTGTATATTTGTCGCCTGAATTAAACTTCAAAAAACGGCTACAAATGTACAAGATTTTTCACGAAAACAAGGCATTGATTTTCCCGAAAATTGATGGCGACGAACTCACTTTCAACATAACACCACAAGAATCAGACAGATATGACGCCGAACTTTTGTGCGATTTTTTACCCGACTGGCTTGCCGAGCGCGACCCATCCGACACCTTTATCCACGAAGTGGGCGAAATCGCCTTGGCTTTGGCGTTAGACGAGACTTTCAAAATGGCACCTGCGGCAGGTGGCGTCGTGATGGTCGATGGAAAGCTGGTGAGCATCGTCCGCAAAGGCATCCCCGACTTGCCCAAAGGCCACATTGAAAAAGGTGAAACGCCCGAAGAGACCGCCATGCGCGAGGTTGAGGAAGAGACGGGCATTGGCAAGTTGCAGATCGTCAGACCTTTGCCTTCCACTTGGCATTGCTATTTCGAGCATGACGTATGGAAGCTGAAGCGCACCTATTGGTATTTGATGAGTACCACGGAGCACATCCAACCCATGCCCCAGACCGAAGAGGGTATCAGCGAAATAAAACTCGTTGGTTCTGAGGAGATTGAAATGTTTTTGAAAGAAACTTTCCGTTCGATAAGCGAAATTTTGGGCAAAGATTTGCGTCAGGTCGCGGCGAAATGATACTTTTGCAGCCGCGTTTCGACAGACTCAACGACCGCTTAAAGGTCCCTGAGCTTGTCGAAGGGCCCGACTTAATAGATAAACCTATGAAAAGAATAGCCGTATTCCCAGGTTCCTTCGACCCCATCACCTTGGGGCATCGCAGCATCGTTCTCCGCGCCTTGCCCATGTTCGACGAAATCTATGTCGCCGTCGGCATCAACATGGAGAAGCGTTCCACTTTTGAGCTTCAAGACCGCATCAAATGGTGCGAGGCCGTCTTCAAGGATTATCCGCAAGTGAAGGTGGAGAGCTATCAAGGCCTCACTGCCGACTTCTGCAAGAAAGTGGGTGCCAACACCATCATCCGTGGCCTGCGCTGCGGCAGCGACTTCGAGTACGAAAACATGATTGGCCACGCCAACAAGCGCCTCCACCCCGAGTTGGAGACCATCTTCCTCCTCACTGAGAGCGAGCTGGTAGGCGTGTCGTCGAGCGTCGTGCGCGATATTTATAAGAATGGCGGCGATGTGTCGAAGTTCATGCCCGAAGAAGTGATGTTGCCAGCAAGGCAATAAACCCGACCATTCCTCGTTTTCAAGCTATGAAACGAAGGATCATTATATTCATATTTCTGTTGCTCACCATCGCGTTAGACGCTCAGAACGTGACGATTACGGGAAGAAGCAACAAAACCAACACCCTGATCAGACTTTTTGTATACGAAGATCTTGTCAACGATTATGGTGTTTTGCTCGACCAAGTCAAAACCGACCAACAAGGCCATTTCATCCTCGAAGGACAGGTGAAACATGTCATTTCCGCCCGCGTGTATGTGGGCTTGGAGTACGTCGACCTCATCCTCACGCCCAATGCCACTTACGACATCGAAATCATCGTGCCCGAGCAACAGGATAACGTCTCATATTTCGAAAAGGAGCTACCTACCATCCGGGTGAAACATGCCACCGACAAAGGCGTTTACCGACAGATGGTACTCGCTGAGGAAATCATCAACACCTACCTTATCGAGCATTTCAACCAGATTTATCGTGGACGGCAGTTGCGCTATCTCGATTCCATCCAGAACACCATCAACCGTGAGCTGCCTGACCTGAAATCAGACTATGTGAAAAACCACATTCGATACAAGCTGGCTGCCATACGTTTGGCTATCAGCACAGATGGCGGCAAAAAAGTCGTCAGCGAGTTCTACGACAGCCAGCCTGTGCTCTACACCCAGTCGGCCTATATCGACCTCTTCAAGGAGTTGTTTGACGGCTATTTCAACAGCGCGTCATACGACAGCCACCTGCTGAACGACGCCTTTGCCCAAGGCCCTGGGCCGTTCAAGAAGTACCTCGACAGCGCCCCCTTTATGGCGAAAAACCCACGTCTGGCCGAACTCATCACCATCTTTAACCTGCAGAAACTCTGCTATTCAGACCGACACACGAGTCAAATCGCAAAGGAACACCTTAATTATATAAAGGCGCAAACGAAATACGACGAACATAAGACCATCATCACCGACTTTTCAGCGAAGCTCAACCGTCTTGCCCCTGGTGCACCTGCCACTGATTTCACACTGAAAGACGGAGAAGGGAAAAACGTCAGCCTGTCGGACTACAAAGACGGCTTGGTGCTGTTGCAGTTCGTCGACGGCATGTCGCCCATCAGCGAGCGTCAGTTTTCGGAACTACGCGACCTGCACCGCCAATGGCAGGACACAGTGCAAATCCTCACCATCGCCATACACGACAAGATGCCCCTCTTCAAGCGGCAATTTGAGGAAAAACGCATCGATTGGCCCCTCCTCGACCTTGGCGACCAAATCCTGCTGTTGGAAACCTACAACGTGAGGACCTTCCCCGAGTACATCCTCATTCGCAAGGGAACCAAGATCGGCGAGGCACCAGCACCTAGTCCAGAAAGGTACTTGGAAGAGCGTGTGCGACGACTTTATGGGAAGTGATTGGGGAAAAAGCCCGAACTGATACAAGAATGTTCTGACTTTTTGTCGCATTTTTCCAACCATTCACGGAAAAACGCTACCTTTGCACGAAATTTGCTCATAAGCAGTTTTCAACGGATTATTTAACTGATAACTATCAACTTCAAACTATCAACTGAATAAAATGGGATTTCTAAAGAAACTCTTCGGCGACAAGGCCTCACGCGACAACAAAGCCCTCGAGCCGATACTCCAAAAGACCCTCAAGGCATACGAAAACATCGTAAAGCTCGACATTGATGCCCTACGTCATAAAACCGTAGAATTCAAGGAATACATCAAGAACAAGACCGCCAAGGAAGTGGCCGAAATCGCCGAGCTGAAAGCCCAAGCCGAAGCCAACTTCGACATGGCCCCCGACGAGAAGGAAAAACTCTACACCCAAATCGACAAACTCGAGAAGCAGGAGCTGGACCACATCGAGGAGGCACTGAACGAGATTCTTCCGGAAGCCTTCTCCGTGGTGAAAGCCGCCGCCAAATACTTCTGCGAACATGAGACCGTGGAAGTGCAGGCCACCGACCTCGACCGCGAACTGGCCGCCAAATACGAGCACGTCACCATCGCGGGCGACAAGGCGTATTTCAAGAACAGCTGGATGGCTGGCGGCAACATGGTGACTTGGGACATGGTGCATTATGACTGCCAAATCATCGGCGGTATTGTGTTGCACCAAGGCAAGATCGCTGAGATGGCGACTGGTGAAGGCAAGACCCTCGTGGCAACACTGCCTGTCTACCTCAATGCCTTGGCAGGCAAGGGTGTGCATGTGGTCACGGTGAACGACTACCTGGCCAAGCGTGACTCCGAATGGATGGGCGCGATGTATGAATTCCTCGGCCTCACCGTGGACTGCATCGACAAGCACGAGCCCAACTCCGCCGCCCGTCGCCGCGCCTACAACTGCGACATCACCTACGGCACCAACAACGAGTTCGGTTTCGACTACCTTCGTGACAACATGACAGGTAATCCCGAAGAGCTGGTGCAGCGCAAGCATCACTACGCCATCGTCGACGAGGTGGACTCCGTGTTGATTGACGATGCCCGTACACCTTTGATCATCAGCGGCCCTACGCCACGCGGCGACCAGCAGGAGTTCGACCAGCTGAAGCCCGACGTGGTGAAGCTCTATGAAGCCCAAAAGCGCTATGTGACGACCATCTTGGCTGAAGCCAAACGCATCCTCACCGACCCGAATGCCACCGAGGACGAGAAGAAACACGGCGCCGACCAACTCTTCCGCGCCTACCGTGGTCTGCCGAAGAACAACGCCCTCATCAAGTTCCTCAGCGAGGAAGGCATGAAGAGCCTGATGCAGAAGACCGAGGGCTTCTATATGCAGAACCGCAACGAAAACATGCACATCATCGACGACGAGCTGTACTTCGTCATCGACGAGAAACTGAACACCGTGGTCCTCACCGACAAGGGCAGCGAGCAACTGGCACAAGCCTACAACGACCCCGCGTTCTTCATCATTCCTGACGTGGGCAGTGAGATTGCCGACCTTGAGAAATCAGGGCTCAGCAACGACGAAAAAGTGTTGCGCAAGGCCGAGCTGATGCGTAATTTCGCTGAGAAGTCGGAGCGTCTGCACACCGTGCAGCAGCTGCTGAAGGCCTATACCTTGTTTGAGAAGGATGTGGACTATGTCATCATTGACAACAAAGTCAAGATTGTGGACGAGCAAACGGGTCGTATCATGGAAGGCCGCCGTTGGAGCGACGGACTGCACCAAGCCGTGGAGGCCAAGGAAAACGTGAAGGTGGAAGCCGCCACACAGACCTACGCCACCATCACCTTGCAGAACTACTTCCGTATGTACCACAAGCTGGCCGGTATGACGGGTACCGCTGAGACCGAGGCGGGTGAGTTTTGGGACATCTACAAACTCGACGTCGTGGTCATCCCGACCAACCGCCCCATTGCACGTATCGACCAAGAAGACATGATCTACAAGACGAAGCGCGAGAAATATAACGCCGTCATCGACGAAATCCAAAGTCTTGTCAACCAAGGCCGTCCCGTGCTGGTGGGTACCACCTCGGTGGAAATCTCCGAGTTGCTCAGCCGCATGCTGACGCGTAAGAACATCCCGCACAACGTGTTGAACGCCAAGTTGCACTTCAAGGAGGCGCAAATCGTCAAGGAAGCCGGTCAGGCGGGCACGGTGACCATCGCCACCAATATGGCAGGTCGTGGTACCGATATCAAGCTCGGCCCCGGCGTGAAAGAAGCTGGCGGTTTGGCCATCATCGGCACCGAGCGCCACGAGTCGCGCCGCGTCGACCGTCAGTTGCGCGGTCGTTCCGGCCGTCAAGGCGACCCAGGTAGCTCACAGTTCTACGTCTCGTTGGAAGACAACCTGATGCGTATGTTCGGCTCCGAACGCATTGCAGGCATTATGGACCGTATGGGCTTGCAGGAAGGCGAGGTCATCCAGCACCCGATGATTACCAAGCAAATCGAGAAGGCACAGAAGAAGGTCGAGGAGAATCACTTCGGCGTGCGTAAGCACCTGCTGGAATACGACGATGTGATGAACTCGCAACGTGAGGTCATCTACAAGAAACGTCGCCACGCCCTGTTTGGCGAACGCCTCTCCATCGACATCAACAACATGATGTACGACTTCGGCGAGAAGCTCATCGAGGAGTTCCAAGATGCGAAAGACTATGAAGGCCTGAAGATGGAAGTGCTTTCGAGCATGGGTATCGACGTCCCGTTTGGCGAAGAAGAATTCGACAGAAGCAAGACCCAAGACCTGGCCAAGAAGCTCTTTGATGCTGCCCTTGAGCACTATCGCGACAAGGCCCGCATCATCGGCGAAAAGACCCTGCCCGTCATCAAGAACGTGTACGAAAACCAGACGCATTTCGAGAACATCGCCATCCCGATCACCGACGGCAAGCGTGGCATGAACGTCATCGTCAACCTGAAGAAAGCCGTCGAGAACGGTGCCCGCGAGGTCAACCTCTGCATCGAGAAGAGCATCACCCTCGGCCTCATCGACAACGCCTGGAAGGAACACCTCCGCGAACTCGACGATCTGAAGGAATCGGTACAAAACGCCACCTACGAGCAGAAAGACCCGCTGGTCATCTACAAGTTGGAGTCGTTCAACCTGTTCAAGGCCATGCTGGAGAAGATCAACGAAGACGTCATCTCGTTCCTGATGCGTGCCGACATCCCGACGCAAGACCCGAGCACCGTGCGCGAGTCGCGCGGCCCGCAAGGCATCGACAAGTCGAAGATCCGCGAGCAGCGCCAAGACCTGTTGGCGCAGTCGCACAGCGACACGCAACAGCGCACCGTCACCCAACCCATCCGCAAGGAGGTGAAAGTGGGCCGCAACGACCCCTGCCCCTGCGGAAGCGGCAAGAAATACAAGCAATGCCACGGACGGCTGGAAGGTGCTGAGTAAGTAGACTTTACAATTCAAATGTGTCCACGAAAGGCAAAATTTCATGTTTTGTGGACACTTTTTGCATATAAAAAGTGTCCACAAAAGTGATTTTCGAGGCTTTCGTGGACACTTTTTCAATCGCCAGCAAACAAGTCATCCATCGTCACGACCGACTGAAAACGGCCTGAATACTTGTTTCGAGCAAGGCCGTAAGTCGTCACCAACGACAAATGGACAGATTTCTTGCATGAAGTATCTTCTATAAAACGCTTCACTTTTCGGCGTAGTTCCGTATCATATTCATTATCAACGGAAAATTCGTCAGAAACGAACTTCATCTCACACAGGTTGACCACGCGATCGCTTCGGTCGAACAGCAAATCCACTTGTGCTTTGCCAGTCTTGGCGCGCCACGGAGCCACAACCGCATCAACAGCGCCAAATCCCAAAGCCTTCTTGATTTGCGTTTCGTGGAGCAGACAAACCTCTTCAAAAGCCAAGCCCCGCCAAGTGTTCAGTTCTGGCGTGCGGATGTTTTTCGTCCAAAAGCCCTGCTTGATTAACTTTTTCCCGTCAAGGAAATGCAGGTGGAACAACGAAAGCCTGTCCACCAATTTATAATAGACATTCCGTGCGCTGCCGCCAAAATAGGTATAACTAACCACGAAATCGCTTTTCTCCAAAGATTGGAGCATTTTGGCAAGTCGACCATTATAGGCAATCGAGGTTTGGTCAGCGATTTCCTTTCGCGTAAACCCACTGCGCTTGGTGGCCAACAGGCGCACGATTTCAATATATTTGCTGGAATTGGAATACAAGGAATCATACAACCGCTCAAACTCCTTTTGCAAACGACCGTTTTTGGCAAAAAACAAATTGTCAATGTTTTCGGCAAGACTTAACTCTGGCTTGAGATAATTGAGATAATAAGGAATGCCACCAAAGACCATATAACTTTGCACTTGGTCATAGCGGTCCATACTGATGCCACGCGACTCGTAAAACTGCTCACACTCAGCCAAAGTGAACGGCGAGAGATGCATCTCGTGGGTGAGGCGTCCGTAGAGCCCGCCCGTGTTGTTGATAATTTTGTCGTTCATCCACGAAGCCGCCGAGCCGCACACGATGAGCATCAAATCCGTGCGACCTGCGCCCCAGCCGTTCCAGAAATGCTCAAGCGCGGAGACAAATCCCGAACGGTTGGCATCCATCCAAGGCAATTCATCAATGAAGACCACTTTGCGCTGGGTGTTGTTTTGCAATTCCAGCAGCGTGCGAAGACAAGCAAAAGCCTCAAACCAATCGGCAGGCATGGTATCCCATTCTCCGCCAAACTGCTGGATGCTGGAGCAAAATGCCCGCAACTGCTCGCGATTCATCTCCATTTTCTTGCCTTTATAATCCGCTGGCGAAATGGCCGTATGGTAAAACGCAAAGCGGCCTGCAAAATGCTCGCGCACGAGGAAGGTTTTCCCCACGCGCCGACGTCCATAGACCGCCACAAACTCCGGTCTCCCCGATTCATAAAGTCTTTCCAGTTCCTTTCGCTCTGATTTCCTGCCGATAATATCTTGCATAATGTGCTGTTTTTACGCCGCAAAGATATATCTTTTAGTTTTTATGGACAAATATTTGAATAAAAAAGTGTCCATAAAAGACCTATTTTTATATTTCGTGGACATATTTTGTATATAAAAGGTGTCCACGAAAGTGATTTTTTAGACTTTCGTGGACACTTTTCCTTCCGAAACACTGGCCAAATTATTTTTTCTTTGTCGGCAAGTCGATGATAAGCCCTCGTTCATCAACCTGAACACCCTTTGGCATGGGCAAGATGGAGAGGACGACAAGCCCCGTTCCAATCAAAGAAGAAACCATTCCAACCTTTTGCATCGATGCATTCGAGCTCAGGAGTGTCATGCCCGTCCCAATGAGTTGTAAAGCGCCACCCATACTTATCATGGTAGCGTTGACAGTATAGGCTTTATTGAGCCTTACTATCTCGGCATTGTTTTTCTGCATACTTTGAAACATAACGGAAACGCTGTCGGCAAGCGTCTCCATTTCGGGAACTTTTGGGGATTGCGCCTTAACCCCAAGGGCAGCAGCCATCAAGACCGCTAATAGAATTAGTCTTTTCATATTGATAAATTTTAATTTGTTTATAGTTCTTTGTTTTTCAGCCAAATACCAATTGTATTCTCACAAAAAAAGAAGCGTGGAACTGTATGCCCACATTCCTAAGTCGAAGGTCCTGAGAATTACCTATATATCGCAAATATGAGATAGCAGCCCACGCTTATAGCGGTAGCTACTATGCCTCTTGCGATATAAAGTCATTGAATTTCTCAGGTTCTCGACTTACAAGACAAGCATAACGCTTCTATCAATATTTCACGGACTGGCCGAAGCCAATCCCACTGCAAAAATTGAAAAAAGAAGAAACATACAAGCCGATTGAAGAAAAAAAGTTACTTTTGCCAACTGAAATCTATAAACATTAAATTCCGAAAATGAAATACAACAGAATCCTCCTGAAACTCAGCGGCGAGGCCCTGATGGGCAGCCAGCAATACGGCATCGACCCACAGCGTTTGGCCGATTATGCCGACGAAATCATAGAAGCCGCCCAAGCGGGCGTGCAAATCGGCATCGTCATCGGCGGCGGCAACATCTACCGAGGCCTGCAAGGTGCCTCGAAAGGCATGGACCGCATCCAAGGCGACTATATGGGCATGCTCGCCACCGTCATCAACTCGATGGCCATGCAATCGACCCTACAAAGCAAGGGACAAAAAGCCACCCTGCTTGCTGGCCTTTACATCGACCGCATCGCCGACACGATGAGTAGCGCCAAGGCCATCCGCCTGCTCGAAGAAGGCCATATCGTGGTGATGGGTGCCGGCACCGGCAATCCTTTCTTCACCACCGACACAGGCTCGGCCCTTCGCGCCGTCGAAATCAAGGCCGACATCATCCTAAAAGGCACCCGAGTGGACGGCATCTACACCGCCGACCCCGAGAAAGACCCCACCGCCACCAAGTTTGAGCACATCACTTACGACGAAGCCTACCAGCGCAACCTGAAGGTGATGGACATGACCGCCTTCACCATGTGCAAAGAAAACGACATGCCGATGTATGTCTTTGATATGAACACACGCGGCAACCTGATGAAGGTGTTGCGCGGCGAGAATATCGGAACATTGGTGACGAAATGAGAACCCGTAAAAACCATTTGCGCAAAACCCACAACGCGACGAGCAAAAGGATGGATTACATCCTTTTGGCCGTCATCATGCTGGTGGCGGCCGTGCTACGCTTGTGGAAACTCGGACAAGTGCCCTTCATGCACGACGAGTTCAGCGCCCTGCTGCGCACGCGCTTCGACAACTTCCACGACTTCATCCAGCAAGGCGTGATGCCTGACAGCCATCCCATCGGAGTGCAACTGTTCCTTTGGGGTTGGGTGAAACTCTTCGGCTGGAGCGAGTTCTGGGTTAAGCTGCCCTTCGTGCTGATGGGCATCGGCTCCATATACCTTATTTATTTAATAGGACGGCAATGGTTCAACCGGAAAGTCGGTTTGTTTTCCGCTGCGTTCTTTGCCGTCAGCCAGTTTACGGTGTTTTACAGCCAGCTGGCGCGACCCTACTCACCAGGCATGTTTTTCGTCCTGCTGATGGCATATTATTGGCATAAGGTCGTTTTCGGGACGAAAACGACGACAAGGGACTACGTTGGTTTCGCCCTCTCGGCATGGGCCTGCAGCCTCATCCAGTATTTCTCCATCGCACAAGCGGGATTGATTTTCCTGACCGGCTTGTTTTTCTTACCCAAAGAACGTCGCAAAGCCTATTGGCTCAGCGGAATTGGTGCTGTGGCAATGTTTGCTCCCACCCTGCCCATTTTCTACCAACAGCTCTTCGTCAGCGGCAGCATCGGGGGCTGGCTGAGTGCCCCAAAAGGCATTTTCCTCATCAACTTCATCGAACACACGATGAACTACTCGCAACTGTTCATGTTTGCCGTAGGCATCATCATCCTGTTGCCCATCATCCTAGGCAAGCGCGACAAAAGCAACAATCCCTTGCGCTGGGCGGGCCTGGGTTGGTTTGTCATCATCTTTGCCATCGCCTTCGTATACTCCTTGTTCAGAGAGCCTATTTTGCAACATAGCACGCTGATTTTCAGCTATCCATTCGTCATCATAGTGGCGTTTTCGCTGTTCAAGAACCGCACTCTGTCGCCCTGGCAAAATGCCTTGGTGGTGGCCGCCATCCTCTTTATAGGGACAGTTTCGCTCATCATGGAACGTCGGCATTACGACCTGATGTATCATCAAGGCTTCGACCAGATTGCCGTGGAGATGCAGGCCGACAAAGAAAAATACGGCGAGCAAATCCAATTTGCCACCCGTGCCGAGATTGGTGAGGCTGCCGAGTTTTATCAAGCGCCAACAGGCATCGAAAACCGCATCGTCCTCAACCGCTACAGCTCGCTAAACGACTTCTACCAATGGCTGCAAGAGCACGGCGAAACCCCAATGTTGGGTTTCGGCTGGACCGACTACATCCACCCCATTTGGGAAGCCACTGCCGTAGGCCATTATCCATATATCAGCAAGCAGAAGGACTGGTTCACCTCACGTTATCTAACCATGGGGAAAACGGCTACGGAAGACAGCGAATATGCTCTCACCACCTTGAACGAGACGCCCTATCCCTTCCACAACGGCATGGAATGGGGCTGCACAAGCATTGTTTGCGGCGACTCGCTTCCCGACAACGTGGAGAGCATCGGTTTCATCGCCGATCTTCGCTGCCACGACACAGTGAGCGACTGCGTGATCGTCATCGAAGTCAAGGACATCGAAAAGGACTCTGTCGTGCTTTGGTATGGCTCACCGACACAAGACATCCGTTTCGCGCCCGGGAAAAACACCATCGCAAGCGCCATCCCTCTCAACGAGGTAGGTGGACTCAAGGGCAAGACCATCAAAGCATACATCTGGAACAAAGGGCATGGCCTGTTGACACAGGACAAGATGAGCCTGTATCTCACCCGAAAAGACCCTGTTCTGACTGGGCTTTACGAGCCCTTGAACTAAGGGGAAACCGTTTTTGGAACAATTTTTGCGAGGCTTCTTTGGAATGATAAAGCACAAAAAATGACACAGAACCGCTTCCGAAACGAAAAAAAGCCTATTTTTGCCCTCAAATTTTTAAAGCTATGACAGAAGATTCCCAATTTGTATTAGACGAAGCCACTGAGAGCATGGACAACACCATCAAGCACTTGGAGCACGAATTCCAAGGCATCAGGGCAGGAAAAGCCAGTCCAGCCATGCTGAACGGCGTTATGGTTGAATACTACGGCACGACGGTGCCTATCGAGCAGACCGCCAACATCGGCTGCACCGATGCCCGCATGATTGTGGTGCAACCCTTCGACAAGAGCGCGCTCAACAACATCGCCAAAGCCATCTTGAATGCCAATTTGGGCTTCAATCCCATCAACAACGGCGAGATCTTGCGCATAGCCGTGCCCGCCCTTACCGAGGAACGCCGCCGCGACCTCGTGAAGCGCACCAAGAACGCCGCCGAGGAAGCCAAGGTCGGCATCCGTGGCATCCGCCGCAACGCCAACGACGAAGCCAAGAAACTCGAAAAAGACACCATTTCGGAAGACGAGTCGAAGCTCCTGCAAGAGGAGATCCAGAAACTCACCGACAAATACATCAAGAAAATCGACGACCTCACTGAGCTGAAGTCGAAGGATATTCTGACAGTGTAAACGAAAAAGGAGCCGAATGGCTCCTTTTTCGTTTAAAGAACATTTTCAATCGCCATGCCGAACAGCCGTTCCAAGGTCAGGCCGAAGCAACGCGCCTGCGCGGGGATGATGCTCGCCTCCGACATGCCGGGGACAATGTTCGCCTCGATGAAGAACACGCCCTCGTCGCTGACGATATAGTCCATGCGGACAAAACCCTTGCATTCCAGCTTCTCATACAGCATCGCCGTCGTGGCCTTGATTTCCAGCTCGATGTCTTCGTCCACTTGGGCAGGCGTCACCTCGTCACATTTGCCGGCGGTGTATTTCGCCTCATAGTCGAAGAACTCGTTCTTGCTGCAAATCTCGGTGAGCGGAAACACCATCATCTTGCCTTGGTAATTCATGGCGCCACAGCCAAATTCGCGACCGTCGACGAATTTTTCGCACATCACTTGTCCGCCAGCGGCCATGGCCGTCTCGATGGCAGGAGCCAATTGCTCAACGGTCTTCACCTTGGTCACGCCCACGCTGGAACCGTTGCAAGTCGGCTTGACGAACAGCGGCAGTCCCAACTGCTTGACGATTTCGGCTTCGTCGAAAGTGTCACCTTTATTAATCAGCACCGATGGCGACACGTTGACCCCGTAGGAAGCCACCACACGCTTGCAGAAATCCTTGTGGAAGGTGAGCGCGCAAGTGGTCAGGCCCGACGAAGTGCAAGGGATGCCCATCAGCTCCAGATAGCCCGAAAGCGGCCCGTTTTCGCCCGGTTCGCCATGCACGGCATTGAAAGCCACGTCAAATTTCACCTTGCGTCCATCGACTTGGATGGAAAAATCGTTCTTGTCGACATCGACATGCGTGCCGTCGTCGAGGAGGCCGTACCAGCCTTTTTTTGACACTACAACAATTTGAGAATCATAAAGTTGCGGATTCAAATTCTTTTTCACCACATGGGCACTTTTGACGGAGATTTCGAATTCTCCAGAATCACCGCCACAAATAATTGCCACGTTTTTCATATTTTTTGTAATTTTGTCGGTTTAAACTTCATAACAATAAATTCACTCAAAAGTGAGTTGTAAAAAACACGGCTAAAATAGTAAAAATAGAAATATGGGACGACTTCACTTTCTCAAGGAAAAAAAATTTTATCTCAACCTGCTCCTCATATTGGCGTTGTGTGTCGCCTTGATTTGGCTAACATTCAGGCTTTTAGACAGATACACACGTCACGACAAGGTCTACACCATGCCCGATTTTGTGGGACAGGACTTCCGTCAGGTGAAACATGACTACTCGCGCGACTTCCACTTCATCCTCATCGACAGCGTTTACCCGAAGGGGCAGCAGCCTGGTAGCATCTACCAGCAGGACCCGTTGCCAGGCTCGAAGATCAAGAAAGGGCGCAACGTCTACGCCATCATCGTGGCCGTGACGCCCGAAAAGACCGTCATGCCCAACCTGAAAGGTATTTCGCTGCGCGAAGCCATCGGACGCTTGGAGTCGAGCGGCCTCGAAGTGGATTACCTCGACTACGTGGACTACATGTACAAGAACAACATTGTCAACCAGTACTACCAAGGACAGCCTATCAACGAAGGCACCGAGCTTGTCAAAGGTAGCAAGATCGTGCTTCGTGTTGGCATAGGGCAGGACAAACCGAAGGTGAAGGTACCCAACCTCATCGGCAAAACCGCAGCCGACGCCAAGCATATGCTCAACCTCGCAGGTCTCAACGTCGGCAAAGAAGAGTTCGAGGACCGCGACAGCCTGCAATACATGTGCGTCAGGCGCATGACCCCCGGTCCAAGCTCAGGAGCCGTCAGCCTTGGCACCTATGTCGACATTTGGTACCACTCCAACAGGACCATGGACTTCAAGAAAGACATGCAAGAGCTCATCCATGAAGACTCCGTGGTGAACGTGCCACAGAAAACAGAAATTCAGATAGATACAATTATTGAAACCATAGAATCCCCCGACGATGATGATTATGAAGACGAATTTTAAGGCTCTCGCCCTGGCGTTGGCTTTGGGCCTCATCGCTTGCCAGGCCATGGCACAAGAGGTGGTGACCCGCTTCAATGGCGGCACCGAAAAAGCACCCGTCAGAAGAGACGTGGCGCCAGCCCGTTTCCTTCCTTTCTTTGACGACTTCAGCCAGAGCACCGTCTATCCCGACTCGACGAAATGGACCGACAACGGCGCCATGGTGAACGACGGATTCCCTATGTGTCCGCCCAACCGCAACGGTGTCACCCTCGACGTGCTCGATGCCAACGGTCGCGTCTACGACTACGCCATCAGCAATGCCTTCGTGGCTGAATACCTCACCTCGGTGCGCATTCGTCTCGACTCCATCATGGAGCCCGAGCCTCGCGCCCTCACCCCTGCCGACTCCGTCTACCTGAGCTTCTACTACCAGCCCCAAGGCAACGGCCTGGCCCCCGAGCCTCAGGACTCGCTGGTGCTGCAATTTGGCACCACCACCGAACACGAGGAGTTCCTTTACCTGGACTACCAGAACTATAGCATCGCCGAGATCTTCGAACACATGCAAGTCGACACGCTCTTCCCTGGCGACACGGTGTGGGCCTTCGAAGGATGCACCCCTGGGCTCTATGCCATCATCACCGACACCCTGACGCCAGCCGCTCAAGGACAGATGGCTGTGCCTTGCGACTCGGTGTTCACCACCGTGGCCGACACCACGTGGTACCACATCTGGAGCGTGCCTGGCCAGACGCTGCAAGCCTTCATGGAAGAAAACCATGGCGCGTATTTCAAGCAGGTGATGATTCCCATTCGCGACCTGAAGTATTTCCGCGACGACTTCTACTTCCGCTTCTACAACTACGCCAGCATCGTCAACGCCTCACATCCTAGCGAACGCAGCAACGAGGACAACTGGAACATCGACTTCGTGTACCTCAACGCCGGCCGTTCCATGAACGACACCGACTACCCCATGCTGACCTTTGCGGGCCAACGTCCCACGTTCTTCAACCGCTACCAAGCCATCCCCTACCGCCAATATCGGGTCAACCCCAACTCCGCCATGAGCGAGAACCTGGAACTCGACATCGCCAACCTCGACGGCGTCGACCATGAGGCCCACTATTATTATAAGGTGCAGCAGGTGGGTGGCGGACAACACTACGAACGTCATTTGGAGACCGCCATCATCCATCCCTACAAACAAGATGGCTACCTGTCATGCCCCGAGTTTGGCGAGTCGCCAGCCTGCCCCTACGTGGGCGAGCTGTTTGCCCTCGACATGTGGCGCGACTCCGTGTCGTACCTGGTCAGCCACTACATCTATGACTCGGCCTGCACCCCGCCCCTGATGGACTCGATGGTCTACCGCATGGGCATGTACAACTACTACGCCTACGACGACGGCATCCCCGAGCTGGGCTTCGGCCTGAGCGTGGCCGGCGGCAAGTTCGCCGTGCGCTTCGACGTGGCCGACTACGACACCATCCAAGGCGTGCAGCTGCTCTTCAACCACACACTCAACGACGCCAACAACAAGTATTTCGACATCGTGGTCTGGAAAGACGAGAACGGCAAGCCCGGTGAGGAAATCTACCGCCTCGCCAGCCAACGTCCGCAATGGCAGGAACAGCCCTACCGCTTCTCCTATTACAAATTCGACCACACCGTGGTGACAGCCAACACCTTCTACATCGGCATCGAACAACGCAGCAACGACCTCATCAATATCGGCATGGATGCCACCAACGACAACAGCCAATACAACTTCTACAACACCAACGGCTCGTGGCAACCCAGCAGCAAGCACGGCTCGCTGATGATCCGTCCCGTGGTGGGAGCCAACTATTTCATCGGTGTGGAAGAGAACGGCCCTTCGACCCCTTCGACAGGCTCAGGGGCCTTTATGCTCTATCCCAACCCCGTGCACAACACTTTGCACATTGAAGCCGACATCGACAGTGCACAAATCAGCATCTTCGACCTCATGGGACGCAAGGTGTTTGAAGGGGAATACCGGACCGAAATCAGCCTCGACCACCTCTGCAACGGGATGTATTTCATCCAAGTCACCACCCACGACGGACAAACCTTCAACCAGAAATTCATCATCGAGAAATGAACGACGACCTCGAAACCTTAGACAACATATCGACCACAGAAAGCATAGATCCCATGCCTCCCTATGTCCAGCGCGGGGATGACATGCTTTCTGAAAACGAAGAAGGTGGCGAACTCTACGAACACATCCGCCTCACCGTCGACCCAGGCCAACAGCCCGAGCGTATCGACACCTACCTCACCAACCACCTCTCCAACATCTCGCGCAACCGTGTGCAAAACGCAGCCAAGGCAGGCAACATCTTGGTCAACGAGAAATCGGTGAAGCAAAACTACAAGGTGAAGCCCAACGACGTGATCTCCATCGTGTTCACCTATCCGCCGCGAGAGACCGACATCAAGCCCGAGCCTATCCCGCTCAACATCGTCTACGAAGACGACGACGTCATCGTCATCAACAAGCAGGCAGGCTTGGTGGTGCATCCTGGCCATGGCAACTTCGAGCATACCCTGCTGCATGGCTTGGCCTACCACTTCGAGCAAACCCACCAAGACATCG
The DNA here is from genome assembly GCA_017477425.1 of Bacteroidales bacterium. GTDB lineage: Bacteria > Bacteroidota > Bacteroidia > Bacteroidales > F082 > Limimorpha. The sequence continues at coordinate 67,293 of JAFUVT010000028.1, forward strand.
AGAACCGTTTCGGTTATCTCGTGCACCGCATCGACAAAGACACCACGGGCTTGATGATCGTGGCCAAAAACGAGGCTGCCCAGGCCGTGCTGGCCCACCAGTTCTTTGAGCACAGCATCCACCGTCGCTATTACGCCTTGGTATGGGGCGACTTCGACCAAGACGAAGGCACCATTGAGGGCAATATCGGACGCAGCTACAACGACCGTCGCAAGATGACCGTCTTCCCCGACGGCGACTACGGCAAGGAAGCCATCACCCACTGGAAAGTGCTCGAGCGCTTTGGCTACGTGACCTTGAACGAATACCGCCTGGAGACCGGCCGCACCCATCAGATACGTGCCCACTCGCAGTACATCGGCCATCCGCTATTCAACGACGCGATGTATGGCGGCGACGTCATCCTGAAAGGCACCACCTTCTCGAAATACAAGCAATTCATCGACAACTGTTTCAAGATCATGCCGCGCCACGCCCTGCATGCCAAGGAGCTGGGCTTCGTGCATCCCACCACGGGAAAACAGATGATGTTCACCTCTGAGCTCCCCGACGACATGACGCAGGTGCTCGAGAAGTGGAGAGTGTATCTGAAAGCAAGGAATTTGCTGGAAGAGTAATCAAGGTCGCTGTTTCTCAGCCAGGGCCTTGTCCAAGTCAAGCAGGAAGCTACGGGTCTTGTCGAGCGTCTCCAACAGGATGACACGCTCCTCGTAGTCGCTGAAGCGCTCCTTGAGCGCCTGCTTGGCGCCGGCCAGCGTGTAACCTTTCACCTTGAGCAATTGGTAGATGACGTGCACATAACGCACGTCGCGTTCGGTGAAGAGGCGGTTGCCTTTCTTGTTCTTGCGCGGACGCAACACGTCGAATTCCTTTTCCCAATAGCGGATCATCGAAGTGTTGACGTCGAACATGGCGGCGACTTCTCCAATACTGTAATAGTATTTCCCTGTGGTTTTATTCTCTTCCATAGTTAGTCCATTGTTTGCGTGGGTAAGGTCGACTGCTGCAGGATCTGCTCATACTCGTCGGGCGTGAGGTCGCTGTAGAAGAAGTTGATCGGGTCGATTTGGACGTCGTTTTTCAGCACCTCGTAGTGCAGATGCACGCCCGTGGCCTTGCCAGAGCTCCCTATGAAGCCGATGACCTGGCCTCGCTTCACCTTCTGCCCTTTGCGGACGGCGGCCTTTTGCAGATGCGCATAACGCGTCTTGTAGCCAAAACCATGGTCGATGATGACCATGTTGCCATATCCCCATTCGTTCTTCTCCACGTCGAAGACCACGCCGTCGCCCGTGGCATAAGCCTCGGTGTTGAGGTTGGCCGAGAAGTCCATCCCGCTGTGGAACTTGTCGATCTTATAGATCGGGTCGGGACGGTAGCCGAAATACGAGGAGATATACTTGATCTCTGTTTCCTTCAAGGGGAAGATGGCAGGGATATGCGCCATCATGTCGGCCTTGTTGCGCGCCAAGGCGAACAAGGAGTCGTAGGACACCGACTGGTTGTAGAGTTGGCTGGCGATGACATCCAACTTGCGCGAGGCGCTCACCACCACGCCTGAGTTCATATAGCCGAAAAGATCGGCATAACGGTCGGCATCGGAGAACCCCGACTTACGCACCGAGCTGGGTATCGGGTCGGCCTCAAACATCACACGATAGAGGTCGTTGTCGCGCTGCTCCATATCGGTCACCAGCACCTCCATCTGGTTGAGACGGTCGTCCAAGATCTCGTACTGCAGCTTCATATACTCGAGTTCGCGCGCCAGGCTCTTCTCCTTGGGCGACTTCAGGAAGGTGAAAAGCAAGATGGCCGTCACAAACGCGATGCCCAGCACCGCCAACGACACCAGCACAATGCGCATGGCCTTTCGGTCCCTCGAATTCTCCAGCACCTCGAAATTCTGCGTCAATTGGTTGAATATGTAATGCTTCTCTTTCGCCATTAATCCGTCCGTTTAAGCGATAAATAACGACTTGAATCAATTTCTATTGTGCAAAAATAGATTTTTTACCGTAACTTTGCGCGATTTTTTAATGGATTTTTTTAGGCAAAACCACATAACTGATTAGAAATGAACGCTTACGAGATTAGAAATAGCTTCTTGGACTTCTTCCGCAGCAAGGAGCACACCATCGTGCCGTCGGCACCTATCGTCGTCAAGAACGACCCGACCTTGATGTTCACCAACGCCGGCATGAACCAATTCAAGGACATCTTCCTGGGCAACCAGCCCGCCAAGTGGAACCGCGCCGCCGACACGCAGAAATGCCTGCGCGTTTCGGGCAAGCACAACGACCTGGAGGAAGTGGGCCACGACACCTACCACCACACCATGTTCGAGATGCTGGGCAACTGGTCGTTTGGCGACTACTTCAAGCGCGAAGCCATCGCCTACGCCTGGGAATACCTCACCGAGGTGGTGAAAATCGACAAGGACCGTCTCTACGTGACCGTCTTCGGCGGCGACGAGAAGGACGGACAGCCTGCCGACATGGAGGCTTACGGCTACTGGAAGGAGCACGTCAGCGAAGACCGCATCATCTACGGCAACAAGAAGGACAACTTCTGGGAGATGGGCGAGACGGGTCCCTGCGGCCCCTGCTCCGAGATCCACATCGACCTGCGCGACGACGAGGCAAGAAAGCAAATTGCCGGCCGCGAGCTCGTCAACAAGGACGACCCGCAAGTGATTGAAATCTGGAACCTGGTGTTCATGCAATACAACCGCATGGCCAACGGCCAGCTGGTGGAACTGCCCGCCAAGCACGTCGACACGGGCATGGGCTTCGAGCGCCTCGTGCGCGTGCTGCAAGGCAAGACCTCGAACTACGACACCGACGTGTTCCAACCCATCATCCAAGCCATCGCCAAGATGTCGGGCATCGAATACGGCAAGGCCGAGAATACCGACGTCGCCATGCGCGTCGTCGCCGACCACCTGCGTGCCGTCAGCTTCGCCATTGCCGATGGACAGCTGCCCTCCAACAACGGAGCGGGCTACGTCATCCGCCGCGTGTTGCGCCGCGCCGTGCGCTATGGCTTCACCTTCCTCGGCTTCGAGGAGCCCTTCGTCTGCAACCTGCTGCCCATCCTCGTCGGACAGATGGAACACAACTACCCGGAGATCAAAAAGCAGCAAGAGCTGGTCGGCAAGGTCATCCGCGAGGAGGAGGCCTCGTTCCTGCGCACCCTGGCCCAAGGCATCAAGCGTTTTGAGAGCTATGTGGAGCAACACAAAGGCCAGGACATCGACGGCAACTTCGCCTTCGAGCTGTTCGACACCTTCGGTTTCCCCATCGACCTCACCCAACTGATGGCCAGCGAGAAAGGCCTCAACGTCGACATGGACGGCTTCAAGGCCAACCTCGAAGAACAGAAAAACCGCTCGCGCAAGGCCGCCGAGAAAGCCAACGGCGACTGGGTGGTGGTGAACGCAAGCGAGGAACCGACCCAATTCGTCGGCTACACCGAAAACACCTGCGAGAGCCACATCCTGCGCTTCCGCGAGGTGGTGGCCAAGAAAAAGACCCACTTCGAGATCGTGTTGGACAAGACCCCGTTCTACGCCGAGATGGGCGGTGAGGTGGGCGACACCGGCACTTTGACCTCCGAAAACGAGACGATCAAGATATTGAACACGGTAAAGGAAAACAACTTGGTGATTCACATCACCGAGCAGTTGCCGCAAACACCTGAGGCTGTTTTCACTGCCGCCATCGACGTGGAACGCCGTCAGCGCATCGCCAACAACCACAGCGCGACCCACCTGATGCACGCCGCCTTGCGACAAGTCTTGGGTTCGCACGTCGAGCAGAAGGGCTCGTTGGTCGACGACCAGCGCCTGCGCTTCGACTTCAGCCACTTCGCCAAGATGACGCCCGACGAAATCCGCCAAGTGGAGCAACTCGTCAATCGCAAAATCCGCGAGAACATCCCCAATGTGACTTACGCCGAAGTCCCGATCGACGAGGCCAAGGCCATGGGCGCCACGGCTTTGTTTGGCGAGAAATACGGCGACAAGGTGCGCGTGGTGGTCTTCGACAAGGACTATTCGATGGAGCTCTGCGGCGGCTGCCACACCAGCGCCACGGGCAACATCGGTATGTTCAAGATCGTCAGCGAGGGCGCCATTGCAGCGGGCATCCGCCGCATCGAGGCCATCACGGGCGAGGCCGTGGAACAATACCTCGACGAGCAGCTCGACCTCATCGGTCGCCTGCGCGAAAGCGTCAAGTCACCTGATTTGGTGAAGGCCGTCACCTCGCTCAACGAGCAGAACGCCGCCTTGAAGAAAGAGGTGGAGCACCTGATGCAAGAGAAAGCCCAAGCCATGGCTGAGAAGCTGAATGAGAAAGCCTCCGACCACGAAGGCTACAAACTCATCGTGGACAACCTGTCGTGCACAGGCGACCAGCTCCGCAACATCGCCTTGATGCTCAAGCAGAAGAACGAGAACACCATCGCCATTCTGGGTGCCGTCAGCGAAGGCAAGCCCGCGCTCTGCCTGCTGCTGCCCGAGAGCTTCGCCGATGCCAAGGGCTTGGACGCCACCAAGCTCATCCGCGAGGTGGCCAAGGAAATCCAAGGCGGAGGCGGCGGACAGAAGACCCTCTGCGTGGCTGGGGGCCGCAACGCCGACGGTCTGCCCAAGGCAATGCAACTGCTGAAGGAGCGGGTGTGAGTCTATATTGAGGCTTTTGGAAACTATCGGGTTATCCAATTCTCCAATTGGATATTTTGGAAATTCCTGAAGTCTTTTGTATTTTCAGTTACCATCACTAAGTCGTTGACGATCGCTGTGCAACCTATAAGCAGGTCGAAGTTGTCGTCAACAGGTGTACCTGCCATCCGAAGGCGAATCTTTTCTTTCGCGGCCAGGTCAATGGCGTCCGTCATGGGTAAAATGCTAATAGAATAAAGGAAACGATCCAGTTGTGCTGAACGGTTGATGCCATCACGCTGTTGCGAGAGTTCAGCACCAATCTTCAGTTCGAACACGGTAATTTCCGAAATGAAGCAATTATTCCACCCCACCCGATCAATGGCTTGGTCTACGTCATACTTGCCGCGAAGAAAAAAGGCACAGATGTTGGTGTCAAGCAGATATCCTTTTTTGCTCATAAATCGATGATTTCTCGATGAAACTTCCGTTCAGCCTTCAGCTCGTTGACAAATTCCTCGGCCGTCAATCCGTCATCACCCCAAACGCCATAAAAGTCCTTGGCTGACACCTCATTTTCTTTTTCACTGTGTTTCAACGAGTTGGTAAGAAGAATGATAAGATCCATTTTGGCATTATCATCCAAATGTTTCAACAAGCTCCAATAGCTGAATGCCATAGACATCGTAGTTGTTCCTAACATGATAGTTTATTTTTTTTGCAAAAGTACAACTTTTTCTCAGTTTTTCCATTCTTTTTCCAATATTTTTTTCTACCTTTGCACCGGCCTATCGTGGGGTATGGTATATCAGTTTATTTTATTGATTGATAGGTAGTTACAAATGAAACGGAGAGAAATTGTGGGGTGAATTATAGTTACAAATGAAGTGAGACAAGGCCTTCTCGGGGAGAGAAGTGCAGTTATAGAGTTACAAATGACCGATAGAAATCAATTAATTAAGTAATAAAAACGTTAAACAAAGACAAATGAAACATTTCAACAAGAAGGGCTTAGTCTGCCTCGGCAAGGCCAAGCTGAAAAACCCCATGAAGCACACCTTATTAATATTAGGGCTGCTGATGGGCTCCCATGCCGCAATGGCGCAAACCAACGTCTACATGCACGCTGGAACACAAACGGTACCCTCCTCGGGTTACCTCAATTTCTACGATTCGGGCGGCCCCGAATCGCCCACTGGCGACTACTTCTGGGAGAAGCAGTACAAGCCCGATGAGAACGCAACGCTGACCTTCAAGGACGGCACCAACAAGATCCAAATCACTTTTAAGACGTTCCATGGCTGGAGCGACACCGGTTGGCCGGACTACACGCTGCTTGACCTCGGCAACGACTGGAGCGCCCGTCTGAACGACGACTACCTCTATATTTACGACGGCGAGAGCGCCGACGACGACAAGCTCCTCGTCACCCTCACCGGCAATATCAAGAATTCGTTCACCCTCACCGCCAATGGCCCCCTCACCGTCAAGTTCGTGTCGAACTCGCGCTATAACGGTGAAGGTTGGTCGGCCGAGGTGAAGTCGGTGACCACCGCCGGCATCAACCAGCCCATCATCAGCAAGGACGAGTGCGGCGACTTCGTGAACATCTACAACACCGCCCTGGGCACTACGGTGTATTACACCACCAACGGGCAGGAACCCGACCCCAACGACCCGCTGACCAACGCCACGGAATACACCGGACAATTCCCCATCGACCTGGATGCCACCAACGCCTCGGTGACCGTGAAGGCCATCGCTTATGTCAGCGCTGGCAATGCCAGCCCTGTCTCGACGCTCACGCTCACCCATAGCGACCAGCGTCCCACCCCGGGCGTGCCTACCGTGACCATCACAGGCAACTCGGTGAAGATGACGCCTGCCACCAACCCCGGTTTGGACGAGACCTACAACATCGTCTACACCACCGACGGCAGCGATCCCACGGCCACCAACGGCACCATCGTCTCCGCCCCGTGGGATGCCATCGAGTGGCACACGCCCAACACCACCTTTAAGGTGGCCACCATCGCCGTGAAGGCCAACTGCAACAGCCTCGTCTCGACAGTGGTAACGGCACAGTTTGGCAGCGTGACCGTGCCCGACCCCGTGATTAGCTTTGATGCCTCTGGCAACGCCAGCATCTCCTGCTCGTTTGCCGAAGCCACCATCTATTATACTACCAATGGTGAGACGCCTGACGTGAACAATGTGGGTGCAAATGGCACGGGTAACACTTATATTTACTCCAACGCTTTCCCAGTTGCCCCTGGCCAGACCGTGAAGGCCTATGCCAACTACGCTGGCGACGGCTATCTGCCTTCGAGTGAGGTCTCCAAAGTCTATGTCCCCGCTGGCGGCAGCGGCGTGTACAGCGGCACCACCGTCCTCCTCGACGACCGCGAAGACCACAGCTGGAGCTACTATAGCGATGGCGACCAGCCTATCCACAGCTTGAATCCTGCCGATGTGAAGATTACGTATTTCGGCTATGGCGAAAACACCATGACCACCACCAACACGGACAACATGCCCGCCAACAGCGCCTTTAACGGCAACGTGGCTTCCGACCAAGTGGCCGTAAATATCGACGCCCCTGAGAACCAGTTCATCTACCTGAAGACCCTCGAAAACGCCAACGAAGACGGTACGGGCAACTATCCTTACACGATGATTCCTAACCCGTTCCAGGTGAGACCGGTTAGCGATGGTGAACCATATGTTACTCCTACGGAGACGGTTTACGTTCGCGTAACCGCCATTACCGCTGGTAAGAAGTATCTTATTGTAAGTGCTAATGCTGAAGGTAATGCTTATGCACTTGGACATAGCGGGACCACTATTAGTCGCGATCAATTGACCATCAACCAAGGGAACAATTCCACTGGAAATGCCAATTATATTAATGCCTCTGACGTAGATGACACTTCTATTTGGACAGCTGGCACAGGTTACACTTTCCGAAACGGCAACTATTATATAAGCCAATCAGGCAATTCCAATAATAAGTCTCTTGCTATTAGCACTACTTCCCAAAATTGGACATGGACTAGTAGTAATAATCGTTTGTCTTTTACTGTTAGTGGTACTTTTTATAATTATACGTATTATCTTCGATACAATGCCAACAACTTTAGCATCAGTACAAACACAAATAGCATTTATCTTTTCGAAGAGACAACGATAGGGGGAGAGACAGTTGAAACCAAATACCGTGGCTTCTACGCCTGGCGTGTGAAGAGCTTGAGCACTGGATTGACTATCACTGATGCCAATGAAAACACCTACGGCGTGAACTCCATCATCTATGCCGACCAAGAGATTGAATTCGCCACCGACAAAGCCGAAGGCAACGAAGTGGAGTTTGAAGCCTTGTGGGCAAAGGCGTATGTGAATAGCAGTACTTATGTCTCAAACGGCACTACCAACAACCATCCTAACTACCAAAACGCCTACGAGCGTAACTTCAAGGTGGGCAACTCCATTACTACATATGAGTATCCTGTTACCTTCTCCACCATTAATCCTGATGGTACGGGAACGGCAGGCAGCATCGCCTTAGGCGCAGACTACACCTGCTCCAACGACGTGAAGTTTGAGAATATTACGTTCACTGGTGGTGGAAATCGCACTTTTACTGCCGCTGGCCACGACCTTATCTTTGGTAGGGGCGTTACGGGAACGGTGAATTATGTGAGAGGTATTAATGGCGATATTAATTCTCCAAATTATCATATTCGCCTTGAAAGTGGTACTTTCAATTATGTGTCATTCTTGCGTGGATATCATGAGAATGGAGGAGATGGCACTGATGGTGGTAGTACCATAAGAGGCACGATGGCCATCAAAGTTACTCTAGGTTGTGATTTTGATAGAGCTGATTCCAATAATAATTACACCTTAAACGGAAAAACGATTAACGGTGTTACCAATAATTTAATTGTTAATTATACAGTCTTTTTGGGACACAATAACACTATCAATGGAAACATCAATAATGAGACACTAAAAGTTTGGGTGAAAAGTGGTAAAATAGGAAACGGTTTTACAATAAACAATAATTATACAGCTGCTGCAAATCAATCCTTGTATTTAGGTGTTTCAAGCGTTAGCGCCAAAGGCCATCGCCAATTGTTTATTGAAGGAGGTCAATTAGCTTCTGTTGCTGGTGGTATTGATAGAGGGAACCAAGGAGAGAATAATAATCATGTGAAATCATTCTCCGTTCGTATGAAAGGTGGTCATATCAGAGGAGCCTTATACGGAGGAGGTGCCCGTTCCATTGGTAGCGGTGATAGGAAATATGTTATTACTGGTGGTACTGTTACTGGTTGGTTAGGTGCTGGATGTAATGGCGAAGCTGGCAGTGGAACAACCTATTATGGACAAACACATGGTGCTTCATATGTTTATGTTGGCGGAAAATTCGTTTCAGGAGGAACGGGAAGCAACGTTAGTATCAACGGTTCTCTCGGAGGTATTGTTTTTGGTGCAGGTAAAGGTGTTCAAAACAATACACGAAGTGGTCAAATGACATATGGTACGACAGTTGTTGTTGCGGATTCATGCAGTATCGAACGCAATGTGTATGGCGGCGGTAATTATGGATTCGCTCTAAATAGCACTGATGTCTATGTTCTTGGTGGCACTGTTCAAGGCAGCGTCTTTGGCGGCTCCAACCAAAACGACGGTCCTGCTCTTAATGTTACCATGAAAGGTGGAACTATTAATGGTAACCTCTACGGTGGTTCCAACAGCAGTGGTGACATCAACGGCCTCGCCACCATCAACGTCTCTGGCGGAACCGTTACCAACGTCTTCGGCGGTGGCTATGGTGCCAACACCAACATGAATGCCGGCACGGCAGTCAACGTCTCTGGCGGCACCATTAATAACAATGTGTACGGTGGCGGTGAGCAAGGCTCGGTTACGGGCAACACCGTGGTCACGGTGAGCGGCGGCACGATGCACAACGTGTACGGCGCTGGCCTCGGCACGGAATACACGGCCAACACTTGGCCGCCCACTGCTGGCAATGCCAATATCAGCGGCACCACTACCGTCACCGTGAGCGGCGGTACCATCGCCAACGTGTATGGCGGCGGCGAGAACGGCTCCGTGGCCTTCAACGCCACAGCCACCTCGTCAACGGGTAGCTCCACGGTGAGCGTCTCGGGCGGCGAGATCTCGGAGAACGTCTTCGGTGGCGGCGAGAACGGCACCACGCAAGGCACCACCTTCGTCAACGTGAGCGGCGGTAACATCCGCGGCAACGTGTTCGGCGGCGCCCTCGGCGCCCACGGCCGCATCTACGTCAACGGCGTCCGCACCGTCAACATGACGGGCGGCCACGTCTACGGCAACGTGTACGGCGGCTCGCGTAACGCCAACGACGGCAACAGCCTCGCCAGAACTAACGAGTCGTTCAGCAGCTACAACGGCACGGAGCGCATCAGCGTCACCAACATCAGCGCCGGCACCATCGACCAGAACGTGTATGCCGCTGGCTACTACGGCAACACCTTCGGCTCGGTCTACGTCTATATCGGTAAGGACGCCATCAGCAGCGCACCTTATCACCATGCCACCACGGGCATCACCTACGGTGTGGGCAACCTCAACATCGGCGGCACCGTGTGGGCCGGCGGCGACTGGGGTACCTTCAGCGGCTCGTTCGGCGGCAACACCGTGTCGGGCAACTCCAACATCTACGTGGACGGTAACGAATACGAGACCGAGACCACGCAGGCCAGCAACGCCCAATACATGAACATCGGCGGCTCCATCCTCGGCTGCGGCACCTCGTGCCACGCCGGTAAGGGCGAACGCACCATCATCGTGCGCAACTACGGTAAAGCCAACGGCACTGCGCCCGCTCAGGCCACGCGTACGCTGTTCTCCATCCAGTTCGCCAAGTCGCTCGTCTTCGACAACGCCAACATCAACTTCACGGGTCAAGGCCGTATCAACAGCCTGGTCACCACCGAGAAGTACGCCATCTACGAAATCTATAACGATGCCAAGACGACTGCCAACGCCGACACCGACGTCGACGGTGTGCGCATCGTCAACGGCTCGGGTCTCTTCCTGAACGCCCCTGTGACGCAGATCGCCAACTTCCGCAGCATGAGCTGCCAGAACGTGTATGCCTCTGAGGCTCCCACGCTGACGGGCTACACGGCTATCACGCCCACCGACCTGAGCACTACGCCCAACAAGGTGCGCGTCAACCATGGTATCTATGTCGAGGTGAAATACGGCAGCATGTATGGCGCCCTCATCGGCTACGCCTACATGATGGCCTCCAACACCAGCGAAGACGACGCCACCTGCGCCTACGCACGTCCGCGTTGGTGCACCGGTGCCGCCTTCGAGCAGAACAGCGGCACCGATAACCCGAACGACGGTGGTTGGGTGAGCTACGACAACGATGAGAACACCTTCGCCTTGGACGGCACGTCTGGCAACGTCCAGATGCCTTACGAGAACCACACTGTGCGTAACGCCGAGGATTACTTCCGTGTGTGGCGTGTGGGTGGCACCGAGCACTACCGCGAGGGCGTGTTTGATGCTGCTGCCAACGGCACGACCACCTTCAGCACCGTGGATGTCACCATCACCTTGCCCGCCTTCCGCGCCAAGACCAACTACTACCGCTTTGAGACCGTGGGCGACGGCACCAACACCAGCATCGACTACGGTGCCGATGTGATGACCCTCAACGCCGCCAACTACGCCTCGCCTTGCGGCGCTTCGAGCTGGATGTATTATGACGAAGACAACGAAGCTCAAGAGACTGGCGCAACGGAAAGCACCACAAACACTGCCTTCCAGAAGGCCCTCACCGACATCAAGGCCAAGCCCGACGTTAACTTCGGCCTCGCGGCCCTGCCTGGCAACGGCCTGAACGGTTCCAACTACATCATTTGCAAAGACGCCGACAACAACCTGGCCAAGGCCACCACGAAGTTCGGCAATGACGACAACACCGAGCAACCTCAGGTCACCTTCCGCCTCACCTATTATAATAAGCTGAGCGCCAACATGACTTGGGATCCGATGACCATCGTGCTCGTGCAGTGCGATGCCAGCGGCAACCCGGTCGACCGCGTGACCATCTCCTTGGCTGTGAACACCTCTGCCAGCATCGAGCAGGTCTTCACCACGCAGGTATATGCGGTCATGCAAGGCAGTGGCTCCACCTCCGACACCTATACGGCCAAAGTGGTGCTGCCTATGTTCAACTTGGCCCAGTCGGGCGAAGACGCCACCTTCACGCTCAACAGCGTTGGCTATGTGGCTAATAGTTCACTAACCTCGCCTGGCAATATCATCGGCCGTGGTACCGGTTACAGCTATACCGACTTTGCCGTCATGTATGCCCCTGGCCGCAATTACGACAATACCTCGGGCTGGAGCTCGCCCACCGTGGTCGGCAGCTTCAGGGACACCTATCCGATGACCTCTCAAGGCGGACACACCAACGCGACCGAGATTGTGGGTTATGCCGGCGGCCGTACCGAATTCGCCATCGACTTCACTCTGTACTATGACGGTAGTCAAACTGCCGACCAGGAAGAGCTGATGGGAACGTTGACCTACAACATCACCTTCAACAACTACAAGAATTCACAAGGCCAAACGGTGAACAACCAACCTCTAACCATCGTGGTTGAGGTGTATCGTCGTGGCGAAGGCAAAAACTTCTACTTGGACGGTGTCAACGGCAGCAACTCCAACTCGGGTAAGTTCCCGAACGATGCCGTCAAGCAGTTGAGCACCATCTTCAACCGTTGCGGCTTCCTCGCTGGCGACAAGGTGTATGTGGTCAACAAGGTGACGGCCAACAGCGCCCTCACCTGGAACGGCTTGAACTACAGCAACGTGACCCTCTACCGCTACAATGGCGGTCACGAACTGAAGTCGGGTGCCGATCCTATCGTCGGCAACGCCAACAATGATTCTTACAAGGGCGAGTTGCTGGTGGCTAACCACAACGTGAGCGTCACGGGTATCACCTTGGACGGTTACTATGAAGACCCGTTTGCCACCTCTGGCAGCAAGGGCGAAACGCCTGAGACCACTGTCAGCGCCACCGCGCCTTTGGTCGTGGTCGGCAATGGCGGTACCGTGGAACTCACTACGGGCACCGTGCTGCAAAACAACAACAATAGCACAGGCAACGGCGGTGCCGTCAATGTCAACGAAGGCGGTACGCTGAAGATGAATAGCGATGCCCAAATCAAGGACAACCTGGCTTCGGGCGACGGTGCCGGTGTCTACATGGCCGGTACGATGATCGTGTCCGACGACATCCAGATTGTCGACAACAAGAAGGGCACTGTCCAAAACAACGTCTATCTGGCAGGCGACGAAAAGGTGATTACCATCGGTACGTCCGCCTCCACCGATGAATACGGTGAGTTGGGCGACGACGCCAAGATTGGTGTCACCAAGGCCATGAGTACGACCGACACCTACACCAAAGTGGTGTATGTGGATTCCGACCTCGAATGGCTTGAGAAGCCTTACAACTCCAACCCCAACGCTATCATCTATCATGATGGCGGCAAGTATCAGTTGGTGAAATACACCAGCCCCAACTACCTCTATTGGGTGGGTACCTGGGTGACGCTGCAAGACTGGAACCCGAAGTATGAAAACGCTCAAGTCGAAGGCTATAATCCCGACGACTTCGATCCTAACAAGATCAGCACCGAGTACGAGTTGGCTTGGTTCATCAGCTATGCCAACGGTCTGAATGGAGCTACCGCACACCCCAATGCAACGGCCACTGTGATCGACGACATCGACATGAGTGAGAGCATTTGGGTGCCGATTGGCACGGTGTCGACGCCTTTCACGGGTACCTTTGAGGGTAATGGTCACGTCATCACGGGCTTACGCAGCTCGTTGGTCCAACCCAACATGGGCTTGATCGGTAGTGCCGAAGGCGCCACCATCCAGAACGTGATTGCCAATGTGACCTTCAATGCCAATGCTGCCAACATGGGTAGCGTGGTGGGTACGATGAACGGCGGTACGCTGAGCAACGTGGAGGCTGCCGGTACGCTTACTGGTGGCAGCAACACCGAGAACATGGGTGGCTTGGTCGGTCTCTCGCAGACGGGCAGCACCATCCACTCAGCCTTCGCTGTCAACACGATGACGGGTGGTGCCACCAACACCGTCATGGGTGGCTTGGTCGGTACCAACAGCGGCAACCTCTATAACAGCTATGCCAACGTGGCCTTCGGTGAGTCTACCGCCACGGCCAAGGCAGGTCTGGTTGGTGTCAACTCGGGCACTGTCGAGAACTGCTATGTGGTGCTGGGTCAGCAAACTATGGCTGCCTTCGCATACAAGAACCAAGTCACGGTGGGTGAAGGCGACGAAGCCGTCACCACCAAGGGCAACATCAACTACTGCTACGCCGACAAGGCTGGCACGCAGGTGGGTGATGCCAACAGCCAAGGCACCGTCACCAAGTGTGGTACCTACGCTGCTGTCAAGGACCGTAAGGAACTTGGCTATATGTATGCCGACAACAAGGTCACTGCTACTGGCAACCAATATGTGAAGACCACGCCTGAATACCTCAACAACCACACCGTGGTTTGGGACGGCTTGCTGAGCGTGCTGAACCAATGGGTCAACGATGGCCACACCACTTACACCAAGTGGATGCGTCCTACCACGGCCGACATCAACGGCGACCTGCCCATCCTGGCCTTTGCCAAGAACAACAGCTTGGCCACCATCGGCAGTGATAAGACCTACCTGCAATATGCTGCCTACGACCTCACCGCTGGCGACAGCTTCGACAACGGTATCGACGGCCTGTTGACCACCGCCAATGTCAAGAACATCTTCCTCTATGGCAACGCCACCGAGGTGGAGAACGTGCCTGGTGAAGGCGTCAACGTCTTCATCAACGAAGATGCAGCACTCATCCAAAGCGGCACTGGTAACTTCAAGGCCACCGTCGGCATCACCTTCGACAACTCATGC
>JAFUVT010000029.1 GCA_017477425.1 Bacteroidales bacterium
AGGGCTTTGCTCGGAAATGGTGGCGGCGGACGCACCGAAGTGAAGTTCCGCATCGAGGGCCGCGAGTTGGTGGGCATCATGAACAAACAGAACAACATCTATACAAGGGAAAAATGAGTTACGCGCTGGCATATACCACCCACTTCCGAAGCCTTGACAATACGCTTTGGGACATTGGGATTTACATCGACGGCTACGATGCCAAACCTGTGGAGATTTGTCTTGAAGGCGACGAGCCGTGTGTCATCGAATGGCAGGAAACGGGAAAAATGGATGTGGTGCAATCGGCCACCTGCACCCTACGTGTGTCGAACGAAAGAGACCGGCAAATGGTGCTGTTGATGAATAAAACGGATGCTGCCATCATTGTCAACCGCAATGGGAAATCGTATTGGTGTGGTTTCTTGGACGATGCCATCTACGAGGAACCCTATAGCTTCACCAAGGGTTATGTGACGGAACTCCCATTCACCGACTTTGGAGTCCTCAACCGCATCCCCTTCACACTTTCCGGCAAGCAGAGTGTGGGTGCCATCGTGCTCGACTGCCTTGAAAAAATCATCGGCCTTGGTGCCATTTTCACTGTCAATATGTACACCTCGCTCCTTGAGCCCGAGAAAAACCAGCCCGTCACACTTGACATGCTCTACATCAACGCCGACCGATTTTCCTCTGACGGGGACTCGTGGGGAAAGATGGCGAAGAAGCGCGATGTCCTGGAAGAGATACTGCGTCCGCTCGGTCTGCGTATCATGCAGAAAAACGGGCAGATTTACATCTACGACATCGAATACCTCCGCGACCACGACAACTTTTACAACTACCCTGTTTGGAAAGGAACCGATGCCTACCTAAAGGGCAGCGAGACCTTCGGATGGTACGAGGTCGCCTTTGAGCCAGACACAGTGAAGACGCTGGCCGAAGACGGCCTTGACTACGACTCAAGCCAATGGAATGACAGCGAGAAATACTTTGCCAAGAGCTATGACTTGGAGACCGAGACGGACAGCGACATCGGGTTCTATTTGGAGGTCAGGAACTATGCCTTTCAAGGGTCCAAGGTTCAAAAGTCGAGCAATGCCCGCTATTTCCGCACGAGGTCGGTCTTTACCGACAGCAACGACATAGGAGTGGCGTGGCGCATCAAATGCAAGGAAGTCCTTTATAACATCATATACAATGGCCATACGATACCCGTGGTCGCCGACACGGTTCTTCTGGGGAATCAGGCCGTGTGTCTTAACAGCAATGTGGAGGAAGTGTTTTGGATGGAAACCGGCTACTTGCCGCTTGCCCCGGACAAGAATAAATACCAATTGCGCGTCAATCTGGATTTCCAGATAAGTTTCCGACCAAATCCTTTCGACAATCCGCCCGATGAATGGGCCGGAACACAAGATTACTACGCGATGGAAGCTCATTGGGAGAATGACGCGGGTGTGAACGCATACTTGGTGCCTGTGATTCTCGAGGTGCTTGATGACCACGGGGATGCAGTGTACCATTATGAGAACGCCGATTATGAGACCCACGGAGGCGATGTTTACAACCTGTATGCAACAGATGTCGTGCGTCCTTTCGGCATCAACCAAGGTCGTTGGATTGCCGGGGCTGGAACATACGGCCAAATGTATCTTGCCTATTACAATACAGACAACAATGATGACCCTCTTATTGAAAAGGACTGGGTGACCAACCGCATCGCATCGCCTGCAAACTCGGCCATTAACGGGACACTCTATAGGGTACGCGATGACGGTGAATATGTCAGCCTTCCACCCGTGGCAGGCAGGTTGCGCCTAACTGTCGGAAACGGCATATTCGTGACCAAATACGCTTTATATGGCTCTTATGCAGCCCAGTTCAATGGCATATACGGTTTTGCGCAAGCCCTTTGCTGGCAACTATATCGCAACCCAAAGATTACATTGGTGAAGGCCGACCGTAGAGAGGACGGCATTGACGATGAAAATGTCTATGAGCGTGATATGATAAACCTTTACGCGGATAGCATCAGCGAAACCGTGAAAGCTGGATGTTGGAGAAAAGGCATTGCGCCTTCTTCTCGCGGGCTCTTTTTCAACGCCAGCGGGGTCGTTTGGGAAAAATTCATCAAAAACGGTTCGTCACGGACTCTGGAGGAACACCGCTTGCGCTGCATCGAAGACCAGACATTCTACACACAACCCGTAATATCTGGAACGGCTGAACTTGATGTCCAGTTCTGCGCGAAGCGTGAAAGGAGCACATCAGGGGTGTTCCTTGTCACCGCGCTTCGCCAGGATCTCCACCAAGACATCGAGGAAGTAACGATGGCCAGAATAGCCAACGTGGGCGGGTTCTGCTACGACTATTATTGGAACGATGCCGTTTGTGTCAAGACAGAGGCAATCCAATACAACTTCGCTTGGAGCGGCCCGATTTGCGCAAAGGAACTGAAACCTGAATGGTCTTTTGTTTGGGAAAAACCAATATGCGTAACAGTAGAAAAGAAAACGGAAAAAGACAACTAAAACCTTACAGAAATGGCATACATCAACACAGGCTACGCACGATGCGCAACACTGACCGTCACCAAGGGAGATTATTTGCATTCCTACGATATGCGATCGGGCTTCATATATGGCGGCACAACATACGCATCACTCTCCAACGACGGCTTTGCCCAACTTTCGGACAGAGACTATGAACGCAGAAGGGCTGACTTCATCTCGTATGTCTATTCCCTTGAGCCAGGCCTTCAGACCGACTGCCCCGACATGACGCAGGGCAGCGTGGAATACGACACCGTGCTTTGCCCGCTTTCCCAGTTGGGCAACCAATCAAACGAAGAAGAATAACCATTGGCAGGGCCACGAAAACGGCCCCCGCCTCCAAAGTCAGGCCCTTACCCCTGACAATGACAAAGGTGCCACAACACCACGGCAGAGGCCGTAAGCCTCTCGGTGTTGTGGCACCTATTTGTTTGTAAATGTAAGGGACTGCAAAAGTACAAAAAACAACAAACACAAAACAACATGAAAGAAGAAAAGAAAACCTACACCCAAGCCCCACTGCCATTCATGGGGCAGAAACGCAGATGGAACCAGGAATTCAAACGAATCCTGAAAGCCGAGTTCACCCATTGCAACACCTTTGTCGACCTATTTGGAGGAAGCGGTTTGCTCTCCCATTTCACGAAGTCAGTGCGCCCTGACGCCACGGTCATCTACAATGACTTCGACGACTATTCGCGCCGTCTGGAGGCCATACCGACCACAAACGCATTGCTGGCGGAACTCCGCGAGGTCATGGGTGACTATCCTGGCAACAAACGGATCGAAGAGCCCTACCGAAGCCGTGTGTTGGAAACCATTGCAACGTATGAAAATCGTGGCTTTGTGGACTACATCACGCTTTCGGCATCCATCCTGTTCTCGGCCAATTACGCCACCTGTTTTGAGGAATTGCTGAAGGCATCGCTTTACAACACGCTCAAGGCCTCCGACTATTCCGCAGACGGCTATCTTGACGGTTTGACCGTAACCCATAAGGATTACAGGGAAGTCTTCAAAGAATGGGAAGGCAGGGACGGGGTTTGCTTCCTGATTGACCCGCCATATCTTTCCACCCAGAGTTGCACCTATTCCAACTATTGGAGGCTTCGCGACTATCTTGACGTATTGCACACGCTCAACGGGACGAATTATTTCTACTTCACCTCCGAAAAGAGTAGCATCATTGAGTTGTGCGACTGGCTCGACAAGGAATACAGGAAGGGCAACCCATTTGAGGGTGCGACGCGCATAGAGCTCAACACGCACCTCAATTACAACTCTGGCTATACGGACATCATGTTATACAAACACATAAAAGGATGAACAAGTATTATCAAACTCTCGCGAACATCGTCGCGAACGGTCAGCAACAGACCAACAAGAAAGGGGAAATCCACTATCTCCTCAACCAGCAACTGGACTTGCGCCCAGGCGACTTGCTGGACATTTTCGAAGGGCACAACATAGCCCGAAAGAAACTCCGCAACGAACTGCAACTATTCATGCAGGGCGAACGCCTGACGGAGCGATACCGTGAAGCGGGCATCAGTTGGTGGGACTATTGCGGGCCAATCCTCGTCAACAGTTATCCCACCTATTTCGAGAAACTTCCGCGCCTGATAGCCAAAATCAACGCCGAAAAGCGAAGCAGCAAGAACTATGTGCTTTTCCTTGGCGAAACGGGTGCAGAAAGCAACCAAGCCCCGTGTTTGAGTTTGGTGCAATTCCAGATTGACAAAGGGGAATTGGTCGTTTCGGCGTATCAGCGTTCGTCTGATGCGAACCTTGGGCTGCCGTCAGACCTTTATCATCTGTATCTGATGAGCCGACAGATAGACCTGCCGTTGAAGTCAATCACGCTTTTCCTTGCGAATGTACACATCTACGAAACCAACCTTGAAGCGACCAAACAACTGCTTTCGGGCAACGAGGAAGTCAAGTTCGTATTGAATGTGTAAATGGCTTTTTAATAGCCTTTGAAGCACAATTTAACCCCTAAAAACGAATCAGGCACGAAGTTCAAACCTCGTGCCTGATTTCGGAAAAAGTTGTATTTTTCAATTTAGAAAGATGTACTTTTCGTTTTTTCGATTATACAAGAACGTGAAAATGGCCCTCAACTACCAATATGTCAACAACGACCGCTACGCCAACGGCAAAGGCAAACTCTATGTCGGTCTCGATGCCGCTGGCAACCCGACCAAGGACTTCACCCAAGTGGCTGCCCCCGATGGCGAGGCTGGCGTGAACTACCACATGTTGCTGGCTCGTTTCCAGATCGCTTTCTAATCCATCAGATTGTCTAACCCTTTAAAATTGAGAACACTATGAAAAAGATAATGTTTGTGGCATTAGCCCTTTTGGTCGGTTTGGCTTCCTGCGTCAAGGATGAGCAATACCCTGGCATCAACATTGCGAATGTTAGCTACAGCCCGACCGCAGTCACTGAATATTCCGACGTCACAGTAACGGCTACCATCACCAGCTTCAAGGATTTCACCGCCAAGTTGGTGTATTCCACCGACGCAGCTAACAAGGCAGAAGAACTTGCCATGACGGCTGGTGGAGAAGATGTCTACACCGCCATCATCCCAGCTCAGCCTGACGGAACGAAGGTGAGCTTCTATGTGCAAGCCATGAATGGCGAGGTTACCGCCGTTTCGCCCGCCATGGAATACGAAGTGGGTGCCGTCGCCGTTGACTACAGCGTGCTCCGCCTCAACGAGTTGAATGGCAACGACAAGTTTATCGAAATCTACAACGCTGGTGCCGATGCCATCAACCTGAATGGCGTCTACATCGAGAAAGACGGTGCCCAGAATTGGCTCGCCGACAACACCGTGACCATCGAAGCCGGTGGCTACATGTTGCTCTATAGCGAGGACGTCACCCTCGACCATCCCGAAGTGCCCGAGGCGCTGATCTTCCACAGCGGCCTCTCTGCCAAGAAGAACGTCCGCATCCAGCTCTTCACGCCTACGGGAGCCTCCATCGACGACTTCAACCTGGTCGACATCGACCAAAACGGTGCTGCCTACGGCTACAGCGGCAACCAAGCCCCGGCTTCCTATAGCCGCAATGCCGATGGCAAGTGGTATTATGCCGATGCCACCCCAGGCGCTGCCAATGTTGACGGCGACAACATCGTCCTCGGCCTCGAAGGCGGCGACACTCCAGAGCCTCCAGCGGGTCCCGACTACACCAACCTCGTCCTCAACGAACTGAACGGCGACACCAAGTTCATCGAGTTCTACAACAAGGGCGACCTCGACCTGCCGATGGAAGGCATGTACATCATGAAGGACGACTACATCGCTGGTGCCACCTGGACCGCCGATGCCAGCGTCGTGGTTCCCGCCCATGGCTATGTGCTGCTCTACAGCGTCGACGTGCTTGCCGACCATCCGGAACTGCCCGAAAACCTCTTCTTCAACAGCGGCCTCTCCGCCAAGAAAACCGTCCGCATCACCCTCTTCATGCCCGATGGCACGGTGAGAGACGAGTTCACAAGAGGCACGGAATGGGGCTTGACCATCTCCAACGTGGCTCCACAATCCTATGCTCGCACTCCCGACGGCGGCGACTGGAAGTTGGCCGACCCGACCCCGGGCGAAGCCAATCCCGCCACTGGCGACGACATCCCGCAGGAATAAGGGTTTAAGTCATTGCGAGGAGGAACGACGAAGCAATCCAGAGAAACAACTTAATCCCTGGATTGCTTCGCTTCGCTCGCAATGACGTTCACCCTCAAAACAACACTTAAACAATTAAACAATCAACAATACAATACAATAATCAATGGCAAAAGAAGAAATGAAAATCGGCGAAGAGTCGAAACCCAGATTCGAATTCCGCTCCTTCGGACAGTGCTTCTGCGAAGCCCACAAGCGTATGGCTCGCCTTTCGGCACCCGTCCCTGAAAAAGTCTGGGAGCGCCTCAGCGATGAGATCTACATCATCTCACGCAAGAACGACATCAACAACACCAAGATCCGTGACGGCAAGATGGACATCAAGACCTATGTGCAGACTGTCGACGGCTTGGAGCAGTGGAATCCCCTCATGAAAGGCGAGTTCCCCATCAGCCGCGAAGTGCTCGAGAAGGAAGTGTTCCCCGCTTTCATGGTCGAGATGCCCAAGCTGACCAAGGACACCTACACCTACGACGAGTTCATCGCTATGGTGAAGGCCAACCCCGACCTGGCTGCCGTGCGCGTCCACAAGCGCCGCTTTGGCTATATGGTGAACGACACCATCTGCGAGTTTGGCGAAGTGCTCATCAACGGCGCCAAGGTGGTGACCATCAACTCGGAGTCGACCGAGATCGAAGACATCAAGAAGACCATCAAGGATGTAGGTCTCGAGGGTGTCGAAAACATCAACTATTTACAGGCTATCAAGCGCGTCATCGGCATGTCCGACAAACCGCTTGCAAACGAATAAACGACTATGGCACAGGAAATTGAAAAAAAATTTTTGGTAAAGGGTGACTTCAAGTCGGAGGCCTTCAAGGCCACGCGCATCACCCAAGGCTATCTCTCCAGTGTGCCCGAGCGCACCGTCCGCGTCCGCGTGAAGGGCGACAAGGGCTTCATCACCATCAAGGGCATCGGTAACGCCTCTGGCGCCGCCCGCTTCGAGTGGGAGAAAGAGATTCCCGTCGACGAGGTGCAACAACTGCTCGAAATCTGTGAGCCTGGCGTCATCGACAAGACCCGCTTTCTCGTCAAGAACACCGATGGCAAGCACACCTGGGAAGTGGACGAGTTCTACGGCGACAACGACGGCCTCACCGTCGCCGAAGTCGAGCTCACCGACGAGAACGAGCCCTTCGACAAGCCTGCATGGCTCGGCGAAGAGGTCACCGGCGACCCCAAGTACTTCAACTCCATGTTGATGAAGAACCCGTATAAGAATTGGAAATGATTGTCAAATTGTAGAGACGTAGCGCGCTACGTCTCTACTAATTTTTTTCACCATGAGCACATTCGACCCGCTGGATATGAACAATTACAGGATCGAGAAACTGCCCAAGATGCAGAAATCGTCCTTCGAGAAGTGGATGGCCCGCCTCGGCGGCCCCTTGGCCATCATCGCTTTCATCGTGATTTATTGGTGCTGCCACATCGGTTTCATCGACAACCTGAACACCGAATCGTTGACCGCTAAAGCTTTGAAGCGTTGCAACGAAATTGGTTTTGACGAGTTTCTCCGCACCAACTACGCCATGCTCGCCATCTTCGTCGCGGGTCTCATCCTCTGGATGACGGAGGCCATCCCCAACTACCTGACCTCGCTCCTCATCATCCTCGGCATCGTGCTCTGTAACGTCACCACACAAAAGGATGCCCTCGCCCAACTCGGTCACCCTGTGATGTGGCTCAACATCCTTTCCTTCGTTTTGGCGAGTATGTTAGTCAAGACGCAATTTGCTAAGCGACTGGCCTTGGCTTTTGTCATCAAGTTCGGCAAGAGCGCCAAGGGCGTGCTTTGGAGTTTCTTGATTATCAACCTAGTGCTGTCGGCTTTCATTTCGGCCACCACGGTGAAGGCCACCATCATGCTGCCCATCTTCATGACCGTTTGCGCCATCTATGGTGCCTCCAACGGCAACCGCAACAACTTTGGCCGTAACCTCGTCATCCAGAACCTCTTCCAGGTAAACATCGGCGCCAATGCATTCTACACCGGTAGCGGTGCCCACCTGCTGGCCATCTCGCTCATCGCCGGCTTCGTCGGCAGTTGCGACTTCGGCTATGCCGACTGGCTCATCTCTTGCGGTCCCATGAGTGTCCTCATCCTTGTGATTGGCTTGCTGCTTGGCACATACGTCTTCTTCCCGATGAAGAAAGAGGAGCAGGTGCCTCAAATCGAAGGCGGCTTGGAGCGACTGAAGGAAGAGCTTAAGGCCATGGGAAAGATGAAGACAGAAGAATACAAGGCCGTGGCTATCTTCGTGTTGGTGCTTGTCCTTTGGGTTACGAAGGGCACCTTCCACAACATCGACGAGACCATCGTCGCCCTGTTGGGTGCTGTCCTGGCCCTGTTGCCGGGCATTGGCGTGGTGAAATGGAACGATGTCGACATCCCGTGGCACCTGATGCTCTTCTCGGCAGGTGCGTATACCTTGGGCTCGGGCCTCAATGCCACCGACCTGCCCAACACCATGGTCAATGCGGCTTTCGACAGCCTCGGCATCACGGCCAACACACCGTTCTGGGTGCTGTATGTCATCCTCACCTTCTTGATGATGTATTCGGGCTTGGTCTTCCAAAGCAAGACCATCCGCACCATGGTCTTCGTGCCCATCGCCTTGGGTGTGGAAGCGCGTTTCGGCTTCCCCGTCATGAGCCTCAGCCTGCCCGTGGCCATGCTCATCGAGCACTGCTACGTGCTGCCTTT
Organism: Bacteroidales bacterium; assembly: GCA_017477425.1. Taxonomy (GTDB): domain Bacteria; phylum Bacteroidota; class Bacteroidia; order Bacteroidales; family F082; genus Limimorpha. The sequence goes on from JAFUVT010000029.1 coordinate 8,940, forward strand.
CAACAGCAAACCTGCCGCCCTGTTGTACAACACCAACCAATACAGCCAGACCGACGCCTTCAAGTTCGGCATCACCATGATGACCATCTCATGGGTGCTCATCCTCGTCTGGGGCGAGACGGTGCTCCATTGGCTGGACATCACGCCAGGGTTGTTCTTTGTGAAGTAGGGGCTTTACTGGTTGATTTGCCTGATTTGCAAAATGTTTTGAATGGCAATCACTCTTTCACAAACCTTCCGCCTATCAGTTCCTTTTCCGCGTTGTAGACGCGATAGGTGTAAATGCCCGCTTTGAGGCCCGAAACCCCCACCGTAAGCACATTCCCCTCGCCAAGGATAAACCTATCCAAGCAAGGACGGCCAAGGGCATCCGTGATGCTGATGCGGCAGCCGTTAAGACTCGCTATTCCGCTGATGTCGATGTTCAGCTCATCCCTCGCCGGGTTGGGATATGCCTTGCCTTGAATCTCTATCATAGGCATTTCCTTGACCGAGGTGGGTATGGGGCTCATATCCTCTCGGGTCAGTTTCATGACCTTGCTTGCCGCGTATGGCGACAGGAACTCGCCACCACCCATGACCAAGAGGCAGCCTCCGTCAGAATAGGGGAGAACAAACTCCGGCCAATATTTATCGTATTCGTCCTCGTCGAAATAGCGACTGCCAAGGATTTCCATGTCACGGTCGAAAAGGCACAGCCCTGTTCGAAGGTTTTCCCCTAAATTATACCATGTGTAATAGCAGCCATACATGGTGGTGTCGTTCACCGTTGCCATGTGCTTGTTGCTGCTTTGCTCTTCATTCCTACCATCCTTATGATGGAAATTGGTTACAAAACGGTTGACAACGCCATAGTCGCGCTCCTTGCTTCCACCCAAATCGAGGTCGGCAAGGCAGAGATGATACTCGTCAATGCCATCATCTTCACATCTGGTACAAAAAACCAACATGCTGTTGTCCGAAAGAAGGTAATCGGAATAGCCTCTGTCGCCCAAAGCGAAAATGTATGTGGCTGTCCCATACCGATAGGCTTTCTGATATTGAAAGTTGTCATCGTAGAATGCGGCTCCCATCCCTCCGTGGTCGCAAAGGAATATATAACCGTCTTCCAACGGGTTTTTGAAAATCTTATAGCACCGGAAGTCATGCAACTGGAAAATGGGGTCGTTATAAACATAGTTTTCGGGCTTTTCATAGCGGCAGGCCAATGTGTCGGCGTTTTCATCGAACCTGTACATATAAGGGAAGCGCCACCACAATTCTTCATACCATTCGCCGCAAGCCACCACGTTTCCGTCGTCTTCAACCAACAGGCAGGGGCTGCTTATCAATTCCAAGGTGTCTTGGGTGTAGACTTTGGCCTCCAATATGTCAAGGTTGTCATTGAGAACAATAGCCCACAACTCGTCGCCGCCATTATTGATCTTTGTCGTGTCCTGAATTCCTGTCGCCACCGTGAAATAGTTGCCGTTCTTCAACTGAACGACATCCCTAAACAGAAGCATCTCTGGCAAATCCTCGCAAATGCGGCGTTCGTAACTGCCATCAGGATGCACCTTGATGAATTGTGTGTTCCAATGGTAGATACGGCCAAACCGACCTATCAAAATGGCATCCTCCTTTGCGTCAATCATACCCGCATCGATGCGCGAGTGCTGGTTGATGTCGTTCTGGTCACCGAAGTCGAGTTCCCATTGCTGTCCGTAACTCGTCGCCGCCATAATCATCAGGCAGCAAAGCATCAAGATTTTCTTTGTCGTTTTCATATCGCTTACTTTTTTTGAAATTGAAATTTTTCGGCAAAACTATAAAAAAAACAAAAACGAAAACCGCCTTGTCAAGACCCCAAGGCGGTCTGTCCATATCTTTTTTGGTTTTGAAAATTGCAGATTGCTGACAATCAATATCTTGAAAAAATCGGGCTTTTGAAAATGTCCCTACGATTTTTGGTTAAAGCACCCTTTAGCAAAACACCTTTTCTCGCGAAAAAATACTTGATGTATATACCACTTAACTAATACCGCTTTTCGTATTCTTTTACTTTATTCAAAATGAAAGACTTGCATTGCTCCCAATCGAAGTCCACAAACATCTCTGGCATATCGAATTTTTCGGCATCTACAAAATAGGTCAAGCTCATCAAGGCACGGTATAAGGAATAATTCGGGTATTTTTGGGCATAGAAATCCAGTATTTCTTCCAATGTGAAATGCTGTAGCAAAAAGTATATGTCGACAAAGTCTTTTCTTGAGCCTCTACCCTCTATCGCATTGATTTTCATAGCTGCAATATCCATAGGTGAGGCCAATCGCAAGCCGTCTTCCTCAACAGGATCTTCAAGCCAAGGATAAATCGAATAGTTTACAATGTCTACCTTAATTCCATTAATGTCGAAAATCCTGATGTTGGTCGATAGCTTTTGCTTTTCAACGCTTCCGTATTTTCTTAAAATCCCAAACATTTCTTCCCCATCAACATCAAAAGCACCAAAGAAATCGAGGTCAATCGAGGAACGGTGGCCATATTGCAACGCCAAGGCTGTCCCACCAACGAGACGACAATCTTTAAGAAAAGGCTCTTGCGTCAAACGTTTTAGGAGTTCCAAAGTGTCGGGAACGATTGTGCGAAATGATAGCATCTGAAATCCTCCTTTTTCCGTCCAGAAAGGCAGCAAATAAAAGACAAAGCGACGGGATCCAAAGTCCTTAAATTCATGCAAACATAAGTGATTTTATCCATTCCATAATAATGCTTAATGTAATGCCAATCATTCATGTTTCCATATTCCAAAACCCTGGGGATAAGCCATTCGGCGCTTTTGTCAATATCGAAATGGGTCGTATCGACATCCCAAAAAAGAAGTGGGCTAAGGCCGTGTAACTTATCCAAGTTTTCCATGATTATTCGTCTACCGTGTAGTTTCAGGTGGCAAAGTTAGGGGTTTCTTTCCAATTGCGCAAGCCTTTTTTGCATTGCCAATGCTGATGTTCATTGTTTGCCTTGAGACAACTTTTGCATTTCGATTGTTTTTTTTTGCCAAAATCCACAAAAACCCCTATCTTTGTCCTCTCCTAAAAACGCTAACGCCATGAAAAAGATACTCTTATTCCTGTTTTTGCTGCCTTTCTCTCTTTTCGCACAAGTCACTGACGACTTCTCCGACGGCGACTTCAGCCAAAACCCTGCCTGGTCGGGAACGACGGAGCAATATATCGTCAACAGCAACCAGCAACTGCAACTCAACGCCGAAGGCGAGGGGACGGCCTATCTTTCCTTGCCCATCACCGAATACGAGACCATGGAATGGCAGTTCTGGATTCGGGAGGCTTTCGCCCCGTCGGGCAACAACTACACCGATGTGTGGCTCAGCGCCGACCAAGCCGACTTGAGCCAAGCCACGCAAGGCTATTTCCTGCGTTTCGGCGAAGGCGGCAGCAACGATGCCATCGAGCTGTTCCGCAAGGACGTCGATGGGCAACAGAGCGTCTGCCGAGGCACAGACGGCACCATCGCGGCCTCGTTTGCGGTGGCGGTCAAGGTGACCTGCGACCGCGAAGGCAACTGGATGATTCAGGCTTGCTATGACAACTCGGGCGTTTACGTCATCGAGGCCCAAGGCGTTGACGACAGCTATGGCAAAGGCGGCTATTTCGGCTTTTGGTCCAAGTTCACGTCGAGCAACGCGAAGAAGTTTTATTTCGATGACATCTACGTCGGGCCGCGCATCATCGACCACGAGCCGCCCCAACTCCTGACTTGCGAGGTGCTCGACTTGACGCACTTGCAACTGGCTTTCAACGAGGCTCTGGATGAAGTCACGGCAATGAATCCATCCAATTATGCCATCGACAACGGCTTGGGTCATCCGGCCAGCGTTAGTTTCGGCGACAATCTGGCTTTTGTCGTCCTGGAATTGGAGCGCGAAATCGGCAACGGCATTAATTACACGCTGACCGTCAGCGGCATCAAAGACCTGTGGAACAACATGATGGAGCCGACCTCCATGGCCTTCTCCATCTACGAAGCCTCAGAATACGACATTGTCATCAACGAGATTATGGCGGATCCCAATCCCGTGGTGGGCCTGCCCGAATGGGAATTTGTGGAACTTTACAACGCCACTGACTTCGGCATCGACCTGAAAGACTGGCAGATACAAATCGGCTCGAACGACAACACCTTTGGAAGTTTCGTCCTCGAGCCGCATGGCTATGTCATCCTGTGTCACAACGACGCCGTGTCCGAACTGCGTGAATATGGCGACTGTATCGGCTTCGGCTCTTTCTCGGTGGGCAACACCTCTTCGGCGATGTATCTTTACAGTAAGGCGGGCACACTGATTTCGAGGGTCAGCTTCAGCAACACTTGGTACCACGATACGAACAAAGCCAATGGCGGCTGGTCGGTGGAGCAAATCGACCCGCTGACCCCCTGTGCGGGTGCCTCCAACTGGACGGCTTCTGTTGACGCCTCAGGCGGCACGCCGGGCCGCATCAATTCTGTCAATGGCGAAAACGACGTCCAGCCCAAGGTGGAGCGCGTGAGCATGTTTGGCAACCAAATTGTCCAGCTTTGGTTCGACCAACAGATGGATGCTACCAGTTTGATGGAAACGTACCACTTCCTTGTGGAAGAGACAGGCGAGCAACCCCAGCAGGCTGTCGTCAATCCCCTGGATGGCACCTACGTAGAGCTGCAATTCGCCCTAGGCTTTGAGCAAGGCATCGTCTACACCTTGGTTATTAATGGCGTCGCCAACTGCGTGGGCAACGCCATCGAAGCCGACACACGCGTGCAGTTCGGCATCCCGAATGAGATTGCCGAAGGCGAAATTCTGATTAACGAAATCCTTTTCGACCCGATTTCTCCTGGCGTGGACTATGTGGAGCTTTACAACAACACCGACAAGACCTTCGACCTCAGCACCTTGATGCTCGGCGTGATTCGCGAAGGCACCTTCCCCAATCCCGCCGACACCACCTTGAAGGAAATCACCGCCGACAGCCGTTTGTTCTTGCCGAACACTTACGTTCTACTCTCCACCAACAGCGAAATCGTGGGCGAGCAATACGATTGCCCGACCGACAACTTCGTGCAGATGGCTTCGTTCCCGAGCTACGCCAACGCGGGCGGCACGGCCATCCTCATGGGCAAGGGCGGCACCATGGTCGACCAGATGGCTTTCTCCGAAAAGATGCATTATCCGTTGCTGAAAGTGACTAAAGGTGTGGCTTTGGAGCGCGTCAGCTTCGACCAGCCCTCGATGGATGCCGACAACTGGCATTCAGCCGCCGAAAGCGTGCACTTCGGAACGCCTGGTCAACCCAACTCGATGAGGCAAACCGCCGAGCCTTCCAACGACGAAATCTCCATCAGCCCCGATGTGTTCTCGCCCGATGGCGACGGCTACGACGATGCCTGTTTCATCAACTACCGTTTCGACGAGGCGGGTTACACGATGAACATCTATATCTTCAACGTGGCGGGACAATTAATCCGTCATTTGGTGAAAGGCGAGTTGGTGGGGCAGGAGGGCAGCGCCCTTTGGAACGGCCTCGACAACAACGGCAACAAGGCTCCCGTCGGCATTTATGTCGTCGTGACCGAGGTGTTCAATTTCAACGGTACGGTGAAACAATTCAAGAATGCCGCCGTGGTGGGGACGCGCTAATCTGTTGTAGAGACGTTGCGCGCAACGTCTCTACATATCCATATTCGATTGCGCCACAATCTCTTTCGTATCAGGGTTGAAGGCCGTCAGGTTGCCCAGTCCAGGCTTGTCGGTCACGAAGACCCCGTTGTCCAAGGCGATGAAATCGTAGTTGTCATTTTGTTCGATGACGAGCGTCATGAAGCTGTAGTCGACGGGGATGTGGCCATGAATGATTTTCTTGCCGTGCGATTTGTTGAAGTCGACCTTGAAGCGTCGTGTCCACATCATGCTGCGCTCGTCTTCAAACGGGTCGGCGATGCTGAAGTTCATGCCCGCATGGACGAGAATATATTCCTCCAACTCGATGTAAGGCACGCAGGCGTTCATCCAGTCGATGTAAAGCTGCGGAATCTCGCGCGGATGCTTCACCCCGAAGCTGGCCAAAGTCGTTTTTGCACCCACTGCTTCCCATTCCTTCTGCTCGGGGTGCTTGCCGCCGAAGAGCTTCTTCTTTTGGTCGGCTTCGAAGGCTTTCACGCACATGTCTTCGTGGTTGCCTTTCAGGAAATGCACGTCATACTCTTCCTTTTGGAGGTGCATCAGATAGTCGATGACGCCTTTGCCGTCGGGGCCACGGTCTATGTAGTCGCCCAAGAAGAAGAGTTGGTCATGCTTGGTGACCTTGAGCATGTTTTCAAGAAGCACCTTCAGCGTTTTGACGCAGCCGTGAATATCAGGGATGATCCAGCGTTGTGCCATACTATGAGTTTTAGAACAACTTGTTGATATTCAATGCTTCATATTGCTTGCGGAGTTGGTTCTTAAAGGTCCAGCGCACATCGGAGATCCAGCGGCGCGACAGCTCGCAGTAGTCCACGAAGACGCGATAAGAGAAAAACAGGATTACGGTGCCCAACAAAGCCCACGGCCAATGCAGGTTGCAGAACAAAATGATGGTGCCGACGATGAAAATGAGGGGTGACAGCACAAACCTGACGCCGAAACTGACGGTATTGCCAAAAGCGGGGTCTTTCAATTTGCTTCGGATAATCAGTGTGGTGACCCAAGTGGGGAGATTGACGATGGCCGATGCCGCAAAATAAGGGAGTCCCACCAGCAGCACGGCGAGCTTCCACAACGAATTGACCAGAGGCTTGCGCTTGGCGGTCGACATGACCGAAATTTTCTGTCTTTTGCGCTCTGTGGCAAAATCGAGCACCTTTTGGAAAAGATCCTTTGCTTCTTCTGGTTGCTCTTCTCTGTATTTCAACACGTTGGCTACGGTGCTACGGTTGCGGAGCATCTTCTTATAAAGTCCGCCGGCGCGTTTTTCGTTCTTCATCTTCACAATCTCCCAGATGGCATCGTAGTCTTCGTCGTCGGGGATGTAAGTGAACAATTTGGAGATTTCGTCGTGCAGTCGCTCTTTCAGGATGTTGATATTGGCGGCTTCGTTCTCCTCGGTCGTAGACTTAAGGAATTCGGTCACGTTGATGGCTTGCCCGAACTGAATCATAGCGGTGCTGCGATAACGGAAATAATCGCCATATTCGATGGCTGTGGGGACAATATAGACGGGCTTTTGGTCACCGAATTGCTTGTTGGCGTCAACGGCGATGTGAAACAGGCCTTTGCTCAAGCGGAGCAGCGAGTGCTTGGTGCGGTGCATGCCCTCGGGAAAGAGGTAGAGGTCGACATTGTCGTGGATGACATCTACGGCCTTGTTGAGCGAGTCGTCGTTTTGGCGGACGGCAGCCACGCCATTACGGATACGGAAGATAGGCAGGATGCGCAAAAAATGCAGTATCTTGGCAATCACTGGGTTTTTGAAAATGTCGCCACGCGCGATGAACACTTTCTTCACGTTGTTCGACGACAACAGCACCAAGGCGTCCATCAGCGTATTGCTATGGTTGACGCCGAAGATGACAGCCGAGTCCTTCGGGACATTCTCCTTCCCGTGCACTTCAAACCTTCGGTACGACGTCCTCGTATGCCAGTTGACATAAGGCAGGAAAAACGAATACCAAAAGTCAGGATCTTGAATTTTCTTAGCCATTTCAGTTTTCGAATAAAGGTACAAAATTACATATTTCCCCCTTACATAGGCCTTTTTTTCAATCAAATCATAAAATTTCGTACTTTTACCGCCCCAAAACGCACGAAATGAAGATAAAAAAACTTGCCATCTTTATGGTGACGTTGTTCTGTGGGACGCTGTTTGCCTGTCAGGATCGAACGCAACCCATGGAGGAAAACGAGGATGAAACCGACACCTTGACCGTCTTGCAGCACCTGCAGGAACGCGGCACGTTGAAAGCCGTCACCAATTGCGAGCTCATCAACTACAACACACAAAACGCCAAGCCCTCGGGCTTCGAGTTTGAATTGCTGAGCGACTTCTGCAAAGCCAACAACCTCGAGCTCGAAATGGTCGTCAACGAGAACCTGGACTCGTGTTTCAGCCTTCTCGACTCGTGCAAGGTTGACGTGGTAGCCGTCGGCATCGGGTCCAACAAGGATGTCAAACGTCGTTTTCTGGTGACCAACCCCATCCTGTTGCAACGCAGCGTGCTGGTGCAACGCATGCCGAAAGACTGGAAGAAGATGTCGACCGCCAACGAGGTGGAGAACCAGTTGTTGCGTTCACCTCTCGACCTGGCGGGCAAGACCATCCATCTGCCTTCGGGAAGCCACGAGGTCAAATTGCTCAACCACCTCTCCGACCAAATTGGCGACACCATTTATGTCGTCGAATGCGACACGATGAACAGTGTCGACTTGGTGCAAGCCGTTTCGGAAGGAATGATCGACTACACCGTGGTGGAAGAATATGTGGCACGTATGGCCTCCATCGGCCTCGGTGGCCTCGACACCAAGCTCATGGTCAGCGTCGAGCAGCCTCTAGGCTGGGCTTTGGCTAACCATGAGGGCGACTCGTCGCTGCTCCTGGCCGTCAACAGTTGGATCGACAGCTTCGAGCAACGCAACCTCAACCGCATCTTGGCTAAGTATGTCAACAAAGGCAATGTGTTTGGCACGAAGAAACCCAAAGCGGGCGAGCTCTCAGGCTTCGACGCCATCATCAAGAAAACGGCCAAGGAAATCGGTTGGGACTGGCGGTTGCTGGCTTCGCTCATCTTTCAGGAGTCGCATTTCCGGCTCGACCTCGAGAGCGAGAAAGGCGCCTTCGGCCTCATGCAGCTCATGCCCGTCGTCATGGAGCGTTATGAAATCGACTACGACGCCACGCCCGAAGAACAACTGGAGGCGGGCGGCAAACTCATCAAATACCTCGGCGACTGCTTGGCCAACAAAGTGGCTGACAGCACCGAACGGGTGAAGTTCGTCCTGGCTTCCTATAATGCCGGCCTCGGCCACGTCTACGATGCCCAGCGCCTGGCACTCAAATACGGCAAGGACCCCGAGGTGTGGGACAACAACGTCGACTATTTCATTCTCAACAAATCGAAAGCACAATACTATAACGACACCTGCTGCAAGGCGGGCTACCTGCGCGGCACCGAGACCTACCGTTTTGTCGAAGAGGTGCTCGACCGCTATTATCAATACCAAGCCACTTATAATTAACGTCAAGGGCTCCTGAGCCTGTCGAAGGACCCGATTTAATAGAGATCAACCATGAAAAAGATTTGTACCAGCCTTATCGTTTTAGCTTTTTTGCTCATTGGCTTTTCTAGAGCCTCAGCCCAATCCTTCAACGCCGGCCTGACCGTTGGTCCCACCTTCTGCCAAGTGGACGGCGACAGCTACGCAGGATTCCATCAACTAGGCTTCACGGCAGGCGCCTTCGTCAACCTTCCTTTTGACGACTATCTCTCGGCCCAAATGGAGTTGAAATATTCGCTTCTTGGGGCGCATTCGTCCGACAGGGAAGTGAATGAATTCTATTACAACCCCTACAGCCTGCGTTTGCATTATGCCGAGGTGCCGCTCATGCTGCGCTATAATATGGGGCTTTTTAGGATGGATTTCCTCACCTTGGAGGCCGGTGTCAGTGCCGATGTCCGTCTCAGGGCTACCGAGGACGTGGATGGCGATTACCAAATCACGACCTCGCGTTGGAATGTCTTCTCGATGACGGCCAACGCCGGCGTGCATCTCGCCATCAATGAGCATCTTGGCGTCGGCGCACGCTTCATGTACTCCGTGGTGCCCATTCGTTTTACGGGCAATCCAGGGTGGTTCTACAACCAATATTACAACAAAGTGGTTCAAATCACGCTGACCTACAACATCAATTCGCCCCTAAGATAAGATCTTTGTCGTGAACTGCGTCCCGCAGTTCACTATTGGAAATAAACTCAATATTCCGTTTCAGTCCCTCATACCCAGCGCGTTTCACGGCCGAACGCTTGAATAGAGCCTCAAATCCAGCTTCGTCGAGGGACTTCCAGTCGGCTTCACGCATGGACAAAAGCTGTTCCGAAGGCTGGAATTCAGGCTCCATATTAGGCAATGCGAAACGGTTGTAGGGACAAACGTCCTGGCAAATGTCGCAGCCATACATCCAGCCTTCGAATTGCTCTCGGTCGTGTCCTTCGAGGCTGCCTTTGTATTCGATGGTCAGGTAGGAGATGCACTTGCGGGCATCGATTTGAAAAGGGGCTTCCAAGGCTCCTGTGGGGCAAGCGTCAATACACTTCGTGCAACGACCACAGCGGTTGCTCATCGGTTTGCCTGTTTCCTCTAATTCGATGGGCAAAAACAGATGCCCGATGAAAAAGAAGGAACCGCCGCATTGTCGCTGATTGCTTCTCGCAATCAGTTCGGTTTGGTTTGGATTGCGTCCCGCAATCAGTTCAATTTTGTCCAGACTGCGGGACGCAGTCTGCGACAGTGGAGGATGAATCAATAGCGTGTTTTTTCCGATAAACCCCAAGCCGCATCGCACGGCCCAGGCGCGGTCGAGCACGGGTGCCGAGTCGACGAAGACGCGGGTGCCTTCGAGTTGGCCCGTCTGAGTCTCAATGCGTTCCAGCAGTTGGCGCATCTTGCATTTCAAAACGTCGTGATAGTCGGCGCCATAGGCGTATTTGGCGATTTTGTAATGCTCACCGTCGCCAACGGTTTGTTGGGGAAAGTAATTGTAAAGCACGGTGACGATGCTCTTGGTGCCTTCCACGAGCAGGCGCGGGTCGTAGCGTTTTTCCTTGTTGCGGGTCAGGTAGCCCATCTCGCCTTCACGTTCTTCTTCGAGCCATTGTTCCACGTGCGCCGATTCCTCATCCAAGGCCGTGGCACAGGCTATGCCACAAGCGTCGAAGCCCATGCATTTGGCTTCTTCGACAATCCATTTTGAGGTCATCGCAGGTTTAGAACGGAGCAAACGACACACCCACCGACAAAGGATGAATCTCTGGGGCCTCGTGACCAACGGCAAACACGGGCGAGATCTGATAGGCGGCAAAGGCGCTCACCCATCTCCAGCCCACACGCAGTGTTGCGGTATAGGCATAACGCTCCAGGTTGTTGATATAGGTGTATTTCTCGTGGACGGTCACGCCACTGCCTTCATCAGCCAAGATGCCGTCGGTGTAGTCGGGACCGACGTATTTCGCTTTGGCGGCCAGCATGACGCCGAACTTGAATCCGACGCCAATCTTCACCTGTTCCTTGATGCGGAAACGCAGCTCCAGAGGCACTTCAACATAGGTCGGGTTGATTTTGGCACGCTTGAAGTCGTCGTTGCCGCGATACGACTCCGAAAAGCACATCGTGTCGTTGGTGTAAGGGTTGGTGAGGCGATTATAGGAATAATAGTTGTGCGACGACATGCCCACACCGACGGCGACGGTATGCTTCGAGCTCTCGCCCATAGGGAAGTTGTAGGTCAAGGCAAGGCTCATGCCTTGGTTGAAACCACGGGCATCCCAGTTACTGTTGTTAGCTTTTGCGAATTGGAAATCGCTGAAGAGGTCGAGACCCAATGTGACTTTGTTGTCGGTCTTGTTGGCAATCAGCTGGGCATACGACACGACGGAGAATGCCAGCGCGATGAGGGTGAAAAAAACTTTCTTCATATGCGTGTTTGTTTATCTTTTCAATGATTCAGTTCTGCCATAATGGCCATGCGTTCGTCCAAAAGGCGGTTGATGTCCTCGTCGGAGAGACCTCCGTCGCGCAGCTGGTCGTCGATGGCGGCCAGGTGAGCCTCAAGGTTCTCGGTCGTCCCCGGGATATCTGTCAGCTGTTTTTCCTTGTTGACAGGGGGCTCTTGTGGTGCGACACTCGGGTTGACGACTTGCGAGTTGGCATTGGTGAGGTCGTTCAACTGCCCCATCACCATGCCCACCATCTGCTTGGTGAACGGGTCGAGTTTGTAGATCTCCACCTTCATGTCGTCTTTCAGCTCGTCGAAGTCTTCGAGAAACATCTTCAGCTGTTCTTTCTGTTCCTCGTTGATGCCCGGAATAGCGTCAAGGTCTTGGCTTTCCATCAGCTTCTTAAACATGTTCAAAAATCCTTCGAGGTTGTTATTGATATTGCTTTCGTCCATATTTATGTTGACTTTTGTTTTGGGCAGGATTGAAATCGCCTGCTTGTTTTCGGGTCGCCCCTTCGGGGCTTTGCTGGAGGTGTCAAAAACCGTTCCGCCTGCAAAGTAACGCTTTTTTCGTGGATTGATTGCGACAAATTGACAATTTTTTCCGAATATTGCAATTTCAAACGCATAGGAATATGGATTTTAACACGATAAAAGTGCAACTAGGCGAAAGTGTGGCATGGGTGTGTCTCGACCGACCCGAAGTGCGCAACGCCTTGAATGCCGAGCTGATACAGGAGCTGACCGAGGTCTTCGACTGGCTCGACAAACGCGACGACATCCGTGTCGTCGTCCTCAAAGGCAACGGCAAGGCGTTTTGCGCTGGTGCCGACCTCAATTACATGAAGGAGATGGCGCAGTTCAGCCACAACCAGAACATCGCCGATGCCGAAAAGCTGTCGAAGCTGTTCCAGACCATCCATTTCTGCAACAAGGCCGTCATCGTCGAGGTGCACGGCGCCTGCATCGGCGGGGCCAATGGCATCGTTGCGACTGCCGACATCGTCATTGCCGAGCGCGACACCAAATTCGCCTTCTCGGAGGTGCGCCTGGGTCTCACGCCAGCCACCATCTCGCCTTTCGTCGTGAATCGCATCGGCAGCACCCACGCCAAGGAACTGATGCTCACAGGACGCCGCTTCACGGCCGACGAGGCCAAGGATTTCGGCCTGGTGAATCGCGTCGTCGAGGAGACGGATATGCTTGCCACAGAACGCGAATACATCGACTATTTCATGCAAGCCTCACCCGATGCCGTCGCCGAGTGCAAGAACCTCCTCCGCATGGTCGGCGGCACCGCCGACCGTTTCAACCCCGTCTTCTACCAGACGTCGCTCCTCATCGCCTCGCAACGCATTTCCATGGCGGGCCAGGAGGGCATGAAGGCGTTTTTCGAGAAACGAAAACCTGCTTGGGATTAATCTTTAACACACCATACACCATGAAGAGATTTGCAGTAATCTTAGCTGGCTGCGGTCGAAAAGACGGCAGCGAAATCAACGAAGCCATCACCCTTTTGCTCTCCATCGAGCAGCACCATTGTGAATACCAATGCTTTGCGCCCAATCGCCCGCAAACTGAAGTCGTCGACCACTTGACGGAAAAACAAGTGGACGAACAACGCAACATCCTCACCGAAGCGGCCCGACTGGCACGCAGCCGTATCCTGCCCATCGAGGAGTATAAAGCCGAAGACTACGACGGCTTGCTTTTCAGCGGCGGCTATGGCGTGGCCAAGAACCTGTGTGACTATGCCTACAAAGGTGCCGATATGGAGGTGCAGCCCGACGTGGCCCGCGCCATCATCGAGACCCGTGAAGCTGGCAAGCCTTTAGGCGGTATGTGCATCGCACCCGTGATGTTCGCCAAGCTGCTGCCTGGCGTGTGTGTCACCCTTGGCAACGAGGGTACTCCTGACGCCGACAATGTCCGTAAAATGGGCGCTTATCACGTACAAACGGAGCATGGCGACGTGTGCGCCGACAACGAAATGCTGGTTTTCACCACTCCAGCCTATATGCTCGACGCAACACTGAAAGATGTGTATGACGGGGCTTACAATTTGATTGACTCAATCATTGAGACCTTAGACCATTAACGTCATTCTGTGGCAATCACCTTGTATACTTTATCCCCGCGCCTGACCAACGACTCAACGGGGATGGAACAATACTCGCCCTTGACGGTCTGCTCCACTTGCCCCAAATCCACGCGGATTTCGCTGAGCGTGTCCTCGTAGACGCCCGTCGTCGGGCCGATGATCATAATCGGGTCGCCGAGGCTGAGCTCACCAGAGTCCATTCGGATTTCGGCAACACCTAACTTGCTGTAATAGTTGGTGATAAGACCAATGTATTCCTTGGTCTGTGTGGCCAACGAGCCGTATTTCTCCGACCATTCGAAGGTGCGCCGACCCAGATAATAACCGTCCCAGAAACCACGGTTATAGACGCTGCGCAAGCGTTCCATCCATGCGTCGATCTTCTCCTGCGTGAACGTGCCTTCCTGGATGGCCTTGATGGCCTCGCTATAGACCTGCACCGTCACCTTAGTATATTCCGGCGAGCGGCCGCGCCCTTCAATCTTCAGGACTTCAACGCCAGCATCGAGCACTCTGTCGAGGAAAGGCAAAGTGCAAAGGTCTTTGGGCGACATGATGTATTCGTTGTCAAGCATCAGCTCGTAGCCTTCCTCGCGTTCGCGCACGTCGTAACTGCGGCGACAAAGTTGCAGACAAGCGCCTCGGTTGGACGAGGAATTGAAGAGGTCCTGGCTCAAGTTGCACTTGCCCGAAATGGCCATGCAAAGCGCGCCGTGGCAAAACACCTCGATGCGAACCAAGTTGCCGTGAGGTCCGCGAATCTGCTGTTTTTCAATCTCTTCGGTAATGTATCTCACCTGGTCGATGTTCAGTTCGCGGGCGGTCACCATCACGTCGGCGAACTGCGAATAATAGCGCACCGCCTCCAAGTTGGTGATGTTGCATTGCGTGGACATGTGGACCTCCACCCCGATTTGTCGGGCGTATTGAATCACACTTTGGTCGGAGGCGATGATGGCCGAAATACCGTTGGCCTTGATGGCGTCGAGCAACTGGTGCATCTCATCCATCTCCTCGTCGTAAATGACTGTATTGACTGTGACATAGCTCTTTACGCCATTTTCATTGCACGTTTCAGCAATTTGACGCAGGTCGTCGAGATTGAAATTCTTCGCCGAGCGTGAGCGCATATTGAGTTTGCCGATGCCGAAATAAACGCTGCCGGCACCGGCTTGTATGGCGGCTGCCAAGGCTTCGTAGGAGCCCACGGGAGCCATGATTTCGATGGTTGGTTTCATTCTAACAACTTTACAAAAAAACCAGCCTGAAACTCAAGCTGGCTTTGAAAAGTCGGGATGACAAGATTCGAACTTGCGGCCTCTTCGTCCCGAACGAAGCGCGCTACCGGGCTGCGCTACATCCCGAACCGTTTTGCGCTGCAAAAGTACACATTTTTTTGATACGGTGTGCAAAATGTTGCCTTGTTTTTTCTTTTTGCTCAAAAAGTGATCACGCCCAAATGCTCCAGTAATATCTTCAATCCAATGACAATCAATATAATACCTCCGACTATCGTCGCCGATTTCTCGAACTTCGAGCCAAAGACATTGCCGATTTTCACGCCTAATACCGAGAAAAGAAAGGTTGTGATGCCGATGATGAGCACCGACGACCAGATTTTCACCTGGATACAGGCAAACGAAACGCCTGCCGCCAAAGCATCGATGCTGGTGGCGATGGCCAGCAGCAGCATCGTCTTGAAATCGAGGGCACCACTGTCCTCGCCTTCCTCCTTCTTGCCCCAAACGGCCTCGCGAATCATATTCGCCCCGATGAGGAACAGCAGGCCAAAGGCAATCCAATGGTCGAATGTTTCAATTAGTCCCTGAAACTGAACACCCAAATAATAACCGATGACAGGCATCAAAGCTTGAAACAAGCCGAACCAAAGGCCACAAACCAAGGCCATTCGCCACGAGAAACGCTTGGTGGTCAAGCCTTTGCACACCGACACCGAAAAAGCATCCATCGAAAGGCCTACGGCAATCAACAACAGTTCGAGGAAATTCATTGTTTTTGATTTATGGCGCAAAAATAGCATTATTCAAAAAATTGTCTTTATTTTGCACTGGAAAAATTTCATCCCTATGAAAAAACATCTCCTCCTATTTCTCGCCCTGATTTTGGCGGTGGGCGGTTTCGCGCAAGGCGAACAGAAAAAGAAAGCCAAGAAAGAAAAGACCTACAACGAAAAAGGCGAAATCATCAAGAAAGGCTGGAATTTCGGCCCGCTGCCTGTGGTGGGCTTCGATGCCGACTTGGGCTTCCAATACGGCCTTTGCTGCGACATCTTCAACTACGGCGACGGCTCGCGCTATCCCAAATACGACTACAAGTTCAACGTGGAGGCCTCGCGCTACACGAAAGGCTCAGGCGTGTTCCGCTTCTACAGCGATATGCCTTACGTGGTGAAGGACACCAAACTCTTCTTCGATGTGACTTATTTCTATGCCAAGAAATACGAGTTCTTCGGTTTCAACGGATTTGAGGCCAGCACTTTCGACCCATACGCAGGCCTTGAAGACGTCAAGAGTGGCTACCACTTCATTAACCGAAACCAGTTCCGCTTTGTGGGTAGTATGCAACGGCCATTTTTCCACGTGCCGAACTTAAACTGGACGGCTGGTTTGGCTTACTACAACACCAAAGTCGACCGCATCAATTTGGAGGGTTATGAAGGCCAAGTGACGCTGTATGAGAATTACGTGAACGCTGGCATCATCAAGGAAGACGAAGCCCACGGCGGCAGCACCGCGCAACTGCGCCTTGGCCTCGTCTACGACAGTCGCGACCACAACAGCGACCCGACGCGAGGCATTTATGCTGAATATACTTTTGTCGGCTCCACCGACTGGCTGGGTGGCAACAACGGCTATAACAACTTGAGCGAGACGGTTTTATGGCGGCATTACATCCCTGTCTATCGCGACAAGCTCACCTTCGCCTATCGTTTGGGCTTGCAACATTGCATCGTTGGCAGCTCGCCTTGGTATATGATCAACAACCTGAACACGATGTTTTTCCAGAAGATGTACACCGAAGGTTTGGGCGGCAGCGTGACTTTGCGCGGCGTGAACCGTAACGGTGTGCTTGGCGAAGGCTTTGCTTTCGGCAACTTGGAAATGCGCTGGCGCATCGTCGGCTTCCAGCTCATCAACCAGAACTGGCAAGTGGCCCTGAATCCTTTCTTCGACGCGGGCGCTGTAATTCAGCCTTTCCGCGAGGAGGAGATGAAAAAGGCTCAGGAAGAATACGAAAGCCCAATCGACCCGCTGCCTGGACAAGAAGTAAATAAGGTTTACTACAGCGGCGATAAAGAAAGCCTCCACATGGCAGCTGGTTGCGGCCTGAAGCTTATCATGAACCGCAACTTGGTCGTTTCCGTCGATTTGGGCAAGGCCCTCGACAAGCGCGACGGCGAGAAACTGAAGACGTTTATTGGGTTCAATTACGTGTTCTAAAACAAAAAAGGGCGGTTGCAACCGCCCTTTTTGTTTACTTCGCTTTGCCTTGGTTGGCGACGGCGGCCATCAGCGCGGCCACCTTTTCGGGGTCGCCGAGGAAGAAGTCCTTCTGGAGCTTCATCTGGTCGTCGAACTCGAAGACATACGGGATGCCCGTCGGGATGTTGAAGGCGATGATTTCGTCGTTCGTCATGCCTTTCAGCACCTTCACCACGCCACGCAGGCTGTTGCCGTGGGCCACCACCAGCACTTGGTCGTGGGTCTCGAAAGCCTTCATGATGTTGTTTTCGTAATACGGCATCACACGCTCGATGGTGTCGCAGAGGGCTTCGGTGAGCGGGATTTGCTCATCGGTGAGTTCGGCATAGCGCGGGTCCATGCGGGGGCTCTTGGGGTCGTTCATGTCGAGCGCAGGCGGACGCACGTCGAAGGCGCGGCGCCACAGACGCACTTGCTCATCGCCGTATTTCTCGGCGGTCGCCTTCTTGTCGAGACCTTGCAGCTGGCCATACGACTTTTCGTTGAGTCTCCACGACTTATAAACAGGCAGCCAGTCCATGTCCATGGCTTCGAGGGCCAGGTTGAGGGTCTTGATGGCGCGCTTCAGGTAGGATGTGAAGCAGATTTCGGGCTTGTAGCCGTTCTCTTTCAGCACCTTACCGGCTTCCTTGGCTTCTTCGACGCCTTTTTCCGAAAGGTCCACATTGGTCCACCCCGTAAAGAGGTTCAGTTTGTTCCATTCACTTTCGCCGTGACGGATGAGGATGAGTTTCTTCATATTGATATTATTTTAATCGTTTTGTATGTCTTTTCGTGGTCTATGGCGAGGCTTCTCCTTTTCTTGAATCGGTTCTTCCTCGGCAAATTGGGATTCTTGTGGCGTTTCCGAGACCTCCTTTACCACCTGCGGCATCTCGGCCTCAATGCGACGGAAGATGTCATCCTTATCGGTGGGTCGCGCCTCGCTGTGCCACTTGAAGCCCGGCAGATAGCGTGCCGATTCCATTAGGTCTTCCTCGGGATACATCGTTTCGTTAATCGCCTTGAATCCTTTGATGATGGAAATCGACTGGTTTTCCATCTCGATGACCATGGTCTCTGAATCGGAGACGTCGATGCCGATGAGCGAGCCGTCGTCGTCCCGAATCCAATAGATGGTTTCGGCCTTGGTGCCGTCCACATTGACGCGGTGGATGTTGCCGTCCTTGAACCGAGAGATGATGTCGGCGCCCTTGATTTGGTTGTAGCCTTCAATCGTGTCTTGCGAGATAATGAAAGCATTACCTCGTTGCACGACCCATTCGGCACTCTGCTCCTTCACCTTGATGTCGATCTCTTCGGCCGACAACTGGCTGTCTTTGGCCCAAAGGATGGGGTTGACGCGCATCCGAATGGTGGAATCGGCCATCAGGTAGGTTAAGGTGTCGCACTTGCCCTGCATGTCCGACTTGAAGAAACGCACGTTGCGCCGCGCGATGAGTTTTTCGACTTCCTCCTTCTGCTTGTCGAAGTGCATAAACAAAGTGTCGCCGTGGATGTAGAGCGAATCACCACCGTCGTAACTGATGGCGTAAGCGCTGTCGGTGGCAAAGCTAAAGCCTCGGTTTTCCCACATCTCGATGTAATCGCCGCGCATGACGACCTTATAAGAGGTGTCAATCATATCGACGCGGTCATAGGCCTGTGCCAGTCCCTTGGTGCGGTCGTAGAAGATGGAGTCTGACCACATCTGCTGCGTTTCGTTATGCATGAAAGGCCGTTGGAAAAGGTGTACGTGGTCCTCGTTCACAAGATAATAGCCACGTTTTCCTTCGAGCACGTTTTTCTCGTTGACGATGGTTGTCGGCCCCTCGAACCACATCTTTTCGATATTGGTGTTATAAAACAACGTATCGGTATACATCTGGTATTTAGGGCTAGTGACTTCCACATTCTCGAAAAAAGAGAACTCCTTAAGCCGGTCGCGGTAATAGCCGTAATGGCTTTTCAAGGTCTTGTCGCCTCGTACCGTAGTTGCACTATCGGGATAGCTGGCCAGATGCAAGTTGCGGTCGTATGTCATATATTCCGTGAACAAGGTCGTCGAGTCGTCCATCAGCTTCACGTTGTCGAAAAACTCGGCAAATCGCGTATTACCGTCATAATCAAGCAAATCGCTAAAAACCTCAACACTATCGTTGACAATGATATGCACATGCTGAAAAGCCTTGAAGCTATTGGTCTTTTCATAGAAATGGGCCGAGTCGCAAAAGAAATAGGCCGAGTCGTGGCGCATCCTCACATTGCCTATCAACCGCTGCATGTCGCCCATGCTTTTGGAGAAGGTGGCCACGTCGTAATGCTCAATGTGGATGCGGGTTTTCTTTCGCTGCACAGTGTCCTGCTCCTGAGCCACAACGCATTGCGACAACAAGAGAAAAATGAAAACTATGAGCGGGATTCTTGCCTTCATCGTGATAAAATAACGTGCAAAAGTACGATTATTGTCCGAATTGGGCAAAAAAGATGTGGAGGCGGTGTGCACTCCGCCTCCACTGAACAATGAATTCAAGATGATTACAAATTACATTGTCTTAGCCCAAGTGTCCTTCAAGGCCACCGTGCGGTTGAAGACCAGATGGTCCTTCGTGCTGTCCTTGTCGACGGTGAAGTAGCCGATGCGCTGGAACTGGAAGTGGTCGAGCGGCTTGGCGTCAGCCAGAAATTCCTCCACATAGCACACGGAACGAATCTCCAACGAGTTGGGGTTCATCATTTCCTTCATGGCCTCGAGCGGAGTCTTGCCCTCGTTTTGCAGGCGGGCCAATTCGTCGCGCGGATTCTCGACTTTCCAGAGGCGGTCGTACATGCGTACCTCGGCTTCGAGGCAACGCTCGCAGCTCACCCAATGGATGGTGCCTTTCACCTTGCGGTTGGCACCGGGCAGACCACTCTTCGTGTCGGGGTCGTACTCGGCGTAAACCTCCACGACCTCGCCGTTTTCGTCCTTCTTGCAACCCGTGCATTTCACGATGTAGGCGTTCTTGAGGCGTACCTCGTTGCCAGGCGTCATACGGAAATACTTCTTCGGCGCATCTTCCATGAAGTCCTCTTTTTCAATCCACAACTCGCGACTAAAGGCAATCTTGTGGCTGCCTGCCGATTCATCCTCAGGGTTGTTAATGGCTTCCATCTCCTCGATTTGTCCCTCGGGATAGTTGGTGATGACCAGCTTCACCGGATTAACCACAGCGGCCACGCGGGTGGCGGTGGCGTTAAGGTCCTCGCGGATGGCGCTTTCCATCAAAGCGAAATCGTTCAGGGCGTCGTAGGTGGTGTAGCCAATCTTGTCGATGAACTTGTGGATGGCGCTCGGCGTGTAGCCACGGCGACGGAAACCGCAAATCGTGGGCATGCGCGGGTCGTCCCAGCCGCTCACCAAGCCCTCGTTGACGAGGACGAGCAGGTTGCGCTTGCTCAGAAGGATATAGTTGAGGTTCAGCTTGTTGAACTCGGTTTGGCGCGGACGGTTGTCGTCCAAGTTGTCGCCTTCGCCACGGATTTCCTTCAGCCAGTCGATGAACAAATCATAAAGCGGACGGTGCACCACAAACTCGAGGGTGCAGAGCGAATGGGTGACGCCCTCGAAGTAGTCGCTTTCGCCGTGGGCGAAGTCGTACATCGGGTAAGCGTGCCACTTGGTGCCGGTGCGATGGTGCGGCGTGTCAACCACGCGATAGATGATCGGGTCGCGGAAGTGCATGTTCGGGTTGGCCATATCAATCTTGGCGCGCAATACCATCTTGCCCTCGCCAATCTCGCCGTTGTTCATCTTGTGGAACAGCTCCAGCGATTCCTCAACGGGACGGTTGCGGTACGGACTCTCAATGCCAGGCTGCGTAGGCGTACCTTTTTGTGCGGCAATCTCCTCGCTGCTTTGCTCGTCGATATAAGCCTTGCCGCGTTTAATAAGTTCTATGGCAAAATCCCAGAGTTGCTGGAAGTAATCGGAGGCGTAGTATTCGTTACCCCATTGGTAACCAAGCCATTGGATATCCTCTTTAATGGCATCGACATATTCCATATTCTCCTTGGTGGGGTTGGTGTCGTCGAAGCGCAAGTTGCACACACCGCCGTGTTGGGCAGCGATGCCGAAATCGAGGCAGATGGCCTTGGCGTGGCCGATGTGGAGGTAACCGTTCGGCTCTGGGGGGAAACGTGTCTGCACGCGTCCGCCGTTCTTGCCGTTGGCGAGGTCTTCTTCCACTTTCGCTTCAATGAAATTGAGCGATTTCTTTTCTTCTTTTACTTCTTCTGGGTTTGTCATAGGTCTGTGGTGTTATAAAATAACTACTAACTTCTAACTGAAAACTACAAACTGATTAATAGGCTTTGTATTTGTCGCCCGTCTTCTCAATCAGGATTTCATAGTACTCGTCACTGTATTTCGGGTGTTTGCTGTCAATCGGCACATATTTTTGGCCTTCGACAGGGGTTCCGGGCGTGTTCACGTTGCCGTCCATGTATTTCATGAAAAGGTCATGGTAGAACTTCTTCCAGGCTTGCGTCATCTTGCTGGCTTGGTTGCACGAGAACTGCGTCAGTTCCTTCACTTGGGCTTCCCTGCCCTTGATGGTGAAGACGCGTTTGTCGAGCTCAGGGACGGCCGTTTTCACCCAATTCTCTTCCATTTCGCGTTGGCGCTTGCGGATCTCGGGATGGATGTAGTCGTACTTGGTGTAGGCCCAGTTGCTCATCTGATTGAAAGTCCAGAAGGCGGAGGTCTCCGACCACTCGCTCATCGAGCCGTTGCCTTCGCGGAAGCACTCGGGGATTTCGGTCATGCAGGTGTACATCGGGCAATAGACAGTGTTGTCGGTGTCGTCGACGCCGAACCAAATGATGCCGCCGATGGGCCATTCGTATTGGCCACGGCATTGGGCCACAAACGAGAAACCGGTCTGTTGCGTGGCGGTGGTGCGCTCATGCACATAAGTCTCGCCGTTCACGTCAAACTCCATCGGGCGCCAGCGGTAAGGGCAGTGGAACGGGCCCGCGCCCACGTCTTGCGACATGTCGAGCTCGGTGCCTTCGAGGTGGTCGCGCATGAAGTCCATCATGTCGAGGACGCTCACCTTCTTGTTGGGCAGCACCCAAAGAGGCATACGGTTGGTGGGGAAGTTGTCGGGCGTTTGGCACATGCCAGCCTTGTAAGGTTCCACGCGCTTGATGTCGCGACCCGTGGCATAGTCCCAATAGTCCTTCATGTTGTCGGTCACCTTGTTGAACATCGCCCACACGCGGAGGTCGCAGAAGCGGGCGCCGCTGAAGTCGACGGGGTTATAGACATCGGAGAACGAGAACTTATCGTCGGGACCGCTGTAGAGCTTCATCTCCTTGGCGAAGCTGATCACGTCGTCGGCATAGACGCAGTCGATGTTCTTGTCCTTGAAAAGCTTGTCGATTTGCTTGAAGGTGATACTGGTCTTGTTCTTCTTGGCCAACGGGAAGGTGGTGATGCGGGCTTGGTTGGCGTGACCGCTCACATAGCCGTCGGGGATGCGGCGGGCTACCCACACGGCGCCCTTGTTGGCTTTGCCTTTACCAATCATTTCGAGAATCCAGACCTCTTCGGTGTCGGCGATGGAGAACGATTCGCCCTCGCTGACGTAGCCGTAGTTGGCCACCAGTTCGCCCATGCACTTGATGGCTTCGCGGGCGGTCTTGGCGCGCTGCAAGGTGATGTAAATCAGGCTACCATAGTCGATGATGCCTTGGCCTTCCCAAAGGGCTTCGAGGCCACCGTAGGTCGTCTCGCCGATGGCCAGTTGGTATTCGTTCATGTTGCCGACCACGTTGTAGGTGTGGGCAATCTGCGGGATCTGGCCGCGATACATACCGCCGTCCCAGTCGTACACGTCGAGCATGGCGCCAGCAGGCCAGTCGGTGGCGGGATAATGGTAAAGTTCGCCGTAGAGCACATGGCTATCGGCAGCGTAGCTGATCATACAGGAGCCATCCGCAGAGGCGCCCTTGGTGATGAGGAAATTGGTGCAGGCCTTGGCTTTCCCGAAGGAGAAAACGAGAGCCAAGGCCAGGATTGCTGAAAATACTTTTTTCATAGGATATAGTTTTAATGATAATACTTCTATTAGAGCGTACAAAAATAGTAAATTGTTCGATTGGAAAGTGCCGATTTGTTATATTGTTTTTTATTCTGCTGGCTCATAAAGAATTACCCGACAGCAAACGACAACAAACGACTACTGTCGACAACAAACGTTTAATCAACGGCTTGGTTTTGGTAAGGGTTGTTTCTTTGCAGCGGAAATAAACACAAACTATTATGGAAACACAAGACAACAAACCCATGTTGATTCCTATGGGGAACAGCAAAGAAGAGCTAAAACTTCGACAAGAAGTCATCTCTCAGGCGTATCGAAAATGGACTGAAGAAAACCCTAATAAAAGAGTCTACAACCGCTCGTTGAAAGATTATATCAACATACGCTCATAACAGCGATAGAGGCATAAAAAAAAAATCGACAGGCTGGCTCGCTCGAAAGGTCATCACCAAATTTTGGACGTCTACGGACTGTTCCCCTATTGATTTCTGCCTGCAAAAGTACAACTTTTTCCTAATACAGCGCATTTTTCCACAAAACTCACTCTTTTTTCCTCTCGTTCCTCCAATCCGAATAGCACTTGAAGAAATCGTAATCCAGCAAGTCGCAGATTTTGAGGAGCAAGTCGGTGTAGATCCACTTGCGGCTGAAGATCTTGTAGGCGTTTTGCCGCGAGCAGCCCAGTTGCCCGGCCAGCCAAGTGATGGTAAGCCCACGGCGGGCCAATTCTGCCTTGATGAGATGTCCGATGTGGGGTTCGTCTTCCATACTGCTTTCGTTGGATTGAGCCAGCTCTTGAAAGCATACAAAAAAGGCGTGAAACCTTTTGCATTACCTTCTACTGTGGATTATCTGGACTACCAATGCAAGCAAGTAAGTACAAAAAGCCCACGCCAATCGGCGTGAACTTTATGCCTTATTCTCTCTTGCATTTGAAAGTGTCCAGTTTTCAGTAGCGAGAACAAGAGCGTAAAGCTCGGTTTTGTTATGTCAGTATTCTAATCTAATCTATTCTTTTCTTTTTCTTTGATTTTATTGGGGACAAAGGTAGGAATAATTTGTATTTAAATGTCATTCTACAAAACAAAAAAAGAGAACAGCTACAAAAAAGTTGTTCTCTTATTACATTGTATGCGATATTTTTTACATCACAGTTCTACCAACAGCACCAGAAATGTCTTGCTTGATAGTACTTAACAAACGGGTATCAAAGCCTCTAATCCAACTAGTACCTCCTCCAAACTCTGCTTCGGTTTTAATATCCACTTTCTTTCGGTCATTTGAAAACTTGAAAATCACACGAGTTCTATATTTCTCGGTATATTTTCCATTATCATTCCATGTATAACACCAATTAGTCCTACCATAGCCACCATCTTTTGAAATCATATCCATTTCAAAACGTCTGGCTACAACATCAATTACTTCATTGAATGCTTGGTCATAAGAGAGGTCCTCTCGTATCATTATTGAGCTCCAAGACCCGCCATCAGTAGCTTGTACAAAACTTCTTGGTTTTATCGCTCCACAACTTGTAAACAAGAAGCATGAAATGAGAGCAACAAACATGACATTAATAACTTTTTTCACATTTATCTTGCCCAGTTCTATCCCATCGGGCGCGTCGGTTTTAGTGAATTATTGAGGAAGCAAAAATACAGATAACCAAAGGAAGGCAATCTTTTTCAGCGTCAACTATTTTGAGCAAGATTATACCTATTAGTTGACAAAATCAGCATTTTACCCGACAACAAACGACAACAAACGACTACTGTCGACAACAAACGTTTAATCAACGGCTTTTTCTTGACAAGGTTTGCATCTTTGCAGCATCAAAATTGAAAAAGATATGAAGCAATTTGAAAATGTGCCGGAAATACGGTCAGAACTCAGCGCCCTGAACAAGGCAGAGCTTAGAAGGTATGTGCTTGATTATTACAAGAACAACCTGAAAGGCAAAGAAGTAATAAACCTTGATACAGGGATTACCATCCATTTTTCTATGACTTCTGGAAGGAAGACTGCCATGGGAGAAGCCATGTATCAGAAAAAGGCTGAAATGGTCAGGATTCTGCCTGAGTTAGTGAAGTATGCCCTTTATAATAACTTTGGGAAGCGAAAGCCAGATGAAAACGAGGAAATCATAGGTTACTTGAATTTCAAAGGACGATGCAAACTTGATGGTAAAATCCAGAATGTCAGAATCGCCGTTCAATTTCAACGAAGCGCGAAGTTCTATTACAACATTGAAGTGAATATGATCAAATGAAAACGGATGGAAATCTAAAGAGTCCTGTTGCCGGTGTTCTCTCATCCCGATTTCCACCCGTATGGGTCGCCGCGAAATGCGGGCAGCAGTCGTACTTAAACGATAGGCCTCCGCGCGGACTTGACGGATGGTCGTGCCGAACTCCCGACTTATATCTGCCTGCAAAATTACAACAAAATTCTAAAATAAACCCAAAAAATGGAAAATAATCTCTACTTTAGCCACATGAACGCGATAAAAAGCATGGCGCAACAAACCTTTGTCAACCAAAAACTTGACTTTGTCGAGGAACTGGTGCTCTTCACCGACTCGCACATCTTTCTCACGGGAAAGGCGGGCACGGGAAAGACCACTTTCCTGAAGAATCTGCCGCTAAAGACCTACAAGCGAATGGTCGTGGTGGCACCCACGGGCGTGGCTGCCATCAACGCGGGCGGACAGACCATCCACTCGTTCTTCCAACTGCCTTTCGGTCCGCAAGTGCCTGATGCGCAAACCGCTACGGCACAACTTCACCGCATGAAAAAGAGCAAGCTCAACCTGATGCGTAGCCTCGACCTGCTCATCATCGACGAAATCAGTATGGTGCGTGCCGATGTGCTGGATGCCATCGATGCAGTGCTGCGCCGCGTGCGCCGCTCGCAGAAGCCCTTCGGCGGCGTGCAACTGCTGATGATTGGCGATGTGCACCAACTGGCGCCCGTGGCCAAGCCCGAGGAATGGGAGGTGCTTGCACCTTATTATAATACGCCTTACTTCTTCGGCAGCCTCGTGCTACAAAAAACGCCCTACGTCTGCGTGGAACTGGAGCACATCTACCGCCAGCACGACGACGACTTCATCACCTTATTAAATAAGGTGCGCAACAACCTGATGGACGCGGAATGTGTGCGCCTGCTCAACACGCGCTTCAAGCCAGGTTTCGTGCCCAAGGACGACGAGGGCTACATCACCCTAACCACCCACAACTACCAAGCCGACCAAATCAACGAGAGCAAACTGGCGGCCATCAAGGAGAAGCCACTGCACTTCAAGGCGGAAATTCAGGGCAACTTCCCCGAAAACACTTATCCGACCAAGGAGGATTTGGAGCTGAAAGTCGGGGCGCAAGTGATGTTCGTCAAGAACGACCCGACTCCAGAAAAGGCATTTTTCAACGGGAAAATCGGGCGGCTGGTCGGCTATGACGAGAAAGAAGGCACGGTCACGGTGGAAAGCGACGGCGAGCGCATCACCGTCCCCAAACTGCGCTGGCAGAACATGGAATACGCCATCAACCCTGAGAATCAGGAGATTGAAGAAAACGAAATCGGCAGCTTCACCCAGATTCCGCTGCGTTTGGCTTGGGCCGTCACCATCCACAAGAGCCAAGGCCTCACCTTCGACAAACTCATCGTCGACGCGGGACAAGCCTTCGCCCACGGGCAGGTGTATGTCGCCTTGAGCCGTTGCACCTCATTGGAAGGTTTGGTGCTGAAAACCCGCATCAATTCGTCAGCGTTGATTAACGATTTCTCTGTCAATCAGTTTGTTGAAACCCTTCCCGAGAAAGAGCCTACGCAGGAAAAAGTGGACCAGTTGCGACACGAATACGAATTGGAAACGATGCTTGAACTCATCGATTTCGACAGCATCCACAAGGATTTCGGCAAGCTGATGAAGGTGATTTACGCCAACGACACCCTGTTTGAAGGCGCGATGATCCAAGACCTTTCGCAACGGCGGCAAAAGATTTACGATGAACTTTGCAGTATCGGCATCAAATTCGAAAGCCAAATCAGGAAACTTCACGCCGAATGTCCGTCGTGCGAGCAAAACCCGACCTTGCAGGAGCGATTAATCAAAGGCGTGGCCTATTTCGACGAGCATCTGAAAGCCATCGCCGTCGGACTTTTCGAACTGCCCTTCAAGACCGACAACAAGGCTGTGAACGAACAGCTTACGGAAGCGCTGAAGCAACTCAAGGAGGATATTTACCTGAAAGGCTGCTGCTTGGAGGCCTGCAAAAGCGGCTTCACGATGAAGGAATACCAAAGGACCAAGTCCGTGAAGGCCATCGAGGCGGAAAAGACCGAGAAGAAAAAGGTGGAAATCAAGGACGACGTGATGGACAAGAGCCCGCTCTATGCCCGACTGAAGGCCTGGCGGTCGGAGAAAGCCGACGAAATGGATGCCGAACTCTACGCCATCATCCCCAACAAACCACTGAAAGCCATCGCACAAGAAAAACCCGTCACTTTGGCGGAACTGAAAAACATCGAAGGAATGGGGCCGAAGCGCGTGAAGGCTTTTGGTCCCGAAATCCTCGACATCGTGCTGAAATTCTTGGGACAAGAAGGCATTGAAACCGCCGACATTGGCGAAATGCCAGAAGAACCTGCGAAAACCCCGAAGAAACCCAAAGGCGAGACTTATCGGCTCACCAAAGAGCTGTTCGACCAAGGAATGACCGCAGAGCAAATCGCCAAGGAAAGAGGTCTGGCCGTCAGCACGATTTTCAGTCACTTAGTGCGCTTTGTGGAAAAGGGCGAATTGGAAGCCTCGCAAATCGTTGAAAAAGAAAAATATAACGAAATCCTGGACTATTTCGAATCGACTTTCGACCCGAACATCGGCATCGCGAGGGAAGTGCTCGGCGACGAATACACCCACGGCGAAATCAAAGCCGTCCTCGTCGAATTGCAGCGGGAACATTTCTTCGATAACGTTCCTAACGAGGAGGATTGATTACGGCTCAGGCAACTGCTTCTGCTGCGGCACGATGATGGCGCAAATGATGTAGGCCAGCAAACC
This sequence comes from Bacteroidales bacterium, assembly GCA_017477425.1. GTDB lineage: Bacteria > Bacteroidota > Bacteroidia > Bacteroidales > F082 > Limimorpha. The sequence goes on from JAFUVT010000029.1 coordinate 37,391, forward strand.
GGCACCGCCGCAGAAAGTGAAGATGACCCATAATAGTCGAATCAAAGTGGGGTCCACTTCAAAATATTCGCCTAACCCTCCGCACACGCCGCAGAGTTTCTTGTCCGCCATCGAACGATACAGTTTCTTGTTGTTCATTTCGTTGTTGTTTTTGCGTTCAGGCCGCAAAAGTAAGTATATTTCCGAAAACGCAGGTTGTTTTTGCGGGAGGCTTTTGCAATAAACCTCACCACAGTTCGGTCGGATTTGCAATCCGACCGTATCGAAAAGGGGATTTGAAATCCCCAATCCAACTTCGCCGGATTGCAAATCCGTCGAAACGAAGGAGGAAAAAGTTTGTAAACCAAACTTTCAAACCATTGATTATCAACGATTAGATTTTGTAAAAGTTTGTAATGGCGCTGAAATTGCATTTTTCAGGCATTTTTTGTAATATTTTTGCAGTCGAAATCGAAGATTCAACGTAGTTAAAAACATCGGAAAATGACAAACAGAAAAATGAAACGGATTTCACAAACCATGGCGCTCTTTTTCGGGATGCTCCTGCTGCTGACCGCCTGTCACACGAAAGGCAAGACCGAACGCATGGCCGCCATCGTGGCCGAGGTACGCGACGCGTACAAGGCCTACGAAGACATCAGCACGAGGGAGGACATCTTTGAGGCGTACACCTATTTCGTGAAGCACGACGACTTCGCCAACGCCGCGCCCGCCGCGCTCTACAGCGGCTGCGTGCGCCAAGCCAACAAGGAATACGAGGCCGCCATGAACTGCTACAAAGAAGCCGACCGCTACGGGCGCATGGCGGGTGACTCGGTCAGTGCGGCCTTCGCGCAATATTATATAGGTGACCTCCTCAACGCGAGCGGCAACGAAGCCGAAGCCATCGCCAACTACAAGGAAGCCGCCGCGCTATGGGGCGACAGCCTCTCGCGCAAGGCCAAGTGCCTCAACGCCGTAGCTATGATGGACCTCGTCGTCGATGAATACGACAGCGCGTTTGTCTACCTCAAACAAGCCCTAAACCTTGCCCAAGCTTCCATCGACAAGGTCACTGAAGCCTCCGTTTGGAACAACTATTCCGTTGCCTACCAACTGGTTGACGAATACGACAACGCCTTGGACTGCCTGCGGAAATCCGTGCCGTTGGTGGACGAGAAACGCCGCCCCATCGCGCTGCTCAACTTGGCGAAGGTCTATCTGGCCTTGGGCGAGCGCGATTCGTTGGAATACTATAAGTCGCAGATGTTCAACGCGATGGAAAGGGTGGAATGCAGTCCCGAGACCCAAGCCGCAGTGTACGGCTTCCTCATCAAGGACGCGCTCGCCGTGGGCGACTACGAAAGCGCCTATCAATTTGAAAAACAGCACGAACAGGTGGCCCTTGACCTCCTCTCCGACCAAAGCCAAAGTTCCGTCCTCGAAATCCAGAAAAAATACGACTTTGAGGCGCAAGCCAACCAACACAACCGCCAGATGCTCTCGCGGCAACGATGGATTATCGTGTTGGTCATCGTTTTGTTGGCGGCTTTGGTCGCGGTCACCCTCTTGATTCTCAACGCCTTGAAAAAGAAACGCATCGAGGCGGAAATCAATGCGAACCTTTTGGAACTGAAGAAACGCAATGCGCAACAGCAACAGGCGCAAAGTCTGATGCAAGAGCAATTGCAAGCCCAAAGCGAATTGCGCGAACAATACGACGGTCGCCTAAAAGACGAGTTTTTGCAAAAATGTCACATCATCCGCTGCTTTGAAGTGCTTTCGCACGACCGCAGCAACGCCATGGCCTTCAAGGACTTGGAAAAGTCGCTCTTCGAGGGCGAAGACCATTGGGCGGGTTTCGAGGCGGCCTTTGAGGGCGTGCATCCAGGCTTCATCGCCTCCATCCGAGAACACTATCCCGACTTGAACGATTTGGAGTTCCGCTACTGCCTCCTCTCCCACTTCAAGCTCTCGCGACAGGAATACGCCGACGTGTTGGGGTGCAGCGTCTATAACGTCGACAAAGTTCGGGCAAGTCTCAACAACAAAATGAAAACAAATGAATAACAATATGAAAAACAAGATTTTAGCATTTACAAGCGCTGTAATCATTGCAGTCATTGCCGCTTCGTGCAGTAAATACCCTGATTTTTACTCGCTCATCGACGACAAGGACAAAATCGACATCAAGGGTTCGCTGATGGGCGGCGACATGAGAAGTCCCAACATCGAGGCGGGCTACTTGGGCAAGACGGTCTATGTATACTTCCACGACTACATGGACTACTGCACCGTGACCGTCAGCAACGCGCAGGATTCCATCCTGTTCCAGGAAGAGACCCCGACTTATCCCAACGCCGAGGTGCGCTACTATATGGGCAACCTGCCGCTGGGACGTTACCATCTCGTCATCAGCGACGGCACCGACGAGGCCGAGGGATGGTTCAATAACTTCCGCATCGTGGCGGTCAAACCGCATTAGGAGATTCCAAGATCCAAATTTCAAATTTCAAGATTTCAAATTCAATAAGTTATGAAGAAATCAATAATATTCATTTGGCTGATACTACTCGCATTCGGCCTCTGCGCCCAAGAAAAAGGCCAATTCGTGCTTCAGGCTGAGGCTAATGCGGGCGTGCTTTTCCACGATTTGTTGAAAGACAATCGAAAAAACCATCCCGAAATCGCCCTTGGAACGGTTTTCGGCTATCAAGTCAGCGAACATTTATGCCTGGGCGTTGGCGCCAATATCCGTCAAACTTCAGATGTAGACACTTGGCTGCCCGTGTTCGCCTCGGTCAAGTATCGTTTCAATGGAGGCAATGTCAGACCTTTTGTAGAGGCTCGTTGCGGCTACGCCTTTTGTTTGTTGGGCTTAGGCTATAAAGGCGGCTATGACAAAGGCAATAGCTATGTGTCGTCGGCCTTATGCGAGGGCTTTTATGCCTCCTTGGCAGGTGGCTGTTCGTTAGGACGTTCCGACCTCGGCCTTGGTGTGCAATTCGTCAATATACACACCCACGAAATGGGGTGGAACATTGCGGGAGAGCCTTTCACATACGAGAGTCAAGACATTAAGCCCGCTGTGTTCGTTAGTTATGCGTATAGATTTTACTTTGGAAAGTAAAAATTTAAAATTCAATAGTTTATGAAAATCAAATTAATTCTTCTCGGCTTGCTCGTCGCCCTGGCAATGCCCGCCTTCGCACAGCGCGACACCATCCGAAGCAACAAAAACGAGTTCAGCTACGGCTACGGACACATGCCTGCCAGCAGCTTCCGCTTCCGTCCAGGTTGCAGGATCTATCCTGAAACGGACAACATCGGAGCCATTTATGTCACCTACACGCGCCGCCTCACCAAGGTCGTCGGCATTGGCATCACCGCCTGCATCGACCCCATCCATCTCGACTACAACGGTATGGTAAACGGCGAATACTCCCCCGTCTGCAAGGTGCGCGAAAACAGCATCGCCATCCTGCCTCACCTGAAAATCAACTGGCTGAACACCAAGTATGTGAACCTCTACAGCAAGGTGGCACCCCTTGGCGTGCGCTATTGCACCTACAACCAAAAAGAATTCTTCCCCGACCTCTATGAGGTGACGTCGCCCTTTGACTCCTTCTCCGACAGGATCGGCTATGCCTACCAATTCACGCCCATCGGCGTGGAGGTTGGCACCAAGCGCTGCGCCGGATTCCTGCAAGTCGGCATGGGCATGGAAGGCATGATCAGCATCGGTTTTCGTTACGGACTAAAAGATAAGGAATAAACACCATGAAAAGACACTTGATTTATTGCTTGGCCATCATCGCCATAATGACTTCCTGCGTAAAAGAGCCTACCATCCTTCGCCGACTTCCAGCCGAGGACGCTGCCGCCATTCCCTACCAGAAGGGGCAGACGCTCGACTTCATGAACGAGAACGGCGACACGCTCACCTTCACCGTCACCTACGACGAGATGAAACCTTTCTCGGAAGACAATTGGAGTTTTAATAACTACGACGCGAAGATGTCCATCATCCGTCAGCCCTGGTGCTATGCGCGGACGGTGGTGCTTGCTTGCCATACCGATAGCGCTTCCCAGGATTTGATATTCACTGTGATTCCCGAAAAATACCTTTATTTCCGATGGAACTACGAACTTGAAATTGTCGACATCAACCTCAATGGCGCAACGGAGACTGTGGAGGTGAACGGCATGACATACGAGAACGTCCGCGTCGATTCCCACACCAACCCCACGGGCGAATATTTCCATCTGTGGTACTACAACGAAGAAGTCGGCCTGATTGCCGTCAAGAACCAGAGCCATTCGCTGACGTTAGTGCCGTAGTTTTTAGTCTTTGATAAAAAGATTGAGATAGTCATCCATTTCAGGGGGCATGGGAAGGTTTTCCTTGGAAACAACCGTGAAAACATAAACCAGCTCCCTTTCGGTTTTGGCCTCCCTGATGTATTGCCGCTTCAACTTCGGATTCACGCCTGAAAAGCCAAGCGTTTCCGCCATCTTCCGCTTGAGTGTTTTCTCCGGCGTTTCGCCAAAGGCCACATGCCACCAGTAAAGTCTTGTGGCCTCGCCCTTGCCATTCATGACATGCAGATGCACGACTGGATGCAGCATCTTGTTGCCTTGGTGCAATTCCACATACATTGCACGACCAATGATGTTGCCACGCTCGTTGACGACGGGCAAGAACTCGGTGTTATTCACCTCAGGCTCAAACCGTTGTGACCCTTGCTCTTCGGGCAATGCGTCAATGGCTTCGGCTTCTGCAAGCGGCTCTTCTTGTGTTATCGGATCGGGGCTTACCTCGATGGTTTTCCGCGGGCGTCTTCCTGTTGTTGCCATTGTTGTTGTAGGTATGTCATGAACCATCTGTGTGAGTGGCATCGGCTCAAACGACACTGCCTCCACCGTGATTCTTTCCGAGCTCTTCAACTCGATGACATCGCCCGCCCTTTTCCCAGTCAGCGACTTCGCCAACGGCGAGATGAACGAAATGAGGCCTTTGTTCACATCCGCTTCGTCCACGCCAACAATCCGCACCACGCGCCCGCCATAGCGCACCCACGCGCCAAAACTCACCTTTTCCTTGTCGGCCTTGGAAAGGTCGATTTCAACCGCACTATTAATACGGCTAATGAGCAACTTCATCTTTGCCTCGATGAAGTTGCTCATGATGTAATTGTCACCTGCCTTGACGCGCTCAGCTTCAAGGTTTTTCAGTTCTTCTTTGAGCACGTCAAGACCTTCTTTTGTGACATAGTTGGGCACACCCTCAGGCAGATAAGCCCGCATCGGCACCCTCGGAATCTCTTCCTGGTCGCCTTCCTTGATGAAACCTCTGCTCACTTGATCACCAGCTCGTCGATGATGTTCTGGCACTTGCCCACCTTCTCGATGCACCACAGCAGATAGCGCGCATCGACGCAGATGGTACGCTGCACCTTTTGCTCGAAGCTGAGGTCACCGCTCATGGCTTCCCAGTTGCCGTCGAAAGCAAGGCCGATGAGGTTGCCCTCGCCGTCAATGACGGGACTGCCCGAGTTGCCACCCGTGATGTCGTTGGTGGTGATGAAGTTGACGACCAACTCACCGTTTTCGTTGGCATAGCGGCCATAGTCCTTCTTCGCCACGAGGTCGCGGACATTTTGCGGAATGTCGAACTCCCAGTTGCCGGGCACATACTTGGCCATCACGCCGTCCATGGTGGTGTAGTAGTTGTAGTTGACGGCATCGGCGGCTTTGTAAGGCTCCACGGTGCCGTAGGTCAGGCGCATGGTGAAGTTGGCATCGGGATAGAAGTTGCGGTCGCTTTGCATCTCCATCAGGCCCTTCATGTAGAGGCGTTCGCCTTGGTTGCCGAGGTTTTGGGCTTCCTCATAGCGGGCATAAAGCACTTGGTAAGAGTCGATAATGTTCATTGCAAGGGCATAAATCGGGTCCTTGTCAAGAGCTTTAGGTTTCTGCATCCATTTTTCGAGGCGGGCTTGGTCCGTGAAGATGGACTTCTCGAAGGCCTTGGACACGTAATTGGTGAAGTCGCCGTTGTTTTCCAAACCGATTTTCAGGATTTCGCTCGGCATGAGGTTGGCGGAGATGTTCTTGTAGAACAACGCGAGCAAGGCGGCGGTCACATCTTGGTCAAGCGGCATGCTGTAGTCTTTGAAGAAGGTCTCCACTTGGGGTTGCATCTTCTCGACAGCGGCTTGGATGTCGGCTTTGTCGGCCTTGTCCTCAAACATCTTGTTGATGCGCATGAACCTACGACTGAAGGCGATGGCCTCGCCACCGTTCCAACCCGCCTCGCGGTGATAGACAAACGACTTTTCGATTTCATCGAGGATGTCCCATTTCTGCTTGATGCCCGTGAAAATATCGCCATATTCGGCCTTACGCTGCGGGTCGGCATTCACCCAATTCATAAAATCCTCCTCTTGGGCTAAACGCTTCTCATACACATGATTGCGCTTGAGTTGCTTCACCTGACCGATATAGTATTTCCAGTAGTTCGACACGCTGGCCTGCTTGGAGGCGTACATGATGAACACCTCTTGGTCGGCGTCCATGTGCTTGCGGTAGTTGTCAAGCTTGGTCGTACGGCAGTCGATGATGGCGGGGCCTTCCTCGTAAATGACGTTCTTCACGGTGTAGGAAGTCGAATAGCGATCGGTCGAGCCAGGATAGCCGAGAATCATGGCATAGTCGCCGGGCTTCACGCCACCTAAATTAATAGGCAGGTACCATTTGCTCTTCATCGGGACGTTGTCAGCCGAATACTCGGCAGGACTGCCATCGGGAGCGGTGTAGACGCGGAAGATATTGAAGTCGCCCTTGTGGCGCGGCCAAGTCCAGTTGTCGGTATCGGCACCAAACTTACCGATGCCCCAAGGCGGGCAGCACACGAGGCGCACGTCCTTGTACTCGTCGTACTCAAAAAGGATGTACTGGTTACCGCTGTAGAATGGCACGATCTCGACACGCACGCTGCGGTCGCCCTTGCGTTCCTTGGTAAGTTCGCGGCTGTTCTTGGCTACCAGTTCTTCACGTTCGGCTTCGCTGGTTTGTGCGGTCACGCCTTTCAGCACGGCTTCGGTCACGTCTTCCACCTTATCCAAAAAGAGAACGGAGAGACCGGCATTCGGCAGTTCCTCGCCTTTGCTCTTGGCCCAGAAGCCGTCGGTGAGGTAGTCGTGTTCGATGGACGAGTGCTTCTGCACATAGCTCAAGCCGCAGTGGTGGTTGGTGAGCAGCAAGCCTTCGGGAGAGATGATCTCGCCCGTGCAGCCGCCACCGAACTGCACGATGGCGTCCTTTAGGCTGGGTTGGTTGAAACTGAAAATCTGTTCCGCCGTGAGCTTGCAGCCCATGGCTTGCATTTCGGCCAAGTTCTGGCCATTGAGGGCGTAAGGCAACCACATGCCTTCGTCGGCGCGGGCTGCCATGACGGTCAGCATCAGCGCCACAATTAATGAGACTACTTTTTTCATTTGTATAGTTATTTAATTGATTTACAATAGAATGATTATTTATCCAAACAAGTCCGAATGTGTTCCGGTATCGAGCAGATACAGAACCAACTTTCCATTGTCTATTCTGTAAATGAGCAACCAATCAGGCTGTATATGGCATTCACGACAACCTGCATATTTGCCACTTAACCAATGGTCCTTATATTTTTCGGGTAATGCTTCCTGACTTGCTAGTTTCAAAACAACTTCATTGAGTCGCTCGATAGGCAAACCACGTTTTATGGCTCGCTTATATCCTTTTTTGTAAATATGGGAAGTCTCAATGCTTAACATCAGGCGTTCATTTTAGCCAGATAATCATCGAAATCAGAGCATTTGATGGTGTCGCCTTTTTCGACTTCCATGATGGCCCGATCCAATTCATTTAATCTTTCTTTGGCACCAAGGGCAAGAATGGCCTCAATCAATTTCTTGATTACCAAGTTCTTTTCGTCATAATCCAAGGTTATCGATGTCATACTTCTTTTTTATTTACGCCTGCAATATTACGAAGAAAATCCGAAACTCAGGCGGTTTGTTCGGGCAAAAGCACAAAAAACCCCTCCTGATGGGGAAAAAGGAGGGGAAAAACAATATAAAGATTATGAAAAAAATCCGTATTTGGTTTTCTCAATGCTTTAGCATCGAAAAGCGATGCAAAGATAAGCATTATTTTCATTCACGGCACAACTTTTTGAGATTTTTTTGAATTAATATCCACGATTCGTCTCAAATCGGGACACAATCCGCCCCAACAATCCCTCTCGGGTGCCGTGTTCAGGCGCCAGCAATCACTGCTTGGCGGCCATGACCAGCTGACCTCTATAGTACAGGTCGCCGTCCACGTAGTAAGCACGGTGCATCACGTGCATGGTGCCGGTGACGGGATCGATGGTCACGTTAGGCGTTTCGGCCTTGTAGTGCGTTCTTCTCTTAGCGCCTCTGGTGTGAGACTGTCTTCTTTTAGGATGTGCCATTTCTTTGTTATTTTAATCGTTAATTACCTGTTGTTTATTTATCGTTCAATTTAATGTCTTTCAAAGCGGCCCAGCGCGGGTCGATGTCGTCGCTAGCTTCCTCTTCAGCGGGAACTTCCGCTTCCGCATTGAGCATGGCCAGCACCTCGGGGTTGCACTCACCCTCGGGATGCACGCGGTGCATCGGGATGGCGAGGATGATGTATTCGTACACCAAGGGGCGGATGTCGTATTCGCTCAACTCGGCGGAGACGACAGCCACATCATCCGACTCTTCGGCATTCTCCGTTCCCAACTTGAGGAAGAAATCCTGACTGCTTTCGATGGGCAAATCGAACTCGTCGGCGCAACGGTCGCAAGGCACGCGTACGCTTCCCTTGAGGTCGAAATGCAGCGTCAGCATGGTCTCTTGGCGGTCGATATCCAACTTCACATCCACCCTACCTTGCTGAACCTCAGAGTAATCCATCCCAGCGAAGAAATCATCGTCGATTTCATACTGGAAGGAATGGCTCCCCAAAGCGAGGCCACTGACCGGAATCAAGAATTCGTTCTTCTTCTCCATATCTGCCTAAAAATCGGGCTGCAAAAGTACGGAATTAATTTGAATGTGGAGCATTTGGGATGGAATTTTCGCAAAAATCGCTATTTTTGCACCTTGCAACAAGTACCTAAACCTATGAAAAGATCCTTTTCATCATCGGTTCGTTGAGGGCCAAGTCCTTCAACCGCCAGCTGGCCATGATGGCCAAGGAAATCATCGGCGACCGCGCCGAAGTGTCGGAACTCGACTACAGCGACCTGCCGCTGATCAATCAAGACCTCGAACAGCCCGAGCCCGCCGCCGTGGCCCGCATCCGCAAGGCCATCGGCGAGGCCGACGCGCTTTGGGTCTTCACGCCCGAGTATAACTCCAGCTATCCCGGACACATCAAGAACCTGTTCGACTGGCTCTCGCGTCCCGTGAAGCCCTTGGATTACGCCATGCCCACCTGCATCAACGGCAAGCGTGTCGCCATCAGCGGAGCGGGCGGAAAGGCCGCCACGGCCAACTGCCGCGCCAAGCTCACCGAGCTGCTCACCTTCGTCAAAGCCGATGTTCTGCTCGAGCAGACCGGCATCGCCGTCCCCGCCGAGGCTTGGGGCACAGATATCCTTACGCTCACCGACGAGCAGATGGCGCAATTGAAAGCACAGGCAGAAAAGATTCTTGGATAAAAAGATTTGAAAAAGGGCAATGCTAACATCGGCATTGCCTTTTTTTTCTTATTTTTGCAGAATCTTATTATCTTGGAGTATTATGGATGGATTTAAAAATCTGGAAATCAAGAACTTTAGAGGAATTGAGCATCTGACAATTGATGATTTTTCACGGGTCAATGTTTTCCTTGGGCAAAACAACTCGGGAAAAAGCTCAATATTGGAAGCTATGGCTATGCTCACAGGCATGTCGAATCCCGACCTGCCACAAGCCATCAATGCCATTCGCGCTCGCAAAGCCTTTAGCAAATTCATAGAAACCCAGTATTTTTTCAACAACTTAAATGTTGCATTTCCACCAGAAATCAGGTCTGAATTAATTGATGGCACATCTAGGCGTTTGAAATTGGCATTGTCGTATGTATTTGACGAGTTGGCGGAACCGAAAAACGAGACGCAACAACAGGCCGGTACGGTGAGCTATGTGAACACGTTAGAGATGGATTTCGACGTCACAGAAGGCACAACGAACCACAACTTCAAAAATTGGCTACGAGTAAATGCCCAAGGCATGGTGGTCAATCGAAAAATGGCAGACGGTTATTTGGAGAACATGAGGGCTTGGTTGATTCCTTCCGACTTGATGACGAGCAACTTAGCTAATGATTTGGCCGAGTTGTTCAAGCGAAACCGCAAAGACACCATCATCAATTTGCTGAGACTCTTTGATAACCAAATCAATGGCATAGAGATTCTAACAGACGACATCTATATAGGATATGAAGGAATGTCTCAAATGCTGCCAGTCAGTATGATGGGCGACGGACTTCGCCGCTACCTGAACATTGTGGCAAGCGCCGCCAATCCTTTGACAAATGTACTTCTTATTGACGAAATAGACAATGGTTTACACTATTCCATTTATAAGAAACTATGGCAAGCATTGTTTACATTGGCCGTTACCACTGATAAACAGATTTTTGCCACAACCCACAGCAAAGAGACATTGCTTTATCTAAATGAGATGCTTCAAGAGAATCCCCTCAATAAAGATGAACTACGGTTGTACACGCTGGAGAAGACGCTCAAGAAGGGGTTGCAAGCATACAAGCTAACACACGAGGGCTTACAAGAAGCTTGTGAAAATGAGATTGAAATTAGAAGCGTTGTGTTATGAAGAAAAGGTTTCTTATCATCGTAGAAGGTGATGCTGATAAAAAGTTTCTGAAAGACTATTATCATCATCTGTTTTTGGAAAATGCTCCAAGCAACAGCATTATTCATACTGGCGAGCTAAAAAAGGAAACCGGAGGTTATAACAAACTGACCTACGAAATCAATCTACATCAGATGCGAATTAATTCTGACCAGGGAGGAATCAATTTGGTCATCTTTGACGCAGACAAAAACATTGAGGCTCGTCGTAAAGAATTGCTGTCCATCAAAGACCGGTATGGCGTTGATTTTGAGTTGTTCCTGCTCCCCAACGACAAAGATGCTGGCGCATTGGAAGACCTATTGGAAAACATCATCAATCCGAACAACCAGCCCATCTTCGATTGTTGGGAAGACTACGAAAAAGAGCTTGTGAAACTGGATATTCCCGGCCGTACACCACCGCCGTTGACCACGCCCGCCAAGAAAACGAAGATTTATGGGTATCTTGAAGCGTTGCTTGGACCATCAAATGTAGAAAAAGAGTTAATCAAGGAGCGCAACAGGAAATATGACAACACGATGCATTGGAATTTGGATGCGGAGTATTTGGGGGCGTTGAGGGAGTTTTTGGAGAGAAATTTTAAGGAATAATTATGCCCAAGAAAAAATATACATTCATAGACTTTTCGCTGTTGCTGGCTTCTTCCACACAACTTGGTATAATGAAGGAAATTACAGGATGAAATTTGATCGAAACCAGAATAGAATAATGGCAAAAAAAGACATAAATAAATCGGAGTTCTCTGAAGAGACAAAACTAAAATTAGATTTGTTCAGAGAATGCTATAGAGAGTGGTTCCCTGTATTTGTTCATAATCCATACATTAAACATATTTTTGTTTACGATATGTTTGCCGGAAGCGGAACAGATTCTGTTGGCAATCCAGGCTCTCCTATTATTTTGTTTCAAGAATCCCGTGGAGATAGAAAACAGCACTGCAAGTCGTTGTTGAAAAAAAATGCTCCGCAAGTTACATTTGCGTTTAATGAGTTCGAACCAACAAAAAAGGATGAGTTGGACGAAAATGTATCCAAAGAATTCAGCGCTTGCAAATCACAATGCACGGAAAATGAATGTCCTTTTGAAAAATCCTTTTACTGTGGGCAAAATGATTTCTCAAATTTGATAAATGGAAACGCAAATTTTAACCAGATTCTTTCTAACAAAAACTACGCCAAGTTCATTCTATTGGATCAATACGGATTCAAGCAAATCAATGATGATGTTTTTTTGAAACTGGTCAATTCACCCAACACTGATTTTATCTTTTTTATAGCATCCTCTTTTATCAAGAGATTTAAGGATCTGCCAGCGGTAACAGCATATTTTGACAACAAAAAAATCAGTTATGACGAAACCAAACCCAAAGAATGCCATAGGGTTATTACTGATTATTTCAGGAATTTGATTCCGCCTGAAAAAAACTACTATTTACATTCTTTCACTATTCAAAAAGGAACAAATTATTATGGATTGATATTTGGCACCAACCATTCCCTCGGGATGGAAAAGTTTGTCAAAGTGTGTTGGAGACACGACAAACAGGCAGGGGAATCAAATTGCAATATTGACAATGATTTCGAACTTGGCACGTTATTCTATGACCCGAATAACTCCATCAGAAGAAATACCATGGAAGGCATTGTTGAGTCAAAGATCCTGCAATCTGAAATAACAGACAATATAACAGGGCTGAACTATGTGTTGAAAAATGGATGTGAGCCAAAACTTTTTGTTGAAGTTGTTAAAAAACTGCTTCAACAAGGCAAAATACAGGTGGATGGCAAATTCAACAGCCAATCCACAAATATACACAAGGTTGAAAAATATAAAATTGTAATTATATGAAAACCACCAAAATAGAATGGACCGACAAGACTTGGAATCCCGTTACAGGATGCACCAAGATTTCGCAAGGATGCGCCCATTGTTACGCTGAGGTAATGACACGGAGGCTGAAGGCAATGGGACAAGAAAAATATGCCAACGGATTTCATGTGACGTTGCATAACGAATGTCTGGGAGAGCCGCTCGCTTGGAGAAAGCCACACACCATCTTTGTTTGCTCTATGAGTGACCTCTTCCATAAAGATGTACCATTTGAATTTGTTGACAAGGTGATGAGAACCATCTGTCTTACGCCACAGCATCGCTATCAGTTGCTTACAAAACGTGCAGAGCGGATGGCTGAGTATTTTCTCACACACGATATTCCTAAGAATGTTTGGCTCGGTGTAACAGTGGAAGCCCAATCATCCAAATCAAGAATTGACTGTCTTCGGGTATTGGATGCCCCGATACGCTTCCTGTCGTGCGAACCGCTGATAGAGGATTTAGGTGAACTGGATTTGACGAATATTGATTGGGTGATTGTGGGCGGTGAGAGTGGACCATACGCCCGTCCGATGAAAGAGGAGTGGGTGCTCTCCATCAAGGAACAGACAGAAAAGCAAGGCTCTGCCTTTTTCTTCAAGCAGTGGGGAACCTGGGGTAGCGATGGTGTAAAACGAAGCAAACATGCAAACGGAAAACTGATTGACGGCAAAGTCTTGCAGGCGATGCCGGTGTAAAAAGGAAAATTATGCCCAAGAAAAAATACACATTCATAGACTTGTTCGTAGGTAAATGATACAAAAACAATAAGCAATTTGATTATGGCAAGTTTTAACATAGAAAAACTACAATTCTACATAAATGAATACCAGAAAGCTCTGCCTTCTTTTTGGGAAGACGAAAAATACAAATGGGAAGCAGTACAATGCTTTCAAAAAAATTGGGACATTGAAAGCGAAGATTTTGGGCAAATGCTCAAAACGGCAACTCGAAAACATTTGAATTTATTGAGTTCTGGCAATTATTTTCCACTTGGTATGCTTCAAGAATTTGTCGCCGTTGACAAAGAACGAGTCCGCAAGATGTTCCGACTACTCTATGATGAGAGCCGGGATGTCGTGGAACGTATTGCGACGTATCAAGCAGAGGCAGAACAAATGAGGCTTATTGCCCCAGAGAAATGGAAAAATCATTATCAAGACATGAGAGCCATTAGTGTGCTTTTATGGTTGCGCTATCCTAACAAATACTACATTTACAAATACAGAGAACTTCATAAAACTCTTAAAGACATTGATTCTGATTTTTCAACGAAAAACAGTTCAAAACCTGTATTTTACAAGTCTTTTCTTGAGTTTATGAACGGTTTATGTTCAATCATCAGTCAAACACAAGGCTTGAAACAAATGTTGAAATCCTTGATAGACAATAATCCGGATGTGTTTCCTGACAATGATTTCCATATAACAACAGTTGACTTCGTGTTTTATCTTGGAAAACGTTACATACCAGTCGATATGGAAGCCTATCCTTCAGAAATATCAAATACAAACGATTCCCAAGGGTTTACTATTAAAGAACAATTTAGAGCATATCTTTCAAATTGTGTCAAAACAAACAGGTCAACAGATAGTTCTTTCATCATTGGCAAAACCACTGTCGATAGTTATGTATCCTTTGCTGAAGTTGATAAATTATTTGATTATGCGCCTGAAAAATGGAAAAGCATAGCAAGTATTTATGATATCACTTCCTCACAATCAATTATGGATATTATTGAGGAGTTGTCCAAAGATAGTGCTTTCAAAGCAAAAGATTCGAATGAAACTAGCCAGTATTTTAGATCAAATGCTATAAAACAATATTATTGTTTTCTTAAAGCGCGTGAACTATTCGAAGATTGTGAAGGAAAACAGATAGTATCCGAAAAATCCAATATTACATCCTTTCTTCCCAGGCAAATCTTTAATATAACGTCCGTTATCGAAACCATCCTCTCCACCGGCCTCATCTATTCCCCCGCCCTCATCAAACGCCTCGCCTATTCGCTGATGGCCAAGCCTTTCGTTATCCTCAGCGGGCTGGCGGGTTCTGGAAAAACACAGTTGGCATTGGCTTTCGCCAAGTGCTTGAGCGAAAACATTGAGGAACAAGTTTGCACTGTTTCCATCGGGGCGGATTGGACCAACAGGGAGCCACTATTAGGCTATCCAAACGCTTTGAAGGAAAATGAATATGTGGAACCAGAAAGCGGTGTGCTGCAACTCTTGAGGCGAGCCAACGAAGATCCATCCAAGCCCTACTTCCTGATTCTCGATGAAATGAACCTCAGCGTGGTGGAACGCTATTTCGCCGATTTCCTCAGCGCCATGGAGTCAGGTGAGAAAATCAAACTTTGGGACAATGAAGCAGGAAACGTTCCCAAAGAAATTGAATTACCCAAGAACCTCTTCATCATCGGCACCATCAATGTCGATGAAACCACCTATATGTTCAGTCCCAAAGTGCTCGACCGTGCTAATGTTATCGAGTTCAAAATCGCACCCGAGGAGATGGAGCAATACCTCAATGAGAAAAAAGACATTCACCTCGAAAACGCCTACTCGGCTTGCGCCGATATGGCCGTGGACTTTGTCAACAAGGCAACAAGTCAGTTTGAAATCAAGAATGACGAAGAAAAAGCCGTTCTGCTCTCGTTCTTCAAGGAACTTAAAAAAGTCAATGCCGAGTTTGGCTACCGCACCGTGAACGAAATCTGCCGCTACCTGCACTTTGCCGAAGGAGATTTGGCTGACGATATGGCAATAGACACCGCCATCCTGCAAAAACTGCTGCCCAAGTTGCATGGATCTGCCAAGAAACTTAAGAAAGTGCTTGAACCAATGTGGCAACTTTGCTTGAAAGATGGCGTTGCCAAAGATATAGATGCCGACTTCAACGCCACCGATTTCAAATATCCCGAATCGGCGGAAAAAATTCAGCGGATGTACCATGCCGTGGTGGACAATGGATTTACTAGTTTTGCGGAGGCGTAAGAACAACTAATAGTACAAAAAGTGTCTTAATATGACCGACCATCTCGACATATCCATCAAAGGAAAGCACGAAAACGTGAGGTTGCTGGTGTATCCGCAGTCCTCAAACGCAAAGGTGTTTGAAGAGTTGGAACCGCAGGATGGTGAATCGAGATGGCAATTGGTGGAAGGAGAAGAATACGAATACGAGTTTACCCCAAACGACTACTCTTTTAAAGCGAATGAGCTTGTCAGCCCTTCAAAAAGCAATGCCTCAAGAGGTTTAATAAAAACTGGAGTATATGTCGGTTGCTTGACATTAAAAGTCGTTGACAAAGCAGAAAACGAAATTGCCGATGTTGACTTTGAGGTTCGCTCCGTCAAAATGGACTATAGGACCGATTACAAGACCATGCTTCACGACATCACCTGTCATTTCACGGAGCTGGTGATGATGCAAGGTGCTCCGATAACCCAACGGTTTGAAGTCAACCCCGATGAAGACAGTCGTACTCTCTATCAGCAATTCGCATTTATGAAATCGCTGATTGACTGTGAGGAATTTGAAGAGGCCTTGAACAAAATTCTTTACAATCCCATCCACAAATGGACAGGAACGACCATAGAAAAAGACATTTGTTCTGTAAAAAGACTGGGACGGCAGGAATTAAAACAGATTGCATCCTGCAAGAATCGGCTGCCATTGGGCGAGGGAATAACTATAGGCGACCATATCGGCAGCGTGCCGCGCAGATTGTCCGTTTCCTACAAAAAAGACACCGTGGATGTGGCGGAAAACCGTTTCGTAAAGTTCGTACTGCAATCGTTTTCCTCGTTTTGCAGCATGATTCAACAATGCAAAAACGCCAGTTCGAGGCTGAAAACCGAGGCAGAACTCGCGGCTGACAAACTGACGGGCTGGTTGAGCCGCAGCTTTTTTCTGGATGTATCCAACTTGCAGACCATGACCTTGAACAGTCCCGCCTTGCAACGAAAAGAAGGCTATCGGGAAGTGTTGCAAGCCTGGATGATGTCGAAACTGGCGGCACAAATCACTTGGAAAGGCGGCGACAACGTCTATCAAGCCGGCAAACGCAATGTGGCCGCACTTTACGAGTATTGGGTATTCTTCAAATTGCTGGATATCGTCAAAAACACCTTCCATTTGGAACTGACAGAGGAGGACGAAAAGAAGTTGGTCAAAACCGACAATGACAATATCAACCTTGAACTGAAGCAAGGCCATACGAAAATGATTGGCGGACAATTCCATGAAGCCTCCCGAACATTGAATGTACGCTTGTATTACAACCGGACTTTCAGTACGTCCGACCAGTTGGACAAAAGCGGCTCTTGGACAACTGCCATGCGCCCGGACTACACGTTATCCATTTGGCCGGGAAATATCAAGGAAACGGAAGCGGAAGAGCAAGACCTCATCGTCCACATCCATTTCGATGCGAAATACAAGCTGAACAGAATCCTGCTCAGCGAAAAAGAGCCCGACGGTACACATACGTTTGTGGATGAAGACGCGGACCTCTCTGAGGAAGATTTGTTGATGAATCAGGAAAAACGTGAAGAAGAAAAAGGTATTTACAAGCGAGTGGATTTGCTGAAAATGCACGCATATAAAGACGCTATTCGCCGTACGAGTGGCGCATACATCCTTTATCCTGGTTCGGAAAACAAAAGACTAAAAGGTTTTCATGAAGTATTGCCTGGTTTGGGCGCTTTTTGCTTATCGCCAAACAGCGTTGAAAAAGACTCAAAGGAAATTGAGCGTTTCCTACACGACATCTTGGAGCACATGCTGAACAGGGCTTCTCAGCGAGAGCGAATGTCATATCACATATACGAAATCTACAAGAATGAGCCATCGATTGTCAGCGAGTCTATGCCCGAACCGTATGGGAGCAACCGCGATTTGATTCCAGAGGAAACATACGTGTTGTTGGGTTCTTTCCGTGACGAGAGCCACCTGAAATGGATCTTGAAAAACCAGATTTACAATACACGGACTGACTCAGGAAACGGCTCTATTCGCCTCAAGCCTGAGATTTCGTCAGCGAAATATGTATTATTGCACAATGGGGGAACACAAATCATGCTTAGATTGAGCCCAAAAGGTCCACGGGTGATGTCAAAGGAAAGACTATGTGACCTTGACAAGAATTCTTCCTATAAGCCATCATTACCTTATTATGTGGTTTTTGACTTAGTTGGAACAGAGCCTGAAGAAGAATACCAAAATGTACAATGGGATTTTAATAAGATGATCAATGAAGACATCATCAAGAAAGGTCATTTGAGTGCCGAACCCAAAGGCATTTCATTGGCTGAATTAATGAGATATAAGAAGAAAAACTAATACCATGTCCTGCCTCCAAGTCATCCTAGCCATCATCTTCCCGCCGCTGGCGGTCATCGACCGCGGCTGCGGGTCGATGCTTATCGTGTTCCTGCTGACCTGCATCGGATGGGTGCCGGGCGTCATCGCCGCGCTGATTATCCTGAATAAGAATGAGAAAAACAGCAAGTGAGGCCTCTGGACATCACTTGCCAAAAACACTTCTAAAGAACTCCACTGTGTTGGCGACGACCTGTTTGCGATGGCGGGTGATGGTGTGGTTCTCGCCTTCCACCACCTTTAGGATGGCGTGTGAGCCGTATGCCTCCAGGTAACGCTCGCTGCACCACATCGGCACGATGCCGTCGTGGTCGCCGTGAAGGAGGAGCACGGGGCCTTGGAAGGTTGCCGCAGTGCCATAGATGTCGAGCTGTTGCGTGGTGACGAGGTACTCGCGCCCAAGCTTATAAAGGCCCCAACAGCGGATGTATTCCGGCGGGTCCTTGGGGTCGAAGGTGGCATTGAAGAATTTGCCGCCTTGACAAGCCTCCTTGATGACCGAACCTGGGGCTATCAGCACTACCCCATCGGGCACTGTGCCCTCGGTGGACAATCGTCCAGCCAACATCGAGGCGATGACACCCCCTTGCGAATGGCCCAACAGCCCCACGCCTTGCACATACGGAAGGTCTTGCACATAATCCCAGACGGCACGCGCCTCTGTTATTTCTTTTTCGATGGTCATGTACTGCTTGCGACCTTCGCTCCTGCCGTGCCCACCAAAGTCGAAACGGATGGAGGCGATGCCTGCCTCGGCAAGACCTTTCGCGAGCTGCGGTATAGGACCAAAGTCCTTTCTGGAGAAGATGCCGTGCATCAG
Source organism: Bacteroidales bacterium (assembly GCA_017477425.1). GTDB lineage: Bacteria > Bacteroidota > Bacteroidia > Bacteroidales > F082 > Limimorpha. Next base: position 56,363 of record JAFUVT010000029.1, read on the forward strand.
GATCACCATCGGGCATTGGTCGGTTGACGGGTCGAACCCATCGGGCAAAGTAATCATGTAGGCTATCTCGCCTTGTGGGCCCCGGATGGTGGCTTTTTGCGCCTGGCAATTGGTCAGAAACGCCAGTCCCAACGTGCTCAAAAGTAAATAAATAACGAATTGTCTCATAAAGAGATAACGAAGTTTTCGTTGCATTATTGTAACAACAGAAGCTTCAACAATGGAATATTTGTACATTTGCAGCAAATTAGCCAAACCATGAAATACCAACTCGTTCTCTTCGACCTCGACGGCACGCTCATCAACACCATCGATGACCTCAGAGAAGCCGTCAACCACGCTATGACGCTGCGCGGATTCCCGACCTACACGCGCGACGAAGTCATGACTATGGTCGGCCACGGCATCCGTAACCTGGTCATCAACGCGCTGCCTTCCCAATACAAAGACGATACAGCGATGGTGGAGGCCGCCCTCGCCGACTTCACAGCCTACTACAAGGCCCACATCGACGTGCACACCCGCCCCTATCCAGGAATGCAAGCGCTGACGGAAAGGCTGCATCAAGAAAGTGTCTTCATGGCCGTAGCCTCCAACAAGTTCCAGGAAGGAACGGAGTACCTGGTGAAGAAGTTCTTCCCCGAGATTCCTTTCGTGGCGGTTCTCGGCAACCGACCTGGCTACCCGCTCAAACCCGACCCCGAGATTGTCGGAGAAGTGCTGCGCAAGGCTGGCGTCAGCCGTGAAGCAGCCGTCATGGTGGGCGACTCACCCACCGACATGAAAACCGCCGAAAACGGTGGCATCAGAGGCATCGCCGTCAGCTGGGGCTACCGCGATATGAAAGATTTGGCCAATTCATCGGCCCTTCGACAGGCTCAGGGACCTCAGGACTTGATGGTTGTAAAATCAGCCGAGGAACTGCAAAAGCTGCTGCTCTCATGACCGACCGTCTCACACCCGAGCAACGTCACCGCGTGATGTCGCGCATCCACGGCAAGGGCACCAAGCCCGAGCTGAAGGTGCGGCAGTGGCTGTGGCGACATGGCTATCGCTACCGCCTCAACGTGAAGAGCGTGCCGGGCAAGCCCGACATCGTCATGCGGCGTTATCGGACGGCGATTTTTGTGAATGGGTGTTTTTGGCATGGGCATAATGTGGATTTATCCTCTGTAGAGACGTTGCGCGCAACGTCTCTACCATCTGTCGCCAATTCAACCTGTTGCAAAATCCCGCAAACCAACAGAGATTTTTGGGTGAACAAAATCAAGAGAAACCAAGAACGCGACCATAAAGACTACCAAATCCTGCACGACAACGGCTGGCAGGTCATCGTCGTTTGGGAATGCCAACTGCAACCTAAACTATTGGAAAACACAATGCTGCAAGTGGAACTTCGGTTGAATGAAAACTTCCTCGCTTTGCACCAACCGAAAGTGGTGCCCTACGCCTCACAAGAAGAAACTTACCTGCCCATGGCCGCCGAGGATGCCGCTGGATATGCGCCCTCCTAAAAACCTCATCACTTCACGAAAATCTCATCGGTGAAAATCCAAGCCTTTTCGCCTGCCGCTCTGTGCCAAGACGGAATTTCGGGAAGCGGTTCCGCCACAATACGTAAATACTTGGCCTCTATCGGCTCATCGCTCTTGAAAGCGACCGTGTGAATGGAAGGCGTGGCCAAGACCTCGGGACTCTCGAGATATTCCTCGTCTATCTTCCGCCAAGTTTTCTGGTCATCAGAAACATAAAAAGCAACACTTTGCGGCAGGAAAATCCAAGACAACGGATAGAAATAGAAGTCGAGGCTGACGCTACTGAAAGTCGTATTCTCGCCTAACTCAACCGTCGCGTCTATAGTTTCGCCCCAGAAGCCCAACCAGTCGTTACGGTAGTCAAGGATGCCGACGCGGCCATCGTCAAGCTGGTCGGTGTTGTAAGGCTCTGTAGCAGGTTGGCGCAAAGTGACGGGATAGTGTGGATGTTCGCCAAAGGCCTTGTCAGCGTAATGGCAGAGGTTGTCGTAATACTTGCGCGGCGTGTGGCCCATCTCCATCATCATACTGACGCCATAACGCTCCAAGTCATCCACCATGTCGCCCGCCAACGCCATCAACTCCTTTTCGGTAGTGGGCATCTTGCCCGCAGTCTGTAGTTCGACCTTGGCAAAGTCGAGCGCCAATTCAAAGAAACGCAAGCGGTCGCGAATGGTGCTATCAGCGGTGGCGTATGCTTGCGTCATCATGCTGTCGTAGTGTTGCAACAAATGGGGTTGAAGATATGTATCAGCAGCATCGACGGGATATCCATAAATGTTGAGACGCATCTTGCTATCAACCATGGCGCTGGTCATTGTGTCGATGATTTCCTTAACGTACTTTCCAGCCTCGCCATAATAACCTTGGTAGAAGTCATCCATAATGGCATCGATGTCGGCATCGGGGTTCCAAAGCAGCTTGGCAATCATATAACAACGAATATCCATCCACGAGCTGACATTGTTGGGGCCCGTGCCTTGCTCGAACATCATCTGTGCGCCATTGTCGCGGAAAAACTGCAGGTTGGACCGCAACACATGCAGATTGGGGAACGGGTCCCAAAAGTTGCGGAATTGCACCACATAATCCCAAAGATAGATATTGTCGGTAAGCCGGTGCCAGTCCTCCATGTCCCTGCGGAAAGAGCCTTCTTGCGGCGACGCTATGGGTTGCTCGCGACCTACCTCGATGGGACAAAGCATCACCTGAAGGTTCTCTGGCAGCTCAGGTGGACAAACAGCTGTGGGTAACGGCGCCTGCCGCGTGTATTGGTAAGCCAAAGTGGAGATGGTCTTGTCGGGAAAACGGCGCGCCACCTTGCCAACGAACCACATCAGCGTGCCGGAATGACCGCCATAGAGGCTGTCCAAATGTCGACATTCGGAGCACTCGCAGACGTTGTAGTTGTCGTTGGGCGACACCGACCAAATCTGCGCCTCGGGGCGCTGCGACATGGTATCAGAAAGGCGAAGACAAAGTTCTTCAAAAACCTCGGGATTGCTCAAGCACAACTGTCCGTCACGCATCCGACGACCCTTATTCAAGGAATACCATTCAGGATGCGCGTCATAATACTTCGATGGCGGCAACAATCGGCCAAAAGTGTGCACGTACATGCCAAAAAGGCTGTCGCGGTCGGCCATGGTGTGCAGGTGATGCCAGTCGGCATAAAGCTGGCTGTGGTTGGGATAGTAATAGGCCACCTCGCGATAGCGGAAAGCGGGATTGCTCAACTTACGGCATACAGGCAGTTCCATTTGGCTCACGTCAGGCACCACCATTGCCTCGGGGGTATAAAGCCAGTAGCCCATCATTTCGAGGAAAGCATACATGGCGTAAAGCGTCCCTTTCTCGCCTTTTCCGTAAAGCACGAGGTCGTGGCCGTCGCCGACGATGATATAGCCATCGTCCCGAAGGCTGTCGACAAGCGGCTCATATTGTTCCTGCAAGACAGGCGGAAGGCCCAAATAAATCGTACGCGCCGAATGTCCGCCGAATGTCGTCCGACAACCGCCCTGCTCCAGCAATTCTTTCAGCTGCATCGCCGTTTCCTTGTCGGAAGCGACGATGCGTATCGCGTTTTGCTTGCAAGCCGTTAGGCAACAAAGGATGAAAAATGCCGCCAGACAATGCTTCATTTATTCCTTCACCAATTTGATGGTGGTTGAGCCTGAGGCACTTGTAATGCGAGCGAAATAAACACCTTGGGCGCACTTGCTGAGGTCGAGTTCGGCTTGGCCTTCGTAGACTTGTGCCACAGCCACTTGCTTGCCGAAAACATCAAATACGGTAACGGTGCCGTCGAGGGCATTGGCGTTCACCTTGATTTTCCCTGTGGTAGGATTCGGATGGACAGAAGCCTTGACAGCGGGCGTTTCAACAAAGCCGACACCCTGCTCATTGCCTACGCGCACCTCGTCGACATAGACGCCGTTGGCATTGAAAGAAACGCCCATGAAGCAAATCTGATAGGTGGCCGAAGGGTTGGGCAAACTCAAGGTTACAGGTTCCCAATTGGAAGCAGCCGTGTTGTAGGCATCCAAAAACTGCCATTCCTCGTCCTCGGAAGTGCGGTAATAGACCGACAGTTCGTCAACGGCGCCACTCAAAGCGGGCTGCTTGCGGTTGAAGGTAAGCGTCGGGTTGGTGACGGCGGTGAGGTCCAAAGGCGCAGAAATGAGTCGCGCAGCCTCGCCCAACCAAATGAAGAAAGCGGTATTGTTGGGATTGACATAACCTGGATCCACAACCCAGCCATAAGGACCGGCAACAATTTCATCCTGCCAGCAAACGAAAACCTCAGAGGATTCAAAATCATCGAAGTAGGGCTGGTCGTCAAGGATGACAATCACATCACACAGCGTGGTGAAGGTGTAGGTCATCGACCAGTCTGATTCCGATCCGCCACCACAGTTGGCCTTCACGCGGAAGGTGTAATCTCGTCCCGATGCCAGATTTTCCATCAGATAAGGTTGGGTGGCGACGTTATGTTCCACTCCATTCAGCTCGACAGTCCAGCTCTCCTCGCTGCCCGTGGTCGACCAGTGAAGCAGCGCCGCAAAAGGCGTGATATCGGAGACATCAAGGTCGATAGGACGCACGCAGCCGCCCTCACCTGTGATTTCTACATTGTCGACAAAGATGTAATAACCGCCATGGTCGATACCCAAAAACGAAATCTGATAGGTGGCAGAGAGGCTGGGCAACTCATACACTTGTTCATAAAAATTCTGCCAGTCGCTGAAACTGAAACTGCCCAAATCGTGCCAAGGGTCGCTTTCGGAGCTGCGATAGCTGATGACGAACTCATCGGCATCGGTGAGGCCCATTATGGCGTAGGTGAAATTCAATGTGGCGCCGCTCACGCCCGACAAGTCGAAGGTAGGCGAAATCAAGCGGCTTTCGGAATTGGTGTAACTTCCGTCGTGGGAGTATGCCATCGCGTTGGATTCTGTGCCTTCGAGCCACATCCAACTAGAACCTTCGCCGTTTTCCACCGTCCAACATTCCATGCCATCCTCAAAGTCCTCATGGAAGGGCTGAGTGTCGGTGACAGGGATGACGCATTGTGCGAAAGAAGCCATAGAGCAGCAGACGAATGCCGCCGCAAGAATCGTGTTTTTCAAGTAGGTGTTTTTCATAGGATATAGATTTTGAATAATTTGCAGCAAAGATAGCGGTATTTTCTTATCATCCGCCAAATTATTTCTTACCGAACCAATATTGTCCCTTACCCACAGTGGCCTTGCCATACTGGATGGCATTTACCGGACAATGGTGATAGCAAGCCATGCAAATGGTGCAGTTGCCGTGCCAAACGGGGCGACCATCCTCAAGGGTGATGTTCTGCAACGGACACACTTTCACGCACTTGCCGCAATGGATGCAAGCCTCGGTGGAGCGGTATTTCTTGTCGTCGGTGGCAAAACGATTGAAGCCCGGATTGACCAGATAGCTCTTCAGCCACGCCGCACCGCCCACAATCATTTTGGAAAAACTTTCCTTTTTCTGAAGACGAGGCATAAACCCCGACAGGGCTGCGTTGGCAGCGTCAATCTTGCGCTGGGCGTTCTCGTCGGTATCAAGTTTGAAGCCAGGCATACCGATGTAAGTTTCAGGCATTTGCAAACTGAAACAAGCCGAAAGCGTCCAGCCTCGGGCTTCCACGGCCTTGCGGAAAACCTTTTCCGTGTGGCCACATTCGTCACCGCAGGTGCAGGCGAAATAAACGTAAGGCAAGGTCGTTGAGCCTGTCGAAATCGAAGATTCAACGAAGTTAAACCCGTTGTTCTGGATCGGCCCTTCGACAGGCTCAGGGACCTCAACTTTAACTTTTTCCACAAAATCGAGCACCAATTTCGGCGGGCCCCAAGCATAGACAGGAAAGACAAAGCCAAGGCTTTCGCCTTCAGCCAAAGTGTAATCATATCGGTTGCTTCGAGCCGCCTCGGGAATGAAGACCAATTTGTCATTGAGACCTGCAGCGATGGTCTCGGCCACATGTTGGCTGTTGCCACAGCCGGAGAAATAGAAGATCATAGTTTTCCAAATTATTTTGACTGCAAAAATAAATAGTTTGTCGTACTTTTGCAACTTCAAAATCGTTTCCTATGCGCCAAGACTCCCTCAACCGTTCCATCCTGAAGCTCGCCATCCCGAACATCATCAGCAACATCACCGTGCCGCTGTTGGGATTCGTCGACATGGTGCTCATGGGCCATCAGGACAGCATCGCCTATATCGGAGCCATCGGCTTGGGTGGCACGATTTTCAGCGTGATGTACTCCATTTTCAGTTTCATGCGGGCGGGTACCACGGGCTTCACGGCGCAGGCCTACGGCGCCAACGACCGCACCGAAATCGCCTATTCGCTCTATCGCTCGCTTTGCATCGCGCTGATTGCCACTATTTTGGTGCTTTCGCTGCAAAACGCGGTGGAATGGCTCAGCATGAAACTGCTGCACGGCAGCGAAGAAGTGCTGCATTATACTTCCATTTATTTCCGAGTGCGCATCTGGGCGGCTCCGGCGGTGCTTTGCCTCTATGCCTTCAACGGCTGGTACATCGGCATGCAGAACACCACTATTCCTATGGTTATCGCCATTCTCACCAATGTGGTGAACATCGTGCTCAGCGTCATCTTCGTCAACGCAATGGGTATGGGCGTGAGCGGCGTGGCCTTGGGCACGGTCATTGCGCAATACTGCGGCTTGGTGACAGCCATCGTTTTTCTTTTTGCCAAGTTTCGCCATCATCTCATCCCCATCCGTAGGGTCATCCTGCTGCAAGCCGACAAGCTGAAGCGTTTCTTCTCGGTCAATGCCGACTTCATGATTCGCAGCATCCTCCTCGTGCTGAGCATCGCCTACTTCAACAACCAGTCGGCCAAGCTCGGCGACGACATGCTGGCGGTCAACATGATTCTGATGCAGTTCTTCTACATCTTCTCCTATTTCACCGATGGCTTTGCCTACGCGGGCGAAGCGCTCGTTGGTCGTTTCACGGGCGCCAACGACCCAAAACAACTGCGCCAAACCGTGAAACTACTGCTCGTTTGGGGCATCGTCATCGCCATCCCCTTCACGGCGCTCTATGCCCTCTTCCCCGACTGGTTCATCGGCCTCGTCAGCGACCAGCCCGAAATCATCCCCATGGCCCAGCCTTATCATATCTATCTTGCCCTCATCCCACTCATCACCTTTGCAGCTTTCCTTTGGGACGGCATCTACATCGGGGCCACGGCCGCCTGCGCCATCCGCAACACGATGCTGATTTCCGCCCTTGGCGTATTCCTGCCCGCCTCCTTGTTATTAATGCCGCCTTTCGGCAACCACGGCCTTTGGATTGCTTTCCTCCTGTTTATGGTGGCTCGCGGCCTTTCCATGACTTTGATGGCGAAAAAGGCGGTCTTCTCGACGAAATAATTCCCTATCTTTGCCAAAATTTTCACCCATGGAAGAAATCCTCAAATTCTTGGAAAATGTGCTCCACAACAACAACCGCCCATGGTTTCAGGAGCATAAAAACGAATATCTGAAGGCGCAAGCCAATTTCAATGTCTTGGCCGAGCAAATCATCGCTGGCGTGCAGAAGTTTGACGACGACTGCAAAGGCTTGACCTTAAAAGACTGCACCTACCGTTTTTACCGCGACACGCGTTTCTCACCCGACAAGCGGCCCTATAAGACCCACTTCGGCGTGTTCGTCTGTCCCGAAGGCAAGAAGTCGATGCTGGGCGGCTATTATTTCCATTTAGAGGCCAAGGAATCGGAATATCTGGGCCACAACATGCTTTGCACGGGGATGTATATGCCCGACACGACCATGCTCAAGACCATCCGTGACGAGATTCTTTTCAACGCCGAGCCCTTGGTGGAAAGCCTCGACAAGGCGAAAGGCTTCGCTTTGGATACGGAACACACCATGAAGCGCGTGCCCAACGGCTATCCCAAGGACCATCCGCAGGCCGAACTCTTCAAACAGCGCGACTGGCTCGTGATGCAAGACCTCCCCGAAAAGCGTCTCTCCGACCCGCATCTGGTCGACTGGGTGCTCGCCGAATTTGAGAAGACCAAGGATTTCTGCCAGTGGCTGAATCGGACCGTTCGGGGTGAATAAAACTGTAGAGACGTAGCGCGCTACGTCTCTACAAACAAAAATCCATATTTCTGTAATCCTTACGCCAGCTCAAACTGTTCGAGGAACCGTAAATCGTTCTCGAAGAACAGCCTCAGGTCGTTGATGCCATACTTCAGCATGGCGATGCGTTCCACGCCCATGCCGAAGGCAAAGCCCGTGTATTTCTCTGGGTCGATACCGCTGGCAATGAGGATGTTGGGATCGCACATGCCACAGCCGAGAATTTCGACCCAACCCGTGTGCTTACAGATGTTACAGCCTTTGCCGCCACAAATGTTGCACGAAATGTCCATCTCCGCCGAAGTCTCGGTGAAGGGGAAATAGGACGGACGGAAACGCACCTTGGTGCCTTCGCCGAAGAACTCCTGAACGAAATGGTAAAGCGTCTGCTTCAGGTCGGCAAAAGAAACATTTTCGTCAATATACAAGCCCTCGATTTGGTGGAAAATGCAGTGGGCGCGAGCCGAGATGGCTTCGTTGCGGAACACGCGGCCAGGGGCAATGACGCGGATGGGCGGCTGTTGCTTTTCCATGGCGCGCACCTGCACGCTCGACGTGTGCGTGCGCAGCAGGATATCGCTCACTTTGTTCACGTTGGGCTCCTTATTAATAAAGAAGGTGTCCTGCATGTCGCGGGCGGGGTGGTCGAGCGGGAAGTTCAAAGCAGAGAACACATGGTAGTCGTCCTCAATCTCCGGACCTTCGACGATGGTGAAGCCCAAATGCGCGAAAATCTCGTTGATGTCGCGACGAACGATGCTCAACGGATGGCGGGCGCCGCGCATCTCGTTGGCGGGCATGCTCATGTCGAAGCCTGCATCGCTGCTATGTTGGTTCTCAAACTTTTGCAGTTGTTCCTCCACCTTGTCTTGAACCACGTTCTTCAATTCGTTGAGCCGCATGCCCATCTCCTTGCGGAGTTCAGGGGCCACATTCTTGAAGTCAGCGAACAAAGCAGGAATCACGCCTTTCTTGCTCAGATAAGTGATGCGGAAATTCTCCAAGGCCTCTTTGCTGTCGGCTTGGAAGTCACGCACCTGGGATAATATTTCTTCTACTTTTTCTTTCATAGTGGGATTTACTTTTCAATCGTAACGGAAATGATGGTCACGAGCTCAACGGGCACATCCATGCGGCCGGTCTTGACGGCGGCAATCTTGTCGACCACCTCAAGGCCTTCGGTCACTTCGCCAAACACGGTGTAGTCGCCATCCAAATGCGGAGTGCCGCCCACGGTCTTGTAGGCCTGGCGTTGGCGAGCCGAGAGCACCTTGCCCGAACGGCTTTCGAACATGTCGAGCCAGCGGTCGTCGTACACCTTGCCTTGCACGATGTAGAACTGCGAACCACTGCTGGCCTTCTTGGGGTTCACTTGGTCGCCTTGACGGGCAGCGCAAAGGGCGCCTTTCTTGTGGAAGTGATTGTCCCTAAACTCGGCAGGCACCTGATAGCCAGGGTCTAAGCGTCCATCGGCATTTTGTCCGCCCTGAATCATGAAATCCTTGATGACGCGGTGGAAGGGCGAGCCGTTGTACCAGCCTTCGTTCACCAACTTGATGAAATTGTCGCGATGTTGCGGAGTGTCGTTATACAATTTGGCCTTTATGGTTCCCATGCTGGTCTTGATCACCACGACGGTTTCCTTTTCCGGGTTTTTCTGTGCTTGGCAGGTCAGTCCGACCAAAACCAAAGCGGCTAAAATCAGTTTTTTCATATTATTATGTCGTTTAATGTTTTTATTCGTTCACCAATGAATAAGTCACTTCGAGGCGCATCTTCTCGCCCTGGGGGGCATTGGGACCATTGATAATCATGCGTTGGGCGTTATACGAAGCCCCGTTGATGCCAAGACTAAGGCCGTAGTTCTCGTTCTTCTTCAACAGTACACTTTGCATGAATTCCGTGATACGGAAATTGATGCATTTGGTGTTTTTGTCGAGCGTGCCGTCAAAGAAACCGCTACCTTCATAATAATCAGGCAGCAGGTAAGTAGTGCTATCGGCCTTAAAGCCCAACAAAATATAGTTTGTAGGCAAGGAATAAAGCGAGTCGAGACCTTGGTCGGCGACGGGCAACACAAGTTTGGCTTCATTGACGACCAAATGACAGTTTTCCAATGTGTCGGTCCAATGCTCCAAGTTGGGGAACAAGACGTAAGTCCTCACGCCGCCCATGGTCTGCAGATAGATCTTCTCTTGTCCCAGATTCTGCTGTCCTTCAAGCAGTTGGCTGACGAAATCGGGGTCGCCCTGCGTATAGTCATGGTCGAAATGGTTGAAAAACAAGTCGGAACTGGTCACATAATAGTTGTAGCGCATCGGCTTTTCAGGCGTGGAAGCATCGTGATAATAGAGTTGCAACATCGTGAACGAGTTGCTAGTCAGGTTCACAGAGCAAATCGCCCCAGTTTCCATTACCTGACTGCATGTCACATAGAGGCCATGGAAGTTCTCTTTGAAAAGGTCGGGGCGCGAATAAACCGTCGTGTCAAGACCCATGAGGTATTGTCCCAGTTCCTGACTCAGTGGGATACGGATGATAGGCTGGCCTACGGTGTCGGTACCAAAGACGTGAACTTTCGTTCTAGGATGAGGGCGGAACTGGAAGCCATTGGCGTGGTCGACGGCACCCGTGGCGACAATAGAATGGTTGTAATAGGTGGCACTCGACGACAAGGTGTCGTCCAACACATAGGCATGAACGGTCTGTAAGGTGGTGGTGTCGCCCGAATATCCTGAGATGTAGAGCTGAAGCACCAAGGAATCAAGCACGGGATTCGCGCCAAAGTTCTGGCCAGCCACCGAAAAACGGAACTGCGTATAGAACCCAGCCTCGGAATGGCCAAAAACGGGGTCCTTCATGGCTCCAAGCAAGGCTGTTGAGACATTAGTCGTGTTGACAGAGTCCCGATACGAATGGCAAACGACCTCCACCGTGTCGGTTTTGAAAATGCCGATGTAGTTGTCGTCAGAAATCAAATTGTTGCCTATGGTGTCGGGTGACTTCTTGCACGAGGCAAAAGCCAACACCAACGAGCCAATCATTAACGCTATGAGGGTACGAGCGGTTGAATGATGTGTTTTCATTAGCTAAAAGATTGCAGTTTCTATCGTTGTGTGATAACTCTAAAAATCCCGCCTTATTGCTTTTCCAGCAACGAATCGTAGAATTCGTTACAGGCCTGGGCGTAGTGCACTTGGTCTTGATACGAAAGGAAGGGCTTCTTCGAGGCCACCAGATATTCCTCAATCTCTGGATTGAGGCGGTTGGTGCTGACCACAATGCCGTCGGAATAGTCGATGGCCGACTTCATCAGGTTCACGTAATTGGCTTCCTTGAAATACTTGAGGTCTTTGGCCGTCATGCCTGGCAGTTTCATCTTCTTGTCGAAGCCAGCAGGAAACGACTCGTCGAAGGCGTCGTCATAAATCGAGTAGACAATCTTCGACTCGTTGAAGAGCGGGTTGTCCTTAACGTTCATCGCACGCTTGATGTAGACAGGCATCAAGGCCGAAATCCAGCCGTGGCAGTGGATGATGTCGGGCGACCAGTTGAGTTTCTTCACCGTCTCGATGACGCCACGGGTGAAGAACACGCAACGGCTGTCATTGTCCTCCGAAAAATTGCCGTTTTCGTCATACATCAGGTATTTCTTCTTCGTGAAAAAGTCATCATTATCAATAAAATAAATCTGCATCCTCGCCTTCTGGATGGAGGCCACCTTGATGATTAAGGGATGGTCCGTATCATTGATGATGAGGTTCATACCCGAAAGGCGAATCACCTCGTGGAGCTGGTTGCGTCGTTCGTTGATGACACCGTAGCGCGGCATGAATATCCGGATTTCCTTGCCACTTTCCTGCGTGGCCTGAGGCAGATAACGCCCGATAAGGCTCATCGGCGTTTCCGGCAAATAGGGGGCAATCTCCTGATGGACGAATAAAATTCTTTTCTTGTCTACCATGGGCATTTGTCTTTCATTGAACCTACAAAATTACGCATTTTTTTTCGAATAACGCAAAAAAAATTGTAAATTACTTAAAAATCAGCATGTTAAATCATGGATGCTATTTCAAAATAATTCCTTATCTTTGCGGAATCAAAACCGCATCCCGCCATGGAATACGAACACTTTGAAAACCAGGAGCACGAATGGGAGTCGAACCTCAAGGTCACCGAAGGCGTCGATGGTCCTATTCAGGTCAACCCGAAGGCTTTGGAGCGCCTCCGTCGCAACCAGCAGCAGCTGATGCCGTTGGAATGGTACGTCAACGGAATCCTCAAGGGCGACCGCGTGGCACTCAGTAAGGCCATCACCTTGGTGGAGAGCGCCTTACCCAAGCATCAGGAGCTGGCGCAACAGATCATTGCGGCCTGCCTGCCCCATTCGGGGAAGGCCCTGCGGCTGGGCATCACGGGCGTGCCGGGTGCGGGAAAAAGCACCTTCATCGAGGCCCTGGGCGTGCACCTCTGCGAACAGGGACAGAAACTGGCCGTCCTCGCCATCGACCCGTCAAGCCAACGCTCGAAAGGCAGCATTTTGGGTGACAAGACGCGCATGGAGACCCTCTCCGTGCATCCCAATGCCTACATCCGTCCTTCGGCCTCGGCAGGCACTTTGGGCGGCGTGGCTCGCAAGACGCGCGAGACCATTATCCTCTGCGAGGCAGCGGGTTATGATACCATTTTCGTGGAGACCGTGGGCGTGGGCCAATCCGAAACGGCAGTGCATTCCATGGTCGATTTCTTCCTCCTTATATTAATCAGCGGCGCCGGCGACGAGCTGCAAGGCATCAAGCGCGGCATCATGGAAATGGCCGACGGCATCGCGGTGAACAAGGCCGACGGCGACAACGTGATGCGCGCCAACCGTGCCGCCGCCGAGTGCCGCAATGCGCTGCACCTCTTCCCTTTGCCCGAGTCGGGACAAGAGCCCAAGGTGCTGACCTGCTCCGCCCTGACGGGCTTCAACATCGACGAGGTGTGGAAGATGGTGGCCGACCACGTGCAAGCCATCCGCGACAATGGCTACCTCTACCGCAAACGCTCCGACCAGGATGTGCAGATGATGTTCGACACGATGGACGCCGCCCTGAAGAACGACTTCTACCAAAACCGCCTCGTCACCGACCTCCTGCCCCTCATCGAAAACGACGTCCGCGGCCAGCGGATGAGCGCCTACATTGGGGCACAGAAGCTGCTGGATGCTTATTTTAATATGCTAAAGCATTGATTTTATGATGAAAACTTTCTTCAATTATTGCTTTTATCGCTATGCAAAATTCTACAAAGAATGGGGTCAGAACGGGCCTTATGTTGTGGCATTTGGGCTTTTATTCCTCACAATAGCGTTGTATTTAGGCGCAATAATAAACATCCTATTGTATTTATTGGGAATAGAATATACAGATGCCATCAATATAGGTATAGTCGTTTTTTGCTTTGGCTTAGACTTTGTTTTTAGTATATTACTGGATAGCGAAGGCAGATATAAAAAGTTGGAAAAAAAATACAAAAACGAAGACAACGTAAAACTAAAAGGCTGGGGTGTAGGGTTGTTTATAGTGTTTGGCTTTGTATGTTACATTACCTCATTGATTGTTTTCAAGACAGCTTGAATTTGTTTGCTCATTTTGATTGTAAGATAATTTTGTGCGTAAACCAGCGGAAAGTGCCAAAATTTTTGCGATTCCGCTGGTTTACGCACATAAAAGTATGAATTTTTCGGAGTTGAATTCCGAAAATTTCAATAAAATTCGGAATTGAATTCCGAATTTTATTATTTTTGCAGCAAAATTCATCACCATGATTGAGCGTTTTTTGACTGCGGAAGCCCTTGGCGAAGACAATACCTTCCTATTTGGCGCAAGGCAAACTGGGAAAACAACCCTGTTGCTGCAATTGTTTCCCAAAGCAAGGTTTTACGACCTGCTTGAGAGCAACACCTTCGAGCGACTGCAACGCAATCCCTCGTTGCTGCGTCAGGATTTGGAGATGTGCGAAAGCGGCACTTTGGTCATCATCGACGAGGTGCAGTCGCTCCCCATCTTGTTGAATGAAGTGCAATGGCTCATCGTGCGCAAAGGTCTCCGTTTCATCCTCAGCGGTTCAAGTGCCCGAAAACTGAAGCGCGGCGGTGCCAATATGCTTGGCGGTCGAGCCATGCAGACCAACCTTTATCCGTTGGTCAGCACTGAAATCCCTGATTTCGACCTGATTAAGGCCGTCAACCAAGGTATGATTCCGAGGCATTATTTGGCCAAGGCGGACAAATATTGGGCTATGTTGCAGGCCTACGTCGCGGTCTATCTCCGCGAGGAAATCAAGGCGGAGGCATTGGTACGCAACCTTTCCACCTTCACGCGCTTTTTGGAAGCCGCCGCCTTGACCGATGGCGAAATGCTGAATTACAGCAACATCGCTCAGGATTGCGGCATCGATTCCAAGACGGTCGCAGCCTATTTTTCCATTTTGGAGGAAACCTTGGTTGGCTATATGGTGCCCGCCTACGCCAAAGTGGTGAAGCGCAAGGTGCGGCAAGCGCCCCGATTCTATTATTTCGATGTCTCCATTCCCAATTATTTGCTGGGACGTCGTGCTTTGGAACCTGGTTCGACGGACTTTGGGCACGCTTTCGAGCACCTTATTATACAAGAGATTATCGCTTATTTAGGCTATCACGGCAAGTTGGACAAGTTGTCGTATTGGCATACCTACAACGACAATGAAGTGGATGCGGTTTTGGGTGATGCCGAAGTGGGCATTGAAATCAAATCGACGGAGGAAGTGCAATCGCGGCACCTGCACGGGCTGAAAGCCTTCAAGGAAGAACATCCCGAAGTGCGAATGATAGTAGTTTCCCTCGACCCCAACCCGCGATTGTTCAAAGAAGTGGAAGTCTGGCCCGCCAAGCAGTTCCTTGAACAACTTTGGGCCGGAAAAATCTATTGAGAAACTGCGAAAATTCGGAGTTGAATTCCGAAAATTTCAATAAAATTCGGAATAGCATTCCGAAAATTCACTCAAAATTCGGAATAGGCTTATGCCTTTTCCTCATCGCCATTGAGGGCGTACAACTCACGCAGGTTACGTTGTGCCTCTTCGCGGACGTGTTGTTCGGCCTCGGTGAAGGGGCCTTCGCCCAATTTCGCGAGCACGCGCTCGTATTCTTCAATCAGTTCAGGGCCTTCCTCGCCATTGGCTTCCATCGTCTTGGCGTTGTTGAAGGCAATCATCCAGTCTTTTAGTGCCATTTTACTTTGTTTTGCTTACTATTGAATAATAATTCCTATCTTTGCGCAAAATTACAAAATCTTCAAATACAAATTGAAATGGATTCAAGAATTGCAATGAACCCCAATCGCCTGGTGCAGTACCTTCAGAAACCTGCATCGGAATTCACTCGCGCTGACATCATCCGTTACTGCGAGGAAAACCAAATAGAATTCGTCAACTTCCACTATTGTGGCTGGGACGGCAAACTGAAGACCCTCAACTTCGTGATCCACAGCGCGGAACACCTTGAGAACATCCTCACCGCCGGCGAGCGCGTCGACGGCTCCAGCCTCTTCCCCTTCATCGAAGCCGGAAAGAGCGACCTCTATGTGGTGCCGAAGTACCGCACGGCCTTCCGCAACCCCTTCACCGAGACGCCCACCCTCGACATCCTCTGCTCGTTCTACAACCGCGACGGCGAACCGTTTGAAAGCTCACCCGAACACATCCTCCACAAGGCGCACGAGGTCTTCAAGAAGACCACGGGCCTGCAAATGGAAACGATGGGCGAACTGGAATACTACATCATTGCCGACGACGAGGAAATCTACGAAGTGCCCGACCAACGCGGCTACCACGAGAGCGCCCCGTTCAACAAGTTCACCGAGTACCGCGTGGAGGCCATGCGCCTCATCGCTCAGGCTGGCGGCTTGATTAAGTACGGTCACTCCGAAGTGGGCAACTTCACCCACGACGGCAAGATTTACGAGCAGAACGAAATCGAGTTCCTGCCCACCAACATCGAGGATGCCGCCGACCAACTCGTTGTGGCCAAGTGGATTATGCGCCAACTGGCTTACGAATATGGCGTCACGCTGACCTTCGCCCCGAAGATTACTGTGGGCAAGGCCGGCTCGGGCATGCACGTCCACTGCAAGTTCACGAAGGATGGTAAGAGTGTGATGGTGACCAAAGGCGAACTCAGCGACTACGGCAAGAAAGCCATCGCCGGCTATATGGACGCTGGCACTTCGCTGCCTGCCTTCGGCAACCCCAACCCGCTGTCGTTCCTGCGTCTGGTGCCTCATCAGGAAGCCCCGACCTCGCTGTGCTGGTCCTACTCGAACCGCAGCGCCTTGGTGCGCGTGCCGCTCGGCTGGATTAATAATGGAAAAGACATGGCTGCCAACGCCAACCCGCTGGAAAAGAAGTCGAACAAGGACTTCAGCGAGAAGCAGACCTTCGAGTGGCGTGCCTCCGACGGTTGCGCCGACATGTACCTGCTGATGGCCGCCCTCTGCGCCGCTGCCCGTCACGGCTTCGAGATGCCAAACGCCCTTGAGGTCGCCGAAAAGACCTATGTCGGCCTCGGCGTCAACATCCACGACGAGAAGAACAAGAAATTGCAGGAAAGCCTCGAGCAACTGCCCGACAGCTGCGTGGCCGCCGCCAAGGAATTGGCCAAGGACCGCGAGATCTACACCGCCAAGGGCGTGTTCTCAGACGCCATCGTGGACTACATGATCAAATACCTCACCAATTTCAACGATGCCAACCTCCGCAAGGAATTGGGCAATGACACCGAGAAGATCCTGAAACTGGTGAAGGAAAACATTCACGTGGGATAACAAATTCATCTGGTAGAGACGTAGCGCGCTACGTCTCTACATGTGTATACGGAAAGGCCATGACAAAGGACAAGATATTCAATTGGAGATTTTGCCTTTGTTGTGGCCTTTTCCTTTGGTTTATCATCAACCTTTTTCAAGGCCTTTTCACCGAAATCCAGGAGGATGAGGCCTATTATGCCCTCTACGGCGAGCACCTCGCCTGGGGATATTTCGACCATCCGCCGATGGTGGGGTTGATGACGTTTTTGAGCAGCCATTTGTTTAAAGGCATCTTGGGTGTCAGGTTTTTGACGATTGTTTTCTCCACGCTTTCACTTTGGGTGATATGGTTTATTGCCATTGATCGGCCCTTCGGCAAGCTTAGGGACCTTAACCCTTCAGAAAAAGCTAAGGTTGCTGAGCCTGTCGAAGCACCGACTCTTAAGCACGTTTTACTGTTTTTCATTTTTGCCTTTTCCATCGTGATGTTCAACATCTATGGCTTTGTCACCACGCCCGACTCGGCCTTGATTCTGTTTTCTGCCTTGTTTTTGTTGGTTTACCAAAACTATCTCAAAAACCATTCCTGGAAAAACACTCTCCTGATGGGCTTGATGATGGCCTTGATGATTTATAGCAAATACCATGCTTTCCTGTTGTTAGGGCTCGTTGTGCTTTCCAACTTGCGTTTGCTGAAGGATGGTAAGTTTTATGTGGCCTGTCTGCTGACGTTGGCCTTGTTGACACCGCACATTCTTTGGCAAATCAACCATGACTTTCCAAGCTTCCGCTACCATCTTTCGGGACGCAGCGAACCATTCCGCTGGAGTTATTTTTTGGAGTATTTGCCCAACCAATTGCTGATTTTCAATCCGTTTACGTTTGGTGCGGTGGTGTACGTGTTGGTAAAAGGAGACAAGTCCAGTTTGCCGTGCATAGATTCCAATCGCACAAGCCCTGCTAGGAATGACATGTACGGCAATCGGGGCTTTGAGCGCGGCTTGCGCTTCATCCTCGTCGGGTTCTTTTTCTTCTTCTGGCTGATGGCTTTCCGTGGACACGTGGAGCCGCATTGGACCATCGTCTGCATGATTCCAGCCGTGGTGCTGGTCTATCGCAAAGCCTTAGTTGACGAGAAGTTACAGAAATACATTCGCTGTTTTATGATGCCTTCCCTCCTATTGGTTCTGGCTGTAAGGATACTTTTGATGACTCCTCTGGCCGACCGCTATGGCTATCATGGGAAAGAAGCCTATTACAAAGCCATCGAAACCGTGGCAGGCGACCGTCCTGTCGTTTTCAGAGGCTCGTTCCAACGGCCTGCATTATATCATTATTTCACGGGCAAACCCAGCTCGACCCTGCGCTGTTATTACGATCGCATGACGCAATACGACCTCTTGCAGTTCGACCGAGAGTGGATCGGCCAGCAAGTGTTGGTTTGCGGGTCCGACGGCAACATCTCTGAAACTTTCAAAGTCGAGAAAGTGGAGTTCAGTGGTTATATGGCTGAGCATTTCCAAACCGCCAACCGATTGGTGACTGAGTTCAAGATTACCAACGCCGATGAGCCCAAAACTCCCGTTTTTCACGTAGGCGACACCATAGAAATGGATTTTTCCATCCACAATCCCTACGACCAGCCCATCGATTTCCACCATGAGGAATTCGACATGGGCCTTAAGGTCCTGTTCCTCGCCAACGACAGTTTCAGCTATGCCATCCATCAGAAAATCAACTTAATAGTTCCATGTCAAACACATGAAGGCCACCTCTCGGCCATCATAGGTAAAGACGTGAAACTCGGGAAAAACCGCATCGCTTTGGGTGTTAGCGACAGGATTGCCACTTTTGTTACGGCTGGAAACGAGCGGGAGATTATGATTGTGCAGCCCTAAGAGCTTCAAATTGGGCCTGTTGTTCTTTGAGTTGCTTGCGCACCTCTTTGATGTTGTTTTGCTTCTTTTTCCTATTGATCATTTGCTGCTCGCAATCGGCGATGGTCTCCAACACCTGCCTCAAGTTTTTGTCTTTTTCGAGAACGAAGGCGTGACCGATACCTTCGATGCTGCGTAGACGGCCCATAATGTCGATTTGCCGCTCGGCAGGAAGGTAGCCTTGTATTAGGAAAAGATAGTCCAAACGCGGCTTGAAAGGAAAGAGCGCTCTCTCCTTATAAACTAGCGAGACAAGGTTGTAGACGTTGTAGTTTTCGCCAATGGTATAATAGAAAAAGGAATAAGGCGCACCTTCGAAAATCAGGTCGTCATAACGAACCAGGTCCAATGACAACGCATTGTTGATGCTCCAAGTCAGTTTATAGTCGACCAAGCCGCTATTGATGCCGACAACGGTAGTGTCGTCGAACGAGGCAATTTGTATTCTCTTGTCTTTAGCCATCATTGGTTCTCCTTTTCCATTAGGGCGTGATAGGTCTTCTCAGCCGCCAATTGCTCGGCGCCACGGATAGAGCGGTCGACAGCGTCGGCATAAGGCGTTTCGTCGATAAAAATCTGCACGTGGTACTGTTTGCGATGGGCCTCGCCTTTCTCGTCCAAAAGACGGAATTCAAGTTTCTTCTTGCGCTTCTGCGACCATTCGAGCAGTTTGCTCTTGAAGTTGACCTCGGTGTGCTGCATTTCGTCTAGGTCCACATGGACATGGATAATACGCTCGATGATGACTTTCTTGGCAAATTCGTAGCCTCGGTCGAGGTAGATGGCTCCCATAAAGGCTTCGAAGGCATTGCCACCCATCGAGCGGGCGTTGCTACCCATATCAGAGGCATGCCGGATATAGGCATCGCAGCCAAGCTTTTGTGACAGCTTGTTGAGCGAAACGCGGCTGACGATGCGGGAGCGCATCTCGGTGAGGAAGCCTTCGGGCTGGGTGGGATAGGTACGGAAGAGGTAGTCGGCCACGGCGAGACTGAGTACGGCATCGCCAAGGTACTCCATACGCTCGTTGCTGACGTGGTAATGACCTATCGTCTCGCCCACCACCGACTTATGGGTGAACGCCACGCGATAAAGCACAATGTTCCTCGGGTAAAAGCCGAAGACGTTGTGGATGTAGTCGTAAAGTTCCTTGTCTTGGGGGTCTTTGGGTCGTGAAAGCGGGAAAAGGGCCATCTTATGATTCAAACTTTTTGAAGATCAAAGTGGCGTTTTGTCCGCCGAAACCGAAAGAGTTGGAAAGCGCGTAATGGATGTCGCGCTTGCGGGCATGGTTGAAAGTGAAATCGAGATGGCTGTCGATTTGTGGGTCGTCATCGAAATGGTTGATGGTAGGCGGGATGATGCCATTCTTGAGGGCCAGCACGCTGGCGATGGCTTCGATGGCTCCTGCACCACCGAGGAGGTGACCCGTCATCGACTTGGTGGAGTTGATGCTGATGTTGTAGGCATGTTCGCCAAACACCTCTTTGATGGCGATAGGCTCAGCCAAGTCGCCCGCCGGCGTCGAAGTGCCATGCGTGTTGATATGGTCGATAGCTTCAGGGGCCAAGTTGGCATCTTTCAAGGCACGTTGCATGCTGAGGATGCCACCTTTGCCTTCGGGGTGCGGCGCAGTGATGTGGTAGGCGTCGGCCGAGGCACCACCGCCCACGACTTCGGCATAGATTTTCGCGCCACGCGCCACAGCGTGTTCATATTCCTCAAGCACCAAACAACCAGCGCCTTCGCCCATGACGAAACCGTCACGGTTGAGGTCGAAAGGACGTGAAGCGGTCAGCGGGTCATCGTTGCGTGTCGATAAGGCTTTCATGGAATTGAAACCTCCAATGCCTGGAACCGTGATGGCCGCACCAGCGCCTCCTGCCACCACCACCTGACACCTACCGTACCGGATGTTGTCGAAAGCATCAATGATGGCGTGCGCCGATGAAGCACAGGCTGAAACGGTAGCATAGTTAGGACCTCTGAAACCATATTTGATGGACACCACACCTGCTGGCATGTTGACAATCATCTTGGTAATGAGGAAAGGGCTAAAACGCGGCACGCGGTCAGTGTCGGCATATTCCATCATCTCGTTGTAGAAATGGTTGACGCCGCCGATGCCCGAGGTAATCATCACGCCCACTTCGTCACAGTCGGTGTTCTCGGCGCTGAGGCCCGAGTCTGCAATGGCCTCATCGGCAGCGATGAGGTCAAACTGTGCGAAGAGGTCGTATTTGCGGACTGTTTTTTTGTCGAAAAATTCGTCTGGATTGTACCCTTTCACCTCACAGGCGAAATGGGTCTTAAACAAAGCAGAATCGAAACGGGTAATCTCGCCGGCACCGTTTTTGCCGTTCACCAATCCTTCCCAGAAATCCTTGACGGTGTTTCCAATAGGGGTGATGGCACCTAGGCCCGTGATGACCACTCGTTTCGATTCCATAAACGCTTTATTCTAGGTTTTGATTAACTGAAAATCAATTGTTTTCAGCGCGCATCTTTTCGATGAGACGAACCACGTCACCCACAGTTTGGATGCTTTCTTGTTGGTCGTCCGGGATGGAGAGGTTAAAACTCTTTTCAAATTCCATCATCAGTTCGACGGTGTCCAATGAATCGGCACCAAGGTCGTTGGTGAAACTGGCTTCCATTGTGACTTCAGCCGGATCAACGCCGAGTTTTTCAGCAATGATCGGAACGATTTCATTCAAAATTTCTGACATTTTTCTCTTTTTTTAGTTGATAAATGAGCCGCAGAAGGAGGACTTTTTCCGTTTCAAAAAGCATATTTTTTCATCAATGAATTGATAATCATATACTTAAGAAAGAATTGAGGCCGTCTCTCGCGACCGATAATTACTCGTTTTCGGCGGCAAAGGTACAACTTTTTTTGATAACAAGCGTTTTTTGGCGATTTTCATCAAAAACCCTTATTTTTGCCCTCAAAACCGACCACAATGGAAAACACTGAGAAAAAACTCTTCCTTTTGGACGCCTACGCCTTGATTTACAGGGCCTTCTTCGCCCTAAACAAGAACCCTCGCCTCAACTCGAAAGGTGTCAACACCTCGGCGGTGATGGGCTTCCTCAACTCACTCTACGAAATCTTGAAAAACGAGAAACCAACGCATATCGGCGTGGCCTTCGACGTGGCTGGCACCGCCCAACGGCAGGCCGAATACAGCGAATACAAGGCCAACCGCGAGAAAATGCCCGACGACCTCCGCGACGCCATACCTTATATAATAAGGCTCATCGAGGGCTTCAATATCCCGATTTACGGCGTGGAAGGCTACGAGGCCGACGACGTGATTGGCACGCTGTCGAAAAAAGCAGAGCAACAAGACTTTATCACTTACATGATGACTCCTGACAAGGACTTCGGGCAGTTGGTCACCGACAAGGTTTTGCTCTACAAACCTGCCAAGTTTGGCGAGCCGGCACAAATCTGGGGGCCCAAAGAAGTCTGCCAACGTTACGGCATACAAGAGCCTAAACAACTCATTGACATTCTGGGCCTTTGGGGCGATGCTGCCGATAACATCCCCGGAATCCCTGGCATCGGCGAGAAGACAGCGGCAATATTGGTGCAAAAATACGGTAGCGTGGAGAACCTCATCGCCCATGCCGACGAACTGAAAGGCAAGCAGAAGGAAAACGTCGTCAACTTCGCCGAGCAGGGACTGATGTCAAAGATGCTGGCCACTATCAATTTGGAGGTGCCCGTCGAGTTCAACGAAGAAGAACTGAAAGCCAAGGAACCCGACGTGCCCACGCTGATGGCACTGTTCGAGGAATTGGAGTTCAAGACATTCGCCAAACGGTTTTTGGAGGATTATAAGACGAAACAATCCACTTTGGACGGCCCTTCGACAGGCTCAGGGACCTTAGCCTCACTGTCATTGCGAGGAACGAAGCAATCCAGAGAGACTGCCGTAGAGCAAACTCCCGATCTGTTCTCATCATCGGGCAGCTTCGACCTCTTCCATCAAGACGGCAACGAAGTCGGCCTTTTGGATTTCAGCAACAAAGCCTCTGCCCAAACCGTCACCCACGATTACAAACTCGTCGAAACAGAAGAGGATATCAAGGCTTTGGTGGAAACGCTTTCGGCTCAAAAACAATTCGTCTTCGACACCGAAACCACCGACGTTGATGTGTATTCCGCTGAATTGGTGGGCGTTTCGTTCGCCATCAAGGCGCACGAGGCTTGGTATCTGCCTATGCCCGCCGACCGCGAGGCATGCCAAAAGAAACTGGAATTGCTGCGGCCTTTGTTTGAGGATGACAAAATCCTCAAAATCGGGCAGAACCTGAAATTCGATATTTCGATGCTGGCGCAATACGGCATCGCGGTGCGCGGTCCGATGTTCGACACGATGCTGGCGCATTATCTGCTCGAACCCGAGCAACGTCACAACATGGACTACCTCGCTGAGGTCTACCTCAACTACCTCACCATCCCTATCGAGGACCTGATTGGCAAAGGCCGTCAGCAAAAGTCGATGCGCGAAGTGCCCGTGGAGACCGTCAAGGAATATGCCGCCGAGGATGCTGACATCACGCTGCAACTCTACGAAAAACTAATGCCGCTGTTGAAAGAAAACGGCGTAGAACAGCTGTTTTACGACATCGAAATGCCATTGGTGCCCGTGCTGGCTCGCATGGAGGCCAATGGCGTGAAAATCGACACACACAACTTGCAACAAATTAGCGAGGAATTTGGCGGTGAAATCCACAAAATCGAAGAACAGATTTACGAATTGGCGGGCACACCGTTCAACATCGCCTCGCCGAAACAGTTGGGCGAAATCCTTTTCGAGCGACTGAAAATCGACGAGAAAGCCAAGAAAACCAAGACGGGACAATACGCCACGGGCGAGGAAGTGCTACAAAAACTGGCCCACAAGCACCCCATCATCAACCAGATTTTGGACTACCGCTCGTTCACCAAACTGAAATCGACCTATCTAGATGCGCTTCCGGCATTGGTCAACCCGAAAGATGGGCTAATTCACACCTCTTATAATCAGGCGGTTACCGCCACGGGGCGCTTGAGTTCCAACAATCCCAATTTGCAGAACATCCCAGTGCGCACGGAGAAAGGTCGCGAAATCCGTCGTGCCTTCGTGCCGCGCAGCGAGCAATATACTTTGCTTGCCGCCGACTACAGCCAAATCGAGTTGCGCATCATCGCCCATTTGAGTCAAGACCCAGCCATGGTTGCCGACTTCAACCTCGGCCACGACATCCACGCAGCCACGGCCGCCAAGGTGTTTCACGTGCCGATGAACGAGGTCACCAAGGAGCAACGCAGTCGCGCCAAGGCCGTCAACTTCGGCATCATCTATGGCATGTCGGCCTTCGGCTTGGCCGAACGCATGGAGCTCTCGCGCAGCGAGGCGGCAGAAATCATCAAGAAATACTTCGAGGAATACGCGGGCATCAAGGAATACATGAACCGCAGCATCGCTTTAGCCAAGGAACGCGGCTATGCCGAGACCATCTTAGGCCGTCGCCGCTATCTCCGCGATATCAACGGCTCGAACAGCGTGGTGCGCGGCTTCGCCGAACGCAACGCCATCAACGCACCCATCCAAGGGAGCTCCGCCGACATGATTAAAATCGCGATGATTGGCATCCACCAAGAGATGCAGCGGCTGAAGATGCAATCGAAGATGATTCTGCAAGTGCACGACGAATTGGTCTTCGACGCCCATCTGGACGAACTCGAAGACCTGAAATCCATCGTCAATGATAAAATGGTGAACGCTTTGCCGTTGTCGGTGCCGGTCATCGTGGAAATGAACACGGGCGCCAACTGGCTGGAGGCGCATTAAACCTCATCCTACGCTGCAGCCCGGAGCCACCAAATCGCTCGGGGTGAGGAGCACGAGGCGACCGTCCTTGTCCTCGGCAGAGAGAATCATGCCCTCGCTGACCACACCCTTCAGCTTGCGCGGCTCGAAGTTGGCGATGAAGCACACCTGCTTGCCCACCAGCTTCTCAGGTTCAGTGTAATACTTGGCAATGCCGCTCACGATAGTACGCTGTTTCACGCCATCGTCGATGAGGAACTGGAGCAGTTTGTCGGCCTTCGGCACCTTTTGGCATTCCAAGACGGTACCCACGCGGATGTCCACCTTCATATAGTCGTCGAAACTGATGGTCTGTTTCACCTCGGCGGGCTTCCAAGCGTTGAGTTGGTTGGCTTTCTTGATTTCATCCAAACGCTTCAGCTGGGCTTCCACCACGCTGTCCTCCACCTTCTCGAACAGCAGTTCAGGTTGGTTGATGATGTGGCCAGCAGGCAGCAAAACGGTGTTTTCGGCATCGTTCCAGCCCTTCACTTCGAGGCCAATCATCTGCTGGAGTTTCTTCGCACTGAAGGGCAGGAATGGCTCGCTGAGGATGGCCAAGTGCGCCACAATCTGCAGACTCACCGCCATCACGGTCTTCACGCGCTCGGGGTCGGTCTTGATTTGCTTCCATGGCTCATTGTCGGTGAGGTACTTGTTGCCGAGGCGAGCGAGGTTCATCAGTTCGGAAAGGGCTTCGCGGAACTTGTAGTTCTCGATGAGGCCACCGATTTTCTTCGGGTAGGCGTTCATCTCGGCGATGGCGTTTTGGTCGGCTTCGGTCAGGTTTTCCAAAGCGGGCACGGCGCCTTCGTAATATTTGTGCGTCAGCACCAAAGTGCGGTTGACAAAATTGCCGAAGATAGCCAGCAACTCATTATTATTGCGGTCCTGATAGTCCTTCCAAGTGAAGTTGTTGTCCTTGGTCTCGGGTGCGTTGGCGGTCAGCACATAACGCAGAACGTCCTGTTTTCCAGGGAATTCCTGCAAATATTCGTGAAGCCAGATGGCCCAGTTGCGCGAGGTCGAAATCTTGTCGTTTTCGAGGTTGAGGAACTCGTTGGCGGGCACGTTTTCAGGGACGATGTAGCCGCCGTATGCTTTCAGCATGCAGGGGAAGATGATGCAGTGGAAGACGATGTTGTCCTTGCCGATGAAGTGCACCAGCTTGGTCTCAGGGTCTTTCCACCACTTTTCCCAGTCTTCGCCGCGTTGTTCGCAAATCTCCTTGGTGTTGGAGATATAACCGATAGGCGCGTCAAACCAGACATAGAGCACCTTGCCGTCGGCACCGTCGATCGGGACGGGCACGCCCCAGTCGAGGTCGCGGGTGACGGCGCGGGGTTGCAGACCACCATCGAGCCAACTCTTCACTTGGCCGTAGACGTTGGATTTCCACTCCTTATGGCCTTCGAGAATCCACTCGCGGAGCCAGCCCTCATATTGGTCGAGGGGCAGGTACCAGTGATTGGTCGGCTTCTTCACCAAGGCCGCGCCGCTGAGCTGCGAGTGCGGGTTGATGAGTTCGTCGGGACTCAGGGAGCTGCCGCATTTCTCGCATTGGTCGCCGTAAGCGCCCTCGGCACCGCATTTCGGGCAAGTGCCGACGATGTATCTGTCACTCAGGAACTTCTGTCGTTCGGGGTCGAAATATTGCTCGGTCTCCTTCTCGATGAACTTCCCTTCGTCGTAGAGTTTCTTGAAAAATTCCTGAGCCGTGGCGCGGTGCATCTTCGAAGAAGTGCGCGAGTAGATATCGTAGCTGATGCCCAGCTCTTCGAACGACTTCTTGATGATGGCATGATAACGGTCGACGATATCTTGAGGCGTAACGCCCTCTTTTTCAGCCTTAATCGTAATCGGTACACCATGCTCATCGGAACCACCGACAAACAAGACTTCCTCGCCGCGCATTCGCAGATAGCGGACGTATGTGTCGGCGGGGATATAAACGCCGGCTAAGTGACCAATGTGGACGGGGCCGTTGGCGTAGGGCAAGGCCGTGGTTACCGTGTAACGCTTGAAGTGTTTGTTCGTTGATTCCATAGTGCTTAATGATTAAAAACGGCTGCAAATGTACGGAATATTGTTGAAATGCCGTATTTTTGCGGCACGAAATCACAAAACTCTTCATCCTAAAATGAAACACCATCTCCTTTTCCTATCATTTGCGCTCTTGCTGGCGGCAAATGCGCGGGCACAAGTCCCTACTGAGAACGACGAGAACGAGTCGAAGCCCTTTGTCGTCTACACCGGCCATAGCAATGTCCCCGTCTGGCTCAAAAGCGGCATTGGCTTCAACGTCGTGGAGAGCTACGAGCAGGGCGCCTCGCCCTTGCAATACCTCGGCGCTGGAGGGAACCTCACCGCTGGCGTCGTCGTTGCCTTCGACCGTTATCAAGGCGAAGCGGAACTCCGTGGCTTGGCCAACATCATCACCAACAGCGCCCAGTCGGCCACCGACTACGCCTTCGGCATCGAAGGCAACATCCAGTTCCTTTACCGTTTCTACGATGCGTGCCACGACCGCCTGCACTTCTGGGCCGGCGGTGGCATACAGCTCTATCTCGACATCAAAGTGCTCTCGCAACTGATGAACGCCTCGGCCTGCCAGTCCAACTTCTTCGACCTCAGGCCCGCAGGCATGGTAACGTACGACTTCGCCCCGTACAAGCACAGCTCGCATCACCTGCTGACGGCCTACGGCAAGCTTTCGCTGCCGCTCATCGCCTCGGCCAGCCGTCCCGGCTTCGCCTACATGGACAACTACACCTCGGACCTCAACACCGTCAACACCGTGATGGGGGAATACGAAGACCTCTCCCTGTTCTGTCCTGGTGCCAGCACCGACATCGGCCTTTGGCTCAACCTGCCTTACAACGGCAACAAAATCGGGGTGTCGTACCGCTGGGACTACCTGACCACCGCCAAAAATGGCATTTACCGCTTCGACCAAGCCTCGCATTGCATTAACCTTAATTTTATGTTTAATATCAATTGACGCAAGACGCGGGACTGAATATCTCATCAGAAAAAAATCTAATTCTAACTAATGATTATCATGAAAAAAACATACCTCCTTTTCATCGGCTTTCTGGCACTTTGCTTCGCCTCTTGCGAACGCATTTTCATGGAACCTGGCGTTGGCTCCGGCCCTGTCGCTACCTTCGACTACCTCTGGGACAAAGTCGACCAGCAATATGCCTTCTTCGACATCAAGGGTGTGGACTGGGACTCGATGCGCGAGGTGTATCGCCCGATGGTAGACGACGACATGGACGACGACAGCCTCTTCAGCGTGTGCGCTGCCATGCTCAACACCTTGCAGGACGGCCATACCAACCTCATCTCGAGCTTCGACGTGTCGCGCAACGACTCGGTGTATTATCGGATGATCGTGAACAAGAACATTGACGCCCAAGTGGTTACGATGAACTACCTGACCCTCAATTACCACTCGACGGGCGGCTTCGCCCACAACGCCATCCGCGATGGCCGTGTGGCCTATCTGCGTTATTCATCCTTCGAGAACGCCATTGCTGACGGCACCTTGACCTACCTGCTCGACCGTTACAAGGACTGCGAGGGCATTATCCTCGACCTGCGCCAAAACGGCGGTGGCAGCATCGCCAACATCCAGACATTGCTGAGCATCTTCGACAACCACGGACAGCCTTTGTACCAGACCCAGATCAAGTCGGGACCCGAGCACGATGCCTTCACAGAGCTGAAGACCGTCTGTGCCGACACCACCTGCCTCGGTGAGGAGCCTTACACCAAGCCCTTCGCTGTACTCATTGACAGGGGATCGTATAGCGCCACTTCGTTCTTCTCGCTGTGCACGTTGGCATACGACAACATCCGTCTCTTCGGCGACTACACTGGTGGTGGCTTGGGATTGCCCAACGGCGGCGAGCTGCCCAACGGTTGGACCTACCGTTTCAGCATCACGCGCACCCTTACCATGGATGGACAGAATTATGAGAACGGCGTGCCGCCCGACGAGCGTGTCCTCCTCGACCCCGCCGCAACCGCCCAAGGCATCGACAACGTGATTGAGGCAGCGGCGGATTGGATTGTCGGGTTGTAGTTTTTTTGACACGGGACGTGAGACTACGGGACACGAGAGGGGAACAATGATTCGCGTCTCGTAATCTCTCGTCCAGCTTTCACTCCATCACCACCTTCCGCGTGGCGATATTCCCGTCCTCGTCCGTGATGCGCAGCAGATACACGCCTTGCGGCAGACCCTTAAGGTTGATTTCGTTGGTGTTTTGTGCGGTTTTTACCAACTGACCCAAAGCGTTGTATACTTGTATTTCTGCAATGTCATTGCCTGCGACGCGAACAAGGCCGTTTGTTGGATTAGGGGAAACTACGATATCGTTTTCAACAACATTTTCATCCACACCATCCGTCTGCTCACAATACACGATATTGTAAGATTTGGAAGTTTCACAATCGCTGTAAACCGCCAAAACATGGTATTTCAGCCGTCCACTGCCTGAGTAATGATCAATGTATTCCGCTTCAGTAATCAAGTCTCCACTAATCAATGTCTCACCTCTATAAACCCGATAACCGACCAGCACCTCTTCAGGCCTAAGTTCCGGCTCGGTCCATCGGAGGGCGACGCTGTTTTCGTCGAAACCCGCAACTTCACAATCCATCACCGGAGAATGTTGGCTAAACCAATCTGGCCTAAAATGATGGAAATAGGTAGTCACCAAGGTCTCGCCATAGTCACGGTAATAGTCAATCCAAATCTTTCCGCTGTTGGCATAGATAATTGAATTCTCTCTTTTTATGGAAAAAAAGACACCAGGCTCGCTGTCAACCACAAACTCCCAACTGTCCATAACATACACATCACCAATGATTATTGAATCAACGGACAGCACCATCTGTTGGTGCTGTCCGTAATCAGGGCTAAAGAACAGTTTATACGATATGGTATAATAATTGGGATCATCGTACGATGGATAATAGGTGTATAGTTCACCCTCTTTCGCGCCTGCCCTCATGTTCAAGAAATCTTGTTCTGAGTAATAAACCGTGTCGACGGTCTGGTTGAAATCCATCGAGTGGGTAAGGTAATACGATGACAATTCGTAAGAATAACTCCCTTTGAAAAACTCACCGACATTCCAACCTGCCTCATTGGTACCTCCAAAGGCAGGGATGTCCATGACTTCAAAATGGCTCCCGTAATCATAGCTGATTTTAAGTTCCCCCGGCACGATGTGACTTAATTTGAGCAGTACACCAGGTGCATTCATGAAAGTCCAATACTCATCTGAGTAAGATGACAGGTCGTCGATGGCTTCCCAAGTGTGGCCGTAGTCCATGCTCCTGTACAGCTTGTTCGTCTGGCTGGCTCCATCATCTTTGTTATAAAGCACTCCAGATGTGGCATCGGTGATGAGGTCGCCAACACCCATCGCTTCTGGGTCATCAATGAAGTATGAATAGGGCAGTTCGACTTTCTTGCCGTGTTCGGTGTAATGAGCCACGCTCCTTATTCCAGAGCCGCCACTGTTGTCTTCCCAACCCACGAAGGAATAGAACTCACCATATAAAGGTTGTTTGTGCTCAATACTTTTTTCGAATGGCAAAGTCGAAAGCAAATGATTTGTGTTTTTCTCATGTTCGATAATTGATTTTGGCAGTACCTCTTTATGCTTCTCAAACCATAACGGGAGATTCCCTCTGCACACACTGTCTTCTCCCATCAAATAGTATATGTCTCCAACATCAATGATATAGAATATACTATCTTGATAAGTCAAGTTTTCATCTGAAAGTTGGGTGGCATACCACTCTAAGGCATCCTCATATTTTTTCATGTTTACATCACAACGCGCGGAAAGGAAATCCGCCAATTGTTTTAATGCACCATGTTGTTGAATGGTTTCATTTGTTAGATAATAGCTTTTCAAATTCGAATAATCCTTATCAAGACAGTTCTCTACACGAAGTAATTCTTTCAAAGCTGAAATGGCTACCCAATCCTCTGGATAATCAGAAATAACATGCAAGAATCCTGATTTTGCCTTAACATATAAAGAATCCTCAAAATCTTGTACGGCTTGCTCATAAAGCATTTCACTTTCTGTCAGTCCTTCCCCTGATTTGGCTATATTCCAAAAAGGAAGCCATTCAAAACGGTTTGGGACATTGAAAACAACATTAGGATTAAAGCCTATATTGCCATCCCAATTATTGTATTTGACATTGAATTGACTAGTTGAAGTAGTTGAAGCTGCTGCCCCGTTCGCCTCATAATACATCCAATAGTCTCCATTATTATTGCCAATGAATTTGTTATAATTGCATTTTGGAAAAGCATTATTAGATGCATATATTTGATACGGGTTGTTCAGGCTAATGAGTTGATAATCGTTAGGATTTCCAGGACTATCATTAAGTGTTACAAGACTGTTGTTATATATTGAGACACCGATACCACCATTCCCACTAATTGTGTTCTTATGAAGGTCGGCGTATGAATTATATACAATTAAGCCATGGCTCGTGCAGCCAGTAATTGAGTTTTTATATAATTGACAGTATTGGTTGTTCCCCGAGTTTTTGATATAGACACCCTCTACACAATGTACAAAAGTATTGTTTTGCAATTCATAATTTGAAACGTTTTGTAACCGAATTGCGGAGTTTGATGTAGCCCTTGACAACCCGTATGTAGGATATTCAAAAGGAATACAATCAATAAATTCACAATTGTTGACAAAGGCACTTGTCGTTGGCAAAACACCACCTACAGGAATTCCAATAATAGAAGTATTTCCAACCACTAATCCAGAACGGTCAAAATCCGAATTAACAACGGAAAAATAAGTATGGTCAGCACAAACATTACTTGATTTTTCAAATTTACAATTTGTCACATACATATTCACTGCGGCTGTATATACCTCTGTCATGGAAAAACTCAGATTGTTAAGGTTATAGGTTTTGTTTGCCACAAAAGAAGGATTCGAAAATTTAACATTCATTTTTTCAAAAGATATATTTCCCTGTGTCGGAGTGATGAATTCGCCACCGGCTATCTGGATAAATGAATTATTTCCATTAATGCCTTTTATAGAAACGTTTTCTCCAATGCTTAATGACCCTGTTGACATCACTTTAAAACCAGCATTGTCACCAATAACAACTCTCGCATTATCAGGAATGATAACTCTACCACCACTTTTTATAGTGATAACATCATTGATTTCAGTAAAGTCATCTAATGTGATTTCATTTGTAACTTCAAATCCTTTGGCCATGACATTTAAGGCAGGGTCTCCAAAAAGATTTAATTTGTACCGCATCTCATCATCATTATCAAGAAGAAAGGCTTCTAAAATAAACTCTCCTGCAACATGAGACAAATCATTGTAAATTGCTTTGGGCAACAATCCGATAATAAAAGTAGAAGGGTGATAATAATATCCTGGTATCAATCTACCAGACCCTAAAAAACCAACCATGCCCGATTGTTCTTCATTAGTTGTTATGTTTTGAGCCAAACAGTTTATAGAACAATCCATTTCTCCTGTGAGACAAGCATAACTTAAGCAAAACTGATTCATCGTATTACCATTATCTAAATAATCCAACAAATTATAACCCGAAAGCGGCTCGATCAATGTTTGCCAACCGTTTACACTGCCATGTGTATCAATGATAAAAAGAGGCGAACCGCTATTAAGCATGTTAACTACTTTTGTTCTAAATGTGTCAATATCATCAATCCAACGATCTGCAGTAGTCAAAGTTCTATTCTGTCCAATAAGATTTCGTAAATATGGATAATAAGTACCGCTAAAATAACCATTAAAAATGCTACGAATCGTGTCATTTGCTGCATTGACTATTTTGTTTTGGATAGGTCTATATTCTTTTTCTCTTTTTATAATCTTGTTAACAAAATTACTTAGTTGAACATTGTTTTCAACACAGAGCCTTCCAATAAACAAGTCACCAATATCATCATATTCATTTTGATTATTGTGAGTAATACAACTAAACCAATAATCAGAAGGATACTTTAAGACCGGATAATCTATGAAATGCTGATGCACACCATGACTATATGATGTAGGAACAAAACCATGGTAATTGGTGTTTTCATGATCCTCACTAACTTTGACGGGAGGTTTCCCTACAAATAATACATAACCTAAATGCCCATCAAAAGTATGATGGGCATTATTTCCATCATATATTTTTTCTATACATGATTTCATTCTACCTTCCAATTTGTAACTGGGATCGCTATAAGAGAATCCGACTTGAAGAATATTGTCAATATTCAAAATAGCTACGTCAAAGCCATTATAGTTAGCTCTGTGTCTGGCTATTCGCATTAATTCATCTGACGGTTCACCATCTACGATGAATTGATCGGCACAAATAATTAAATAATCCGCTTGGATGCTATTTGCTTGAGCTACGGTCTGCAATTCGATGTAATTTACACTACCCCCTCCAGACCTCATATCATTTACCTCAGCCGTCATTCCAGTAGATTCATAGTTCAGCATCGTGTGTGCTGCCACATTGTTGAAAATGCCCAAATTAGCCGAAGTTGGACCTGTGGCATTTGAGAGCGTAAGGGTAACTTCTATTTCGGTGGCCACATACAATATCTGCGTTGCAGGATTGTAACGAATAGGTGACGCCTGAATTTCAACATATTTCTGGTTTCGGAAGTACCCAGTTTCTTTCAGTTCTACGTTATTGGATGGAGATACCGTATTGTCCACATAACACAAAGCATTCTTGCTGAACACTTCCACAACATAACAAGTGCTGTCAGGATTGGTGATTACTTGATGGTCAGGAGCTGGATAAACATTGTAATTGTTCAATACCTGTTCTTGAAGCACTTGGAAAGAGAGGCTGACATCGCTGCATTCTGGAATGGCTACCATCTGGCGAAATGATGGCAACTCAGGAGAGCCAACGGTTTGAGACCTTCTAGCCCCAGGAATAGAAAGCCTCTGATAGTTAGTATTGTTTTCGTTTATAGATTCCGAGTTGAATCCTTGCGTGCTGAAAAGCACACGAATGCATTGGCTGTTGCTTTCAGCGACTGTAGCACTGATTTCTTTGGGCGTAGAACTACCAAGATTAGTCCATGTTTGCGCATGGAGAAAGATAGAAACCCAACATAGGGCGATGACAAAGAGTATCTTTTTCATGATTTTGAGGTTTTATGTTATCGTCTGCAAATATATACATTTTTTTCAAATAAACAAAAACAAATTGGATTTTGTAATAATAGGATACAATAAAACGAAAACCACAGCGTTAAACCGTCAAAATCAACTATTGAATTAACTCAAACCCAATCATTATGAAACATCATTTCTTCCGCCGATGGCTTGTCGCCATCGGCTTGGTGCTGGCCTGTGTGCCCACCTTTGCGCAACGGCGCACCATCAGCGGCTATGTGATGGACGCCGCCAGCAAGGAAACCCTCATCGGGGCGACCGTGGTCGACAAAAACTCCGGAAAAGGCTGTGCCACCAACAGTTACGGCTTCTACACCTTGACGTTGAACCAAGGCGACGTTGAACTGCAAGTCTCGTATGTGGGCTACACACAGCAAACCAAGTCCATTGAACTCAAAGAAAACCTCAGCCTCAACTTCGCGCTCGAAACCAATACGACTTTGGACGAAGTGGTGGTGGAAGGCACCCGCGCTACGGTGAGTGCGCGCAGCCCGCAGATGAGTGTGGTGGAGCTGCCCGTGCAGCAAATCAAGAGCATCCCGACCTTGTTTGGCGAGGCCGACGTGCTGAAAGCCATCCAACTGCTGCCTGGCGTGCAAAACGGCTCGGAAGGTTCGGCCGGCATGTATGTGCGCGGCGGCGGTCCCGACGAGAACCTGCTGCTGCTCGACGGCGTGCCCGTCTACAACGTCAACCACATGCTCGGTTTCTTCTCCGTCTTCAACCCCGACGCCCTGAAGAACGTCACCTTATACAAAGGCAGCTTCCCGGCGCATTTTGGCGGACGACTCTCCTCGGTGGTCGACATCCGCATGAAGGAAGGCGACATGCAGCAATACCACGGCAACGTGAGCGTGGGACTGATCTCATCGAAACTCAACTTCGAAGGTCCCATCGTGAAGGATAAACTGTCGTTCAATCTCTCCTTCCGCCGTACCTACAGCGACCTGCTGATGAAGCCCGCCCTCTGGGTGGCCAAACACTATGAAAACGATATGAGCAAGCTCAAGGCTGGCTACTATTTCTACGACTTCAACGGCAAGCTCAACTGGAAGATTTCCGACAAGGACAGGCTGTATCTGAGTTTCTATTCAGGCGACGATGCCATCTATTTCGGCGTGAAATACAAGGACTATTCCTACAACGACGTCCAATATGTTGACAATATGGGCCTCAGTTGGAAATGGGGCAACAAGGTGAGTGCGCTCCGATGGAACCACGTCATGTCGCAAAAGCTCTTCATGGACGCCTCGGTCAACTACACGCAATACCGCCACAACCTCGGCATGGAAATCAAGGAAGAGGCCATCTATCAGAACCAAAACTCCAATATCTTTAACGCATACAATATGGCCTACAAGTCGGGTATCAATGACTTGACCGCGAAGGTCGACTTCGACTACACTCCCCTTCCGAACCACGAGATTCGCTTCGGCGGCAACTACACGTATCACATGTTCCGTCCCGAGGTGCAGTCGCTGAAAATCACCGATGGCGACTACGCCGTCGACACCATCGTCGGCGCCTCCAATGTCTTCGCCCACGAGACCGCCCTCTATGCCGAGGACAACATGACCTTTGGCGACATTTTCCGCGTGAATGCGGGCGTGCATTACTCGACTTTCACCGTCGAAGGCAAGACCTACCAAAGCGTGCAACCCCGTCTCAGCACCAGCGTGATGCTGGCCTCCAACCTCTCGCTCAAGGCGGGCTATGCCTACATGACGCAGTATGTCCACCTGCTCTCCAACAGCAGCCTCAGCCTGCCCACCGACCTCTGGGTGCCCGTCACCAAGAAAATCGTCCCGATGAACGCCCACCAAGTCTCGCTAGGTGCCTTCTACGAGTTGCCGCGATTGTTCGACATCTCCCTTGAAGGCTACTATAAGACCATGGACAACCTGTTGGAATATAAAGACGGCGCCTCGTTCTTTGGCTCCAGCGAGACATGGGAGAACAAGGTCTGCCTCGGCAAAGGCTGGGCCTATGGCGTGGAGTTCTTGGTGCAACGTAGCTTCGGCAAGACCACGGGCTGGGTGGGCTACACCTGGGCACATTCCAAGCGGCAGTTCGACCGCGAAGGCATGATGATCAACGACGGCAAGGTGTTTCCCGCCAAATACGACCGTCGTCACGACCTGAGCATCACCGTGCAGCACAAGTTCAGCGACCGCTTCGACCTCAGCGGCACTTGGGTCTTCAGCAGCGGCAACTGCGGCACCCTCGGAACTCAAATCTACGAAGGGCTGCCCAACGAATGGGGCTCCATCCCGCAATTGCAGGCACTCGAACGCAACAACTTCCGCATGGGCAACTACCACCGCCTCGACCTCAGCATGAACTTCCACAAGCAGAAAAAACACGGCATCCGCACCTGGAACCTCAGCGTGTATAATGCCTACAACCACAACAATCCTTTCATAGTTTACACCAATTACCAATGGGATGACGCCACCGACACGGAGCACAAAGTCCTGATGCAGGCCAGCATCTTCCCCATCATCCCTTCAGTTTCATATAGTTTCAAATTCTAATCACAAAACAAACAAAACAATATGAAAACCAATAAATTAGCAATAGCAATCCTCCTCGGAGCCGCTTTCTTGACTTCCTGCGAAAAGGAAATCGAATTCAAAGGCGAGCAGACTGACCCGAAATTGGTCATCAACAGCATCGTGTCATTGGACGAGCCCGTCAAGGCCTATGTCAGCAAGAGCTATTTCTTCTTAGACAATGACGAAAACACCCAAGCCCCCGACGACATTGAGGTTTCGCTCTTTGTGAACGGCAACCTCATCGGTGAGATGACACCTTCCGCCGATACTGTTTGGTACAACCAAGAAATGAATGACTATCGACTGGTTCCCTGCTTTGTCAACGATTATCGTCCGCAAGAAGGCGATATCGTCCAAATCAAAGCCTCAGCCAATGGCTTCGACGACGTGGAAGGCACGACAAGTGCGCTGCCGAAAGCCGTCGATTGCGCCATGGAGGTGAAAGTGACAGAGTGGCATGGTTGGTATCAGCAAAGTTACAATTTCGACACCCATGAATACGAAGAAGACAGCATTTGGATGGTGACCGGAATCCTGAATCTGACCTTTACCATCACCGATCCTAACCCAGGGCAAACTGATTGCTTCAGGCTCATCAGAAGCAGAAACAGCCACATGTCCGTTGGCGCAAACATCCGTTCCGTCAGCTTCGACTACGACGACCCGATTTTCGAAACGGGCATGACGGAGAACGAGTTCTTCGACGCCAGCGACTTGGACACCCGTCCCGAAGGCGTGTTCACCGACATGCTCTTCGACGGCGGTTCCTATCGCATCAAAGTGGAAGCCAACTTCTATTGCGATGTCGACGAAGACTTCGACCCCGATTTCTTCCGCGTGCCCTTCATGGTGGAGCACCTCTCGAAGGAATACTACCACTACCTGAACACCTGCAACCAAGGCGACGATTACATGCAGATTTTGGCCGAGCCGATTCATGTCTATTCCAATGTCACCAATGGCTATGGCGTCGTGGGTGGCAGGGCCATCGACACCATGTGGGTTGACTTGCCATTGGAAGAATGAAAGCCCCATTTTATCGAATAATTTTTCAAAATAATTTCATTTTTTTCCATCCATTCACGATACTTTCCTACATTTGCAGTTCAAATAAAAGAAGTCTAACCTAAAAAATAACGAAAAATGGATTTAAGCAACATCTTAGGCGCATTGACAGGCAATGATGCCGCCAGCGCCGTCGCACAAAACCTCAAACTCGACCAGAAGCAAGTGTCTTCGGTCATCACCGCTGCTCTGCCGTCGCTCCTCGGCGCCATGCAGAAGAACGCCTCCACCGAGGCGGGTGCGGCTTCTTTGTCACAAGCCCTCGGCAACCACGCCGTCAACGCGGGCAACATTCTCGGCAACCTGAAAGGCAACGACCTGACCGATGGCAACAAGATCTTGAGCCACATCTTCGGCGGCAACCTCAGCAACGTGTTGGGTGGCATCTCGAAGCAAACGGGCGTGGCTTCCAACTCGGTAAGCAGCATCCTGGCTTCCATCGCTCCCAGCTTGCTGGCCCTTCTGGGTAAAGGCCAACAAACCAACGGCGTCAATGCAGCTGGTTTGGCTGGAATGCTGGGTGCCTTGCTTGGTGGCGGACAGCAACAAAGCAGCGGCCTTGGCAGCATCTTGGGCGGCCTCGGCAGCATCTTCGGGAAGTAAGTTTTCCCACGCAGAAAACAACACCAACCCTAAACCGTCATAGCGGGCTTGACCCGCTATCTCCCAAGCAAAAGGCACGCCTTCGTGCATGGGAGATGGCGGATGTTCCTCCGCCATGACGGTTTAGGGTGTTTTTTTGTCTTTTCAGGTCTGTTTTAGGGACTACTCCACAATCGTCATCTCGTCAATCAAGTGGGAGGCAACAGCGGATTGTCGATGAAATTTTTCTAAGAATGCTTGCGATACGAAAAAAATGATATTTTTGCAACGTTAATTAAAACGATACCAAGATGAAACATTTCAAATCACTCATCATTGCTGCCATTTTAGGATTCGCGGCACACGCTTCAGCACAGACCTATACACCTTGGGTGTTGGGCGGCAACAGCCTTTCACCCACAACGCCACCAACCACGGCAGTTTTCGGGACCACCTCAGACAATCCCATTGAAATCCGTACATACAATCTGATGAGAATGTACATTGATGGTGGTAATGGTAAAACCAGTGGCTTCATTGGAGTGAACACTAACACGCCTCGGCAGATGCTCCATGTGAAAGGAGGCAACATACTCATTTCGCGTACGGCAGACACCACCAACAAGGCTCTCGGCTCGACCAATGGATCTATCCTTTTCGGCGACGAAACTTCCCAAACATTCCCCTATGGCTCGTGGGGCATTGAATATGTCAACGACAGTACACAAGGCCATGGACTCAACTTTTGGAAGACTTGGGACCAAAACGGTGGTGGACTTAATAATGTCGTTTTCCTTTGTGAAGAAAAAGATTACAAAGGCTATGTCGGCATTGGAACCAACCATCCCAAGCAGAAATTGCATGTGATTGATGGCAACATCCTCATATCAAGGTCGACAACAACTAGTACTGCTCCAGGCTCAGCCTGTGGTTCAATGATGTTTGGCAACGTGGTAGGTGATGGACATCCCTTGTCTAAATGGGCCATCGGCTATTGCTGCGACGATGACGGCAACGGGGGATTGAATTTCTGGAGACCTTACAACTCACAGACAGGTGTGTTGAATTATGCCATATACATTGACGACAAGAATGGCTATGTCGGTATCAATACAAAATGCCCTACTTCAAGGCTTTCCGTGGACGGGACAATCCGCGCGAAAGAAGTAATTGTCACTTTGGATGGGTGGTGCGATTATGTGTTCCATCCTGACTACAAGTTGACTGGACTATACGAGCTGGAAGCCTATGTGAAGAACTACCATCATCTGCCGGGCGTGCCTACTGAAAGCGAGGTGCTTGAAAACGGAGTTCAATTAGGTGAGATGAACGCCATCCTTTTGGAAAAGGTTGAGGAACTGACGCTGTATGTCATCGAACTGCAAAAGCAGATAGATGAGCTGAAACGGCAAAATGAGGAAAGGGAATGAAAATGAAAGCAGGTTGGTTACTTTTCTTTTTTCTCATGATGAGTAAGGTATGTCTTTCTCAATCAACTAAGTCGGATATAGAGCCTTATCACTTTGGTTTTAGATACAAAGCTTCTAAAGAAATAATAGACAGGGAAACACTAGCCACAATGCTTGATGCAGAAATGTTTGCCTCTTATTCTAAAGCACGAAACGAACGGATTGTAGCTTTACCATTATGGATAGTTAGTGGTGTCGGCCTCTCTGCTTCTGCTTATTTTGCTTTTATGGGTCTGGATGATTGTCTGCATCCATCGCCTGTGGATTATGAGAACCCGATGATGCCCGCAGCGCCATTCTTGTTTGTAGCATCAGGCGTTCTTTTTGCGGCCACATTAGCTCCTATGATTCCTGCTATTATCTTAACCATTGACAGTAAAAAAAGGTTGAATGGGATTGCATCCAGTTTTAATACAAAAGGCAGAGAAACAATATCTATAGAGTTTGGAGGCATAAACAATGGAATAGGATTTGCAATTAACTTTTGAATTATGAAAGGATTATTATCAACGTTTCTTATAGCAGCTTCGATTACTTTATCTGCACAAATTCCAGTTACAGATATGGAATGCCGAAATGCTGCCACAAATTTTGCGCAACATTTTTTGCAATATAGAAACATTACTCACTCTGATATTGTTTCTGTATACGATTATCAAGAAAACTCTAAAACGCTAATGAAGGAAGTCCGATTTAATAACAATTTGTCTATCGTACTTTCAGGCTATAAAAACTGCAAGCCAATTCTTTTATATTCAACGGATGAAGAGCCTATTCTATCTGAAATAGACAACTTGCCAATAGGTTTGCTGTGCTTTATTGATAATTACTGTGGTGCAATATTATATGCAGCAGATAGTTTAGCAAATGATTCTATAAGCCAAGAATGGGTAGAGCTTTTGAATCCAACAAACCTCGACAGTCTTACTCGCGCCAATATTTATGGTCCATATTTGAAAACCAGATGGGGGCAGAGCTCGTCAAATGATGCAAGTAGTAATGATAGGGATTGTAACGCATACAATTTCTATGTTGGCCAAACAAGTGATTCTTGTAAAAGCTGTACTTCAGAAAAATGTCCAACAGGATGTATAGCCACGGCAATGGCTCAAATTATGAATTACTGGAAATACCCTGTTTATTCACCTTCATTATTAGAGCAATTCGATTGGTGCAATATGCCCGATGCCTTATTAAAAAGGATTAATAATGTTGAGAATGTTAACTATGAAATAGAGCGCGATGCCATCGCTAAGCTTATGGCTGAATGTGGAACTGCTGCTGATATGGATTACTGTTGTAAAGAAACATGGTATTTAAGTGAAAGGTGTGAATCATTTGCTTTTCCAATTGATGCTCGAAATGCTTTAGTAAATGATTTTTATTATCATTCAGATGCAGATGTTAAACGCAGGTTTTATTATACCAATAGTCAGTGGAAACGAATGCTCATACATGACATCATAAATGAAAGACCTGTGTTGTATTCAGGAATTTCGTATAAAAATGACAGCGCGCATTATTCACGTGGCGGTCATGCTTTTGTCTGTGATGGATACGATGAAAACACTGATAAATTCCATTTCAATTGGGGTGACAAAGGCAATTATGACCAAACATGGTGCACTATTGATAGCATAATACAAAACAATAACTATTATTGGAATCATTTTGAACGTGCAATTTTCAACATTTACCCAAGTAGTAACCAAGATTACTGTGATTACTCTCTCCCTTTACAATTACACTATAATTATTATTATACATTACTAGGTAATACCACGCCTCCTCCCCATGAGAATGTCCCCAAAACCATGACGCACCTCATCAGTGTTCCAAATGAGAACCAATATCCTTCCACATGGCGCACCATTCCTTCGGGTGCAACTTCAGAATACACTGCCCACAAATCCGTTGTTTTAAAAGATGGTTTCCATGCCGAGGCAGGCTCGGAGTTTCGAGCCTACATCACCCCCTGCGAACAATGCGAAACAGCCTTGCGCGGCAATGATGAAAGCCCAAAAGAAATAGCTGAAGTGCAAGGCATCGTGCCTAAAGAAAGCGTTACGCCAACCTCCTTGTCAGGCCAGGGTATGACCATCCACCCCAACCCCAACACGGGAAAGTTCCATATAACCCTGTGCGACAAGCAGGACATGGTGAAACAAGTCGCGGTTTTTGGCATCCTCGGCAGCCCAATGGTGATGAAGAACAACCCGCAGAGCGAGGATGTTGACATCTCACGTCTCCCTTCGGGAATCTATGTCGTCAAGGTACTGACCAACCTAGGGAACGTGTATTTCGAAAAAGTAGTGAAAGAATAAGCAAAGGAGGCTCCCACGAGGGAAGTCTCCTTACATTTGTGTCAACCAAGCCTTATTCCACAATCGTCATCTCGTCAATCAAATGCCCTGCGCCGGCGAACTTGTCGATGATGAAGAGCACATAGCGGATGTCGACCGAGATGTTGCGGCAGATGTCGGGGTCGTAGATGAGGTCGCTCATCG
This sequence comes from Bacteroidales bacterium, assembly GCA_017477425.1. Taxonomy (GTDB): domain Bacteria; phylum Bacteroidota; class Bacteroidia; order Bacteroidales; family F082; genus Limimorpha. The sequence goes on from JAFUVT010000029.1 coordinate 98,589, forward strand.
TGCCTTCCCAGCAGCGGTCGAAGTTGAGGCCGAGCAGCTGCCCGTCGGCGTTCAAAATCGGGCTGCCTGAGTTGCCGCCCGTGGTGTGCACGCTGGCCGTGAAAGCCACATGCATCGTGCCGTCCTTGTCGGCATAGCGGCCATAGTCCTTCTTGTTATAGAGCTCTTTCAGTCGCGGCTCCACCACGTAGTCGTAGATGTCGGGGTTCTCCTTCTGCATGATGCCTTCCAGCGTGGTGAAGTGGCGGTAAGTCTTGCCGTCTTGCGGCTTGAAGCCTTCGATCTTGCCGTAGGTGACGCGCAAAGTGAAGTTGGCATCGGGGAAGAGCCGTTTTTCCGTCTGCATCTCCATCTGGCCTTTCATGTAGATGCGGCGCAGGCGGTCGTTATCAGCAGTTATGCTTGCCATCTTGCCGTGCACCTCATTGCGGAAAAATCCCATGAGGCTTTGGTACACTTGCAGAGCCGGGTCGTTGGCCAGTTTCTTGGCATCTTTGACCTTGAAATTGTCGAGCAAGGCCGTCACCTTGGCCTGGTCGGTGAACATCGTCTTGTCGAAGAGCTTGTCCACATATTCGTTCACCTCCTTAATGTCGTTGAGGAACGAGGGGCGGAAGTCGGCGGGCTGGGCTTTCAGGTATTCCTTGAGCAGCATCTTGGCCACATCGCGGTCGATGGGTTCGTAGTAGTCCTTGAAGAAGCTCTCGGAAGTACCCTTCAGCTGGTGAAGCATCCTGTCGATGTCTTCTTGTGGCGTGTCCTTGGTCACCTCTGAAAGTCTAGCAAAACGTCCGGCAAAGCTGATGAGCTCGGTGCGGAGGCCCGCCTCCGACAGATAGGTGTAGGCCAGCTGATAAGGTTCCAGTTCCTTATAGTTTTTGTCGAACTGCCGGATAAGGTTGACGTACATATAGCGGCTACGCGACTGCATGGCCCAGTCGTAGAAATCCTGCTCAAAAGCTTGTTTCTTCTCCACGCCGTGGAAGTGGTTGATGCCTTCGGTGACGCCCATCCACTTCTTCCAACCGTTGCCGATGCTGGCATGTTTGGAAGCATATTGTATGCGCACCTTAGGGTCTTGTTCCTGGTATTGGTTGTAGATGTCGAGCACCTTGCCGCGCAGGTCGACGGTGATGGGGTCGATGAGGTTGGCCTCTTGGTCGACAGCCACGGCGGGCAGGTATTCGTTGGTGCGTGCGGGATACCCGAACACGAAGGCGAAGTCGCCCTCCTCAGCACCTTTCAGGGAGATGTCGAGATGCTTGGCGGGTTTGTAAGGCACGTTGTCGTCGCTGTAGGCAGCGGGGTGACCGTTCTTGTCGGCATAGACGCGGAACACACTGAAATCGCCCGTGTGGCGGGGCCACACCCAGTTGTCGGTGTCGCCGCCAAACTTACCGATGTTGCTCGGAGGGCAACCCACGAGACGCACATCGGTGTAGATTTCATTGAACAGTACATAATACTCATTACCCAAGAAGAAAGGCTTGATGCTGACCTTATAGTCCGTCTCTTTCTCGAACTTGGCAATGAGTTTCTTGATATTCTCGTCTATTTTGGCCTGACGCTCGTCCTCAGGCATGTCAACATTAATGTTATACAGAACTTTCTCGGTCACGTCGCGCATCTCGCGGAGGAAGATGACGCTGAGACCTGGGCAGGGCAGCTCCTCGCCACGGTTCATGGCCCAGAAACCGTTGGTGAGATAGTCGTGTTCCACCGAGCTGTGCCTTTGGATGTAGTCGTAGCCGCAATGATGGTTGGTGAGCAGCAAGCCTTGGTCGCTGACGATTTCACCCGTGCAGCCGCCACCAAAGAGGACGATGGCATCCTTCAGGCTGCTGTGGTTGATGCTGTAGATGTCATCGGCAGTGATGCGCATACCCATCTCCTGCATTTCTTTCTCGTTGTATTGCAACAACATGGGAATCCACATGCCTTCGCCGGCAAAAAGGAAGGCTGGAAAGAGGACCAAAAGAATGGTCAATAAACGGAAACGTTTCATATCAAGATGTTTAGGTGTTGAATCGTCTGCAAAGATAGAAAAAAAAGGTCAATCCCAAAAATAAAAGAAACTCACCACGCGACAAAACAGCTCGCGCCACCATGCCTGCTTCAGCTCGAGGTCGACGTCGCGCGTGCGGCTACGGAAAACATGTATCTTATAGAAAAAATTATGCGACCGCCATTCCCTCACCTGCGATTCGATATCGCGCTGGCTGACTGCCATCTCGGGCGGAACCTCATCGCGAAGTTGTGCCAAAAAATGGCGCATGTCTTCCTTCGTCCTCATCGTGCACGAGTCAACGATGTGGGTGTTGGTAGGAGTGGTCTTGGCATAACTTGTGTCGATCATGACTCAGCGGCTCTAAAGACATGGCGTTGCGAGAGCATAAGCACAAAGGCAAGCACCGCACCGAGGAAGTCGCTGATGGTCATCGAAGCCCAAACGCCCGTTAGGCCAGCCGCACCTGCATTGACGAACAGAGGCGGGATAATGTAAATCATCGGGGTGAGGAACAGCACTTGGCGCGAGAGGCTGGTGACGATAGCAATCCAAGGCTTGTCGATGCTTTGGAAGAAGTTGGAGTTGGTGATGGTGAAGCCCACCAAGGGGAACATCACCATCATGAAACGCATGGCAGGAATGCCGATTTGGATAAGCTCCTCCTCCTTGGTGAAGAGACGCAACATGGCATGAGGCAAGGCCAAAGCCAGCACCGCACCAACGAAGCCCACCAGCACGTTGAGTTTCATCGTGAGGGAATACACCTCGCGCAAACGATGCGGATGTCCCGCGCCGTAATTGTACCCCGCTATAGGCTGCATGCCTTGGCACAGACCCACCATCAGCATCACGCTGAGACTGCCGAAGGTGTTGACGAGGCCATAGGCGCCCACGGCCAGGTCGGTGCCGTAACGGATGAGCTGGTTGTTGAGCAACGCCACCACCGCCGAGGCCGCCAAGTTCATCGAGAAGGGACTCAAGCCAATCATCAGGATGTTGCGGAAGATATAGAGTTTGGGGGCCCAAGCATGACGGCGGAAGCGGATGAACGAACTCTTCTTGACGAAATGCACAATGGAAATCACACCCGTGCACGACATCGAGATGGTGGTGGCCCAAGCCGCGCCGGCGATGCCCCAGTCCAAGCCATAGATGAACAGCGCGTCGAGGAAGATGTTGAGGATGGCGCCGCCCGCCATGATCCACATTGACTTCTTGGGATAGCCCGTAGCGCGCATCAGTCCGGTAAGGTTGAACGACAGCGTGGTCATGAACATGCCAGGCAGCACGATGTCCATATACTCGCGGGCATAGGCGATGGTATCCGCCGAAGCACCGAAGAGCGTCAGTATCTTGTCCATGAAGAGGTAGCCGCCCGTGACGAAGAGGAAGCCGAAAAGGAAGGTGAGCAACATGCTGTTGCCGAGGATCTTCTCCGCCCAGTTGTAGTCCTTCTTGCCCAGGATGATCGACATGCGGGCTGCCGAACCGGCACCCACCAACGAGCCGAAGGCATGGATGATGTTCATGATGGGCATGGTGATGGCCAAGCCCGCGATGGCGAGCGCCCCCACATACTGCCCCAGAAACACGCGGTCGACGATGTTATAGATCGAAGCGATGATATGGCTGACGATGCTCGGCAAGGCATAAGCCCAGAGCAAAGTGGGTATGTTTTTGGTTTCCAGTTCTTTCGTCCTGTCGAATTGTTCCATTGTTGAAGTTTTGAGCCTGCAAAAATAGCAAAAAAAAGAGCCGGCAGCAAGCGCCGCCGACTCACCTAAAAAAAATTGAAAAGAAAAGTTTTTCTCTACGTGGACTTTCCCGCTTTGCGGGGAATCCAAACGCTTATTCCTCCCTGCGCTTTTTGGCGACGAGGTAAGCGGCGCCGAGGCCCATGAGGACGGCGATGCCGCTGCCCAGGGGAGCGTCTTGGTTGGTCGTCTGGCCGTGGTTAGGCAGACCAGGCATAAGGGTACCGCTTTCGCCGTCGCGCATGCCGTTGTTCTGTTCAGGCGTGTTGCCGCGTTGGAACAGTCCGCCGCCATTGGGGTCGGCGAAGGTGGCGGTGGCGAGGCCGAGAATGATTGTTGCTGTCAATAATAGCTTTTTCATCGTATGTTCAATTTATTTGATATTTCTAACTCTTGTTTTCGTATTTAGCTTGTTGTTACTATGGCTTATGGCTTATGGCCAATGGCAGCGCCGACTGTTGGCGCTGCCATTGGCCATCGGCCATAGTTACTTCACCACCACCTTCTGCACCTTCACGTCGTTGCCATTGACCAGGCGGAGCATGTAGACGCCGACGGGTTGGTTCACGTTGAGGTCGGCGTTGCCGCTGATGGCCTGGCTGCTGAGCACGCGGCCCATCATGTCAATGACTTGCAGCGTGGCCTCGCCCATGTTGCTGACGGTCCAGCTGCTGCCGTTGAAGAAGGCGAAAGCGGACGGCCCTTCGACAGGCTCAGGGACCTGCGAGGCGCTGAACACCAGACGGAAGCGGCTCGTGTAGTCGCTCGTGCGGGCCTCGAAGCTATAGCTCGGCGTGGCCAGCAGGTCGACGTCGGCGCCCGTCATGTTGTCGATGAGGTGGAGGTAGTTCATCTCCACGTTCTCGGCCTCGACGCTGAGCGTGTAGGTGCCGTTCTCGTTGGCCTTGAAGCTGACAGGCATCTCGCCTTCGGCGGCGCTGTATGCCACAGCCATTTCTTCATTGCCTTGCGGGATGAAGATGTGGGTACCGTTTTCATTGAGATAGAACTTGTTCATGCCACGGCCTTCGCCAAAACGCACGCGGGCATTGTCGATGAAATTGCCACGGTTCTTAACGATGCTCATGGTAACAGCGGCTGCATTTCTGAATTGTTCATGATTGAAATACACTTCTTGATTCGCTTCGGTGGTTTGTACCAGGAAAGCATCGCCAACCTTAACGGCGGTAGAGCCATCTGTAAAGGTTTGTCCATCGCTATTCAACACTTGGAAATCCATCGGTTCAGAACTTACGTCATAAACATAGACATCGCAAGCGAATGGGTTGCCGATGAGGTTGAAACCTGCATTCGGAATCGTGACTTTGGACAATTCTTCGTATTCATTCAATTCACCAGCAAACTCAACGATGGTGTTGCTGCCGCTGGCATAGAGATAGCCGACTTCGGGGTCAATGGTGAAGTTTGCATCTTTGTAATTACGCCATTCCAAGTCTTCCGTATTGTCGAACTTGTAGAGGTCGTAATAGTTAGTGAGCATGCCGTTGACATTGGCGGCAGTAAGATTATCATAAATCGGGGACGCGATGAGGTAGTAGCCGGCATTGTTATCGTTGCTATAAGTGCAGGCCTCGATGTTTTTCTGCACCGTGGCATTCACCGAGTTGCCGATGTATTGGGCACCGTCTTCGATGACGAACTTGGAAGCACCTTTTTCGTTGGTGAGGGTGTTGGCACCCATATCCAGCATGCTGTTGGCAGGGATGATGGACGGGCCAACGATGGTGATATTATCCGAAACAGCTTGGTTCAGGAACACGCGCGTGTAGCGAGCCGTGGTGGCGACAGGCGTGGGCGTAGGCACACCGCCTTCAGTGTACTTGTAGAGCTGGATGGCTTTTTGAGTTGAAGTATAGTAACGGAAACGCCATGTGTTTTTAGCGGAATTGTACTGCAATTTTGCTGCGCTGTTGTCACCTGTACCTGTAATTAATGCATTACCTTCGGTATCGAACGAAATAGCATTAGCGATTGCATCCTCCGTATTCATATTCATACCATTTGAAGAAGCAGTTCTTCCAATGTAAATACCACTTGCGCTCTTTATTGAATACCCTCCATCCATAGAAGCGATAGTAAATGCCGAAGCTGCGATCTCTGCGGTATAGGCAATTGTGTCATTGTCAATGGTAACATCAATCTTGTTGCTAGTAGCATCTAAGGTGTTATTAGTGCTCTTGGAACCATCAAAAGCCACATTGAATTCTTCATTGTTATTCAAACCTGATGAAACAATCAAGTAATCACCATCGGTAATTTCGTCGGTGCTGGTCACTTTCACATAGCTGGCCGCATCGCGGGTGGGTGTGCCAACGGTGACGGTGTGCTCATAAACGGCATAGAAAGTGGTCTCCTCCTCTTCAAGGATGTAGGTCTCGCCAAGCAGGTTTTCCACATCGTTCGGGTCGAGGGTCCAACCAGCGAAGGTGAAGTCGTTGTTGACACCCATGGCTGGGGACAAGGTGATTACGTCACCCACATGGGCTTCCATTGACACACCTTCAACACCGTTGAGTGAATAGGTGTAAAGTGCCTCGGGCCGTGGCGCAGTGACGCTACCATTCAGGCTGACGGTGACGGTTTGGGCACCCGTCGAAGCGAAGGTAATGGAGCCTTCAATGTCGTTTTGTGCTTCAAGACCGTCTTTGAGGCGTACATAGACCGTAGTAGATTCAATGGTGCCATTGACTGCATTAATGGAAGCATAAGTGCTATAGGTTTCGCCATCCAAACTGACATTGTAATTCATGTCGGTATTAATGCTCATGTAAGTAGTGCTCAGGTTGCTGGCGCTGACGGTGAGCATTTGTGCTTCGCTCGGGCCATAGCCTTGCTCGTAGGTGAAGCCTATGAGTGAAGTAGGATTGACCGTGATGGTGGGAACGACAGGACGCTCCAACGAAACCAGTTGGTTGTTGGCAGCGAACTCATAAGTGCTGTTGTATTTCGTCAAATCGCCATAAATCACAACGATGTCGCCCACTTGGATGTCATCCTCGGATGTGAAGTTTTCACCATTGTAGCTCTTGCCCCGGAAGGCTTGGAGCTGGTCAGCCTCAGTGGTACCATCGGTTGAAATATTGTATGAAATATTACCATACTGCTCACTATAAGCCGTAACAATCTCCGATACAATACCTGCGGCATAAACACCTTCAGGATAAGGCTCACCCATATCGATAAGGTTGCGGGCATCAGCTACCGAATAAGGGTCAGCTTCGGTTCCAGCGTGCTCGATAATCACAATGGTATATGTGGCTGTAGCAATGTCACTGTCGTCCATGCCTTCCTTGGTGGCTTTGGCCCAGATGGTTGTGGTCTCGCTGACAGTGATGGCAGCGGTATAGTTTTGCCATTCACCATTTTCTGTGGTTTTGTACTGGATGGTAGCACCTTCGGTTTCACAACTGATGCTTATGCTTTGTGCCGAGGTATAGGTGCCAGCTTCAACACTAAAAGTAGGAATGGCTACTTGATTAGCATTGAAAAGTTTGTAAAGAATCGCGGGCGGATTACTCGACATATTACTTGTAGCATATGCCTTATATGTCTCTACGTCAGAATTTGCCCCACCAATGAAGCGATTGCCATTCGAACTGTTTTGGATGAGGAAACCGCCATAAGTTTCGTTATTGTTAAATGTCCAAACGCTTGCCCCCGTTGTTCCAAGAGCCAAGTTGGTTGAATTTGCATTGTTCAAGTATTGTCCGTTGATCTTGATGTAGTAACCATCAGTTGCAGCTTCAAGAGTAATGGTATAAGGTTTGCCCTCTTCATTATAGGAAGTTAGCACTTGGCCATCGGAAATCGCTACGTCAACGGTTGAGAGAGCGTTATTGCTTATCGCACCTGCATTCGCCTTACCCTTTGTCGTTTCCACCATAAGATACACACCATCGGTGGTAATTTGAGAGGCGTCTGTTACTTTTTGAAACACTGGAAGGTTTGCCGGGTCATAAGCCGAACCCGTGACGGCAACCGTTTGACTCACTTCGTCCTCTGTATTGCTAACGGTGATGTTGCCTTCAATGCTACCCACAGCGGTAGGAGCATAAGTGACGGTAACGGTGGCCTCGCCTGTGCCTTCGCCAACTTCGATAGTGGCAGGCGAAACCGTAATGCCTTCAAAGCCTGCAACCGTCAAGTTTTCGTTGAGGTTGGCATAATTGACGGTGAAGGTCTCTTGGTAAGAACCATTGATTTCCTTCTCCCCGAAAGCGATGGAAGTGGGGCTTACAGAAAGAGAGGGGTCGGTGGAAGGAGTTTCTTGAAGTTTGAATAATTCAACTGGAGCCATTGAAGTTGAGTAATCATTAGCATAATTGGCAAACCAACTTGAAGAATTATTCCATTTCAAAAAATTATTACTTGTCTGATTCAAAGTGAACTTGAAACCAATTGGAGAACTTGAATTGTATCCACTCAAAGTAATACTCTTTTCTTCGTCGCTGAATCCCATACCCTTACCACTAGTGGTTGATGATTGGTACATATACTTGCTAGTAGAAACGTTTTGGAAAGTACATGTAGTTGTGGTACCACTTGTAGAGACTGTGACGTAATAAACGACTGTGGTATTCGGATTAGTAATAGAATTATTGCTAATTGTGACTTGAACGCCTTCAATACGGCCATTCGAATTAGCAGTACTTCCAAGAGCCTTATTATTAGTCGAAGCATTTTGGCTACCAGTCATCACATAATAACCAGTAACAAAATCTGCTGCACTAGTAATTCTTGTAAAAGTTCCAGTGTAGTTGTCTCTCGTCTGACCTTCGCCTCTATCGGGAATTTGGGCGGTTAATGTTTCACGTTCTTTTTGTGTAACTCGCTGGTTATCAGCAGGTTTTACCCCCCCCCATGCAACAGCTGGGGCAAGGAATGCCAACAGGCTTAGGGCTGTCAGCAGCAAGGTAAATTTCCTTTTCATTGTTGTTTTGCTTTTAATTTGTTGATATTTGATGATTTAAAAATTTATTGGATTGTTTATCTCTATTTTGAGACTTTTTTGGGCGGCAAAGATACGCATTATTAATATAAGGTGGGAAGGGGGTCGAAAAAAAGTTTTTGATTTCTTGGCGACTGGTGTTTTTTCCCGCCATTTTGCTTCCCAAAAACAGATTTTGCGTATTTTTGCCGACCGTTTCGCAAACCGCATTTTCAAGTCATGAAATCGATACGCACACTGATATTCATCCTCTCCGTTATGCTTATTTTGGGCGTGGCGTGGTTCTTCTTCCCTGCCGACGGCATCAACTTGGGTAACACCACGTTGCGTTTCCCGTCGTATGCTGAAGACCGTACGCCGACGCAACAAGAAGTGGACGTCGACGCCGTGCTCAACCAGGTGACGCGCAGCTTCGAGATGACCGTCTCCGACAACCTTTTGGACAGCATGCGCTTCTTCCGCGACTACCTCAAGGAGAACCCCAACCGCATCTACCTGCCTAACGACGATTACACCTACTTCGATACCCTCTTCGAGCAACTCGAACAAGCCCAACAAGACGGACGCATCTGCCGCATCATGCACTATGGTGACTCGCAAATCGAGATGGACCGCATCTCGTCGGTACTCCGCCAGAAGCTGCAAGAGCACTTCGGCGGATCGGGACCCAACATGATCCCCGCCATTCAGCCTGTCCCCACCATCTCGGTGTCGCAAAACGCATCGGGTCTGCTCCGCTACATGGTGTATGGCGACGCCTCGCGCGCCTCTCACAACCGCTATGGCGTGATGTCGCAGTTCGGTCAGGTGACGGGAAGCGGCAGCATCAGTTTCAGCCAGACCCACCATTCGCAGGCCTTTGAACGCGCCAAGGAAATCTCGACGGTATCGGTGCTGCTCGGCAAAAACAGCGAAGGCTTCACCGCCACTTTGAAGTGCGACACGATAAGCACCGACCCCAAGACGCTAGCGGCCAACGACAGTGTTTCACTCATCACCTGGATTTTACCTGCCGACGTCAGGCGTGGCACCATCAGCTTCAAGGGCAACGCCGAAATCTATGCCGTCCTATTGGATGGCGACCCAGGGGTGGCCGTCGACAACGTAGCCCTGCGTGGCTGCGCCGGCAACATTTTCACCCGCCTCGACGAGGCTACCATGCGTCAGTCGTTCAAGCTGCTGAACACCGAGCTCATCATCTTGCAATTTGGAGGCAACCGCATGCCAGGCATCAGTTCGACGAAGAGCATCAAGCTATACATGGACGAGCTAGAACGACAAATCAGCTACATGAAACGCGTTGCCCCCGACGCCACCCTGCTCTTCATCGGTCCTGCCGACATGGGCCGAAGCTACGGAGGTAAGATTGGCACTTGGAAGAACCTGCCTGAGTTGAACGACTCGCTCCGCGTGATGGCACTGCGCAACGAAGTGGCCTATTGGGATATGTTCCATGTAATGGGTGGCGAAGGCTCGATGGCACAATGGGTGAAGCACAACCCACCCATGGCCGGCCCCGACTACATCCACTTCACCTTCCGTGGCGCACAAGAGATTGGCACCAACCTGGCTAAGTCGCTCTCCATGTACTACGACTTCTACAAATTGCGCCAGCACGTGCCTAGCGAAAAAGTCATCGAATTCGTCAACCTCGACCGTGAACAAGACTCTATCCGCACGTCGCGCCGCATCAAACTACCCACCTATCAACCCACTTATCCCATCATGAAAAGATGAAAAAGTTGCTGATTATCTTAACCCTGACATTCTGTTGCGGGCTCCTGCCAGCCCAAATGCTACCGCAGCTACGCCCTGTGCCCAGTTACTCGTTTGCCCATTTCAACCGCAACAAACTGCTGTTGCCTGGCGATGACACGGACATGGAACGTTTCTTCCAGAAGATGGATACTGTCGTTATGTTTGGCGAAGGCAGCCTCAACATCATGCACATCGGCGGCTCGCACGTGCAAGCTGGTGTGTTCACTCAACAGTTTCGCGACGATCTGCTGAGCCTCCGTCACGACCTGATGGGCGGACAGGTATTTGTGTTTCCCTTCACCGCAGGCGGCACCAACAACCCGTCTTATTATATGGTACGCTCAACGGGCCAATGGTTCTACTGCCGCAACGCCGTCGTCAGAGACACCGACAAACGCATGGGACTGGCCGGTGCCGCCATCACCACATCAGACCCCGAAGCCACGGTGAGCATCATGACAAGAGCCAAGAACCCCACGGCCTTCACTCCCGACTTCGCATTCGACAAAGTGACCCTCATCGGCTATTCTGAAACCGAGAACGTCGTTCCTTTGGTGAGCTACAACGGCAACTCCATCGAAGGCGTTTATGACAAGACACGGTCGGCTTTTACCTTCAACCTCGGCACCCTCACCGACTCGGTCTGCATCCGCTTCGACACCCTGCCAGGCTCGTTCACCATAACGGGTGCGCTACTCGAGAACGGGCACGAAGGCATCAACGTTCACGGCGTGGGCGTCAACGGCGCCAGCGTGCCCTCCTACCTGCGCTGCGACGACTTTGAGCGTGACCTCGAGCTCATCCGCCCCGACCTCGTCATCTTCGGCATCGGCATCAACGACGCATCGGAGAAAGATTTCACGAAAGCAGGATTCATGGAGAACTACGACGAACTCATCCAAATCATCAAACGGGTTAACCCAGACTGTGCCCTGCTCTTCATGACCAACAACGACAGTTTCAAGCGTATCAAAGTCAAGAAAAAGACACGCTACGAGGTCAACACCAACGGCTTGATTGTACAAGAAGCCTTCCAAGAGATGGCCAAAACCTACAACGCAGCCTTGTGGGACCAATTCGACATCATGGGCGGCCTCCGCTCGATGCAAGAATGGGAAAAAGCTGGTCTGGCCAAGAAAGACAAGGTGCACTTCACCAACGACGGCTATATGCTGCTCGGCGATCTAATATATAACGCTTTGATTACAAAATATATAGAACATATCAAACACAACCCCATCACACGATGACATTCAGCCCTGAGATAGCATTGGACTTCCTAGGGAAGGTCTTCTCGTTCGACAAGGCCCATCCTCTGCTGTTCACCCAGTTCTATTTCTGGGCGTTTTTTGCCTTTGTGTTTGCCCTGTTCTGCCTGTTCAAGAACAAGTGCCTGCTACGCAACACCTACCTTTTTTTTGTCAGCCTGTTTTTCTACTATAAGACCAGCGGACTCTTCACTTTAATCCTGATTTTCATCACCTTATATAATTTCTTCGCGGGAAAATGGCTCCATACGCGAAAGAAAGACGCGAGCCGTAATATAGTGCTGGCGCTCAGCGTCATCATCAACCTGTCGACGCTGTTCTATTTCAAGTACGCCTATTTCCTCACCGACGTGCTCAACGACTTGACGGGCTACGACTTCCGCGTGTTCGACGTGTTCTCGTGGGTGGGCAACCAAATCACGGGCGACACCCGCTTCAGCGTCGACACCATCCTTTTGCCCGTGGGCATCTCGTTCTACACCTTCCAGGCCATCAGCTACATCATGGACGTCTACCGCAAACGCATCGAGCCCGTCCACAACCTCTTCGACTTCGGGTTCTACGTGAGCTTCTTCCCACAGCTGGTGGCGGGTCCCATCGTGAGGGCCAACGAGTTCATCCCGCAGCTCCACAAGAAATACTTCCTCAGCCGCAAGCAGTTCGGCATCGCCGTGTTCTGGATCATGAACGGTTTGGTGAAGAAAATCGTCTTGAGCGACTACATCGCCGTCAACTTCATCGACCGCGTGTTTGAGCAGCCTTTGCTGTACACGGGTTTCGAGAACCTGATGGCCTTGTTCGGCTATTCGCTGCAGGTCTACGCCGACTTCTCGGGCTATACCGACATCGCCATCGGCGTGGCCATGCTGATGGGCTTCTATCTGCCCAAGAACTTCAACTCGCCTTACAAGGCCAAGAGCCCGGGCGAGTTCTGGAAACGCTGGCACATCTCACTCTCGCGTTGGCTGCAGGACTACCTCTACATCCCGCTGGGTGGCAACCGCAACGGCACCTTCGGCTCGTTCTGCATCATCATCATGATTGCCGCCATCGCCGTGTTCCTCTCGAGCAGCTGGTGGGTGGCCTTGGGCGTGGGCGCCGTCGCACTGATTGTCGCATTAATTGCCATCTTCAAGCCCAATGCCCGCAAGGACATCACCACCGAAATCAACCGCATGGACACGATGCTGCTCGGCGGCCTGTGGCACGGCGCCTCGTGGAACTTCATGATTTGGGGTGGTTTGAACGGCATCGGGATGCTGTTCTACCGTTTTTGGAAAGACTGGAGCATCTACGGTCGCACCTTATTTATATTAGCTGCCACCTTCCTGCTGAGGGTCTTGTGCGTCTTTGCACCTCGGCCCGTGTTCAACGTGCTGTTTGTGTGGTGCATGATTGTGCTGGCAGGCAACATGATCAGGATGCTCTACAATCTTTTTGGCGGACAGAAGGCTTGGCAATGGTTGCAAGACGCATGGGCCGTCTTCCAAACTTTCACCTTCATCACCTTCACCCGACTGTTCTTCCGCAGCGGCTCGAACCTCGACCCCGCCGTGGCCAACGAAACCGCTTGGAACACAGCCAAGAACATGGTCAACCAGATGGGCAGCCATTGGCGTTTGGAACAGATTCCAGACATCATCGTTCACTATCGCAACGTATTCATCCTCATTGTAATAGGTCTGATTATCCATTGGTTGCCGGAAAATTTCAAGCGGCGTTATCGCCTTTGGTTCGCCAAGATGCCGACCCCGCTGATGGTGGTGGTGTGCGCCCTCATCGTGTTCGTCATCTATCAGTTCATCACCGCCGATTTGCAGGCGTTTATCTATTTCCAGTTTTGATAAAACTGGTAGAGACGTTGCGCGCAACGTCTCTACAACAATGGTTTTCGAAAATCAATGATCAATGCGTCAAAATCTCCAACCCTGTCTCGGTCATCAGGAAGGTGTGCTCCCATTGGGCTGAGGGCAGTTCGTCCTCAGTGATGACGGTCCAGCCATCAGCGCTGTCGACGAAGACCTTCCACGTGCCCATGTTAATCATCGGCTCAATGGTGAACACCATACCCGGGACGAGCACCATGCCCACGCCTTTCTTGCCGTAGTGCAGCACCTCGGGGTCGTCGTGGAACTTGAGGCCCACACCGTGACCGCAAAGGTCGCGCACCACACTGAAGCCGTTCTTGTGGGCGTGCTTCTCGATGGCATTGCCGATGTCGCCGACGAAGCCGTAAGGCTTGGCGGCTTCCATGCCGATATAGAGACATTCCTTAGCCACATCGACCAGCTTCTGCTTGCGGGCCGAGGTCTGGCCTATGACGTACATGCGTGAGGCGTCGGCGTAGAAACCGTCCAAAATGGTGGTGCAGTCCACGTTGATGATGTCGCCTTCCTTCAGGATTTCCTTGGCCGAGGGGATGCCGTGGCAAACCACCTCGTTGATGGAAGTGCACACGCTCTTGGGGAAGCCTTCGTAGCCCAAGCAGGCGGGAATGGCACCGTGTTCGATGGTGTAGTTGTGGACGAGTTCGTCGATTTCGAGCGTGCTCATGCCCGCGTGGATTTTCTCGCCCACGAGGTCGAGGATGGCCGTGTTGATGACGCCGCTTTTTCGGATGCCTTCAATCTCTTCGGGGGTGCGGATGAGGCTGCGTTTGGGCACCAAGGCACCTTTGGCCTCCATCGCCATCACCCTTCTATCCAATGCTGTCGGTTCCTGTCCGGCCGGGACACGCCATCTTTTACGCCTTGTAAACATAGTTGAAAAATTTGGCTGCAAAGGTAGTGTTTTTTTGAATACAAATAGCCCGATATGTCATTCCAAGGTGGGGCCGTGCGATGCGGGAATCTATATCGGGCGGCTTGAAAAATGATATATACAGGACGGCCCAATAATCCATAGATTCCATGCCCACAAGCCCAAGCAAGGAATGACATGTATTATTGTGCCTGCAAGTCTATTTAGCAATCACGATGCCCAATTCCTTATTAATGGTCTTACGGATGTCGTCGAGGTCTTTCTTTTGCTTGAGCAAGATGAGCTGGTCGTCGGAATCGGTGGTGGCTTTCAGTTCCTCTTCGATGGCCTTGCGGCGTTCCTCGACGATGAGATCCTTATAACGGTAAATTGAAGATAACACCGTGGCTTTCAGCACGTCCTCCTCGCGCTTGACGAAGATGCCGTGTTTCTCCCACTGGTCGAGTTTGTAAGGCGAAGAGAGGAGGTCGGCGGCCAACTGGGCAATGGTTTCGTCCTCGTGAGAAACAAAGAACTGGTCGTCGGGAATGCGTCCCTCGTCAAGGGCTTGGTCGAAGAGGTCGAAAATCTTCTTGTTGACGGCATTGGTGAACAGGAATCCATCGTTTTTGAGGTCGTCGACGATGAATTGCGCCACTGAAGCCTGTTCGAGGATGCTGTTTCCGTCTTCATCGATGCGCTCGTCCACAATCATTTCCTGGCCGTACATCAGCAGGAGCTTCACCAATTCGCGCTCCTGATAGTAGCCCGCTGGCAGCTGGTCTTCGACGGTTTCCTCTTGTTTGGGTGTCACTGTCGTGGTTTCCGTCTCGGAAACCACATTGTCATCAATGCCCAACGTCTTCCTCATCTTTGCCCGAAGAATCTTGTTCAGCTCGTTCGTCAACGTCTGTTCAGGCATGTCGAGCAGGCGGCTGCATTCCTTCACGTAGGTGATGCGGAAAATGCTGTCGGGGATGACGGAGATGGTCTCCACAATGTCGCGGATGACCTGCCCGCGCTTGATGGGGTCGTTTTCGGCGTCCTTCAGCAGCAGCTCCGTCTTGAAGCGGATGAAGTCCTTGGCGTTGTCTTTCAGGTAATTGCTGACATATTCCGCCGAAAAGTCGCGACCAAAGGTGTCGGGGTCGTGCTCAGGGGGCAGCACCACAATGCGCACGTTCATGCCTTCGCCCAAAATCATGTCGGTGCCACGCAAGGCGGCATGGATGCCCGCCGAATCGCCGTCGTAGAGCATCGTGATGTTTTTCGTGTAGCGTTTCACGAGGCGGATTTGCTCCATCGTCAGCGAGGTGCCGCTGCTGGCCACCACGTTCTCGATGCCGATTTGGTGCATCCGCAGCACGTCGAAGTAGCCTTCCACCAGGATGCACTCGTCCTGCCGCGCGATGGCGTTTTTGGCGAAATAGATGCCATAGAGCGTCTGTTTCTTGTCGTAAATCTCTGATTCAGGCGAGTTTTGGTATTTGGCCAGCTTCTTCTCGGGGTCGTTTTTCAGGATGCGTCCACCGAAGCCGATGACGCGCCCCGTGAGGTTGTGGATGGGGAACATCACGCGGCCGTGGTAGCGGTCGTAGAGCCCTTTGTTGCCCTTGATGGAGAAGCCGATTTGCTCCAAAAGTTCGTCGTTATAGCCGTTCTTTTTGGCGTAGGTCGTGAAGGCGTCCCACTGCGACGGGCTGTAGCCCAGATGGAACTTCTCGATGATGGGATTGTTGTAGCCGCGCTCGCGGAAATACTCCAGTCCGATGCTCTTGCCTTCTTCGGTATTCCACAGGGTGTCGACGAAAAACTTGTCGGCGAACTCGTTGATGTTGAACATCTTCTCGCGGATGCTCTGCTGCATGATTTCCTCTGGGGTCTGCTCCTTCTCCTCGATTTTGATGTTGTACTTCTTGGCGAGGTAGCGCAGGGCCTCGGGATAGGTGAAATGCTCGTGTTCCATGAGGAACTTGGCCGAGTCGCCCGCCTTGCCGCAGCCGAAGCATTTGAAGATGTTGCGCGCCGGGTTGACGCTGAACGACGGCGTCTTCTCGTTGTGGAAAGGACAATTGCCCCACATGTTCGACCCGCGTTTTTTCAGCGTGACGAACTCGCCCACCACCTCCTCGATGTGAGCGGCTTGAAGGATTTGTTCCACTGTCTCCCTTGGAATGGCCATCGTGCAAATTTTTCGGCAAAACTACGAAAAAAAATGAAAGCTTCTCTCCATGCCAAACAGTAGACCAAAAATTATGAGGAATTATTTGTTAGCTCGCCTAACGAAACTGAACAACAAACAACTTCCCATCAACTCTAAACCACCCCAGGCAGGAGGGAGTCACTCCTTCATCCACTTCCCACTTTCCACCAAGATCCCTGAGCCTGTCGAAGGGCCGACTTGATTTGTGTAAACCTTCCAGACATACGCCCCCGAAGGCCAGCTTTCGGCGTTTATCGAAGTGATATTGTCAGTGATTTGTTGATTGTGAACCATCCTCCCACTCATATCATACACCTCCACCCGCGCGTCCTTCAATCCCGTCCTGATATTCAGCACTTTCTTCCCAGGATTAGGATAAGCGATGGCCACCTTCAGGCCGTTGTCGTGGGCTTCGTCAATACCTACAAAAGCCTCAGCGGGGAATTTTGTCAGAACATAGTGGTTGATGTTTGTGTTATCCAGTTCGTGACAATAGGATAGCAGAAGCACTCCTCCATCACGAGTGACGTAATACGAATTACAGTTGAGGTTTGTCCGTTCCTGATAAGGATAATAAACCTCTTGCACCAACTCGAAGTTGCGGTTCAGCTTTTCAATCATTATCCACGAATCATGGTTTCGATAAAGACCACGGTCGCGAGTGTATGCCCAAATAGTGCCGTCGTCAGTAAAGCAGGCGGGCGACCGCAACGCCGTCATGTCATAATCAAATGAGACCGCCTCTTTTCGATGAAGAACATGGACGTAGGCATTGTTTTCTTCAACCTCCATAATCAGCGGATTCGGGCAATAGGTCTTGTTATCGTAATCGATAAGGCATGAAAGGAATGTCGTACCCCAGGGACTCTTTCTTACCAATTCAAAATCTATGTATCTCGGTCCGTTATACGGCAAAACGTCAACACCCATTGTTTTTACATAATTAAACTCCTTATCCACTAAAACGCAATGGTCACCTATGTTTTTTGAATTGTTTTGCCCCGAATGATAATGAACATAGCCGATGTCGTTGCTGATCATTTGGTCATTGAAGGCATAAGGGTCACTCCCTCGGTCGCCCAATGATATACCTTTATGAACCAAGAAATTCCCATCGAAATCCATCTTGAAAAAGAAAAGCGAGTCCAAGGCATAATTGTTATACCTCGTCTGGGTTTTGGTGTAAGAACCGACAATGCAGCCATCCTCCACAAAAGAAGATGTCAGCTTGATTTTAGCCATGCTAATATTTGGGTATTGCCAAGTGCCCGCCTGGTAAAATGCCGCATTGTTGGTCGTATCGAGAGGTATCAAGTATTCAACTGAGTCAATCATATTAAAGTTGCTGTCCATCTTGTAGAAGTACAGATACGCTTTGTCGGAACCTTCAAGAACAAAATTGGCACAATCAGGGTCTCTGTCGGGGAGGAAATGGCCCATCACAATGATGTTATGGTCGGGTGATTCAATAATATATTGGTCATCAGAACGGTAACCGAAGCGAGACCAATAAACCTCCTTCTGCAAAACGCCATCCGGAGAGAACTTCATCAGACCAGGATTCTCACTTCTGGTTCCATTGATGCTTTTGTCCTTCCAAGAAGCATTGACGATGATGTCGCCCGATTCAAGCTCGGTAAGTGACTGCATCAAGTTAGGGGTGATGGTTTCATTTGCGTCATAAGTCCTGACATATTCCCATAAAATGTCTTGAGCACAAGCATTGCTACTGATAAATAATATCAGAAGCAATGCCATGACATTTTTTCTAAAACAGTTATATGTGTTCATTGTACAGGATTTGGATCAATCCAATAGGCACCACAATACCTGACTTTTGCAATATGAACCAGCTCGGTAACGAAATCTATTTCAGTTGAATGCGAAGATTTCGGATATAAATCTCTGTCAATTACCTCGCATTGGTTATAAGGAGAATGATAATTTGGAGAATAGTGTAATGGTCCCGATGAACGGCATACCAATCTTGTGATTTTTCTATGATAACAGTTTAGTTCGTCATGGTCAATGCAAGGGATATCACCTTCGTCTCCGAAGTTAACTTTGTGCGCAAAA
Source organism: Bacteroidales bacterium (assembly GCA_017477425.1). GTDB lineage: Bacteria > Bacteroidota > Bacteroidia > Bacteroidales > F082 > Limimorpha. The sequence continues at coordinate 117,364 of JAFUVT010000029.1, forward strand.
AGCCAACTATCAGAACAGCCCTCGGGATTGGGATCCTCATAATAAACATATGGATTCCCCTCTGTATACTCAACCATAGTAGCAATGTATTTAACATATTCCACATTGGAAAGTACAAGAATCCATCCTGGGCTTGGGGGCGTATTGTCAAATGCAAATCTTAAACTTAATTGGTCGGCTGCATCTGACCCATAACAAGTACCATCGCATTTTCCTCTATTTTCTCCCCAATACCAATCATCATCTTCACCAAACGGTCCAGGATAAGCCACAAGAGAATCGTTGGAGGGAACACCCCTTGAAAACACCACATTGATGTCAGTGCCGTCTTTCGTTTCTCCATTGGGCATTACAATGCTGAAATAACTCGGCACATTCATTCCATCGTTTACTCCAAGCATACATTTCTCCAAGGCGGTCTCAAAGGCATTGTAAGTTGCCACCACATCGGAATTGCTTACATAGCCCTCACCGTCAACAGCTGGCATGGCCACATGCAAGGTGTCAAGTGTGGTGTTCAGGCAGTAGGTCATGTGTTCGCTGTGCTCATAGTTCGACACAAGGTCAAGAGCTTGACGCATCTCCTCCACCGTCATGTTTCCGTCTGCTTTTGCTCCGGAATTGACGGCATCGCGCAGCGTTTGGAACGCCTCGATTCGGTTCAGCAAGGCTTGTGCCTCGCTTCTGTCGGCAGTGGCCGCCGCTTCGTCTTTTTCCTTCTTGCAACCGACGAAGAGGGTTGCAGCCATTGCAACAATTATCATTGCTGCAAATAGCAAGCGTGTCTGCTTTTTCATCGTATCAGATATCTAAGTATGAATTGTTCATTTAATCCATTACCGCAAACTCACCAGCATACACATCCCCATTGGAAAGTGTAATAGTGACAACGTAATTCCCAGTGTTGGGAATGTAAACTTGCAAGCCATTCGGCGTAAACACCGAAAGGCATTGCACTGAAGCACCCGCAGCCGTGGCAAGTTCTACAGAGACTTGCCCAAGGTTTTCACTGAACACAACAGCCAGTACATGACCATTAATAAAAGGATTAATCGCACTGCTTTTGTCCAAGCTACTTGCTCCAGTGCTTTCCTTTAATTCGATGGGCACATTATGTCCATCATTTTCATTTCCTGTTCTGGCCTCGCCATTGGCGTAGCACAATGCTCCTGAAAGGACTAAGCAGAGCATCAGAATTATTTGTTTTAATTTGATCATAGTTTTGTGATTTTAAGGTTTGTGTTTTGTGTTTAAGTTTTCGATAGCAAAATTAGGCTATCAAAAATCACAGAGCACAAAACCATGCTGGAGAAATGTTGGAATTTCTCCATAGGGGGGGGGGGTAAAACTTGATAATCAATAAGTTACAAAATAAACAAAGGAGAAAACCACCCGTTTCCTCCAACTTTTTTCCATCATTCACCTGTAATTAAGCCCAAAGAAAAGGAAGTACGCTGGCCACGATCAACATGCGGGAAGCGCATTACATAGATAGATGAATGCCAATATATTAACAGGCAACTGTTAACTGACAACTGAACAACTGACAACTGGTAACTCCTACCTAATCACTTCCCAATGCCCTCCCTTGTCAGGCCCAACACGACGAATGATCCCTTGCTCTTTGAGCTTTCTGATGTTCTTGTCAACACCATTCCGGCTCATGCCGAGTTGGCTTGCCATTTCTGAAAGCGTTATATCAGGTGATGCCGAAATCAACATGACGATTTTCTGCATACTTTTCTGCATATTTTTCATCCCACTTTCTTGCACCAATCTATCGTTTTTGTCCAAAATCCATCCTCTTTTCAGTGGTCTGGTTCCATCAATTGCATCAATTTGGGTGTCAATTTGATTTCCACACAATCCTTCTGCCACCCTCAAAACCAACTCTGCCACGCTTCCTTTCATCCCAAGCTTCTCCTGCAAGCTCTCGTTTTGCTTCTTGATTCCCGAGTAAGTCCGGCTTCTCAACGCCGCTATCTCGCCTTCTCCCAGTCCCATCAGATGCAGGTGGCAAAGCGCCAAGTCGCTATGCCTCAAACTCGGGCATTGGCTCAACAGCATATTGTCAAAACCCTTGTAATGTCTTTCCACGGCCTCCTTGAGTTGCTTGTAGTCCTCTTCCTTTAGGGCGATGGCTTCGTGCTTGAACGACGTGTCGCGCGTGGTGATGTGTCTGCCATGCAACAGCTCGTTGATGCGTTGGCATATCGGCTCCTTCAGGAAAGCCTCGCGCCGCCGCTCCGCCTCCTCGCGTTGCTGGACCAAGGCCGTTTCCATGGCGTTCACCTGTTCTTCACGCTGCCGGAGGCTTTGCCGCAAGGCTTCCTGTTCTTTTTGGTAGGCCAGCCGTTCTGCCTCCAGCTCCGATGCGTGTCGCTTGCGTGTTTGCTCCGCCTCTTCCTTGGTCTTGTCTTGCTGCGCCTGCATCTCCAGCTCATGCTTCCGGGCAATCTCTTTCAGTTTTTGCTGATGCTTTCGCTCGGCCGCTGTCATCCTCTGTTCGGTCTCTACTTGATGCCTTTTCAACGCTTCCTCGTGCAGTCTGCGTTCTGTCTGTGCCATGGCCTCTTTCTCCGCCATTTCCGCTTGGTAGGCCAACCGTTCCGCTTCCAATTCCTCCTCGTGTCGTTTCTTGGTCTTCTCCATCTCCTTGTTAGCCTGGTCTTTCTGCATTCTCAATTCTTCTTCGTGCCGTTCTTTTGCCTCGGCAATCCACTGCCGGTGCCTCCTTTCCACATCCTCCAACTGCTGTTCTGTTTCCGCTTTCAGTTGTCTCAGCTCTTCCTCATATTTATTTTTTGTCTCTTCCAATGTCTTGTCGGCCTCAACTTGTCTTTGCCTCAGTTCCTTTTCGTGTTCTTGCTTCGCCTCGCCCAATGCCCTGTCCGCTTTTTCTTGCTGATGCTTCAGTTGTCTCCTGTTTCTCAATACCAATACACAGAAAATAGCCAAAGCAACTGCGATAGCGATGGGGATTACAGTGTTCATCACCCGCTTCTCGGCTATTTTTCGTTCGGCTTCAGCTTGTTTCTCTAATTTTTGGTTCGAATAGTTCTTGTACAAATCCTCGAGTTTCGAGACCAAGGCTTTGGTTTCCCCATCAGGTTTCTTCTGATTTGTCAAAAACCGCATATAGACATTAGATTTCTCAACGTCTCCTATGCTATCATAAACAATACGCAAATAACCTGCTGCTTGGGCTTGTAGCCCTGCATCATTATCTTCAAACACGGGTTCCAAATAGAATATGGCAGAGTCATAATTACGCTCCAAAAAATGAATCCCGCCAATGGTCAGATAGCGGTTAAGTCGTTCATTATCTGTCTTCGCATAAATGAGGGTATAATTAAGTTTATCCAAAGCTTGTTTCACATCACCATTCATTTCATAGTCACAAAGAGCCTTGCTTGAAACAATATCTCTATACACCATGTTATCTGTATTTGAAATATTTTCTAAAGCTAATTCATAATACTGTTTCGCTTTATCTATTTCATGCATTTTATCGTATTGTTTTCCCATACGATAAAGAATATTTGAAACGCCTTCTGAAGAAGTCGGTTCAATCCTACAAAACGACAAAGCATTTTCCCCGCATTCAACGGCAGGGTCCATCATAAACTGGGTCGAGAAAAGCTCCATGAGACGGTTGTAGGTATAGGTCATAAAAATGGCTTTCTTTTTCACCAATTCCCTCTCCTCAAAATGCGCTTCCATCACCTCCAAGGTCTTCAGGTATTCCGCGCAGGCATTCACCACGTCGCCCTTCTCATAAAACCCCACACCATTAATATAATGTGCCCGCGCCGTCAAAAACGCATCCCTTTGTAGGGACACACCGCGTGTGTCCGCATTACCGCGTGCGTCCGCATTACGCCCATCAGCACCATCCACAATAGAATCAAAATAATCCACCGCCCTCAGCAGATTCTCCCTGTTGCTTTGTTTCCAATCATTCTTATACAGCAATTCGGCCAACAACAATTGGTAATAATGTTCGTTGTAGAGACGCATTGCATGCGTCTCCATGGAATCACCATCGGGTGTGTTGGGAGACGCAAGCATTGCGTCTCTACAGGTCATAATACATTGTAACGCACTGTCTGGCTGCCGCCACATCAAACTGTCGATGGCGGCCAGTTCGGGCGATACATCAGTTGGTAGAGACGTGCCATGGCGCGTCTCTACATTGGAGGTGCAGGCCACCACCTCTTCAACCCCATCATCAACGGTTCGGGCACAGCCCACCACCATCAACAATAACAACACGACGATATGCAGATAGATTTTCATCGGCTGCAAATATAGTCAAAATCCATTATTCGTTTCTTGTGGAAGTTTTCGTTTTTTATTCTAATTTTGCCATTTAAAACTATCAAACACATGAAAATACATCATCCTCTATGGGTTCTCATAGGATTAACGATGATCGGTTGCAGCGAACAACCGGCCGCGACCACCGAGCCAGAACCCGTCGCCGACTACCTCCAATACGTCAACCCCATCATCGGGACCAACGGTATGGGGCATACCTTTCCCGGAGCCTGTGCGCCTTTCGGCATCGTGCAGCTCAGCCCCGACACCGACACCGTGCCGCACAACATTGACGGGCAATACCAGCCGCGAGTGTACGAGTATTGCGCTGGCTATCAGCATAAAGACAGCACTATAGTGGGTTTCAGCCATACCCATTTCAGCGGCACCGGCCACTCCGATTTGGGCGACATTTTGATGATGCCCATCACGGGCGAAATCCAATTCAACCCAGGAACGCAGACGAATCCCGATGCGGGCTATCGTTCGCGTTTCAGCCACGAAACCGAAATCGCCGTGCCTGGCTATTATGAGGTTTTCTTGCAAGATTACGGCATCAAAGCCCAACTGACCGCCACGGAACACGCTGGCATTCATCGATATACTTTCCCAGAAGGACAAGACGGCTGCCTCATCCTCGACCTGCAACACGGCATCTACAACTACGACGGCAAGACCCTTTGGGCCAACCTCCGCGCGGAAAACGACACCTTGCTGACGGGCTACCGCATCACCAACGGCTGGGCAAGAACGAATTACACCTATTTCGCCATCAGCTTCAGCCAGCCCATCGCCGACTATGGTTACCGCGAACTGGAAAAACCCAAATACAACGGCGGTTGGGGCAAGTTCCGCGTCAACCATAACTTCCCCGAGATGACGGGCCGCAAAATCGTGGCGTATTTCACCTTCAACGACCCAAAGACCCTTGAGATGAAAGTCGCCCTCTCCGCCACCAGCACCGAAGGCGCTTTGCGCAACCTCCAAGCCGAGACCGAAGGCAAGAACTTTGAGCAACTTTTGGCCGAGACCCAAGCCCAATGGAACAAGGAACTCGCTGTCATTCAAGCCGATGGCACCGAAGACCAAAAGGCGATGCTCTACACCTCTTTATATCACACGATGATCAATCCCTCCGTTTATATGGATGTGGACGGGCAATATCGCGGCCTCGACCACAACATCCACCAAGCCGAGGGCTTCACCAACTACACCGTGTTTTCGTTGTGGGACACCTATCGCGCCCTGCATCCGTTGTTCAACCTGTTGCAGCCGCAACGCAATGCCGACATGGTGCAGTCGATGCTGAAGCACAGCGAGCAGAGCGTCCACGGACTGCTGCCCGTTTGGTCGCACATGGGCAACGAAAACTGGTGCATGATTGGCTATCATGGCGTTTCCGTGCTTTCGGATGCCTATGTCAAGGGAGTATCCCGTCATTGCGAGGAGAGCCTGCCACGAGCGATGCGAAGTGGAAGCAATCTAGAAAAAATGTTAGAAGCCATGCAACGCAGCTCCACTTGCCCCTATTACGTCAATCTCGATGACTACCAGCGACTTGGCTATGTGCCCTTCGAAAAAAACAGCGGTTGCGTCTCCGTCACTTTGGAATACGCCTACGATGATTGGGCCATCTACCAAGCCGCGCTCAAGGCCGGCAACACCGAAATGGCCGAGACCTACAAGCAACGCGCCGCCAACTGGCGCAACACCTTCGACACCGAATTGGGCTTTGCCCGACCGAAGATGAGCGACGGCACATGGAAGACGCCTTTCAGCCTCTTCGACACCGAGGGCGAGGGCTTCGTGGAAGGCAACTCGTGGGTGTATTCGTTCTACGTGCCGCACGATGTGAAAGGCCTCATCGAGGCGATGGGCGGCGAGGTGCAGTTTGTATCCAATTTGGATACACTTTTCGTGATGCAACTGCCGCCTGAGTTCTTCGAGAACACGGAGGATGTCACCGAAGAAGGCTTGATGGGCTGCTACAACCACGGCAACGAGCCAGCGCATCACATCTCTTATCTATATAACTGGACCTCAAAGCCTTACAAAACCCAGTATTGGCTGCGCGAAATCATGAACCGCTTCTACAAGAACAACATCGACGGGCTTTGCGGCAACGACGACTGCGGCCAGATGTCGGCGTGGTACATCTTCTCCGCGATGGGCTTCTACCCCGTTTGCCCGGGCAGCGACCAATATGTGCTGGGCGCGCCTTACCTGCCTTATATGAAGGTGCGTTTAGGCAATGGCAAGACCTTGGAAATCAAGGCGCCGGAGGTGAGCGATGAGAACCGATATGTGCAAAAAGTCGTTTTCAACGGTCAGGAAATCAGCCAATTGTACCTCACGCACGAGCAGCTGATGCAAGGCGGGGAATTGGTTTTCGAAATGGGTTCGCAGCCTAACCTCGAAAGAGGATTGAAGGCGGAGGATAAACCTTATTCGTTATCTGATTGATGTAGAGACGTTGCGCGCAACGTCTCTACCAGACGAAAAATTCCTATTTTTGCAAAAATTTTGAACGATGAACATAGCCGCATTGGTTTCGGGAGGCGTCGACAGCTCGGTGGTGGTGCCGCTGCTCAAGGAGCAGGGCTACGACCCGCACATCTTCTATATCAAAATAGGTATGGAAGGCAAAGAGGATTTGTCGAGCTGCCCCTCGGAGGAGGATATTGAGATAACGACCTATATTGCAAAGAAATACGGTTGCCAATTCGACATCGTGGATTTGCAACACGAGTATTTCGAGACCGTCGGGAAATACACGATGGAGATGGTGCGCAAGGGCCTCACGCCCAATCCCGACGTGATGTGCAACCGCTGGATTAAACTCGGTGCCTTTGAGGAAAAGGAAGGCCACAACTTCGACAAAATCGCGACGGGACACTACGCCCGCTCGTGGGAGGACGAAAACGGCATCTTTTGGCTCGGCACGGCCGCCGACACCTTCAAGGACCAGACCTATTTCCTCGGACGCATCACCTACGCGCAACTGAGCAAGGTCATCTTCCCCATCGGTGACATCCCCAAACCCGAAGTCAGGAAACTGGCGGCCCAATACAAGCTGCCGAGCGCCGAACGGCACGACAGCCAAGGGATTTGCTTCCTGGGAAAAATCAATTACAACGACTACATCCGCGAATATTTGGGCGAGATGCCTGGCGACATCGTGGAACTTGAGACGGGCAAGAAACTGGGCCGTCACAAGGGATTTTGGTTCCACACCATCGGGCAACGCAAGGGCTTGGGCTTGGGCGGCGGACCGTGGTTCGTGGTGAAGAAGGACATTCCGAACAACATCGTCTATGTGTCGCAGGGCTACGACCCCGTGGCGCAATACACCAACATCGTCCCCTTGGGCGACTTGCAGCCGATGAATCCTGCCCTGCAATTCGTTGACGGTCAGCGTGTCCGCTTCAAGATTCGGCACCAGCCGGAGTTCACTTATGGCACGATTCGCCTCACGGAGCGCGGCGCCGACATTGTGTCAGAAGTCGCTATCTCGGGCGTGGCACCGGGGCAGTTTGGCGTGGTTTATCATGAGGTGGAGCCGTATGTCATCGGCAGTGGAGTGATTGTAGAGTCGCAGGGACTTACGTCACCTGCGTAGTGATATGCCGTCCCTACGGGACTGGCAAGCACAACGGAACCCCGTAGGGGTGACACATCAATAAGCAGGCGACGTGAGTCCCTGCGCTAGCAAACACATAATATCATGGCAAACACCTACACAAAACTAAACATCCACATCGTCTTCCACGTGAAAAGTACGGGGGTCTGCATCCAGAAAGAAGACTTACCGCAAGTCTTCCAATATATAGGTGGCATCATCAACAATGTGGGCGGCTATCCTATCACTGTGGGTGGCATAGAAAACCACATCCATATCTTGGCCACCATGCCAAAGACCATGAGCGTGTCTGAGTTTGTGCAGAAAATCAAGGCCAACAGTAGCAAATGGATAAAAACCCTTGACAATTATTACGAATCGTTTGCCTGGCAAGAAGGCTATGGCGCGTTCTGCGTCAGTCCGTCGCTGCTGAAAAAGACCATACGTTACATCGAGACTCAAGAGAAACATCATTGTGTAGAGTCTGTGCGTGACGAATTTATACGCTTTTTGGAAGCCAATGGAATAGAATTTGACGAACGTTATCTACCTTAGCCCAGTCCCGTAGGGACGAAAGACCAATAAGCAGGCGACGTCAGTCCCTGCCCTAACACGAACAACTATGAATAACATATCAGATCGCATCCTCTACGAAGATAATCACCTGATTATCGTGAACAAGCTCCCCTCCGAAATCGTGCAGGGCGACAAGACGGGCGACGTGTGCCTCCTCGACGACGTGAAGCAATACATCAAGGAGAAATACGACAAGCCGGGCAACGTGTTTGCCGGCCTCGTCCACCGCATCGACCGCCCCGTGAGTGGCGCCGTCGTCTTTGCCAAAACGAGCAAAGCCCTCTCGCGCATGACGGTGAAAGTGAAAGACCGCGACTTCCGCAAGACCTACCTCGCTTTGGTAAAGAACCATCCACCCAAGCAGGCCGACGTGCTGGAAGACTATATCGTGAAAAACGAGAAGATGAACAAGTCGTTCGTCGTGCCCGAAGGCACCAAGGAAGCCAAGCTGGCGCGGCTGAGTTATCGCGTCGTCGGGAAATCGGAAAGCTTTTATCTGCTTGAAGTCGAACTGTTTACAGGAAGGCACCACCAAATCCGTTGCCAATTGGCGCACATCGGTTGCCCCATCCGTGGTGACCTGAAATATGGCTATCCGCGCAGCAATCCTGATGCCTCCATCAGCCTGCACGCTTGGCGCATCGCTTTCGAGCATCCCGTTTTGAAGACGCAAATCGAAGTGACGGCGCCGTTGCCTCAAGTTTCGCCTTGGACGGCTTTCCAACAAATTACAGTTTGACGGGTCGTTTATGCTTCATCATAATAGGTGGACAATTCCCCTGAAAATGATGAAATAGGCACCGCAGAGCATCAGCAGAATGCCGGCAACGCGGTTCATTATGGTGGTACGTTCGGCGTTGAGAAACACCTTCAATTTGGCAGCGCCCCATGCCTTCAACAGTTCCATCGCCAGCGTAGTGCCCAAAATGATGGCAAAAAACACGATAGCGCTCACCTTGTTGCCACCCATGTTGCCTGCCACCATGGCCACTGAGGTGAACCAAAACAGCCACACAAAGGGATTCAAAATATTGAGTATAAACCCTTTACCAAGAAACACGAACCACGAGGGCTTGTCCTCTTGGTTTTTCATGATCTCCTCCGACTTTTTTTCTATCATCTCATCGCGTTCCTTCACCTTTCGTCGAAAAGTGTAAACCCCGAATAGTATCAAGATGACACCTGCACCGATGCATGCCAAAGCCGCCTCGAAGTCGGACTTCATCACCACTTGCACCGAGGTAAGGATGCACAACGAGATGACCATTGCATCGTTGAGAATCACGCCGAAGGCGAACCATGCCGCCGACCTGAAGCCACGGTGGAGACTGGTCTGCACAAGGGTGATGAACGATGGCCCCATGTTGACCACCACCGAGAGGAACACACCTATCAGGATGGCCCAAAACAGGAAGCTGAACGACCCGATGCGGCTGAACTCCGGCATCCTGTCGAAAATAACCGGCGAACTCTCCATTTCCATCATGACTTCATACCTTTCACGTATTCCTCCCACATCTCAAGTCGCTTGCCCTTCATCACACGCGGAAACTTGGTGGCACCACCCCATTTGCCTATTTTCTGCTCCATGAACTCATAGAAATACTTGGTGGGCAAAACGTCGACAAACAGCTCCTTGATGGCTTGTGTGCGCTCCACGGCGTAGTCGTCGTTGAGCCGGCAAAGGTTCTCGTCAATCAGCTTGAGAGCGACCTGCTCGTCCAACGGCTCGTCGCAACCAATATACCAATGGTGGGCATACATTGTGTCGTGACGCACTCCCGCCACGGTGAATTCCGTGATGTTGACGCCCAGCTTTTCGGCCATCATGTCGACGGCACGCGTCATGTTGTCCTGCGAAAGGTGCTCGCCCGTGATGCTCAGGAATTGTTTGGTGCGTCCCGTGATGGCAATCTCGCAGTTTTCCTTGTTGATGAACTTGATGGTGTCGCCGATGAGGTAACGCCAAGTGCCGGCACAGGTCGAGAGCAGCAGGGCGTAGTCCTTGTTCTCCTCCACCTCGGAGAGCAAAAGCGTCTTGGGATGGGCAACAATGTTGCCGTCCTCATCGAAGTTCTCGTCATTGAACGGCACGAACTCGAAATAGACGCCGTTGTCGACCAAAAGCTGCATGACGCGCTTCTTCAAGTCGACCTGATAGGCGATGTAACCTTCCGAGGCCAAGTAACTTTCCACAAACAGCACCTCTTTGCCAAAAAGCCGCTCGAAGCTCTTCTCGTAGGGTCCGAAAGCCACGCCGCTGTGGACGTAGACCATCAAATTGGGCCACATGTCGTGGATGGTGTTCAGATGGTATTCCTTGACGATGCGTTCGAGCAAGATTTGCACCCAAGCGGGCACGCCCACGATGACGCCGATGTCCCATTTGGGAGCGGCCTTCACCATGAGGTCCATCTTCTTGGCCCAGTCGCGTTCCTTCGAGATCTTCTGGCCAGGCTTATAAAACGCCTCGAACCACGACGGAATCTTGCCTGCGGAGATGCCCGAGAGGTCGCCGGCATAATAACGATACTTCTCGTTGTATTGCAAATCAGTGCTGCCGCCAATCATCAGGATGCCACGGTTATAAAAGCCGATGGGAAAATCGTAGCGCGTGGCCGACACCAGCTGTCGGATGCCTGCACGCGTGATGGTGTTGTTGAGGGCGCGAGTGATGGGAATGTATTTACTGGCGGCTTCCGAAGTGCCTGAACTCAAGGCGAAATACTTGATTTTGCCCGGCCAGGCGATGTTGCGTTTGCCTTCGAGGTTGAGATGCCACCATTCGTCGTGCATCTTGTTGTAGTCGAATACGGGCACACGCTTGCGGAACTCCTGCAAGATGTCTTTCGAAAGCAGGATTTCATCAAAATGATAGAATTTTCCGAACTCCGTGAACTGCGCCTTCACCAACAGCTTGCGCAACTCGCGCCTTTGGGCACGCACAGGGTCGGTGTGGTTCTGACGGATTTCAACAGGTATATTCTTGATCTCGGCGGCGGCTTTCACCAAAGCGCCAATGATAGGTAATGCCATTACTCTTTGGATTTTGAATTCGGGCTGCAAAGGTAAAGATTTTCGACGAATTAGACAGGAAATGAAAAATAACTCCTACCTTTGCGCAAATATTCTAACACATTTCACTTATGAAAACTAGATTTTTATTGCTTTTCGTTTTTGTTGGCTTGGTGGCTCAAGCCCAAACCATTAACGTATCGGGTTCGCAATCAGGTATTTGGGAAGCCGACACAGTGAAAGTTGTCGGCGACGTCATCGTTGATGGCACCTTGTCCATCCGTCCAGGTACCACAGTGCTGTTCGACGGCTATTACAGCATCAGTGCCACTGAGGGTGCTTCGTTTTTGGCGCTCGGCACTGAAACCGACTCCATTACCTTCACCGTGGCCGACACAACGGGGTTCCATCTCTTCAATTTTGGGCGCGGCGGCTGGAACGGCATCCACCTCAAAGAAGCGGGCGCTTCGCGATTCGAATACTGCCGTTTCCACTATGGCAAGGCCGCTCTCGACGATGACCAAGACGGAGGCGCGTTGCGTATTTTCGGTTGCGACGAGGTCGAAATCAGCCACAGCAACCTGTTCTGCAACTTCTCGCGCGAGCATGGCGGCGCCCTCAATGCCGAACATTCCAAGGTGGTGATGCACGATTGCAATGTGAATCACAACTTGACTTACACAGAAATCGACACGGTTTATTTCATGTATGGCGGCGGCCTCCGCTTCATCAATTGCGAAGTGGAACTCATCGACATGGCCTTCCGCTACAATGATGGCCGAAGTGCCATTGGAGGTGCCTTGAGTTTGGACAGCTGTTCGGTCAATATAGACCGTTGCAACTTCGAGCATAATCACGGCGTGAACGGCGGCGGCTTGTACATCATTCGCTGCTACGACCGTCCGTGCCGCATCAGCAACTCGCTTTTCGCCAACAACGACTCAAGTCATTTCGGCGGCGGCTTGGCCATCAGCGATTCCTCGCCCGAGGTGAGCAACCTCACCGTGGTCGGCAACTATTCCTACGGCGTCACCTGCGGCGGCATCTTCTTCTATCAACATAGCAGCCCCATCGTGCGCAACTGCATCATTTACGGCAACACCAACTACGCCCCCCTCGAAGAACCCGTGCAAATGTGGATTTGGACTTATGACGACTATGTGCCAGAATTCCACAATTGCCTGGTGCAATATGGCATGGGGAACATCTCGGGCAACGACATCATCCAAGTGTACGAAGACTGCATCGACGACGACCCTCTTTTTGCCGACACCATTAATGAAAACTACCGCCTCAGCAACGGCAGCCCATGTGTCGACGCTGGAGCACCCGACACCCCCGACACTATTCTCAACGGACTAGACTTGGACGGTCATCAGCGCATGAGCGGCAATCGTATCGACATTGGCGCCTACGAATATTCGAACGTAGGCCTCAACGAAATCACACAAGACGGAAAATTTCTCCGCATCGTCGGCAACCCGATTACGGAGGAGAGCTATGCCGAACTCGAACTCGAAGAAGCTTGTCCTATAAACGCTAAGGTATATTCCATTGATGGCAAACTGATGGTGGAGCAAAGCATAGGAAATCTGCCAGCTGGCAACCATCGCATCGGTCTTGGCACTCTGTTCCAAACTTTGCCTAGAGGCACCTATCTCGTTGTAATGAACGGCCATGGCAAATCGGTTGCCGCCAAAGTGATTCGTTAACCCAATCCGCTCCCAACAATGAATAAACGACTTGCTCTTCTCTCCTTGTTCCTCGTGATGGGCATCACATCGCTCATGGCCCAGCGCCTCGGCGGCGGCCTAATGCTGGGTCCGGCCTTTTCGACGATGAAAATCAGCGGCAACGACAGCACCTCGTTCCGAACCGATTTCACGGCAGGGGTTCGCATCGCGCTCATCCCCAAGCATTTCGTTATCGGCGGCGAAGTGGATGTCATCTATTCGCGACAAGGAATGCGCACCCCGAAAGGCCTCGATGCCGATGGCAACACGATTCGCTATCTCTGCAAGTCGCATTACATCAACGTGCCGCTACTGCTCAACATCTATTTCCGCAAATGGAACGAAGACGACGAAGACGAGTCGATGATACCGAGACTGCGCATCGGACCGCAAATCGGCTTTTGCATCGGCGGCAACAATGTGACCGACGTGCAAGGGAAGAAAAAGCAGCAATACATCATCCCTTGGGAAAAAGGCAGCTTCAACCGCATCGACTACGGCTTGACGGCGGCTTTCAGCTATTGGTTTGTCGAGGTGCGCTACACTTTCGGCATGGCCAACGTTTTCAAGGAAGGCGAGAAGTCCACCAACCACGTGATTTCGGTGACTTGGTCGGATATTTGGTGATATTTTCGGAAAAATCTATACATTTGCATTTTTAAACCGAAATGAAATGAACATCGTTATAGCTGGAGACGGAGAAGTCGGCATGCACCTCGCCGAAGCCTTGGTGCGCAGCAACCACAACATCACCATCGTGGACCCGCATGAGGAGCTGCTGAAGATGATGGAATCGCACAGCGACCTGATGACCATCACGGGCGATTCCACCTCGACCGCCGTTTTGCAGCGCGCCAACGTGAAGCGCGCCGACCTGATGATTGCCGTGCTGCACGACGAGCACATCAATCTGCTGACGGGCATCATCGCCAAGAAACTAGGCGCCAAGAAAGTCATCGCCCGTGTCAACACGATGGAAAACCTCAGCCCCGAGGTGTGGCGCATGTACCAAGACTTGGGCATCGACGGGCTGCTTTCGCCCGAAGACATTGCCGCACAGGAGATTATCTCGCTGTTGAAGAAAAATGCTTCGTCGGAAACCTACGACTTTTCGGGCGGCAAACTGCAACTCTTCATGGTGAAACTTGAACCCGAAGCCGAAATCCTGGGCAAGACCGTCGACGAGGTGGTCGACCAATATGAGCACATCGAGTTCCGCATCGCGGCCATCCACCGGCGCCAAAACACCTTCGTGCCGCAAGGCGACGAAGTGTTCCAGGTGGCCGACATGGTGTATGTGGTCACCAAGCCGCACGCCATCAAAGATATCATCAAATTGAGCGGAAAGAAGCAAATCAACGTTCACAACGTGATGATTGTGGGCGGTGGCCGCGTAGGGCGCATCACGGCCAAACGCCTTGAGAAAGACCTGAACATCAAGATTTTGGAAATCGACAAGGATCGTTGCATGGACTTGACCAACTACCTCGAAGAGGCTTTGGTGGTCAACGCTGATGCGCGCAACCTCGACCTGCTCGAAGACGAAGGCATCAAGGATATGGACGCTTTCATCGCCGTCAGCGACAATACCGAGACCAACATCCTCACCTGCTTGCAAGCCAAGTCATTCGGCGTGAAGAAGACCATCGCCCTCGTCGAGAACATCGACTACATCGACATCTCGCAAAACATCGGCATCGACTCCATCATCAACAAGAAACTCATCGCGGCCAGCTATATGGTGAAATATACGCTTGGTGCCAAAGTCTCGACCCTAAAGAGCCTCAGCGGCATCGACGCCGACATCGTTGAGTTTGAGGTGAGGGCTGGATCGGCGGTCACGCGCAAGCCCATCGGGCAACTGCCCATGCCGCCCGATGCCATCATCTGCGGCATCACCCGCGACGGCGAGAGCTATATCGCCACCGATGACTTCCAAATTGAGACCGACGACCAAGTGGTGGTGCTGGCCTTGCCCAACGGCATTCCTGCGGTAGAACGATTATTCCATTAAATAATGACGTTCAAGAGCAAAATAAACCACCCTTTAGTCCTCCGCTTCGAAGGCCTGTTGCTCCTCATCGAGGGCCTTTTTATGCTGACGGTGCTTCCCGTGACCTATCTTCAGCGTGGATTGTATGCCTTCAGTATGCCCTTTTCGGCCCTCATCACCCTGCTGACGGGTTTGATCTTGCTCATCACCACCCGCAAGCACAAAAACGACAAGACCAGTTCGCGCGACGGGGTTTACACCGTCTGCATCTCGTGGCTCGTGCTGTCGCTCTTCGGATCCATGCCCTATCTGCTCAGCAAGAGCGTGCCCAACTTCACCGATGGCTTTTTCGAGGCGCTGTCGGGCTTCACCACGACGGGTGCCACCATCCTGCCTCACATCGAGGCCGTGCCCAAAGACATCCTCCTTTGGCGCAGCATGACGCAGTGGATTGGCGGTCTGGCCATCATCGTGTTCTCCATCGCCATCTTGCCTTATCTCGGCATGAGTGGAATGCAACTCTTCGTGGCCGAAATCAATGGGTTGAACTACGACAAGCTACACCCTCGCATCATGCACACCGTGTGGCGCATCTGGGGGCTTTATCTGTTTTTCACCCTTTTAGAGACCCTGCTTCTCTATTGGGGCGACATGAACTTCTATGAAGCCCTTTGCCATTCGCTGAGCACCATCAGCTCGGGCGGCTTCTCGACACGCACGGGCAACATCGGTGAGTTTTCCAACTATTCGCAGGTGGTGGTCAGCGTTTTCATGGTGCTTTCGGGCTGCAACTTCTCTCTGCTCCTTCTCTCGCTAAGCTGGCGCTCGTTTGCCATCTTTAGGAACCAAGAGTTCCGCACGTTTTTGCTCTACACGGTTCTCCTCGGTTTGGGCATCGGGTTGGTGTTGCTTCTCGTTTGCAACCATAGCTTTGGAGCGGCTTTCCGCGAGTCGTTTTTCAGCGTCATCTCAGCCTTTACCACCACAGGCTTTTTCGTCAGCGACTACACGCTGTGGCCTTCTTTCTTGTGGGTGATTCTCTTCTTGCTCATGTTCATCGGCGCATGCTCGGGCTCCACCTCTGGGGGCGTCAAATTGTTTCGCCATCTCATTTTCATCAACAACTCATGGCTCGAACTGAAGCGCATCATCCATCCCAATGCCGTCGTGCCAGTGAAAGTCAACGGGAAGTCCATCTCGCAAAGTGGCGTCTACAAAAACATGACTTTCATCTTCATATATTTCCTGGTTTTCATTATCGGGGCCATCGTGTTGTTGGCTTTCGGCCTCAACTTCGAAACCTCGATTGGTGCTTCGGTGGCCACCTTGAGCAATGTGGGCACGGGCATAGGGCAGGTGGGGCCAGGCGGTTCCTATGTTGCCTTCCCGATGTTCACCAAATGGGTGCTCATGCTTTTTATGCTGCTTGGCAGGGTGGAACTTTTCGCGCTCATCACCTTGCTTTCACGGAGTTTCTGGAAGAATTGAAATAGGTTTTCCTGTTTTCCAGACATAAGACAAGTGAGTGGTTTGGATTGAATTTTATTCCGAAAAAGTGTAAGATTTCGGAAGTTTCCACGATATTATAGCAAACGACCAAATGGAATGACGACCGAAGAGTTCAAACGAGACATCTTGCAACTGCAACCTCGACTGCAACGCATCGCTGAGAAAATCATCGGCGACGCTGACACTGCGGAAGACGCCGTGCAGGAAACAGTCATCAGCCTGTGGGAACAACACGAAACACTCAAAAGCGAGGACATGGAACGGCTCAGCCTGACCATCGTCAAAAGGCGCAGCATCAACCAACTGCGGAAACTGCAGCCCACAGTCCCCATCGACGCCGAAAGCCTCATGCTGACCGAAACCTCAGACGATAGCTTGGAGGAACGCTACCAACTGGCACGTCGGCTGGTCGAACAACTGCCACAGCGTCAGCGCGATGCCATCCTGATGAAATACGAAGAAGGCATGAGCAACCCCGACATCGAGAAGGCCACGGGGATGAGCAGCACCCACCTCTACGCCACCTTGTCAAGAGCCTATAAGTCACTAAGAAACGCCATCGAACACCATAAAAACGAACTGCCATGAACGAAGAAAACGAAATGAACACTGAACTCAAGCAACTGCTTGACGCGCTGGAGCAACACGGCAAAAACGCCCGTCGGCAAAAACGGCTTGGCACCCTCATCGACCAATTGGCCGCCGAGGAAAAGACAGTCGAGATGCCCAGAAAGCGCAACCTCACGCCAATATGGTGGGCGATGGGTGCGGCAGCGGCCTGCCTCCTGCTTTGGCTGTTGGTCAAACCGAGCGAGAAACAACAACCCGAGATGGAAAATGAATTCCTCGTTGAAGAGACAAAAACCATTGATTCCATCAAGATGGAGGCAAACGATGTCGTCTTTGAAAAACCTCTTGCTAACGAAGCGTTTTTGGCAGAAAAGACTCCTGTCGTTCCACAACACAACCCAACAAAAAAAGAAAAGCCAAAATCAGAAATCCTCGAAATAGTGGTTGAACAACCCGTGCTTGCCGAAATTAAGCCGATGGATCCACAAGACAACACGACTATTGAATCCAACACCATACCCACTACAAGCGAAATGCCTTCAGCCGCTCAGAAACCCCAGCGAAGAGTCATCCGGAGCCTCAACCTGGTGTGCTATGAATGTCAGAAGGACCCTGAATTCGAAATCAAGCCCGTATTGGAAAGCAAAACGCTATTTGGTCAGCCGCAAGACCCGAACATGAAAAACGGATCGTTGGCCTTAGAATTGAAACTCAACTAAATCTTAGAACAATGAAACGCATTACATTATTATTATCTATTCTGTTTGCGACTCAGACGGCATTCACCCAGGAAGAAGTCGCCATTGAGCAAACCATCAACCAACGCATCAACAAGCTGGAAATCTATTCAGGATGGGATGTCCACCTGATTCACCACGAGGCCGACAGCGGCTACCGCGTGGCCATCATCACCGAAGATGATTTGGCGGCTAGGGCCTACAACGTGCAGCTTTGCAACGTCAAAGACCAAACCTTGACCATCCTTGAAAACACCCAGTTACCGCAAGGCACTGTGGTGGAAATTGAAGGCCCTATGACCTTCTGGCAAATCAGCTTGATGAATCGAGCGACTGCCCAAGTAGATTATGTCGTCGCAACCGATCACGAGAAATGGGAGAACCTTTTTCTTGCGCGGTATTCAAGCCTTCACGTCAGGCATTTCCATGTCCCCAACAAGGAAAACTCGGCCAGCGTCTCTATTTGGGACCAAGCCCAATTGACTATTGATACCATTTCAGGAGAAGGTGACGCTATTGTGAATAATTATGAAGGTGATTTTCAATACAATACTAACGTCCTGAAAGGTAAAATCACCTTGCGTAAATATGAAGACACGTCGAGCTGGCATTATCAACAACAGGATGAAAGGGTGATCAAAACCAAGGAAGTGGACGGCGAACTGGTCACGACAGACCGCAAAAAGATTTGGAACGACGCGCTTGTTATTGATGTTGGAATGGGCATACAACAAGGCAACACGCCAACAAATCCCGACAGCCCCTTCCTTCAATACAACACATTGTCGGTCAACATGGGTTTTAGCACCTATTTCAAACTCGGCAACCGTTGGGGATTGCGCACAGGGCTTCAATGGAACGAGAATAAGAAATCGCTATGCCACCAGGTAAAATACGAAAACAATGAATTGGTGGTGGTCGACGGGCAAGGGGAATATCAACGCAACCGACTGTATAACCTTTATATGGGCATCCCCGTTTCATTGGACTATTATCTTGGCAAAAGGCAGACCGAAAGCTTCTCTTTGGACTTGTACTGCGGTCGCCTAATAGGAGAAGCGCTCGTCACCAGCAAAGACCCAACAAAGCCCTTTGGTCTCGGTCGCTTCGCTGGGACAACAGACCATCTTGACAACATCTTCAACCCATGGAAATTGGAAGTGGGTCTCAGTTTCAACACCCATCATCTTGGCATCATACACGGTGTGAGGGTCTTCACCAACCTTCTACCCGAGTACAAGCCAGGGATCACGACGGACAAGTTCAGGAGCATTGGCGTGGAAATCAAGCTATAATCTATAGCATTATCAAAGCCATCGAAAGCGATTTCGGTGGCTTTTTTTGTGAAATGCGGCAAAAATCTCTATTTTTGCCTGCATAAAACCTCATTCATCATGAAAAAACTGATTCTCTCTGCGCTCCTTATGCTTTGCGTGAGCGCTTTCGCCCAAAAGCAATACACCTTGCAATCGCCCGACGGGAACATCGTCGTGACCATTGAGGCGGGCGAGCAACTAACCTATTCCGTCACGATTGGCAACGACCCGGTGTGTATGACGGGCATTAAACCAACATGCGTTATTGCACCATCGGCTATTGGAATGACGCTTGGCGACGGCACCCAATTGGGCACTAAACCTATCGTGAAAATCTCCAAGACACGCTCCGTTGACCAAACCGTCAAAGCGTCTTTCTACAAGAGAGCTGAAATCCAAGACCAATATAATGAGCTGACACTCTGTTTTAAAGGAAACTACAAAGTGATTTTCCGTGCCTATAACGAAGGCGTTGCCTATCGTTTCGTGACCGAGTTCAAGAAGCCTTTCAATGTGACTCGCGAAATCACCAATTTCAATTTCGATGAGGATTACACGGCTTGGATTCCCTATGTCAATGCCCGCAAAGGCGAAGGCGACTTCATCCAGCAGCAGTTCTTCAACTCGTTTGAAAACACCTACACGCGCACGCCTTTGAGCCAGATGGAAACGGATCGGTTGGTGTTTTTGCCCGCTATGGTGGAGCTGAAAGACGGTAAGAAAGTGGTTATCACCGAGGCCGACTTAGAGGATTATCCGGGGCTTTATCTCCGAAATAGTTTGAATACCAAGAATTTATATGCCTACCATGCCAATTACCCGAAAACCGAGGAACAAGGCGGGCACAACAACCTGCAATATGTGGTGAAGGAACGCGAGCGCTTCATTGCCAAAGTCAACGGAAAACGCGCTTTCCCGTGGCGCTGCCTGATTATTTCCGAGAACGACAAGGACTTGGCCGACAGCGACTTGGTCTATCTTTTGGCCTCGCCGAGCCGCGTGGAGGATGTCTCATGGATTCAGCCCGGCAAGGTGGCTTGGGACTGGTGGAACGCCTGGAACATCTACGGCGTCGACTTCAAGGCAGGCATCAACAACGACACCTATAAATATTACATCGACTTCGCCTCGCAATACGGCATCGAATATGTGATTTTGGACGAAGGCTGGGCCGTCAACAAGCAGGCCGACCTCTTCCAAGTGGTGCCCGAAATCGACCTTCAGGAATTGGTCAACTACGGCAAGGAACGCAATGTGGGCCTCGTGCTTTGGGCGGGCTATGCCGCCATCGACAAGGATATGGAGCGCGTTTGCCAGCATTATTCCGAGATGGGCATCAAAGGCTTCAAGGTCGACTTCATGGACCGCGACGACCAAAAGGTGGTGGATTTCTACTACCGCATGGCCGCCACCGCTGCCAAATACCATCTTTTCATTGATTTCCACGGGGCTTACAAGCCCACGGGACTGAGCCGCACCTATCCCAACGTGCTCAACTACGAAGGCGTTTACGGCCTCGAACAGGCCAAGTGGGACAACGAGAGCGACCTCGTCACCAACGAAGTCACGATTCCTTTCATCCGTATGGTGGCCGGCCCGATGGACTACACCCAAGGCGCGATGAAGAACGCCAACAAGAACAATTTCAAGGCGGTTTACACCGAGCCGATGAGCCAAGGTACGCGCTGCCGCCAATTGGCAGAATACGTGATTTTTGAGGCACCGTTCAATATGCTTTGCGACAGCCCGAGCAACTACCTCAAGGAAGACGAATGCACGCAATTCATCGCCAATGTGCCGACCACTTGGGACGAGACCATCGTACTCGACGGCAAGGTGGGCGAATACCTCGTCATTGCGCGTCGCAAGGACTTCCGCTGGTACATCGGCGCCATAACGAATTGGGAGGAGCGCGACATCAAAATCGACCTCAGCGTGTTGCCGAATTTCAGTGCCAAGTCGGGACACATCTTCCGCGACGGCCCCAACGCCAACCGCGTGGCCAAGGATTATGTTTCGGAGACCGCCCAAGTGATGGGCAACCAACTGAAAGTGCACCTCGCCAAAGGTGGCGGTATGGTTGTAGTATTCTAAAAACCAGCAATATGGAACTCTCAAAAAAGCATCGTTTCCTCGCCTTCGATTGCGGCGCCACCAGCGGAAGGGCCATTTTGGGCACCTTCGCCGACGGTAATTTCACGATGGAGGAAGTCTACCGATTCCCAAACCAGACCCTCGAAATCGGCGGGAAGTACTATTGGAACGTTTATGGCATCTACGAACACATGCTGAAATGTCTGACCGAACTGGGCCAACGGCACATTCCCATCGATTCCATCGGCATCGACACCTGGGGCGTCGACTTTGGTTGCATCGGTCACGACGGCACGCTGCTCGGCTTGCCCCGCGCCTACCGCGACCCTTACACTGACGGCGTTCCCGAGCAATTCTTCAAGAAGGTCTCGCGCGAGGAGTTGTACGCGCTGACAGGCATCCAAACGATGAATTTCAACTCGATTTTCCAGATGTTCGCCCAAGCCGAGGAAGGCAGCGTGGCCTATCAACACGCCAAACGCATCTTGTTTATGCCCGACCTGCTTTCCTACTTTCTGACGCGCGGAAAAGTGTGCGAATACACCATCGCCTCCACCTCAGGCCTGATGAACCAAAAGACGCAACAGCTGGAAACCTCGCTGCTGCAAGCGGTGGGCCTCAACCAAGACCAATTCCCCGATAGGGTGCAACCTGGGGAAACTGTTGGCAAGTTGCGCCACAATATCGCTAAAGAAACGGGGTTGGGCGAAGTTCCCGTGGTGGCCGTGGCAGGTCACGACACGGCTTCGGCCATCGTGGCGGTGCCTGCCAAGGATGAGCATTTTGCCTACCTCAGCAGCGGCACTTGGAGCCTGATGGGCATTGAGGTCAACGCGCCGATTATTAATGAGCAGTCAGCCCGCCTCAACTTCACCAACGAAGGCGGCATTGAAGGCACCACACGCTTCCTGAAAAACATCACGGGAATGTGGCTCGTGGAGCAATGCCGCAAGAAATGGCAAGCCCAAGGCAAGGACTACACTTACGCCCAAATGACCGAGATGGCCGAATCGGCGAAGGCCTACATAGGCCGCATCAACCCCGACGACCCGCGCTTTGCCAACCCCGCCGACATGGAAACAGAAATCCGCAACGCCTTGTTCGACAAGAGTTTTGCCGCACCAAAGAACGATGCCGAAATGCTCAGTTGCATCTACCACAGCCTCGCCGAGCGCTACAAAGAAGTTCTGGATATGTTGCAGGAAATGGCGCCGTTCAAGATAGAGAAACTTCACATCATCGGCGGCGGCTCGGCCAACGCCTTGCTCAACCAATGGACCGCCGATGCCATCGGGATGCCTGTAATCGCAGGTCCCACCGAAGCCACCGCCCTCGGCAACCTGATGGTGCAGGCCAAGGCAGCGGGATTGGTCGCCGACCGTTGGGAGATGCGCAACATAATAGCACAAAACTTTGAAACAAAAATATTCAATCCAGCCCCGTAGGGGCGACACATCCATAAGCAGGCGATGTGAGTCCCTGCTCTTAACGACATAGCCTATGAACAAAGAAAACATCCTCACCTCCTATCAAATCGCCAAAGAGCGCTACGCCGCCCTCGGCATCGACACTGACAAAGCCATTGAAACCCTTGAAAAGACACCCATCTCGCTGCACTGCTGGCAAGCCGACGATGTGATGGGCTTCGAGAGCAACACCGGCCTCTCGGGCGGCATACAGACCACGGGCAACTACCCAGGTCGCGCCCGCACCATCGACGAGGTGCGCGCCGACCTTGAATTTGTGAACTCGCTCCTCGCGGGAACGCAACGCGTCAACCTGCACGAAATCTACGGCGACTTCGGCGACCGTTTCGTCGACCGCGACCAGGTGGGCGTGGAGCACTTCCAAAGCTGGATCGACTGGGCCAAGTCGGTCAAGATGAACCTCGACTTCAACTCCACCTCGTTCGGCCATCCCAAGAGCGGAGATTTGAGTCTGGCCAACCCCGACCCCGCCATCCGTGAGTTTTGGATTGAGCACACCAAACGCTGCCGCCGCATCGCTGAGGCGATGGGCAAGGCGCAAGGCGACCCTTGCATCATGAACATCTGGGTGCACGATGGACAAAAGGACATCACCGTGGAGCGCAAACGCTACCGCGAAATCCTGGCCGCCTCGCTCGATGAAATCTTGGCTGAGAATTTACCCAATATGAAATCCTGTGTGGAGGCCAAACTTTTCGGCATCGGCTTGGAGAGTTTCACCGTTGGCTCGATGGACTTCTACGAAGGCTATTGTGCCACGAGGAAAGTCATCTACACCTTGGACACTGGCCATTACGAACCGACCGAAAATGTCGCCGACAAGGTGTCGTCGCTGCTGCTTTATGTGCCCGAGCTGATGTTGCACGTCAGCCGTCCCATCCGCTGGGACTCCGACCACGTCACCATCATGAACGACCAGACCATGGACCTCTTCAAGGAAATCGTCCGCGCCGAGGCCCTGCATCGCGCCCATATCGGCCTCGACTATTTCGATGCGTCCATTAATAGAATAGGTGCCTACATTATCGGCACGCGCGCCACGCAGAAATGTCTGCTGCAAGCCTTGTTGGAGCCGCTCGATTTGCTGCGCAAGTACGAGGACAACGGTCAAGGCTTTGAGCGTTTGGCCTTGCTCGAAGAGATGAAGTCGCTGCCCTTTGGCGCTGTTTACGACTACTTCAACCTGAAGAACGGCGTGCCCGTCGGCGAGGACTTCATCGGCTGCATTCAACAATATGAAAAGGAAGTAACTTCAAAGAGATAAAACCATGAACAAAGGAAGTCTAAAAAGCACCATCGCCGTCTCGTTGACCAACTATCTGGACGCCGGAGCCATCGTGGCTGGCGCCAGTGGCCTGACGCTGTGGCAACATTATCTCGGCCTCACTGAGGTGCATCTCGGATGGCTCAACTTCATCAGTGCCAACTGTTTGGGTGCCGCCATCGGAGCCATCATCGGCGGTTTTCTGGCCGACAAATACGGCCGAAAGTTCATCTACACCTACAATCTGCTGGTCTATATGCTGGGCGTGTTGTTGGTGATGCTCTCCGCATCGTTCCCAATGCTGCTGGCCGGATTTCTGGTCACGGGCATTTCGGTAGGCATCGGTGTGCCCGCCTCGTGGACCTACATCTCCGAGAGTTCGGAAACTAACAACCGTGGCCGCAACATTTGCATCTCGCAGATGTCGTGGGGCTTCGGCCCAATGATCATCCTGCTGTTGGGTATGTTTTTTGCCCCGGACGGCTATCTGTTTGGCTGGGTGGAAAGCATCGCCCACGCCATCGGTGGCGCGGATTTGTCGCAGGCAGCGGTCAATGTGTTCAGTTCACGCATTGTCTTCTTCTCGCTGTTGGTTGTGGCCTTCATCGCTTGGAATATGCAGCGCAAGCTGGAGGAAAGCCATGAATGGAAAGCCAGCCAAGAGGCCTCCAAGACCAAAGGCGAGGACACGGGACTTTGGCACGCTTTCAAGGTGCTGTTTTCCAACAAAAAAGCCATCAAGACGGCTTGTTTCCTCGCTGTCATCTATCTGGCTTGGAACCTTGTGGCTTCGGTGCTGGGCTTTTTCCAACCGCATATCTATGAGACGGCAGGCGGCGTGAGCAACGAGCAAGCCAATTGGATGAACTGCATCCAATGGGCCATCATCGTAACAGTGACTTTCCTCACCTCCAAGTTCATCGACAAAGTCAGCCACAAACTGATTTACATCTTGGGCTTGCTTTTTGCCCTGAGCGCTTGGATCATCATCGTCGCAGTCGGCGTGAACGGCGCCGCTGGCCTTTGGCTCTTCACCATCCTTTGGGGCATCGAAGGCGGCATGTCGGTGCAAATTTTCTACGCCCTTTGGGGCTCTGAGCTGTTTCCAGGCAAGTTCCGCGCCGGCGCACAAGGCTTGATGTTCTTTGTGGTGCGCGGCCTCTCCGCCTTGTGGGGGCTCGTGTTCACCTTCATCTATGGCGAAAACGGCGAAGGCTTCACTGTAGCTGCCTATTGTATGATTGGCTTACTGCTCATCTCGTTGATTGTGGGTGTCATCGGTTGCCCCAACACCCGCGGCAAGTCGCTGGCGCAGATTACCAAGGAACGGTATGGAGAGGAGTATTGACAAATGGAAAGCATAATAAATAATAACCCCGAACTGAAACTCCAAATCGACCAAGTGGCCGAGGTGGCGGGCTACCTTTGGCAGAAAGGCTGGGCCGAGCGCAATGGCGGCAACATCGTCGTCAACATAACAGATTACATACCTCCTACCTCCCACTTCCCACCTCTTACCTCATCACCTATCGAAATCGGCACGACCTTGCCACTCCTCAAAGGCTGCTATTTCTTCTGCAAAGGCACCAACCGCCGTATGAGGGATTTGGCCCGCTGGCCGATGGACAACGGCAGCATCATCCGCATCACCGACGACTGCGCCCATTACGAAATCATTGCGGACAAACCCGTGAAACCCACTTCCGAGTTGCCTTCGCATCTGAGCGTCCACAACTATCTGATAGCCAAAGGCTCGCCTTACAAAGCCTCGCTCCACACGCATCCCATCGAGTTGGTAGCGATGACCCATCACCGTCCGTTCTTGGAGAAGGATGTGCTCACCAATATCCTCTGGTCGATGATACCCGAAACGCGGGCGTTTTGTCCGAAGGGTCTCGGCATCGTGCCTTATCTGCTGCCTTCGAGCGTCGAATTGGGCGAAGCCACCCTCAAGACCCTCGATGAAGGTTACGATGTGGTGATGTGGGAGAAGCACGGCGTTTTCGCCATCGACACTGATATTATGGCCGCCTTCGACCAAGTGGATGTGCTCAACAAGGCCGCGCAAATCTATATGAGCGCCCGCAATATGGGCTTCGATCCCGAAGGTATGAACGACGCGCAGATGCAGGAGCTTTCTGATGCGTTTGGATTGGCGAAATAAGAACAATTTAGAAATAAAACATATCCTATGAAAAATAAACTATTAGCCTTCGCAGCCCTAACCCTTTCCTTCATCAGCTGCACCACCACCCCAAAAGAAGAACCCACCCAAGCCCCAGCCAAGCCGCTGTATGCCAACTACAAACCCTACACACGCTGGTGGTGGTTCTCCTCCGAAATCGACAAACACGACGTGCGTGACCAACTCGTTTGGCTGCGCGACCACGACTTCGGCGGCGTGGAAATCGCGTGGATTTATCCGATGGGCCTCGACTCAACTACCATCCATCCAGATTTCCTCTCGCCCGAATGGGCAGAGAGTGTCAACTACGCCAAGAAAGTGGCTGATTCGCTTGGCTTGGGCTGCGACTTCACCTATGGCACCCTCTGGCCCTTCAGCGACATCGACCTGCCCGCCAGCGACCAAACCCGCAACTATTTCGAGAACGAAGCCTGCAACGCGGGTAAGCCTGTGGAGTCGGCTGAGCGCGGCTACACCTGGGACTTCCCCCGCACGGCACGCATCCTCAACCACTTGGACAAAAACGCCTTCCGTCGCTATGCCGACAAGATGAACCGTGGCTTGGCCGAGGCCTACAAAGGCAGCAAGTCGGGCGTGTTCGTCGATTCGTGGGAGGTGGAGACGCAATACCTCTGGACGCCTGGTTTCGGCGAGACCTTTATGCAGGAGCACGGCTACGACATCGAGCCGTATATGCTCAACAAGACCCTCTTGGACGAGGCTAACGCCGAGGTGTTTTACGACTATATGCACACGCTCTCGGGCTATGTGCTGCGCGAGTTCTACCAGCCCTTCGCCGACAACGCCACGAGCGTCGGGGCCTTCTCGCGTGCCCAATGCGGCGGTGCCCCCACCGACCTGCTGACGGCCTTCACCTTGGTGGACATCCCCGAGACCGAGGCCATCCTTTATGAGCCGTGTTTCAGCAAGATAGCGGCTTCGGCGGCTGCGCTCGGCGACAAGGATGCGGTCACAGCCGAGACCTTCACCTGCGCCTATGGCTGGACGAGCCTGCGCTACAAGAACGGTCGCGGCCAAAGTCCCCACCAAGGCCGTGAGCAAATCGCCGACCTCAAGCTCATCTGCGACGCCCTTTTCGCCAACGGCACTAACCAAATCATCTGGCACGGCTTCCCCTACAACAAGGTGGGCGACACGACCAACCACTTCTACACCACCTGCCAAATCAGCACCAACGAGGACAACAACCTGAGCGGCAACGACTTGAAAGACTTCAACGACTATATGGCCACCGTGTCGGAATATATGCGCCGAGGCAAGAACTACAGCGACTTGGCCGTTTATATGCCCCTCGAAGACGCCTGGATGGGCGGCACCTATCCCGACTCAATGCGCAAGGTGAAAGCCTTCTTCTGGGGCGAGTACGAGATGCGTTTCATCAACACGCCCGAGGCATATAAAGGAATGCAACCACTTTGGGTGAACGAGCATTTCCTGAAATCCGCCAAATACGAAAACGGCACGTTGCATTGCGGTGCAGCAGATTTCAAGGCGTTGTATTGCGATGTGGAATATATGGAAATGAGCGCCTTGCAGGAAATCATCAGGCTGGCCGAGGAAGGCCTTCCCGTCATTATGGCCCGAATGCCCAAAGAGCCCGGAATGGTGAAACACGAGGAATACAGCACTCTGATTGCCCAACTCACATCCCTTACCTCATACCTCCTACCTCCTACTTCTGACCTCCTACCTCTCATTAAGGGCGAAAACCTCCCCGACTTCTGGATCCGTCAGGACGGCGACACCTATTATGTCTTCTTCGCCAACCCGCTCACGCAGACCATCGAATATCCTTTGGACTATGGCTATGCCTTCACTGACCCAGGTGCTGTCCGCGAAATTACAATTAATCACCACGGCAAGAGCGAAGCCTATACTTTGAACTTCAAGCCGATGGAATCGCTGCTGCTGAAGATTGACACCAACGGCATCCAACAAGTGGATTTGGGATTTACGCCCAAGAAAATGAGAGGATTATAACACAAAACAAACTTGACCATGAAACGCATTACATTTATTATCTTGGCCTTTATCGGCCTCACTTCGTGCGGCAACAACTTGAATGTCAGCATCGTCAACCCTACCGTTGAGCAACAGGACGGCTCACGGGCGCTGGCCACCAGCCAACCTCGCTTCAGTTGGCAATATGAAACCACGGAAAACAACGTGGTTCAACAAGACTACCGCATCATCGTGGCCTCAACCGAAGAAAACGCCCAAAACGGCATCGGCGACTTCTGGGATTCCAAGACGGTGGCATCCAGCCAAATGCTCTATGTTCCTTACGCGGGCAAGCCTCTGCAAAGTCGCGACAAGGCTTACTGGAAAGTCATCGCCACTGTTTCCAACGGGAAAACGAAAACCAAAGTGGAAAGCGGAATTAATTCGTTTGAAATCAGCCTTTTGAATCAAGACGATTGGCAAGCGAAATGGATTGGCCACGAGTTTGAGGACGATGTTTTGGTGGGCCATACCCGAATCGCAGCCCGCTATCTGCGCAAGGAGTTTGCCCTTCGCAACGACATTGCCGAGGCACGACTTTATGTCAGCGGTCAAGGCGTATACAGTGCCTACCTCAACGGCACCGAAATTGCGCCCGAGGAACTGCTGAAGCCCACCCTTTCCGACTACCGCAAACGCGTGTATTTCAACGCTTACGATGTCACTGAGCAACTCCAGCAAGGCGACAACGCCATCGGTGTCATCTTGGAAGGCGGTCGCTACACGGCCATTCGCAACAATGTCGAAAACCCCAACCGTGACGGCACGGAGAATATGCTCGGTTTCGGCACGCCGCGACTGTTGCTGCAACTGGAAGTGACCTACAAAGACGGCAACAAAGACCTGATTCTCAGCGATGAAACCTGGAAAATCACCAACCAAGGCCCGATTCGCACCGCCAACGAATGGGATGGCGAGGTGTATGATGAGAATTTCGATTTAGGCAGATGGAACGAGGTCGGCTACGATGCCTCTGCCTGGCTCGATGCCGAATTGGTGGAAGCCCCCGAAGGCCCACTTTGCGCCCAACCCAATCCTAACATCAAGGTGCAGGAGGTCGTGAAGCCCATTGCCCTATATAATAAAGGTGGAAAATGGTTCCTCGACATGGGCCAGAACATGGTCGGCGTGCTGGATATGAAGGTGCGCGGCCAACAGGCGGGCGACACCATCACCTTGCGCTTCGCCGAAACCTTGACCGAGGACAGCCTGCTATATACGGCCAACCTCCGTGGTGCCGAATGCACTGACCGATACATTTGTGCTGTAGAGACGTTTCCCGAAACGTCTCCAAAAACATCAACAATGCGTTCCGAGACGTTTCAAGAAACGTCTCTACCGATTTCCTGGCATCCTATGTTCGTCTATCATGGTTTCCGTTATGTGGAAATCAGCGGTCTGCGCGAAACGCCCACCTTGAACGATTTTGAAGGTCTCGTTTTCTACGACGAAATGCCCATTACGGGTAGTTTCGAATGCTCTGACGACATCGTCAATGCGGTGTATCGCAACGCCTTCTGGGGCATTCGCGGCAACTACCGCTCAATGCCCACCGACTGTCCGCAACGCGACGAGCGTATGGGCTGGACCGGCGACCGCGCCACGGGTTGTTTTGGTGAATCGTATATATTTGGAAATCTGCAACTTTACTCCAAATGGGTCACCGATGCTGAGGACAGCCAGTTGGAGAGCGGTTCCGTGCCCGATGTCATTCCCGCCTATTGGCGTTTCTACTCCAACAGCATGACTTGGCCGGGTACCTTCATCGCCGTCGCCGACATGGTTTACACCCGCTTCGGAGACAGGCAACCCATTGAGCAACACTATGATGCGATGGAGAAATGGTTGCTTTTCATGAGGGAGAAATATCTGGTGGGCGGCATCATGACCAAGGACACCTACGGCGACTGGTGCATGCCGCCCGAGTCGCTGGAACTGATTCATTCCAACGACCCCAACCGCATCACCGAAGCAGCGGTAATTTCTACACCTTTCTATTGCTACCTTTCGGGCAAGATGGCCAAATTCGCCGAGCTTTTGGGCAAGGCCGATGATGCCGCTTTCTTTAAGCAGGAAATCACGACCTCGACAGTGGCCTTCAACGACAAATATTTCAACCGCGTGACGGGCATCTACGCCAACAATACCGTGACAGCCAACATCCTGCCGCTGTGGTTTGGGATGGTACCCAAAGGATTGGAAGACAAGGTTTTGGAAAGCATCGTCGACAAGACGATGAACGAATGTGGCGGCCACGTCTCCACAGGCGTCATCGGCATCCAACAGCTGATGCGCTGCCTGACGGAATATGGTCGCGGCGACCTCGCACTCAAGATTGCCAGCAACGACACCTACCCGAGTTGGGGCTACATGGTCCGCAACGGCGCCACCACCATCTGGGAACTCTGGAACGGCAACACCGCCGACCCTGCTATGAACTCAGGCAACCATGTGATGCTTTTAGGCGACCTCATCATCTGGGAATACGAATATCTCGGCGGCATCCGCGCTTTGGAGCCTGGCTACAGCAAAATTGAGCTGAAGCCTTATCCCATCGAGGGTTTGGATTTCGTGAATTGTGCTTACAATTCGGTCTCAGGCCGCATCGAAAGCAACTGGAAGCGCCAGGGTAACCGTTTTGAATGGGACATCATCATTCCTGCCAACACCACGGCTGAGGTCTGCCTGCCCACCGCCAACGGTTACGAAGTGAAAACTTACGGCAGCGGAAAATACCATCTGTCGTCAGAGTTATAAGAACAGTAATGTTGCCAAAAAACTCCTGCCAATAGATTCCATTCAGGAATGACATTGGCAGGAGTTTTTTTGTATCAATTTATTATTCAACGGTTTGTGCGGCTTGCTGATTGCCAAACCAAGCATTTAAGGTTTCTTCAACCTTGGCATCGATTTCGGGCGTAATCTTGTTTTGCACCTTCTTGATGACATAAACGACGGCCAGACCTTCGTCAAGCATGCCGAGGATCTTGTGTGCCTTGACCGAAATCAGGCTGAAGGGCATGATGGTGTAGAGGATGGCGCCCACGATGAGGGCCTTCTCTAAGGTCGTTGTCTCGCCCATGGTCAGCACATAATACAGTTGCAGCAAGGGTTTGGTGGCCACGCGGCCTGCCTTTTTGGCATAATTGCCAATCTTACCGAAGACATCTGACGACTTGGCCTTCCAGTCGACGCCTTTCAGTTTGTCCAATTGCTTATTAATGTCTTTGCCTGCAATAGCATAGGCTAAGATGGTGATGCAGATGATGGTGATGATCATATTAAATCGCTTTTTAAGTTGTCAGTTTTTATAATGCCACAAATTTTATTCCAATTTTCAATATGTCAGGATTTAACTCTGTTGGGGTTTTCGGCGATGAACTGGCTCCAATCGGCTTTTTTGTGGGCTTTGGCCTTCTCGGTGGTGTGCTTGGTGTAGTTCACGTCCTTGCCCTTTGAGATGGAGTGGCACACGGCGGCAGCCACAGCATCGGTGGCGTCGAAAAACTCTGGGTCTTCGTCGGTCTTGAGGATGAAATGCACCATCTTGGCCACCTGTTCCTTCGAGGCGTTGCCGTTGCCCGTGATATTCTGCTTGATGGTCTTGGGCGAATACTCGAAAATCGGGATGTCGCGATAGAGCGCGGCAGCCATGGCCACACCTTGGGCGCGACCCAATTTCAGCATCGACTGCACGTTCTTCCCGAAAAACGGTGCTTCGATGGCCAATTCATCGGGATGATACTCATTGATGATTTCCAAAACGCGTTCGAAGATTTTCTTCAGCTTGAGGGCTTGGTTGGGCAGTTTCCTCAAGTTGATGACGCCCATCGTGATGAGTTCCAGTTGTTTGCCCTGCTCGCGGATGAGGCCATAGCCCATCACCATCGTGCCCGGGTCGATGCCTAATATGATTTTTTCGGAGTCCATGCCTTTTCTTTGCCGCAAAAATAGACATTTTTGCGATACCATAAGATTGAAATTTCAACTATTTACAAAATAATATCACTTTTTTTGCGAATATCCAAAGAATTGATTTATCTTTGCAGGCGAAATGAAAGTAACTTTCGACAAGGAATATCTGAAGGAACTGTATGCCACAGGCAAGTCGCCCGACAAAAAGCACCGTTTTCAACCCGATGTGGTGAGGCGTTATGTCAAGGTGATTGACATCATGGTTGAGGCGGAAAACATAAATGTGCTTGCTCTGATTGGGGGACTTCATTATGAACACTTGTCGGGAGACAAAGCAGGGCTGTCGTCGGTCAGGGTGAACAAGAAATACCGCGTTGAGTTCACAGAACAAACGGAAGGGAATGAGACAATAGCCACTATTTGCAATATTATAGAGTTGTCTAACCATTATGAATAAGGAAACCATGATACACATCGACGGAATTAAGGACGAAATGATTGCGAATAATCTCACACCTTATCGGTTTACGCACCCTGGCGAGATTATCAAAGACGAATTGGAAGACCGTGGCATCTCGCAGCGCGAGTTTGCTGAGCGTATCGGAATGTCTTATTCCGTGCTCAACGAACTGCTCAATGCCCACCGTCCTCTTACTACCAACACGGCTTTGCTTTTCGAGGCCGCACTTGGCCTGCCCGCTGATTTATTAATGCGCATCCAAACCAAATACAACCTCCAAACCGCCAGAAAAGACAAGGAAATCATCCGCTGGATGGCGAAGATTCGGAATGCGGCGGCTGTGCTGTAGGATTTCTTTTTCATTTGACATTATCTGACTAATATCTATACTATATGGTGAAAAATCAAACAAAAATCAATAAAATAAAAGAAAGGAACAAAATTATGAAAAAGAAATTAACACTAATCATGGTGCTTTTCAGCATCATAGCTACTTCTGTAGCTCAAAACCAGATGTGTGAAAAAAATTTCACACTTGTGGAACAACGCGAAGAACTCCACCCTGAAATTGTTGAAGACTTATCCTTTGATTTTAAACATTTTCAACATCCCAGCCATCCTGAAAATGGAGCCGTATGCGTCGTTTGGGGGACTCTAAGCACTCTTGAACCATACTCTCAATACCTTTGGGAAGTAGATGAAGAGTTCCTCCCATAGGGAGGAACTCTTAGTGACCCGTCACTGTATGTTGAATTTCACACTTCCGGTTACCTAAAGGTAACCGTCTGGGACTCCCTTGGGAACTCCGGCACAGACTCCATCTGGTTCAACATCAAGGACTGGACTGTCCCCATCGATGACTTCACTATGGAGATAGACTCATCCAACCATGCTGTCTTTAGCGGCACAGTCACACCCGAGCAGACATGGATAGGTATTCTCAGATCGCTTGACACTACCAATTGGATTCAAGTTTATGCTCATCATGTTTCACCAGGACACTGGACATGGCGTGATGAAGAGGTTCACTTCGGTTTTGACACCATATGGAACTATGCACCATGGTACGTTGATTCCTGCGACAATGAACTATATCCAGAAATGACCCCTGGTATGATGATGAGTACACAGCCATCCCCTGGTGGCGGTTGGTACCTCACCTTCCACACTGTACTCCAGAGTTCAAAATCTGATGACTATGTCTACCCCATCTTTACCATCGACCAAGATGGAGTACGACATCAGCTGTATGATGACTCTGGTGAGCCAGTAATACTACCGGCCTCCGCCAACTCCCTACTACTGAAAAAGCATCCTGATGCCTATTACCAGGGAGCAGTTGCAAAGCTATCATCAAAAAAAGATGAAGGATACGAGGTTGTTAGTTACTCAAACAAAGTAGTAAATCCTCTACCCGATTCGGATGATGTATCTGAGTATGAGAATATCGCTACTCCACCCAAAATCTACCCCAATCCCAACAACGGCACCTTCACCGTTGAAGGTACAGGTACTCTGACCATAGTAAACATGCTTGGTCAGACCATCCTCCAAAAGGAACTTGATGGAAAAACTCTCATCCATCTTCCATCTGGAGTGTATGTCTCCAAGCTGGGCAACGCGGTGCAGAAAGTGGTGGTGCGGTAGCCTAAGAAAGGAAATAAAAAATGAAAGATTTAACGAGAATCTTTTTGCTATTTTTTATGATAGCAATAAGCCAAATCGGTGTAGCACAAAGGAACGTAATACACCTAACACCTTTGGATTTACCATCTTACGACACCATATGGTTTTGTCAAAATGACGAAATACATATCCATGCTGTAAATGGATGTACTAACCCATGGTTCATTTGCGATTATGATCAATGTGCATGGGGTTCAACCGAAGTTATTGTAAACTCAGAAACTCCAGGAGTTTACTATTATGGTGATGATTGTGAAAACTATTTAGAAAACTGCTGTATCCTCTTCAGCTCCGGCATCCCGCCAACAGAACCATGGACACAAAACACTATGCTAAAATGTCCAGGCACTCACCACTTACATGCTCAAGAAAATCCACAACCAGATTACACTTATTTGTGGTCAAATGGTGCTACGACTCCATACATCGATATCACTTCGCTTGGTACTTATGGAGTCACAGTTACAGATGCTTGTGGAAATTCTATCAGCGATGAAGTAAATATCACCGGAGAATATCCCGAACATGAACCATATCTGCCAGAAGTCACATACTTGTGTACTGATGGCACCGTGACACTTGATGCTGGTACAGGATTCACACAATACACTTGGTCAAATGGCGCTCATACTCAGAGCATCACAGTCAACCAACCTGGAGAATATTGGGTTCAAACAATCAATGAATATGGCTGCGAAGGTTTAGCAAGCACACAAGTTCTATACATGGTCCCACAATCCATCGATGAATCAATTCCACTTGTTTCCATCGATACGATAAACATGTCAAATCAGATTATGGTTTCTTGGTCGGCCACAAATCCTTACATCCAAGAAGTTGCCATCTATCGTGAAGGCCTGACTAATCAATGGAATCAAGTCGGTACAACCGACTATCAAACCGGATACTTCATTGACAATGTAGATGGCTCTGAAAGATCCTATCGTTACAAACTATCAGCAATCGATATTTGTGACGGACAATCTGAATTAGGCCGTACATATCAATCCATGAACGCTGCCTATCTTGGTCCAGGTGTGGAATATTGGTGGATTCAATGGACGCCATACAAGATATCTGACATCAATGCAGCCGATTATTACGAACTGTATTCCGTCGACAATCTCCAAGATTTCAATATCTCACTTGTCGATGCTACAATTGAATACGAAAGTACTCTCGGCTTCTACTATGTCAATCTACCTCACGGAATCCAAGATTCAATCTTCTTTGTCCAAGCTCATATCAAAAACCAATACGGAGGTGGCACAGTCATGTCCAATTTCGTACAAAACTATGAATTGCTTGACACACAAGAAAACCTGGCAATATCGTTCAACATCCATCCCAATCCCTCCCGAGGCACGTTCACGGTGGAAGGCATGGGAGTCATGCGCATCGCCAATGTTTTGGGACAAGTCGTCATGGTCAAGGAAATCCACGGTAAGGAAACCATCAAATTGCCCCAAGGCCTGTATTTTGTCACGCTCAACGGACAGACGCGGAAGGTCGTGGTGGAATAGAAACCATCCTATTGCACCACAGCCTCTTCGTAAAACTGTCGCCGCTGTTCCCTGTTGACCTTGTATTTCCTGTATCGTCCCGTGACGAGGTCGCAGTCGTACAACGCCTGAATCTGCGATACGAAAAGCCTTGAATAACAGCGCGATTGCCACATTTGCTTTTCCATCATGAAAGCGATGATTTGACTGATTTGGTCGGCATCCAGGTCTTCCTTGGTGAAGACGAACAAGTCAAACTCCTGGAAATCACCGTAAAAGCCATTGTTCACCTTGTCCATCTTGATTTCGAGGATGCGCTTCATTGGCAAGGCCAGCGACCAATACTCGTACTCGTTGCGCCCGACGAGGCTACCGTCGCCCAAGCCGTAGGCATAGCCGCTCTTGTCGATTTGGCGCAGGTCGGCGCTGTTCACCTCCACCACTTCCTGGCCCGCCATCTCGTTCACCAAGGCGTTGGCCACGTTCTTGTTCTCGCGGATGGCACGCGTCACCTCAATGCCGATGCCCAGCGCATCGTCCTGCAAATCAGGACGGTCTCGGTTCTCCAGGTGGGCATAATGCTCGCCCAGCAAGGTCGCTAACGAAACCATCGCATAGCGCTCAAAGAAACAAGTATCGAACTTCGGGGACTGCATGGCGCTTATTTTTTGCAAAGGTACGCATTTTCCCTTTACCCAAACAACTCCGCCCCCAATTCATACACCGAAGCCACAGGCACAATCTGAATCTTAAACCGTTTGGTATCCAAGCCTTTGGCATTGTATTTCGAGATGAAAATCTTCTCAAAGCCCAATTTGTCGGCTTCGGCGATGCGGGCCTCGATGCGCGTCACGGCACGGATTTCGCCCGACAAGCCTACTTCTGCGGCAAAGGCATAACGAGACGGAATGGGAAAATCGGCGTTGGAAGAAAGCACGGCGGCGATGACGGCCAAATCGATGGCAGGGTCGTCCACGCGCATGCCGCCTGCGATGTTGAGGAACACGTCTTTTATCGAGAGTTTGAAGCCAGCGCGTTTCTCCAACACGGCCAACAGCATATTCATCCTTCGGATGTCGAAGCCCGTGGCAGAGCGTTGCGGGGTGCCGTAGGCAGCGCTGCTCACCAAGGCCTGCGTCTCGATGAGCATCGGACGCTGGCCTTCCATGGTGGCGGCGATGGCGATGCCGCTCACCTCCTCGTCGCGTTGCGAGAGCAGGATTTCGCTGGGGTTAGTCACTTCGCGGAGGCCTGAGGCGTTCATCTCGAAGATACCCAACTCCGAGGCCGACCCGAAGCGGTTCTTGATGGTGCGCAGGATGCGGAAACCATAGTGGCGGTCGCCCTCAAACTGAAGGACCGTATCGACGATGTGCTCCAGAATCTTCGGTCCGGCGATGCTGCCGTCCTTGGTGATGTGGCCAATGAGGAACACTGGCACCTGA
Source organism: Bacteroidales bacterium (assembly GCA_017477425.1). Classification (GTDB taxonomy): domain Bacteria; phylum Bacteroidota; class Bacteroidia; order Bacteroidales; family F082; genus Limimorpha. Next base: position 154,812 of record JAFUVT010000029.1, read on the forward strand.
TACGCCTTGGCGATTTTGTTCATCTCGGCGGCCGTCTCGCGGATTTGAGAGATGCTGCCCGCCGTGGCGTCAACGAAGGGCGACTCGAGCGTCTGGATGGAGTCGACGACCACGATGTCGGGCTGCACGTTCTTGAAGTGCTTCAGGATTTCTTGCGTGTTGGTCTCGGTGAGTATGAGGCAGTCGGTGTTGTGGATGCCGATGCGCTCGGCGCGCATCTTGATTTGGGTCTGGCTCTCCTCGCCGGAGATGTAAAGCACCTTTCTGCCCGCCAGTTGCAAAGCCGTTTGCAGCAGCAAGGTCGATTTGCCGATGCCAGGCTCGCCGCCCACGAGGGTGAGCGAGCCAAGCACGAGTCCACCGCCAAGCACGCGGTTGAGTTCCTCGTAAGGCAGGATGATGCGTTGCTCTTTGGCGTTGGTGATTTCGTTGATAGGCACGGGGAAGGCACTGTCCATCTCCAAACCCACGGTCTTTTTCACCGATTTGGCGTCTTTTCCGGTGACGACGGTCTGCTCCGTGCAGGTGTTCCACGCGCCGCAGGCGGGGCATTTGCCGAACCATTTCGGCGACTCGTTTCCACATTCCTTGCAGAAAAAGGCGGTTTTCTCTTTTGCTGGCATAATCGTCCTATTTGTCCGCAAAAATAATAAAAACCGCAAAAAGCGCCCTACTTTCCGAAATTTTAATACCTTTGTCGCCAAATACTTCGCCTATGAAGCATCGTCTACTCACACTGCTCCTTATGATTCTCACGCTGCCGCTGTTTGCGCAACAGGGCGACGTGGTGCTGTGTGAGGGCTTCTTCAACCCTTGGCTTGAAGAGGGCTGGGACGCGAAGGGCGACGACTGGGTGGTGTGGTATATCTCCAACACAGCCTTCGCTGGAGGCAAGCCGCGCGAGATGCAGATGTATCCCGACTTCAACTTCGAGGGCACTTCGCGACTCGTTACCCCCATAGTGGAGCTCAATAAATATGATTACATCAACTTCCAGTTCAATCACGCTCTCGAAGCCACGCAAGGCGAACTCGATGTGCGCATCGGCATCGGCATTTCGGAGAATGGCGAGGATTGGGAAAGCATCTGGGAGGACACGGTGCACGGCAGCATCGCGCAAAGCCAATACCTGCTCACTTTCGACATGGAGGAATGGCCCACCAAGGCGCCGCAGTTTTGCCTTTATTTCACGGGGCACGGTGCCTATGTCACCAGCTGGTTCATCGACAACGTCATTGTTTACGCTTCGAAGAAAAACAAATACGGCGACATCGAGGACAGCGACCAAAACGGTTTTGTGGCCTCGCGCTCTCACATCCTCAGCCTGAAAGGTCCATCGGCGGGAACGGTGACGCCTTTCGCCAAGATGAAGAAGTCGAAAAACAAATTCTCTAAGATTGTGGAAGGCCGACGTGGCCGAAGAAGAAGATGAGGTTTTTACAGCTCTTCCTGGAACTTGATGTCCTTCACGTTGAGTTGAAGGTTGGTCTTGCCTTGCCAGGTGTTGTATTCCAGATGATAACAGATGCTGAAAGGTTCGCCGGTGTGGATACGATTGAAGAGGTCGCCTTTCTGGAAAGCGATGCCTGAGAACGGCGGGATGCCTTGTTCCGCATCGCCGTCTTGGGTGACGGTGAGTTTCAGGTGGCGATGACCGCCCACAGGACGCGAGCCGCCTGCGTCAATGACGTTGTCCGTCCAGAAAATGGGGGCCATGTTGCCTGGACCGAAAGGTGCAAACTGGTTGAGGATGCGCATGAACTTGGCCGTGATGTCGCTGAACTTGATCTTCAAGTCCACCTCGAGCTCGGGCACAAAGTCCTCGTCCACCAGGTGCTCGCTGACGTAGGCCTCGAAGCGACGGCGGAACTCGGGCAGGTTCTCGGGTCTCATCGAAAGGCCGGCAGCGTATTTGTGGCCACCAAAGTGCTCCAACAGGTCGGAACAGTTGTCGATGGCGTCATAGATGTCAAAACTCTTAATGGAACGCGCCGATCCGGTGATAAGGCCATTGGCACGAGTCAGGACAATGGTGGGCCTATAATAATAATCGGTGAGGCGTGACGCCACGATGCCGATGACGCCACGATGCCAACGCTCGTTGAAGACCACAGTGCTCTTGGCTTCCTTCAGTTGTGGATCGTCTGCAATCATGCCGAGGGCTTCTTCGGTGATGCGGTTGTCGAATTCGCGGCGCTCGTCGTTGAGGTCGTTGATGGAAGCCGCCAGTTTTTCGGCATGTTCCTTCTTTTCGGCGATGAGCAGGCGCACCGAGTCGGAGGCCTTGGCGATACGGCCTGCAGCGTTGATGCGCGGCCCGATGAGGAAGACCAAATCGCTGATGGTCAGCTCTCTGGTCAACACGTTTTCGTCTTCGTCGAGTTGGTCTTCGTCGCGACGATAGATGTTGGCATGTTGCAGGATGGCCTCGATGCCCGGGCGTGGTTTCTTGTTGAGCTGCTTCAGGCCGAAATAAGCCAACACGCGGTTTTCGCCCGTGATGGGCACAATGTCGGCAGCGATGCTCACGGCCAGCAGGTCGAGCAGGTCATACACCTCCTCAATGGTTCCCAACCCCTTCATGGACAGGGCGGTCACCAGCTTGAAGCCCACGCCGCAGCCTGAGAGCTCGTCGTAAGGATAGTGGCAGTCGGGGCGCTTGGCATCAAGCACGGCCACAGCGTTCGGGATGACATCGCCGGCGCGGTGATGGTCGCAGATGATGAAGTCGACGCCACGGCTGTTAGCATATTCGATGCGTTCCACGGCCTTGATGCCGCAGTCGAGGGCAATCACCAACTTGAAGCCGTTATCTGCCGCATAATCAATGCCTTTGATGGAGATGCCGTAGCCTTCCTCATAGCGGTCGGGAATGTAAAACTCAATTTTTTTCTTCTTGAAGAACGGTTTGAGATAGGTGTAGACCACCGCCACGGCAGTCGTGCCGTCCACGTCATAGTCACCGTAGACGAGCACCTTTTCGTTCTCGTTGATGGCACGCAACACGCGATCGACAGCCTTGTCCATGTCCTTCATCAGGAAGGGATCGTGCAGCTGCGAGAGCGAGGGACGGAAGAACGTTTTGGCCTCTTCGTAGTTGGTAATTCCGCGTTGGACAAGCAAAGTGGCAAGGTTCTCGTCAATATTGAGAACCTTGGAGATCTCAGCAACTTGCTGAGCATCAACTTGTTGATGAATAATCCACTTCGTTTCCATTCGCATAATTTTGAACTTGTAAAAATAAAGAAAAATCCAATGCGCCAAATCGGAAAATGAAAATAAAATTCTTATTACCTGTATGACGTTCGTTTACAAAGGGTTAAGACTTCAATTTTTTTCAACCTTACTGACAACCTGCCTTTTTGTCAGACAGGCGACATCCGAAAATTGTTGAAATCTTTGTTCAAAAAAAATCATTTTGCCTCTTGCGCGGTTTCTAGATTTTTGATATTCTTGCATTTTTAAACCAATAATCTTTTTGAGCTTTGAAGAAAATTAAAACAGCTTTAATATCAGTCTTTTACAAAAACGGCATTGATACCATTGTCGATTTGTTGAAGCAAAATGGAGTGCAGATTTACTCCACGGGTGGCACCTTTGATTTCATCCAGCCACTCGACCCCACGGTGAAAACCGTTGAATCGCTGACGGGCTATCCCTCCATCCTCGGCGGTCGCGTCAAGACCTTGCATCCCAAGGTGTTTGGTGGCATTTTGGGCCGTACGAATCTCGAATCCGACCAACGCGAGATGCAGGAATACGACATCCCGCCTTTCGACCTCGTCATCGTCGACCTCTATCCTTTTGAGGAGACTGTGGCCAAGACCGACGATGCCAGCCAAATCATCGAGAAAATCGACATCGGCGGCATCTCGCTCATCCGCGCCGGCGCCAAGAACTTCAACGACGTGCTCATCGTGCCTTCGCAAAAACACTACGGCGAGCTCATCCAACTCTTGAAGGACCAACACGGTGAAACGTCCATCGACGATCGCCGTCGTTTTGCCGCCTACGCCTTTGGCGTGAGCTCGCATTACGACAGCGCAATCATGAATTGGTTCACGAAGGACGACGACCGTCGACCGCTGAGAATCAGCGAAGAAGAAGGCACGCCTTTGCGCTATGGCGAGAATCCTCACCAAAGAGGCACTTTCTACGGCAACCTCGACGCGATGTTTGAAAAACTGCACGGCAAGGAGTTGTCGTACAACAACTTGCTCGACCTCGATGCAGGCCTCAACCTCATCCGTGAGTTTGACGAGCCCACTTTCGCCATTCTCAAGCACAACAACCCTTGCGGCATCGCCTGTCGCAAGACCGTGAAAGGAGCCTACCTTGCCGCTTTGGCGGGCGACCCCGTGTCGGCTTTTGGCGGCGTGTTGGTCTGTAATCGCCCCATCGACTTTGAAGCGGCCGAGGAAATCAACAAGCTGTTCATCGAGGTCATCGTGGCCCCTGAATATCAGGAAGGCGTGCTCGACCTGCTCTTCTCGAAGAAGAACCGCGTGGTGCTGCGCCTAAAAGCCGACCTCTACAAGCCGCAGACCGTGAAGACTGCCTTGAACGGCTACCTCGTGCAAGACCGTGACCTCCACACTGAGACCGCCGCCAACTTCAAGGTGATTACCGAGAAGGCCCCGACAACTGCCGAGGTGGAAGACATGATTTTCGCCAACAAAATCGTGAAACACAGCCGCAGTAACGCCATCGTGCTTGCCAAAGGCAATCAACTCTGTGCTTCGGGCATTGGGCAGACCTCGCGCGTGGATGCCTTGCGCCAAGCCATTGAGAAGGCCAAGTCGTTCAACTTCGACCTGAACGGCGCCGTGTTGGCTTCCGATGCGTTCTTCCCCTTCAAGGACTGCGTCGAATTGGCCCACGAAGCTGGCATCACGGCCATTGTGCAACCCGGTGGCTCGGTGCGCGACCAGGAATCCATCGACTGCTGCAACGAGAACGCCATCAGTATGGTGTTTACCGGATTTAGACATTTTAGACATTAAATTAACTGACAACTGAACAACTGACAAACTAACAACTGTAGATTATGGGAGCATTTTCATTCCTCAACAAAGAAATCGCCATTGACCTTGGTACGGCCAACACGATTATCATATACAACGACAAGGTGGTAGTCGACGAGCCCTCCATCGTGGCCATGCAGCGCGACACCAAGAAAATCATCGCCGTGGGCAAACGTGCCATGATGATGCACGGTAAGACCCATGAGAACATCAAGACCATCCGCCCGCTGCGCGACGGTGTCATCGCCGACTTCCAGGCCGCCGAGTACATGATGCGCGAGATGATCAAGATGATCCAATTCAAGAACACGCTGTTTCCACCCAGCTTGAAGATGGTCATCTGCATCCCTTCGGGCATCACCGAGGTGGAGGAACGCGCCGTGAAGGACTCTGCCGAGCAAGCTGGCGCCAAGGAGGTTCGCCTGATTCACGAGCCTATGGCCGCTGCCATCGGTATCGGCATCGACGTGCTTGAGCCGACGGGCAACATGATTATCGACATCGGTGGTGGTACCTCCGAAATCGCCGTCATTGCCTTGGGTGGCATCGTCAACAACAAGTCCATCCGCATCGCTGGCGACGACTTCACCGCCGACATCGAAGAATACATGCGCAAGCAACACAACATCATCGTGGGCGAACGCACCGCCGAGCGCATCAAGATTGAAGTCGGTGCCGCCATCCCGCAGTTGGACAATCCGCCCGACGACTACGCCGTGCAAGGCCGCGACATGCTGACGGGCATCCCGAAGGAAATCCGCGTCAACTATGCCGAGATTGCCCATTGCCTCGACAAGAGCATCATGAAAATCGAAACCGCCGTGTTGAATGCTTTGGAGCAAACGCCGCCTGAGCTGTCGGCCGATATTTACCGTACGGGTATCTATCTCACAGGTGGTGGTGCCTTGTTGCGCGGCCTCGACAAGCGTCTCAACGCCAAGACCAAGCTGCCCATCCACGTGGCCGAAGACCCGTTGCGTGCCGTCGCCCGTGGCACTGGCATCGCTCTGAAGAACTTTGACCGCTTCACCTTCTTGATCAAGTAATGAACAACCTGAGGCGTTTCATCTTAAAGCATCACTTCGTCATCCTTTTCATCTTGCTCGAGGTGATTTCCATCTTGCTGCTCGCCAACAGTCAACGCTTCCATCGCAACCGTATGGTCAACACGACCAACGACGCGGTGGGCAAGATTTACGAGTGGAGCAGTGCGGTGGGCAATTATTTCCGCCTCAACACGGCCAACGAGCAGTTGGCCGAAGAGAACGCCCTGCTCAGGAAGCAGCTTTCGGTGGTTTACGACACCACTTCGAGCATCTACAACGTGAATGAAAGCGACACGCTTTACGAATACATTCCCGCACAGGTGGTCAACAACAGCACCAACCAGGCGAATAACTACATTATTATTAATAAAGGAAAGAGCGACGGCATCGAACGCGACATGAGCGTGATGTCGACCGAAGGCATCGTGGGCGTGGTGACCGACGTGAGCCGCCATTACGCCTCGGTGATGAGCCTGCTCCACAGCAAGTCGGTCGTCGGCGTGCGTATCAAGGAAAGCCAAGAACTGGCCAGCTTGAAATGGGAAACCAACAACTACCGTTATGGCATGGTCGAGGACATCCCGACCCATATCATCCTGCAAAAGGGCGACACCATCCTCACCAGCTCACATTCCTACATCTTCCCAGAAGACCTGATGGTAGGCACAGTGGAAGAGTTCTATCCAACGGCCATCGACGCCTTGAACAAGGCCAAGATCCGGTTTTCGACCGACTTCGCCACGCTGAGGCACGTCTACGTAATCAGAGATTTGCACAAACCCGAGCTCGATTCGCTCAAAGCCAGATTCCAATGACATGAACAAGACCGCGCTACAAATCATTCGTTTCGTCGTGCTCGTACTCTTTCAGGTGCTGGTCATCAACCACATTCGCTTGGGAGGGTATGTGCATCCTTATATCTACCTGATTTTCGTGATGTTGCTGCCCTTCAGCACACCCAAATGGCAATTGCTTGTGCTAGGCTTCGCGCTCGGCTTGAGCGTCGACCTGTTTACGGGCACACCTGGGCTTCACGCCGGTGCCACCACCTTGATGGCCTTCTGTCGTCCATCCATCATCAAACTCGTTTCGGGCAACCAAAAATTCGAAAACATCAACGAGCCCAATCTGGGACAACTAGGCGGAATCTGGTTTTTCCGCTATGCCCTTTGCTTGGTGCTTGTCCATCATTTCACATTGTTTTTACTCGAGTCGTTCAGCTTCAGGCTCATCGGTCAGGTGCTGCTACGTATCCTGCTCAGCGTGCCCGTTTCCATCTTCCTAATCATGATGATTATGTTTATCTTCAAATCGGAAAAGAAAAGAGATTGAATTTAATACAAATAACTGATTTACAATGAGGAAACACTTACTATTCCTGTTTGCATTGGCACTCGGAATGACTGCCTGCAACCAAAAAGCGAAGACCTTCCAAGTCAACGTAGGTCTCACCAACGGCAACGACAAAACCGTGTATCTACAAAAATTTGTCGACAATGCCCCTGTCACCATCGATTCGGCAGTGATTACCAACGACCAAGCCGTGCTGACAGCCCCTATTGACGACCCGCAAATCCTTTACGCGCTGAAAGTGAAAGGGAAACGCGGATCGATGCCCTTCTTTGCCGACAACAAGGATGTCGCTTTCGTAGGGGATATGGAAAACCCGCAAGCCGTAGAAATCATGGCCTCGGAATCACAAGCCGAATTGGAAGCCTACAACGACCAACTGCATGATTTTGATGCCCAGATCAAGGAACTTTACACCGTGATGCAACAGGCTTTCCTGGACAACGATTCCGTGATGATGGACTCGCTCAACACCGTGGGCACCGCGCTGATGGAACAGCAGGACAGCTTCCGCGACGACTACATCAAGTCCCATCCCGAGAGCTTCGTCACACATTACATCCTCGACCAGGTGAAGCAGGACTATCCCCTCGACCAGCTGAAGGAATTGATGGCTGGCTTCAGCACCGAATCCATCTACAGCAAGGACCTCAACAAGTACATCGCCGATCAGGAGCGCCTCGAAATCGGTCAGCCTTTCATCGACTTCACGCTGCAAACCAAAGACGATGAGAATGTTACACTTTCTGAAGTCATTGGAAAAAACAAACTCACGCTGGTTGATTTCTGGGCTTCGTGGTGTGGTCCGTGCCGCCACGAGAACCCCGTCGTGAAGGCCGCTTACGAAAAATATCACGAACTCGGCTTCGAGGTCGTCGGCGTCAGCGTCGACCAAGACGGCGACGCTTGGCTGCAAGCCGTTGAGGAAGACCAACTGCCTTGGATGCAGGTGCGCGACACCGAGAACAAGGTCAGCCAAGACTATCTGATTTATTATATCCCGTCCAACTTCCTCTTCGACCAAAACGGCACAATGGTGGCCAAAGGCTTGCGTGGCGAGGATTTGGAGGCCAAACTTGCTGAACTTCTGCAATAATTGGCGGCCCTTCGACAAGCTCAGGGACCTTAGCTTTTACGCTGAGGGTGCCTGAGCCTGTCGAAGGCCCCGACACAATAACATCACCCATGAAAACAAGACATTTCCTTATCGCAGCCCTGGCTTTAGGCTTGGCTGCCTGCACCTCAAAGCCCGAGACGAACACCTTCAAGGTCAATGTGAATTTGGCCAATGCCGACGGCCAGACCGTTTATCTGCAAAAAGACGGCCAAGTGCTTGATTCGGCGACGATTGAGAACTGGGATGCCGTGTTCAACACACCCGCTTGCGACGACAACGAGATGTACGGTCTGATGCTGAAAGGCTGGCGCCGTCCGTTCCCGTTCTTCACCGACAATGCCGAAGTGACCCTCGAAGGCGATGCACAAAACCCCAACGCCATCGTGGTGAAAGGCTCCGAAACACAAGCGCGTTTGGATGCTTTCACGCAAAGCTACAACGACCTTGAGGCCAAGCTGGAAGCCGACAGCACGATGGCTCAAGCCGACAAGGACGAAATCCTGAAGATGCACTGCTTCGACTACGTTTGGGACAACCCCACTGACCCCGTGGCGCATTATGTGCTCTATCGCTACAAATGGGCCTTCGGTCCCTGCGAGCTGCGCAATATGATCGACAACATCCATCACGCTGACAGCACGCTCACTTCCAAGAACTTGGCCTTGGCCGAAGAATATGTGGAAAAGATTGAACGCGTGCAAGCCGGTCAGCCGATGATTGACTTCACCCAAAACAACGCCGAAGGCAATCCTGTGACGCTCAGCGAAGTGGCCGAAGGCAAACTGCTGTTGGTCGATTTCTGGGCTTCGTGGTGCCCCGACTGCCGCAAGGAGAACCCCAATGTGGTGGCCGCCTACCAGAAGTATCACGACCAAGGTTTTGACGTGCTGGGCGTTTCGTTCGACACGAACAAGGAGGCTTGGCTCGCCGGCATCGAAAAAGATGGTCTGACCTGGACGCACGTCAGCGACCTGCAAGGCTGGGGCAACGCCGCCGGAGCGCTATATTCCATTGCCTTCATTCCGCAAAACGCCTTGATTAAGGACGGAATGATTGTGGCCCGCAACCTCGAAGGCGCCGAACTGATGGAAGAAATAGAAAGACAGTTGGCGAAATAACAGTAGAGACGTTGCGCGCAACGTCTCTACAAACCCATCATTATTCAAAACCTACCCCCATCCGCATTATATCCCTGATGGTTCTCGAACCGCTTCAGGTTCTTGCGGTTGAAGCTGTAGCGCACCGTGAGGCGGATGTAGCGTGCGTCAATGAGGTTGTCGCTTTTCGAGACGACGCCGTTCAACAGACTTTCGCGGTTGCCCACATCGTTGTTGAACACGTCGTTCGCGCTGAGGGTGGTTTGCAGGTTGCCGTCGAGGAACCTTGCCGAGAGATTCAGACCCATCTTTGGCATTCCTTGGCTGACCGCATAATCGTCGAGATGAGAGGAAGAATAGAGCGCGTAGCCGCCAAAAGTCACATCATACTTCTTGATGAGCGTATAAGAGAAACGGAGGTTCACAAAGTAATGCCATAGCGAATTGCGGTAGTCGAGGGCATCGCCGCTGTTGTATAGCCTATATTCCGCCTCGCTATGGAAATTCAGGTTGAGCCGTTTGTCAAAGAATCGTTTCGACATATCTAAGGTGAAATTCAAGTTGTCGCTTTTGCCGAAATTGCCGTAAGTGTAGCCGAAGATGGCTCCGTCGGCATCCAATTGCGGCACTTGCAGCACCGTATTCGTGGCGTTGGCATACGAAACGCCAAAGTTCAGCCAATAACGGAAACGATAATTGAATTTAAGGTTGTAGGTAATCGAGTGTTTCAAGTTAGGATTACCCTCCACATAATAGACGGGACTCTCGTACTTGCGAAAGGGATTTAAGTAGGTGAAATTGGGCTGCCCGTAATTCCTTCCGAAAGTAAATGAGAGGAAATGATCCTCATGGGGCTTGTAGCGCAAAGTAAGGTAAGGACGGATGACATTGTAATTGTAAGGTGTCGTGATGCCCGTAGTCTTTGAAATGCCCATGGTTCGGACATAAGTATCGTTAAGCGTAGCCGAATAACTGAACTTCTCGCTCACTTGATAGCCAATAATAAAATAAGCCACATAGTTGCTCTCTGTATAGTTGAAGTCGTTGGTTACCAAGGGGTCGGTATGCCAAGTGTCATCTATGAGGTTCTCGTAAGTGAAGTTGTTTTGAATGTCAGAATGACGGAAAATGAGGCCCGACTGGATTTGAAATTTGTCCCACTCGTGGTAATAGTCGGCACGGGTGGAGAAAAGCCAAGCGGAATAGGGCGAGGCATCGCGGTTAAAGGTCACGGAATCAGGACAGTAGGTGTATTGGCGCAGGTTGCCCGATTCGTTGAAATTGCGGCTCAAGTTGGCATCCACCGTGATATAATGCTGCGGGTTGTTGAAGTTGTGCTTGTAGTAGATGTCGCCCCAATACGAGCGCGAGTCGTTTCGTGCCGTGTCGGTGGAATGGATGGCCGTTTCGCGGTCGAGGATGTACTCATTGATGTTGTCGTAATCATAATCAAGACTCCCCGAAAAGTTGATATCCAAGGAGTTGTTGTCGTCCATCTGTATGCCCGTGCCTGTGTTCAAATAATAACGGTTCATGTTGTTGTAGTGGTTCGATTCGCGCCGCATCAGTGTGTCGCCGTTCTCGCGGTACTGCCAGTAACGGTAGGCATATTCCCTCGGGTTGTAGTCTTGCGACAAATATAGATAGGTGTTGGTTTTCAAAGTTCTATAGTTGAGGTTGAGCGACGACCTTGCGCCAAGGCGTTTGCGCAGTTGGAGGTCGCCCGAAACGCTGCCGTAGAAGCCTGTGGCCAAGTTCTTCTTCGTGATGATGTTCACCACGGGGCCCTCCCACTCACCTTTGAAACGTGGCGGCGTTTCGTACATGATTTCCACCTCGGCGATGTCTTCGGCACGCTCGCCTTGCAGCATGTTGGTGAGTTGTTCGAACGAGACGCGGATGGGCCGCCCGTTAAGCAGCACTAACACGGCCTTGTTCAGGACGGTCAGTGTATTTTCGCTCACGTTGTAGAACGAGCCGGGGATTTCCTGCAAAGCGTCGATGTAGGTGGCCGCAGGCGGCAGCTTTAGTTCGCTGACGTTCATCTTCAACTTGTCGAGTTTGTCCTCAAAGACCTTGGTGGCGGTCACTTGCACCTCGTTGAGCATTTTCGTGTCGGGTGTGAGGCGCAGCGTGTCCAAGTGCATGTCCTTGTCGAGAGCGACCTCGAAAGGCAGATGCGCAAAGCCGGTGAACTTCACCAGGCCGTGGTAGTAGCCTCGGTTGAGGCCGCGCAGAGCAAAGTCGCCCTTCTTGTCGGTGATGCCGTAGGTGGCTTTCAGCGTGTCATTGCCTTGCCACACCATGACGGTGGCGTAATGCAGGGGTCTGTTTTCGTCGCAGACCGTGCCGCTCAGCGTGTGGGTCTGCGCCATGCCTGCCGTAGCAAGTAGGAGCATGAGGGTTAAGGTTGGAATGCGTTTCATTTTGTTGAATTGTTGATTGTTTAATTGTTGTTTGACGAGGCAAAAGTACCCCAAGCCCATGACCTGTCAACGGCTTTACAATTTTGATTGAGGGGTTTACAAACTTTACAACAAGAACTCTTTCCAAACCGTTGGTTTTCAATAATTCCCCAAAACCGATTTACAAACTTCTGGAAATGGAAATCTATGTTTAAGGAGACTTTTCAACCTATGTTTTTTTGTTCAAATAGCCTTTCTCAAGTATTTTCCGGAAACAATTCCCTGATTTTTCGACGAGCCACCATCGGGATTCCAGAAATAATGCTATCTTTGCACCATCAAATCAATGCATTATGAGTACCCAGACCCAATCCATGATTCAAATCATCGCCAAGTATTTCGAGACACAGCCCGTATTGAAAGCATGGCTTTTCGGCTCGTTTGCGCGAGGCGAAGAAAAACCTTGGAGCGATGTGGACATTCTTTTCGTTCCTGATTATTCTGGTAAGCCTTTTACCTTGCTCACTATGGGCGGTATGTACTTGGATTTGAGGGAATTGCTTGGAAGAGAAGTTGATTTGGTCGTTGATGGTTCATTACGGCCGTACGCTGTTGAAAGTGCTGAACGCGATAAAAAACTGATCTATGAGAGAACGAGCAAGGGATAAAGGAAGATTGGAAGACATCATCGAGTATTCCAATCATGTTACACAATTCATGCAAGGCGTAACCTTCGAGGAACTCACCTCGAATCATTTGCTGTATTATGCCGTAATGAAGAATGTGGAAGTGGTTGGCGAAGCGGCTTTCATGCTGACCAAAGCCTTCAAAGCGGCACACCCCGAAACGCCTTGGAAAATGATTGAAAGCATGAGACATATCCTTGTCCATGACTACACCAATATTATTCCACGCATCCTTTGGGGAACAGCCACAAATGACATTCCCGAATTAAGAAAACAAGTCGAAACCTATTTAAAGGAAACCGATTGGGCTGAATGGGAAAACGGCGAAGACCTGTTCAACGACGCACAAGATGCTGTGTATAAGAGCATTGTAGGCGTGGCGAAAAATATGAGGGCACGAGGGATGTCCTCACAAGAAATTTCCGAAATCACTGGACTTTCCGAATTGGAAATTGAGGAATTATAACCTGTTCTTGAGTTTATCCGGCTCAAAGCCCAATTTTTTGCGGAGTTCGCTGCGGCTCTTGTTGACCGAATAGACGCTCAATCCGAGCAACTCGGCAATCTCGCCGTTGGTGAGGTTGCTGCACGAGAGCAGGCACACTTTGGCATCGGTCTCGTTAAGGTCGGGGAACTGCTCGGCAATCATCGCCTGCAAGCCCGGATAGGCTGCCTCGATGACCGACACGGCGCTCTCGAAAGCGGTGTCCTTGCCGTTCATGATTTGGCGTACCAGCGGACTCCATTCCTTCTTGAAGTCGTTGGCGCGCTGTTCGGTGCGCACGGCCGACAGTATCAAGCGGAGCCGTTGCAGCAGTTCCTGCTCCACAAAGGCGTTCTCCTTGCTTTGCGGCTGGGGTTCAATTTCTTCCGATTTTGGTTTCCGTTTCAGCCAAAGCAACATTCCAACGATGATTAATAAGAGTGCTGCCAAAGCCACCATACAGAAAACCAATGCGTTATGCTGTTTCTGAAGATGTTTTTCTGTCATTGTATTCCGTAAAGCCAAATAATCGTTCCGCTGCTGCTGGCGGCGGTAGTTTTTGAGTACGCCAAAAGAATCTCCATATACAGTTTCGTCAGCCGTAATCCAATGCGTCAAAAACACAGGATATAGGTCATGTTGCCGACCGTAATAGCAAAACAAGTTTGAACCACCAAGTTTATACTTTCGATCGAATTGCATCGCACTCGCCCAAACACTGCCGTAATAACCAGTCGTATCGTCGCTTAATGGCCTAATCTTGTGTCTGACATTGTGATGGAAAAACAACTGTTTTAGGCCGTATGCCTTTGTTGCCAGTTTCATTCCAGTGTCTTCCGTCTCTAATTGTTTCAAAAGCATAACGCCTTCGTCCCTATTGTCAAAATGATCGCCGCCCAACATTACGCCCTGGTTGAATATGGCGCGCCAAAGGGCCTCGTCGTTGCCGCTTTCTGTCGCAAAATCAATGCTTTGAGCCAAACAAAGCGTGGCATTGTCGAAGTCATCCAAAAACTGATAATTCACGCCCATCATATTCTGCACGAAGGCTCTTTCATAAAGGCGTTGGCCAAAATAGCGGTCTGCGGAATCCAAGGCGGCTGCGGCTTCATTGTATTTATCCACACAATGCAAATGCCTTCCCATCTGGAAAAAGGCTCGAGCGGCGGTGAGACTATCACCCGCCCGAAACGCATAATCTGTGGCTTCTTCGAAAGATTGCAGGGCCAAACTGTCGGCATAAATCGTCTGCAAGTCATAGCCTTTGTAAAGCGCAGCCAAAGCCGCCTTCTGGGGTTGGCCTTTCTTGGCAAAATAGTCAGGAGCGTGGTCAAGGTCTGGCGAGGTGTAGATACGATTCATTACCTTGTCCATCAGGAAGTTACCGTTTGGCTTGGTAGGGTCGGTGGCATCGCGGTCGTCGCCATAGATGGCGCGGGCTTGCAGCAGAGCCATGTCCATACGCTCCGCCTCGGAGTAATACACTTCGGTGTGCATCGCGCTGTCAATCAGGTGCAAGGCACTGTCGGGATAGGTTTCAACCAGTTGTTCGGCCTGCTTCAGCAAGCGTTTCGCCTCCTGATGGGCGGGGTTGCAGGCGATGAGAACCATCAGCAGGAGGCCACCGAAAAGGAATCGTTTCGCGTTCATACGGGCAAAGATAGTGAATAATGCGGTCGTGTGTTGCATAAAGTCAAATTTTCGGTGCAAAAGTACGGCGCGAAATCGGGCTGGCGACCATGTTACCGATTTCTTTTCGGGTTTTACAATAATTTTCCTGAATAAATTTTTCAACTTATTGTGAACCAATGAAATGAAAAATCAGTTTTACAAACTTTTCGGGTAATTTTTACAGCTTCCGAGCAGGATTTAAGGCCAGTTTTCCGGCGCTTTTGCCCAAGCCACAAACGGCGGATTGGGATACTCCGCTTTGCTGTATTCCAAAGGCTGTCCGTCGCTGATGCGGAGCACCCGTCCGCCAGCGGCGCGCAGGATGGCATCGGCGGCGGCGGTGTCCCATTCCTTGGTCTTGCTGTAGCAGACGTAAACGTCGGCGCTGCCTTCGGCCAGTCGGGCGAACTTGAGGCTGCTGCCTTGCGTGTCGATGACGAGGTCGGGATGGGCGGGGCGCAATACCTTATTAATATATTCGTCCACCTCGGGCGTGCGGTGCGAACGGCTGACCAACACCGTGTAGGGACGCACCGAGTGCGTCCGCGTTGACAATTGCGGACACACGCAGTGTGTCCCTACGGCGTACCACAATTGGCCCAAAACCGGCGCATAAATCACGCCCAAAACGGGTTGCGCGTTGTCAATCAGCGCGATGTTCACGGTAAATTCGCCGTTGCGTTTCACGAATTCGGCGGTGCCGTCGAGCGGGTCGACGAGCCAATAACGCTTGAATTGTGAGCGGTCTGTGGGCAAATCCTCCTCGCTGACAAAAGGCACCTCCGTGGGTTTCAGGATTTCCTTGATGATGTTGCTTGCGCGCAAATCAGCTTGGGTGACGGGCGAGTCGTCGTCCTTGGTGTAGACTTCAAACGGCTGCGCATACACTTCCATGATGGCCTTTCCGGCTTCTGTCGCGGCTTCAATGGCCAATTGTAACAGTTTTTCCATGCCGCAAAAATAGACATTTTATTCTTCTGACAATCAATAAAATAAGAAAAAAATCACAAAAAAGTTTCTTCCGTACGGTTTTATTCCACTAATTTTGCACGCGAAATGCAAAGCATTGACTAACGTCGAATCAAAGATTTCAACGAAGTTAAAATCGGGGGCCGCAGGAGCGCCCTTAGTGTAAAATTGGAATTATGGCAAAGAATTTAGTTATCGTGGAGTCACCGGCCAAGGCCAAAACCATCGAAGGGTTTTTGGGCAAAGAATACACGGTGAAGTCGAGTTATGGACACGTACGCGACTTGAACAAAAATACCTTAAGCGTCAATATCGAGAAGGATTTTGAGCCCGAATACGAAATCTCGGACGACAAGCGAAACCTAGTGGCTGAGCTTCGGAAGCTTTCGAAAGCCTCTGATACCGTGTGGCTTGCATCCGATGAAGACCGCGAGGGAGAATCCATCTCGTGGCATCTTTACGAAGCCCTCGACCTGAAGAAGAAGGACACGAAGCGTATCGTCTTCCACGAAATCACCAAGACGGCCATCCTGAACGCCATCGAGAACCCGCGCGACATCGACATGGGTCTCGTGGCCGCCCAGCAGGCCCGCCGCGTCCTCGACCGCCTTGTCGGCTACGAGCTGTCGCCCCTGCTGTGGAAGAAGGTAAAACCCTCACTTTCAGCAGGTCGTGTGCAGTCTGTGGCCGTGCGCCTCATCGTCGAACGCGAAGAAGAAATCAAGAACTTTGTGCAGACTAGTGCCTACCGCGTAACGGCTCAGTTTACCTTCAAGAAAGGCAATCAAGAATACACGATTGCCGCCGAATTGCCCAACCGTTTTGATACCGAAGAAGAGACGCGCAAGTTCCTGGAGTCGTGTGTGGAGGCCACCTACAAGGTGGAAGGCATTGAGAAAAAGCCTGCGACACGCTTTCCTGCTCCGCCTTTCACCACCTCGACGCTGCAACAGGAAGCAGCCCGCAAACTCGGTTTCTCGGTGGCCAACACCATGCGCATCGCGCAGCAACTCTATGAATCGGGAAAAATCACCTACATGCGTACCGACTCGGTCAACCTCAGCAGCCTCGCCTTGGGCATGGCCAAGAAGGAAATCACCGAAAACTACGGCGCAGAATATGTGAAGACCCGCCAATACCACACCAAGACCAAGGGGGCACAAGAAGCACACGAAGCCATCCGCCCGACCTACTTGAACCAACATACCATCAAAGGCACGGCTGACGAACGCAAACTCTACGACCTGATTTGGAAGCGCACCATCGCTTCGCAAATGGCTGACGCCCAGATGGAACGCACCAACGTGAACATCGGTATCTCGGCCAACGACAAACAATTTGTCGCCACGGGCGAAACCATCCTTTTCGACGGTTTTCTGAAGGTTTATATGGAAAGCTACGACGACGAACACGCCGAAGATACCGCCGCCATTCTGCCACCCATCGAAGAAGGCACCACACTCGACATAGACAAAATGGAGGCTCAACAACGCTACACGCGCCATCCGTTGCGCTACACCGAAGCCAGCCTCGTGAAGAAGATGGAAGAGCTGGGCATCGGACGTCCTTCCACCTATGCTCCCACCATTTCGACCATCCAAAAGCGTGAATACGTGACCAAAGGCGACGTGAAGGGAGAGCCGTTGACCTACCAAATCATCACACTGAGAAACAACAAGATCTCCGACAAAACGGGTAAAGAAAACTATGGCGCCGAGAAAGGCAAACTGCTGCCTACCGATATCGGCGTTTTGGTGAACAAGTTCCTGACCCAATACTTTGAGAGCATCATCGACTACAACTTCACCGCCAACGTGGAGAAGGAGTTCGACAAAATTGCCGAAGGCAAACGCGAGTGGAATGCCATGATCAAGGACTTCTACAAAGGCTTCCATCAGCAAATCGTGAGCACGACCGAGAACTCTGGCAAGTTCAGCGGCGAGAAGCTGCTCGGCATTGACCCTGCTTCGGGTAAGAATGTGTATGTGAAAGTGGGGCGCTTTGGTCCTGTGGCGCAGATTGGCGAAACCGAATCGGAGGAGAAGCCTCGTTTTGCTGGCCTCAAGAAGGACATGAGCATTGAGAGCGTCACTTTGGAGGAAGTGTTGAAATTGTTCGAGTTCCCGCGCATCCTTGGCGAATTTGAAGGCAAAGACATTACCGTGGCCGTGGGTCGTTTCGGACCGTACATTCGTCACGACAACAAGTTCTACAGCCTCGCCAAGACCGACAATCCCGCTTTGGTGGACTACGACCGCGCCGTTGAAATCATCAACGAAAAGCGCGAAAAGGACCTCAACAACATCATTCGCACCTTCGACCAAGATCCCGACATGCGCGTGTTGAACGGTCGCTTCGGCCCTTATATCACTTACAAAAAGTCCAACTACAAAATCCCGAAAGGCACCGAGCCCTCCACCCTGACCTACGAGCGATGCCTAGCCATCGTGGAAGACCCGAAGAATGCGCCGAAAAAACGCGTGGTGAGGAAGAAATAAATGCTTATATTTGCGGTCTGGATTGCGTCGTCGTTCCTCATCGCAATGACGCAAAGCGTCAATAAATCATCACTATGAATCTTAAGTTTTAAATCGAACAATAAAATGGAAAAGAAAGACCTATTGAAAGACGTTGTCGAACACATCGACATCAAGAAGTACGACTCGACCGAACTCATCAACGCCATGCGCAAGATGTCGTTCACCTCGCGCGACACCGCCCGTGCCGCCGACATCCTCTGCCAGATGATTGCTGAGAAGGACTGCACCAACATCCTCACCATCGCCGGCTCGACCTCGGCCGCTGGCTGCATGCAGGTGTATGTGGAAATGGTCAAGAACAAGATGGTTGACGCCGTGGTCAGCACGGGTGCCAGCATCATCGACATGGACCTCTTCGAAGCCCTGGGCTACAAACACTACATCGGCACGAAAGAGAACGTCATCCCCGACACCAAGTTGCGTGAGCTCTACATCGACCGCATCTACGACACCTTCATCGACGAGGAAGAACTGCAAGCCTGCGACCAAGCCACTTGCGACGTGGCCGACACGCTGGAATGCCGTCCCTACAGCAGCCGCGAGTTCCTCTACGAAGTGGGCAAATGGCTGGCCAACGGTCATGGCGTGAAGAAAGAAAGCCTCATCCAGACCTGCTACGAGTGCGGCGTGCCGATCTTCTGCCCCGCCTTCAGCGACAGCTCAGCTGGCTTCGGCATCGGCAAGCACCAATGGCTCCGCAAGAAAGCCGGCAAGCCCTACGTCAGCATCGACTCGGTGGCCGACTTCCTCGAACTGACCGAAATCAAGATGAACAGCCCGCAATCAGGCCTCTTCATGGTGGGTGGCGGCACGCCCAAGAACTTCGCACAAGACACTGTGGTCTGCGCCGAAATCCTGGGTCATGAAGTGCCGATGCACAAATACGCCATCCAAATCACCGTGGCCGACGTGCGCGATGGCGCCTGCTCGTCGTCGACACTGCTCGAAGCCGGCTCGTGGGGCAAAGTGAGCGAAGAGCTGCAACAGATGGTCTACGCCGAAGGCACCACCGTCATCCCCGCCATCGTCAGCTACGCCTACCACAACGCCCCGTGGAAGGACCGCGAGTATAAGAACTGGCAGAAACTGTATCATTAATTGACGCGAGACTTCGAGACGCGGGACTACGAGACTTTGTCCCGCGTCCCGCAGTCCCGTAGTTCCGTGTCAAAACCACTATGGACATCAGCATCTTCCTCGACCCCGTTCCCGAAAAATGCTTCAGCGAGGCGTTTCGCCCCGGCAAGAAAACCCTGGGCGAGACCATCACCCTATACCGTACGGAAAACGAGTTCCCATCGCTTGATGGCGTTAACTTGGCCGTTGTTGGCGTAAAGGAAGAACGCGGCAGCATCGACAACAAAGGGTGTGCCGATGGTGTAGACTACATCCGCAAGGCGTTTTATTCCCTCTTCAGCCATTGGCCACAACTGAACATCGTCGATCTTGGCAACGTGAAAATCGGGAAAGACATCAATGACACTTATTATGCTGTCAACCAGGTACTTACCGAGTTGCTGAAAAACAAGATTGTGCCGATTGTCATCGGGGCGGGGCAAGACCTGACCTACACGATGTACCAAGTGTTTGAACCCATGGGCAAACTCATCAACATTGCCGCCATCGATCCCATGTTCGATATCGGCAATGACAAAGAAGCCCTCAACTCACATTCCTACCTCAGCCACATCATCCTGCACCAGCCCAATTTCCTGTTCAACTTCACCAATATCGGTTACCAGTCGTATTATGTTGACACAGAGAATATTGAACTGATGAAACAGTTGCTCTTCGACGCCTATCGTTTGGGCAACATCAAGCAAAATATCGAACTCACCGAACCACTCATCCGCAACGCCAACCTTTTGAGTTTTGACATCTCGGCCATCCGTGCCGCCGATGCACCAGGGGTGAAAAACGCCTCCCCTAACGGCTTCAACGGCGAAGAGGCCTGCCGCATGACACGCTATGCCGGACTGAGCTACAAGCTTTCGTCCATCGGCTTCTTCGAATACAACCCGCACTACGACATCAATTCGCGCACGGCCAACCTCATCGCCGAGATGATTTGGTATTTCATCGAAGGCTTCGCTAGCCGCCAAGACGACATCCCGACCCTAGAGAGCACCGATTTCACGCGCTACAACGTGCAAATCGGCGAAGGCCAAGAGAACGTGGTCTTCCTTTGCCACAAAATCACGGGCAAATGGTGGATGGACATGTCGTTCCTGCAAAACGACGACAAGCGCCTGGAGCGGCACCACTTCATCCCCTGCTCGAAGGAAGACTACGACCAAGCCATGCGCAACGAACTGCCCGACAAATGGTGGCAGTTTTACCAGAAGTTGATGTAAGACGTACACAACGAATGAATTACATGGTCACCGTCCAAAATCCATCAGATTTGCGTCCCTGTCGCTTCAACACTCCTTTCTCTTTTAAGATTTTAATGTTTTGATAGGTTTTTGTCCGGCCAATTCCTATTCGATTTCCTATTTCTTCCATAGTCAACGAAGGCTGGTCGTGAATTAGCGCGATAATATTTCTCTGTATCTCAGTTAGTTGTAATAACAATTGTTCCTTGGATAGTTTTGAAGGCCTTGTGATGGTCACGGTAAACATCCCTTTTACGTCAAATTTTGGCTCAGGCAATCCTGCATCAACCATATCTTTTATCATTCTCGGAATGCCCGAACCGATGTGTTCCACGAGGTGCATTCTGTTGAATAATCCAAAAATCAACGGATTGCGTGAAATACTTCTGTGGCCAAAGTTTTCGGCCACGGCAGGCAACAATTCCCCCGGATTACTGATTTCTATTCGGTCGTCAAACATTTCAATGGTTATGGCTGCCCCTTGTTCATAATAATCTCGGTGCGAGAGCGCATTGATGATGGATTCCTTGAAAACTCCCAAAGGCACTTCCCAAATCTCTTTCCTTGGCCCCATCCCTTCTATTTCGTAGGCCACTTGAAGTTTCCCTTTCAGCCATTCGATGGCTTTTTTGTATTGTTGTGGCAAAGCTCCGCCGAAAGTTTTGTCGTCAAGAATGTTGATTTTATCGTTTCCTTTGAACAAAACACAACGAATGACAGATTGTGGAAAGTGTCGTTCAGGCTCTTGAGCAAAAAACAATACTCCTCCACGTTTCACTGCGCCGTCTTCATCGTAAACTTGAAGGTTTTCAAGGATTTGTTGGTTGCTGATAGCACTGCTGATGTCCGACTCCATTTTGAATTCGTAGAAATTGCTTGCATCCAACTCATCATCCAAGTTGATTTTAGGAATGGGGATGGCATCAAAATACACCTTATTGTTTTGCTCGAAAAGTGCCCTGATTTCCTCGGCAGAAGTAAGTTTTTGGCAAGAGGCACCTTCGCGAATGTAGGCAGCTCCTGCCACAAAATGTGGCTTGGTTTTGCTTGACGGCACTTCTATCACCCATACCGTTTTCCCATCCACCTCCACAGCATATAACTCATAGCGTGGTTTAGGTGATATTTCGCCGATACTATCCTGTATGGCCGACCGTTTGGAATTGTCGATTTCGGTCCCAACGATTTGATTGTCATTATTTACGCCTATCAGCAAGAAGCCTCCCGACGCGTTGGCGAAGCCGCAAACCTCTTCCGAAAGTTCGCGAACTTTTGAAGGCACACTTCTTTTGAAATCCACGTTGTAGCCCTCGCCCGTTTTAATCATACTTAGTATGTCTTTTGCTTCTAACATATTGAAAATCCACTAAATCGCAGCAAAGATACAAATAATTCCCAAGCCGCAAAAGTTTTTATCCGAACGTTCACCAGAAGTTCGCCAAAAGTTCGCAGTTCAATTTTTCACACATTTTCCCTTGCACAATCCAATTTTTCCCTATTTTTGCCCCCGCCATTCCGAGAGAAAACGGTTTGGCCAGAGAAAGCGCATTCTTCGCTTTGTTATTCGATAGACAACCTTGAAACATGGTTTGCTTTTTAACAATTTACACTTTCTTTTTGAACCTCAGAACCAAAAAAAATGAAAAACAAGACTTTACAAACGAATAAGGCGCTACAAGCGATTCTGCTTGTACTTCTACTCTGTGTGATAGGAATGGGGAAAACCCATGCCATGTTTAGTTTTTATGCGGATTGTCCGTCGGGACAAAGACTATACTACTACATTTCCGATGCTACCAACCATTATGTAGATGTGACCTGTCCGGGGTTAGCCCCAAATTTTGGTTGGCATGGTTATATGGAACCGACAGGGGATTTGGTGATTCCCGAATCGGTTGAACACGAAGGGGTCACCTATACCGTGGTTGCCATCCAATTCTCCACGTTTTCCAATTGCCACAACCTGATTTCCGTCTCCATTCCCAATACTGTGAGTTACATCGGAAATGCTACGTTTTACAATTGCAGCGGCTTAACCTCGGTGAACATCCCCGATGCCGTGACTCGCATCGGGATGGACTTGTTTGCAGGTTGCACCAGCCTAATCTCAATAGCCATTCCCAACTCTGTGACTTCCATCGAAGAGTATGCATTTGAGCATTGCACCAGCCTAACCTCGATAGACATTCCCAATTCCGTGACCTCCATCGGCGATTTCACGTTTGAAAACTGCAGCAACCTGACTTCGGTACACATCGGTAACTCCTTGACTTCCATCGGAAATTCTGTATTCAAAGGATGCTGCAGTCTGGCTGCCATCACCATACCCAATTCCGTGACCTCCATCAGCGATTTCGCGTTTGAGGATTGCAGCAGCTTGACTTCAGTTATCATTAGCGAGGGCGTAACTTCCATCGGATGGAATGCATTTGCTCAGTGTACCAGTTTGACAAGTATTGCAAGCCTGGCGACGACACCGCCTTACTTGTATCCTTCTGTTTTCGAAGGGGTTCCATACACAACGCTCATCGTTCCCTGCGAGAGCAAGGAAGCATACGATCTTTCCGCTTGGGCCGACTATTTTTCGGATATCGAAGAAGACTGCGGCACACATGAGGTCATCGTAGACGAAAGCAACATCAACGGAGGCAACGTGAGTGCCTCTGCCAGTTCGGCAGCATTGGGAGAGGAGATACAGATTACCATAACGCCTGAAGAAGATATGGCATTGGCTTCGCTCACGGTATGCAACGCAATTGACCCAGAGCAAATGGTTCCCATATTTCCTATTGGAGAATCGCACCTCGCCTATGGCTTCATCATGCCACCGTTTGATGTGGAGATTTCGGCAACGTTTAGTCCTATAATGCTTTTAAGCGAATGTAACGAGATTGCTGCTTCTGCTTATCCCAACCCAACAAACGGCCAAGTAAGAATCGAGGCCAATAACCTTAAGCAAATCAGCATCAGCAATATGCTTGGGCAGCAAATTTATGAAGACAAGGCTGGCTGCAACGAATTTTCGTACGATTTCGGAAAACACGAAACGGGTGTTTACCTTATCCGAATTGAGACGACGAAAGGTGTGACCACAAAACGGGTGGTTGTGTTGTGATGAATTAATAGATTTTGAAAGATTTCTTGCCGTAGGCAATTCCAAAGTTGTATCTTTGCGGCCAAATAATTTTACAGCAATGAAAAAAACACTATCCATTTTCACTCTTTTGCTCCTGATGGCGAATGTAACACTGAACGCCCAGGACACCAAGAAACCCGATTGGATGAGATGGCACTATCTCTCCGAAGAAGAAATGTACGACACCTCGCGAGGCATGAACTTCGTCGAGACCGACCCGCCTGCGGGCGAGCCGCGCTTCGTGGCCGAGTTTGAACCCATGCAAGGCGTGATGATCCGCTATCCCCTCGGCATCCCGACCAGCCTCGTCGCGCAACTGTCCAACAACTGCCATGTGTATTGCATCGTCAGCAACTCGCAGCAAAACCAAGCCCAGAACTCGTTCCAAAGCGCGGGCGTCAATATGGACAATGTGAGTTTCGTCAATGCGCAAACCGACTCCTACTGGGTGCGCGACTACGGCCCGTGGTACATCTTCGAAGACCGCCAACCCGCCATCGTCGACAACATCTACAACCGTCCGCGCCCCAACGACGATAACATCTCGGGCGTGTTCGCCAACTACTGGAGCATCCCGATGTACGGCATGAACCTCCAGCACACCGGCGGCAACATGATGGAAGACGGTCGCGGCCACGGCGTGAGCGACGACCTCGTGCTCAGCGAAAACGGCAACAACGAGACCAACGTCCGCAACAAGATGCGCGACTACCTCGGCATCGACCCGTACCACATCACCATCGACCCGCAAGGCGACTACATCGCCCACGTGGACTGCTGGGGCAAGTACCTCGCTCCCGACAAGATCTTGATTGCCCGCCTGCCGCAAAGCAACCCGCGCTATCAATACTACGAGCAAGTGGCCGAATACTTCGAGACCACCAACTGCTGCTGGGGCTATCCTTACCATGTGTATCGCGTGGACGAACCGGGTGGCTACACCCTCGCGCCCTACACCAACAGCCTCATCCTCAACAAGACCGTCTACGTGCCGATGGGCTCGAACAACACCTACAACCAAGATGCCATCGCCGTCTACCAAGAGGCCATGCCGGGCTATGAGATTGTGGGCGTGAATGGCGGCTCGGCCGGTTGGGAGAACACCGATGCCCTGCACTGCCGCACCCGTGGCGTGATGGACTTCAACATGCTCTTCGTCGACCACCGCGACGTGCTCTTCGGCGAGCAGGAATGGCAGGAAAGCATCCCCGTGACGAGCAAGTTCATTGCCTACAGCGGTGCCAATTTGAAGCAGGACTCGCTCCTTGTCTATTATAGCATCAACGGCGGTACTTACCAAGCGGCCCACATGACCGCCACGGGCAACCCCGATGAATATGTTGGCTACATCACCGGTTTTGAAGGCGGTGCCGAAATCGACTACTACGTGTTTGGTGCCGACGAATCGGGACACCGCTACACGCAGCCCGTCTTCGCCGAGCTCGATCCGCACCACTTCACCGTGGGCGAACACGAGCCTACGGGCGAACTGGTGATTACCCCGGATACGCTGTGGTTTGAACAGATGGGTGAAACAAGAGAATTCGTCATCAGAAACGAAACCGCCAATACTGTAACCATTCAAGACATTCTTCCCGAACTTAGTTCATTGAATATTGAAGGCATTACATTGCCGTATTCCTTGCAGGCTGGACAAACAGTTACGGTCGAGGTGTGGTTCCAAATGGCTCCTGGAAAAGACGATTATCTCTCCTACGACATCCAAGTGTTGACTTCGTTGGGCGAGCGTCACGTTACGGCAATGATTCGGAAAACCGCTCTTGATTCTGGCTTGACCATTGTCGGTTCGCCTTATCAATATGTAGAGGACGAAAACGGTGCCGAAGGCGTGTTGCAAAACCGCAACTTCGGTTCACAGACCCCAATCGAACTCCAAACCATTTTTGAAGATGGCACTAATTATCTGAACATTGTGCCTCAGCATTCGTTGCCCTACACATTGCAGCCTGCTGATTATTTCAGCATTATGTTCTACGCCAATGCACAAGGCAAGGGAACAGTTGAAGCCACGGTCATCGTGAAATCGGATGACGGACAACGTGAGTTTGTAGTCGGCATCAATGACGAGCTGCTCTCCGTCACCGAGCTCACCGCCGAAGCCAAACTTTATCCCAACCCCACCACGGGCCAGTTCACCGTGGAAGGCGCGAATGTGGCCAAGGTGGAGGTGTATAACCTTGTCGGACAAAAGGTATGCGAGCAACAAGGCAGCAAGGTCGTCAACATCAATACCGCCGAATGGCACAAGGGCATCTATCTCGTCAACATCGTTGAGGAGAACGGTGCCGTGGTGACCAAGAAATTGGTGGTGAGATAAATCGTCTCTACCGTTGGAACCACAATCGACAAACCTCCGCCGCACAAGACGAGGAGGTTCCGTGCGACGGAGGTTATTCTAAATGCAAAATAAAACGTTTTTTCTTGCATATATTGATTTTTTTATTATTTTTGCGCCATAAACATAAAAACAAAAAAAATGAAACAATTCAAGCGCATTATTGTATTGCTATTAGTCGGCTTGGCAATCACGGCTCAGTCACAAAACCCCACCGACACTAGCGATTACCCATCAGATTACTGGATGGACGTTGTGACCGAGCAGCCCGAGGGCTATGTAATGGACGAACAAGGCAATGTGACCATTTCTAGTGCAGAGGGCCTGGCTTGGTTTGCCGCCGTGGTGAACGGACGGAACGGACAGGAAGCCAATGACTTTGAAGGGAAGGAGGTTAAACTTGTTTCGGATATAGATATGGGCGCGCATTTATGGGAGGCCATCGGAAACAGTTATTTTGATGATTCCATTTCTTATGATTATGTCCAAAGATACTTTAAAGGGTCTTTCGTAGGAGGCAAACATGAAATCAGCAATCTGATACATGGATATAGGGGGTATTATAGGATGCCGGATCCATACGGTTATGAAAAATACCAAGGTTTGTTTGGGAATTTGGTTAATGCAAGTGTGTCAAATCTTCGCATAAACGATTTTGTGTGCTTAAACGATTTGGAAGACGGGCTTCATTTTGGTTCGGTTGCGGCCGTTGCGGAAGGATCTGTGATAGACCGCTGTTATTCTAAAGGCTCATTATGTCCTGAAGATCATTTCTTTGGTGATAAGGGTATCCCCGCTGGAGGCATCGCCTATCGAAGCCTAAATTCCAGGATAAGCAATTGTGTTTTTGTGGCCGATTCTTGTATCTCAATACAAATGGGTGGTATCGTACATGATAATTTCACCACAAATGAAAACCACAGGGCTGAAATCTCAAATTGTTATGTGTTTGGAAGAATAATAGACTATGTGTCTGATCCTTTGAAAATTGGTTATTCAGCAGGTATTGTGCATGCCAATAAGGCAGATTCTGGAATTGACAAAGGTTCGATTGTCAGAAACTGTTACTATTATCCTGTTTCACCAGGAAACGATATGGTTGGGCATAGGAAAGCAATAGCTTGTAGTAACTATGCGGGATGTACCATAGAGAACTGCTATTATTTGGCCGTGTCCAATTTAAATTTTTATAGCGGTGTCTGCGGTGAAAATGGAGGAAATGTAAACAATGTTTCTGCCTTTAATTGCATCGGAAACAACTGCGTTTTGGAAGACCCAGTTGAAATCGGCGGAGAAATGGTGGACGACCTGAAGGAAGCGCTGAACCGCTGGGTTGCCATACAGCAGAACTCGGCAGACTACGAAAACTGGTGCGATGATGTTTGGATGGAACAAGGCGGGGCCCCTTTGCTGTGCGCTGTGTATGAAGCGATAGAGGAAAAATGGAATGATAATAATCATATCGCTTTCTACCCCAACCCCACCACAGGCCAGTTCACCGTGGAAGGCGCGAATGTGGCCAAGGTGGAGGTGTATAACCTCGTCGGACAAAAGGTACACGAAGCCGAAGGCAAGGTCGTCAGCATCGATGCTGCCGAATGGCACAAGGGCATCTATCTGGTAAACATCACCGAAGATAATGGTGCCGTGGTGACCAAGAAATTGGTGGTGAGATAATGCTATCTTTACTGTTGGAGACGGCGTGTACACGCCGTCTCCAACAGTAATCTCGCACCTCAACATAAAGGAGCGGTATGTCTGAAATAGATATAGCATTAGAGTTGGCACGACTTCATGTCTTGAAAGGAGCCGACTTTGTCCGCCAATTGAAGATGTTGGCTAATCTAAGCATCTTTAAGCCTATTGAGAACGAGAACGGCATTTTTGCAGCGGAAGCAAGTCATCGTGACGATTGGCCTTCGCTTCTTGATGGTGCTCGAAAAGCAGTGGAATTGGGCTATACTGTTTACATTCTGCCAAATCCGAAAGGAATCCGGACCGCAGACTTTATTTTTGAGCAACATGGCATCTACAAAATGTACGACTTGAAAACGATACACGGCAAGGCTTCTGTTGGGAACAGACTTTTGGAATCAATAGGACAGACCAACCATGTGCTTTTGAATATGAAGACGCGTTATAACGGAGGTCGGTTGGCTGCCGAAATCAAGACATACTTTCAGAATAATCCGCAAGCATTTGAAGTGCTAATCTTCAAAGGAAAACAAGTGTTTACCGTAAAACGCAAGTTTGCCTTACAAAAATCGTTCATCATTGACTTTAGGAAACGCTACAGATAGAATGAAAAAAGCCGTCCCTGGGGATGGCTTTTTTTGAAAATTGGAGCAGGGGCGATACGGTCTTACTCCCACGCGGAAATTACCGGATTAGTCATTTCTGACACCGCAAAAGTACAAACATTTTTCCACCCCGCAAGCGTTTTTGTTGAAAAATCCAGATGAATTGTCAAAAATCCAATTCTTGAATAATTGGTTGAAGTGACGGTAAAGCATAACATCTAAAAAGGTATTTCAGATACTTTTCATTTCGTTTTGGTGAAATCTTGGATGTGTGCATACCCTTGTTTGGTTGATTCTTACTATTTTTGCGACAACAAAAAAACAACCTCATCCCAAAATGAAAAAGACATTTTTAATCGCTATCATCGCCCTGTTTGCCCTTTCGTCCTGTCAAAAAAGTGGCATGCATCTCTTTCGCGGCGACTATTCCTTCAAGACCTCAGGCAGCGTCAGCATGGACGAAATCGTGGCCGAAGGCGACACGGACGAACCTGCTTCCTACACCATCAGCCTGCCCAACGAAATCGGACAACTGGAAATCAGCGACTTGGGCAACGGAAAAGACAGCCTGCTCGTCGTGATGAACACGATGGGCGGCGAGGTCGTGGTCACCCACGCCTTCTGCTCGGGCAACGAAATCTTCCTCCGCGACTTCAAGAAGAACACGCTGCTCTTCACCGGCGACTCGCTCACACTGCGGAACGAGGTGCGCGTCAAGGCCTCGGGACAGATGTATGAAGACAACACCATCATCCTCAACATGACCTACGACGGCGAAGCCGAAACCAACGAACACCTTTACAAGATCCACGGCGACGACATCCGCATGGCGGCGACTAGAAATTAATGGAATACAAGCCGGCCCTTCGACAAGCTCAGGGACCTTGGCTTTTACAGAAGTTAAGGGTGCCTGAGCCTGTCGAAGGCCCCGATGCACCACAAACGAACAAACATAATGATGAAAAAGAAACTTTTTATCTGGCTCCTACCCGTGGTTTTGGCGGGTTGCGCTGATGCTGACCCGCAGCAAATCAAGGAGAAACTGATGGGCGGTCCGGCCGAGGAGCGCGTCATCGCCGTGGGCGTGCAGCGCATCGACACGGCTGACGGATGGGTGCGCAACAGCTATCCCGGCGCCTTGGAGGAAAGCCATTCCGTTGACATCAGCTTCAAATACGGCGGCACTTTGCAGCAACTTTATGTGGAAGAAGGCAGCCACGTGAGGAAAGGACAAGTGCTGGCGCGCGTCAGTTCGCCCTCGATGGAGAGTTCGCTTCGCGCCGCGCAAGCCACCCTCGAACAAGCGCAGGACGCCTACGACCGCCTGAAGAAAGTGCACGACAACGGCAGCCTGCCCGAAATCAAATGGCGCGAGATGGTGGCCAACCTCGAAAAGGCCCAAGCCAGCTACGACCTCGCCAACGCGATGCTGGCCGACAACACCGTGACGGCACCTTTCGAAGGCACCGTCACGGGGCTTAACGCCACGCAAGGCGAGAGCATCACGCCGCTCAAACCCATCATGCGGGTGATAGGCTCGGACGGCCTCGTGGTGAAAATCTCCGTGCCCGAAAACGAAATCAGCAAGGTGCAAGTCGGCGACGAAGCGCAAATCCTCATCCCCGCCCTCGGCGACCGCCGCTATCAGGGCACAGTCATCGAGAAAAGCATGACGGCCTCGTTGCTCACGCATAGCTATCCCGTCAAGGTCAGCGTCACCCAGCCCGATGCGGAACTGCTGCCTGGTATGGTCGGCAAGGTGGTGCTGCAAAGCGACGTCAACCAAGGCATCATCGTGCCCGCCAACGCCGTGCTGATCAATAACGAAGGCAAGTTCGTTTGGGTGGCCGAAGACGGTCGCGCCACGCGGCGGCAAATCACGATTTCGGGCTATTTGGGTAGCGGCATCGTCATCGGCGAAGGCCTGAAAACGGGCGATGTCGTCATCGTTGAAGGCTACCAAAAAGTCAGTGAAGGGATGAAAGTGGAATATTGATAAAAGTCGGCCCTTCGACGGGCTCAGGGACCTTGGCTTATTGTAAAAGTGAAGGTCGTTGAGCCTGTCGAAACGCCGATATTAAGAAGTTAGGTCTATGAGCAAGATTAAAGACAAAGGCATCATCAGCGGGAGCATCCGGCACCAGAAAATCGTCTGGGTGGTCGTGGCGACGGTCGTCGCCTTCGGCATCTATGCCCTCGTCGATATGAAAAAGGACGAGTTTCCGGCCTTCACCATCCGGCAAGGCATCGTGGCAGGCGTCTATCCTGGCGCCAACTCCGAGGAGGTGGAGACCCAACTCACCAAGCCTTTGGAGGAAATCCTGTTTGCCATGCCCGAAGTGGACCGAAAAGCCACCTATTCCATCACCAAGGAAGGGATGTGTTACCTCTATGTCGGCCTCGACGAGTCGGTGAAAGACAAGGATATTGCTTGGTCGAAAATCAGGCATAAAATCAACGAAACCAAGGCTTTGAGTTTTCCAGCAGGCGTGTTGGCCATCGCCGTCATCGACGATTTCGGCAACACCTCATCGCTGCTCATCGCCATGGAATCGGCCGACAAGACCTACCGCGAGATGCACGACTACACCGACGACCTCACCCATCGCCTGCGCGCCATCCCACAGATGGGCAACGTGCGCGTGATGGGCGAACAGACCGAAGAAATCGCGGTCACGGTGGACAAGGAAAAGCTGTCGTTCTACGGCATCAGTCCCAACACGCTGATGCTGCAATATGCCTCGCAAGGCCTCCTCACCACCAGCGGCACGATGGAAACTGAGACCTTCGACCTGCCGCTGCACATCGAGAATCCGATGGTCTCGGAAGCCGAACTCGAAGAGCAAATCATCTATTCCGACGCGGCGGGCAACACCGTCCGCCTGCGCGATGTGGCCACCGTCGAACGCCGCTTGGCCGAACCCTCCAAAGTGGTGAATTTCAACGGCAACAACGCATTGATTATTAGTGTCGAAATGCGCAAAGGCTACAACATCGTCGCCTTCGGGCGCGAGGTGGAAAAGGTGCTCACCGAGTTCAAGGCCACCCTGCCCGACAGCGTCAAGATGTACCGCATCACCGACCAACCCAAAGTGGTGCAGAAGTCCGTCAGCAGTTTCCTCCGCGACCTTCTCATCTCCATGATTGTGGTCATCGTGGTCATGCTGCTGCTCTTCCCCTTCCGCACGGCACTCATCGCCAGCTCGGGTCTGCCCGTCTGCACGGCCATGAGCATCGGATTGATGTATCTCTTTGGTATTGAGTTGAATACCGTCACCTTGGCCGCTCTCATCGTCGTGCTCGGCATGATTGTGGACGACTCCATCATCAACATTGACGGCTACATCGACAAGCTGAGTCAAGGCTACGAGCCTTTCGATGCCGCCGTGAGCAGCGCCAAGGAACTGTTCATGCCGATGTTCATCGCCACCACGGCCATCGCCACGATGTTCTTCCCGATGACGCGCATCATCACGGGGCCTTTGGGCGAGTTCGTGCAACTCTTCCCTTGGACCGTCGCCTTCTCGCTGATGGCCTCGTTGGCCTACGCCATGCTCGTCATTCCCTCGTTGGAAATCATGTTCATCAAGCCCGAGACCGACCAACCACGGCGCAACGGTTTCTTGAAGGCGCAGATGAAGTTTTTCGCTTTCCTGCAAGGCCTCTACGACAAGATGCAAAGCCATTGCTTCAAGCACCCACATTTCACCATTGGAATGGGCCTCGGCTCCATCGCCCTCGGCGTGCTGATGTTCCTCGCCCTCAATGTGCAGATGATGCCTATGGCCGAAAGGGATTGTTTCGCCGTCGAGATCCGTTTGCCCGAAGGCAGCAGCCTCGAAGCCACCACCCGCGTCAGCGACTCGTTGCAGAAGATGATGCTGGCCGACAGCCGCGTCACCTCCGTCACCGCCTTCATCGGCGAGACCGCGCCGCGTTTCCATGTGACCTACGCGCCCAGCATTCCCGCCCAGAACCTCTCGCAACTCATCGTCAACACGACCTCGAAACAAACCACAGAGGACTTGCTGAAGGAATGGGACGACAGGTACGCCTATTATTTCAAGGAGGCGCATGTGCGTTTCCGCCAGATGGACTATCAGGCCGTTTCGACGCCCGTGGAGATCTATGTCTATGGCGACGACTACACGAAAACCGCCCCCGTGGCGCAGCAAATCAAGGACTATATGCTGACTTTGGACCACGAGCTGCGTTGGGTACACACCGATTACGACGAGTTCCTCCCTTCGGTGAAAGTGACGATGAAACCCGAGGAATGTGCCCGTTTGGGCCTCACCAAAGGCGTCCTCTCGCTCGACTTGGCCACCAGCCTCAACGGTCAGCCGCTGACCACCGTTTGGGAAGGCGACAGAGGCATCCCCGTGAAGCTCTATTCCGAGAAAAACTACGACCCTAACGACTACGAATCCGTTCAGAACCAGCTGATTCCGACGATGGTGCCCGGCACCAACGTGCCGCTGCGCCAGGTGGCCGACATCAGTCCCGACTGGCACCCCGCCGTTTTGGTGCACCGCAACGGCAAAAACGCCATCACCGTGGCCGCCGATATGAAGTTCTGGAAGCCGCAAACGGTGAGTATGAAGAAGATACAGACCTTCATCGACACGGAAATCCAGCCCAACCTGCCCGAAGGCGTGCACATCGAATACGGCGGCCTGTCGTCGCTCAACACCGCCGTCATCCCGCAACTGCTGAAGAGCCTGATTGCCGCCATTTTGGTCTTGTTGGCCTTCCTCATCGCCTATTTCAAGAAAGTTAACTTAGCGGTCTTGACGCTGTGTTCCAGCACTTTGTGTATGTTCGGCGCGTTCTTCGGCGAATGGGTCTTTGGCCTCGATTTCGGAATGACCTCGCTGTTGGGTGTGGTCAGCCTCATCGGCATCATCGTCCGCAACGGCATCGTGATGTACGAGTACGCCGAAACCCTCCGCACGGACGAAGGCTTGAGCGCCAAGGAAGCCGCCATGAAAGCCGGCAGTCGGCGTATGAGGCCCATCTTCCTCACCTCGGCCACCACCGCCTTGGGCGTGTTGCCGATGATCATCACCCGCAACCCGCTTTGGATGCCGATGGGCGTGGTCATCTGCTTCGGCGTGGTGCTCTCGATGGTCATCATTCTGGCCGTGATGCCCGTGATGTATTGGCAAATCTTTAGAAAAAGCAAGTCATGAAGAAAACTATCATCATATTCGCTTTGTTGTTGACCACTACGGCATTTTCGCAACAAAAACTCTCCGTCCAGGACTGCATCGAGATGGCCTTGGAAAACAACATCGAACTGAAAAACAGCCAGTTGGATATCCAAAAAGCGCAAGCGACCAAAAACGAAGCCCGAGCCGAATATTTCCCCACCGTTTCGGCGCAGGCATTGGCTTTTGATGCCGTCAACCCGATGTTGAGTTTCGGCATCGAGGACATCGACAACGCGATGGTAAGGCAAACGCTCTACACGCTCTTCGCCG
Source organism: Bacteroidales bacterium (assembly GCA_017477425.1). GTDB lineage: Bacteria > Bacteroidota > Bacteroidia > Bacteroidales > F082 > Limimorpha. The sequence continues at coordinate 188,851 of JAFUVT010000029.1, forward strand.
AATATGGCGTCAATATGGGCTTGGACAAGGAATATTCCTTCATCCAAAACGGTGTGGTGCTCAACGCGATGGCCACCGAGCCGATTTATGCCGGAGGGCGCATCCGCAACGGCAACAAATTGGCCAAGTTGGGCATCGAAGTCGCTGAATATCAGTCGAAAGTAAAGGAAGACGAGGTGCGATTGCAGACCGAATGCCTCTATTGGCAAATCGTGGCCTTGCAGGAGAAAATCGCCACCCTTGACCAACTCGACCGCCTCTTGGACACCTTGGACAAAGACCTCGCAGGCGCCATCGAAGCGGGCTTGGCCATGCCCACCGACCAATACAAACTGACCCTCAAACAGAACGAAAGTCGCCTCAACCGCAAGAAGGTGGAGGACGGCCTCACCCTGATGAAAATGGCTTTGGCACAAACCATTGGCGCGGACTGGCAAACGATGGAACTTGCTGATACCTTGGGGTTGGAGACCAACCCCACGACCATGTTTATGGATGTTGCAGAAGCGGTATCGCAACGCAACGAAAGCCACCTGCTCGACCTCTCGCTGCAAGCCGAGCGCTTGAAAAAGAAGATGACCCTCGGCGAGGCCTTGCCCGCCCTGCTGGTGGGCGGCAGCGCAAGTTACCACACGATTTTGGAAAACTCGAAACCCAACGCGATGGTCTTTGCCGTGCTTCAAGTGCCCATCACCGACTGGCACAAGACCCATTTCAAACTGAAGAAACACGATCTCGACACCGAGATGGCCGAAAACACCCGCCGCGACCTCACCGAAAAGATGGAGCTGCAAACCAACCAAGCATGGTTCAACCTGGAACAGAGCTGGTTACGCATCACAATGGCCCGCACCGCCTTGAGCGATGCCGAAGCCAACCTGAAAATCACGGAGGATTATTACGAGGCGGGGTTGGTCGCCCTTTCGGATGTGCTCGAGGCCCAGACCCTCCTCAAGCAAAGCCGCGACGAACTCACCGACAGCCGCGTGGAGTATCGGATTAATTTGATGACGTATAGGCAGTTGACAAACCGCTAGTAGAGACGTAGCGCGCTACGTCTCTACAAATTAACGGTAAGATTTGTCTCCGAATTACACGTCAAACTTGAACTCGGCATCGAACCAGCCTGTGTCTTCCTTCAATAAATCGTATTCTTCGCCTGTTTGGTGATCCACGACATGTACTGTGCCTTTGATGTCGTCGTAAGTAAATGTAAACTGGGAGTTTACGTCGTCTTTAGGTACGTCCATTTTAGATGTTACTGTTGTTTTGAGGGTGCAAAGATACAACTTTTTTACAATCCCAACCTTTGATTCAGTTTTGCCGTCTGCTCTTCAAAGCCTTTCTTGCCCAACAGCGCGAACATGTTCTTCTTGTAAGCCTCCACGCCGGGTTGGTCGAAGGGGTTCACGTCGAGCAGGTAACCGCTGACGGCGCAAGCCATCTCGAAGAAATAAATCAGTTCGCCAAGGACGCATGCCGAGATTTCGGGGATGACGATGCGGATGTTGGGCACGCCACCGTCCTCGTGGGCCAAAACGGTGCCCAATTCGGCTTTGTGGTTCACCTCGCTGATGCGCTTGCCCGCAATGTAGTTCAGCTGGTCGAGGTCGTCGGCTTCCGTCGGGATGTGCAGTTCGTGGTTGGAGTTTTCGACCGAAATCACCGTCTCGAAGAGATTGCGCAGGCCGTCCTGGATGTATTGCCCCATCGAGTGGAGGTCGGTGCTGAAGGTGACAGAAGCGGGGAACACGCCCTTATGTTGTTTGCCGTGGCTCTCGCCGTAGAGTTGCTTCCACCATTCGCTGAAATACACCAAGCGTGGCTCGTAGTTCACCATAATTTCGTTGGTCAAGCCCTGATGGTAAAGTGCCTGACGCACAACGGCATACTGAGAAACGGGGTTGTCGACCGTCGGGTTGGCCTTGCATTGTTTTTCCATCTCAATGGCACCTTTCACGAGTTGGCGGATGTCGATGCCCGCCATGGCGATGGGCAGCAAGCCCACGGGCGTGAGCACCGAGAAACGACCGCCCACGTCGTCGGGGACGATATAGGTCTTGTAGCCTTTCACGTTGGCCAGTTGCTTGAGGGCGCCACGGGCTTTGTCGGTGATGGCCACGATGCGCGAGGCGGCTTCCTGCTCGCCATATTTATTAATAATGTGTTGCTTCAGGATGCGGAAGGCGATGGCCGGCTCGGTCGTCGTGCCCGACTTGGAGATGACGGCCAGAGAATAATCCTTCTTGTCAAGGACGGCCATCAAGTCGTGGAGATAGTCTTCGCTCATGTTATGGCCAGCGTAGACGATGAGCGGCTTCTCGTCCGTGAGCGGTGCAAAGTGGTTTTGCAGCGCTTCGATGACGGCACGGGCGCCCAAATAGGAGCCGCCGATGCCAATAACGACGAAGATTTCCGACTTTTTCCGCAAGGTTTCAGCCGTTTTTTCGATGTCGGCGAGCAGGTTTTCGTCGATTTCGGAGGGCAGGTTCACCCAGCCGAGGAAGTCGTTTCCGGCACCAGTTTTCTTGTAAATAGTCTCGTAAGTTGCTGGTATTCTTGATTCTAATTCATTGACAAGGTCCTTTTTCAAAAAAGGATGGCTGTGTGTGAGGTCGATTTTCATACTATTGATATTTAAGATGCTGCGAAGATAAGATAATATTTTGAAACTTTGAGATAAATTTTTGAAATTGAATGAATAAGAGGTGTTTTTTTCCTTATCTTTGCACAATATTTTTTGAGCCCCTCCGTTTGGGCTATAGATAATAATTTAACAACTAATTTTGAAAGAACCGCAAAAGACTATGTCGAACACTACGATTTTATTGGCCGAAGACGACAGGAATCTAGGAATGATTCTCAAGGCTTACCTTGACTCGAAGGGCTATCTTACAACACTTTGCGCGAATGGCGAAGAAGCTTGGACCAGTTTTCTTGCCCAGGACTATGGCATCTGCATCACTGATATCGCGATGCCCCTGATGGATGGTCTCACCTTGACAAAGCAGATTAAAACCATGAAACCCATGATGCCGGTGATTGTCCTCACTGCCAAGCGTGAGCAAGAGGACATCTTAGAGGGCTTCAGCATGGGTGCCGACGACTACGTGACCAAGCCTTTCAGCATGGACGAGCTGTTGGCCCGCGTGAAGGTATGGGAACGCTGGGCAACCTATGTGCAAATCCAGGCCCAGCCCTCGGTTTACCATCTGGGTGGCTTCACCTTCGATGCCCCGCGTCACATTCTGACCAGGGGCAACGAAGTGCAGAAGTTGACGTCGAAAGAGTCGGACCTGTTGTTGATGCTCTGCGAGAACATGGGCAACACCCTCGAACGTTCAAAGGCCTTGATGCAGATTTGGCAGGAGGACTCTTACCTCAACGCCCGCTCGATGGACGTCTACATCACCAAGCTCCGCAAGTACTTCAAGGACGACGCCAACGTCGACATCCAAAACGTGCACGGCGTAGGCTTCAAGCTGGTGGTGAGGTAAAAAGTATCACTTCAACGAAAGACAAACGCAAAAGTCCGCTTTGGGGATTTTTGCGTTTTTTTGTTGGAATATTGCTATTTTTGCAGGCATGAAAGCACGGCTTTTCCTATTCGTCCTAACGCTTATGTTGGCCTTGTCGGCCTGCCACACGCCCACCAGCGAGGCGCGCCGCATGGTGCGCCGTGCCGAGCAGCTGGCCGACACCCTGCCCGACAGCACCGTACGCCTGATTGACAGCGTGTTGCGCATGCCTGCGAGCTTCAAAGAAAGCGAGCGCATGGACATGGCCCTGCTGCAAGC
>JAFUVT010000030.1 GCA_017477425.1 Bacteroidales bacterium
CCGCCCACTTCAAACAGGTATTGCCCGTTGACGAGGAAATCTCCTTTTTTGGGCGTGTTCACTTCGTGGGCGACAGCCAATTGGTTCTGGAAGAAGGTCTCCCTCACATTGCCAATTTCAACATAGGGACACAGCGCATGCATCAGGTTGGTGTTGTTGATGAAGATTTTGTCAGGCTTGTAGAGGTATTTGTAGCTTTTGGCCTTCTCGGTAAGCAGCGACAATATTTGTGCCTTGTCCAAGGAATAGAGCATGCGGAGTCCCAGCTCGTTGTTGGTGGCCAGTTGCTTCCAGAGTTCAGACATGTTCGGCTCAAAAGGTACATGTTCGCTGATGATCATCAACAGCCTTTTGGTTTTCTGGATGGTCTCATACGACACATTCTCCACGGCAGGCAGGTCGTTGTCTATGACCACGGACACGATTTCCCTGAGGTGCGCGAAATAGTCGTTGTGCTCTTCCTTGTAGAATGGATAGTAGCCATGATCGAGGTAGGCTTCAAACAGAGGCTCTATTTTAATGCCTTTGGTCATTTCCATGGCGTTTCTCACATGTTCATGAAGCAAGGCCTCCATTGAAAGAGGCTGCATACGACAGACGTTCTCAAATTCGAGGAATTCGCGGAACGAAAGCCCGTGTAAGGTGTATAAGGTCTGGCGGCGCGACAGGTCGACTTTGCCATTGTCCATGGCGAGGAGCGAACTGCTTGTATAGACAATGTGCATGTCTGGATAGTTGTCGTAAATGTTTTTCAATGTTTCCGACCATATTTTGTAGCGATGCACCTCGTCAAGATACAGATGCGTGATGCCGTGGCGGTCGGCCCAGTCGACCAATTCCATCAATGTGTGTGTGGCAAACCAGAGGTCGTCCATGGAGGCGTAAAGGGTCGTGTCTATGTCCTCATAGTTTTCGAGGATGTATTGAAGTAGCATGGTCGTCTTGCCCACGCCACGGGCGCCTTTGATGCCAATCATTCGGGCTTTCCAGTTGATTTGAGAGTATAGGTAACGCTTGAAGCCGAGGCTGACTTTGGCAATCTTCCTGTGATAATTGTCATAAAGCGGTTGGATTTCTGCTATTTCCATTTCATTTGTTTTAAGGTTGACGCGGCAAATATAATGAATTTATATTTCAAACTATAAAAAAATGGATTTTTTTATATTTTAAACCGTAATTTTTAATTCTCAACTCTACACCCCACTGAAAACCAGCCACAAACAAAAAGGACCAACAAGGACCGGCGGGAAAGACATTTTTTTTGTTTTTTTGCAAAGCGTTTGGAAAGAAAAAACAGAAATTTAAAGTTAGTAATCATCAAATCAGAAACATCATGAGTACATTGATTTGGGCCATCGGAATGGGAGTTTTTCTAGGCCTCATGGAATACTATGAAGATAAGCGAAACAATAAATGACGCTGTACTCCAAATCATATACAATAAGATTGAATTTCCAGCCAAAAGTTTCTATTGTTGCAACTGCAAACAAAATTTTGTGCTTTAAGCGAAAAACTTGATGGAAATCAATGTTTTTTCCTATTTTTGCAGCATCAATATTCCGAAACCGTCATTTCCGAAATGGCGGTTTCGGAAATAAAACCGCATTTGAAATGAGATTCTACGCTTGGTCATTGACGAGTTCCAGGATTTCTTTAGGGTGAACAAGGCGGTCTATAGCGAAATGCAGGACATCTGGGACCGTTACGAGAAGCAGTCACCAAGGACACCATGATCGATTACATCATCGGCCCCAATTCCACGTTTATTGCCGATGGGAAGAACAACCTTGTTGAAGAGTTCGGTAAAGACTACGGAGTCTATTTCTCCATCCTTTCATGCATCGCCCGGGGCAAGAACACCCGAAGCGAGATTGAAGACGTGATAGGCAAGGAGGTGGGGGCTATCTGACCAATCTGGAAAAAGACTATGAACTCATCCAAAAGCGTCAGCCTCTATTCGAGAAAAGCACTACGAAAAATGTCAGGTACGAGATGGAGGATGTCTTTTATTGCTTTTGGTTCAGATTTATATTTAAGTATGCCTATATCCTTGAGATTGAGAACTATGATAAGGTGCGTGAAATCGTCAGACGCGATTACGACACCTTTAGCGGGCTGATGCTTGAGCGTTATTTCCACCGAGTGGCCGTCGAGTCAGGACGATGGACGCGGATTGGCCGCTGGTGGGATCGCAAAGGCGAAAACGAGATTGACATGATAGCTGAGGACGAATTGTCGGAGTCGGTAGCTTTTTTTGAAATCAAACGCCAATCCGACAACATTAATCCTGCCGAATTGGAACGCAGGAGCAATTGTTTCTTAGCTGCAACGCATCGGTTTAACGGATACGACATCGCGAGACAAGGGCTATCACTGGAGGACATGTAGGACTTTGTGCCGTTTTTTTGCCTGTTTTTTGAATTTCCCCCCAAGAGTTTCAGACCGTTCCCAATTCGGGCAATATGACATCGTTGGAAGCCGTCGCATCCTTCTGTAAGAACATGCAGTAGTAAATCGGCAGATAGGTAGCACCCTTCTTTTGAAAGATTCCTCTTTCGTTCGAAAAGACAATGGCTCGATTGATGCCATATTCGGCAGTTTCGAGGAAATTTGTCAAGGCACTGTGCTCCGTGTAGTCCTTGCCCGACTTGATTTCCAAAGGCAACACTTGAAGACGCTCGTAATCGTCAATCAGGAAGTCCACTTCGCCTTTTTTCTTGTTGTCGTAGTAGTGAAGCGCAAAACCATGGGCTTGCAGTTCCTGTGCCACCACCGACTCATAGACCGTCCCCAGATTGATGCTCTTGATGTCTTGCAGCACCGCATTGACGTTGAGGCCGTACAACAGATGCGTCAGCAGGCCGACATCGTTCAGATAGAGCTTTACCAACCGCTTCTGCTCCGATTCCATCAAGGGGAAACGAGGGTTGCTGATGGCCAGCACTTCGAGAGCCACGCCCGAGTTGGACAGGTACTCAAACTCGTCGGCATAGTCGGCAAAATGCTTGCCCTTCTTGTTTTCTATCCGCTGATAGACCATCCGCTTCTTCTTGTTCTCCAGATTGCTGGGAATCATGTCGTAGATGCGCCGAATCTTCAGCTTGTGCTCCTCGTCATATTGCGAGGCGTCGATGCGATAAAGCTCATGTATGTCCTTATGAACCTGACGCACCCGTACCATATTCCTGTCTTCCAGATACTTGTTGATGGCTTCGGGCAGGCCACCCACCAACAGATAATACTGGAAACGCTTCAGCAGTAAGCTGTGCGTATTTTCATCAAGCGGTTCCTCTTTTTCGTAATGCTGCCTAATGTCGGCAATCCATTCCTTGCTGATGCCAGTGGCCCAAAGGAATTCCTCAAAGTCGAGTGGATACATCTGCCGGATTTCAACACTGCCCAGAGGCACTGACGGCGTTTGCGACAGGGCCACGCCCAACTGCGAGCCACTGGCAATGAAGCGATACCTTCCTTCTTGGTTGAGGAACTTGAGCATCGTCATCAGATGAGGATAGCTTTGGATCTCATCGAGAAAGACGAGGGTGTCCGACTTGTCGCCCATGGGCTTTGGGTAGTAGTTGCTGAGCCGAATATACAAGTCGTTGGTGGTGTGCACCGCGGCAAACACCTGCTCGCCCTCCTTGTCCTCCTTCAGGTTAATCTCAACGTAATGGGCAAAAAGTCGCTTCCCCACATAGCGAATCAAATAGGACTTTCCAATCTGACGTGCGCCATTGACTAGCAGGATTTTATCCTGTTTTTCGGTAAGGAATTGTTCAAGGATTTTGGTAAACTTGCGTTCAAGCATGGCAAAATATTATAAATCAGCGTGCAAAGATATAACTTTTCCATGAATTAACCACTTATTCCGAAATTTTCTCGTCAAAAAATACCACTTATTCCGTTTTTATGGTGCAGAAAATAACCACTTATTCCTTTTTTATCGCTTTTGCCATGCATTTAAAGCCGCAATAGCATATTAGAGACAATAGGGCCGCTCATCTTTGGCGGAACATCACATTCTTGCGCCATCTTTGGCCAAAGCGATGCCGCCTCAACAATTTCATCGATAATCAACGTCGCATCCTTGATGTTGTTTTGAAGTGCAAATTTCAACAAGTCTTTCCGCGTGATGCCTTCAAACTTCCCATTAATCGACATCTGGTGGGTGGCGGTCCAGCCGCCATTGGGGTTAAAGGCGTAGCCCATGTCGTAGGCAGGTGACAGCCGCCATACTCCATCGTCGCCCATGAGGAACGAGATGTTTTTCGTGTGGTCGTCCTGGTTGCGCACCACCACGTTGAAAACCATCCGTCTGAACATTTCCTTGGCGGCAGAGTAGGGTAGGCGCAATGCCCTCATCACATTGAAAGCCTGTTCGTAGGAATAAGCGCGATGAAGCCGGAAGTCGAAATGGGCGATGCCACAGAGCGTCTGCATGTGCACCTTCTTCCCGTTGCTGCGGTCGAAACGCTGGGTCAGGAAGTGCGCCCGTCCGTTTTCCTCGATGAGCGAACACTCCGACATCTCGATGCCGCACGCCTTTGCCAACTGGTAGAACGAGAACTCCAACCGGCCATAGTTTTCCGTTTCCTTGAAACCAGCCTTCGCCGAAACTCCATCCAGCTTAATCAGGTAATAGTCGAAACCCGCAGGCGCTTCCACCTGACCGGAACGCACTTCTCCCGTTGTCTTGTTGTAGGCAATGATTGCTTTTGCCCGTTGGCCTCCGGCAGACGTGCCCAGCCGCAGAATCTCGGCGATGGCCTGTTTCTTGTCGTCGTTCAAATTGGTGTCGAACGACGACTTTTCCGACAGTGCCTCTCTCGCCACGTCAACCAATGAGTCGATTTCAAACCTTGCCTGAGGGTCGTAGGGCATGTCCATGGCGGGTTCAAATTCCAATGCTCCCATACAACGCTTGCCAAGGAAGCAAAGCGTTTCGATGGGATTGCTGCTCGTCCTGCCCGTCAAGGCCAGCCATCGGTCAAACAGGGCACGACCGTAGGTGTCGGGCAACGAGTCGGCCAACATGCCAGGCAGTCCCTTGTAGGTTTCCTTGTCTAGACCCGCAAAGGAATAAATGCGTCCTTCGCGCACGGGCATCATCAATGGGGAAGGCTCCAAACCTCGCCCCGCAAAACTGTGGTCGTATTCGAACCTTGCCATCTCGTATTGCCTGTCCCATTGGAACGTTCCAACGGGAAAGCCAAACATGCGGACCATCGCTACATCTACCATGGCGAAGCCTCCTCTTTTGCGTTATTCATTTTTCCTACTGCTCGTTTCCGTTGGTGTGTTTTCGCTGCCTGCACCATATTGTAGTATTCGTTCGGACTCAGCTGTTCCTCTTCTACCAGTTGTTGGAGCGCATCCAACTTCCCTAAGGTGCGCAACACTCGCAAAAAGGCATCAAACGAACGGATTTCCCCTTTCTCGATCTTCTTGATAGTGGATAGCGACACGTTGGCCGCTTCGGCCAGACTCTGCTGGGTGATGTTCTGTCTTAATCTGACAGCCTTCAGCTTCTCGCCGATTTTCGTGAGGATGGCGCTGTCTGGCAGCATGTAGATATCTTCCATAATGGTTTAATATTAAACTTTTACGCTGCAAAAATACAAATAAAAGTTTAATATGAAGCTATATTATAGAAAAAACATCCAAAAACACCACTTATTCCTTTTTTATCGCTTTTGCCATGCATTTTTTTTCTGCAACTTTTGAATTTTTTCCCTTTCGTAACTATATTAGGTTGAACACAAACATCAACCTAATTGACATGGAAAAGAAAACCACCACCGTCGTCAAGACGACCACTACCAAGAAGAACCAGGAGCCTACGCTGCTCGAAGCCGTGGAGCGCGTGGCCGAGCTATCGTGCGGCTCGAAGATGAGCAATGAGTTCTATGTTAATGCACTGGCCGACATCAAGTTTCTCTCCGAGCGCTTCGGCGTCACGCTGCGGCAGGCCGTGTTGTTTTGCGTCTGCATGGAACAGGGACCGAGCCATGTCGACTATAGGGACATCGCGAGCCACCTCCGCGTGAGCAAGGTGCACGCCCTGAGCTATTCCGCCGACATCGACGCATTGGCGCGCAAGCACCAAATCAACAGCATCCTCTACGGCGAGGCCGAAACACTACTGCCCGTGCTCGACGGCTACTGTCGCAGCGAACAGTTGGACAATGGCGTTATGCGAAAGAAGATTGGGTTTTGAATTTCCCGCCAAAAGTGTCTATATTTGCAGCATCGAAACGAATAACAATAACCTTTAATAACCTCGCGATGGATAGGTGAATCGTAGAAGATAATGAACACAAACATCGTACAGTTAGCCCATGATTTCGTAGAGAGTAAAAACAGGGGACGTGGCCGCAAAGTGACTCCCTATAATGTGTTTGCCGCGTGGAAAATGAGTGAGAATGACCACACTAAACTGCTGTTGTCCTTGCTGCGATACAAGGATTCTTCAGGGCAATATTCTGTGTTGCGTGGTTTTCTGCGTCGCTTTGCCAAACCAAGAGTGTATTATAACGGATTAAGGGAGCCGAAAATACAATTTAATCCATGCTACCCAGGCGATGATAAAAAAAGTCTTATTGACGGACTGATAGTGGATAGGAACAAGAAGTTTGCTGTCATCATCGAGAATAAGATATTCGATGCTGCTGACCAAAAAGACCAAATACGTCGTTACATTACCCGCATGGAAGAAGATGAGAACATTAGTATTGAAAACATCTGGGTATTCTATATCACGGGTGATGGAACAAAAGAGGTTGATCAGAAAAGCTATAACTACGAGGAGGAAGATGACGCCACAAACATCGGTCAGCGCTTTGTTCCTCTGGCATATAGCAGGGATATCATCGACTGGCTAAAGGAAGATGTTCTTGAGGCTCGCATTTATCCAGAAAGTCTGACCAGTGTAGTTCGAGCATATGTCGAGTTTTTGGAAAAAGAGTTGTTCTCGTCGGATGATCATCAAAACTGGATGTCAGATTTGAAGTTGATCTCTAAACTAGGAAGATGGAGTGTGTGCAATCCTCTTACGAAAGCGGATGACATTGTTCAACTGTATTCCTTGTACAATGAGGTCGTAGCATGCAGACAGGCTCTCGGAAAGGATGAAAGAGCAAATGATCAAGACATCAATGATGTTGAACAGCTATATAAGTCAATCCGCTTGGCATGTACAAAAGTGGAAGAAGCTGCATTCCAACAGTTTGAAAAAGTTAGCATAGATATTCTTAACGAACAATGGAGGAGAGAACTCAAAAAGAAGCAACTTACATGGAAAGCAAAGCGTCGTGGGTTGAGAGGTGAAAACGGTTTCGTGCAGATAAGCCTCACTGATGATTGGGGTACTGCTCATTTGGAGTGGACTTCCATCAATCCACAAGGGATGTTTGGTGAGACCGATTATGTTCTTGAGTTTCATGTCGAAGGGAATAAGTCTCTGGCAAATCAATGGAAACAAAGTCTTGAGGCAAACCGCATACTCTTACCATCAGATGGGAAAATATCTCAGACATCAAGAATATTCAAGTGCAAAGTCACTACAGACAAGCCCATCGCAAAAATGAAGGAAAAGGAGCTGACAAGTTTTTTGAGAAAGGTATATACTCAGGACATGAATTTCTTGTGCCGCCAATTGGTGGAGAAGTATAGTGACTACAGTAAAAAATAACATATTTGAACATTTCGTAAGCAAAAATTGAACAATATGGAGTATAAAACTATCCTCTGCCCAGACGAGCAGAGGATAGTTTTTTTTCAATAAAATAGGGTAGGGGACTCACCCCTTCACCGCTTCGGCAACAGTCTTGCCCAGGTTGTAGAGCTTGTCCCGGTCCTCTTCGCGGATGGGCGCACCTTTCACCTCGACGCTGTCGGCCACGAGGTTCCATTTGCCTTCCTCGGCGTATTTGGCCAAGGTCTTCACGCCGCCGCCACTCCAGCTCATGCCGCCAAACAAGCCATAGACCTTGTCCTTCGGCTTAAACTCGTTGATTTCGTGGGTCAACAAGGTCATATTGGGGAACATGCCGCCGTAGTGGGCGCAGGCCCCGATGATGACGCCCTTGTATTTCCAGATGTCGCTCATGATGAACGAGACCTCGGTTTTGGCGATGTCGTACACCTTCAACTCCTTGATGCCGGCTTCGGCAGCGCCACGCGCCACGATGTCGGCCATCACGCCCGTGTTGCCGTGCATCGAGCCGTAGACGATGACCACGCCTTCCTCGCTTTCCTGCTTGCTCCATTGGGTGTATTTGCCCAATACCCAAGCCAGATTGCTGCGCCAAACCAAACCATGAGAGGGGGCTATCATCTTGATGTCCAGTCCGCCCAGTTTCTCGATGGCTTTCAGGGCTTGCATGGCCACCTTGCCGACGATGTTGGCGTAGTAGCGGCGCATGTCGTCCTCATAAAACGCCAGGTTGACTTGGTCGTCGAAGATGCCGCCGTTCAAGGCACCGAAGCCGCCAAAAGCGTCGTTGCTGAAAACGATGCCACTCGATTGCTCGTAGCTCACCATTGACTCGGGCCAGTGCACCATTGGCACCATGAAGAACTGCAAGGTGTGGCTGCCGAGGCTCAAAGTCTCGCCTTCGGCCACCACTTTCTTGTTCTCGATGGGACCATAGAAAGCCTCAAGAGGAGGGAAGGTCTTGGCGTTGCCCACCACCTGCACCTCGGGCCATTCGCGCATCACCGCAGCAATCGAGCTGCTGTGGTCGGGCTCGTCGTGATTAATAATAAGGTAGTCGACTTGGCGACCTTGCAGCACGCTTTTCACCTTGAAGAGGTATTCCTCGATGAAGCCCGCTTCCACAGGGTCGATCAAGGCAACCTTTTCGTCCACAATGAGATAGGAATTGTAAGAAACGCCGTTGGGCAGTTCCATGTGGTTTTCGAACAAGTCGGTGCGGCGGTCGTTGACGCCGACATAAAAGATGTTTTCGGTTAATTGGATTTGTTGCATGTGCTGTTTTTCATTGTTTAACGCATGTAGAGACGCGATTAATCGCGTCTCTACCAACAATTTGTAATTTTATTCCATGACAGAGAAGCTGTCCTTACCGATGCCGCAAAGCGGGCAGGTCCAGTTGTCGGGAATCTCTTCAAACGGGGTGCCAGGGGCGATGCCGCCATCGGGATCGCCAACTGCGGGGTCGTAGACGTAACCGCAGACATCGCATACGTACTTTTTCATTGTAGTGTTGTTTTTATTGTGGATGTTTTTGTGTATCGGCCCTTCGACAGGCTCAGGGACCAAAAAAGCCAAGGTCGTTGAGCTTGTCGAAACGCCGACTCATTAAAATTAATAGTTTTCAGCCTTGATTTGGAAGAAGGACTGCGGGTGGTTGCACACGGGGCACATTTGCGGGGCCTTCTTGCCAATGACGATGTGGCCGCAGTTGGCGCATTGCCACACCATGTCGCCCTCGCGTGAGAAGACGATACCGTCCTCGATGTTCTTCAGGAGCTTGCGATAGCGCTCTTCGTGTTCCTTCTCGATTTTTGCGACCAGTTCAAACAAGACGGCAATCTTGGTGAAACCTTCTTCGCGGGCGGTCTGGGCCATGCCGGCGTACATGTCGGTCCACTCGAAGTTCTCGCCGTCGGCGGCGTCCTTCAGGTTGGTCATCGTGTCGGGCACGTCGCCGTCGTGGAGCAGCTTGAACCAAATCTTGGCGTGTTCCTGCTCGTTGCGGGCCGTCTCTTCAAAGATGTCGGCAATCTGGTTATAGCCTTCCTTGCGAGCTTTGGAGGCAAAATAGGTGTACTTGTTGCGGGCTTGCGATTCGCCAGCAAAGGCAGCCATCAAGTTGGCTTCGGTTTTCGAACCTTTCAATTCCATTTTGAGTTAGTTTTAATTGTTTGATATTCAATCGTTTAAATAAATTTACAAAACCAATAGGCGAGGGGAGACCCCTCAAATTTTGGCAAAGATAGGATATTTTTTTCGATACGCAATGCAAAATGGGATTTTCCGTATTTTTGCGCCATGTTTTGGAACAGAGCAAAAGAGCGAATCAAAGGAGCCGACTGGCCTGACGCCGAATGGCCCGGATATATCCCCAAATACCATTTGCATGACTTTGTCGCCATCGATTTTGAGGGCGCCAATGGCGAGGTGACGAGTGCCTGCAGCATGGGCATCGTCATTGTCAGGGACGATGAGATTGTGGACCGTTTCTACAGCCTCATCAAGCCGGTGCCAAATCGCTACGATTTCTGGACGACGAAAGTGCATGGCATCACTTACAAGGACACGAACCACGCGCCGTTGTTTCCCGAGGTTTGGGACCAGGTCAAGGACAAGGTGAAAGGCTTGCCGATGGTGGCGCATGGCATTTCGTTCGATGAGCGCGTGCTGAAAGCTTTGCACGAACTATATCATATTCGATATCCAAACATCAAGTTTTACTGCACGCATCTGGGGTCGGAGAAGCTGCTGCCGGAGTTGGAGAACCACAAACTCCAGACCGTAGCCAAACATTTCGGCTACGACTTGGCCAAGAACCATCATAATGCCGCCGCCGATGCTGAAGCCTGTGCTGTGATTGCGATGAACATTTTCTAATCGTGGGGTGGATTGCGAAATATACAATTTAACATAATATTGATTATTTTCAAAAATAGGCAAATTCATCCAAGGAGGAAATTTGGGCGATTTGTAACGATTTTGTGTTGACTATAACAAAATGATGTTTACCTTTGCAAACGGATTTCTCCAAACCAATCCTTATTCCTAAATCATTGAATTTTAATTTATTAAACAACTACAATATGGAAATTATCGGAAAAGTCGTAAGACTAGGCAATCTGACCGAAGGTACAAGTGCACGCGGTCCCTGGCGCAAACAAGAGCTTATCATCGAGACTGAAGAACAATACCCGCGCACGGTTTGTTTGATTTGCTGGACCAACCAAATCGATGAAATCCAGAAATTTGCGCCTGGACAGACCATCAAGGCGCAGATTGAGATTTCGTCGCGCGAATTCAACGGCAAATGGTACACCGACGTGCGCGTGTGGCGTTTCGACCCCGTTGGCGCCGCCGCTCCTGCTGCTGCACCACAATATGCACAGCCTGCCCAGCCCATGCACCAAACGCCGCCTGCGGCCGCTGCTCCAGCACAAGATTATTACCCGCCTGCGGGTGACAGTGTGGACGACCTGCCGTTCTAAACATTATGTTAAATTCTGGTCTTCTCGGTAACGACACCATCTGCGCCATTGCCACGCCGCATGGCATGGGTGCCATTGCAACCATAAGGATTTCGGGACCACAGACATTCACTGTGGTCTCTTCCTTGTTTCAGCAGCATGGTCATCCTTTTGATGCCACAAAAATGGTCAGCCATAAAGCCTATCATGGCTTCATCGTGGATGGCAAAACCATGCTCGACGAGGTGTTGGTGACTTTCTTCCGTGCCCCCCACTCTTTCACTGGCGAGGACTCGGTGGAAATCAGCGTGCATGGCTCGGTTTACATCCAGCAGAAACTACTACAAGTATTAATCGCCCATGGCTGCCGTATGGCTGAAGCCGGCGAATTCACCCGCCGTGCCTTCGTCAACCGAAAATTCGACCTGGCGCAAGCCGAAGCCATTGCCGACCTTATCAGCTCGGAGAGCGAAGCCGCCCATCGAGTGGCCATCAACCAGCTGAAAGGCGGATTTTCTAAAGAACTTCAAGTGCTGCGTTCCAAGTTATTGGAAATGACATCTTTGATGGAACTTGAATTGGACTTCAGCGAGGAGGACGTCGAGTTTGCCGACCGCGGTCAACTCATGGCATTGTTGCATGAGACTTTGTCGCATGTCAACCAGTTGAAAGACTCGTTCCGTTTGGGCAATGCCATCAAGAACGGCATCCCTGTAGCCATTGTCGGACAAACCAACACGGGCAAAAGCACCTTGCTAAACGCCCTCTTGGGCGAAGAACGTGCCATCGTGAGCGATATCGCCGGCACCACGCGCGACACCATCGAGGAAACCTTAAACATCGAAGGCTTGCTTTATCGTTTCATCGACACGGCAGGTCTGCGCGAAACCGACGAAACCATAGAGAAGATCGGCATCGAACGCTCCTATCGGAAGATCCATGAGGCGAGCATTATCATAGGTATGCTTGACGGCACAACCGCTTATGAATCAATGCTTTCGTCGGCCAAGGAAATCGTATCCAGAGCCGACCTTGCACATCAGCAGTTGCTCCTATGTATTAATAAGGTGGATGTTTTGGATGACCATGGTGAAGCTTTGTTGAACCAACTCCGACAGGACATGGACAATGATGGCATTGGGATCATTTGCCTGTCTGCAAAGCACCGATTGGGCCTAAACGAACTTCTTGATGCCCTGAGAACCAGCCAACCGCTCTCCCATCCTGATGTCACGTTGGTCACCAATGTGCGTCATTATGAGGCCTTGGTCTGTGCCTCAGAAAGCTTGAACCATGTTCAAGAAGGACTTGAATTGAATATTCCTACTGACTTGATTTCCCAAGACTTACGAGAAGCTTTATATTACCTTGGCAGCATTACGGGAGAAATCACGACAGACGAGGTTTTAGGAACCATTTTTTCCAGATTCTGCATCGGAAAATAACTAAAGTATCTCTTTAAATCGAAATATTAAATTCGCTGATTTACAAATATTAACCTATTCTTTCTTCTCTTAGCGGTTGATTCCACAACACCTTTCCAGCAATCGTCTCGGCCAATTGGTCGATTTCAGCTCGGAGAGTTTCCATCAAGGTTTGTTCGCGTTTCTTGGAGCGGCGACCTGGCGCTTCATAAAGCACCTTGCTCAGGTAGGCATCGTAGGAAACGGCGAAGTCATCTTCCTCATTATGAGGGAAAAACGACACGGCAGCCTCATAACGGATATTGCCTGCCTCGGAGTCGGAAATGAGCATCACCAAAGCTCCGTGGCGCGGCACGCCGTTAAATTCAGCTTCGGCATTGAAATACTGTTCGTATACGTTGATGGTCATGTTATGATGTATTAATGTGTTTTCTTTCTGTTTCTCAACCACTTCCCTATCCTACCCTTCCCGTTGAGTTCCATCACGGCGAGGATGCCGAAAGCGATGGCGACGGTGGCTTTCAAGGCGATGAAACCCGTTTGCAGGGCATCGGAGAGTTGGTTGGAAACGATATGATAGCTGGTCCAAAAAATGCCCGCACCCGGCACCAAAGGAAAGATGCCGCAAATGAGGAACACCGTGATGGGACATTTACGCCCAATGGACTGCAACAGAGCGATTAAGGTCACGAAAGCTGTTGCGCAGAAAATGACTTCAGCGGGCGAAAAGGCTGTGTAACGACTTAAAACGAGATAGAGCAGCCAACCCATCATACCGCAGAAACCGCAATCGAAGTAGAATTTGCCCGGTACGCCGAAAAGCGCGGCAAAACCCGCCGTACCCAAGAAGGCAGCGATAAGCTGGACGGCAAAGCCAGAAGTCTGCGCATCGGATGTAAGTCCTTCAAGGACAAGCATCTGACCGAAGATATTGGCATCGAGCATAAAGGCCAGAGCCACGCCCAAGGCGATGCAGAAAAACGACAACAAAGCGTCCAAAAGGCGTGTGGTGCCCGCGATGTAGTCCTCGTTGGCCAGGTCACGGATGCCGTTGGTGAACGGAATTCCTGGTATCAAGGGAATGATGGCGCCGATGATCATATTGCTGAGGTGGGTGCCGAGGCCAAGCCTGTACATCCCGAAACAGAGCAAGGTGGCCAGCAGTCCGCCCGTGACGTTGCTCACAATGCGCGAAAGTCGCCCCGAAACGAAAAGCAGGTACATCCACAGCAGCATCCCCGCGATGAACGAGGCCAGACAATCGGCGATGCCGCCGCCGAAGATGATGCAGAAGCCCGCGCTGCCGATGGCAGAGGCCAGAATCTGTTCCCAAGCCGCCTTAGGCTTCATCGCGCGGATTTGTTTCAGCCGCTCTTCCACTTCCTCAAGGCTGCACTTGCCTTCCGACACCTCGCGCGACAACTGGTTGACGGCCACTACCCTATCCAAACTCGCCCCTTTGATGGGAATGAACTTGGAGCGGGCATAGCCCTCCCCTGTCGCGATGATGCCGTTGCTGAGCACGAAGAAACTATCGTCCTCCACGCCGAAGTGCCCCGCAATGCGCTGCATGGTCTCCTCCACGCGCGAGATTTCTGCGCCGTTCTCCAAGAGAATGGCACCGGCTTCGTATGCTAGGTCTAGGATTTTGGTGGTGTTGGGCATTGTTTAGGCAATTGTTTAATAGCGCGGTCGAAGTCGCTTTCCAGCAATTCCATCTCGCGCTTTCGATAGATTTCAAATTCCTTTTCGGCTTTTCTTATGGCTTCCTCATGCGAAATACTCCCCTTCCCTTCCAGCACTTTTCTTCTATTGGCAAGGATTTGGTTGTCAAGCGATTCAATCCAATCGCGCATTGTCATCGGCTTCATTTCGAGGGCTTGGAACTCTGCGAAATCCAAAAATCCGGAAACCAACAGATTTAGTCGTTGCAGTTCGAGTTCAGAAAGATAGTTTTTGGCAATCTTCACATCGTCTTTGGTGACGTAGTTGCCTTTGAAGTTGGTCATCCCGACAAACGGCTTTTCGTTGTCCACGCGATTGTAAATCACCTCGGCGGCAGTCTGCTCGTGGACGGCATAATGAAGTTTGTTTTGCACCGTGGCGAAGAACATCCGCGTCATTTCACTGCGTGGGTCGTAATCCACAGCCGTGGCATAAATGTCCGTAACTTGCTGATAGAAATTGCGTTCTGACGAACGGATGTCGCGGATACGTTGAAGCAGTTCCCTGAAATAGCGGTTACCGCCTTGTTTTAGGCGTTCGTCATCCAAGGCAAAGCCTTTTTGGATGTATTCGTGCAAGCGTTGAGTAGCCCAACGACGGAAACGCCCAGCCACGGGCGACTGGACGCGGTAGCCGAGGGCGATAATCATGTCAAGGTTATAATATGTTATATCTCGCTGGACTTTACGAGAGCCTTCTTCACGAACTGTCAAGAAATTCTTTACAGTTCGATTCGCATCCAATTCATTGTCCGCCAATATGTTTTCAATATGCTGACTGATGTTTTGTTTTGTCGTGCAGTACACCTCCGCCAGTTGGTTTTGCGTCAACCAAACGTCTTCGTCTGCAAAGCGGACGTTAACGTTCACTTTGCCGTCGGTGTCGGTGTATAGGATGATGTTGTTTTGTTTATTGGGCATAGCATTAATATTATAGTACAAAGATGATGAATTATCTTGACTTACTGGTTTCCATCAAGATAAATGTAATGCTCAATTATGGTTTTGTAGTTGCAAATATTGTTCTTCTTTATCAAAGCATCACAAACTCAATCCAAATCCATACTTCCATTACGCAATGCATAGACAAGATGAGCTTCCGTCTTATGTTTAGAAGTTGCCCCTGTCATATATTTAAACACACAGGCATATTTTCCCGTTCCTAAATCATTAGCTTGCCAATAAAAATCATCCGAAAATTGACTATAAAAACGCATATCAGGTATTTCCGATCCGCAACCAAGATGCCATTCCATATTGTTTTCAGGATCATGGTTCATCTCAATAACAAATTCAAATGCAGGATAATTGTGATAAGAGTCTTCTCCATTTGTTGTCTTTTCAATATTATAGATGTATTCCGTGATTTCTTTACCTGATGTCAGATTTGAAGGAATTCGCAAGCCATAGTGCGATGCCTGAATATTACACCAATTCAATTTATTTATCGATTTTCTATTTCTCGCCTGAGTTACACAAATTGTTCCTATCCTATTATTACCAACTAACACTTCAATTGTGTCAAAACGATGACCTGTATTAATATCATTGTTTTCTTCTACATTGAAAGACACAATGTTATTACTTAATTTAAGGTTTTTTATCCAATATGAATTATTCTTCAAAACCAACAGTGCGCCTTCTGTTTCTACGTTCCTAGAAAGAGTAACTTCTTTATAAACGGGATTAGAATCTAAACTAACATTTGGAACAATATCTAATGGCATAGCAATATTGTTATTATTGCCATTATTATCTCCGTTGTTTTCTTTCTCTTTGCTACATCCAGCCATACACAAAAGGCCAAATAAAACCGTAGCAGAAATCATTCTGTCAATCAAGAACTTTAGTTTCATAATACATTATTATTAAAGGTCTAATTATAGCATTATATTCCAAATGTAAACTAATTTTTCAATGTTTCATGCCGCCTTGTAGAGCCGTTGTACACAACGGCTCTACTTTAACGACAAATCTCAAGAGAATCTTACTTCTCAATCTCCTTCTTCAGTCTCTCCGTCAGCATGGGGACGATCTTGTGCAGGTCGCCAACGATGCCGAGGTCGGCAACGCTGAAGATGGGCGCAAACTTGTCCTTGTTGATGGCGATGATGAAGTCGGACTCTTCCATGCCTGCCAAGTGCTGGATGGCACCGCTGATACCGCAAGCCATGTAGAGGTTCGGGCGGACGGTCTTACCCGTCTGACCGACTTGACGGTCGTGAGGCATCACGCCGTTGTCGACCATGGCACGGCTCGACGAGACCACGCCACCGATGACGTCGGCTAGAGCCTGCAGCTTGTCGAAGCCTTCCTTGTTCTGCACGCCACGGCCACCAGAAACCAAGATCTTGGCATCGGCGATGTCGACGACAGCCTTGTCTTCCTTGATGGTCTCGACGAGCTTCACGTGGAACTTGCTCGTGTCAAACTTCGGGACGAACATCGTGACAACGCCTTGACGGCCTTCCTCGCGCTGACGCTTCTGCATCACGCCAGGACGCACCGTCGACATCTGCGGACGGGTGTTCGGGCAAATGATGGTAGCCATCAGGTTACCACCGAAGGCGGGACGGGTCATGCGGAACTGCGGCTCGCCGTTGCTCTTCTCGTCGCTGACGACTTCGAGCTTGGTGCAGTCTGCCGTCAGACCGGTCTTCAGACGCGAAGCGATACGCGGTGCCATGTCGCGGCCGATGGTGGTGGCACCATACAGCACGATATTGGGCTTGCGCTCCTTGATGATTTGGTCAACCACCTGCGTGTATTGCTCGCTCAAGTAGTCCTTCAGTTCGGGGCAGTCGGCAACGATGACCTCATCGGCACCGAATTCAATCAGCTTCTGGGCTTGGTCCTTGATGCCGCAACCCAGCAACATGGCCACAACCTTCTCGCCAAGCGTGTCGGCGAGGTCGCGGGCCTTACCTAAAAGTTCGTAAGCAACGGATTGGATGTTGCCTTCACGTTGTTCTGCGAAAACGAATACGTTCTTATAATCTTTCAATTCCATGGCTTTGACTTTTAGATGATGTGTTTTTCTTTCAGTTTATTGACAATCAGCTCGACGGCTTCCTCTTCGCTCACTTCGTGCACCTCGCCCGGAGCCTTCATGGCCTTCGGGAACGACTGGAACACCTTGGTGGGCGAACCGCCCAGACCAAGACGGCTTTCGTCGTAGTCGATCTTGTCGGCACCCCAAACCTCGACTTCCTTGTTGTAGGCCTCGACGATGCCGCTCACGGTCATGTAACGAGGTTCAAAGGCGGAAGCGAGGACGGTCAGCAGGCACTTGCCTTCCACTTCGAGGACTTGGACGCTATCTTCGTTCTCCTTGTGGACCAGCAGGTTACCGTTTTCGAGTTTCTTGGCATCGCAGACGTAGGAGACCTGAGGCAGACCGAGGTGTTCGGCCATCTCGGGACCCACTTGTGCGGTGTCGCCATCGATGGCCTGACGGCCGGCGATGATGAGGTCATAGTCCAAAGTGCGGCAGAGACCCGACAGGGCATACGAGGTAGCCAGCGTGTCGGAGCCAGCAAACTTACGGTCGGAGAGCAGGATGGCGCGGTCGGCACCCATGGCGAAGGCTTCGCGCATGATGACATCGGCCTGCGGAGGTCCCATCGAGACGACGGTGACCGTGGCGCCAAACTGGTCTTTCAGACGCAGGGCGAGTTCGAGGCCGCCCTTGTCGTCGGGGTTCATGATGCTCGGAACGCCTTCACGAATCAGCGTACCCTTTACCGGATCAATCTTGATTTCGGTGGTATCCGGAACTTGCTTGATACAAACGATGATATTCATACTGCTTCCCTCCTATTATTTGAACAAATGACCGGCAATGACCATACGCTGGACTTCCGATGTGCCTTCGTAAATTTCAGTGATCTTGGCGTCGCGCATCATGCGTTCGACGGGATACTCACGGGTGTAGCCGTAGCCACCGTGGAACTGCACGGCCTTGGTCGTGACTTCCATAGCCGTCTCAGCAGCAAACAGCTTGGCCATGGCTGCGTCGGCGGAATACGGAAGGCCCATATCCTTCTTCCAGGCAGCGCTGCGCACCAGCAGACGGGCAGCCTCGACCTTGGTCTTGAGGTCGGCCATCTGGAACTGCGTGTTCTGGAACTGGGCGATGGACTTGCCAAATTGCTTGCGTTCCTTGGTATACTTAACCGTCTCATCCATAGCGCCTTGAGCGATACCAAGGGCTTGTGAAGCGATACCGATACGGCCACCGTCCAAGGTCTTCATAGCAATGGTGAAGCCCTTGCCCAGAGGTCCGAGCAGGTTTTCCTTCGGCACTTCGCAGTTTTCGAAAATCAATTCGCACGTCGCGCTGCCGCGGATACCCATCTTCAGCTCCTTCTTGCCGATGCTGAATCCGGGCATACCCTTCTCCACGATGAAGGCAGAGATGCCCTTCGTGCCTTTCGACTTGTCCGTCATGGCCATGACGATGAACACGTTGGCGTAGGAAGCGTTGGTGATGAAGATTTTGGAACCGTTCAGGATCCATTTGTCGCCAGCGTCGACGGCGGTCGTCTGCTGCATGGCGGCGTCGGTGCCCGCGTTAGGCTCGGTAAGGCCGAAAGCGCCAATCCATTCGCCCGAGGCGAGCTTGGGCAGATACTTCATCTTCTGTTCCTCGGTGCCGTTCTCCAGGATGGGAGCCATGCACAGCGAGGTGTGGGCCGAGACGATGACGCCAGTGGTGGCGCACACTCTCGAGAGTTCTTCGACGGCCATGATGTACATCTGGACCGTTCCGCCTTGTCCACCGTATTGTTTCGGGATCGGGATACCCATGATGCCGAGCTTGCCCATCTTCTGGACAGTCTCCATCGGGAAGCGCTCCTGCTCGTCAACTTCGGCGGCCAAAGGCTTTACTTCATTCTCCGCAAACGAACGGATCATCTGCAGGAAGAGTTGTTCTGTCTTTGAATAACTAAAATCCATCTTTTTGTTAGTTAGGAAGTAGGAGGTTGGAGGTAGGAGGTGAAGCCGCGCATCGCGAACCTCAAACCTCATACCTCAAACCTCATACCTTGTTAATACTTATAAAATCCTTCTCCAGTTTTGCGTCCGAGCAGACCGGCGCGCACCATCTTCCTCAGCAAGGGATGAGGACGGTACTTCGGGTCGCCAAACTCTTTGTAAAGCACTTCCATGATGGCCAGGTTGACATCGTTGCCAATGAGGTCGGCCAAAGCCAGAGGACCCATCGGGTGGTTGGCGCCCAGCATCATGCACTTGTCGACGTCCTCAGCGCTGGCGATGCCGTCGGCAAGGATGCCCACAGCCTCGTTGATCATCGGGATGAGGATGCGGTTGACTACGAAGCCAGGGGCTTCCTTCACTTCCACGGGCTGCTTGCCGATGGAGGTGGCGAGGTCAACGATGCACTTGGTGACTTCCTCGCTCGTTAGTTGGCCTTTGATGACCTCAACGAGGGCCATGCGGTCGGCGGGGTTGAAGAAGTGCATTCCGATGAATTGTGCGGGACGGCTCGTGCAGGCGGCGATTTCGGTGATCGACAGCGAGGACGAGTTGGTGGCGAAGATGCATTCAGGCTTGCAAATCTTGTCGAGTTCCATGAACACATCTTTCTTCAGTTGCATCTCCTCGACGGCGGCCTCGATGACGAGGTCGGCATCGGCGAAGGAGGCGTAATCCGTTGTTGTGCTGATGTTTTTCAGCAGGGCATCGACGGCCTCTTGGGTCATCTTGCCTTTCTCGACGAGCTTACCGTAGCCCTTCGAGATGGAAGCCATGGCCTTGTCGAGGCTGGCTTGCGTGCGGCTCTTCATGACGACGGGCATCTTGGCGGCGAAAGCCTTCACGATTCCCTTTGCCATGGTTCCGGTTCCGATAACACAGATTTTCATGATGTTTAGATTTAAAGATTTAATGATTTGAAATTTAAAGATTTAGTATTTAAAATTTATAGACTATTTCGTTATGATTTTTCCTTTCTCATTAATGATAGCCCTTTTCGCATATTTTCTTCGCGCCTGCTTTGTTCCATCGACATACCCACATGAACATGCCTAACGATTTGGCGCTTGTCAATGAAAAACTTGGTCGGACAAGCTGTGAGATTAGTCCTCAAAGCATCCTTTTGGTCGATAATGAATATGTTGTGATATTTGTCTTGAAGGCACTTGGCATAATCAACTGTTTCTTGTAGGTTTGAATTTTCTGACAACTCGACGAGGCAAAGAATGTTGATGCCTTCCAATTCATCTTTCATCTTGTTTATCGCATTGGGAAATTCTTTTTCAACCTCCTCCTTGCCAAACCCACAATGTGTATTGGTGAAGACCAAAATGGTTTCCTTTTTGAGCCATTTTTTGAGTCTTATGGCTTTTCCGTTAAGGTCTTTTATTTGAATATCAGGGATTTCTCTTTCTATCGTGTTATTGTACCACTCCATGTCAATTTTGAGATGGAGCTCCTGACTCTCTTTTTCGGTAAGGCTGGTGATGCCCTCGTAATACTTTCTGTAATCTACAGGGATGATGTAGTTGCCTGACCTATTGCACGATACAAAGGCAAGAATGACGACTAAATATCTTATTGCTTTCATAGTGATCTGTTTTTGTTTCTTTGGTTTGAGTGTCATTTTATCGTGTGTTCCAAATCGTCAATCGATGGCAATTCCGATTTCAATTCTTCGATAAGTTTATTTGTCTGATATTCCGCTACGCCGAGAGGTTGTGTCATGCCTCGTAGGGCATATTCCACCTTGGTATTGTTCTTCGAGCGACACAGCAACAGCCCGATAGTAGGATTATCCTCAGGCAACTTTACCAGGTCGTCGATGGCAGAGATGTAATAGTTCAATTTGCTCAAAAATTCCGGCTTGAAATCTGTCACTTTTAACTCGATAGCCACATAACAATGCAAGCGGGTGTGATACATCATCAAGTCCACTTTGCTTTCCTCACCCGCGATGTTCAGCGGGAACTGGCGACCCAAATAGGAAAAGCCTCTGCCCAACTCCAAAAGGAAATCGGTTACCTTGCTTGCCAACTGGTCTTCAAGATCTTGTTCCTGCTTCACTTCTGTCATATCCACAAATCCCAGGTTGTATGGGTCTTTGAAAGCAGCCTTGGCCAAATCACTGTTCACGGGCGGCAAGGTGGTGCTGAAGTTGTTAGGCAATGCCCGAGCCTTTGTGTGATAACCGTTGTCTATCTGCATCAGCATAATGTCGCGGCTCCATCCTTGAATGGCAGCCTCCGTCATGTAGAAAGCTCGCAGTGCCGTGTCTTTCACCTTGGAAATCATCGAAATATGATGATACCAAGTGATTTGTGCAAGCGGCACTTGTACAAACTCTCCATCAACCGACACTGTGAATTTTGCAAGTCGCGCTTGCAAAATCGGCATCTCTTGCAATTTTGCAAGTGGCACTTGCAAAAATGGGAAATCAGGATATTCTGCTGCGAAACGTTTCATGTAACCAAGATTTCGCGCCGAATAACCGCTATCACTACCATAGTGTTTCTGCAAGTCCACAGAAAGTTGGTCTATGACTTTTGCGCCCCAACCTTGCTCCTTTTGTTTCTGCATAATGTCATTGCCCAACCACCAATAGTGCTGAAGCGTGGCAGCATTCAGTTGCATCACTGCCTTCAGCCGTTGTTTGTCAATCTCGTTGTAGAGATGCTCCAACCACTGCTGATAGGTATTATTGTCTATGACATGTTGCTCCATATTGTGTACTTCTTGATTACTATTGGTTTTCAATTGATAATGTCGAACTTTTTCCTTCCAGCCCCTCCCGGCAGCCAACTTCCAGCATAAGCCGAAAATTGGCTGCTGATGGCTGGTAGAGACGTAGCGCGCTACGTCTCTACAACATCGGTTCATTTTCCTGCAAACTTGGCAGGTCTCTTCTCCAAGAACGCCTTCATGCCTTCTTTTTGGTCTTCGGTGGCGAAGCACTTGCCGAAGGCCGTGTTTTCCAGCTCGATGGCGTCTTCAGCGATGAGGTCGTAGCTCTCGTTGATGCAGCGCTTGGCGTGGGCGATGGCCAAAGGTGCGTTGGCGACGATCTTTTGGGCCGTCTCCATCACCTTGTCCATCAGCTCTTCGGGCTCATAGACGGCGTTCACCAAGCCGATGCGCAGGGCTTCGTCGGCACGGATGGCCTTGCCCGTGTAGATTATCTCCTTGGCATAGCCTTGTCCGACCAACTTGGCCAGGCGGTAGGTGCCGCTGAAACCAGGCGTGATGCCCAGTCCCACTTCGGGCTGACCGAACTTGGCCTTGCTCGACGCAAAGCGGAAGTCGCAGGCCATGGCCAACTCGCAGCCACCGCCGAGGCAGAAGCCGTTGACGGCAGCGATGACGGGAATCGGCAGCGTCTCGATCTTGCGGAACGCGATGGCGCCCAACTTGCTGAACTCGTAGCCTTCTTTCTCGTAAAGGTTGACCATTTCAGCGATGTCGGCACCGGCCACGAAGGCCTTCTCGCCGTCGCCCGTGACGATGAGGACGCGCGTCTTCGCCGTGTCGAGGTGGCTCACGAAGTCGTCGATTTCCTTCAGGACGGTGGAGTTGAGCGCATTCAGCGACTTCGGCGCCGACACTTTCATGACGGCGATTTGGTCGTGCTGCTCAATCTTCAAGAAGTTGTATTCCATGTCCGTGAGGATTAGATGTCCATGGGTTTCAGGTCGGGGCTGATGATGAGTTTGGCCTCGGTAGCGGCTTGCACCTGCTCGACGGTGAACTCGGGATGGATTTCCTTCAGGACGATGCCCTCAGGGGTGATGTCCATGACGCCCATCTCAGTGATGATCATGTTCACCTGTCCGGCAGCGGTCAACGGCAGTGTGCACTCTTTCAGGATCTTGGGAGCACCCTTCTGGGTGTGTTCCATGGTCAGGATGACGCGCTTGGCACCCACCACGAGGTCCATAGCACCGCCCATACCGGGAGCCATTTTGCCCGGGATAATCCAGTTGGCGAGGTTGCCCTTTTCATCGACTTGCAGGGCACCGAGGAACGACACGTTCACATGGCCGCCACGGATGATGGCGAACGATGTGGCCGAGTCGAAAGTGCAGGCGCCAGGCAGCAAGGTGATAGCGCCGCCACCAGCGTTGATGAGGTTCTTGTCTTCCTTGCCCTCTTCGGGGGTCGGGCCCATGCCCATGGCACCGTTTTCGGTCTGAAGGGTCACGGTGACGCCTTCGGGCAGGTAGTTCGGAATCAAAGTCGGAATGCCAATACCCAGATTGACAACGTCGCCGTCGTGCAGTTCCTTGGCTGCGCGCTTGGCGATCACTTCTCTCATTTCATTTTTGTCCATAATTGTGTGTTATTTAAAGATTTAAGATATAAAATTTAGTCTCATTTCATTCCACGTTTCACCATCTCTTGAACGACAAACGAAGCCACATCGTCAGCGTAAGTATTCATTCCGAAACCGGCGTCGAAACCGAGTTCCTTGGCTAGTTCGTGTGTGATACGGGCACCGCCGCAGCAGCAAATCATCTTGTCGCGCAAGCCTTCGGCTTCCATCAACTCGATGAAGTTCGTCATGTTGTGGATGTGGACATCCTTCTGCGTGACAGTCTGCGAAACGAGCAGCGCGTCGGCGTGGAGTTCGATGCCCTTGGCGATAAACTCCTCGTTGGGCACTTGCGATCCGAGGTTGTAGGCCTCAATCATCTCGTAACGCTCCAGTCCGTAGTGACCGGCATAACCCTTCATGTTCATGATGGCGTCAATGCCGACCGTGTGGGCGTCGGTTCCCGTCGAGGCGCCGACGATGACGATCTTGCGCCCGATGTTCTCCTTGATGTATTGGTCGGTCTCATACATGTCCATCGTGTTCGACTCGACCTTCGGCACGTAGATGGTCGAATAATCGACGGTGTGGGTGCAACTGCCGTAGCAGTTGACGAAGGTGAAACCGGGAGTCAACTCCTTGTAATACACCACGCTGGGATTCTCCAGTCCCATCTTCTTCAGCAGCAGTTTGGCGGCTTCCACGGCCTCGGCGCCACAGGGCACAGGCAGCGTGAAGCTCAACTGCATCTTGCCGTCGTTCATGGTGTCGCCGTAGGGCTTTATCTTGGTGAGGTCCAAGGTTTTGTCGTAATTCTTGGCCTCCATTGAATACAATCCTTCGCTCATTATCTCTTCCCTTTCATGATTTCGATAAACGGATTCAAATAATTCTCGCTCTTCAAGGTCACGCCGGCCAGACCCTTACCGCCGTTCTTCGGGCGTTTCACGTCGCCGAAGATTCCTTTCTCCAAAGCGGTGAACAGGCCTTCCTTGACGAGTTCTTCCAGCAATTTGATGGTGTTGTCGAGCACCAAGTGGGCGCGCTGACGGCAGATGCCGCCTTCCTTGAATTCCATCTCGTCGCCGATGTTCTTCATGTTGTTGAAGATGTAGCGCGCGTTCTCGATGGAGAGGTAACGGTCGCTCATGAACGGCGTGTGGATGGCCTCGGTGGGCATACCCAACAATTGCAGGCCTTGGTGCGTCCAAATGCCGATGATATTAAATAGCGCGTCTTGGATGTGGCCACGGAAGATGTTGCCCGTCATGAACTTGGTGGGCGGCATGTATTTCAGCGGCGCGTTGGGGAAGATTTCCCTCGTCATCTGCGCTTGGGCCAACTCGAAGAGGAAGCCGTTCTCGAGCGTCGGGTCCATCTCGAAGGCGTGACCCAAGCCCATCTGCTCCTCAGGCAGACCGGCAATCTTGGCCAGCTGCTCGTTGATGAGGTCGGAGGCCAAAACGGTGTGTGCGGCTTCCACGGCGTCGGCGGTGGTCAGGTAGTTGTCCTCACCCGTGTTGATGATGACGCCCGCGAAACCGTTGATGATACGGCTCATGTATTGGTCGATCAAGGTGCGCTGCATGTTGATGTCGCGGAACAGGATGCCGTAGAGGGCGTCGTTCAGCATCACATCCAAGCCCTCGAAAGCACCCATGATGGCGATTTCGGGCATGCAAAGACCCGAGCAGTAGTTGCAGAGGCGGATGTAACGGCCCACCTCCTCGCCCACTTCGTCCAAGGCCTTGCGCATGATGCGGAAGTTCTCCTGCGTGGCGAAGGTGCCGCCGAAGCCCTCGGTGGTGGCGCCGTAAGGCACATAGTCCAGCAGGCTCTGGCCCGTGGTACGAATCACTGCGATGATGTCGGCCCCTTGACGAGCGCCGGCCTGGGCCTGCACCACGTCCTCGTAGATGTTACCCGTGGCCACGATGATGTAAAGGTAAGGCTTGGGGCCTTCGCCGATGGTCTCAAGGTAATGCTCGCGGCGTTGGCGACGGGTGCGGATGCGGTTGATGCTCTCGTCGATGACGGGTTGCAGCGTGTCGGCAATCCGTTTCTGGTCGCGGGTGACCACCTCGGTGAGGTCCAACTCGCCCTTGGCCACCTTCTCGGCGATTTGTTGGGGATTCAGTCCCGTGCGAATCATCGCGTTGGCGATGAAGAACAGGATGCCTTCGCCCAGCACGCCTTTGTCCTTGATGGCATCGACCACCACATTGGGCAGCGGCACATCGCTTTCGTCCACCCCGTCGATGCCCATCAGTCGGGCGAGGGTGCGCTCCACGGCCACCGTGGTGTATTGCTCGCAGAAGGCCTGCACATCGTCAGCGATGTTCTTCGCCAGCCCACGGGCATACTCCACTTTTTTGAAATCTAGTCCTAATTTACTTTCCATATTTCTAGTATGTTGTTTAAATAATTGATATTTTGTTCGTTATAATATTTTAGTCTGCTGCTAATCTGTATTCAAAATAAGACGGGTCTATAACAAACGCCTCTTTCAAATCCTTAAACATCTGTTGATTCATTGAAGGCAGGAAAGAAACATAGTTGTTTACTGCTCCTTGAATTGCGCTGATACTTTCTTTATTCTTGACCCAGTTTTGAGGAATGAAAGGTTTTTCCTTGACCTTTGCATTTTCTTCGCCTTGTGCATATGCATTGTTCATACAGTTAGCAACAATACTTATAATAGTTTCAACCATATTATGATTTTGGGCAGCGACAAGGCATTGATAAGGCGAAGGAACGCTATCCTTTCCATTCAATTTGGCCACAATGGATGAAATCGTGAATAAGAAATGATATGGTGCATAGGCCTTCATAGTCAGAATGGTCTGATGAATGCTCAAAGGATTATCCTCTGTCCAAACACTCATTATTTTGCTGTACCAATAGTTCAATGCGTAAATGTCTTCTGGCTTATATTCCTTTTTAAATAATGTATCAAAGTATTTGTCGAAAATTTTGGTTTCACCATAAGAAAGATTGGGGCGTTGAGAATACCAAGCTATCAGAAACTTGCCCAAATAGGATAATTCAACATAGTAATCCTTACTCTTATCCGCCGGCAATTGGTCGCCGCGTTTTGCAGCAAAATAACCATTTGGATATTTTTGCTCGTAGGCTTTTTTTAGTCTTATTACACGCTTGTCATTGCTTCGTAAATCTCTTGTCTTAACTGCACTTTGCGTGTTGGTGTTGATGCTAATACTGTCGGCTCTGTCTTTTTGCGGAATCTCATAGAATCTGAAAAGCACATAGGCATCATCGCGCTTCTTAACCACTTCACTACATGATAAAATGGTGTTCAGTGATTGACACCCATTTACCACACTTACACCATGCACAACCAGTTTCCCGTTTTCCAACTCCATTTTATTACAGATAGCTGTAATACCATTGTGGAAGAAAAAGAAATCACCACATTTGTCGCCCGTAATGGTCTTGCGGATTTTCTTGTTTACGGCATTGCTAATGCCAAGGCTCTGTCGAACATTTTTTTGAAACAGTGTGCCATTGCTGATACCAGGAAACTTGATGCACTCTTTCAGAGGCATAGCGGTCAAACACACATTTGTTGTGCCAATGGTGGTAAACAGATATTTTCCCTCTTCAAGGTTAATGGTATGGTTTAGACTTGGATTATCTTTTTCCATAGTCTGCGTGTACTTGTCATCAAGCCCATTTCTATCAACCACCACCAATTCAGCATCATATGATGAAGCATCTTCAGTTGACAATGTCGCTTGAAAAGCTGCAATATCCTTTTGCGCTTCTTCCGTGAAAACAGAGGTGGTAATCAGTTCGAAGCAAACATTATAATCATCCTCGTTGATAGCTTTTGAAATTTCATTGAGCTTGATTTTTAGTTTGTCGTTTGCTCCTTCTTGAAGCAACACCAAATCTCTCAATTGTGTCCATGATGAAATCACCTCTCTGACAGGTTCGGCATTAATGCTACCTCCAAGATAATACTTTCCTTGAATGATGAAAACCTTCTGTTCATCATCGTCAATATAAACGGCATCAATTTGTTTGTCGTTTGCTCCATCGGTGATGGAATCTCTTGCTTGCAAAGCGTCAAGCAGATGGATATTTCTCATGTACCAAGCCACAAAACGCTGCCCATCATTGGGATAGTTCTGTTGGTAGTAGTCCTGCTTGATTTCGCTCTGTATCTTTTCTATGATGTCCATAATTGCATTGTTTATTCTTGTTCGCCCAATTGGATTGAATTCGATGAAAACAAATCATCCGATTTCGACATTATTAAAAGCTCTGCAACAAGTGCTTCTATAATGTCTGACTGGCTACAGTGTTTTTCCTCTGCAGCCCTTCGGACACACTCAATTGTAGCTGGTTGTAGACGAAAAGATACTGATTTTCTCTTCTCATCGCCTTTGAAGGGTCTTCCGTTGGGGTTGTTTGTATGTCCTTTCATTAGATTTTATTTTAGTCACTAATTAGTTATTTCAGCATTCTCCTTTCCTCCACGCCCTCCAGCACCTTCATCTGCTGGATGGCAATCTTATTCAGTTCAATCAGCCTGTCGCGTTGCGGCATACCTTTATTAATATTCATCATTCTTTCCCTCCTTCAATTAAGTTCCTCACTTCCTCAACTTCCTTTTTCAGTTGCTCCTCGGTCGGCAAATATAAGGTATATTGCGAAGCGAGGATGGTCGAATTGTTTTCCGGCAACGACATCTGCACCACCGTGTCGTTCTTGCTGGTACACAGCAAGATGCCTATAGTGGAATTTTCATCCTTCAGTTTCTCAACACGGTCATAGTAATTGACATACATCTGCAACTGCCCAATATCCTGATGGGTCAATTTGCTGGTTTTCAGCTCAAAGAGCACAAAACAACGCAAAATACGGTTGTAGAACACCAAATCAACGAAAAACTCGTCATCTTCAATCAGTATGCGTTTCTGCCGGGCGATGAACGCAAAACCATTGCCCATTTCGAGCATAAAGTTCTGCAAATGCATAATCAACGCCGTTTCCAAATCACTTTCGTAATAAGTCGGTTTCCGCTCCAATCCCAAGAATTCCAGCACCATCGGGTCTTTGATAATCTCTCTCGGGCTTTGCGGGATGCGCTGCTTGCGCGCCACCTCCAAAACGCGTTCCTTATCGTTGCTCAACAATAAACGCTCGTACAGCATCGAATTGATTTGTCTTTCCAACTCACGCCCTGTCCAACAATTATTGACCGATTCCAGTTCGTAATACTCGCGTTTGTCTGGGTCTTTTATCTGAATCAGCATCCTATATTGCGACCAGTTCAATTGTGAACGCAGTGCGTTCACAATTGGGTAAGTCAAATAAAACTGCCTACAGAAAGCCAGTTGGCGATACGAAAATCCGCTTCCGTATTCAGGTTCCAAATCACTTGCAAGATTCTTGATGAGATAAGAACCGTAGTCAGCATGATCTTTACCTTGTTGCTCCTCTTCAACAATGCGTCTTCCAATGTTCCAATACATCCGTACACGACAATAATCAACG
This sequence comes from Bacteroidales bacterium, assembly GCA_017477425.1. Taxonomy (GTDB): domain Bacteria; phylum Bacteroidota; class Bacteroidia; order Bacteroidales; family F082; genus Limimorpha. The sequence goes on from JAFUVT010000030.1 coordinate 29,160, forward strand.
CTACGCACAGCATTGTTACGAGATTCCTCGATAATCTTTCTCACCTCCGAAAAGAAAGTTTCTGATAATTGGTAAACCTCTATCGGATTATCTTTGCTTGATATGGGTTCTTTTTTAGCCATTTCTCAACCTCTCTTTTTGTATTCTCAATTGTGAACGCGGTGCGTTCACAATTTTAAATTATTAATATTCAATTATTTACATATTTAAAAATCATAATTATTTAACAATTGGCATCATCAACAAAAATGTTTTTTAACTCCTAAAATGGTCGAATTCGCCCCCTTATCTAACCCCCTCGAATTCGAGGGGGTTAAAATCCTCCTCGCTTCGGCAATCCACTCCTTATCAATCCCCAAACTCTCGGCGATGTTCAGCGCCTCGTGTGGCACTTCGCCGTCTTGCACCTCAACGAGTTCGTAGTTCATCGTGCCGTTCTCGAAACCCTTCACCCGCAGGCAATGGGCGTCGGTCGGCTCTATATCGTAATGCGTGGTCATAACGAGGCTCAAACGCTTGCCACTCAACACCTTCACCAAGGCCGAGACCAAGGCCGTCCCCTCAGTGGGATTGGTGGTGCGCGCCGGCTCGTCAATCAGCGCCACTATCTTTCTGTCTTCGCGCGATGCCTTGATGACGGCATCGATGTTCTTCATCTCTGCCGCAAACGACGACAACCCCTTCTCGATGGACTGCTCGTCGCCGATGCAGAAATAGATTTCGTCCTTCACTGCAATGTCGGCTTTCTCCGCCGGAATGCCAAAGCCGTATTGGAACAGGTATTGGCACAAGGTCAAGGTCTTCAAAACCACGGTCTTGCCACCCATATTGGCACCCGTGATCAGCGTGGGTTTCAACCCGAATTCCAGCGTCACCGGCTGGAAAGTCTTCTTCGTCTTCTCCAAGGCATCCTTCACCTGCGGGTGGAACATACTTTCGTAGCGACTGCTTTCGTCACTGGAAATAGTCGGGAAGCACAATCCCAACTGTTTCATTTGTAAGGCCTTCGCCAGATTGACATCTATCTGCGCCAAGGCGACTTGCGCGGCTTCCAAAGCCTTCGCAAAAGGATGCAACTGCTGGCTCAAGTCCCTGCGCACGCCTTCCTCAATCTCGGCACATTGCAACAGCAAATCCTCCTGCTGCTCGGGATGCTGGCGCATCTGCGAGCGTAAGTCCCTCAATTCCTGGCAATAAGAGTCATACACATAGAAAGTCGCCATCTTCAGCCCGTCGGGGTCGAGAATGGTGATGACCTCGTTCAGGTCGGGAATCTGGACGGCATCATCCAAGCCGTGGTTCCTCATCCGCTCCGCCACATCAACGGCCAAAATAGCCAGATGTTTCACCTCGAAGAGTTCGATGTCGTCCAAAACGGCCTTTTGCCCGAGGTTCTTGATGGTCGTGCGGATGTCCTTCAAGCCCTGCAAGCGGAACTGCAGCGTATTAATATAAGGTGTATCCACCTGCTCGATGAACTCCACAAAGCGGTGCAGCACGGCGTAGGCTTGGGCGATCTCCTCCCCTGTCCGCATCATCGGCATATCCAGCAGCCAACGGCGCGCATAGCCCGATTGCAGTTCGAGTTGGTCCAGCATATAGCGCAGACCGCAAGGCGATTCTATGTTATCTCTCAGTTGCATCTCATTGTATGCGTTTGCGTCTCGCAAACGCTTTTTGTTTGGGATGATTGCGGGACGCAATCATCAACATTGTTTTTCATTAAATCATACACTGGCAAGTGGATGGCTTCCGTCAGTTTGGCACAAAGCGTGTCGGAGTCGAGCGTCACGCCCAAGGGCGAGGTCGGGTTCACCGTGACGGCTATCAACTTGCTCTTTTGCAGCACTCTAATCTTCCCTCCCGACTTCAAGAACATCCGATATTGCTGCGGCGATGCGAAAATCCTCGTAAAGTCGCGCACCACCAGTTCGGTCGTTTTCAGTTTCGGGTTCTTCCTCACCTTTTCCAAGAAACTGTCCACCAAGGCCCCCGCCACATACAGCGTCTTGCAGTCGTCCATCCCCTCGAAATGAATCTCTTGCGACAACGATGACACCATCTTGATTTCGTGCAAGGCACCTTCCGAATCCACATACCAAACGCCTTTCTCGATGGGCATCAGCAGGTTAAGGTTGAAGTCGTTGGTCAAGGCGATGTTGATGAGTTCGACCACAAAGGCGGTCTGGTTGACCAAGGTGGTCATGTTGGTGGAATAGGCCGCGCCCGTGGCCAAAATCATGGATTGGCTCACGGCGGGCGAAGCAAGGCTCAACCGCGACAAGGCCCCGTCGATAATCACGAGGTCGAGGCCCACGCGGTGCATGTCTTTCATCCAGCGTTTCAGTCCGCTGGCCGACGAAGGTCCCGAGAGAAGTATCTTGCCTCCCGTCAGGGCTTTGGCTGTCACCACGCGACCCAGTGAGGTGTTCTCGTCGCTGACATCAATCAGTTCGGAGACGATGCGCTTTTGGCGGTAGTGCATCTCAGAGGTGCCGAAATACATCCCCTGGCGCAGGTAGATTTCCGGCTTCTGGGTGCGCGTCACTTGGTCGGTGGTCTCTCCATCAATGCCAATTGAAGTCACGGCAATGCGCTTCCTGTCGATAGGCAGGCGGTCGAGCACATAGTTCAGACTCACGGTCTTCCCTGTGTTCTTCTGTAGGCCCACTATCGAGAGGCTGTCGTAGTTCAATATTTCGTTGATGAAGGACATGTTCGTTTGGTCTTGTAGGGCTGTCATATTATGGCAGCCGCTTATCACAATTGGTGGCGGCTGCCACGGTGTGACAGCCCTACAATCCATCCATTATTTTTGGTTACGTTTCTTGTTCCTCTCATGCCGCTTCAAAGCCTTCGGCTCGATGTTCATGCGCTCGCCTTCGAGCAGCGAGATTACGCCGTCAACGGCCTTGTCAGCCGGCACTTGTTCCTTGGCGCGGGCAGCCTGGCACTCGGGACAGTTGCACTCGCTGTGGTATTCGCTCGGCTCGGTGTAGGTAGTGATGACGCCTTCGAAGTTGCGCAACACAACACGGCCAGGGGCTTGCGAGATGACATACTGGGGCATGACCGGAGTCTTGCCGCCGCCACCGGGAGCATCGACGACGAAGGTCGGGATGCAGAAGCCCGAGGTGTGGCCGCGGAGTCCTTCGATAATCTCGATACCCTTCGAGACGGGCGTACGGAAGTGCTCCAGACCCATCGAGAGGTCGCACTGGTAGATGTAGTACGGACGCACGCGCATCTTGACGAGCTCGTGGACGAGGTGCTTCATCACATGAACGCAGTCATTGACACCACGCAGCAGCACGCTTTGGTTACCCAACGGGATACCGGCATTGGCCAGCATCTCGCAAGCGCGACGCGACTCTTCGGTCACCTCGTTCGGGTGGTTGAAGTGCGTGTTTATCCACACGGGATGGTACTTCTTCAGCATATCGCACAGCTCGGGCGTGATACGCTGCGGGCAAACTACAGGGGTGCGGGTGCCCAAGCGCACAATCTCCACATGCGGAATCTGGCGCAGGCGCGAGATGATGTATTCCAACTTCTTGTCGCTCACCATCAGGGCGTCGCCGCCGGAGAGCAGCACATCGCGGACACTCTCGGTCTTCTCGATGTATTCCAAGGCCTTCTCGATACGGTCGGGACCGCATTCGTTGTCGGTCTGGCCAGCGAAACGACGGCGCGTGCAGTGACGGCAGTACATGGAGCACATGTCGGTGATGAGGAAGAGCACGCGGTCGGGATAACGGTGGGTCAAGCCCGGGGTCGGCGAGTCTTCGTCTTCATGCAGCGGGTCGAGCAGGTCGGCGGCCACTTGGTGGGTCTCCAACTCGGTGGGGATGCACTGACGGCGGACGGGGTCATGCGGGTCGTTCGGGTCGATGAGGCTCAAGTAATAAGGAGTGATGGCCATGCGGAGGGTCGAAAGGGTCTTCTTCACACCTTCTTCCTCGGCGGGGGTCAGCTTCACGTATTTCTTCAGGTCCTCAAGGGTCTCGATACGGTTCTTCACCTGCCATTTCCAGTCGTTCCACTGCTCGTCGGTGACCTCCGGAAACATTTGTTTTCTTCTTGATTCTGCCATAATATTTATGTTTTCGCTATGTAGAGACGTAGCGCGCTACGTCTCTACCAGCAAAATGGTTTAATTACGCATACAATTCCTCAAAAATCTTCCTCAGCTCGGGGCTTTCGCGGAGCTCCTGCAGGGTGAATTCGGCGTGGCCTTTGGTGTAGCCGTTGCCCATGATCATGTTCACGTCGGCACCAATGCCTTCAGCGCCGAGGCTGGCCTTGGTGAAGCTGGTAGCCATCGAGAAGAAATAGACGACGCCGTCATCCTTCGTGCAGAGCACGGCGGTCATTTCTTGGTCGGGCACGTTGACGCAGTTGATGGTCACATCGGCCATCTTGCCGTTGGTCAGTCTTTCGACGAGTTCATAGACTTGGACGGGCGTCATGCCGGCAGCGCTTTCCACGATGTCGCAGAAGCCGAGGTCCTTGATGCGTTGGGTCGATTTGGGGCTGTTGGCGATACCGATCACCTTACCCGTCACGCCAACGCGCTTCTTGGCTTCGTAGGCGCAAAGCATGCCGCTCTTGCCACCGGCGCCGAGGATGACGACGGTCTGACCATATTGGCACAACTTGGCGGTCTGGGCGGGAGCACCAGCCACGTCGAGGGCGCTCAAAGCGAGTTTCTCGGGCATGTCGTCCGGAATCTTGGCATAGATGCCGCTTTCGAAGAGGATGGCCTTGCCCTTGATGTCGACTTGGTCAACATCGGGACGGATGGCGAGGATCTCGTCGATGCGGAGCGGGGTCAGCGAGAGGGAGACCAAAGTGGCGATGCGGTCGCCTTCCTTCAGGTCGATCTTGCCCTTCAGGGCGTCGCCGATCTTCTCGACCTTGCCGAGGAGCATACCGCCCGAGCCGGTACGACGGTTGCGGTGCTTGCCTTGCAGTTCCACGTTGAGGAACATTTCCTTCTTGATCTCTTCCATAATCTTCTCTTGGCTTGCACCTTCGCCAGCCTGTTGCTTGGCGTAGTTGTGGATGTCGGTGAACGAAGCCGAGTCGATGTTCAGGGTCTGCACGTCGATGAGGATTTCGTTGTCCCAAATCTCGTCCATGTTGTTGTTCAACTTGTTAGCGGGTTGCGGCAGCACGCCGACGGGTTCGATTACACGGTGAGTACCGTATTTGTTACCATGTTTTTGCATTGTGTTTGTTGTTTAATTGTTTATTGTTACTGTTTAATTGTTGTTTGTCGTTTGTAGGGACGCACCGCGTGCGTCCGCCAATATCAATGACGCGGTTTCAGCCCAAGGATTTCGCGAGCCTCGTCAGAGGTGGCAATCGGGCGACCGAGCTCGTTGGCGAGACGCACCACCTTGGCAACGAGTTCGCCGTTGGATTGTGCCAGCACGCCCTTCGAGAGGTAGAGGTTGTCCTCGAAGCCCACGCGCACATTACCGCCCATGGCGATAGCGGCGGCGGCCATCGGGAAAGCGTGACGACCCACGCCGGTCACCGTCCAAGTGGAGCCAGCGGGGATGCCGTTGACGAGCCAACAGAGGTTGGCGACAGTGGCAGGAGTGCAGCCCGGCACGCCCAGCACGAAGTTGAATTGCATGGGGGCGCCAGGGGCCTGACCCTTCTTGGCCATGTTGAGGATGGTGTCGAGGTGACCCATCTCGAAGCATTCATATTCGGGCTTGATGCCGCGTTCCATCATGCGTTTGCCGAAGGCGCGCATCGTGGGCATCGTGTTGTCGAAGATTTCGTCGCCGAAGTTGCAGGTACCGCAGTCGAGGGTGGCCATTTCGGGCAGCGGGTCGGTGTCGGTGGATTGGAGGCGTTCGTCAGGCGTCATGCCGACGGCACCGCCAGTCGAAGGGATGAGGATGACATTGGGGCACACCTTCAGGATGGCTTCTTCGCATTCCTGGAAACGGCCACGGTCTTGGGTCGGGGTGCCGTCGTCCCAACGGACGTGCAGGTGCACGATGGCGGCGCCGGCATCGACGGCCGACTTGGCTTCGCGCACGATTTCTTCAACGGTGTAAGGCACGTTGGGGTTCTGCTCCTTCGTGACTTCCGCGCCGCAGATGGCGGCAGTGATGATCAGTTTATCCATTAATACAGTTTTCAGTTTGTAGTTATTCAGTTACCAGTTTTATTTGCGTTGGCAATCCTTCGGCGTCACGCAGGTGCCCGAAGCGCGGCAAACCACGATGGGTTCGTCCAATTCGTCGGCAGCCGAGGGCGAAATGTCGGGGCGCGAGATGGCCACCTTGCGGGCCTCGAACTGCATGTGGCGCGAGGTGTTGCCTTCCTTGTCGATCCAGCCTTCAGCCTCGATGAAGTCGCCGGCATAGACGGGAGCGAGGAAATCGATGTTGTCGTAGGCGCGGAACAGGCCTTCGTCGCCGTCACGCATAATCAAGAGTTCGGTCGCCACGTCACCGAAGAGGTGAACCATGTGGGCACCGTCAACCAAATTGCCACCGTAGTGGGCATCCTTTGCGCTCATGCGCAGTCTGATTTTTGTTCTGTATTCCATTTTTATCAGTTGTTCAGTTGTTAGTTATTCAGTTATCAGTTTTTGACTCGAGACGCGGGACTTCGGGACACGGGACATTCCAGCCGTCCCGCAGTCTCGTGTCTCGTAGTCTCGTGTCATTTTTCCACATAAATCGCATCGACATAAATGCCCGAGGCATGCACACATTCCGGCTTGATTTCGCCAACGGGCACCAGCTTTTCGGCCTCAACCACCACATAATCAGCGGCGGTGGCCATCAGCGGGTTGAAGTTGTTGGTCGTGCCAAGGAACACCATGTTGCCGAATTCGTCAACGATGTTGGCGCGCAGGAAGGCGATGTCGGCCTTGAGGGGCTTCTCCAAGAGGTAGTCCTTGCCGTCCACATTCACGATTTGCTTGCCATCGGCCATGATGGTGCCCAAGCCCGTGGGGGTCAGCACGCCGCCCAATCCTGCACCGTAGGCGCGGATGCGCTCGGCGAGGGTGCCTTGCGGAACATATTCCACGATGAGGGTGCCCTCATTCTTCTGGATGGCCGTCTGCTTGTTGGTGCCAGTGTGCGACACGATGGCTTTCTTCACCTGGTGGTTGCTGACGAGTTTGCCGTGGGCCACTTCGTCGTAAGCCGTGTCGTTGGCAATGATAGTGAGGTCTTTAACGCCCTTCTCGACGATGGCGTCAATGATTTGAGTGGCGCTGCCCACACCGAGGAAACCGCCAAACATAATCGTCATGCCGTCGTGAACCTTCTCAACGGCTTGCTCTAATGTAATCTGCTTGTTCATAATGTGTTATGTTTTAGATTTTAGATTTTAGATTTTAGATTTTGTGTTGCTATAAAAGTCTGCAAATTTACTGAGATTTTCGTCAATTTCCAAACAAATAAATATTTATTTTATAAAGAGGTGGGTAAGCCAAATAATGTCAGCGGATTATCAAGCAGGTTTCAGCAAGCATATAAACAGTTTTCGGGAACAAAATAACCATTCCACTTTTGCGTTGCAATTTGGAAAGCGTTGGAAACATAAATCATAATGCAATGAAGAAAAACAAGGTCTTGTGGTGACTAATGTGTGCTTTCTTGACTATTACCTTCCTTTCGACGACCCGAAACTATTTGTGTATGAGGAATGCGATGCCATAGTGGTTCAACATACTAAGAATGATTCTGTTTACACTGATGTATATCACTTCAATGGAGACATTTACGAAGGTTCCGCCAAAGACTCAGTTTTGGATGTGGTTAGAGTGAAAAATAATTTAGGTTTATAAAAAAAACGCCTATTTTTTACCATCTATTTCCTCCTCCAAAGCATCATAAATATACGCAGGACTTTGGAAATAAAGGCCAGAATCCAGATTATTGAGGACACTATAAGTCTTTGAATTATAGACAATATCCATGGCCTCGCGCATGGTTAGGGAACGTTCTTCCATCAACCGCGTAATCAATTCGCGGGTCAAAGTTTCCACCATGAATGTTTCTTTCCCGTTCATATTCTCTGCAACAAATTGATTGCCTTTTGCGTGGCAAATAGATACTGTATCGTAATCGTATGGTACTTAATCTCTTCCAAGAATTGTTCCTCGGAAATGATGCCTTCCTCCACGCGACGGATTTGATAGCCAACAACATCATCAGCAATAGGGCCGACGACAATGTCATAATCATGTGCTTGAATCCGAGTGCGATTCTTGCGATTATTCAAGACAAAACGCGCCCATTCGAGAGTATAGCCATCAAAGCGAAGGATGTTGGCTGTTGCCAACGCTTCATCATCTACAAAATACTTATAAACAAACACTTCCCCTTCGCCAAACTGCTCAAGTTTGCGTTCCGCCTGACGATGTGCCACTTGCTCGTCGGGAGTGAGGTAAAAACCCAGGCCAAAATCTTTTCCAACACGACTTTGAGAGAGGTCGATGTTTTCGATGATTGCATTTGTGCCATGATAGAGAATCATGCCAAAGTCCCTCCCATCCGTTTGCAATATGCGGTCAAGTCCTCCACCGTGTTCTCAAAGGAGAAAGTGTGTTCCACATCATAGAACTCATCCACAAAATCGAGGCCTTTGTATTGCTGAAGATACCGATAGGCCTGCTGCGTAGAGATTTGATGCGCCGTGGCAAACTCCGTTATTAGTGCCACGATGTAATTGATCTTGTCTATGATTGATTTGCTCATTGATCTTTTCTTTGGCGCAAAAATACACATTTTTGGCCAATTGACAATAGTCTGTCCAACAAAAAGAAAAACAAAAAAAAGTCTCACCCTGGTACGCTGCTTTTCAACTCGCGCGGTGAGAATGGTCGTTGCAAAAATACGAACTTTTTCTAATATAGCAAGTGCCTTGAAGAAAAAATTTGGCGAAAACACAAAAAAAGCCACCCAATCAGGCGGCTTTGCTGTCATTCATTCCGTTGTCATCAGTTGTTCATGAAGGCCACTTGACCCATCAGGCCGGTCGTCACCGACTCGTAGGCGGCTGCGTAGTCGAACAGATAGCGCAGAACGCTGCGGCTGGGTTGCTGTTGCTCGCTTTCCCTACGGAAAACATCTCTGATTTGCGACACAAGGATTTCGTCTTCAACGGATGAAAGGTAAGAGGTGTAACTATTTCTCATAGGCGTTTGTTAGGTTATACTTTACCTTACAAACGCGCCTCCTCGCCTATTATTATATTGTGGCAAAAATATTTTTCTCCGAATTAATAAGTAAGCGTCATATTGTTGGCAACCATCATCTTACGCAAGTTAATCAAGGCGTAGCGCATGCGGCCCAGCGCCGTGTTGATGCTCACGTTGGTGATGTCGGCGATGTCCTTGAAACTCATGTCATCGAAGATGCGCATCCTGAGCACCTCGCGCTGCTCATCGGGCAGGAAGGTGATCATCCTGTGCAGGTCGGAATGCACTTGGTCGATAATCATGCCTTGCTCGACGGAGTGGTCCGTAATCGGCACGTTGTCGATGTAGTTATAGTCCTCGCTCGACGACTCCACCGTGGGGATGCGGTTCTCCTTGCGAAAGTGGTCAATGACGAGGTTGTGGGCGATGCGCATGGCAAACTGCACGAAGCGGCCGTCGTCCTTGTAGGATTTCGACTTGACCGTCTGGATGACCTTCACGAAGGTATCCTGAAAGACATCATCAGCCAACTGTTTGTCTTTCACGAGTGTAAGTATATAGGAATAAACCTGTTTCTGGTATCTACCAATCAATAATTCAAAACTGTGAACGTCGCCGTCTTGGTAGCGTTCAATCAATTCTCTGTCGCTTTTCACTATGTTGGACATGTGGTCCCCCTTTCTTTGTGCATTCATCGTAAATGCTTGTTAATAAAGGGTATAAATCTTTCGATAGCGTCTCTCCTATTGATTAGTTAGTGAATAATTACACCGCAAAAATACGGATTTTTTGGGAAAAGCAAGAAAAAACTTGATTTTTTTTCGTTGGCGGGCAATAATTTTGGAAGAAATGAGTAGCAACAATCTCACTTTAGGCCATTGAAATGCCATTTTTTTCCGTACCTTTGCCGTTTCAAATTTTTCATTGTTTTGAACGAAACAACCTCCCATATCACCATCCGAAATGCCAAGGTCAACAACCTGAAAGGCATTAGTTTACGGATTCCTAAGAACAAGCTGGTGGTCATCACGGGCTTGTCTGGCTCGGGCAAGTCGTCGCTGGCGTTCGACACCTTGTATGCCGAAGGGCAACGCCGCTATGTAGAAAGCCTCAGCTCGTATGCACGGCAGTTCATGGGTCGCCTCAACAAGCCCGACGTGGAAAGCATCACCGGCCTCTCCCCTGCCATCGCCATCGAACAGAAGGTGAACACGCACAACCCGCGCTCCACCGTGGGCACGAGCACCGAAATCTACGAGTTCCTAAAACTGCTCTACGCCCGCATCGGCAAGACCTACTCGCCCATCAGCGGCAAATTGGTGAAAAAGCACCAGGTGATGGATGTGGTCAACCACATTTTGGCCTTGCCTTTGGGCACCACGGCCTACATTCTGGCGCCCATCATCCTGCCCGAATGCCGCAGCCTCGAAGAACACCTCAACATCCAGATGCAGCAAGGGTTTTACCGCGTTTATTACAACGGCGAAATCGTCAAAATCGAGGACTTTTTGGACAAGAAGAAAAAGGTCAGCCCGAAAAATGTCAAGTTGCTTATCGACCGTTTGCGCGTCAACGAGAATGTGCAGGAAGCCATCGGACGGCTCTCCGACTCAGTGCAGACCGCTTTCTACGAAGGCAAGGACAACTGCCAGGTAATCAGCGAAATGAATGGTGAGATGCAGCAGTCCGACTTCTCGTCGCGCTTCGAGGCTGACGGCATCAAGTTCGAGCCGCCCACGGCCAATATGTTCGCCTTCAACAACCCTTACGGTGCCTGCCCCACCTGCCAGGGCTTCGGCAATGTCATCGGCATCGACCCCGATTTGGTGGTGCCCAACAAAAGCCTGTCGATTTACGAAAACGCCATCGCCTGCTGGCGTGGCGAGAAGATGAGCGAGTGGAAGGACGCGCTGATTCGCGTGGCCGACAAGGTGGGCATCCCGATTTTCAAGCCGTTTTACGAACTCACCGAGGAACAAAAGCACCTCCTTTGGACTGGCAACCGCTATTTCGAAGGCATCGAGGACTTCTTCAAATATGTTGAAACACAGACTTATAAGATACAATATCGTGTGATGCTGGCGCGTTATCGCGGCAAGACGGTCTGCCCCGAATGCCACGGCACGCGCCTGCGCAAAGAGGCGCAATATGTGAAGGTGGGCGGCAAGAGCATCACCGAACTGGTGCAAATGCCTTTGGAAGACCTGAAGGCCTTCTTCGACCACCTGAAACTCGACGAGACCGACAGCCAAATTGCGGCCCGTCTGCTCGTGGAAATCAACAACCGCTTGGACTTTATGCTGGATGTCGGGTTGGGCTACCTCACCCTCAACCGACTCTCCAACACGCTCTCGGGCGGCGAGTCGCAGCGCATCAACCTCGCCACTTCATTAGGCAGCAGTTTGGTCGGCTCAACTTACATTTTGGACGAGCCGAGCATTGGCCTACATTCCCGTGATACCGAACGACTTATCAAAGTGTTGCGCCGCCTGCGCGACATCGGCAACACGGTCATCGTGGTCGAGCACGACGAGGAAATCATCCGCGCCGCCGACTACATCATCGACATCGGGCCGAAAGCCGGCGTTTTCGGTGGCGAACTCGTCTTCGAAGGCGAAATCAAGGACCTCATCAACTGCGAGCAAAGCCTGACCACACAATACCTCACGGGCAAGATGCGCATCCCCGTCCCGAGCCGACGGAGGCGCGTGTCGAACGCCCTTATTATTAAAGGTGCCACACAGAACAACCTCAAGAACCTCACCGTGCGTTTCCCGCTCAATATGATGACCGTCATCACGGGCGTGAGCGGCTCGGGCAAATCCACTTTGGTGAAGGATGTGCTCTACCCCGCGCTGAAACGGCATTTGGGCGAAGCCGCCGAGAAATGCGGCAGCTTCGGTGCTTTGGAAGGCGACCTCAGCCGCATTCAAGCTGTGGAGTTCATCGACCAGAACCCAATCGGCAAATCAACGCGCTCCAACCCAGCGACTTACCTCAAAGCCTATGACGAAATCCGGCAACTGTTTTCGGAGCAGAAATTGGCCAAACTGCGCGGCATCAAACCCGCGTTTTTCTCGTTCAATGTGCCGGGCGGTCGCTGCGAGGAATGTGAGGGCGAGGGCGTGACCAAAATCGAGATGCAGTTTATGGCCGATGTGTACCTGCCTTGCGAGGCCTGCCACGGCACGCGCTTCAAGGAAGAGGTGCTGGAAATCAAGTTTGAAGGCAAGAACATCGCCGAAATCCTTGATATGAGCATCGACGAGGCCCTCGACTTCTTCCAGAACGCCAAAGACCGCAGCAGCACCTGCCTTGGCCGCATCATCGCCCGACTGAAGCCCTTGCAAGAGGTTGGGCTGGGCTATCTCAAACTCGGACAGTCGTCGAGTTCGCTCTCCGGCGGCGAAGCGCAGCGTGTGAAGTTGGCGTATTTCCTCATCAAAGGACAAATCGAAAAACCCACGCTGTTTATCTTCGATGAGCCGACCACGGGACTGCATTTCCACGACGTCAGCAAGCTGTTGGAGTCGTTCAACGCGCTGATTGACAACGGCCACAGCGTCATCATCATCGAGCACAATATTGAAGTCATCAAGTGCGCCGACTGGGTCATCGACCTCGGTCCCGAAAGCGGCAACAAGGGCGGCGAAATCGTCTTCGAAGGCACGCCCGAGGACTTGGTGAAGTGCAAGGCATCTTATACTGGTAAAGCGTTGAAGAACAAGTTGTAATTATGTCACAAAACACTCAAAACTGATTAATGAATTTTTTGCTATTTTTGCACTCAAAAGCATACCATGAATGCAAATCAAGAAAACTTAGGGCAGATACTACTCTATCAGACTCCTGACGAGGTGTCACGAATAGAAGTGCATTTGCATGGAGAGACGGTTTGGCTCAACCTTGACCAAATGGCAGAACTTTTCCAACGCAACAAATCCACTATCTCAAGACATATCAAGAATGTTTTTGAAGAGGGAGAATTGAAACCAGAGTCAACTGTTGCATTTTTTGCAACAGTTCAAAATGAAGGAATTCCAGAAAAGACATCTTGTCTCATGCAGGGCGCGTTACAGCACAACTAGCAAAAGCTAAGGCCGACGCTGAATACGACAAGTTCAAAGAACGGACAAAGAACGAGTTGACACCTGTAGAAATTCATTTTATCGAGCAATTTGAGCGAGAACAGAAGCTCATTGAAAGCAAGATAAAAGGGAAAGAATAAGTTCTTTCAGGAGGACTTTATTAAGTTCTTGGAAGCGATGGGGATTTCTTATGAGTTCGTGGAGTTGTATGAGTGATCGAGATAGAATTACTTCTTCTTTTCATTGTCAATTTGAGCAACAATTTCATCCAGAACCTGTTTCAGCGATCTGAAATCTATCATCTCTGCATAACCAGCATTATAATAGCATTTCAACAATCCTATCAATATGGCATCAAAAGTCACCACCATACTTCCCCCTGTTGTCTCATCATCCCAAAGCCACTCAAAATCCCTTCCTTTTTCTCCATTCCTTGAAAGAACTTCTCGGTTATACTTACATCCCGCTTGAAAAAGATTATCAAGTTGTTGCCCTTGCAGATTGCCACACATAGCCTCCAAGTAATATGCCAGAGCCTCTTCGTACCTTTGAAATGCTAACAATAATCGAGCATAATGAAAGCTAAAATAGATTGAATTCCAATTACTTCGAAAAAGATAGTTCTTGGCTTTCTCAAAATCTGGCAAATGGAAAGTATAAATTAGAGACAATTCATATCCACAATTCGCTCCAAATGCCTCTGCATTTTCATAACATTCAATTGCTTCTTTCCAGTTGCCATTTGCCAAATATTTCTCGGCATCATGTTTCCATATAGTAGCAGCTTCTTCTGGCTCTGTATCGCTAAACAACTGCTTCACATATTCCAATCGTTGTTTTGTTTCTTTTTCCATAAATAACGTTTAATAATCGTTTAATAAGAGTCAACACATCAAGGAATATCTGCCCCCCATTCTGGTGTTTTACTTGTTGTCATTCCAAAGCGATGGACTAGTGTTAATCTTTTCTCTCTTTTGTCAAAAACACTATCAACACTCCAGTCCTCAATATTGGGAGACCATAATTGTGCGCTTCGAGCTATATGCACAACTTCCTCAATAAGTTCATTCTCATAGGGCAACATAAAAGTTTCGGTAACATCCAGCAAACTGTATAAGTCTGTTTCAGAAAATCCAGCTTTTGACCCTGTATCCATGTCAATGGGTTTTGCTATGATATTCCATACTTTCCCAAGCAATTCATCATTCGCTTGGGAAACTTCCTTTATTTGGTATCGTCTGTATTTCATTAGTGTTATTTGTCGTATATTATCATTGTTTCAAAAACCAAAAGCATCACCGTATCCATGTTTAAGAGCACTCATAATTGCAGTTTCTTCATCTGGGCATCTTTTTGTTGATTCTATAGTAGGAGAATCGCCTTCAATAAACTCATTCAAAGCCTCATCTTCTTTGTTTTTTCTTTCAAGTTCACTCTTTAATTCCCAATTCGCATACCAATTAAATAACCTTTCAAAAGAGTCTTCTGAAAACTCCATAGAATAAGCGTTGGGGAACAATGTTTGGAACGACAAAAACTTATGACCATAAATGATTATCCATTTAAAATACAATAGCTTTTCAATTTCACCTAATTGCTCCATCGGTTTAATACTTTGCATGAAAAAAGCATCAAGTTTTTGTCTACACTTTACGACCTCTATATTTGCTTTGTTTAACGCACTCATTTCTTCGGACATAAAATAGTCTGAAAGAAACTTATAATCAAGGTCTGATAATTTTGAATTCAAGTCGACTTGAGGATATTGCATATGGGTCAATTCTTGATTCAAAGTATCTAGACCGATATTTAGATGCTTTAATAGTTGCGATACTCGTTTAGTCATAGTATAATCATTTCTATGATGCAAAAGTACTAAAATAAATGCATAACAAAAGGAAAAACAGAAACCATTAAGTCATTTTATATAGTTTGTCCAATAAAACGACTTATTCCATTGCAAAAATCCATGAAAAGCTTTATCTTTGCAAAAGTGTTTTATCATCGAAACTATGAAAAACATAAAATTTTTAATTGGAGTCAACCCTTGTGACGGCTGCTATTATCAATGCAATGAGTATTTCTTTGAAGCAGTCCAAGGCGTTTGGTTTTTAAGGAGTATTTGCAAAAAGAAACTGGCATTAGATATTGATGCTTGATTTCAATGCTAAACGACGGAGAGACTTCTTTCCATAGTTTTTTTATAGATTTGTTTTTCAACATTTTATCAGTTTTGCGATCGATTTATTCGAGCGCAAACACTTAATAAGTCACCAACGCCGACGGCAGTATCTTGTCAACAATCACATAATCGCCGTCAATGTGGAATATCACAGTCAGTTTCTTGTTTCCAATCACAAGGGTTTTGGCATCGGGATGATAACGTTTGGGTAGTTTGTATTGGCATTGCGGTAACATTGAGGCAAGATAGGATAAAGTGTCTATCTCATCAAAGATGCCATTGATATATCGCCGTGAGTACTCAATAGAAGTCTTTTCCGCCACCCAGGCTGTCAACGCTTCGATGTCGGATTCCGCCTCGATGTCATATTCAACACGATACCTCTTCATAGTGCTTTTCCAAAGCAGCAAGCATCTTCTGTCTCAATTCTTCAATGGGGCGATGCACCTTCCCTCGGTTTGGGTTCTGCATGTCGCGCTCAATGGAAGCCTCCCAATAGGCTCTCTGCTCTGGCGTCAACTCGTCTTGAAGGGCGGCAACATCTGTTTCTTCCAATGTATCAATAAAAGTAGTCATCTTTTTTCAGATTTTTTCATCGGCAAAATTACACAATTTCTGTCATCTTGCAACTATTTTCTCTAACTTTGCACCTGAAAACATAAGAATATGAAATCCACAGAAATAAACCACCCGCTGAGTGAAAGGCAGCAGAAAGTCGTCGATACCTTGAAAAGCCTTGGCATCGAGTTCGACATCAAGTTCCATCCACCCCTTGGCTCCATCGAGGAGTCGTTGGCCTATTGGGGCAAGTTCGAGGCTACGCACTGCAAGAACCTGTTTTTCAGGAACCATAAGGGCAACAAGCACTACCTCGTCATCTTCGAGTGCATGCACCAGATGGACATCCACGACCTCGAACAACGCCTGCACCAAGGCAAACTCACCTTCGCCTCTGAGCAACGCATGGAGAAATACCTCGGCCTGAAACCCGGCAGCGTCTCCCCCTTCGGCCTCATCAACGACGAGAACCACGAGGTGCATCTCTTCATTGACAAAAACCTGCTAAATGCACCTCGCTTGAGCTTCCATCCCAATGACAATACGGGGACGATTATCATCAGTCAGGAGGACTTTATCAAGTTTTTGGAGGCGATGGGAAATACTTATGAATTTATTGAACTCTATGATTAATAAAACAGTACAATTATGACTAACGAAGAAAAAATCAAGCAAGCCGCCGAAATCCTCTCCAAGGCGAAGAACATCGTTGGCTTTACAGGCGCAGGCACTTCCGCTGAGAGCGGCATCCCGCCTTTCCGTGGCGAAGGCGGCATCTGGAACCAGTACGACCCCAATTCCTTGGACATCGACTTCTACTACCGCCACACCAAGGAGTCGTGGCGCATCATCCGCGAGGTGTTCTATAACTTCTTCAGCAACAAGGACATCAAGCCCAACCCAGGACACCTCGTCCTGGCCAAATGGGAGAAGGAAGGCCGCCTGAGCAGCGTCATCACGCAGAACATCGACGACCTGCACACTGTGGCGGGCAATACGGTCGTGTATGAATTCCACGGCAATATGTCGCGCTTCGTTTGCACAAAATGCGGCCACAAAGTAGACGCTAAATCCATGACACTCACAGAAGAGCCGCCCCGTTGCGAGCAGTGCGGCGGACTGATGAAGCCCGACTTCATCTTTTTCGGTGAAGGCATTCCTGAAGATGCATATTACGGATCAGTGCGTGCCGCCGAGAACTGCGACGCCTTTGTCATCATCGGCACGTCGGGACAGGTCAGTCCGGCCAACATGATTCCCGGCATCGCCAAACGCAATGGCGCCAAGATCATCGAAATCAACATGGAGCCTTCGACTTATACGAACTACATCACGGATGTGTATATCGAAGGCAAATCGGGCGAGATTCTGCCTGCTATCGATGCTTTGATGACCAGGTGATTATGCTATACACTTCGTGTAGAAATCTGTCAAAAATCAGAACAAAATCATTCAAAATCACTGTTGGATTGGAAGATTTTGAATAGATTTTTGAACAATTTCTTGCCGAAGGCAATCCTAAATACAATATGCGGCTATCTTATTGATGCACAAAGTGCCTTTGAAAGTCTTAAACCTAATTCTCAACTTATCAGCCTTAACGGTCTGGAAACGAACGAGTCGCTTGTAACCAATGGTGGTCAGCGGCTCGTCGGTTTCTATAGGTAGCCATTTACCATTAAAGTAATAGTCCAAATAGAATGCGTCAACATTCTGACCCTGTGGAATATACTCTTGTAAAAGAAGTCGGTTAAATGAGGTGGTTTTTGGAAATTCGAAGATAAGCTCTGAATGTTTCACTCCATCGTGGGTGGCCCAGTAATGGGAATATTCATCGCAAAGCACATGTTTGGCGTTGAAACGCGAACCTCGCGTATCGCTGGCCGTCACCTTCCCATCTTTCAGCAGGTTGTTCGAGATGTCGTTTTGTAGTTTCTGATACCACGCCACCGCATTGGCAGAATCGATGGATGGAATTCTACCCTCCGTATTCACGGGGAAATTGAGCAACAGATTGGCGTTATGGCCAACACTATTATAAAATAAATCAAGCAGTTGCGAAACGGTTTTTACCAAACTGTCCTCGCTTTTATGGTAGAACCAACCTGGACGAATCGAGACATCCACTTCGGCAGGTAGCCAAGCCGTGCCGTTTTTAAAGCCGCACGACAGCATTTTCTCATTATTAAGCGACTTGAAATCAGTGTTATACATACACCACTGTGTGGCATCGGCAATGCCTTTCTCGTTGCCAATCCAGCGGAGCGTGGGCTTCGTGCCGCCAAAGATGGCTGCATTGGGACTGTAACTCCAAACGATGTCCCGGGCTTTTTCATAGTTGTAGTATTCTTCCGCTACGATGGAACGTGTTTCGTTGGCGCCGCCGTACCAGCCATCGCCGCCATTGGCGCCATCGAACCAGAACTCGAACAACTCGCCGTAATTGCTCGTAAGTTCCTCAATTTGTTTGTGATAAATATCCACATAACCTTCCTTGCCATACTCCGCTTGATGGCGGTCCCAAGGCGAGACATAAATCCCGAATTTCAAGCCGTGCTTGCGGCAGGCCTCGGAGAGTTCCTTTACCAGGTCACCTTTTCCGTTTTTGTAAGGCGAGTTCTTGATGGAGTAATCCGTGGTTTCGGTCGGCCAAAGGCAAAATCCGTCGTGATGCTTTGCGGTGAAAATCACGCCTTTCATACCACAGTTTTTTAAGGTCAAGACCCATTGTTCGCAATCAAGATTTGTCGGATTGAAAGTGCTTGCAGGCGTGTCGCCGTAGCCCCATTCCATGTTATTAAACGTGTTTAAGCCAAAGTGTATAAACGCATAGGTTTCAAGCTGTTGCCATTCCAGTTGATTGGCTGTCGGAATGGGATAGCTACGCTCGGGGCGATGGACGCATGAGGCAAGTCCAATGATGGCAGAAATGACAACCAAGGCCGAAATTCGTTTTTTTTTCATCGCGCCATTCGTTTATTTCGTCCAAAACTGCACCCATTCCCTCTCACTCTTGCTGAGCTTGGTCATGTCGGCTTGGTAGTCTGGATTAGGGACATACCAATCGGAGGACTCGAAAAAACGTTGCAATCCCTTGTCCTTGAACACATAGCCACGATAAGCGAAGGGCATGTTCTTCAAAATGCGTTGCTGCTCGTCATTGTACTTCTTCTTGTTGTATGGATAATCCTTGTTGATATAAAGGTCGTAATATTGCGTCTTGTACTCTTCGGCAAAAGCAACATCGTCATCCACTTTTTCATCGTCATCCACGAAGTCATAATAGTAATAGCTGGTGCTCGAAATGTGCAGTTCTCCTTCGGGGTGGAAGTTCCTCTTGCGAAACATAACGCTTCCCGACTGCACATGGAACAAAGAGCAATTCTCGCACATCCCCATCATTTCGCTCCGTCCCCCTATTCTGCCTTTTCCGCTGAAGCTCCACTCGTCAGGGGTTTCGAAGAACGTGGGGGACACGGAAAACGACTCTCGGTCGCCCATGTTGAGGATCAGGGTGAAGTCGTCGATGCCGTTGTTGGCCCAGCGGTTGGCGGCGGTGAGGATATAGTCAAATAGGTAGTCCATCATCACCAGATCAGAACCGCGAAGGGTGTAGGTATGCTGGATGGTGTTCAGCCCTTCGTTGAAATGGCCGTTGAAATGGTAGACATAATAAAAGAGGTAGCCGTAAAATTCGAGGGTCGATTCTTCCACGTCATCCTCATCTGGAAAATAGCGATGGAGATTCGCCTTGTATTGCGCCTTCGACATGTCCTGAATCCGTCCGTTCTTGTAATAATCCTTCGTGTCCATCGTGTAGTCAAACTGGTAGTTGCCTTCGTATTTATAGGGCACATGCGCCAGTTGGTAAGGCAGGCGCTTGCCGTTCATCGCCACGCTGAAATCGTAGATGAACGGCTGACCGGCATAGGCCTCGTCCAAGGTGCCGCCGTAGGCATTCCCGTCGGGCGAAGGCGACTCAAATCCCACCAGCAGGTCCTTAGCCGGACCAGGATTGAAGAATTCATAATACACGTTGACCTTGAACATGCTGCCCCAATTGGAGATGGTGTCGGCATGGCGGGTAATGGTGAGGATTTCCTTCTTCACGCTGATGGTGGTCTCGGTAATGGGGATGAGCTGGTTGCCTCGCGCATAAAAGGCACCATCGTTAGCCTTGACCGTGGCGAATGCGAACACGGCCAGCAGGATAGTAAGGAGTTTTTTCATAACGGATGTGTTTGTTTGATAATGGGGCAAAATTACGCTTTTTTTCTCACATTGACAATATTATACGAAAAAATCCAGCGGCCCCAGCATTTCGCCGAGACCGCCGAAAAAGAACCCTTTCACACATTGGTTCTTTTACTGCTTCGCGTTGAACAGCGTCTGGATCTCCTGCGCCGTCAAAGCACGGTTGTAGCTGCGGAAGTTGTCGAGCTTGCCGCTGAAGAATTTGATGTTTCCATTCTTATCGGCAGTTGTACCGAGATAACAAGTATTCACGTCCGAGGCCCACTTCAACTCATTATTGGCTTTAGTCTCGAACAACACGCCGTCAATGAAAATCATGCCTGTGTTTCCATCGAAGGTCAAGGTCAGCATGTGCCAGCGGTTATCAACATAATTAGAAGCCGAATTGGTTGTCCACTTGACAGGGCTATAACTATGCTCTACACCTGATCGATACTCGATGCATGAACTATTGTCCAAACCCAAGCAGGCCTTGTAATCGTAGTAGTTGTTCCTATCGCTACCGACAAACACTTGGTCGTTTCGGCCAGTCTTGAACCAAAAGTTCATCGTAAACGCACCTCCACCAGGAATGATGTTGTCTTGCACGATGATGTAGGCGCTTTCACCATCAAATTGCATTGATTTTCCCTCGCCGCTCGGTGTGTCAGTCGAGGCTTCCGCGCCAGCATTGAGTCCTGTATAGTTCCCATAATAATCCATAATCTCGTCGCCATCAAAGTTGAAGAAGCAGAACAGGCCGTCGGGAACAACAAGGCTATTGTCAACATAGCTGGCCGAAACATTGAGATTTGCGCTGTTGTTGGTGCCGACAACCGTAACCGTGGTCGAAACGGGGCCGCTAATCTTCGTGCGGTCCACGAGAGCGGTCACAAGGGTGCCGCTGCCCGAAGCGGTGGTGCCGCTCATCGGCGTGAGGGTCAGCCAATCCACATTAAGCGGATTGATGCTCCAGCTGAGCATGGTGCCGTCGCTGCCCACGTTCTTCACTTGGAAGGTCTGGGTGGTGGCGGTTTCGCCGAAGTCGAGCGAGCCTTCGCTGAGTTGCAGGATGGCGCTGCCGCTGCCGCTCGCCGAAGCCGAGAAGGTGATGGTGGACGTGCTGCCTGCGCCACTCACGCTGACTTGGGTGGAGACCATGCCGCTGATTTGCGTGCGGTCGATGGCGGCAATCACTTGGGTGCTGGCGCCGCCTGCGGTGTTGCCCGAAGTGGGGCTGAGCGTCAGCCAACCAACATTGATGTTGGAGCAAATCCAGTTGAGCGAGGTGTTGGCCGGACCGGTGTTCATCACGTAGAAAGCCAGGCTGTTGGCCGACGTGCCGAAGTCTAAATTGGTCTCGCTGAGTTGGAGTTGTGGGCCGTTGTTGCCCGCCACGCTCACGTTGACGGGCAGCACGATGCTTTGGTCGGCGCTGCGCACGGTGATGTTGGCCGTGGTGCTTTGCGTGAGCAGCGAGCGGTCAATGTTCACCGTAATGGTGCTCTCCTGGCCGCCTTGCAGGTTGCCAGTAGAAGGCGTGGTCTCAAGCCAGTTCAGGCTTTCCATGATTTCCCAACTCATCGGGGTGTTGGTACTGGCGTTGATGATCTTGAACTGCAGTTGCGAGAAGTTGGTGCCGAAGTCGAGGTATTCCACGTTGAGGCGGAAGCCTGTGGCGGCGGGGCGCAGCTGCATGTCGCCCGACGAGACGTTGCCCGAGGTGATGGTGATGTTCTTCGTGTTGCTCTCGAAGCCGGTTTTCACGCCTTGCACGGTGTAGTTGCCGGGTTCAAGGTTGGCGAACTCGTAGCGTCCGTCGCTGCCCGTGACGGCTGAAGCACCCGTCGGGCTGAGCGAGATGTTCACGCCTTGGATGGGCTCGGTGGTATTCATGTTGGTGACGATGCCCTGGATGCGGCCTGTGGCTTTCTCCTTGGTGCAAGAAACGAGGCACACTGCAAAGGCGCAGACGATGCCTAGAATCAGATTCATTTTTTTCATTTTGCTAAGGATTTAAGTATTTAAGATTTAAATATTTAAGTTCAATATTATAGGCTCACGCTGATGGGCAGAATCTTCTCCATGTCGGCGCTGTGGACGGTGATGTTGCCCGTGGTGTTTTGGTAAATCAGCGAGCGGTCGATGGTGACGGTGAGCGTGACTTCCTGGCCGCCCTGCAGGTTGCCCGTGTTGGGCGTCACCGCAAGCCAGTTCAGGCTTTCAAAGATTTCCCAGCTCATCGGTGTGGTTGTGCTCCTGTTGATGATTTTGAAGGTCAGCGTGCTGAAGTGGCTGCCAAAATCAAGATACTCCACGCTCAGGTTGAAGCCCGTGATGGCGGGGCGCAGTTGCATGTCGCCCGAAGCCACGGCGTCGTCCGCGATGACAATGCTCTTGGTGTTGGTCTCGTAGCCAGTCTTCATACCTTGCACGGTGTATTGCCCCACCTCAAGGTCGGCAAACTCGTAGCGTCCGTCACTGCCCGTGACGGCAGAGGCACCCGTCGGGCTAAGCGAGATGTTGACCCCTTGGATGGGTTCGGAGGTGTTGGCATCAGTCACGATGCCCTGGATGCGACCGTATTTGGTCGGGTTGGTGATTTCTTCCACTTTTTCGCATGAAGTCATCATGCACAGCGCAAAGGCGAACATGGCGCCTAGGGCCAATTGAATCGGTTTTCTCATTTTTGTATTAATTTAATAGGTTGATTAAGTGCGTTGAAGCAATTTTCGTGACAAAAAAAGACCCAAGGCCAAAACGGCCCTGAGCCTGATGACAATACGTAAAATGCTGGTTTTGAAATGCAAATCCAATTTAGAGGGACGGTTTTTTTCTTACCCCCCCCCTATAAATAATTTAACATTTTGATTTCCAATCATTTACTTTACTTTTTTACATATTTAACCATTCTTTAACGGAGGCAAATTTATGATAATTTATATGATAATGCATAATAATTGGAATAAAAGTCAAAAATAGTGATTGAATTGTTTTTTTTAAAAGGTTTTATTTGCCAAAGAAATAGGATAATTCATTTCAAACAAAAAATAGTTGTCCATGCATTGATTTTTTTCCTAACTTGCGCCCAATTTTGAAAAACGAAAAGCACTATGACTACTGAAGAATTGAAATCCATTTTCAAGCAACGCTTTGGCAATGAGGGCGTTGTTTACACCTCGCCGGGTCGCGTCAACCTGATTGGCGAGCACACGGATTATAACGGCGGCTTCGTGTTTCCAGGCGCCATCGACAAAGGCATCTACGCCTGCATCCGCCTCAACGGAACCGATAAGGTTCGCGCTTACTCCATTGATTATAACGGCTATAGCAAATTTGGCATAAAGGAAGATGACAAGCCGAACGAGGCTTGGGCGCGCTACATCTTCGGCGTGTGTCGCGAAATCCAGAAACGCGGATACAAGGTGCAAGGCTTCGACGCCGTGTTCTTTGGCAATGTGCCGCTCGGCGCAGGCATGTCGTCATCGGCAGCCTTGGAAAGCACTTTTGCCTTCGCGCTCAACGACTTGCTCAACCTCGGCATCGACAAGTTCGAATTGGCGCGCATCGGGCAGTCAACGGAGCACAACTATTGCGGCGTGAAGTGCGGCATCATGGACCAGTTCGCCTCGATTTTCGGCAAGGCCGGCCACCTGATGCGCCTCAACTGCGCCACGATGGAGTTCGAGTACTTCCCCTTCAACCCCAAGGGCTATAAGGTGGTGCTGCTCGACACGGTGGTGAAGCACGAATTGGCTTCGTCGGCCTACAACAAGCGCCGCGAGTCGTGCGAGAACGCTTGTGCCCACATTGCTGCAAAGCATCCTGAAGTGAAGTATTTGAGCGATGCCACGATGAAGATGCTCGATGAGGTGAAAAACGAGATTTCCGCCGAGGATTACATGCGCGCGAAATATGTAATAGGTGAAAAACAGCGCGTCCTCGATGTGTGCGATGCCTTGGGAAAAGGTGATTATGAAACCGTTGGCGACCGTATGTACGGCACGCACTACGGCATGAGCAAGCTCTACGAGGTAAGTTGCGAGGAACTGGATTACCTCAACCATATTGCCAAGGAATGCGGCGTGACTGGTTCCCGCGTGATGGGCGGCGGCTTTGGCGGCTGCACCATCAATCTCGTGAAGGAAGAACTTTACGACCGTTTCATCGCTACGGCGAAGGAGAAATTCGCTGCCAAATTCGGACATGAGCCCAAGGTTTATGATGTGGTGATTTCGGATGGGGCAAGGAGAGTTATCAGTTAGAAGTTTTCAGTTTTCAGTTACCAGTTATCAGTTATAGCCTTATTGATATGGAAAACTTTGGACGTTTTTTAAGAGACAAATGTATGGATTTTGCAATTGATATTGTGAATCTGTACAAATATCTTTGTGAAACCAAAAAGGAATACGTTCTGTCCAAACAACTGCTTCGAAGCGGAACAAGCATTGGAGCTAATCTTGTAGAAGCTCAAAGCGGCATAAGCAAGAGGGATTTCATTGCAAAAATTTACATTTCACTGAAAGAAACTGCGGAAACTGAATATTGGCTTGAACTTTTGTACAAAACTGATTATCTGACCATTGATGAATATCAATCTATAAACGACAAATGCAAAGAATTATGCAAATTATTTAATAGCATCACAAAAAACTCATAATAAAATGAATAACCAACAAACAAATTGTAAACTGTCAACTGCCAACTGCCAGCTGCCAACTTTGTTAGTATTAGCCGCTGGAATGGGCTCGCGCTATGGGGCCCTGAAGCAGATGGACGGCGTCGGACCTAACAACGAAGCCATCCTCGATTATTCCATCTACGACGCCAAGCGCGCCGGCTTCGGCAAGGTGGTCTTCGTCATCCGCGAGGACTTCGCCGAGGCGTTCAAGAAAGTCAACAACACGGAGAAATTCGGCATTCCCGTTGAGTATGTGTATCAGTCACTTGACAAGTTGCCCGCTGGCTTCAGCGTTCCCGAAGGTCGCGTGAAGCCCTGGGGCACCTGCCACGCCGTGCTGATGGCCAAGGACGTGATTCACGAGCCTTTTGCCGCCATCAACGCCGATGATTTTTATGGCAAGGAAGCCTACGAGGTTTTGGCCAAGTACCTGACAGAATGTGAAGGCAAGACGGGTGCCTACAGTATGGTGGCTTACAAGCTGCGCAACACGATGTCGGACTTCGGCACCGTGAGTCGCGGCATCTGCACCGCCGATGCTGACGACAACCTCCAGACCATCGTTGAGCGCACGGCCATCGGTCACACCGAGGACGGCGGCGCGGCCTACACCGACGAGACGGGCAGCCACCCGCTGGATATGGACTCGCTCGTGTCGATGAACTTCTTCGGTTTCACGCCCGACTTCTTTGCCTACTCGGAGAAGGGATTCGTCGAGTTCCTGAAAGGCCCCGCCCAGACCAACATCAAGGCGGAATTCTTCATCCCGCTGATGGTCAACCAAGCCATCAACGACGGCACGGCCAAGCTGAAAGTCCTGTCGAGCAACGCCTCGTGGTTCGGCGTGACCTACAAGGAGGACAAGCCCGAGGTGATGCGCAAGATCCGCGAGTTGATTGAAAAAGGCATTTATCCAGAACATTTGTGGTAAAGTCGGCCTTTCGACAAGCTCAGGGACCTTAGCTTTTTCGGCTGTTTAAGGGTGCCTGAGCCTGTCGAAGGCCCCGTGTCAAAATAAGAAACAATGAACATTGAAGTCAAGACTTGGGGCAAAACCCCTGACCATAAAGACATTAAGCTCTACACGTTGACCAACAGCAACGGCGTCAAAGTACAGTTGAGCGACATCGGCGCAGGCATCGTGAGCATCGTCACCCCCGACCGCAACGGCCATTTCGACGACATCGCCCTCGGTTATCCCAACGCCACGGATTATTACGGCGACGGCCCCTGTGCCGGCAAGATTCCTGGGCGCTTCGCCAACCGTATCGCCAACGGTCGTTTCAAGATCGACGATGTTGAGTATCAGCTCGAACTGAACACGGGCGACGGCAAGCACCATCTGCACGGCGGCAGCATCGGTTTCGCCAACCAGAAATGGGCCAGCCGCATCGTGGGCGAGAGCGTAGTGTTCACTTACCTCAGCGCCGACGGCGAAGCGGGCTATCCCGCCGAACTGGTGGCCAAGGTGCGCTACACCCTCAACGACGAGAACGAACTGAACATCCACCTCAGCGCCTATTCGTCGGACACGACCATCGTCAACCTGACCAACCACACCTATTTCAACCTGAAGGGCGAAGGCAACGGCGACATCCTCGACCACACCTTGAAGCTGAACGCCTCGCGCTTCCTGCCCGCCACCAACGAGCTGATTACCACGGGCGAGATGGCACAAGTGGCCGACACACCCATGGATTTCACCCAAGGCAAGTTGATTGGCCGCGACATCAAGGAGCCGTTCCCCGACCTCATCAACGGCAAAGGTTACGACAGTTGCTGGGTCATCGATGGAATCGAGAAAGACAAGCTTTGTCAGGCTGCCGAGCTCTCGCACGAAGGCTCGGGCCGCATGGTGAAGATTTATACCACGCAGCCAGGCATCCAGGTCTATACCGGCAATTGGCTCTCGGGTTGTCCAAAGGGCAAGAACGGCCACATCTACGAGGACTATTCAGGTGTCGCCTTAGAGTGCCAAGCCCTCCCCGACTCGCCCAACAAGCCCAACTTCCCCAGCACCCTTTTGCGCTCGGGCGAAGAGTACAAAGAAACAATCATCTTTAAATTTACAACAATTTAGTCGGCGTTTCGACAGGCTCAACGACCTTAGGTCCCTGAGCTTGTCGAAGGGCCGATCCTTAAACAGAATCATTAACAAATCAAATAACACAATGAGTACAAAAACGAAACAATGGGGCGCCATCATCGTGATGATTGCCCTGTTCGCCATGATTGCCTTCGTGACCAACCTGTGTTCGCCGATGGCCGTCATCGTGAAGAACCAATTCGGCGCCAGCAACTTCCTGTCGCAAATCGGTAACTATGGGAACTTCATCGCCTATCTGATTATGGGTATTCCTTCGGGCATGCTCATCAAAAAGTTTGGTTACAAAAAAACCGCGTTGATGGCCCTTGCCGTGGGCATCGTCGGCATTTTGGTGCAATGGGCCAGCGGCAAGTACGGCTTCGGTGTCTATCTCATCGGTGCCTTCATCTCTGGCTTCTGCATGTGCATGCTGAACACCGTCGTCAACCCGATGCTCAACCTGCTTGGCGGCGGCGGCAACAAAGGCAACCAACTCATCCAAATCGGCGGCGTGTTCAACTCAGCGGCTGCCGTGGCGGTGTATATCATCATGGGTGCCCTCATCGGCGAGGCCACTAAGGCCAAGATCTCCGATGCCACCCCTGCCCTGCTGATTGCCTTGGCCATCTTCGTCATCGGCTTCATCGTTATTCTGTTCACCAAAATCGAGGAGCCGCAGCAGCCTGTGGAAGTCAAATCGGAAGTGAAGGACAAATACAGTGCCTTCTCGTTCCGCCACTTCAAGCTTGGCATTTTGGCCATCTTCCTCTATGGCGGCATTGAGGTCGGCACGCCTACCTACATCCTGCAATACCTCACTTCCGAGCCTGCCGCTGCCACGCCGGGTATAGGCATGAGCGGCACCATCGCGGGTCTCATCGTGGCTGTCTACTGGCTGATGATGCTCATCGGACGTTTCATCGGCGGCGCCATTGGAGGGAAGGTCTCTTCCAAGGCCATGGTGACCACGGTCTCCATCGCGGCCATCGCGCTCGTGCTATTCGGCATGTTTGCCCCGCAAAGCTGGCTCGTCAAGGTGCCTGGCATCGACTGGGCCAACCTGAAGGTGATTTGGGCTGAAGTGCCCGTGGGCATCTTCGCTTTCATCCTCGTGGGTCTCTGCACCTCGGTGATGTGGGGCGCCATCTTCAACCTCGCCACCGAAGGCCTCGGCAAATATACCGCCATCGCTTCGGGTGCCTTCATGACGATGGTCTTCGGCTTCGCCATCATGGTGGGTCTGCAAGGCTTGGTTGCCGACTGGACAGGCAGCTACATGACCAGCTACGTCGTCGTGCTGTTCTGCGCCGCCTATATCCTCTTCTACGCCCTCGTGGGTTCGAAGAACGTCAACAAGGACATTCCTGTGGAATAAGCAAAACCTGTATTATACAAAGCAGCCCGTCAACATTTTGGCGGGCTGCTTTATTGTATCAAAAACAATCATCATTTAGGAAGCAAGAGCTTTTTCCCGACACTCAACTTCGCATTTTTCTTGATTTTGTTGATGTTGCAAATGATGGACACTGTGGTGTTGTTCTCCACGGCAATCTTGCTTAAGGTGTCGCCTTTTTTGACGACATAGGTTCGCCTTCCAGCGCTGGCTCCTTCCGCATTGTTCCAGTCCACCACTTTGATGTCATGATTGGTATGCAAATCGGCATAAGCGTCTTTCATCAATGCATTATTGATGGTGTAATCCCTATTGAGCCGACGTGAAGAATCAGCCAGCGTGTGAGAGAACAGCCATTCGTAGGTCTGGTCGAGATAAAAGACTCGAGCCAACCGTGTGTGGTTCACTCCCTTAAGTTTGTTGAACATCAGGCGGCTGGTGTCGCCACAAGCGGTCATGGCATCCACAACGGCTTGTGAACATCCAACAGGAACAGCGTTGTCGGCCGTGCCATGTATGATCCAGAGGGGCAACTCATTGAGACCACAAAGCGACGTCACTGTCGCGCCGCCACACATAGCCATGGCTGCCGCTACCCTGTCAGGATAGGTGGCCGCTACGTCAATGGTACCGTAACCTCCCATGCTCATGCCGATCACATAGAAACGGTTGGCATCTACGGAATAGCGTGACCTTACCCAGTCGTACACCTCCATCACTTTTTGGGGCGTCCATCCATTGTTGGTTTGCGGAGCGATGATAATGGCATCAATGTCGCGCCCACGCATCACGGCGTCGATGCAGCCATAATGCCTAACCATATTCAAGTCGTTACCACTCAAGCTCTTACCGTGCAAGAACATAATAACAGGCTTCTTGACAGCGACGTTGTAGTCTTCGGGGACATAAAGCCAAAAATCGTATCCGTCCTTGATGACGTCACGACAGGCGAAAAGCTGTGCCCAAACAAACATAGGATATAGCAAAAGCGATAGAAGTATCCATCTTTTCATAAAAAAGATAACGTTAGCGTCCTTTATTTATTGCCTAAAGTCAAAACAAAGCATTTGTTTTGTACTTTTGCAACGCAATAGTTAAAGCATGTTCAAGAAGCTTCTCGGAACGGGTATGTCAAGGGCCATCAATGTGCTGACGCAGTTGGCCACCCTCATCATGGGCACCAAGTTCCTCGGTGCCGCCGAATGGGGCAAGGCCTTCATTGCCCAGACCGACATCACCTTCTTATTAATAGGCATCGAACTCGTCGCCGGCAGCGGATTGGTGTATTTCACCCCCCGAAAGAAACTGAGCACTCTGATGACGCTTTCTTACAGCTGGATTGCTCTTGTAATGCTGATTTACGTTCTGTTATTCAGCATATTAAACCTCTTTTCCAACTTCTTCCATACCATCGTTCCCGAAGGCTATGCCATGCTCGTCCTCGTGATGACTTTCGTCTATAGCCTACACGAGTTCAACCTCAACCATTTCCTCGGAAAAGAAAAGGTGGGCATCTACAATTGGCTGTTTCTCATACAGATACTCACCCAAGTCACAATGATGGCCGTGCTGATTTTCGCATTGGATTTGCGGACGGGAAAGGCTTTGCTCTATTCACAGCTTTGCGGTTATAGTGTGGCTTTGTTTGTAGGCTGGATTCACCTCTTTCCCAACCTCAAGCGCAATGACCGCGACCCGCTGAAGGAAAGTTTGAAGGAAATGTTGCATTATGGAGCGTTCATGCAGCTTTCCACCTTGGTCAGCACGCTCAACAAGCGCCTGAGCCTCTATCTTTTGAACACGCATTGCGATGAAAAACAAATTGGGGTTTTCGCTTCAGGGACACAAGTCACAGAAGGCGTGAACATCGTTGGGCAAAGCATCGGTCTGGTGGAGTTTTCCGCCTTGAGCAATACCGAAAACGAACATCGCGCCGCTCAACTCACCATACGTTTCATGAAATTATCCATTGTGTTGACTTTTGCTGCTTTGTTCATCATCTGCCTTTTGCCGACTGCCTTCTTCGAATGGCTGTTTTCGGGCGAGTTTGGCGACATTCGCAGCGTTATTCTGCTGATGGCACCTGGAATCGTCTTCTTTTCTGCACACACCATTTTGGCCAACTTTTTCTCGGGCACAGGCCGCCCGAAATACAATCTTTACACTTCACTTATCGGCCTCAGTGTCACAATTATATCGGCCTTTACTTTAATTCCAACTTTAGGTATTCGAGGTGCTGCCATCACCACTTCATTGACATACATAACATTGTTTGTCTACCAATGGATGGTGTTCCGTAAACTGACAGGAAGCCGCCTCGACCAATTGGTTCCCAACAAGGAAGATCTTGACTGGCTAAAAACGACTGTCAAGAGCATTTTCTGACGAATTTTTCGTATTTTTGCACAAATTCCACATTTATGAGCGAAATCATGGACGAAACCATACAAGACGACATCTTTACGCAGAACAGCGACCCAATCCCAACGGTGGATGACTATAACGACAACAGCATCGTGCACTTGGAGGACATGGAACACATTCGCCGACGCCCAGGCATGTACATCGGCAAACTCGGCGACGGTGCCTCGCAGGACGACGGTATCTATGTGCTTATCAAAGAGGTGATTGACAACTCCATCGACGAGTTCACCTCGGGCTTTGGAAAGAAAATCGAAATCACCGTCAACAAGGCCGAGAAAAAGGTCAGCATCCGCGACTACGGACGCGGCATCCCGTTGGGCAAACTGAAGGAAGCCGTTTCGCAACTCAACACGGGCGCGAAATACGACAGCAAGGTGTTCCAAAAATCGGTCGGCTTGAACGGCGTGGGTACCAAGGCCGTCAACGCGCTTTCGTCTTATTTCAAAGTGCAGTCCATTCGTGAGGGCAAGACGAGAATTGTTGAGTTTGCGCAAGGCAAGCTGGTGAGCGATTCGGGCATCATTCCTGTTGAATCGGCCCTTCAACAGGCTCAGGGACCTCAACCTTCGACAAGCTTAGGGACCTTAGACACTGGAACTTTAACTGAGTTTATCCCCGATACGGCTTTGTTTGGCAACTTCCACTATGTGGATGAATACATCGAGAAGCGTGTCTGGAACTATGCTTACCTCAATCGCGGCTTAAGCTTGATTTACAACGAGAAACGCTATTATTCCAAGAACGGCCTCCTCGACCTTTTGCAGCACAACATGGAAGGCGAAGGCCTCTACCCCATCATCCACATCAAGGACGGCGACTTTGAAGCGGCGTTTACGCACGTCAACGGGCAGTCGAGCGACTATTTCTATTCGTTTGTGAACGGTCAGCACACCACCGAAGGCGGTACGCACCAGTCCGCTTTCCGCGAGGGCTATGCCCGCGTGGTGCGCGAGTTCTACCAAAAGGAATACGAGCCTGCCGACATCCGCCAAGGCTTGATTTGTGCCTTGTGCGTGAGGATTCAAGAGCCTGTGTTTGAGGCACAAACCAAGACCAAGCTCGGCTCCACCCACCTCGCGCCCAACAATCCCGATGGCACCAACGACAGCCCCTTCCTGAAGACCTACGTCTTCGACATTTTGAAGCGCCATTTGGACAACTACCTGCACAAGAATCCCGAAACGGTCAGCGTCTTGCAGGCGAAAATCCAGGCCAACGAAAAGGAGCGCAAGGAGATTGCCGGCATCAAGAAGGCCGCCCGCGAGAGCGCGAAGAAGGTCAGCCTGAACAACCGCAAGCTCCGCGACTGCCGCATCCACCTCAACACCAACCACGAGAAGCGCCTCGAAAGCACCATTTTCATCACCGAGGGCGACTCCGCCTCGGGAAGCATCACCAAGAGCCGCGATGTGCAGACCCAGGCCGTGTTCAGCCTGCGCGGCAAGCCGCTCAACTGCTTGGGAATGACCAAGAAAGTATGCTACGAGAACGAAGAATTCAACCTGCTGCAAGCCGCCCTGAACATCGACGAGGACATCGAGAACCTGCGCTACAACAACATCGTCATCGCCACCGATGCCGATGTGGACGGTATGCACATCCGCCTGCTGATGCTCACTTTCTTCCTCCAGTTCTACCCCGATGTGGTGCGCGGCGGTCACGTCTATATCCTGCAAACGCCGCTGTTCCGCGTGCGCAACAAGAAAGAGACTTACTACTGCTACAACGACGAGGAACGCATCGCCGCCAAAGAAAAATGCGGCAAGCAGGCCGAAATCACCCGGTTCAAAGGCTTGGGCGAAATCTCCCCCGACGAGTTTCGAGGCTTCATCGGCCCCAACATGCGCTTAGAGCCTGTCATCCTCCGCTACGACTTCGGCATCAAGGAGTTACTAGAATACTACATGGGCAAAAACACCATGGAACGCCAGAAGTTCATTATCAGCAACCTGCGGATTGAGGATGATTCGGAGATGGATAAGATGTGATACAAGTTACCGAGTCTTTCCGGCTACTGACTCTTTCCAAAAGCTATGGCATTTAGAAACTATTGCCAACATTGAAAAGGTTACAAACACCAACGGTAAAATGGAACCACATGAACCAGTCTTCCATCTGCTAACCTCTTTTCATCCATTTCGTCCAAAGTGATGATAGTGCCTTCCTTTAAATGGAACGCATCCATGGCCGCAAGCAAGCCAGATTCTTCCCTGTCCTTGGTCACAGAATCTTTCAAAGAAACGGTGACTTGTAGGGCTTCCGTTACACTTCCTTTGGAACGAACGATGAAATCACACTCTTTGCCATCATTGTAATAATACATTTCCTTCCCTTGCCTACATAACTCCACATATACCGCATTTTCAAGTTTGCTCCCCAGATTCTCGCTGAAGCTGAATCCGATTTGTGCAACAAGTCCGTTATCAATGAAATAGGCTTTCTTTGGACTTTTGATTTGTTCACCAACCTTATAATCATATTTTGTCAAAACGCCTAACAGATACGTCTCTTCAAGATAGCCAATGTAGTCGTTCACCGTTTCCGTACTTTTGATATTGGCAGCCTTGGACGCCGACTGGTAAGTGAACTTATGGGTGAAATTGCTCGCCAAATAATACGACACCTCTTTGATGGGTTTTTCCGAGTTAAGCCTATGTCTTACTACTATGTCACGATAAATGATGTCATTATAAAGTTCCCTCAAATAGCGCGGGTCGCCAGAATTGAGATATTGCGGGAATCCGCCTTCCAACAAATACCCTTTTTGCAAATTGAGCAGTTTCGCCTTGCCTTCCGTTGTATAATAGTCCTTTTTCTCCCAAGCAACTCCTTTTATCCTCGCGTATTCAGACAACGACATCGGATAAAGCTCCATCTTTAGGTGTCTTCCCGTCAACAGTGTCCCCAATTCCTTGCTCAACATAAATGCATTGCTACCCGTGACAAACACCTTGTTGCCATGGTTGTAAAGCCGATCCACAAAACGCTCCCAACCTGGAATAAGCTGAGGTTCGTCAAGATAAAAAGTATGTTGCACGCCAAAATCTTCCATAAAAACCTCAAGAAGCACTTGAAAATCCTCAACAGTGAAGTGCAGAAGCCGGTCATCGTCAAAACTCAAATAATAGTCTTGCTCCGCACGTTTTGCCCTTATTTGTTGCAAAAGCACCGATTTGCCACACCGCCTAACCCCTGAAATCACTAGTACCTCAGGTTCTTCTATGCTTTGTTTCCCAACGTTTCTTTCTATTCCAAGGTTTCCAATTAGTTCACGCTGTTCGTAAATCACTTGACGGAGTAATTCTTTTGTCACCATAACAATACCTATTTATAATCGGCTGCAAATATATAAAAATATAGATTATAAATGTATGTTTTTCTAAAAATATACATATTTAAATTGATGATTCTAGCAACAAATGGTTTTAAAAAGCACCACAAGTTTCATTATACTGAAAGATTATTATCGTTTTTTACGGAAACTCCTTCCATTCCACCAAATTATCGTACCTTTGTCCGTCACAATCTTGAAATCACAAATAAAAATCAAATGAAAAAATCCACCTTATTAATTATGGGCAGCATGATTACCCTTTTCGGCTGCAACCAGCAACCGCAGCAGCCGCAGCGCTATTCCGTCAAGGCGTATCCTGAGACGAGAAAAGACACCACCGTCGTCGACGACTACTTTGGCACGAAGGTCGCCGACCCGTACCGTTGGCTCGAAAACGACACCTCCGCCGAGACCGCGAAATGGGTCAAAGAGCAGAACGCCGTCACCAACGACTACTTGAGCCATATCCCGTTTAGGGGTGCGCTCAAGGACAGACTGACACAACTCGTTAACTACGAGCGTTATAGTATGCCATCGAAGAAGCACGGCCGCTATGTGTATTCGAAGAACGACGGCCTGCAAAACCAAAGCGTCATCTATATGCAGCAGACCCTCGACGGCGAGCCTACCGTCCTCCTCGACCCCAACAAGCTCTCCGACGACGGCACCGTCTCGCTGGGCGGCATCAGCTTCTCTAACGACGGCAACTATATGGCTTACACCATCCAACGCAGCGGCTCCGACTGGGTCGAAATCTATGTGAAGGACATGGCCACCCTCGAACTCCTCCCCGACCACATCGAATGGGCCAAGTTCACAGGCGCTTCGTGGTACAAGGACGGTTTCTTCTACGCCGCCTACGACCGCCCCGAGGCCGGCAAGGAGTTCAGCAATGTGAACGAAAACCACAAGATTTACTACCACAAACTCGGCACCTCGCAGGACCAAGACGAGCTCTTCTACTCCAACCCTGCCCAGCCACGTTACTTCCACCAAGTGGACTTGACTGACGACGAGCATTATATGTTCCTCTTCGAGAGCGGTCAAGGGGCTGGCAGCACGCTGTGGATCAGGGATATGCTAGACCCGAACGGCAAGTTCGTCCAAATCGCCGACGATATGGACTACCAATACAGCCCCATCGACGTGATTGACGATGTGCTGTACATCTTCACCAACTACAACGCGCCCAAAGGCCGCATCTGCCGCGTGTCGGCCAAGACCCCGCAGATGGAAAACTGGGTCGACGTGATTCCTGAAAGCGAGAATGTGATTTCGGGCATCAACCTTGCCGCGGGCAAGATGATCGTCACCTACGACAAGGACGCCGCCAACCACGCCTACGTCTATACGATGGACGGCCAGCAACTGCACGAAATCGCACTGCCGACCTACGGCGCCGTTGGTTTCAGCGGTCGCTATGAGGAGCCCGAGGTGTTCTACGCCTTCACCTCTTTCGCCTTCCCGACCACGATTTACCAATACAACATCGAGGACAACACCTCCACCGTGTTCCGCGCCCCAGGTTGCGATTTCCGCTCGGAGGACTACGTCACGGAGCAGGTCTTCGTCACCTCGAAGGATGGCACCCAAGTGCCGATGTTCCTGACCTACAAGGCTGGCTTGCAAAAGGATGGCACCAACCCGACCTTCCTTTACGGTTACGGCGGCTTCAACATCACGCTCAATCCGGGCTTCAGCACCTCGCGCCTGCCGTTCATTGAGAATGGCGGCATCTACGCCCAGATGAACCTGCGCGGCGGCAACGAATATGGCGAGGAATGGCACTTGGCCGGCACCAAGTTGCAGAAACAGAACGTCTTCGACGACTGCATCGCCTGCGCGGAATACCTTATTAATAACGGCTACACTTCGCCCGAACGTCTGGCCTTGAATGGCGGTAGCAATGGCGGACTACTCGTCGGCGCGGTCGTCAACCAGCGCCCCGACCTCTTTGCCGTGGCCGTGCCGCAAGTTGGCGTGATGGACATGCTGCGCTACCACCTCTTCACCATCGGCTGGAACTGGGCCAGCGACTACGGCACCAGCGAGGACGATGAAGCGATGTTCAAGGCCTTGTATGCCTACTCGCCCCTGCACACCATCCAAAGCGGTGAGAATGTGCATTATCCCGCCATCATGGTCACCACTGCCGACCACGACGACCGCGTGGTGCCCGCCCACTCGTTCAAGTACGCGGCCACCTTGCAGGCAGCCCAAACCGGCGACAACCCGAAGATCATCCGCATCGACACCAAAGCCGGTCACGGCGGCGGCAAACCCATCTCCAAGGTTTTGGAGGAACAGGCGGATATTTATTCGTTTGTGCTGTACAATATGGGATTGAGCTATCCGATGGAGAAGAAATAACAGCACTCAAACTGGCCAGATAAAAGGCTTTTTATATTGATTCGGCCAAATAAACATGTGTTTATTTGGCCGAATCAATCATTTTTTATATCTTTGCGGCCAAATTAAAAGCAAATGAACAATCTCATTGGAAGAAAACAGGAAATACAAGAGCTTGAAAACCTGTATAATAGCAAGAAAGCCGAGTTTATTGCCATTTATGGTCGCCGTCGCGTGGGCAAAACCTTCCTCGTGAAAGAACTTTTCCAAGACAAGATGGCCTTCTATCACAGTGGACTTTCGCCTTTCGACAAAGAACGCAAAATCGGCCTCAACGACCAGTTGGAAGCGTTTTACGCCAGTTTGGTGCAGTACGGAATGGGTGAAAGCCATTGTCCCTCCTCTTGGGCCGAGGCTTTCCTCATGTTGGGTCGACTTTTGGACGGCCTCAACGACGGAAGCCGTCAGGTGATTTTCATTGACGAACTGCCGTGGATGGACACACCGCGCTCAAAATTCATGGTAGCTTTCGAACATTTTTGGAACTCATGGGGCGCTTGGCGCGACCATGTGATGCTCATCGTGTGCGGTAGCGCAACCTCGTGGATGCTCGACAACCTCATCAACAACAAAGGAGGCCTTTACGACCGCCTGACGTGGCAAATCAAACTCTCGCCTTTCTCGCTCGGCGAATGCAAGGCTTTCTTCGAATCGAAAAACATTCCGATGTCGGACTACGACCTCGTGGAAGCCTACATGATTCTCGGAGGCATACCTTATTATATGAACTACTTCCAGAAAGGGAAAAGCCTCGCGCAAAACATTGATGCACTGTTTTTTGCCCCAAGCGCCAAACTTGTCATGGAATTTGACCGTCTTTTCGGTTCCCTGTTCTCCAAGCCCGACGACTTCAAGGCGGTGGTGCGACAACTCGCTAAGCGACACACGGGCTTCACCCGTGACGAATTAGCCAAAAGCCTCGGCATCAAGGCAGGTGGCAACTTCTCGAAAACGCTTGAGGCGCTCACAGCCAGCGATTTTATCATAAGTTACCATCCCTTCGGGCAAAGCAAGAAGGAAATCCGATACAAACTGACCGACAGTTTCTGCCGTTTCTATCTGGATTTCATTGA
The DNA here is from genome assembly GCA_017477425.1 of Bacteroidales bacterium. Classification (GTDB taxonomy): domain Bacteria; phylum Bacteroidota; class Bacteroidia; order Bacteroidales; family F082; genus Limimorpha. The sequence goes on from JAFUVT010000030.1 coordinate 66,805, forward strand.
TGACCAAAACGTCACTGACATTGCCTTTTGGCAACACAACCAGAACAAGCCCCAACTCAACGCATGGCGCGGATTCACTTTCGAGCAGGTATGTTTCAGCCACGTCAACCAAATCAAGAAAGCCTTGGGGGTGGAAAATGTGGTATCGTCGGAATCGGCTTGGATTGTACGCGGAGACGAAGACCGCAAGGGTGCCCAAATCGACATGCTGATTGTGAGAGACGACCGCGTGGTCAATCTTTGCGAAATGAAATTCCTATCGAAAGCATTTGAGCCAGATGCCGACGACGACACGAAACTGAGGACGCGCATCGCCACCTTGCAAGAGCAACTTTCGCCCAAACAGACCATCCACTTGACTTTGGTCACCACCATCGGCCTGAAACAAAATGCCCATAGTGGCATCTTCCAGCAAACCGTAACCATCGGCAGCCTTTTCTAAAGTAAGCTCATCACGCTTTGATCAAACCGGCCAGATAAACGGCTTTTTATATTGATTCGGCCAAATAAACGGGTATTTATTTGGCCGAATCGAGTGTTTTTTCTTTCTTTACACCCGCCAAAAAACAAAAAACACCACAAAATCCGTTTCAATTTGAAAAATTGTCTATCTTGTGCACCGACAAAACACGAATAGTAACCCATAAAAACGAAACGAATATGCAATAAAAGCGCAGGATTGCGTGAAATTGAAACAACATAGACAGCATTAAAACTGGATTCTTCTCTACTAAAAATTTGGCGATTTTAAGGAGACTTGAATGCATCCAATAGGTTTTAGTCAAAATGCTCGCGCGTAGCGTGAGATTGACTTATTTCTTGTGGACACGGGTTACGCCAAATACCTCAAGCAGCGGGAAACAAGGAAGTTTCACGCTTTTTTTGTGCTTGTTTGGAAAAAGGAACTAATCAATCAAACAAGTAATAACAACTAAAATCTCAAGAAAATGATAAGATATGATGGCAAAGGATTTCATCCTACCGTAAGGCCTTTTATTCCCCACAGAAAAAAGGAGCGCAACAAAATAAAGGTGATGAGTATTATTTCGCCAAAAGCCTGGCAATTAGCAATGATGAGGCTTGGGATTAGCTTTGTATCCGACATGGGTAATCGTATTAGATTAATCAATCTGATTGACTCAGACGAAACAATGATGTTGGCACCGATGTGCGGAGGAATAATAAGCTGTGGAGCTGCGGGTGACTATTGTGCGGTTCAAGCAAATCCATCCAGACCTCCGCCTGATTTGGCATTTCAACAACAGATAGAGAATGTGGGTGTTAATGACAATCCATCAGCAGAAACACAAACAACGGCTTGCAATCATAGTCTAATTGATAGATTGCAAAAGTCTCTTAAACTAACTCTCAGAATTCTAATGTCTTTGGTGCGCATATTGCCATTTATCCCCATCGCAATCATGGCATCGTCATGTCAAAAAGAACACGATGTTATTATTGATTGGAAAACAGAGCCAATATTTAACTCAACCCAGCAAAAAAAAGAGATTATACAAAAAGAAGTTAACAAAAGAAGTGTTAATATGATATTTCTGGATTTTGGGTAACGAAATTTCACACCTTGGTGGCCTGCTCTTCTTCACAGGGCACGTGACACCCTGCAAATGTACATTGATATGGCCCCGGGCCGTATTCGTGGCATGGGAACAATTCAAGTAAACTCACCAGTTGGTGCACACCTGCCGGACGTCACCATAGACACTGTTGCCGGCATGGCATTAGAGGATAGTCTATGGTTCACCGCAAATGGATGGAAAGTGCAGCGCTGGACGCCACCACATAATAAGTAAATTTCCCTCGGGCTTACGCCCGGGGTCTTACGTTTGCAAGGATAAATATTACCAAAGGGCACTTGTGCCCTTTTTATTATTGAAAATAAAAATTTAATCTGCTAATTTACAAACTATGAGAATGTTCTTGCTGTTTATTTTTTACTTATACCCATAACACTTTATGCAGATAATTCTTGCATGAGGGTGACTAAAAAGGTTGCCCTCCAACAAATTACGCCGTGGTACGACAACCCTTCAAAAATCCCTTGGCCTTTCGGCGAAGGGATTTTTGCACTCATAATTCTTGATTTCGTGCAAAAAACTTCCTATAAAAATCTTGATTTCGTGCAAAAATCATCGTATAAAAATCTTGATTTCGTGCAAAAAGTTGTATTTTTGCCAGCGGATTTCATAGTCAACTCACAATGAAGCGTAAGATTTACAACGACTTGCTACGATGGAAGCAATATGAACAAGGGAAAGTGGCCTTGCTGTTGGAAGGCGCAAGGCGCGTCGGAAAGAGCTACATCGTGGAGGAATTCGCGAAAAACGAGTATAAATCCTACATCCTCGTCAATTTTGCACACCTCAGCAATGCGCTCAAAGCGGTGTTCGACAACTACCTTAACGAAACCGAAAGATTCCTCATGTTCCTTCAAAACGTGACCAATGTGCGACTTTACGAGCGCGAGTCTCTCATCATTTTCGACGAGGTACAGAAGTATCCCTTGGCGCGGCAGGCCATCAAACACTTGGTGGCCGATGGACGATATGACTACATTGAAACGGGTTCTTTGGTCAGCATCAACGAGAATACTGAAGGCATTTTGTTGCCCTCGGAGGAGCGCTCAATCGAAATGTTTCCCATGGACTTCGAGGAGTTTCTTTGGGCTATTGGCGACGAAATGACCATGCCTTTCATCCGCCAATGCTTCGAGACGAAAATGTCAATGGGTCCCATGCACCGCAAAACGATGACCTTGTTCAGACAATACCTCATTGTTGGCGGAATGCCCCAAGCCGTGTTGAGTTTCATCGAAACCGGTAACTTTCAGGAAGTGGACTTGGTGAAACGCGACATTCTCAACCTTTACCGCCGCAGCATCGACAAGCACTCAAAAGGCTATCGCGAGAAAGTGAAGGCCGTGTTCAACCAAATCCCCGGCGAATTGCAAAAACACGAGAAACGGTTTCGCTTGTCCGACCTGTCGGACGATGCGCGATTCCGCTCATACGAGACTTCTTTCCTGTGGCTTCAGGACGCCAAAATCATCAACACATGCTACAATGTGACCGAGCCACAAGTGGGCATGAGGCTGAAGCAGGACAGCCTTTCGTTCAAATGCTATATGGCCGACACTGGGCTTTTGATTGCCCATGCTTTTGACGAAAAAGCCATCCAAGGCGAAGAGTTGTACCAAAAACTTCTTTTGGGCAAATTGGAAATCAACGAGGGTATGTTGGTTGAAAACATTGTGGCTCAAATGCTTGCTTCAAACGGACATAAGTTATTCTTTTACAGTAACCCGTCAAGAGACAATGCTGAAGACCGCATGGAAATCGACTTCCTTGTGGAAAAACCCACACTGACCAATGCACACAACATCTGTCCCATTGAAGTGAAATCAAGCACTAACTACACCCTTTCATCGTTGAAGAAATTCCGCAAGAAATTCAGCAAGCAGTTGGCCACGCCATACGTCGTTCATTACCAAGACTACAAAGAAAACGAAGGCATCGTTTACCTGCCTATTTATATGGCTCCGCTGCTTTGACCATCATAAAACATTCGCCCGCCAGAAGCATTTCCAGCGGGCGAATGTTTTCATTCAAAAGCAACTTCATAAGCCACCATGCACTCAAAAATCTTGATTTCGTGCAAAAACCTTCCAACAAAAATCTTGATTTCGTGCAATACAACCCCTACCAACAATACTTCACCACATACCAAATCGCCACAAACTGCTCGATGGTGACATTGTCGGAAAGCGTGAAATCAACGTCCGAAGAATAGCTGGAGTTGTTTTTATACACCTTGAGGCCTTTCCTGTTGGCGAAAATATCTGATGTATAACTTGAATTGCCTTGGTAGAGCTTGCCGTCGCGGATGGTGAAGATGACATCGGAAGTATACGATGACGAGCCTTTGTAGACTTTGCCGTCACGGATGGTGTATAGGATGTCGCTGCTGTAGGTGGAGTTGTCTTTATAAACCTTGTTGTCGACAACATGGCAAAGCACATCGCTCGAATACGACGAATTGCCCTTATACACTTTATTGTCCTTCAAGTTGCAAATCACATCGTTCGTATAGGAAGAATTGCCCCGATACACTTTCACCTGGGCAAAACCGCTGACAAAAGCCAAGCAGAAAAACAGGGTCAGCATAGTTCTCCGATAGATTGTGTTCATAGGAATCGGATTTGTGCGTTATTCCATCACCAGCTCCTCATACTCGTATCTGACCTTCTCTCCCACCGTCACGACCAGATAACTTGGGGTCACCTTGGTGTCATTGAGGTTGTCGGTCATCACATATTGCACGCCGCCGAACTGACGCTGCTCGCGCATGTGGAAATGGCCCATGATGACCATCTCGACATTGTGGTTGCTTATCAAGTCCATGAAAGCGTATTGCTCGTCCTGCGGCAGGTTGGCGGCCGGTGTGGTCGTGTAGTTATACGAGGTGCGGAACAGCCAATTGTGACTGATGACAAAGCAATGGCGGTAGTCGGCACGATGCTCCAACTGCTCCTCCAGCCACTCCAACTGGCGTTTACCATGGGTGCCGTTGCCCGAATCGAGGAAGATGTAGAGGTCTTGGAAGCCGCTCACCGTCTTCACCGTCACGGTGTAGGTCGAAGTGTGGAAATACTGCTTATAAAAAGGCGTACAGTCGAAATAGACGTCGTGGTTGCCGATGACGGGGAAACACGGGTCGTTCTTGACCTGTGTCTCAGCGTTGTAGGCCATCGCCTCGGCCGACATCCTGAAACCAGCCTCACCACTTTCGTTCACCAAGTCGCCGGCGTGGATGGCGAAGATGGCCATCGGGTCGTTGCGCTCGGCGGTAATGTATTTGTAGAGGCGGTCGTTTGCGCCCTGCGCAACGATGCTGTCGCGCTCGGAATAGTGCGAGTCGGAGCAGGAATAGACGTGATACTCATCGGGTGCGTTCTCGATGACGGGCATCCCGTTTTGGTTGTCATAGTCGAGCCAATCGGCAACGCGCTCTTCGGTGTCGCTGCGGTTGACGACCATACCCGCAATGTCAAGACGGTTGCAGCCTGTGGCAAAAATCGTGGCGGCTGCAAATATTATGATAAGATGTTTATTCATTGTTTATCAAGAATTTGAGAATTATAGAATCTATTTTTCTGGATTTTTGTGAATTAGAGACTAAATCGCAAGCGATTTTAGGGTTTCCAAATCAGTCCAACATTGCCGAACCAGCCGTTGTATTGCGACGACAGGTTGAGCACACCACAGGGATGCAATCCCGCCTCGGCGGTCAGGCGGAGGCCGTTGCCGAAGTCGTAATAGCCGTTCACGCTATAGAAAAACAAGGTGAACCGCTCGATGACGAAGTCGCGGTAATTCGAGATACGCGCGCCCACGTTCCAGGGATGTGTTTGGTCGAACACATTGCCCTCCACGCAGAAGGTGACGTTCATCGGCTCGAAGGTCGTGTCCATGCCGCCATTCTTACGCAAAGGAATGGGTGCCGTGTAGCGATTGGTCAAGCCCAACTGGAAATTGAAATGACGGTTGCGCCAACCCAAGTCCAGCAAGGCGTTGAATTCCTGCAAATTGTAATTTGGGAACAAACGATACAGGTAACGGTTCTCCAAATACAAGGTGCCGCTCTTTGCCTTGAGCAAGGCCACCTGATATTGCAGGTTGAGGGAATAACGGCCCAAGGTAGTCGCCTGAAAACCAAGGCCGATGTTGAAGTTGTCGGCGAGCTGGTAGTCGCCTTTCAAGGCAAGTGAGGCACTACTTCCCGAAGTGCGGGTGTAGTCGTACTCGCCGTAGGTCTGCAAGGTCCATTGCGCCCTTGCGGCAAAAGCGAAGAGCAGCAGACCGAGGGTAAGAATTGTCTTCTTCATAATTGTGTAATTTGATGCGCAAAAATACGGAAAAGAGGCTTCACTCGCTTTTTGGGCCATATTTTTTCCTACTTTTGTGGCATAATATTCAATTTCAACATCATGAATCAGATTTTTAGGAATGCAGCCATCGTGCTTGGTCTCAGCTTGTTGTCATTTAGTCTTTCGGCTCAGGACGGTCCTCAACTCGACAACAGCGGCTTCGAGCAATGGACCTCGCGCAGCGAAAATGCCGTCAGCGAGCCCGTGCACTGGCATTCGGGCGGGACGGCCACAGGATCTTTCTCGGGTTTTGTCTCCAGCCAAATCGAGCAGTCAACGCACACGCGCCCAGGCTCTTCGGGCAGCAAAAGCGTAAGACTTTATCCTTCCAGCGTCTTGGGCATCACGGCCAACGGCAACCTCACCAACGGACGCATGAACGCAGGCAGCATGTCGGCCACGGGCTCGGGCAACTACAACTACACCCAACGCAGCAACAGCGCCTTCAACACGCCCATCACGTCCGTGCCCGATTCCTTGGTGGTCTGGGTCTGCTTCCGAAGCCAAAGCTCGACTGACAAGGCGCAAATCCACGCTGTCATTCATGGCGATGCCGACTACAAACTGATTGCCGACGGCACGGAAGAACCAGCCAATATGAAGGTGGCTTCTGCCCTTTTGTCGTTCACGCGCACTTCCACCGCCAATGGCGCCTACACATGGCAACGGTTGAGCATCCCTTTCGTGAAAAATGGTCCCTGCACCGACCCTCGCTATATACTTTTCACCGCCACGACCAACGAAACGCCTGGCCACGGCAGCACCAATGACGATTTGTTTATTGATGACATCTCGCTCATATACAATCCAACAGCGACCATGGAAATGGCCGCTTCTTGTTCGCTCTATCCCAACCCATTCACTTCCACGCTGAGTATCAGTACGGAAAAAACGGCCAAAAACATCCAAATCTATGATGTTTATGGCCGTTTGATCATGGAACAAGCTGCCTCAACGAGACAGCTTGACCTTGACTTGAGCGCATTGAATGCGGGCGTCTACCTGCTCCAATTGGATTACGGCGACGGCAAAAGCGTTCACCGCATCCTTAAAGCCTCGTATTGACGACATCCCAGTCCACAATCTGCCACAAGGCGGCCAGATGGTCGGGACGACGGTTCTGATAGTCAATGTAATAGGCGTGTTCCCAGACGTCGAAAGTCAACAAGGGCTTCAAGCCGCGCTGCACAGGATTTCCGGCATTGGTTTCCTGCGTGATGACCAGTTTGCCTTCGGCATCGATGGAGAGCCAAACCCAGCCTGAGCCAAACAACGTGGCGCCTTTCTTGGTGAATTCTTCCTTGAAAGCCTCAAAGCCACCGAATTGCTTGTCAATGAGTTCGGCGATTTTCCCGACAGGCTTGTTGTCGGCCTTCGGGGCACGGAATTGCGTGAAATACAGGTTGTGGTTCAGGATTTGTCCCGCATTGTTGAACACGCCACCTTCGGCGGTCTTGACGATGTCCTCCAAAGGCATGTCTTCATATTTCGTGCCTTCAATGGCGACATTCAGGTTGTTGACGTATGCATTTAAGTGCTTGCCATGATGGAAGCCCAAAGTCTCCTTGCTGATGACAGGCTCCAAAGCGTTTGCCTCATAGGGCAATTGAATGAGTTGATATTTCATAATGTGTACGTATTTGTGTGGGTGCAAAGATAGAAAAAAAGTGGGATTCCGTTGCCAGAATCCCACTTTTTTCACTGATTCATATACATCTGATAGAGTGGCGAGTCGGGCTCGCTCTTCAGGCGTTTCAAGGCGCGGTCGCGGATTTGGCGCGTGCGCTCACGCGAGATGTCGAGCTTCATCGCGATTTCCTCCAAAGAATACTCGCGTGTGGTGCCCAGACCGAAATACATGCAGATGATGGTCCGTTCCTTCTCGTTGAGCATGTCCAACGACCTACGGATGGCCTTGCTGGTCGACTCTTGCTCCACCATAGCGTCGGTCTGTTCCTGGTCGTCCTGAACGAAAACATCCAAGAAATTGGCGTCGTCCTCATCGTCCAAAGGGGCATCCGTCGACATGGCGCGCGAGTTGAGGTTCAACAGTTGGTCGACTTTGTCCTCAGACATGTCCACTGCATCGGCAATCTCCTTGAGGGTGGGACGGCGCTCCAACTCTTGTTCCAATACCGAAATGGCTTTCTTCACCTTGGCCAAAGCACCCACTTGGTTCATGGGCAGACGGATGATGCGTGCCTGCTCGGCCACGGCCTGCAGGATGCTCTGACGAATCCACCACACGGCATACGAGATGAACTTGAAGCCACGCGTCTCGTCGAAACGTTGTGCTGCCTTCACCAATCCAAGGTTGCCCTCATTAATCAAGTCTTGCAAGCTAAGACCTTGGTTTTGATACTGTTTGGCCACTGAAACGACGAATCGCAGGTTGGCCCGAACCAGCTTGTCCAAAGCGGCCTTGTCGCCCGCCTTGATGCGCTGCGCCAGCTCCACCTCCTCCTCGGTAGTCAGTAGGCTTTCCTTCGCAATGTCGGAGAGGTACTTGTCCAAAGTCCCCGTATTGCGGTTGGTAATCTGTTTTGAAATCTTTAGCTGTCTCATTTCTTCAAATCTTTTTATTGTTTTACATTGTTTAGTTTCATTTTCTCCCTCATCATACCTATCTCCTCCATTTTGATTTTAGCATAATCTTCTGGTTTTGGGAGCGGCAGTAGGACCGCCGCCCCCAAATCCATAAGTAAATTATCATCAAGAATCGTACCGAAATTCTTGTTTTTCAGTAAAAAAGCAAATTTTTTGCCTTTTTAGTAGTAGTAGAAGTTCATCACCATACCATTCGGACTGACGCCATCGATGGTGGTGCGGCGCGAACGGTTGCTCTTCAAGGCATTCTCCAAATCGGCCTTGCTATTGACAGAAACCCCATTGACCTTGGTGATGACAAAGCCCTCAGGCACACCTGAACCTTGGAAACGACCTTGACGGATTTCCATGATCTTCAAACCGTTCTTGATGTTGAGGCGGCTCATGTCGTTCTGGTTGACGGGTTGCAACATCAGGCCAAGATCGGAGCTGAAGAAGCTGTCGCCGTTCCTGACTACGTCCACATTGCCGGCTTCGTTGAGCAAGGTCAGATCATAGCGGTGATGGCTGCCGTGGCGGTTCACCTCCACCTCCACCTTGTCGCCAGGGCGGAATTGTGCAACGCTCTCCCTGAGTTGCGTGGTGGAATTCACCTTTTTGCCTCCAACTGAGGTAATGACGTCGCCCGCCTTGATGCCTGCCAATTTGGCAGCGCCGCCTTCGGTGACGTCTGCAACATACACGCCGTCAATGTTTTCCAATCCTTCCTTGTCGGCCAGTTCCTGGGTCAGCTCAGCGATTTGAACGCCCAGATAGCCGCGTTGGGTGGTGCCGTAGAGCAACAGGTCATCGACCACCTTGCGGACGATGTTCGACGGGATGGCGAAGGAATAGCCTTCGTAGGAGCCCGTATGCGAAGCGATGGCCGCGTTGATGCCGACCAGCTCGCCCTTGGTGTTGACCAAGGCACCGCCACTATTGCCTGGGTTAACGGCGGCATCGGTCTGGATGAACGATTCCACCGAGGTGCCTTCGCCCAAGATGCTAAGGTTGCGCGCCTTGGCACTCACGATACCGGCCGTGACGGTCGAAGTCAGGTTGAAAGGATTACCCACAGCCAGCACCCACTCGCCAATGCGGACATTGTCGGAATCGCCGAAGGTAAGGAACGGCAAATCTGAAGCCTCCACCTTGATTAAGGCCAAGTCGGTGGTGGGGTCGGTCCCGATGATGGTGGCGGTTTTCTTCACCTTATTATTAAAGGTGACCTCCACCTCGTCGGCGCCTTCCACGACGTGGTTGTTGGTGACGATGTAGCCGTCAGGAGTCAGCACCACGCCTGAGCCATAGGCCACCATGGTGTTGTTGCGGGTCTGGCCAGGATAGCCGTAGATTTGTCCCAACAGGGCACCAAAGAAATCGTCGTAGGTATTGCTTTGGCGCACTACTTTGGTCATGATGTGCACCACGGCGTCGACGCTGCGCTCGGCGGCGTCAACGAAGTCGGGCGTGCTTTCGGTCGGGATGAAGGCCGCACGCTGCACTTGGGGTTGCTGAACCTGCTCGATCTGGCTGACAGGCTCTTGTTGCTGTTGGGTTTCGTTAGAATTGTCTTCTGTTTTTTGGGTCAGATTGCCACACGATGCCGCCATCAGCAGTCCGGCCAGCATCAACGTCAAACTCACTTTTCTCATCTTATCTCAAATTTTATGGTTTCTTTGTCTCTTTATAGTCACATTAATGCGATTTTTCAACCTTTATTGCGCTGAAAAGCGTATTTTTGTCGAAAATTCTAGCGGACGAAAACAATCAAATTATGTGCCAGTCCGGCAGTTAAAACAAGATTTTTCAACAAATTGGAGGATATGTTCATCAAAAACGACACGATAGCGCTGCGTTGCGCCGAGCCCGAGGATGCCAAGCAGATTTACGCTTGGGAAAACGACCGCGACATTTGGCGCGTGAGCGGGACACACGCCCCCTACTCGCGCTTCCAAATCGAGCAGTTCCTGCTGAGCGACAATGACTTGGCCGCCAACAAGCAACTTCGCCTGATGATTGACCTGACCGAAACCGGCCAATCCATCGGCTGCATCGACATCTTCGACTACGATGCCCTCAATAGCCGCGCCGGATTGGGCATCCTCATCGACAAGGCGTTTCGCCGACAAGGCTATGCCAAAGCCGCACTCGCCTTGTGTGTCGAATACCTTTTCCACGACCTTATGCTTCATCAAGTGTATTGCTCCATCGATGAAACGAACACAGAAAGCCAGCAACTGTTTCTCAGCCAAGGCTTTGCGCTTTGCGGACGACGAAAGGGATGGATAAAAACGCCTGAGGGGTTCATCGACGAATTGGAGTACCAGAAAATGAACAAAAAAGTAGTAATTTTGCTTGTTTTATAAGATACGACCTTTGTCAACGATATATTGAACTGAATCGAAAAATGATAAATACAATGAAAAAGGTTTTCCAACAAAAAAGCACTGCAAAGCCACTGAAGCAGGGCAAAACCCAAATCAAGGCATGGCTCATCGTCCTGTTGAGTGTGTCCTACTCCTGTTTTTCGTTCGCACAAAAACCAGAGATCAAGCAAGGCCCATTGGCCAAAGGTGTGAAGGTCTCGAACCAGACAATTTATATTGGAGAGGACGAGAGCTATTACTATTTCTTCGATTATTTCACTAAAATCAGCCTCCTCGGCTTCGATAAAACGGACCTATCGCTGAAAATCGAGAAAGAATTTAAAGGTAAGATGGCGATGCGTTTGCTCATTTATGGGGGGATTTATGGCGAGAACATACAAGTGCTTACCGTAAAGCATGAACCCAAGGGCTTTCGTCTTGAAAAACTCACGTTCAATAAGTCGGACATGACGTTGACGTCGACCGAGGACATCGGATTCTCGCCTTTCGAAGACGGGAACACGCATTTTGTGAACATGGATCCTATCAAGCTGAAGGAAGCGCTAACCGTCACCTCCAAGACCTCTCCCGACCAATCCCATCGTGCGTTGGTGCGACTAGACAAATGCCAGGACGGTGCTCCCAGCAGTTGGAAAGTCGAAGTGTTGGACAACACGACAAATGCGACATTATGGAGTCGCGACACGGATTTCCATTTCCATGATTACGTCATTACCAACGACGGCAAAGTCATTTTGGTGGGCTATTATCTCGCCGATACCGAGGACAAAGTGATGGCGGCTCTCATGGTCATGTCGAACGAAGGGGAAGAACCCATGGCATTCCCTCTGCCCGTCAACATCGGGAGTGCTGAACTCGAATTGAACGGCAATCGCCTATGGGTAACAGGTTCCTTAAAAGGCGAGAAATATGGCGATTGGATGTTCTTGTTCAACAGAAATGCTGGCCTTTCCGGAATGTATGTCACCTTGTTTGACCTGAACGAACAAGCCATAGTCACATCCGATGAATATCCCTTCACAAATGGAGACGTGGATGTTTTGATCAATGCCAAGGAAGGCAAAAGCAAAGACAACGAGGTTCATTGGATTGACTTTCATCCTTATATCATGAATGATGGCCGTGTATGCGTGAAAGGCGAGTATGACTACACAGAAGTAATTAGCACGCATACCGGGGTATATTATCAGTTCGGGAAAAAGGGCTGCATCCTGAACATGTTCGATGCCGATGGAAACCTTCTTTGGAGAAAGCCGTACAGAAATAATATTGTGGGCACCGAAGAAGCCACCAATGATGATGTGTTCGACATACAGGGAAATCTTTGCTATTATTCGATGGTTTGTGCCAAATACAAATATTTACAGACGGAACCCGCAGCCTCACAAGACCCGAAATTCTTGCAGACAAAACTCCGCGAGATCATCCTTGACCAGGAGGGGAATGAGACCGTGAACGTCATCGATGGCAAGGGTGAGTTTGGCATTGCCGCACAAGGTTATGATGCAGCCAAGACGAAGCGGGTTTTCCTGCTGATGGAGCAAGGTGTGCTTAGAAGCGATATGCAGTTGGTGGTGGTTAAATGACGCGTAGTTGGAGATGCGGGCGCATTATATCAACGAGATAGGGGATTATGAACAAGGAGATGTGGTGAATATTACGAAAAGTTGTAAATTTGTGCCCTCAAAACGTCACCCATGGTAAAAATAGAAACCACGCTACCTAACGAGAAAAAAACAAAAAAGAAAAGCAAAAAGAAAAACGGCAAGCACACCCGACTGACCGTGCTGTTGGTCTTGGGCATACTGTTCATTTTTGCCTTGGCCTTCGGCTACTGGCTCTACAAAACCGTCATGTCGCCAAACGTGCAAACCACTGACGGAAAGGAAGTTGAGCTGTTTATCCCCACAGGCTCGGACTACAATCAGGTGAAAAACTTGCTGGCCGAAACCCATTGTATCACCAATGAGAAGAGCTTCGACTGGGTGGCGCAAAAGAAAGAGCTGCCCGCCAACATCCATCCTGGCCATTACATATTGAAAAACGGCATGAGCAACAACCTGCTGGTCAACATGCTGCGCGGCGGACTGCAAACACCCGTCAAGGTCAAATTCAACAACATGCGCGACGTGGACCAACTGGCGGGGCGAATCGCCCAACAAATCGAGGCCGACTCCGCCTCCATCGCCAATCTGCTTCACAATCAGCAATATGTCAACCAACTAGGTTTCAACCCATACACCCTCCCTGCCCTCTTCCTGCCCGACACATACGAATTCTATTGGAACACCGATGCCGAAGGCTTCGTCAACCGTATATTCCAGGAATACAACAAGTTCTGGAATGAAGAGCGCAAACAACAAGCTCAAGCGAAAGGTCTCACGCCCGTACAAGTCAGCACGCTGGCCGCCATCGTCAACAAGGAAACCAACATGACCGACGAAATGCCGCGTGTGGCTGGTGTTTACATCAACCGACTGAAAAACAACTGGTTGCTTCAAGCCGACCCGACGCTCATCTTTGCTTGGAACGACTACAGCATCCGCCGCGTCCTCGACCGCCACAAGGAAATCGAGTCGCCCTACAACACCTATAAATATATAGGTTTGCCTCCAGGCCCCATCTGCATCCCGTCCATCGCCGCCATCAAGGCCGTGCTGAACGCCGAGGACCACCATTATTTCTACTTCTGCGCCAAGGAGGATTTCTCTGGCTACCACAACTTCGCCAAGACCTTGGCCGAGCACAACCGCAACGCTGCAAAATACCAACAAGCACTGAATCAACGTGGTATAAAATAAAGTTCAGGTCCCTGAGCCCGTCGAAGGGCCGACCGATAGAATGACGGTGCTTCGACAGGCTCAGCAACCTGCTTTAACTAAACAACTGATAACTGACAACTAATAAAAATGAAAGCATTCAAAGCATACGACATCCGTGGTGAATGGGGCACCGACCTCAATGCCGACATCGCCTACCGCATCGGCTACTTCCTACCTGATGTGCTCGACACCGACACCTACCTTGTGGGCCGCGACATGCGCCTCTCGTCCCCCACCCTGTTTGAAGCCCTCACTCGGGGCCTCACCGACCGTGGCAAGAACGTGGACAGCATCGGCCTCGCCACCACGCCACTGGTGTATTGGGCCACCGCGAAATACGGCTATGACGCCTCCGTGCAAATCACGGCCTCGCACAACCCGAAAAACCATAACGGCCTGAAGATTTCAGCCAAAGACGCTTTGCCCGTGGGCTACGACACCGGTCTGAACCGCTTGGAAGCCTTGGTGGAAAGCGACAAAGCCACCGTTCCGTGCGTAAAGAAAGGCCATATCACTGAAAAGAACGTCTATGCCGACTATCTGGCGTTCCAAAGGCAGTTTGTGGGCAAGCACGATAACCTCAACATCGCCGTGGATTGCAGCAACGGCATGTCGTCGCTTTTTGTCCACGACCTGATTGGCGAAGCCCATTACATCAACGACACTTTGGACGGCAACTTCCCCAACCACGAGCCCAACCCACTCGAAGCCAATGCACAAGAGCAAATCAAGGCCTTGGTTTTAAAAGAGAAATGCGACATCGGACTGCTCTTCGACGGCGACGCCGACCGCATCACCTTCATCGACGAGAAGGGGCGCTTCATCAGCCCCGACCTCATCATCGCCTTCTTGGGTGACTATTTCATTGGCGAACAGAAGCAAAAAGGCATTGTCCTTCAAGACATTAGGAGTTCACGCGCCATTCAGGAATACTTGAACCGCTACGGTACCAAAGTGGAGACTTGGCGCGTGGGTCGCGCCTATGCCGCCTTGAAACTCCGCGAATTGGACGGTTGCTATGGCGGTGAGTTGGCTGGTCACTACTATTTCCGCGACTTCTACTATTCCGACTCCGCCCTGTTGGCTGCCTCCATCGTGCTACGCCTCTTGGCCGAACGCAAAAAGAAGGGCCAGACGCTGAGCCAAATCATCGACGAAATCACACCTTATTTTAATAGTGGCGAAATCAATTTCAAGATTGAGAAGAAACAAGAGGCCATGGATGCCGTCCGCGACCATTTCACGAAAATCGAAAAACCCGAGCGCTTTCTCGACTTCGACGGTTATCGCCTCGACTATCCCGACTGGTGGCTCAACATACGGCCTTCAAACACAGAACCTTACCTTCGTTTCCTTTGCGAGGCGAAAAGCGAGGCCAAGCTGAACGAAATCATCGCCACAGTGACGAAGATTGTAAAACAAACCATCTGACGATGCCCGCATTGTGAGAAAAAAAACGTATTTTTGCAAAAATTTGAAGCGATGAAAAGACTGACTTTGATATTATCTGCCCTGACACTTTTGCTTTTGGTTTCGTGTGAAAACCCAGCAAAATCAAGAATCTACACCGAAGAAGGCTCCAAGTTGCTCTTGAGCTATAGCAAATTTGAAGAGGCTGAAAAGACCCTAACCAAAGCCATTCGATACAGCAAAAACAACTTTGAAGCTTACTATTATCGTGGTTGCGCCAAGGTGAACACCCAGAAATATCAGGAAGCCATTGAGGATTTTGAGAAGGCTATCGCGCTCAAACCCGATTACGCCGATGCCTACTTCAACATTGGACGGACATATTATCTAATGAACGACGAAGACAAAGCCTGCGAGTATTACCAGTTGGCGGCACGATACGGTAGGCCCAATCTGGACGATTATCTAAGGAGATGTCAATGACTCTTTTTAAGACTCGCCGAAGGTCTCCTCAGCGATGATATCGCCATCTTGGTTGTAGGTCTTCCACAGCCCGACTTTCTCGCCTTTGCTGTATTGCCCTTCCTCTTTCAAGGCAGTGGAAGGATAATAAGTCTTGGCAGGACCTTCGAGCTTCCCGTTATGGTATTGGCATTCCATAATCAAAGCGCCAGTGTCTGAATATTTGTGGCATTTCCCTTCGGGCTGGCCCTCAACATATTGCATCTCTTCGGCAAGCACACCGTTGTTAGGGTTGTAAAGCCTCGACCAGCCATGTACCCTGCCGTTCTTGTTGTCTTCCACAAGCCGTAACTGTCCCGTCTTGGCGTCATAATACTTCCACTCGCCTTCCTTTTTCTGGTTGACGTAATAACCTGTCGCCACGACACGGCCATTCGGGGCGTAGGTCTTGTTCAGGGCCTTGTCGCCCGACTTATCGAACTCGTTGGTAGCCTTTAAGTTACCCTGTTCATCATAGTATTTGAAGGTCCCCTTGCATTGGTCGTTCTTGAACTGGCCTTCATAACGCAACTGTCCATTGGGATAAAAATCGCGCCACGAGCCCTGCCGACGGCCTTTGGCATCGGTTTGGTTGAAGTCTTGCGCGACAGCCGCAGCAACAGCAAGTAACAGAGTAACAAGGATTAAGGCAAATCTTTTCATGATTTCTTCGGTTTTGAGGATGCAAATTTAAGGAAATAACTTAATTTTGCGCCGTTTATTGTATGGCAGAATTCTCATCTATATTGCTGGAAAACGCCGTCGAGTCGCTGTCGAAGTTGCCGGGCATCGGGAAAAAGACCGCACTCCGTTTGGCCTTGCATTTGCTGAACGAGGACCAACTGGAGACGGAGCAACTCGCTGATTCACTGCTCAAAATGAAGCACAACATCATGCTTTGCGAACGGTGCTACAATATCAGCGACACCAAGGTGTGCTCCATTTGTGGCAATCCACGTCGCGACGAAAACACGCTATGCGTGGTGGCCGACATGCGCGACGTGTTGGCCATTGAGCGGACGTCATCTTACAATGGACTTTATCACGTTTTGGGTGGCGTCATCAGCCCCATCGAAGGCATCTCGCCCAACGACTTGAAGATTTCACAATTGGTGCAACGCACACAAAAAGAAGACATTAAGGAAATCATTTTGGCCTTGCCCGCCACCATTGAGGGCGACACAACCAATTTCTATATTTTCAGGCAACTGAAGGATTTCAAAGGGAAAATCTCGGTGATTTCGAAAGGCATTGCCGTGGGCGACGCCTTGGAATTTGTGGACGAGGTCACGTTGGGGCGGTCGATACAAAACCGCATTCCGTTCAGTTCTCACTAAACAGATCCAACTGGTTTTCTGTCAGATACAATTCCTGTGGCACTTCATATTCATAGGCCGTAATGAAGCGCGATATATTCCTCTTAATCAATTTGATGGGCGTCGTTCGGCGCGCCTTGCAGTAGTTGCGCAACGAACGGTATTGTCCCGCCGACAGCTTGAAGGTAATCGCATGGTAATGGTAGTTGCGACGCTTCCGTTTCTTGTTTTGTGCCATAACCCCTTGATTTGAAGGCACGAAATAACAAAATAAAATCGGAAAAACCAAATTATCGCAAAAGTTTTCTATTTTTGTCGGCTTTTATCATGAGAAAATGAACATCACTGTCATCGGAGAATCCAACATCGACATTGCCGTGAAGCCGCAGGGCGAGCTACGACAGGGAGGCTGCACCACCAGCGACATCGCTTTCCATCACGGCGGTGTGGCACGCAATATCGCCCACAATCTCAAGCTTTTGGAACATGAGGTGCAGTTGGCCACCGTGTTTGGCGACGACGCTTTCGCCGAAAGCCTTATCGCCGAATGCCACGACTTGGGCATCGACCTTTCGCTTTCTTCGCAGTACGAAAACATCAAAAGCCCTATCTTCCTCAGCGTCAACGATGAAGTGGGTAGTATGCAATCCGCCTTTTCCGACATCGAGCTCAACAGCTTCATGGATTTGGATTGGCTCATGGCCCGCATCGATGCCATCAACCGTTCCGACATAGTGGTGGCCGACACGCTTTTGAGCACGGAAGCCCTCGCTTTCCTCATCGACCATTGCGTGGTTCCGCTTTACATCGACACGGTGTCGCCCAACCGGACATCAGTGCTTTCTGAAGCCCTGGAAAAATCTTGGAAGAAATCGTTCCATGCCCTGAAGTGCAACCTCGCTGAAGCCCAAGCCCTGACGGGGTTGTCGGAGGCCCATGACGCCGCCATGAAATTGGTCGACAATGGCATGGAGCGGGTCTATCTGACCTTGGGTGCCGATGGTGTGATCTTCTGTACCCGCAAGGACATCCGCCATTATCCTGCTGTTGAAACCGAAGCCGTCAACGTGACGGGATCGGGCGACGCGTTTTTCGCCGGCGTAATCCATGCCAACGCCATCGGGGTTCGAGATGAAGCCGCTGTCGACTTCGGCATCAAGGCCGCCTGCCATAACGTGAAAAGCGAAGCGCCGGTCAACCCGACACTTCGCTCATTAATGTTATTTTGAGTTTCTATCAAACCTCTCCTAACGTTCAGTGAAAGCTCTAATTATTTATATATAGCATTTTGGAGTCTTTTTTGTCTGACTTTACTATTTTACCCGCGCTGAGTATCACGGATTTCAAATTCTTGTTTTTTGTACAATCCAAATAATTAATGTCTTCTCCATTTTGTAAATCAATTTCATTCAGATTATTATTAGCACATTCAATATACAACAGTTTTGGATTGTTAACGAATGACAATTTCGATATCTTGTTGTTGGAACAATTGATTGATTCCATGTTCCCATTATGGGATACATCCAACTCGGTCAAACTATTGTCATTACAAAAAAGAGATCTTAATTCAGTACAATTTGACAAATCAAGAGTCGTGATTTTATTCTTGGTCAACACCACTTCCTGCAAATTGGAATTCGTTTTTAATTCGATTGTATACAACATGTTATTCGTACACTCTAATCTGACCAAATTCGAATTATTAGAGACATCAATCAACTTTGATTCACAGCCATTGGCAATTAGTGTTTCAAGTTTCTCGTTTTTACTCAAATCTAATTGAGGAAGGCTGTTACCCGAACATACTAATCGTTTCAGGTTAACGAAATGTTCAATCCCTTCAAGACTTGTAACTTGGCTGGATCCCATATTCAACAAAGATTTATCCTTAGCGATGTCAATGACATAAGTATGTTCAGCATCCCAATTTGTTATTTCACCATCGTTATCCATGTCGCAATAACGAAGCAGATAGGCTTTGAAAACAGGGTCCTTGATGTCAAGAGCGGTCTTGTTCCCTTGAGAGCTTGAACTCGTTTGTTGCGACAAATTCACCCTTAAATTTTGGACTTCTTCTTTCAGCCTATCGTTTTCAGCTTGGATTTCGCCACAATTCCCATTAGATGTTTTTTTTCGACACTTTTTTAACTGTTTTTCAAGATTTTGATTCTCTTTTTCTAATGTTTCAATCCTTTTATTTAACTGATTAACGCTTATCTTCAAATCTCCAATCGTTTGCGCTTGTGCCACAATCAAAGGCAAAAGCAACATCCCACATACAATCGTAAACTTTAACTTAATTGTTTTCATATTACAGTAATTTATTCATTATTATCATATTCCGTTTTTGATTGAATCAACGAACGTTGTGTCTGGCAACAAATACAAGATACCATTATAATAATCATTGTTTTTAAATTTGCCTACGAAGAAGTATTGAGGACTAGTGCTGGTACCAGTGTCAATTTCGCTTTCTTTGAAGAGCCCTTTATTGACACGCTTTTCCCACTCACCACCATAATACGTCATTGTGCCTTCGCCTTCCAAATCGCCATCACGGAAAGAGCCAACATAAACCCATGAATCAAACAAGGCTGTCTTTTGCCCAATCGAATCAAGCACAGCTTTTCCCTGGCCATTCGGAACATATAAACTGTCCCAATCGCCCCAATAAACGTATCGCTGGCCATTAGTATAATAAATAACCGAATCCGGCTCCTGTTGTGGGAGAGGCGGATCTTCTTCATCTTGAATCGGTTTACGGGACAAAAAGAGGGCAAGTGACACGATTGCGCCCAATGCAAGCACTGAACCAATCAGGTATTTTGTCTTATTGCCATGGTCGTCACTATCATTCCCGTTGCTTGTCATCCATTCATCAATTGCCACCCTGAACTCTGCTGCGCTTTGATACCTTTTATTCTGATCCTTATCAGTAGCTTTTTCGATAATGGATCGCAACACTTTATCATCGATTCCCTTCAGTGGCAATTTGTCGTTAAGCTGTTTCTTATAGACTTCCGTAAAGGTTCCTTCGAATGGCAGGTGCCCTGTGACAAGTTGAAACAGCGTGATGCCCAAGGCATAGATATCCGTGGTCTTGCTTTGATGTTTCAGATCGCCCAAAACAAGCTCTGGAGCTGCATAACAAACTTTTCCAGCGAACTGCCCGTCAGAGGTAAGTTGCTTGTCCGTGGTAGCAAGGTCATCAATCTTTTTTGCAATTCCAAAATCAATGAGTTTAACATCCCCATTAGAGGTTATCATGATATTTGAAGGATCAATATCCCGATGGATGTATCCTTGATCATGCAATACGCTAATGCCAGAAAGCAATCCTCTAAACACTGTACCCACAAAGGCTTTGCGATTTTGTTGATATTGGCCGAACAACTTCTTTGCAAAAGGATTAGGACTACCATCGTGATTGTCAACACGGCCTTCCAATAATTCATCAAGGTTGACGCCGTTGAGAAGTTCACTGACCACATGATAATATACATTTTGGCCTTTGTGAATCTCCACAAAATCAATCATCTCAATCAAATTGAGGCTCTTAATACGTATGGAAGCTTCGCGTCGAGCCCTCATAATGACATGATCAGGAAGACCATCATACATGCATTTTATGGCCACGTTTCGTTCCCTCAACACGATTCCTTGGCTATTTGTTTCTACTTGTTTCCCCTGGAACACGCGTCCCATACCGCCTTCACCCAAAGGCTTCACTGACGAATCATATTCATAATAAACACTCTTATCGGATTCGTTTTGCAGTCTAATAACCATAGCTTAGTTAAATTAAAACTTTTACTATAATCGCTTTTCAACAGAAGAGGACGACTTGATATCACCTTGCCGTCCTCAATAGCAAACATACATCATTCCACCACAATCACTACAGCCTTTTTTGTATTGGAATTGTAAAACACATACACGCCTTTTGATGTAACGGTATATGTGGCTTTTGTGGTGTTGTTCAAGCTAGTTCCACTCTCATTGGGTTGGATACTTGATTCAATTAGATCTTTATATTTGAAATAATACCAGCCTGCTCGTTTCTTATCGTTTTCATAAGTACGGGTTTTGATGAAGTAGTTGTCCTTAGCCTCTTTCTCATCTTTGAAGTTGGCTTGGATGGTGACCTCAAGGTTGTGTCCCTCTTGTTTCAAATTCACACGCTTCGCAGAAGGAGCGACAACATAGCCGTTCGACTGTTCTGAGAGTTTCACCAACTCGGCCTCATTACCGTTGACAAGAATCTGTCCTGGATTGAGTAGGATATCACGTACTTCACGGTAGTCGGGGTTGACAATCTTGCCATATTCAGCCACATCTTTCATTCG
Organism: Bacteroidales bacterium; assembly: GCA_017477425.1. Classification (GTDB taxonomy): domain Bacteria; phylum Bacteroidota; class Bacteroidia; order Bacteroidales; family F082; genus Limimorpha. Next base: position 88,123 of record JAFUVT010000030.1, read on the forward strand.
CAGGCTTACTGTTGTTTCCACACTACCAGACATCATGGTCATAATGAAGAAATAAGGGCTCTGCTCATAATTCTGTTCGGTTATGATGCCTGTGTAAACAGTGCCATCCTTCATCCTGATTTCGTCAAGGAGTTTGCTTTGCTCAAAGATGGATTGGTCGGGATTGTTTTTGATGAAGTTGTCCTTTATGATGTCGTTTTTCTCAACGGATTCCTTCACGCCGTCCTCACGAAGAATGGTAGTTGTTTCGCCAGGAATCTCCTTGATATTTTGTCCATACACCTCGTGTCCGTCCTTCATCTTCATAAGATGGTTGATGCCCGAAATGAGCATTTCATCCCGAGGTTCAGATTCCACGAAGGCAATCTCATCCCAATGCAAGACGTAGTCGCGTTTCAACTCAACATACCGAACAGTGCGACCTTGTTCCAAGACAAACACATCGTTAATTATGGCACCAGTATCGATGGCACTCATGTTCATCTCGCGCTTCTTGTCAAGTGTGCCTTTCTCATCTGCATAGTGCTTCCACTCTTCGGAAAGGTTATTGTAAGCCACTTTCTTCCCGTTGATGGATTTCACTTTTGCGCCATCCAAAACAACAACAGCTTCTTCGGCATGGAAGGTGCATGCACTACCAGGCTTTTGAGTTTTCATATAACCATACAACTCCGAGCCGTTTTCAAGCTTCATCGTCTGCACGATTTGAGCCTTGGTCGGCAGCATGAAGCCGACGGCCAAGGCAATGATCATTAGTTGCTTCTTCATATGAGGCATTATTTAATATTGATGAGAGACTCCATTCCCTTATTGGCATTTCCATCGCGAATCAAGTCACTGGCAAAGTTCAAAGCTTTAGCATTGCCAAATTCGTAGAATTCACAAGATAGTTCGGGAATATTGAACACGCAGTTGTACATCTTTCCCTGCTTGATGTCCAAGATGTTATGTGTCTCATCCAAAAGAAGATACCCTTCCTCAAGATAGGCCACCCAGACAAAATCCGTCTTTCCTAAAGGCAAAACAAATTTGTAGGAGTAGATGTTGTTGCCGGAATAATTGCCGACAACAAGATTACTTAATCTCCAATTATAAGTAGCGGATTCGTTGATTACAGGTTGGAAGCCACCGTTGCCAAACGAGCAATAGTCAGAGGACTTATTGACTTCCAATTCATACGAAACAACATCATTAAATGTATGAATACCATTATGTTGAATGACAACTAATGCACCAGCTGGCTCAAGGTCTATGGAATAATTGGTTTTTCCAGAAGCGACAGTGATTTGTTCATACGATACGCCCAAAATCTTGTCATCCCAACCCATATAGCCAGCATCCTTAATCTTCAATTCAGACAGATTATTGGTTCCCGAAAACTCCCAATACTCAAACGAAACATCTCCTCCACTCATAGTGGTAACATCGGAAGTTGCAACAACGGTGTAAACACCATCAGCCAAATCAAACGTAGAATTCATAGTCGAACGATAGTCGTCCACATATTTCGTTTCAGAAGCAGTCAATACGCCTTTACTATCATACACAAACAAATTGACACGAAGTTTATCACCTGTAGAAAAAGTCTCCAAGTCATCTTCGTAAACCTGATGTTTGACAAATTCCTGAATGGTACCATAGGGTTTCACTTCAAAAAACACTTCTCTCGAAATCGAAATGTCCTCATTCTTGCAGGATGCAAGTAGAATGGCAACAACAGCCAAACACACAATCACATATTTTTTCATATTTCTCATTTTTAAGGTTATTTGACAATGTTGAACAAGTAAGAAAGTGAGAGCATAACAGAGCTAACTTTCGTGTCGAAGTTGCCAGCCAAGTCACTCATGCCCAAGTTGTAGCGAGCATCAATCAGCAAAGCCGAGTTTTCATTGAGGCGGGCTTTGTAAGCCAAGCCTGCTGTAACCATTACGTCCTTGCCTTTGATTTCGCCAGTGCCGTAGGTAGCACCGTTGTAATGGAGTTGGTCGGGCTTTCCGCCAAGAATCATCACCGCTGTAGCACCAGCTTGCAAGGCCAAACTTGGCGTGACATACAATTGTGCCAGAACTGGTACTTCAAGGCAGCTCGTTCCCAAACTCGAAGAGCCGAGCTTGATGTTGCGGCCACCATACATGGCTTCAACTTGAAGTCCGAACCAGCCGGTACCACCACAACTCAATTCGGTGCGGCGTCCAAAATGGGCGTTAAATGCGGCACCCACTTGGTAACCAACGCCCATTCCGAAATTAAGGTTCTCAAGGTTGGAATGGCTTCCCAAATCCATCCCAACACCAACTTTTGGCCCAATGGAAATGCGAAGTGGTCTGTCATCCTCGCACTCATCCTGGGCGATCAACCCATTGCAGCACAATGCAGCGAATAGGAGTAACAATAAATGTTTACGCATAGATTTAATGATTTTGGATTAATAGATTATTGAATTGATTAGATTTTCTTTAGTGATACAGTTGAAGATTTGCTGCCGCAATTGTGTCCGTCAACCTTTACCGAAATGGTTGCATTCACATTTTTGTCCTCTGTTACATGGACTAGCATCGAAAGAGAACACGTTTGGTTGGGCTTCAGTTCTACGGTGTTAGACTTCGGCTTCCCTGCCACATTGAGTGTAATAGAGGCCTTAACAGGAACATCTGAAGTATTTGTGACACTAGCCTTTACGGTCTGGCAGTCATTTTCGTCGGCATATTCCGAGGTTGTGACAGGATTGCTTAGACCAATGCTTACATAGTCAATGCTGATACCATGAGATTCCTCCCATAACAATAAATCAGGAAAACCATTGTCAGAATAAGTAACCTTTGCTTTCAGCTCACACTTGGGGCTCTTGCGATTAATAACCTGATTAGCCACTGTGAAATCGCAACTTAGCGCATCACAGTCAACATAGCGCCCATCGCCCTTGTCGAGTTCCAATTTGATATTACCACTCGCCAATGAAGCGGGAGTGATAAGTGTGATTTGAAGCGGGTCAACCTCATTGGTGTACTCATATACACGAATACGGTCGGCCGACCAATTGGCATCCAATTTGCCTTTGAGCAGTTCTACAATACCGTACTTGTCTCCCAATGCAACAACGGCACGGCCGGAACAGAAATCGTTGGCTTCGTCAAACTGGCAAGGAACCAGGACTTCACCCTCAGCATTTTTGTAGCCAAATCCGCCATCGCCTTCGAATGCGCCAATTCCATCCTTCCCAGGTTGGTCATTAAGATGAGCGGAAAGCTCTTCGCTCCCAATCGGTTTATAAGAATAGTCAATCGAATTCACATCTTCTTTATTCCCTTTCACGTCTCTTTCAATCACGTTGAAATTAACATCAATGACGACATATTTTCCGCCTTTTATTCTTGCCAATGCACGGCCATCGGTATTGAATGAGGTTGCCCAGACGAAAGCTTCTCCGCTTTTTAGACTCGACATCCCACTTGCTGACCAGTTATCGGATTTCTTGTACCTTCTAGGCTTAACCTTGTCTTTGCCATTTTCCGTAACCAAGGCCCATCCTTGCCGAACCGGCATAGCCTCAATATATTGACAATCGAGGGCCAAATTTCCTTTTGAATCCAGGTAACCTTGCTTGCCTTCAACACCGCATTTGGCAACAGTAACATAACCTTCAGAGAAGAAAGAGTACTTAGTTGCATAATAATCTCCATTCACAGGTTGGAAGTTATGGTTGGCTTCGGTAAGGAAACCGAGAATCTTGTCACCTTGCAAAACTATTGCATAGCCGTCCGAATACTGTGTAACAGCATCGGCAATATAGCCTTGCAGCAACGCTTTGCCCTCCCAGTCAATGAGCTGCACTTTGCCGTTTTGGTCAATGCACTTGAAGATGTCATTACTGTAGTGCGTAATCGACGCATACTTTGGCTCCACCAGCCATTTAACGGTTTGGGCATTTGCAATAGCAGGAGCTAGTAACAAAAAGAAAAGAATAGAAGCCCTTGTTTTCATAACTTACCTCACTTCGATGTCGTCATACAGTTCTTTCGCATACCTTATCCTTTCGCAACGACCCATGGTGCTGCCCAAGGTGTAATGCGAAGAGATTACCCCTATCAGCCTTCCCTTTTGATCAACCACAGGAGAGCCACTCGCTCCTCCAATCACCTCACCCTGAAGGTCGATAGTATATCTTTCCGGGGTGCGGGAAACCAAGACCTCCTTGAATTGGGGTTTTAATCCATCCTCCCTTAAATTCAATAGAATGCCAGCTGGATAACCTATGTAATAATAGCGATGCTTCAACGGTACTATTTTCTTGGGATCCAAAACGGATTTGTTCAAATCGAAGGTACGTTTGACCGTTGGGGGAGTGGCACCAGAATTCAGCTGCAGCAATGCTATGTCCACGTTTTCATCTTCAGCTTCTGCTATTGCAGTGCATCTTTCAAACTCATCAATGTTGGAGTAACGCCTATAGGGGTATCCTACCGCGATATAATCCAGTTCACCAGAAATGTCACCATCTTCGACCGCACATTTCAAGTAAACCCCAAAGTATTCCTCAAGCACTTTTGGGTCTAATCCCTTTCTCTCCAATTCTCTCATTGCGTGGACAACAAAAGTCTTAGAGGAATTGGAGAGATAATCGTCAACACTTTCATCTTGCATCTTTTTCATAATCCGTTTTATGTCAGCTTTAATCCTAGCGGTTTCGTTGTTGTCCAACTTCCAAGGAGCAGTAACATGGCGATTGGTTATCATCTTGCCATCTTGGCTAACGAAAAACGCCGTAGCCCCAAGTCCGAAAAGCGAATATGGACTTGCGTCGGAAATAATGCCCATGCTTTCTCCTTTTGAGTCAATGCCGATTCTATATTCCGAGGGATACGGAATATTATAATCACGGCAAAGGGAAACAAACGGGTCTCCTTTGATTTTAGCGGTATAGTGATAGTAGGCGTGAACATAAACCACAGAAGAAGCATAGTCGCTTAGATTTCCCCCATTGTCATCTGATGGAACAATCTTCATCACCAATGCTACAACAGCCACCGCGGCGGCCAAGCCACCACCAATTTTTATTATTATCGGCCAAATATCTGGCTTGATATAAGGCTTCAAATCAACAGGAACGCCGCCCACCACCACGTCATCACCCCGTTTCACGCGAACATTCTGGTGTGCTGCGATGCGCTTGCCATTGATGGAGGTGCCGTTCAGGCTGTGGTCTTCGATGAAGGCGCGGCCCTGTTTGTCAATTTTCAGGGTAGCGTGGAAACGGCTAACCGTGTTGCCCGTAACCTGAATGTCGTTGTAGCGCATGTTGCTTCCGATGCCATAAATCTTCTTATACATGCTATTGTTAGAAGGTTGCGGCACCGCAGCCCACTGTAATTCCGTATCGCCAAAACGGATAAGGTCGCCTCGACGCACAGATACCGACGCACCTTGTTTGATAGGCTGGTTATTGACAAAGGTACCGTTGGTACTCCCCTTGTCTTCAAGAAGGATGTCTCCGTTGTTGAGCATTATCAGTTCGGCATGAAGAGCACTAACCCTCTTGCTGTTGAGCACGATATCGCATTCAGGCGAACTGCCAATTTTAAGTAATCTCATGACTTATCAGTTTTTATGATTGATTATTCGATAATTATAATATAGGCTTGTCATCACTATCACCAGTATTATCTCCACCAGTATTATCTCCATCAGTATTATCTCCACCAGTATAGTTTTCACCACCACTTCCACTACCGCCACCATTTCTCTCCCACTGGGCATAGAGTTTCAAATCTTCTTTCAAGTTGACAATATCACCATCTTTATAAGCCGTTCCCTTGCCATTAGACTCTGTATTCCAACCTTTGAAACGATATCCTTTCTTCGTGTAGGCACACTTTTCCAATGCAGTATCAGTTCCTTCAGGAACGGTTTGCATCTCCATTTTACCTCCAACCTTTCTGTCATTTTGGATAAAGGTAATCGTATGGGTCTTCTGCTCCCATTGGGCATATAAGGTTGTGTTCTCATAGAAAGTTACGGCCTCACCGTCTTCATATGCGACTCCCCTGCCATCGACTTGAGTATTCCAACCTTTGAAAACCGAGCCTTCCATGGTGATACTCTCTTTGTTTTTATTCAGTCCAGTTTTCTGGCCTCTATTGAACCTCTGTGCTTCCATTGTACCCTGTCCGCCATTGGCATCAAAAGTGATTGTGCAAGCAATTGAATCCACAACAGGAGGATTAACTATATCACCACTATTATCGATAATTTTAGGGATAAAGATTGCACATGCAGCCCCGATAGCACATACCACAAGGCCAATGATTAGATATGTCAGCCACTGATTTGACTTAGGGATAATATTCCAGTCGAGGGTGCTGACATGAGCAAAGGAAACAGAGTCCTTTCGGGAGACAGGTACAGCCACATTTGAAGAAATGCGTTGTCCATTGATGTATGTACCATTGGTACTCAGGTCGGTGATGGTCATCTTTCCAGATGAGGCCACTGTCAAAACAGCATGGCGACGGCTGATGACATCCGTGTTGTCATTTAGAACGATGTCGCAGCCGGCTTCTCTTCCTATTGAATAACTTTTCATGATATGGTATTTTTAATTCTTTTGCACTTTGATATACTTTAGGATTAGGGTGTCACCTTCAGGACTAAGCATTAAACTGTCCTTACTTTGTCCTGTCGAGAACGCCTTAAACCAAATTTCAGGCGATAGACTTGTTTTGGTGGTTTGTTTCTTGTTTCTCGAACATTGCGTTATGTTGCCAACAAAGCTGACGAGAAGCAGCGCCGCAATGACGACAAGGATGGTTTTGTTTCTAGTGCTCATTTTTTCCTTAACTATTGAGTTTTTTTGTGTTTCTATTAATGCTAGGGTTAGATTATCATGCCCACCGCCATTTCTTCGCCCGCCGCCATCCACTTGAGTGGCGATGTTGTCAACAGTTTGGCCTATGTTTTTGCCCTTCGACACCATCTCTATCAATTGTTTTTCAGGCATTGTGCCGTGTATGCCATCCGTGCATAGCATGAATCTATCGCCTTTTTCATATACCCTTTCAGCGAGGTCTATTTCCAATTTGGCATCAAGGCCAAGCGCACGAGTGATGATGTTTGATTGATCCGAGAGACGGGCCTGCTCCTCAGTAATAACCTTCTCTTTAACTAAACCGAAAACCAACGAATGGTCGAAGGTGCGAAACACCTTTCTACCATGGCGAAGCTGATACACACGGCTGTCACCAACATGAGCCACAATGGCGGATTCCTGATTAATCAGGAGTGCCGTGCAGGTAGTACCCATACCCCTCAGTTTGGGGTTGTCCTCTACAGCAGCCAACAAAGCGAGATTGGCTCTATGAATGGCCTTCAAGAGGACATTCGACGGAGTTTCATCATCTCTGGCCTCCATCACTCCGTCAATGATTTCCTTGACTGCAATACTTGAGGCAGTTTTGCCACATGGCCCTCCGCCCATTCCGTCGCACACGGTTACAAGCAAACCAAATTTGGTATCTGCATAACCAAATGAGTCCTGGTTTTCGCTCCGTCCGCCTTGGCGAGACTCTCCATATCCTACAAACGGTAGTTTTGTTTCTATTTTATGTAGTTCCATCTATATTCTTTTTTATGATGTTTTTGCGAACCAATTCCTTAGGCGTTTCCATATGCTTGGAGGCGGCCCAATAGCAGTTTTGATGGCCTCACGGAATTCAGCGGCAGACTGAAATCGTTTCGACTGCTCTTTTTCCGTGGCTTTATACAACACCTGTATCATGCGTTTAGGTATCATGTCGTTCTTGGGCAATGGATCCCTCACCTGACGTGTAAGGGTTTCCATTTCGCTATCGCTGTCGAAAGGATTGTATCCCGTCAGCAGTTCGTAAAAAGTGACACCTAAGGCGTAAACATCAGTGGCAGCATTGATGGGCAAATTCTTGTTCTCGTCTCGAACAACTTGCTCGGGAGCTGCATATTGTGGGGTCCCGATGAAGCCGAACTGGGAAAATTTGTTTCCACCGCTCATGCGGGCGATTCCCAAATCCATCAATCTAGCGTTTGACTCCTCTTCTATCATGATGTTGGATGGCTTGATGTCACGGTGAATGATGCCGTTGGCATGTATATACTCCAAAGCATCAAGTACTTGGCAAATGCATTTCGACAACACCTCAATCTTTTGGGCTCCATCGGGAAGTTGTTTGGCAAACTGATCAATTTCCTGACCTAACACAAACTTGCTCAACAGCCAAATGGGGCCTCTGTCTGGTTGGACCATGCAGCAGCCAATCATTTCAATGAGATTCTGGTGCCGGAAGGCCATCGATGACTCCAAGCGGGCACGTTCGCGAATGATGGGGATATTGACATATTCGTCCTTCACGCGCTTGACGGCAATCTGTTCGCCTGTTTTCACTCGATAGCCGCGCCACACTGTTCCCATTGCACCACTGCCAAGTGGCTCTTCTGCTGGATTGTAGCAATACCATTCCCGCTCCACAAAAAGGTAGAGGTATGGGTCGCCCTTGCGTCGAAACACTGTTTTTCTTTGAATTGGAGGCATTGTATTACTATCTGTTTGGTTTTATGGACGTTGGAGGGGCAGGGGTCCTCTGCATCTTATCCAACAACGAATTGGCACAAGAATAATATTCGTTTCCTATTTCAGTTAGGCCAACAATTCTATCAAAGCACCATTTGGCGTACTCCCATTTTTTCAAGTAGCACCTTTCGGTCCACATGTAATCGCAGCCAAGCTCATAAAGCAAAGCGGCGTCGTTTTCATTCAATTTGAAGGCTTGGAAGAGCAGGTCGTGAGCCTTTTTATTGTCGACCTCCATGTTGCAATTCTCACGCATGGTTTTCCATTCATTCTTGTAGAACTCATTACCTTGATTAATACGGCCTGGGTCGAAATATAGCCTGCTCATCAGGAAAGTGGCGTCATAGTCACTTTCATCGACAAGCTGCTGAAGCATATCGAACCCCTCCTTTACCATGTTTTTGTCCATTAAATACTCTTTGGCTTTTTCCACCGAGGTCGGTCCTGTTTTGACGGTTTCTTCCACTTCGGCGACCTGTTCCTCAATAACTTCCTCTTGATGAACTACGAGGACTGGCTTAGGCGGTTTAGGCGGTCTTGTGGCGAAATAGGCCACCAACCCCACCATCAGCAATCCCACCGCAGTAATTCCAAGCCATTTCCCAATAGGCTTATCGTCAATATTCGGGAACTTTGTATCTTCCGCAATCCATTTGTCTATGTCAACGCGAAACTCTGCCGCAGTCTGATAGCGTTTCTTCTGGTCTTTCTCGGTGGCTTTCTCGATGATTTTGCGCACTGTCTTGTCGTCCACCTCGTTCAATGGTAGCTTTTCCTTCATCTGTTTTTCATACACTTCTTGGAAAGCCCCCCTGAAAGGAAGATGCCCCGTTTCAAGCTGAAACAACATGATGCCCAAGGCATAGACGTCTGTAGAATAGTTTTGCTGTTTCAAGTCGCCAAGCAACAATTCAGGAGCAGCATAAAAAGGTTTGCCGATAAACTGTCCTGGCGATGTGAGCGACTTCTCGTTACTGAACAATTCGTTCATTTTCTTGGCGATGCCAAAATCAATCAGTTTGATTTTGCCCTCTGACGTCACCATAATATTCGATGGGTCGATGTCGCGATGAATGTATCCCGCATCGTGCAGGGCCATGATGCCCGACAATATGCTACGGAACACTTCGCCCACGAAAGCCTTGCGGTTTTCCCGATAGTCGTGAAGCAACCGCTCAGCCGTGTGATTTGGCTTGCCATCATGATTGGTGGTCCGTTCCTCAAGCAATCCATCAAGATTGAGCCCGTTGAGCAATTCGCTTACCACATGATAATGAGTGGTGAAAGCATCTTTGGATTCCACAAAATCAATCATCTCCACAAGATTGTCATTCTTGATACGGATAGAAGCCTCACGGCGAGATCTTTTTATGGCATGTTCAGGGAGATCCTCTAATAGGCATTTAATGGCCACTTCGCGTTCCTTGCGAAAGCCATTCCCACTCTCTTCGATTTGTGTACCACGATATACTCGACCCATGCCTCCTTCTCCAATCGGTTTTTGGCTAGGGTCAAATTCATAGTGGACGTTTGTTTCACCGTTTCCGTTCTGTAGCCTAATGATCGACATGACTTGTTGACTTGCTTACATGACCTCTGTCTTGTGCTTTCCTCCGCCAAACATTGGTTCGCCGTTCATCGAGTTGGTGGCTTTTGAGGTCTGGTTTGGCTCAAAGTAAGGAGCATCTTGCCGAGTCGGTTTGTAAGGCGAGTCATTATCTTCGTCCCAGGGGTTGCCGCTTTCTGCTTCATCAATCGAAATGAAATTTTCGGCTTTCTTAAGTCCTAATTCCCTCACATCGAACAAAATCAGCATGCATTCATAACTACTCCCAAACCTAAGGATGTCGCCATTTTTACACTCTTCCGTGCGTCCATAAATGACACGCTTTCCGTTGATGAAAGTACCATTCTTGGATCCTTTGTTTTCCAAAACAGCAACGGTTTCATTGGGATTGGTGTATTGCTCAATCACCAACGCAGCGTGTTCATTCGAAACAGAGCCCTCAAGCAGATTGATCATGTTGGCTGAATCACCATTGTTCCTACCTATCGTGTTTTTTCCAATATATAACGGCCAATACTCGCCATAAGGTGTTTTGGACACAGAGAACAGGAAACCCACTATCGGATCATGCGGGGCTTCATTCTGCTGAGTGCCTTCAATGTTTTCTATTCCAGGGAAACGAGTCGCTTTTGAATCGTTTCTATTCATTCCAGCATCATCATTTGGAGTATACGCATCCCTGCTGTAAGGATTGTTTGCAGCATTTTCCATTCCTGGAAATCTTGTCTTGTTTTGTGACATATTATTTAGATTTTCTGATTTCTTGAACCTTGATGTAACTATGTTTTCCGGACGCATCCTTCTTTTCCTTTACAACATTTATCTTTGAGATTTGCCCAGAGCAAGCGATGCGACGCAAATACAGCCGGGCTGCCTCATTCTCAAGAATGGTAGTGCCGTTCCTGCCAACCGTTACTACTTTTGAATCTGTTGTAAAATACTTGTTCGCCAAATAATTCACTTGGTTCAGCCGCCACTCTTCCGATTGCGATTCATCAAGCACTGTGGCCATCTCACTGGCAAAAGTTGGCTCGGCAGCAATGACCGGCACGGCGGTTGAAGCAGGCGTCGGAGGAGGTGTCGTAACATTGGGTCTCAGTTTTATTTCATAATAGGGTTCCTGAACATGATTGTTCACTTGAGCGGCAAGTCCCTTCACTAATCCGTATGCGTTTTTCAACACATTATCCCATGTTGCAGGGATTTGCCCGTGGACAGCCGAATATAGGCTGTTGCCATAAAACTGGTCGGTGAACAACCCGCCATTGCGCTTCCCTCCAAGGGACATTTGCCCTTTCTTGCTGCTTGTCACGACAATCATTCCTTGGTTCTCCAGAAACAGTTTGCGATAATTGCGCGCCACCGTTTTGTTTTCGGTCATGGCACTTCCGTCTTTGCTCATCAAGGTTTTGGCTGAAACACCCTGAACAGGGTTATTGCAGCAGTCTGTCATCACCAAAGTGAACCGCGCTCCTTTTTCCTGTAGTTTTTCGGCAACAGTATGGACTGCAACAAACTTGTCCTCATCATACACATTATTATATTTCAGGCACATCTGCGGGAACTCGCTTTTGTCTTGTTTCGAACGAGTGCCATGGCCCGAATAGTAAAATATGACAATGTCGTTTTTACTGCATTTCAGCGAGTTCAAAGTGCTCATCAGTTTTTCCTTCGAGCAATTCTGTCCTATTCCATCATAATACCTTATCCCATAATTGAGGTTTGCGGCAATCAATCCGGTTTCTTGTTTAGTGCGTTCATAATCCACCTCACAACCAATATTGGGATCGAGGGTGTTGCAAAAGTTGATGACGTGAACGATTTGGGCAGAAGCCGTACCCGACATCACAAAAAGGATAGCAACCAATGCTTGTAATAATGTCTTTTTCATACCGATTCTCTTCTTTATTCATCAGGTTTAACAAACATATCGAAAAAGCGTTTCAGCAATTCGCAATCGTGATAGTTGAAGTTCAGCCAACGCTCGCCTTCATACATGATAGTCCAAGTGTGGTCTGATGTGGAAACGAGTACATGGACGACCTCCTTCTTTTTCTGAAACTCAAATTCGAGCATCGGTGCATACGGCGCCTTAATGCGAAGGCTGTCATCCTTGTAGTTCTCGCCGTTTGCGACAAGGGCAAACTGGAGAACACCTATCATCTGTGGCGACAATCTGCCAATAAGACTATCGCGAACCCAGTGAGACTCCACTTGGAACTCTCCTAAATCCACGTCCCGCTTGCCCTTCAGTGTATAGCAAGTAACTTTATGCGAGTTGAAAAGCACATCCGACAAAGTAGGACCCAACATGGCACACACAGTGGAATCTGGGTGAATGCTTATTGGTAATGAATTGTTGCCACACTCTTCGACCGATGCCATGCTAAACACACTAGAAAATAGTAATAACAAAAACGACAATAGTATTTTTCTCATTTGTAAATTTGGCAATCTTTATCCTGTAGCCAGCAGGATTGATTGTGCAAAACAACAAAAATAATTACAGCAAGATAGGCCATGCATGTTGCCGATTTGCGACATGTCGCAATTGCGCTACAGTTTCAGTTAATTCTATCAGCAATGTCATCGGAATAGAGTTTGAAGAAATCAAAGTCAAGAATAAGAGAAAGCCGCGACAACACTCCCGAATCCACGGTTGGAGAATCGAAAATCCGGTATATATTGGTGCGATGACATCCCAATTCTCGCGACAGGCCAACCACGGTCATTTTCCGTTCTTCGACCTTCTTCTTGATCTCCTTACCAATGTGAACCGACATATTGTTCTCAATTCTTTTTCCGCACTGAGTAAACTCCCTGTCAATGTGCGACAACCTATGAAAAGCGTGGGAGCTTCAACCTTTTGCCCGTCCGACAACCTGAGGCCTTCGCATGCCCACCCCGTCAAAACGAGCAACGAAGAACCCACGCCGATATGTCATGTTTTGATGAACCATAGCGATCCTAAAACAATTGAGAACATATCAAACCGTAGACCGTTGCCTTGAATTTGACGGAGTTGAAAGTTGCGAAGTTTCAGGTTGTCAAAACCAAAGCGTAAGTTACGCTTTACCAATAAATTGCGCACCAACCTCCAACAAAAGGTGAAAGGATGGTGCGCCGCAAAAATACAAAAAAGATTTGAATCACAAACTTGTACGGCTATACCTTAATACATAATACAAGGGTTTTAGTAATTATTACATGGACATATTTCGAAAACTTTCGTACTTTTGCGTTTTCAATACTTATTAATATGCTTCAACGCCTCAAACAATTCAAAGAACGGCATCCGTTCACTTCGTTGATGCTGATTGCCATAGCGGTGCGCATCATCGTGGTGATCTGCGTTCCTGGCTTCGGCTCCAACCGCGAGTTGCAGCACCCTACCCTTTTCGTTGCTTTCCTCGACCTCGTAAAAGGCAAACTCGGCATTGGCGAAACGCAAGCGATGATGCTGCTCAGCCGCTCGCTCTATGCCGTTGTGTCGCTCTTCACGGTGTCAATGATTTACCGCATTGCCGACCTCAGTTCCAACAAGCAAAACGCTTGGCTGATGGGGCTATTCCCGGCTCTGTGTTGCGTGATGCCATCATTTGGTGTCATTGAGAACGCAAGCGCTTTCTTGGGTCTGCCCTTGGTGCTTTATGGCTGCAATGTGGTCCTGCGGCAAGAAGTGTTGCGGCATGCCAACCTCACGGAAAATGTGCACCGCACCTCGTTCCTCATTGCGGGACTCGTGCTCGGCTTCGGCGTCTGCGTGTGGTACGAAAGCGTCTTTATCCTGTTCACCCTGTTGGTCATCCTCTGCATCCGCCGCAATGTGAAGGGCGCCTTATTGACGCTGCTGGGCGCGGTAATCTCCGTTGCCTTTGCCGGATTGCTGTTGTTCGCTTTTAGTGTCAACCCGCTGAAATACATCAGATTATGACCAAAGAAGAAGCCCGCTTGCGCATTGCCGCTTTGAGCGACGAGTTGGAGCAACACAACTACAATTACTACATTCTCGCCAAACCGACCATCAGCGACTATGAGTTCGACATGAAACTTGAAGAACTGGCGCGGTTGGAAAAGGAGTTTCCCGAATTCCTATCACCCTCCTCACCTACCCAACGAGTTGGCGGCGGCGTGACCAAGGAGTTCAAGAGCGTCAAGCACCGCTATCCAATGCTTTCGTTGGCCAACAGCTACAGTCGCGAGGAAATCGCCGACTTCATCAGCCGCATCAAGAAAACGATTGACGAAGAAGTGGAGTTTTGCTGCGAGCTGAAGTTTGACGGCCTCAGCATCAGCCTGCAATATGAAAACGGTGTGCTCGTGCGCGCCGTGACCCGTGGCGACGGCACCCAAGGCGACGAGGTGACCACCAACGTGAAAACCATTCACACCGTGCCGCTCAAACTGCATGGCGACTTCCCCGAATTTTTCGAGATGCGTGGCGAAATCGTGATGCCGTTCGAGAGTTTCAACCGCCTCAACGAGGCCCGCGCCGAGGCTGGCGACGACTTGTTTGCCAATCCGAGGAATGCTGCCGCAGGCACGCTCAAGTTGCAAGACAGCAAGGAAGTGGCACGTCGCCGCTTGGACAACTACTGCTATTACATGATGATGGACGGCCTCGAAGACCGCTACCAAACCCATTACCAAAGCCTGCAAGCTGCCCGCAAATGGGGCTTCAACATCTCCAACTTCATGGCACTGTGCAAGACCATCGACGAAATTTTTGAGTTCATCGACTACTGGGATGTGAAACGTCACGAGTTGCCTTTCGCCATCGACGGCATTGTGCTGAAAGTCAACAATTACGCCCAGCAAGAGGCCTTGGGCTTCACGGCCAAGTCGCCGAAATGGGCCATCGCCTACAAGTTCAAGGCTGAGGAAGTGGAAACCGAGCTGCAAAGCGTTGATTTCCAAGTGGGACGACACGGAACGATAACGCCCGTGGCGAATTTGGCTCCCGTCCAACTCGCCGGAACGACCGTGAAACGCGCCACCTTAAATAACGAGGACTTCATCCGCCAATTCGATTTGCATTATGGCGACACCGTCACCGTGGTGAAAGGCGGCGAAATCATCCCGAAAATCATTGGCGTGAATCTGGACAAGCGGCAACCCAATGCCCGACCAGTGGAATTCGTCAAGACCTGCCCGATTTGCGGAAGCCAACTCGTTCAGAATGAAGGCGAAGCGGCTTGGTATTGCCCCAACAGTTCGGGTTGCTCGCCGCAAATCCGTGGTCGCATTGAGCACTTCATCGGGCGCAAGGCCATGAACATCGAAAGCCTCGGCGAAGGCAAGGTGGAACTGCTTTACCAAGAAGGCTTGGTGCGCAATGTCGCTGATTTGTACGACCTTACGTTTGAGAAACTTTACGGTCTGGAGAAAGTCATCACCATTGAGGACGAATTTAGCCTCATGCCCGTAGTGATGCGTAAGGTCAGTTTCAAGGAAAAGACGGCGCAGAACATTTTGGATGCCCTCGAAAAGTCCAAGTCGGTGCCTTTTGAGCGGGTGCTGTTTGCCTTGGGCATCAAGTTCGTGGGCGAGTCGGTGGCGAAAGTCTTGGCCAAGGCCCTACACGACATTGACCATGTGATGAGTGCCAGCGTCGAGGAAATGACCGAAATCAACGAAATCGGCGAAAAGATTGCCCAATCGGTGAAGTCGTTCTTCGAGGACGAGCGCAATGTTGAGATTGTCAACAGACTGAAAGAAAAAGGGTTGCAGTTTGCCATGGCTGAGCAAGCCGTTTCCGACAAGGAACAGGTGTTGGCCGGCAAGAGCTTTGTGGTGAGCGGCGTGTTCCAGCACTATTCCCGCGACGGCATCAAAGAAACCATCGAGGCCTACGGTGGCAAGAATGTAGGCAGCATTTCCGGCAAGACCGACTATGTTCTTGCTGGCGACAAGATGGGCCCAGAGAAACGCAAAAAGGCCGAATCGCTGGGCATTCCCATCATCACCGAGGCCGAATTTGAGGCGATGATAGGCATTTCACGCACGCCTGAAGAAAATGGATTGCTGTTTTGATAAAAAGCATTACTTTTGCACCCAATCTTGAGTTTTAAATATTAAATCTTAAATCACTAAATATCATGAGAATAGAGAAAATCATTGCCCGCGAAATCTTGGATTCTCGCGGAAACCCCACGGTTGAAGTGGATGTGACATTGGAATGCGGCATCATGGGTCGCGCCTCGGTGCCTTCGGGTGCCTCGACGGGCGAACACGAAGCCCTCGAACTTCGCGACGGCGACAAGAAACGCTACGGCGGCAAGGGTACGCTGAAAGCCGTTGAAAACGTCAACAAGATCATCGCTCCTGAACTGCTCGGCATGTCGGCCCTCGACCAACGCGCCATCGACCACAAGATGCTCGCCTTGGACGGCACCAAGACCAAGTCGAACCTCGGTGCCAACGCCATCCTCGGCGTTTCGCTCGCCGTGGCAAAGGCTGCCGCCAACTACCTCGACATCCCGCTCTACCGCTACATCGGCGGCACCAACACCTACACGCTGCCCGTCCCGATGATGAACATCATCAACGGCGGCTCACACAGCGATGCCCCCATCGCTTTCCAAGAGTTCATGATCCGTCCAGTGGGTGCTCCTTGCTTCCGCGAAGGTCTTCGCATGGGCGCCGAGGTGTTCCACACCTTGGCCAAGCTGCTGAAGAAGCGCGGCCTTAGCACCGCCGTTGGCGACGAAGGCGGCTTTGCCCCTGCACTCAACGACACTGAGGATGCCCTTACCATCATCTGCGACGCCATCAAGGAAGCCGGCTATGAGCCTGGCAAGGATGTGAAGATCGCTTTGGACTGCGCCGCCTCTGAGTTCGCCTACAACGTCGATGGCAAGTGGTTCTACGACTACCGTGAGCTTAAGAACGGTACGAAGAAAGACCCCAACGGCAAGCGCTTCAGCTCCGACGAGCAGGTGGCTTTCCTTGAGGAACTCATCAACAAGTACCCCATCGACTCCATCGAGGACGGCATGGGCGAGGAAGACTGGGACGGCTGGAAGAAACTCACCGACCGCATCGGCGACCGCTGCCAGCTCGTCGGCGACGACCTGTTCGTCACCAACGTCGACTTCCTCTCGAAGGGCATCCAGCTAGGTTGCGCCAACTCCATATTAATTAAGGTGAACCAAATCGGCTCGTTGAGCGAGACTTTGGACGCCATCGACATGGCCCACCGTCACGGCTACACCACCGTCACGAGCCACCGCTCGGGCGAGACCGAAGACGCCACCATCGCCGACATTGCCGTGGCCACCAATAGCGGCCAGATCAAGACCGGATCGCTGAGCCGCAGCGACCGTATGGCCAAATACAACCAACTCCTCCGCATCGAGGAAGAGCTGGGCGACCTGGCTGTTTATGGTTACAAGAAGTTGAAGTAATCCATCGATTACGAAACAAAAAGAAAGCCGTGGCAAACTGTCACGGCTTTCGTTGTTTTTATCCAAACACGGCCTTCAGTCGCTTCATTGCCTCCTCCACTGTTGCCCTCGGGCAAGCCAGGTTGATACGGAAGAAGCCGCTGCCAGCCGCTTCGCCGAATTCCTTGCCTCGATTGAGGCCCAGTTGCGCCTCTTGCGTCATCTTATGCCACAACTCATCTTCAGAAAGTCCATAGCCGTTGAAGTCGAGCCACATCATATAGGTGGCTTGCGGCTTGTGGAACTTTATTTTTGGCAAGTTAGCAGCCAGAAAATCAGCAACATAGTCGATATTGCCTTGCACATAGTCCAGCAATTGGTCGAGCCATTCGTCGCCTTGGGTCATGGCGGTTTGCGTGGCCACCTTGCCGAAGATGTTGCCGAGATGCGCCTCCAAAGCTTCCACATATTCGTTGTATTGCTTCCTCAGCTCGTCATTCGGGATAATGGCGGTCGAAGTGGCCAAGCCCGCGAGGTTGAAGGTCTTGGACGCCGCGTGGAAGGTGATGCTGTTTTGCGCAAACGATTCGTCGAGCATGGCAAACGGGCGGTGACGGTAGCCTGGCAACACCAAGTCGCAATGGATTTCATCGGAGATGACCAACACATTGTTTTTCAAGCAGATTTCGCCCAAAAGCAAAAGTTCGTTCATCGTCCAGCAACGGCCCACGGGGTTGTGAGGATTGCATAGAATCAGCATCTTGGCGGTTTTGGCTTGCTCGGCAAGCTGGTCGAAGTTGAACTCGTAGCCGTCGCCTCTATTAATTAAGGTGTTGTAGACAAGTTTCCTTCCATGGCTCGTGACGGCATGATGGAACGGCGGATAGACCGGCGGCTGGATGATGATTTCGTCGCCAGGCTCAGTGAACGCCAGCACGGCCATGTTGAAGCCACACACCACACCGGGCACATACGACATCCATTCCGTCTTGACGCCCCAGTGGTGACGGCGTGCCAGCCAATCGGCAATGGACTGATAATAAGGCTCATCCTTGAAGTGATAGCCATAGACAGGGTGTTCCGCCCGCTTGATGACGGCCTCGCGAACGAAGTCGGGGGTCTCGAAGTCCATGTCAGCCACCCACATCGGCAGCACATCGGGATTGCCAAAGACCTGTTGTCTCAAATCATACTTAACGCAGTTAGTATCAGCACGATTGATAATCTTGTCAAAATCGTATTTCATCTTTTCTATAGTTTTAGTGCTGCAAAGTTCGAAAAATTTTGCGGTTTTTGCAGCGCGAATGAAAAAAAGATGTACTTTTGCACCCGCAAAAAACGAAAAAGAAACGTTCTTTCAAATTCTGGGGGAGTCGCATAGTGGCAATTGCAACAGACTGTAAATCTGTCCGGGTATCCGTTCGGTGGTTCGAGTCCACCCTCCCCCACTTTCAACCTACTTTGATGAAGCAACACAGGACAAGGAGGATGTTTTATGCCTAATATGGCACTATGTAAGTCTTTTTTATCAAAAATTTTCCGACAAACTTGTTAATTGAAAAGAAATAATACATACCTTTGCATTGTTAAAACACATTTCTTATGAAGATTTTTGTCGCCAAACTAGCATTTAAGACAACTGCAGAAGATCTGAGAGCGCTGTATGAGCAATTCGGTGAAGTGGAATCCTGCAAGGTCATCATGGACCACGAGACTGGCCGTTCAAAGTGTTATGGCTTTGTGGAGATGCCCAACGAGGCTGAAGCCTACAAGGCCATCGTCGAAACCGACGAAACCGTTTTCATGGGTAACGAACTACAGGTCAAGAAGTCGCGGCCACAGACGAGTGTCGCACCCAAACCTGTGAAGCGTCCGAGAAACAAACGTCAGCCCCATCCGGTCACCCATTCCACAAAAGAGTCTATGGCGTGATTGGATTTTTTTTCGCAAAAACGGACCCGCACATCGAAAAAAAGCGTATCTTTGCAGCCGCAAATCGCAAGATTCGACTTGCATCGAATCGGAGATTTCAACGCCGTAAAAAGCGATGGTCTGGTAGCTCAGCTGGATAGAGCAACAGCCTTCTAAGCTGTGGGTCTTGGGTTCGAATCCCAACCGGATCACCAAATTACAAGCAAATCCCTAACAGGCCGATCCGTTAGGGATTTTTTTTTTGCATATCCGGATTTCGAGAAGAAGTTTTTTGGCAGATACGCCATACTTCAGAATTATTTCCTACATTTGCAGTCCGCAAAACAGAACAAAAGATTAAAAACGATACGAAATGAAAGTAAAGGAATTAGTTGAAAAACTCAACCTGAAGGTCCTCTCGGGCGAGAACGGCCTTGACAGGGAAATCGATGGCTGCTACATCAGCGACCTCTTGAGCGACGTGATGGGCAACGCCATGGAAGGCAATATCTGGATCACCCTCCAAACCCACAAGAACGTGATGGCCGTGGCCTCACTGAAGGAACTGGCTTGCATCATCCTGGTGAAGAACCTCATGCCCAACGACGAGACCATCGATCAGAGCAACGACGAAGATTTGCCCATCCTGCAGACCTCGCTGCCGACCTACGAAATCGCCGGTTTGGTTTATAACCTGTTACACGAATAATTTTGGAACTCAACGCATATAGGGCCGACCTCCACATGCACACGGTGCTCTCGCCGTGCGGCGACCTCTATATGAGTCCGTCCGCCATCGTCGAGCAAGCCAAGAAACTGCATCTCGATGTCATCGCCATCTGTGACCACAACACCACGCGCCAGGTGAAGGTGACCCAGAAAATCGGGCGCGAGAACGGCATCATGGTCATCGGCGGCGTGGAAATCACCACACAGGAAGAAGCCCACGCCCTCGCCTACTTCGAGACCGACGAGCAACTGGACAAGTTCCAAGAATTCCTTGACGAGCATCTCCCACACATCCCTTTGGACGAGGAAAAGTTTGGCTACCAACTCATTGTGGACGAAAACGAAGAAGTGGTCGGTGAAGAGGAATGGCTGCTGTGGAGCGCCCTCGACGCCGATTTGGACCAACTTTATGATGTGGTGCACGAAATCGGCGGGCTGTTCGTCCCCGCGCACGTCAACAAGCCGGCGAGCAGTCTCACCAGCCAGTTGGGCTTCGTACCACCCGACATCAAGGCTGACGCACTAGAAATCTCAAAGCACGTCACCAAGCCCGATTTTTTGAAGAAATACGCCTACCTGAAGAAATTCAACTTCACCAAGAGCAGCGACGCGCACTTCCTCCACATCATCGGCGAGGTGCATTGCGTGCTGCACATGTACGACAAGACCTTCGACGAGTTCCGCAAGACGCTGCACGGCGAGGACGGACGCTACATCGACACTGAACCCAAGGAAAAACTACAACTCTTATTCGGATGAAAGAACTATCAATGCACGTTTACGACCTGATGGAGAACTCGACGGCGGCCAACTCAACCCTCGTCGAACTGACCATTAAGGACAGCCTGAAAGACAACATCTACGCCTTCACCATCAAGGACAACGGCAAGGGTATGACGCCCGAGTTTTTGGCCAAAGTAACCGACCCTTGGACCACTTCGCGCACCACGCGCAGGGTCGGCTTGGGCCTGCCGCTCATCAAGATGAACACCGAGAACGCCGGTGGCGGAATGAAGATTGAAAGCGAGGTTGGCAAAGGCACCGTGCTCAACTTCTGGTTTCAGCACGACCACCTCGACCGTCCCCCGATGGGCGATTTGGCAGGGTCGTTAGTGATGCTGTTTTCGGCCCACGAGGACATCCATTTCATCTACAAGCACATCACCGATGATGGTGAGTTCGTCTTCGACACCGACGAAATCAAGGAGGCTCTTGACGGCATGCCGATGACCGACGTCAGCATCATGAAATACCTGAAGGAGATGATTCAGGAGAATTTGGAGGAGATACATTATAACGATTAAAAAATTTCGGGGTCAGCCCTATTTTTGCAAGAAAAAATTTCGGGGTCAACTTGAATTTTCGAAGAAAAAATTTCGGGGTCAGCATATTTTTTGTATTTTTGCCGCACAAAATCAATGGAATAGGTATGGACAAGGTTTTTAGGCGGAAATTGTACAACAGAATGTTGCAATGGAAGACCGAACGTCAAGGCACAACCGCCCTTCTGATTGAAGGTGCAAGGCGTGTCGGGAAATCGACTTTAGTCACTTCGTTTGCGAAAAACGAGTACGAATCGCACATCCTTATCGATTTCAACAACACACCAAATCGCATCAAGAACTTGTTTGAGGACTTGACTGACCTTGACGACGTTTTCCTACAGTTGCAGCAACATTACAATGTGGTACTCAAGCCACGCAAAGCCGTCATCATTTTCGACGAGGTGCAAAACTGCCCTCGGGCAAGGCAAGCCATAAAATACCTTGTGGCCGATGGCCGATACGATTACATCGAAACGGGTTCGCTCATCAGCATCAAGAAAAACACCAAGGACATCACCATTCCAAGCGAGGAGGAACGCATAACGCTTTATCCGATGGATTACGAGGAATTCCGATGGGCTTTGGATGACACGGCCACTTTGGAATTGCTAAAACAGTTCTACGAAAAAAAACGGTCCCTTGGCGCAGCGCATCGCAAAACCATGTTCGATTTTCGTCTGTATATGCTTGTGGGAGGTATGCCGCAAGCCGTCAATACATATTTGGAAACCAACAATTTAAGCATGGTCGACCAAACCAAGCGAGACATTATCCGTCTTTATCTTGATGATTTCCAAAAGATTGACCCCAGCGGGAGCATTGAAAAACTGTTTCAGAACATTCCGGCACAGTTGAGCAGCAACATTTCACGTTACCAACCTTATCCTGTGGTTGGAAACAAAACGGAGGAGAAAATGTCGGAGATGCTGCAAGCCCTTGCCGACAGCAAGACCACTTTGTTTTGCTACCGTTGCGCCGACCCGATGGTGGGTTTGTCGCTGAACAAGGACTTGAGCCGTTACAAGATTTTCATGGCCGACACGGGGCTTTTCGTGACACTTTGCTTTTGGGACAAAGCCTACACTGAAAACATCATCTACCAGAAACTGCTTTCCGACAAGTTGGCGGCCAATCTGGGATACATTTATGAAAATGCCGTGGCACAAATGTTAGCCGCTGCGGGCAACCAACTGTATTACCACACATTCCCAAAAGACGACAAGCACAACTATGAGGTTGACTTCCTTCTTTCGCGCGGCAACAAACTCGTACCCATTGAGGTCAAGTCGTCGGGATACAAGACCCATGCCTCGTTGGATGCCTTTTGCAAGAAGTATTCGTCTCGTATCGACCACCCGATTATGATTTACACGAAAGACCTGCAATACGATGGGAACACCATATTGCTTCCTGTGTATATGACGATGTTGGCGTGAGGATGGGATTGTTTTTCCAACAAAAATTCCCACTTTTCAGCCCACTTAACCAAAAAAGGCTTATTTTTGTGGCATTGTAAGACGCGAGACTGCGGGACACGGGGACTACGATACCTCCAAAAGTCTCGCGTCCCGAAGTCCCGAGTCAATAACGAAAGATTCAACAACGTTAATTAAACAAGACAATGACACTACGACAGATTGCAGAATTACTGAACGCCAAGGTTCTGTGCGGCCACGACCGCTTGGACGAAGAGCACGAAACCGCCTTCGCCTCCGACCTGATGAGCGACGTGCTCACATTGGGCGACTACAACCCAGTCATTCTGACCGGTCTCTGCAACATGCAGACTATCCGTACCTGCGAGATGGGTAACCTCGACATCGTCGTCCTCGTCCGCCGCAAGAAAGCCACCGAGGAGATGATTGAGGAAGCCGAGGACGAGAACATGGTCGTCATGGAAAGCGACTTCTCCATGTTCAAGGCCTGCGGGCTGCTCTTCAACGCGGGTATGCAACCCATTTTTTAACTTATGTCTAACTAAAACGCCATGCCATGCACTTAGAATACCAAGTATTTGAAGCGGACTTTGTGAACGCCGGAGCCGCATCGAGCGCTATCAAGAAGACCTTGAAGCAACTCAACATCAGCCCCCAGATCGTGAAGCGGGTGGTCGTCGCCCTCTACGAGGCGGAAGTCAACGCCATCGCCCACGCCTACGGCGGCATGATCTATGCCGACATCGAACCCGACAAGATCGTCCTGAAGGTGGAAGACAAGGGTCCCGGCATCCCCGACATCGCGTGGGCCATGCAGGAAGGCAACTCCACGGCCTCGCCCGAGGTCCGCAACATGGGTTTTGGCGCGGGCATGGGCTTGCCTAACATCCAGAAGAATGTGGACAAATTGAATGTGACATCCACCGTCGGCGTGGGAACGACCGTCGAGATGGAGGTGAATTTTGTGTAAACAATGGTCTGGATTGCTTCGGTCGTGCCTCCCTTGCAATGACGCAAAGCGCGTCCAGAACTGACAACTGAACAACTAACGACTGACAACTATGGAAAAGACTCCTTTCTTTCACGCCCTGAAAATCGATGAAGACACTTGCATCGGCTGCTCACATTGCATGAAGGCCTGTCCGACAGAGGCGCTGCGCGTTCGCGACGGCAAGGCCGTCTTGATGCCCGACCGCTGCATCGACTGCGGCAACTGCTTCAAGGTATGTCCCACCCGCTCCATCTTCATCGAGCAAGACGACTTCGAGGACATCTTCAACTACCCTATCCGCGTCGCCCTGCTTCCGGCTGTCTTTTTCGGGCAGTTCCCGAACGACATCACCGTGTCGCGCATCTATGCCATCCTCAAGGAGCTTGGCTTTACCCACGTCATCGAGACGGAGTCATCCATACCCATCTATACTGCAGCCAAAAACAAATATGCCGCTGAGCACCCTGATATCAAGCCGCTGAT
This sequence comes from Bacteroidales bacterium, assembly GCA_017477425.1. Lineage (GTDB taxonomy): Bacteria > Bacteroidota > Bacteroidia > Bacteroidales > F082 > Limimorpha. The sequence goes on from JAFUVT010000030.1 coordinate 112,549, forward strand.
TTCGACCTTCTGTCCGGCCATCGTGCGCCTTATCCAGGTGAAGTTCCCCGGGCTGACCGAGAACCTCATACCCCTGCGAGCTCCCATCGACATCACGGCCATGTATATCCGCCGCAAGATCAAGGCGGAAATGGAGCTGAAAGACGATCAGATTGGCATTTTCTACATCACGCCATGCGCGGCCAAGATTGCGGCCGTGAAGAACCCCGTTGGCGAAGAGAAGTCGCTGGTCGACGGTGTCATCAACATGGACTCGCTCTACAACCGCGTCTATAAGGAAATCAAGAAGCAAGGCAAAGGCTACAAGGAGGTGAAACTTCCTGTTTCACAGCTTTCTGCCGACGGTGTGCTGACCTCGCTCACCAATGGCGAACGCCGCCTCAGCGATGCGCGCCACTCCTACTCTATCGACGAAATCCACAACGTCATCGAGTTTTTGGAAAAAGTTGAAAACGAAGAGATTGAGGATGTCGACTTCCTGGAGCTCCGCGCCTGCGACCAAAGCTGTCCTGGTGGCATCTTGACCTGCGACAACCGTTTTCTCATCTGTGAGCGCGTGTTTGGCCGGGCCCGCAAGATTGCCGACCGCGAGCGCAAGGGCGAGCAGACCAAAGACCATGAGTTGGAGGAAGAGCGCAGCTACCTGATGCGCAACATGAAAGTGGGCGACATCAAGCCGCGTAGCATGCTGGTTCTCGACGACAACATCGCCATCGCATTGGAGAAGATGAAGAAGATTGACGAGTACCGTGCCCGTCTGCCCCAGACCGACTGTGGCATCTGTGGCGCCCCCACCTGCGATGCCTTGGCACGCGACATCGTGTGCGACAACGCCGAACTGACCGACTGCGTCTTCATCCAGCGCAACCTCGAGGCCAGAGGCAACATGGATGTGCAGGAGTCGCTCCAAATCATGGAGGTGATTTGGGGCAAGTCGAAGATGAACGACTATGTGAAGAACAAATAAAAAAATCCCGCCTTCATCGAAAGCGGGATTTCTTTTTCAAGGATTTGAATTATTCGCCTTGTTGGGCTTTCTCTTGCTTCTCAAGGTTTTCCTTCAGACCGGCCAGGACTTCGAGGTCGCCGAGGGTGCTGTGCTCAATGTTGTCATTGATTTGTTTCACAGTGCGCTTGGCTTGCTTGGCAGCCTTTTCGGCGGCCTTTTCCTCTGCGCTCTTGGCTGAGGTTTCCTTCTCCTCCTCTACCTTAGGAAGGGCGAGGATGATCTTCTTGCTTTCCTTGTTGAACTCAAGGACCTTGAACTCGAGGGTGTCGTCCACCTTGGCGTTGGTGCCGTCTTCCTTCTTCATATAGCGGCTGGGGCAGAAGCCTTCGACGCCGTAGGGCAGGCTGACCACCACGCCCTTGTCGGAAGCGCTGATGACGGTGCCTTGGTGCATTGAACCGACGGTGAAGACGGTCTCAAACACGTCCCAAGGATTCTCTTCGAGTTGCTTGTGGCCGAGGCTGAGGCGGCGGTTCTCCTGGTCGACGTCGAGAACGACGACTTCGATGGTTTCGCCCACCTTGGTGAATTCGGCCGGGTGCTTGATCTTCTTCGACCAGCTGAGGTCGCTGATGTGGATCAGACCGTCGACGCCTTCTTCGAGCTCGACGAAGATGCCGAAGTTAGTGAAGTTACGCACGGTGGCGGTGTGCTTCGAGCCAATCGGATAGCGGTCGGTGATGTTGGCCCACGGGTCGGGCATCAGCTGCTTCATGCCGAGGCTCATCTTGCGTTCTTCGCGGTCGAGCGTCAAGACCTTGGCTTCCACCTCGTCGCCCACCTTCAGGAAGTCCTGAGCGCTGCGGAGGTGTTGTGACCATGACATCTCGGACACGTGGATGAGGCCTTCGACGCCAGGAGCGATCTCGACGAACGCGCCGTAGTCGGCGATGACGACGACCTTACCCTTGACGGTGTCACCCACCTTGAGGTTCTCGTCGAGGGCATCCCACGGATGAGGAGTGAGTTGCTTGAGACCCAAAGCGATACGTTTCTTGTTGTCGTCGAAGTCGAGGATGACGACCTTGATCTTCTCGTCCAAAGTGACCACCTCTTCGGGGTGCGTGATGCGGCCCCAGCTGAGGTCGGTGATGTGGATGAGACCGTCGACGCCACCGAGGTCGATGAACACACCGTAGGTGGTGATGTTCTTGACCACGCCTTCGAGGACTTGACCCTTCTCGAGCTTGCTGATGATCTCGGCCTTCTGGGCTTCGAGTTCATCCTCGATGAGGGCTTTGTGAGACACAACCACGTTCTTGAACTCTTGGTTGATCTTCACGACTTTGAATTCCATCACGCTGTCAACAAACACGTCGTAGTCGCGAATAGGCTTGACGTCGATTTGGCTGCCAGGCAGGAAGGCTTCGAGGCCGAACACTTCAACGATGAGGCCACCCTTGGTGCGGCTCTTGACGTAACCGTTGACGATTTCGCCCTTTTCGTAGGCCTCGTTGACGCGATCCCACGACTTAAGCAGTTGGGCTTTCTTGTGCGAGAGGATGAGTTGGCCATTGGGGCCTTCTTGGTTCTCGACGTAGACTTCCACTTTGTCGCCCACCTTCAGGTTGGGTTGGGTGCGGAATTCAGCAACAGGAATAACACCATCTGACTTGAAGCCAATGTTGACGACGACTTCGCGGTCGGTGATGGCAACGACAGTGCCTTCGATGACCTCGTGGTCGGCAATCTGGTTCATTGTGCCTGCATACTTCTCTTCGAGTTTTGCGCGTTCGTCAGCTGAATAGTTGTCGAACTTCTTGTGTGACGAAGTCCAATCGAAATCTTCGGCGGGAACTGGTTTCGGTCTTGGAGTTCTTTGTTTCTTTTCAACTGGCTTTTCTTCTGCTGGCATAGCCTCGTTGATGATGTTTTCGTTTTCTGCCATGATAATTTTGATAGAAATTGTACCCGTAAGCGTCCCAGAACACCGCCCGCGAGGAGGTTAAACTTTTGATTGTCAACTCAAACCGCTGATGTCGCCATCATTCTGGATGGGCGGCTTGAATGGGCTGCAAAGATAGGAATATTTTTCTTACGATTTCACTTCTAATAAATTATTTTTCAACTCTTTTCACAAACTCCACAATCATCTCCAGCACCTCGGGAGAAATCGTCTCTTCAATGGTGGCGTATTCGTCGGGCGAGCCCGTCTCGCAATGCTGGAAGAGATGGTTCAAGTTGGGCAATTCACGCAGAGTGAGGTTGGTTTTTCCGTGTTCGGAGATGATTCTCTCGTAGGCAGGAAGGTTCTGTGAGGCAATGACTTGCAGGTCCTTCGAGCCGTTGAGTAGCAAGGCGGGACAAGTCGTCTTCACGATGGCTTCCGTGGGGTCGTATTTCAGGAAATAATACATCCACGGCGACGCCAGCTGCTCTACGGTCTGCTCGGTGCGTTCCGCGTCGTAGCCCCAAGCCGGCAATCGTTGGCGCAAAATGCTGTCGGCCTCTTCCCTACTGTTGGATGCCTCGACGATGTCGAAAAGCTGGGCATTCACATTGGCACTGAATTGGATCATTTCCTCCGTCATACCTTGCGCGCGAAGGATGGCCGCCTGCTGTGCCTTGAGCACCTCAATGCCGTTCACCGCCGGACCCGCCAACGAAACGAGGAAAGCCACCTCGGGACGACGTGCCGCCACCATGAAGTTGATGATGCCGCCCTCGCTGTGACCCAGAATGCCGATTTGCGAAGCGTCGATTTCCTTGCGGTTGCGAAGGTAGTCGAAAGCGGCTTCGGTGTCGTAGGAGAAATCCAGCGAAGTGGCGTTTTCCACCTCGCCCGTGGAGCCGCCCATGCCACGGTCGTCGTAGCGCAGCACGGCGATGCCGTTGCGCGTGAGATAGTCGGCGATGACCCAGAACGGGCGGTGGTTCATCAGCTCCTCGTCGCGGTTCTGCTGTCCGCTACCCGAGACGAGCACCACGGCGGGATGCTTGCCGCGTTTCTTGGGAAGCGTCAGCGTGCCAGCCAAGGTATTGCCTTCTTTCAGATTGACGAAGGTCACTTCCTCAACGCGATAGTTGAACGGCGGCTGCGGGTCTTGCGGTCGGGCGACTTGTGCTTCCTTTTCGCCTCTCGTGAGGTTCAAAGGAAAGCTCATCCCGTGTTGGGTGAATTGGCCCTCGATGGCGTTGTCTGTCAAAACGCCAGAATAGGAGGCCTTCATCGATTTCATTTTCAGTTCCAGTTGGCCGTCAGCAAAGGTTGTTTCGTCAACGGGAACATCGAACGCGCCTTGGGCAGGCACATCCAAAGTGGCGGCGAAACCGCCTTCAACGGCTTTGATGTCGAACGCCATCTCCAGTTTTTGGCCGCCAAGGTCGATTTGGCCTTTCCAATAGCCTTCCACTTGGGCTTGGGATTGGAGGGTGATGAATGATAGTAAAAATAAGAATGGGCTTTTCATAAACTATAAATTATATCAGGAGATTGCGGGTCTGCGCCCGCAATGACGGTTGAAGCGTCATATCAGTATTCTTGTTTCATTTACATCGCAGCGGATTTCTATGAATTAGGGCATGGTGTCGTCGCGGGTGCCCATGAACATTCGAATCCAGCCGAAAGGCGGAATGATGAGGAAACACACGGCAAACCAAAGCCAGAACGACTTGCCTCGGCTTCGGGCAACCCAACCGCCGATGACGGCTTGTAGCAGGTAAAGGAATACCACCAATATGATGGTCCAAGTTTCTTTGTCCATGATGTTTGCTTTTTTACTTCTTTTTTCGCCCCGACTTCTTCAATGCCTCAGCGATGATCCATTGCAGCTGCCCGTTGACGGAGCGGAATTCGTCGGCAGCCCATTTCTCCACGGCCTCCATCGTCTCGGCGTCCACGCGGAGCAGGAAGGTCTTGGTGTTCGTATTTTCTTTTTCTTTGGCCATTCTTATCCCCTCTCTTTTTTTGACGCGGGCCCTTCGACAAGCTCAGGGACCCTTAACTTTATCAGGAAAGCGAAGGCCGTTGAGCCTGTCGAAACGCCGTTCCGAAGTCTCGCGTCTATCGCTTTAAACAGCGACAGCGTCTCTTCTTCGCTCGCGCCATTGAAATAATAAAGGTTGTCCGTCGTGCGAATCTCGATGTAAGGCGGCATTTTGTGGCGGACGAACAGCATACAGTTTTCGTCATTTTCTAAGAGGAAATGGCCTTTGGAATACTTGCCCGTGCTGGAGCCATTGGTGCGCATCTTGATAGGCGGCAGCTGCTCCAAAACTTTCACTGAAACGATGTCGGCGAAGGGGATTTCCCTGCCATACATGCCCGAAATCTTGACCGACTCCTCGCCCACCGTAATCCGCTGCGGACGGCTGCTCATGGCAAGAATGACCGCGACAAAGACCATCGACAAACCAAGAATGACCAAAGTCCACTTGGCAGGCCGTTCAAGCCTCGGGCCGTAAACGCCTTCGCCCGTCTTGTCGCGCCCGAATCCGTTGTATTTCTTCATGACAATGATGATCGGAATTATCATGATCAAGACCGAACCCGGAAACAGCCAAGAAGCCACTTCCAGGTCAATCACATTGAAAATACGAAAGACATCCGCAACGATAATCAGCAGCCCCATGATGGTGAGGATGATGGCTGTTGCCCGCTTCAGGCCGTTGATGTCCACGAGGGCTTTGCGTTCGGGCGACATGCTGCCGTAGGGATTAATCATGTTCGGGAAGCGGTAGCAGAGCCACCCCATCACAATCAGCAGTATGCCCGTTCCAATAATCAAATAATCAAAGAGTTCCATAGTATTCAATTTACAAATTTATCTCCAATTTTAACTTTCAGTTCTTCAATCAGTTGCTCCGTCTCACTCGTCGTTTTTCGGTTGACGAGAAAGAGACCGGCATAGGTGTAGAATTCCAAATAAGGCGCTTCTTTGCCCAACAGGTAAAACGTGACATCGGAACCGTCCTTCAGGCGGAACACACCTTTCTTGGCCGTTCCAAAACCATATCCCGACCTACAATATTTGGTTTTGGGAAGTTCATCGACAACCCTCACGGAATCAATGCCTTGGTAATGGATTGTCCGCCCATAATCGCCTTCGATGGAGAGCATTTCAGGCAAGACCTCCACCTTGCTTTTCTTGTATGATATTGACCAATCTATCACCACGCCAAAAAACACCACGGCAAACATTACCCATTTCCAAGCCTCGATTCTGCCCGTGACCCTTTGCTTGGCATACAAGAACAAGACGCCTGAAACAATGCCAGCAAAGAGCATAAAATAGATGACATTGATGCCAAAAGCAAATCCTATCAAGGCGGGAAGGATGAACAATGCGCCCGTTATAAGAAAGTTGATGAAGTAAAGGTGCTGCAATTCAGGGTTTTCTGCCAATTCCTCATAATACTTGGCCTTCCATCCTTTCGCCGAAAACGGTTCCCGCCACCAAAGCGAAGCGAGTCGAAAAGGCTTCCGAATGCACACTCTATCAGGGACATATCTGATGCGGAACGCATTAAGAATCATAAAAATGCCTATTACAATACTAAGGAGATTGCTCATTTTTGTCTTTATTTTTTCACCAATATAAAAACTATCTATTTAATTTACAACCAGATAAACCACAGTCGCCACAAGCCCGACTGCAAAAGTAACCATTCCCGCCTTACTGAACTCACCAATAAAACGCCATTTGGCAATGACCAACACCAAGCAAAAGACACATCCAGCAATCAGCATCGAAAGAATATCTTTCATGCCAAAAAAGAATTGGAGCGACGCTGCCATCGCCCAAGAGAGGCCAGTGGTCAAGTAATTGGTCATAAGGAATTTCTGCATTCCAGCCTCGTATTCTGGTCCGCGTTGCTCTTCCATTACCCTTCTCATTCCACGATCTTTCTCTGGATGCCGCTTCACACGGATGGCAAACCACACCGGAACGCCTATCACGATGAGCAAAAAGACGACTAACAGGATTATACCAGTCATGTTTGTTTAGTTTAAGGTAATCATCCAATAATAAATGCTTAATCCAATCAACGCCAAGGAAAGAAACATCATCAGTGCAAAGCCAATCCTACTGAACCTTTCGTTGGAGCTGAGCAAAATTTTCCATAGCATGAGCAGCATCACCACCGTGGCCGCCACGGCAATGGTAATGGCAAGGGCACTCTTGACGGCTTGGAACTGCGGGACGCAAGTTGCCACGCCAATCAGAATGAACATGATGCCATAAATCAGCAACGCAAAGAACATAAACCTTTGTCGGTCAGGGGCAATAACACCTTTGTAATTCCGATAAATCAACTCGGGACGGAATTTCCCGAAAATTGCCATGCCGATGGCGATGATGCCGATGGCAAGAAATGTGATGAAATCTTTGTCCATTTTCAGATGTTTTTTGTTGGCAATGTAGAGACGCAAAATTTTGCGTCTCTACCGATCCAATATTAATACAACGACCCTGTATTGACCACCGGTTGTGCCGATTCGTCGGCGCAGAGCACCACCATCAGGTTGCTTACCATGGCGGCCTTGCGTTCCTCGTCCAGCTCGACGACGCTGTCTTCCTTCAGCTTGTCCAAGGCCATCTTGACCATCGAGACGGCGCCTTCCACGATCTTCTCACGGGCCGAGATGATGGCGGCAGCCTGCTGACGGCGCAGCATCACGGCGGCGATTTCAGGCGAATAGGCCAGATAATTGATGCGCGCTTCCAGCACTTCGAGGCCCGACATCGTCAGTCTTTCGTTCAGCTTGGCCAGCAGCACATCGTTGATTTCCTTGCCGCCAGCGCGAAGGGTCAGTTCGTCATTGCCAGCTTCGTTTTCGTCGTAGGCATACATGCCCGCCACCTCGCGCAAGGCAGCGTCGCTTTGCACTTTGATAAAGCTCTCGAAGGCACGCATACGGTTGCCCACCGTCACGGGAGCCGTGCCCGAGCCGCCACCGGCCATCGTCTGCGAGTCGATTTCGAACATGGCCTTGTAGGTGTCCTTCAGGCGCCACACCAGAATTTGGCCAATCATAATCGGGTTGCCCGTCTTATCGTTCACCTTGATGTTGTCGGGGTTGAGGTTGCGGGCGCGAAGCGAGACCTTCTTGGAGGTCATCAGGAAGTTGACCCAGTGGAAGCCCGTCTTGGTGAAGGTGCCACGGTAGTTGCCGAAAAACAGCATCACCATGGCCTCGTTCGGCTCCAGCTTGCGGAAGCCGATGGGCAGGATGCAGGCCAGCAGCAGGCCGATGATTGCCCACACTGGCGTTGCCAATTGTTCGTTTGCGAAGGCTACCAGGCCCCAGATGCTCAGTGCCACGATGGCGATTTCGATGAATAATGCGACGAATCCGTTCATCGCAAGTCCCTTGAATTCAAATTCTTTTGTTTTCATAAGTGATATTATTTTGATATTATTTTGATGCCGCAAAGATACGATTAATTTGGAACATGCAAGAAAAAAATGCATTTTTTTCAAAAAAATTCCGTTTTTATGCACTATTTTTGCAGGGTTAATTTGAAGTTAAACATTAAACTTGTTCAATATGAAGAAATTAGCATTAATTGGTGCAATGGTTGTCACGATGATGACAAGTTGCACCTCCCTGAAGGTAGTCGATTCCAACGCCGCCTTGAATGCTGGTGCCGCTGCAGTGCAAGCCCTCACCATTAGCGACTCGCAGATTAAGGAACTCTGCAGCCAGTACATGGTGGAATCCGACGGACAGAACACCATCCTGCCTGCCGACAACAGCTACACGCAACGCCTCGACCGCATCATGGCCAAGTTCCACAACATTGGCGACTTGAACCTGAACTACAAGGTTTACCAATCGAACACGGTCAACGCCTTTGCCAGCGGCGACGGCAGCGTGCGCGTCTACACTGGATTGATGGACGTCATGAACGACGACGAAGTGTTTGCCGTCATCGGTCACGAATTGGGACACCTTATTAATAAAGACGTGCGCGACGCCTACCGTGCCGCCTATCTCGTAGTGGCCGCCCGTTACGGCATTGCCGCTGTCAACACCACGGCTGGTGCGCTTTCAACGGGTTTCCTTGGCGACATCGGGCAACAGTTGGCCAGCAACGCCTATTCGCGCAAGCAGGAGACCCAAGCCGACGAAACGGCATTCCAGTTCTGCATCAAGAACGGCGTCGACCCGTATGCCATGTACCACGCATTGAATGTGCTGGTCAGCCTTGAAGGCAACAGCAGTTCTTCGAGCAGAATAGCCGAACTGATGTCAACCCACCCCAACACCAGCAAGCGCGCCGCCCACATCAAGGAGATGGCCGAAGCGGCAGGCTACAAGATGACCACGCCAAGCCAAAACACAGGCAGTGGCAATTCAACTGGCTCCTCACCCAAAACCACGGTGAAACCGAAAACCGGCACCAACAGCAACAACAATAGCGGCTCGGGCAGCAACAACAATAGTGGTGGCGGCAAGACTATCAAAGTGGGGAAAAACTAACTTGATTGGTTCCCTTAACGACAAAATGCGGAAATGGTTTTCATTTTCGCATTTTTTATATCAGATGCTGTTCAATTGCGGTGCGTACCAGCGAAGTGCTGTTGTTGCAACCCAATTTCTGCCGTATGTTTTTGGTGTAGCTGTGCACCGTTTCAAAGCTAAGGCAAAGCTTGTCGGCGATTGCCTTCATCGTCAAACCTTCAGACATCAAGCGGAGGACTTCGCGCTCACGCAACGTCAGCATGGGTTTCGCATCCACAGTTTGGGCAAGGATTTGTCGGGCCTCCTCACAAAGATAGGAACCTCCCGCCGCAACATGATTAATGGCACGCAACAGCTCATCAGTGCTGACGTTCTTGAACAAATACCCTTTGGCTCCAGCCCGCATTGCGCGTTGGATCACCGAAACATCGGCAAACATGGTCAACATGATGAAATGCGTTTGAGGACTCTGCGTCTGCAATTCGGGTATGGCGTCAATGCCGTCAAAATCAGGGAAAGCCACGTCGAGCAATACGATTTGAGGCTTTAGTTCGGCCAACCTTGCAGAGGCATCCTTTAAAGTCGAACAAATTGCAACAATTTGATTGTCGGAGTTTTCAACAATCAATTTTTCCAATCCTTCAGCCACTATGCGGTGGTCTTCAACAATCATCAAGCTAATCATCCTTTCTGTCGTTTTTGAATACTATATTGATTTCGCAGCCTTCATCTGGCTTGGCATAGACATCCATTAATCCACCAATGGTCTCAACCCTTTCACGAATGCCACGCAAACCAGTGCATCCGTGGGCATCCAAATCAATCAAGCCATTGCCATCATCACTCACATTGATTGTCGTATTTTCTTGGTCTACAATCATTTGAACCTGCACATGGTCGGCATCCGCACTTTTTACGGCATTGTTGACCAATTCATGAACGATGCAATATGCAATTTCTTCATTCTCAATATGTTTCTCGTCACCGATAAAAGAGAAACCGACCTTTTTCATGGTCATGCAATAGTCGCGTAAGGCTGTTCGCAATCCATAGCGTTGTAGTGCGTCGGGCAAAAGATGGTGTGCCACATTGCGCATTTCGCGCATAGCTTCATCCGTCAGCTCGGCCGCTGTGCCATCGGCATCGCCAATGTTTTGCTTGATGGCCGTCAGCAAGCCGCCCATGCGGTCGTGGAGGTCGTGGGCAAGGCGGACGCGCTCGCTCAGCTCGCCGTCGAGCTTGGCTTTCACGACCGCCGTTTTCTTGCTTTGCCTCACGGCACGCCACAGAAGGAAAAACAAGAGAGCAAGCAGCAACAAAATGCAGCCGACCAAAACAGAACCCATTGCATACCAATGCTTTTCCCTTTTCAACTGCTCGATGGCGGCTTGTTTCTTCTCCGTCTCGTAGAGCACTTCCATTTGGGACAGGCTGGACTGGTAATTGGTCGTAGCGAATTGCTCCATGCCGTTGAAAACCGTGGTCACACATTCTTTAACTTTTTGAATATCACCAAGTTCGGCGTATATTTGTGTCAGATAGACATAGCTACCAAGGTCGTTGTAGGTGTCAGATTCGCCTGCATCGATGGCTTTCCACGCAAACTCCTCGGCCTTTTGCCATTGCTGACGCTCCATTGCCAATTCGCAGCAGGCGTTGTAGAGGTCGCCAACCGTCTCCGAGCCAACGTCATTGTTTATCAGCTCCGTAGCCTCGTTGACAAGGGCTTCGGCACGGTCAAGGTCGTGGTAGTGTTTCTTCTGGATTCGCGCCAAAACCAGCAAGGTCACAATGTAATCCTCTCGTTCCTCCTCAACGTGACGGCTGTAGTAATCGTAGCAAATTTGGGCCGATTCCTCAGCTTTTGTCAGGTCGCTGCCAAGGTACAATTTCGCCAAGCCTTTGTGCGGCATGGCCATCAGCAACGAATCACCAGAAGCCTCGGCTGCGGCAACCGCCAACAAGTAAGTGCGCTCGGCTTCCTCGCCATTGCCCATGCTGCTATAAAGTTCACCGATGTTATAATAAAGGATGGCCGTCGATTCCATCCAATGGTGCTTCTCGAAAATCGGCGCCGCCAGTTGGTAATAATGGATGGCCAAATGCGCCTTATCCTGCATGTTGTAGACATTGGCGATAGAGCCGTAAAGCGCGCTGAGGTTGTTGTCGATGTCCGATTCCTCGTAGCGTTTGTCGCCTTTCATCTGCTCGGTCACATTCAGGGCTTGGTCGAAATAGTCGAGAGCGGTTTCGTAATCGTCGCCACCGTATGAAATCAGCCCCAAAATTCTCAAGGCATCCACGCGGGCGTTCAAGGCGTTCATCTTGTAGGACAAGTCCACGGCCTTGTGTGCATATTCGGCTGACCGTTTCCCGTCGGTCTGCAAATACCCCCACATCAGGTCGAGATAGGCGCGCATCAGTTGTTCGCCTCTGGGCGGGTTTTCGCTTTCCAGGACACGCTCCAACGAGTCCGTTTTGCGGTTGCGATGGTCGCCATATTGAGCCGATACATTTCCCGCCAGAAACAGCAACAATAATAATAAGGTATCTGAAAACCGCCTTTTCATAGTGCAAAAGTAGGGATTATTCGCCAAAATCAGACTACAAAATGTTCAATCGTAGCAAAATACCCCCATTTGGGGAGTTGACGCGCATTGAATAAGGGGCTACTTTTGCTCGTTCATACTAAAACTTTATCAACATGAAGAAACTTTGTAAAACTTTGGTCGTCATGCTCGTGATTGCGGCATCGCTGACCGGCTGCCAGAAAAAGGAAAGCAGCGAAAAGAAAATCCTGTCGTTCTCATTTGTCTCGCCAGCGGTTGAGGCTGTCATCACCGAAAGCGCCAAGACCATCGTGGCCACCGTGCCTGAGGGAACGGCAGTCACTTCGATGGTTCCTGTCATCACCGTTTCGGAAAAGGCTACCGTCAACCCTGCCTCGGGCATCCCGATGGACTTCACTAACCCCGTGGCTTACATTGTGACCGCCGAAGACGGCACCCAAGCCACTTACATCGTGACCGTGACCTTCGGCAACGGCGGTGGCAGTGGCGGCGGCCAAACCACCAACCCGACCGAAATCTCCGGTTACATCGACTCCAACACCACTTGGCCCGACCTCGGCCTGCCCGTTGACTACATCATCGACGGCATGATTAGCATCGACGGCAACGCATTGCTCACCATCGAACCCGGCGTGACCATCATGTTCACCGGCACAAACGGAGGCTTGTGGGTGCACGAGAACGCTGGCCTCCGCATGGTTGGCACTGCCGACAAACCCATCATCTTCGAAGGCCCCGCCAACAACCCCAACAACGGCTCTTGGGACAGGATTGTCGTTGAGTCAAAGCGTGCCGACAATGTTTGGGAGTATGTGCAATTCCTGCGCGGCGGCTCCGACGACTATGTTTGGAGCGGCGTGATTGACCTGCAAGGCGCCAAGGTTTCCATGAAGAACTGCACCATCGACGGCTCGCTCGGCTATGGCATCGACATGGAGTATGAGACCCGCTTCACCGCCTTCGAGGGCAACACCATCAAGAACTGCGCCCAATACCCCATCGTGAGCGAAGATTGGGTTGGTCTCCTCGACCTGACCGCCAACAACAACTTCAGCAGCAACGGTTACAACTTCATCGACGCCCGCTGCCGCGACATCAGAATGGAGCAACACACCACAATGAAGGCCCTGCCCATACCTTATTATATGGAAAACGGCCTTTGGATTAGTGGCGGCTACAAGCTCACCATCGAGCCTGGCACACAGATGTACTTCAAGAGTGGAGAGAACGTCTATGTGGAAGATGTCGCGACCCTCATCGCTGACGGCACCGCCGACAAACCCATCGTTTTCCGTGGCATGGAGGACGAAACCAGCTACTGGATTGGCATCAAGTACCACAGCACAAAGGAAGCCTCGGTGATGAACTACTGCCAAATCCTGAACTGCGGCGAGGATGACGCCTACTTCCACGGCGGTTGCATTTGCATCTACGACGACTCGCGCCTCACGCTCACCAACTGCACCATCGGCAAGAGCTACTACTATGGTATCACCTTGGACGGTGTGGAGCTGTTCGGTCGCATCAACCACGGCAACAACACGTTTGTGAACTGCGGCCACGGCAACGTGTGGCTCGAAAGCGGCGGCGAATGGAACGGTGTGGAATACGAAAGCGGACAGATTCTGAACGACCTGCCGTAATTTAGTTATGGATTGTAGAGACGCGCCATGGCACGTCTCTACATTTTTAATTCCTAAAAATCAACACCCTATGAAAAAACTGTTCATTCTCATCCTGATTATAGCAGGATTCCTACAGGCCAACGCCCAAGAACCCTATTACTGCACCACGAAAGGCGCGGTGCTGACCTACACCGACTACGACGCCAAAGACAAGGAAAACGGATCGACCGTCCAAACCTTCAAAGAGGTTGCGGGAAAGGACGGCAACTACGACATCACCGTGGAATCGACGGTGAACGCCGCTGGTGTGGTCAGCACCACCGAGGTGAAGGTTCAGATTCGCAATGGCAGTGCACAAATTGGCATGGGTGACGGAACAATTGACGTAACCGTCACCGACCCAGAGTTGTTCGACATTCCTAACAAACTGGCAGTCGGAATGAAACTGCCTCTGGGTGAAGCCATCGCCAACATTGGCGGATTCCGCGTGAAATCGACCATCACCTAAAACGAAGTCGTCGACCGTGAGGAAATCACGACACCCGCAGGTACTTTCAAATGCTATGTGGTGAAGCAAACCTCATCGGGCCGCGTGATGGGCATCAAGAGCGAATCAACCATCAAGACTTGGTACTCTCGCGGTGTCGGCGTAGTGAAATCAGAGACTTACGGCAACGGAAAACTATCGAGTTCCAGCGTCCTAACATCAATTGAAAAATAATCATTCACAAAAAAACACAGCAAGATGAAGAAACTATTTGCATTACTGACGATAATGTTTGCCGTGGCATTGGTCCCGGCACAAGCCCAAATCGGCAAGAACATTGGCAGGGCCATTTCAAGAGGCGTGGAGAAAGGAGCCGAGCGCGCCGCTGAGCGTGCAGCCGAAAAAGTGGCTGAAAAAGAAGCCGAAAAGATCAGCAAAAAGATTGAGGAGCAGGCCGAAAAGGGCGCAGCAGCCTTGGATTCACTCGGTCAAGCGGCCATCGAAGCCAACGATGCCTTGAACGAAGAGCAAGAGCAACTGGAAGCTGAAGAGCAAACCGCCAAGGACAAGAATGCTGGCAAGAAGAGTACAAACCAAAGTGGAACGGACTACACCGCCATCAATGCGGAACGCAAAGCCGCCAACGCCAAACTGAAATACGACGATTGGGATAAATAGAAAACACGCAAGTTCGACATAGATTCGTGTTGAGCCGAAGGGAATTTTCCTTTCGGCTCTTGTATTTTCCCAAAGTCCCGAAGGGACGACCAGAAAACATCGGGGGATTTCAATCCTCCGAACCTCCAAGCGTAAATTTTTCCGCCATCGCCTTGAACTTCCGTCCGCGTTCCTCGAAATTCTTGTATTGGTCGTAGCTCGATGCGGCGGGCGAAAGCAGGACGACGTCGCCTGGTTTTGCGTGGGATTGAATGTAGGCAAAGGCTTCTTCCATTGAGGAATAATACGTATAAGTCGGCCCTTCGACAGGCTCTGGGACCTTAACGACACCATCAGCAAAACCTTTTACCAACCCCATCATCCTCTCCCCCGCTTTTCCTGTAAACAAAAGATGCGGCACGGGATTTTGCCTCAGGAAATCGGCCAAAGGCTGGTAATCGATGCCACGGTCGAAGCCGCCGAGCAGCAGGAAATCGACGCGGCCCAAGGCTTTGCAAGCTTGGATGGCGGCTTGCGGAATGGTGGAAATGCTGTCGTTGACGAAAGTCACGCCGCCGAAGGTGCCTACGGGTTCCAGACGATGCTCCAAGGGCTTGAAGGTGTAAAGGTATGGGATTAATTCATGATAATCAGCGCCATAGGCATCGCAAGCCAGCAAGGCCGCCTTGACGTTCAGCAGGTTGTGTTCGCCTTTGAGTGGCAAAGTTTCACGATCGATGAGGTCGTCGAAGTCGAACAAGGAAAAGACCTTGACTTGCTTTGTCGGCCCTTCGACAGGCTCAGGGACCTCGGTGTTACAGGTCGTTGAGCCTGTCGAAACGCCGCACAATAACGACTCGTGAATAATCGCCGTGTCGTCCTCGCCCATGAAGCGCAACAGATTGAGTTTCGCTGCTTTATAGCGTTCCATCGTGCCGAAATGGTCGAGATGCTCCTCAAAAATGTTGAGCAACACGCCCACACGTGGACTGTGGTGCACATACTCCAATTGGTGCGCCGACAACTCGTAAACGACGATGCTTTCCGGCTTGATGTCCTCCATCACATCGAAACAAGGGATGCCGATGTTGCCCGTGAGGATGGCATCGCGGCCTGAGGATTTCAGCAGATGGTAAATCAGGCTGGTCGTGGTGCTTTTGCCTTTCGTTCCAGTGATGCCGATGGTTTGTGCGTGGAACTGGCTGAGGAACAAGTCGGTTTGCGAAGTAATCTCCACCCCTTTCGTGTCGAAGCCCTTCAACGAGATACCTGGCGTCTTGATGACGATGTCGTAGTCGTAGATGGAATCCAGGTAACCTGTGCCAAAATATTGCACATGCTCCATTTCGTTTTTGTCGGCCACACCAACGATGGCGTCAGGCAAATATTTTTGCAAGAACGTCCATGACGACTTGCCTTCGCGCCCGAAGCCAAGGATGAGGATGCGTTTGTCGCGTAACCGGTTCAGAATCAAGTCAAACATTCAACTTCGATTTTAGGATTTGTTCGAACTTCTCAGGAAGGAAATGCTCGTGGTTGAAACGATGAAGGATTTCTTCTACGGTCGGCCCTTCGACAGGCTCAGGGACCTTAGCGAGACCAATGGTCGTTGAGCCTGTCGAAACGCCCGCATTAATACATGCATTAACTTCCTCCACCGTCCCCACACATTCAAACGGCTTGACAGGCGCCGTGCCGTTCAGTTCCTCGAAAATCGGGCGAAGGCTTTCGTCGGCCATCAGGTCCTTGCCGAAAATGGCGGTCAGTTTCTCTCTGGAGAGGAACGGCGACAGAATAATCCAAGTAAACAGGCACTTCGGGCAATGGCCACACCATGAATCAGTCTTGCTGCCCACGTTGCAGCTGCGGAACACAGGGTGATAGGCTTCGCATTGGGCAAACAGACTGGCGATTTGCAGTTCGCTCAGAGGGCGCAAGAAGCTGAAATACTGCACATCATCGCTGATGTTTTCAGCCACATAATTGCGGAAATCACGTTCAAACTCGATGGATTTGCTGTATTGGTGGTTGATGTTTGTTCCAGGTACCGTGGACTCATTCGCGCTGTTTTCGTTGGAGAGAGCAATGTTTTTTGAGTGGCTGCCGAAGGCAACCAAAACGCTAATGAAGGCCAGCAAAGCCGAGAAAGGCGTATGGCCGTTGAGGTAGCCTTCCTTGTTGAGTTGCAGCATCATCGGGTCGAGCGTGCGGTTAATGACGATGAAGTCGTTTTCGCTATAACCCGCCACTTTCACACAATTCAAAGTCGCGCCACGAGGGTTGACGATCATAGGGATGACGGACATTTCGCCACGCAGGCATTCCAAGGTGACCACGGAATCCTTGCCGCCACCGATGGGAACGAGCGTTTTTTCTTCAAACCACGCGCTACCCATGTCATTCCTTGCAGGGACAGTGCGATTGGAATCTATAGGCAGCGTTTCTATACTCATCAATTCCGTTTCCGAAACCGTAATGCCGTTCAAATACAAGAATTCACCCAACCCATTGTAATACAGCTTTTTCCAGAACGATTTTTGTTTTTCCGTCAGGGCAAAAGGCTTCACCACTACCCTTTTCGGGCAGGCAATCTTCCAATAGCTCACCAACTCGGTCATGCCGATTTGAAAAGCCAAAGTCTCCAGTTGTTCCATCGGGATGTTGTCCCAATCAAAAAACGGACGAGAAGGGATTTCGAGCGTCGGCCGAAAGCGATAGCGGTCGTCGAGGTTGAACTCGAAGGCCAGCGACAAGGTGCCGTTTTCGCGTCTCACCGTGTGGCGTTCGAAGGTGAAAGTCGAAAACTCGCTTCGCAGGACTTCAAATTGATGCTGATTTTCTTTGCGTTCCAAAATTAATGCGTTTTGAAGCCACAAAATTACAAAATATGGCTCGAATTTCGTCCAAAAAGCCTAATTTTGCGCTATGGATTTGGGAGAAAAGTTCGTCATAAGGAGCAATTCGTTGGAGCCGAAGCAGGGTAACATCCTGATTTCAGAGCCTTTAATGAAGGATTTCCACTTTGGGAGGTCGGTCATCCTGCTCATCGACCATGAGGTGGTGGAAGGCAGTTTCGGCATCATCATCAACAAGCGACTCAACGTCGACGTAAGCCATGTCGTGGACGCGTTCCCCGACTTCGACGGCCCCGTCTATCTAGGCGGTCCCGTGTCCGACAGTCAGCTATTCTTCATCCACACTTTGGGCGAGCTCATCCCCGAGTCGTACCCCATCATCGACGGGCTGTACTGGGGCGGCGACCACAAGACCCTGACCACCTTAATTAATACAGGCATCGCCAACGAAGACAACGTGCGCTTCTATCTCGGCTATGCCGGTTGGGATGCCGGACAGCTGATTGACGAGCTGGTGCGTAACTCGTGGCTCGTTGGCGACATCACCGTAGACGAGCTATTCAACACGCCGACCGAGATGATGTGGTCGACTTTTGTCGAAAAGATGGGCGAGCCTTACGAAATGTGGAACCGATTCCCGCTCAATTTCGAAGACAACTGATCACGGGACGACTTCGAGGTAGAAACTCATTGGCCGAAAGCCGTCGTTGCAACTAATCATGGCGCTCATCGGGTTCTGCATCCAGCCGTCGTAGAAGTTGCCTTCGCCGTGAGCCAGTTTTTCCACAAACTCACGCATCGACGACCATGCCGAGTTGCACATTCCCTCGGGGCATTGACCATCGAAGGAGATCCAACTCTGCCCAGTTGACACATCACAAGTGTGCTCAATCGGGTTCTCATATTTCGCCATCAAGTCGGGATAGACCGTTTGGCGGACGGCGGTGATTCTAACTTTGTTCATGACAATTGGGGTTCTTGTTATTTTAACATCCTCAGAATTTGTTTACGGGTAGCGGTTCCATCGGTCAGCTTTGTTATTTGCTCGACAAGGAGCTCCAACGACTCCTCGGGCGAGCGCTCAGCTTGAAGGTCGACGCCGTCGAACAACGACTCGGGCGTGCAGAAATAGGAAACCTGCCAGCCGTTGTAGGTCTGCTCGGGGCCACGGTACACGCGCTCAATCACGCCCGTGACGACGCGGCACTGGTGCTGCAACTTGGCGATGGCAGCATCGGCGGTGGCCTTCTTTACGCCCAGCAAGGCCCGCACCTCCTTGATGGTGATGCTGCCTCGCTCGTCGAGATATGCCATGATTTTCTGTCCGTCTTTGTCGGGCTGGGTGGTCGCGCGGCGAAGGTTCATCAACTCGCGGTAAAGCGGAACGGTCGCGAAAGCGGCTTTGTTCCCGCAGAGGAATTTGCCGTAGGCGATGTCGCCGCTTTCGAGGCAGTCGATTTTCCAGTCCCACGGGCCGAGCGTGTCACCGTCGTCGAACCAAAACCCTGGCTGCGTCTGCTCCTTGATGGAATAGCCAGGAATGTTGCTCTTGAAAAAAGGGATGATACCCACCTCGCGGATGGCGCGCTCCATCGTCTCTGGGCTGGATATTTGGTAGTCAATCATAATTCAATTATTTTTCTCTTTCAATTTAGTTTCTTCAAAACCATCTTCCAAGCATACCGAGTTCCTACAGAAATACTAATTCGCCTTGCAGCTCTTCTGATGCGTCTTCAGCAGTTTCACCGCCTGCGCGTAAGGGCTTGAGGTGACGCTCTCGAAATAGGCCGCCATACTGGTGGTATAGGTGTTCTTGTAGAAACCCTTGGTGAAAAGTTCCTCCTCGGTGAAGCTCTCGGTGAGGTCCAGCATCTCCTTGTGGGTTTGCTGCAACAGGCGTTGGGCTTCCTTCAAAGGCGTGTTTTGGTGCTTCTCCACCAGCATCTTGTCCATCTCGTGATAGCATTTGCGGTACTCGTCGGGGAGGTAATCCTTGGGATGACCCTCGCGGATATTCTGCACGAAGAGGCGTTGCAGCACCTGCCATTCGTAGATGTGAATCAGCAGGTCGCGGAGGCAGCGGTCGTATTGCCAGCGCACGCCGCATTTCTTCGGGTCGGCAGCGAAGCTGAAAGGCGCGGCGATTTCCTCCGTCGTCATCTTTCCGATTTGCTCGTTGAGTTTGGCGTAGCCGTCATCGATGGCGGCGATGAGTTCTTGTTTTGTGGTGATTTTAGACATAGTTATTTGTTGTTTTTGTTATTCATTCAATCTACAACTTCATTTCCTTTGTGGCTTCGCGCACTCTTTCCAATTCATTCACAATTGAGTTGATAAATTTTGTCGAATGTGATTCAAGGTTTATCCAAAAATCATCGTTCAATTTGTAATCTTCGAACCAGTCCCAACCGATATATCCTTTCTCATTGGTTTTATCAAATACAATTTTCATCATTGAAACATACTTTTTCGCAACTTTATTATCGGGGTCACACCAAACACCAGAGTAGAGTTTGTTTCTTTCACTTTCCATCGCCCACCAACACTTGTTCCATTCTGGAACCTCAATTTCAAGGTAAAAATAATTATAGATGAACTCGGAGGCTTTTATCGTGTACCCCTTCTTTTTCAGCACATTGCATATCTTTTTCTCGCACAGTTCGTTGATTCGATTATTGGTTGCCGAACTAACAATATCTTCTAACATACTAACATCTTCCCAAGTTTGAAGAAGTTCTTGCAGGCTTTTTATGTGAAGTTTATCCATGAGTTGTTCCTCCAATTCGTTTTCGATTTCAATGTCTTCCTTTCTTGCATCAAATACCGTTTTCAAGTAATCAACATATTGAATGATAGCTGATTGCATCAGTGGCTCATCTTTTATTTCTTCAAGGTTTTGGAGTTCGTCAAGCCAAGGCATAATATCATCCTCGTAATTCATACAGACAAAACGGCCATCGCTTCTATTGTTACACCCAAGAAACCGCTTTGCTTTTGGTGTCAAACTGCAATCCGAGATTTCTTTTCGCCCGTCTTGCGTCAGATAAACGACATATATCTTTCTTTTTGGAATGCCCAATCCTTCAACATAGTCTATGTATCTCTCTATTTGGGATCCTTGGTCGGGAGCGTTCCATATTTTGTTTTCAATGATGATGGCGTACGCTTTTCCATCCTTAATAAGCAAATCAATGCGATTCTCTTCGTTGGTCAGTTCGGGCTTATTAATCATCACATCCACTTCACAATCAGCCAGTTCGCCGACACAATCGACAAAAGATTGTAGAATGGGGTATCGACCATTTCGATTGAATTGCAACAATCCACGCAGTATCCGAGAATGAGCATTTTCATCGTCACGAAGTTCACTGATGATATTCAACGAGTAAGGTAAAGCGTCTTTCTTGCTTGTATAAAGTTCATTTAATTCTCTCGCTAGTTCCAAAAGGACTTCGCTGTTTTCTTCATTCATCGGCATTTCCCTGTCCATTAGTTTGTCCATATTTCATCACTTCCCAGTGGCCTGTCTTGTCAGAGCCAATCCATCTGATGAGATGTTTCTCGACCAGTTCCGCCAGGTCTCGTTGGATGGTTTTCCGGTTCACTCCCAAACGCTCCGATAAATACTTGGTGTTTACCTTGGTTCTTTCTGCGACATTTTCTGCGACATTTTCTGCGACATCTATCAGAATTTTCATTATAAAACGCTGTCGTTCAGACAATTCTTGTAAGACATTTTCTGGGACATTCACCGCATTGTTTCCAGAACTGCTGTTGGCAATTTCTGAAGGTATCCAATTGTAAGGTATCACAACCCGAATGAAATTGTCCATGAACACGAAGTTCTCCTCCTTGTAAACCTTAAGCACGCGTAGCATCCCAGTACCCAATGCCTCCACCATGTCCACGTCACGGAAAACGCGCATCAACTCCTTGTTTCGGGGGTTGCTCACTCCGTTGAAGAAATCCGCCTTACTCATCCCAAACGGCAAGGTTCCAGCAGAGGTGATTTCCAATCTGTCGGAAAACAACTCGAATTTTGGTGAGACCTCGTTGAAATAGTCGTTGTGCACGATGGCATTAATCACCAACTCCCTTACGGCACGTTCATTCCAGAGAGGCGTGTCGGTTCGGAAAGGATAGCCGATACTGCTTTTCACGGTGTTTTCAATCTGCAAACGATCAAGGACTTGGTTGGTCGCCTTCAACAGCGAGCAGTAGCCATACTCATGGTTTTCAATCAGTTCGTCACGGTCTGTCCCTGCATATTTTGCCAATTTGACTGACATGCTGTTGGTATCGGACAGCAAATAGGCAACATAATTGAACCCTCCATCTGCCGTTAGCAAATCAAGTGTCTTGGCGAAACTATCATTGAGCATCAAGTTGCGGCTTTCATAATAGATACGCAACTGGCGAAATGTCAAATCCTTATGAGGAGACGGTATGTTTTTGAGCGATTGACGCACCCTTTTCGCATACAAGTCTTCGATTTGCTTGGTGGTCATCGGTTCGGAAGCCGTACCGACACGCAAGAAGCAGCCTCTCTCGGACAAACCGTATTTCGTTTTGTAGTACGGTTTCTCGCTGCCTGTAGCCACGAAAACCTTGATGACAGGAACATCATCAATGCGCTCGGTGGTGACATCAAACAGCCCCATCGGAGACGGTGAAATGCCCGTGCGAATGCGGTCTTTGATTTTCAGCATGTCGCCATCAATGTCTTTCACACCGACGGCTTTTCCGTTGTCATCAATACCGATATAAACCACGCCGCCCTCATGATAATTGAGGAACGCCACCACCTCGCGCTCGATGTCGAGGTCGCGGGTGAGTTCGCGCTTGAATTCTATGCGGTTGGTTTCAATCATCGTGCTGTCATATCGTTTCCAACTCCGCAAAAGTACAAATTATTTCTGTATCCGCCCCAAGAATCACGAAGGCAAAAAATTCCGCAACCCAAACCATCGCCCGAATCGCATAGAAATTCATTTCCCAATCATTTTCAAAAACCTTTTGTCGTTCATCTGCTCGTTGGTGATGTATTCGATGAAACACTTTCCGCGTTCCACGCTCTTCAAAAACACAAGCCCGTCGTCAAAGCGCTCGGCAAGCCAGGCCTTCTTGGAAGCGACCTGCACATCCTTGTTGTTGGAAATGGCGCAGCAGATGTGCTCCTTCTCCAAATTGTCTTTCGTTACTCTAATGTATTCCATGATTTCATGAGATTTCTTTATCGGGTAATCTTATCTTTCAAACACCTGCTCAAACAAATCCAATTCCCGTTTAACAATTCCAATGTTTTTGGCAACGTTTCTCCAACGGGAGACCGCCTCTTTGACCTCGCTGATGATTTTTTCCGCTTCGTCTTTGCCAATCATGTATTCCTCGGAAGCCTCAAGGAGCAGGCTAAGGTCGGCTTTGTTCGTCGAAGCGGTGATGAGCAGGCTTTGGTATTCGCTTAATGTCGGGTTCATGTCGTATGCGGGAGAAAGAGTCCAACCTTTGGGACTCAGCAGGAAACCGTGGTTGCGGAAATGGTCGTCAGAGTTGCCAATGGCGATATTGAAGGCCACCCGACGATAGAGCTGGCGCAGATTCTCCTCCACATTACAGCAGTTCTGAAGGATGAAATCCACCATGTCGAGATAGCCATGGCCCGTTTGGGCATCGCAGCCGTCCGTCAACCCAAGCAAGGTCATCGCAGAGGCAAAATGGATTCGTTTTCCGTCCGTCCTGTCAAAACGCTTGGAAAGCAGGGCATGGTGTTTTTCGCCAGTCGGGATGACGCTGGTTTCAGCAGCGTTCACACCCGCCATTTTCGCCAAGCGATGGCTCAAATGCTCCCACAATGCGACATCGTAATCATCGTTTCGGGAAGGGAACTTGGCCACATAGAGGTTGCCGTCAGCGTCTCTCACGCTGGCTTTGGGTCGGGCACCGCCTAATGAACTGCCGGGTTGAAGAAGTTGTTGAATCCATTTCTTTTCAGGAAGTTGGTTCTGCTCTTCGCTCTTTTCAATTTCCATGCTGGCCATAGACAGTGTGCGAATGTCAGTCAAAGGCGGTATGCGAAGGGTGTCGTCGCTGTTGATGAAATCGCCTTCAAGAGTAGCCTTGAAACGGAAACCACCCATTCGCGAAAAGTCGTCGATACCCATCAAATAATCGTAGGAGGAAAGCTTTCTAACAGGCCTTTTCTCCTCGGCGGCTTGAATCTGCTCCCGTCGGTTCAGCAGCAAACGTCCCCAACGGTCGGGCAAGGCATCGCTGAAACAACCGAAAATGTCTCGGTTAGGTTGGGTATATTGTTGCCCAGGATAGTTGTTGATGTCAGCACTTAGAAAAAGGCTGCCGTACTTCCGGAGCCAATCGCTGTCGAACTTGAAGGCATACGAGACGGAGCCACGAAGCGATTCGTAGCCCAATTCGCCTACAAGAATTGGCTTATCCAACCAATCGAAATCCGCAAATACATACAGTGTTTTCATACCCAATCATTTTTTCGAAGCCCTTTCACGCGGTTTCAAGGCGAGGTCCTGCAAAGCGCGTCCCAGCTCGTCCTTCTGCGCCAAAAGCAGGATGTCATCGTCCAATTGCAAGGCGTAAAGGACTCGGAGATAGATTCCGATGGCCACAGTGGGTGTGCCTTTCTCGATGCGAGCCACCGTTAAAGGCGAACAAGTGGCACGCTCAGCCACTTGGGCCATGCTGAGATTACGGCGTAGACGAGCTAATTTTATCTGCTCGCCGACAGTCTGCATCTTCTGTTCCAATTTCCTTGGCAACTTGGTGCCCATTGTAGTTTTGCTCATATATCAACCAATAATTACGAATGCAAAAATACAACTTTTTCTTTATTTTATGATAGGTTGTGAAAAAATGTAACTTATTTCCGCTCCGTAAATGTTACATGCACCACATCACCAAAGGATTTTCCAATCCGTTTGCGGATGTCCTTGCGGATGCCGATGATATGACACGGCGTTCCCATGCGGACGATCTGTCCGTCGTAAGGCACGCCGTCGAAGGTGGCATGCACGGCAAGCCGTCCTTTTCCGAAGAGCGCCCTGATGTCGAACGGCACCTCCACATAAGCGGCATCCATCTCCTCGTTTTGCAAAATCACCGCATCGAATTCAAGAGTGTTGTTCGTATGGCTTAGGATTTCCTTTTTTGAAGTGTCCATAGTTTTAAGTGTTTATTTCTCGTAAAGCTCAATGGGAAGACCATCGGGGTCTTCGAAAAACAGGAAACGCCGTCCCGTGTATTCGTCAACTCGGGCGGGTTCGTGCTCGATGTTCAGTTGGTCCAACTCGGCAATGGCTTTCTCGATATCGTCAACCTCAAAGGCCAAATGCCTCAATCCCGTGGCTTCGGGGCGCGTCAGGCGCTGAGGCGGCGAGGGAAACGAGAACAGTTCTATGACATATTCCCCATTCAAAGCCAAATCCGTCTTGAAGGATTGCCTTTCTTCTCTATAATGTTCAGCAACCACTTGCAAACCAAGTACTTGCGTGTAGAAATCAAGGCTCTTTTTGTAGTCGGAGCAAATGATGGCGATGTGGTGTATTTTGTTCAGATGCATAGTTCGTATTCCGAAGCAAAAGCAAGAAAAACCGAAGTTTTGGTAAAAACAACGGTTTTTGTTTGGCGTTGATGAAGTTTATCGGATGAAGTTGGTGTAAACCGTCTCTTCCCGTTCGGGCAAGCCGTTTTTCTCCTTCTCGGCGGCGATGGCTTTGACAAGGAAAGCCATGTTGCGGGCGAGGATGCGAAGGTTTTGGACGCCTTCCTCATCGCGCATCACATCTTCCATCGAATAGCCGTGAACCATGTTCCAATAACGTCCCGAAGCGATAGGCATCTCGCTGATGGTGAAGTATTTGTTCATCTGGTCGAAGGTGGCGGTGGTGCCAGCGCGACGCGCCGAGACCACGGCGACCCCGACTTTCATGCGCTTGCTGAAAGGCGTACTGAAGAAAAAGCGGTCGAGGAACGAATTCATCGTGCCCGCCAAGCCAGCGTAATACACCGGCGAGCCGATGACCAAGGCATCGGCCTGCTCGAATTTCGGGGCCAGCTCGTTCACCAAGTCATCGAAAACGCAACGCCCGAGTTCGCTGCATTTGAAACAGGCAATACAACCACGTATGTTCTTGTTTCCGACATGGACGATTTCGGCCTCAATGCCGTTCTTTTCCAGTTCCTTGGCCACGATGCCTAAGGCCGTGGCCGTGCAGCCATTGGCGTGCGGGCTGCCGTTGATTAAAAGTGCTTTCATATTCGATAAAATCCTTTTTATTCGCTAATCATTGAATTTTGCGCAAAATTACATTTTCTTTTCCAAAAACGGAATTATGTTTTGCCGTTTCGTGAAAATTTGAAAGTCTTTCATTGCATTTCAGATATGCACGCCCTTACAAAACTCATAAACAGCGGATGCGGATGGAGCACCGTGCTGCTGTACTCGGGATGGAACTGCGTGCCGATGTACCAACGCAGGCTGGGTATCTCGACGATTTCCACCAAGTTGGCCGCAGGATTGACGCCCACACACTGCATTCCATTGCGCTGGTATTCCTCCAAATAGCGGTTGTTGAACTCATAGCGGTGACGGTGGCGTTCCTTCACCAAGGGCTGTTCGCCATAGGCTTCCCAGGTCTTGCTGCCTTCGCGTACTTCGCAGTCGTATGCACCAAGGCGCATCGTGCCACCCATCTGCGTGATGGTCTTCTGCTCCTCCATGATGTCGATGACATTGTGTGGCGTGGTTTGGTCCATCTCGCGACTGTTGGCATCGGCATAGCCGAGCACGTTGCGGGCAAACTCAATGACCATCATCTGCATCCCGAGGCAGATGCCGAAGGTGGGAATGTCGTGGGTGCGGGTGTATTCGGCGGCGATGATCTTGCCTTCGATGCCGCGCTGGCCGAAACCTGGACAGATGACGATGCCGTTCATGCCCGCTAGTTTCTCGGCTACATTCTCCCGCGTGATGTACTCGCTGTTGATGAAATGGGTCTTCACCTTGCGGTCGTTGTAGGTGCCAGCGTGGGCGAGGCTCTCCAAGATGCTCTTGTAGGCGTCCTGAAGGTCGTATTTCCCGACGAGGCCGATGTCGAGGATTTCCGTGGCGTTTTTGCGACGTTCGAGGAAGTCGTGCCAAGGACCCAGTTCGGGCACTTCGCCAGGCGTGAGCCCCATCTTCTTTAGGCAGATGGCATCGAGGCCCTGACGCTGCATGTTGACTGGCACCTCGTAGATGCTGGGCAGGTCCTGGCTTTGGATGACGGCCTCCACCTCCACGTTGCAGAAGTGGGCCACCTTGTGGCGGATGTCGTCGCTGAGGTCGTGTTCGGTACGGAGTACCAGCACCTCGGGTTGGATGCCGAGCCCTTGCAGCTGCTTGACACTGGTTTGTGTGGGTTTGGTCTTGAGCTCGCCAGCGGCGGCGAGGTAGGGGACGAAGGTGAGATGCACGTTGAGTGCGCGTTGCGGACCCAGCTCCCAGCGCAGTTGACGGATGGCTTCAAGGAACGGCTGGCTCTCGATATCGCCAATGGTGCCGCCAATCTCGGTGATGACGAAGTCGAAATGGCGTTTGGTGGCGTTAAGCAGGATGCGCCGCTTGATTTCGTCGGTGATGTGGGGCACCACCTGAATGGTCTTGCCAAGGTAGTCGCCGCGCCGCTCTCGTTCGATGACGCTGAGGTAGATGCGACCCGTGGTCACACTGTTGTCGCGGGTGGTCTGTATGCCCGTGAAACGCTCGTAGTGACCGAGGTCGAGATCGGTCTCCTGGCCGTCGGCGGTCACATAGCACTCGCCGTGTTCGTAGGGATTGAGAGTCCCTGGGTCGATGTTAATGTAAGGGTCGAATTTCTGAATGGTGATTTCGTAGCCGCGTGCTTGCAGCAACTTGCCGAGCGAGGCAGAGATGATGCCTTTGCCGAGCGAGGAGGCCACGCCTCCTGTGATGAAGATGTAACGAGTTTCCATAAACTATCCGTGTTTATGGACTGCAAAAATAGTTCTTTTTTCACTTTGTTGGTTTTCAAAAACCACATTTTCTTTTCCAAAAACGGAATTTTGTTTTGCCGTTTCGCGGAAAATTGCGCTCTTTGCAGTCAAATTCGAGCGAGATGAAAACCATTTTGAGCATTACGGGTAGCGACGGCACGGGCGGTTCGGGCGTGCAGGCCGACATCCGCACCATCACCGCCCTGGGCACGAAGGCCGCCACCGCCATCACCAGCATCACCGCGCAAAGCACCTTGGGCATCCAGTCGTTCTTCGACCTGCCCGCCGCCGTGGTCGGCAGCCAAATCGAGGCGATTTTCAACGACGAGGAGCCGCAGACCGTCAAAATCGGAATGTTGCGCCGCACGGATGTGGTGGTGACCGTGGCAGAAATCCTGAAACGCTACCGCCCGAAGCACATCATCTTCGACCCCGTGGTGCGCTCCGCCAACGGCGACGAACTGATGTCCGCCGAGGTGATGCAAGCCGTCAGGAAACACCTGCTGCCTTTGTGCACCTTGGTCATCGTACGCGCCGAGGACAAAGATCTTTTCAAGATTCAAAACCAAAAACTTTTGGTTATCAACAAATTGCAAGGTCACGGACACGGCAACTTGCTTTCGTCCGCCATCGCCGTGATGCTCAGTCGCGGCGCGGATTTGCCAACCGCCATCGCCGAAGCGGAAAAATATTTGGAACAGCTCTCGCCCGAGCCGACCGAGCAAAACGGTCGCGCCGCCGCGCTTTACAACCGTTTCCTCGACAGCGTGGAACGCTTCTTTGCGCATTACAACGACGTGGCGTTTTATGCCGAGCAACTCAATGTGAGCAGCCGCTATCTGGCGCAGGTCACGAAACGCTTTGCCGGCAAGTCGCCCAAGACGATGATCGACGAACGCATCGTCCGCGAAATCGAGCAACGGCTGCGGCATTCCGACCAAACCGTGCAGGAAATCGCCATCGGACTGGGCTTCAGCTCGCAGGCGCAACTCTCGCGTTTCTTCCGAAAAATGAGACACTTATCACCGACACAATATCGTAATAAAACAAAAGGTGCCTGAGCCTGTCGAAGGCCCGACCCAAAACTAAAACTACTACTATGAATAACGAAAGACAACAACTCAACCGCCAACTCGCGCAGATGCTGAAAGGCGGTGTCATCATGGACGTAACTACGCCCGAACAAGCCCGTATCGCCGAAGCCGCTGGAGCCTGCGCGGTGATGGCTTTGGAACGCATTCCCGCCGACATCCGCGCGGCAGGCGGCGTGTCGCGTATGAGCGACCCGAAGATGATTCGTGGCATTCAGGAAGCCGTCAGCATTCCCGTGATGGCGAAATGTCGCATCGGGCACATCGCCGAGGCCCAAATCCTGCAAGCCATCGACATTGACTACATTGACGAAAGCGAAGTCCTCTCCCCTGCCGACGATGTCTATCACATCGACAAGACCCTGTTCCGCGTGCCTTTCGTGTGCGGAGCGCGCAATCTGGGCGAGGCTTTGCGCCGCATTGCCGAAGGTGCCACGATGATCCGCACCAAAGGCGAGCCTGGCACGGGCGACATCGTCCAAGCGGTGCGCCACATGCGTTGCATGCAAAGCGAAATCCGAAAACTTGTGGCGATGCGCGACGATGAGCTTTTTGAGGCCGCCAAGCAGCTTCAGGTGCCTTACGATTTGGTGGTTTTCGTCCACGAGAACGGCAAGCTGCCCGTGGTGAATTTCGCCGCTGGTGGCGTAGCCACTCCCGCCGACGCCGCGCTGATGATGCAACTCGGCGCCGAGGGCGTGTTTGTGGGCAGCGGCATCTTCAAGAGCGGCAATCCCGCCAAACGCGCCGCCGCCATCGTGCAAGCCGTGACCAACTACACCGACGCGAAACGGCTCGCCGAGCTTTCGGAGGACTTGGGCGAGGCGATGGTGGGCATCAACGAACAGGAAATCGCGCTGCTGATGGCGGAGAGAGGGCAATGAGATGAAGATTGGCGTTTTCGCATTGCAAGGGGCATTTGCCGAACATGTGCAAATGCTCCATCGCCTTGGTGCAGAGGCGTTTGAAATCCATTCGCCCGCCGATTGGGAACGGGAAAAAGACGGCATCATCCTGCCCGGCGGCGAAAGCACGGCACAACTGAAACTGCTACACGACCTTGGCCTGTTCGATGCCGTCAAAGCGGCCATCGAACGCGGTTTGCCCGTCTTCGGCACTTGCGCGGGGATGATTCTTTTGGCCAAGGAAGCGACCAACGACTCTCGCTGTCGCCTCGCCACGATGGACATCCGCGTGCGCCGCAATGCCTACGGACGACAATTGGGCAGTTTCCACACTTTAAGCTCAATGAAAGGCATCGGCGACGACATTCCCATGACCTTCATCCGCGCCCCGTATATTGCAGAAGTTCTATCACCTTATTGTGAGGTTCTTGCCGAAGTCAATGGGCACATTGTGGCTGCCCGGCAAGGCAATCAATTGGTCACTTCATTCCATCCCGAATTGGATGATGACTTGCGGGTGCATGAGTGGTTTTTAGAATTATGCTGAAGGCGTTACGTCCCCGTGGAAACGGCCTTAATTGCTTAGCAATCGTTCCATTTGCGACATGGCGAACAGGGGGCAGATAGTGACATGGCGAACCGCATTGGCTCTTTCCTTGTCAGTATAGTCAAACGCCCCGAAATTCTCCAATGAACATCTGACAGCACGATCCAAGTTCTTCTCGCCCATGAAGTTCCATAGGCTCTTCATGCCGCCTTGTGTTCCCGCTTTCACTTCAATTGGCAAAACCGTTGATTTGTATGTAGTTAAATAATCGACCTCCGATAAGGAGTTCTTCGATTGTCGAACCCAATAATAAAGGTCGTGGCGAATGTTGGGCGTGCGATAGCGCAACAGTTCCAATCCAGCCAGCATTTCGGCCATCGGGCCTTTGTTGACCAAGTCGGCAACCTCGTCGGTAAGGATGTGCGTAGTGAGTTCGGTGATGTCGCCTGTGGTCATGTTCAGCAGACGAAGCATCAGACCCGTGTCGAGCAACAGCATTTTGCGATAGCTCGAATCGGCTCCACTGCCCAAAGGCAAGCCGTTGGCATCCGTATTGGTCACTGGAATCAAGATGCCAGCCTGAACCAACATCTCAAGGGCTTTTTTCACCTCGTTGACCTTGTAGCCCTCGCCAACGCGCGTGTACACGAACTTTTTGGTGGCTTGCACCGCCGCGCTTCGAAGCGTCTGCCGAAGCAATACCGAATCCACTTTTTTCTTGTACTTCGAAAAATCGTCTTCGTAGGTGACAGCAATATCATCCTGCACCTCCTTACAAACCAGATAATCGTGCGTATCAATCCATTTGGCAACCACTTCAGGCATTCCTCCAACGAGGATATAAGTCCGGAACAACTCGATTAATTTTAGATGTATCGGCTCTGGCAACGGCTGAGTCAAAGTTGCTTGATTACGAGCCTCCAACAGCAATTGCTCTCCGTTGGCCAACAGGAATTCGTCGAAGGTCATCGGAAACATGAACATGGAATGAATGCGACCGACACCGAAAGTGGGAAGCTCCTCAAGGGCAAACTCCAAAAGGGAACCTGCGGCCACGACATGCAATTCCGGCAAATCCTCCTTGAAGAAACGCAACGACATGATGGCCTCGGAGCAGGATTGAATCTCGTCGAGAAAAAGCAGCGTCTTGCTGGCTTCAATAGGGATTCCCGCCATTGCCGCCATCTGCGGGACGATTCTGCGGACATCCAAATCGTTCTGGAACAACTGCTTATAAACAGGCTGACGCTCAAAGTTGATTTCCACAAAATAATCGAACTGCTCGGCCAAATGACGAACTGCCGTCGATTTGCCCACTTGCCGCGCACCGCGCAGCAACAGGGGCTTGTGCGAAGTCTGGGAAGCCCATTCTGAAAGGTATTTGTCAATCAGTCTCGGATAATACATATTTTCAATGTTTTACGCCGCAAAGATACAAATATTTGAAAAAATCCAAACAAATAAATTGCCTGTTTTTGAAAAAATCCAAACAAATAATTCATTGATTTTTGAAAAAATCCAAAGAAAAAATCCGCAAAGCCGAGACTGCGCACGAATTGCGGATTGTTTGACAAATTTTAGATTGGAATAACTACTCCGCTTGTAGTTCAATAGTCTTTTCTTGTGACTCTATAAGTCCAAGTTGAACAATTAAGTACGCCACCTTCAAGGGCTACTTCGTTGTAGTTGATAGTTTCAATGATCTTATCAGGAAATATCTGCTTAAAAGTATCTATAGCCTCTGCATCTCTATTCCCCTCAACCTCAAAAACAGGAAGAACAATCAGATTGCCAACCTCAAGATAGTTGACATATATTCCAATGGCATTTTCAGGGTGCTTTGAATCCTTATATCCATAGAAGAATGGCACATCGATATATTTTAGTTTCTTGTCCTTCAATACTTTCTCTATTCCATTTGACCAGTATTTGTATTCTTCTGAACGATTGTTCCCTAATATGGTGTCATGGTCAATAAAGCGAACCATACCATCAGCATGGCCTGTATAATCTCCATTCTGTGCGGGAATGATGATTATTTCAGCCTCAAGCAAGTCTGAAAGTTCCTTGACCAGTTGCCCTTTATCCGTGTACTCGGGGTTCTCAGCAAAAATTCTGTCTGAAATTATTGCGCGACCTGAGCAAAGCAATACATTTCCGCCGTCAAGGTTAATGTTGGAGAAGATTGGTTCAAATCCATTTTGCCGACATACCTCCTTCACATCAGAGCGAGACTCTTCCCATTCCTTTTTACCTTTCAGATACGATGGTTCATAGCGAAATTGTATCAATTTGCCTGATTCAGTTTGGATTGGCATATAGTCTTTACACCAAATGTCCCTTGTGCCTTTCAAAAGACGATACTCCACACCGTGTTTTTTCAAAATTGTCGTCAAGCGGTTAAAAGAATCTTGAAAGCGTTCTTCAAGCAATTCTGACATATAAACAATTTCATTGCCAATGGGATTTTCTTTGTTTTCCTCCTTTGCAACGGACTCCGACGTTGTTTCTTCCATAAATGATTGTCCTTTTTTCATTTCCCGATATCTCTTTCGCATTGACGGGTAATCGCCATTCAAAAACATAATGCATAAATCTTTGGTGGGTTCCCAGTCGTTTTTCAAACATAAATCAATGAAAACCACCTCTTTGCCTCGATTTTCTAACTCGAAACTATTGATGTATTCAGTCGATATGCGCTTGCCCAAAGGCAGAAGCATTACGTTCATTTTCTTAAGGACTTTCCTGTGAGCCTGTGTAGATAAACTGCTATCGGTCAGTTTTGTCATCAAATCACGAAGATTAGGCTTTCTGATCCATTTGACAAATTGGATTATTACAGGCACAATGCCAACTATTCCAATGGCTGTTCCAATGAAAAACTCTGTACTCATAACTGCTATCTTTTTATGTACAATCCTTCAGCAAATCCTTCGCCTTTAATGGTGTCCTCTGAAATAATCTCAAAGAGCAAATCCGACTTGTCGGTCTTAACACGCAGGAACTCTTCATCTTTTTCATACTCCGAAGGAAAATCCATTCCAAAAATGGCATCGCGAACCACAACGGTTTTCTTCCCCTTGAAAGTCAAAGATTTGTAAAGCGAGTTGCCGTTGGCAACGAATGTTCCTTCTGGCTGAATTTCCTTGGGACCCTTTTTGTGGATTTCCTCTAACTCTTCTGAATGGCTACTGCTTCGTACTTGACTGTTGGAGCATCCACACAACAAGAGCAATGATAGATACCATAAAAATGTTTTTTTCATTTGTTTTCTTGCCCGTTTTCTCCTGTCGGCTCTTCAGTTTTATAATGATTAAACAATTCATCTATTTGAAGGCTCCAAGTCGTTGAAAGTCAAATAGAACTGCTTGAAAAGCCAAAGATTTCTGATGCTGAAGCCTTTGCCGTATGTCCGAGTAAGTTCAGCGGAAAGCATTTCGATTAATTGTGTCCCATATTCTGCTCGCTCCTTTCCTTTCTGTTCTTGCTCCACTAGCCGCTTGATGTCGCCGATGAAGGATTCCGTGTTGCTATGGATGGTCAGGTCTGACATATCGTTTTGAACTTGGCAAAAGTACAAATTATTTCGAATACAAGTCCAAAAAAGCGGCGGCTTTTCCCATCACAACAAATTCCCCTCCGCCACAATAGCCGCTGTGCCGCCCACATAGATGTTGCCGTCGGATTGGATACGGGTGGCGACAACGGAAGGCCGCCCCATGGCCTCGCCTTGGATGAAGGCGCACTTCGCTTCGGAGCCGAGGCAACCGCATTGTTGCAGATAGTAGGTCAGGGCGGCGTTGGCCGTGCCCGTCGCGGATTCTTCGGGTACGCCGTACAGAGGCGCGAAATCGCGGACGTGGGCCGTGTAGCCGTCGTTGTCTAAGGCGAAAACGTGGAAACTTACCGCCTCGTGCCGCTTGGTGATGTCGGCGATGGCTTCCATATCGGGTTTCAGCGACTGCAAAACCGCCACTTCGGGCACCTGAATCATAAAATCGGAAAGACCCGCGTAAACGATTTGAACGGGCATTTGGGGACGGAAATCGTTTATTCCCAATGCCTTGAATATTTCATCAGCATTTTCCACGCTCGCCACGATGCGAGGCTGGGCCATCTGCATCATCACCTGCTTGCCAGCCTCGATGGTCAAGTCGCCGGCCAAAGTGTGGCATAGGCATTTGCCCGAGGCCAAGCCTTTTTGGTGCAACAAAGCGAAAGAGGCTATCGTGGCGTGACCACAAAGCTCCACCTCGGCCTTCGGCGTGAAATAGCGGATGGTGAACTCCTTCTCCGAATGTCGTCGAATGAACGCCGTCTCCGAATAGCGCAGTTCCGCCGCGATTTGCAGCATCAGCTTCTCTTCCGGGAAGGCCTCGCCTTCCAGCAGCACCACACCTGCCGGATTGCCCCCGAAAGCCTGGTCGGTGAAAGCGTCAACGATGTAGTATTTCATAGATTTCAACACCATTCAAAATGTTCCTTTCCTGCGCCCACCTCAAAATGGTACTTGGCGATGCCGAGGTCGAGTTTGGCATAGCCGATGAGGGAAAAACGGGCTTGCGCCTCCACCCTATTACCGTCGCGAAGCACAAACTTGAATTTCTGCTGGTTGACAGCCGTGGGTGCGAGTATGGCCGCCTCCATTCCTTGGCGGAACCATTCGGGCATCGGGCCGCTCACTCCCGCGAAATCCTCGATGGGCTTCAGTTTGTGCTGCACGCCTTGATTGGCGCCATAGCCCAACGCGATGACACATAACAGTTTCTCGTCATCCAGCACTTGGTACGAATCGGGCTGTTTGCTGAACATCATCCCGACCCAGCAGGTGTTGAGGCCGAGCATCTGGGCGCGGAGGACCACTTTCTCGCCGTAATAGCCGAGGTTGGTGTCGTCGCCTTTCTTCCCGACAACTGCGATATAATTGCTGATACCGCTGAACTTGCCGTATTTGGCCATACCGCCTGCGAAGGCCTTAGGTTCGTTGGTCACTAATTGCAGGTGTGTTCCGCCCTCGCGGTTACATTCGGCGATGAGGGCTTTCAGTTCTTCGATTTTTTCCGCCTCGATGGGCTTCTCAAGGTATTGTCGCACCGAATGGCGTGCGACGATAGCGTCTTTTTCAGTCATTTTTAAGGATTTTAATCGCGCAAAGATAATGGTTTTCCGACAAATAACTACTTCTTTATCTCACGAATCACTTTTGCGGGGACTCCGCCGACAATAGTGTTGTCTGGCACATCCTTGCTGACCACTGCGCCAGCCGCAACGATGGCGTTTTCGCCCACGGTAACGCCGGCGAGGATGGTCGCATTGGCACCAATCCAGGCATTCTTCTTGATGACGATGGGCTTGGTGAGCAGCGAATGCCGCGTTTCGGGGTCTTCGGGGTGGTATTCCGTGGCCAGCACCACATGCGGCGCGATGAACACGCCCTCCTCAATAGTGATACCGCCGAGGGCGAGGAAAGTGCAACCGAAATTGACGAAACTGCCCTTTCCAAAAGTCGTCTTTTTGCCGTAGTTGATGTTGAAAGGCGGGAACACGCGCACGGTCTCGTCAATCGCCGAGCCGGTGATTTCGCGCAGGTAGTCGCGCACCTCGCTTTCGCTCTTGTAGCCGTTGTTCATCTCGGCCACCAACGCCATACAGCGTTTCACATCGGCATAGAGTTCGTCGCTGCCGACGTAGGTTTTTCCTGTGGGTTGTTCGTTCATTGCTCAATTCTTTTCTATCAATCGTTGTCCCATCGCAAAAGCAGCCTCCTTGTCTTTTGGCCATTGGTTGTCGCGGTACCATTGCTTTTCTTCAAGGTTGACAGCGGAAGCGTCGTATTTCGCGTAGTCAGGATAGAACTGCCAAGTGCAGTAGGCGTTCAGTTGCTCACAATGGCCGAAGAAAGCCTCCATCTGTCGGCGGACCGGTTCGAGGATAGTGTGGTAATTGAACAACTCGTAATACTTGGGCGTTACGTTCATTGTGTAGATAAGGCCAACTTGCAATTTCTTGTCGAGGTTCTTGATGGTGCCGTATTCGTCGGCATTGTTGTAGCTGAGAATGGGAAAAAACAGTCGCTCGATGAAGTTGCGTAACATACCCGTAGTGTTGTGCCAGTAGATGGGCGAGCCAACAACAAGAGCATCGGCCTCGATGATTTTCTCCAACACGGGACGCAGTTCATCCTTGATGGCGCAAAGACCGCCACATTGATTGCCCTTGCGCTTGCAAGCCATACAACTGTAGCATCCTTTGTAGTTCAATTCCACGAGGTTGATGTATTGCACCTCGGCACCAGCGGCTTCGGCACCGCGTTGCGCTTCTTTCAATAGGGTCGCCGTGTTCTTGTCCTTGCGCGGACTGGCATTCAAAATCACCATTTTCTTCATTTTGGTTTCTTCCATTTCGGGTTTCATTATTTATATCCTTGATTTGAAGATTTGCCTGCAAAACTACAAAAAAATCCGCAACCCAAGCCTACGCCTGGATTGCGGATTTCCCAAAATGAAGTTTGACAATGATTATCTGCTCTGCTCAAACAGCCAGTCGCGGATAGCGGCAATCTTATAGCCGTAATCGAATGAAGCCATGTGCTCCATGGCGCGACCGGTTTCCGGCAATACACTGCCCGTTTCCCAACGGATGAAGTTGATGTTTCCGCCTTTGGCGATGAGTTCTTGCGCCAGATGTTCCTGCTCTTCGGCTGGCAACTTGGCGCTCCATGATGCGGAGTCGATGCGGGCGCCTTGCTCTTGCAGCACTTGGGTCAGATCCCTCATGCCGCCCGAGGCCTTTTGGTCGCCACCCGCCACGATGTAGAAGAAATGCTTTCCGCCGAAGTCCTTCATCTTCGAGGTGTCCCACTGGCTGCTGACGAACAGCGAAGCGGCAAAGAGGTCGGGATGCTCAATGTTGAAATAGAACGACATCATGCCGCCCATTGACTGGCCCGTGGTGTAAAGACGATTCTGGTCAACCGTGTATTCTTTGCAGACAGTTTCCAGCAGTCGTATGGTCATCTCCACCTCGTCGGTGGTGCTCCAGTCGTCTTGAACCGCCCATGCAGTGTATTGTGGCACCAACACGAAGGAAGGATGCAACTTTTGGTCGCGCTCGGAGGCGAACTCCAGGGCGCCGTAGCCTTGGGTGAGTGGTGCCGTCACCTCTTTGCCCACCGTGCTGGCATCGGCCATGAAAAGCACCAAAGGATAGGCTTCGGTTCCGTCATAGTCTTCTGGGACGAACAGGTTGTACTGCATCGTTCTGCCCGTCAAGGCATCCTCGAAGGTAAACTGCTGGAATTTGTCGAGCGTTTCGTTTTTCAAGGCGGCAAAAACGGTGTCGTTGCTTTTATCCACCATCATCCCGCCACCGTTTCGCGGACCTTTGTCGTCTAATTTCTTGTCGTCGCCCTTTCTTTGGGCGCAGGCAGTGAGGCATACGGCCACGACTGCCATCATAATAAATACTCTTTTCATACATTCATTGGAGGGTTTCGAGTCACGGCTCTGGTCTCTACCAAGACCTGTTGATTATTCAATAATTCGCAGCAAAATTACAAAAAAAATCCGCAACCCAAGCCGCTCCCGAGTTGCGGAATGTTCAATCTTTTCTGTTCAATCTTTTATAATCTCAACTTCAGTCGTAAGGTCGCGCGTTCCCCCACAATGCAGGCTTGGCGTATTGATTCGAATATCGCAATCCACCACGAAGATGTTGCCTTCTTTTGAGCGTATCACATTCTCGTCGTGGAGGTCGCTCAAATAGATTTCAGGGGTGGCAAAAGTCCAATTTCTCGGATTGATGAGTTTGAAACCAATGTTTTCGGCAAACAAGGCGATTTCATTATCCGACATGTGAGTACCTTCTATGAAGGGCTGTTCCACCACAATCTTGAAGTCGCCGTCTGCTGTGCGTCCAAAGCCTAACACCGTCAGTGCGGTTTCAGGGAAATAGCTGTTGTGCAGCGAGATACGGTCAAGTGCCAAAATGGGTTGAATGAAATAGTCAAGTCCAATGGCTTTTATCAATGTGGCACCGTGGTCATATACTTTGGCTTCTCCACCTTCGGCAATCTGCTCGCCTAACATGCGTGGCAGGGCGTCTTCGACACATTCTGTCCAGCAACCTACTTTTCTTGCCCATTGCTCTATGCGGTCAGCCTGTTGCGCTCCGCGTTGGACTTCTCTTTTGAAGTCGCTGACATCTGGTGCAGCATCGCTATTTGCCGAAGTTTCTGCTCCCGCGAGCAGGGATGCAATGACATGCGTCGTGCCTCCAGCTGCGCAGCCATACTGTTCCGCCGGTGAAAATCGTTTATAAACAAGCCGTTGTGTGATGAATTGTTCTGCATACGACTCCAGTTTTGAGAGACCTTCGGCGGTGAAACCCTCGTCGATAATCGATAAGACGCTATGCCAAAAGTCTTGGTTGTTCATTGTGGTGATGATTTGAATACTCCGCAAAATTACAAATTATTTCGAAAACCAACCCAATTTCGCGATGGCAACGAGAAAATCCGCAACCCAAGCCTGCACCTGAATTGCGGGTTTTAATGTTTAATCCCAAAATCTAACCGTTAAAACCTTTCTTCAAGAACTCCGCCAGCGGGACGTGTATGATGCCTTCATACTTGCTGGAATCCATAAAGGGGGTCATTGAGATAACATATTTCGGGTAGTTGTCGTTGATCTTTTGAAGGTTGCCGAACTCGCGCTCGAAGGTTGAGTCTTCAGAGATGAGATAGGAAGCCTGCACATAAATGGTGTCGTCCCCTTTTGTTGCCACAAAGTCAATCTCAGTGGCATACATCTGGCCAACGTTGACCTTGTAGCCCATCCGTATGAGGTGCTGATAGACAAGGTTCTCCACAATCTTTTCAATATCATTAGCCCGTCTGCCGCCTACGACGAAATTGCGAAGGCCCACATCGCCGAAGTAGTACTTGTCGTTGCTCTCCAACAGTTTTTTCCCGTGCAGGTTATAACGGGTGACATTATGCACGAGGAAAGCCTCGGTGGTTGCTTTCAAATATTTCAGAATGAGGTTTTTGGAAACTTCGTTTTTGTTGGATGTCATGTAATTCTGGATGTTGGTGGCCGAAAGAGGCTTGCCGATATTGTCGCCAACATATTGAATCAGGTTCTCCAAGAAGGGTACATTCCGTACTTTCTTGCGGCGGACGACATCCTTCACAAGGATGGTGTTGTAAACGCCTTGGAGGTATTGCCGAACCACTTCTGAATCATCCAATCCCATAGGACGCAGACCGGGCAGTCCACCATAGTTGATGTACTTTCGCAGCGCGTCGTCATTGTCTTCAAGATTGTGGAAAACCAGGAATTCCCCATAGCTGAGGCTTTGTACGAAGATTTCAACGTACCTTCCGGAAAGCAGCGTCGCCAAGTCGCCGGAAAGCGTGTCGGAATTACTTCCTGTCACGATGATGTCGATGTCAGGGCTGTCGTAGTAATTCCTGAGCCCTCTTTCAAACTCAACTATTTCCTGAACCTCATCGATAAGGATATAGGTATGTTTCCCCAGTATTTTGTGCTCCTCAATATAAGCCACCAAATCCTTGTAATTCTCGATGAAATCGAAGGTTGTCTTTTCCTTGTCAATATAGATGACGCACGCGTCCTCTTGCTGTTTTCTTTGGACAAGTTCCTTCATGACATAGCTTTTGCCAACGCGGCGTTGGCCTGTCAGAACAATCAGGATGCCTTTCCCGAGAAATTTTTCTACCTTTGAGTAGTAATTGGGTCTTGAAACCAGTTCCATATCACAATGCTATTTTCGTGCAAAAATAGGAAAATATTGTTGATTACAATGAACAAAATGAAATATTTTCAAATTTCGTTCATTATAAAGAACAGTTTTTGCAAAAAAATTCCGCACCCGAGCCTGCGCCTGAGTTCCGGAATACTGCCTCAATATATCATTTCCTGTTCTGATATTCCGACGGCGACATTCCTGTGTGCTTCTTGAAGTATTTGCGGAAGGTGAACTGTTCGGGGAATCCCAGTTCGTCAGCCACCTGCTTGATCAAAATATTAGGCTGGCGCAGAAGGTTCTTCGCCTGGCTGACGGTCACCATATTAATCCACTCCATCGGCGTGTAACTGGATTCCCGCTTGACGATGTCCGCAAAATGGCGCGGCGAAAGTGCTTGTTTTTCAGCATAATATTGCACGGTGCGATGCTTCTTGTATTCTTGGTTGAGCGAAAGCAGGAAGGTCATCAGCACTTGTCTTTTATTCGAGGGAGCCAAATCGGTCTGTAGAAATTGCTGGCTAAACAGAAATGCGTGCTCCATAATCGTTTCCTGCTTGAGCAAATTGATTACCGTAGTCAGGATGTTGCGTTGCAGCGGATGGTTGAGGGTTGCCAGTTGTCGCTCTTTTGTGGCAATCGCATCGACACGTTGCAGGAAGAATTGCTGCTGCTCATCGGTCAGAGGCATATAGGGCGTAATGGCATAAATGTGCTGCGGGGAAGACAGGTGTTGCGAAAAAAGCGAATAGATGTTCCCAATGTCATCCTGCAAGACAACGGATGCGTAGTCGTCACTGTGGCTCAACTCCAGCATCGGGAACACGGGCGAATGAATTATCAACATCCCTGGCACGATGGTACATCGGCCTTTGATGGTCAAAGTCTCTGAACTTCCAACAGTGCA
Organism: Bacteroidales bacterium; assembly: GCA_017477425.1. Taxonomy (GTDB): domain Bacteria; phylum Bacteroidota; class Bacteroidia; order Bacteroidales; family F082; genus Limimorpha. Next base: position 153,403 of record JAFUVT010000030.1, read on the forward strand.
TAATTCCAAACCAACTTGAGTCTCCATAAAATATAGATGTCAATCAGCAACCACAAAAATACAAAATATATCAATAACAAATCCGTTTTCTGTTTCAATAACTTTATTTTTCGTAAAAATTACTCAATTTAAGAGACATATTACTCTTTTCTACACGAAGGAAACGTTGTTATTTTGCCACTTGAAATGATAGTAACTTAAAACAATACAACTATGAAACGATTCGGTTTGTTCCTGTTGAAAAACAACATCCACATTATGACGCTCATCTTTGTCGGCTGGGCGGTTTGGGCGGCGTGCAACTGGCAGGCGTTGGCACTTGTGCAGAAACTTGTTATGGGCATTTACGCCTGGCTCGTCGTGCACGAGTACGAAGAAGGTTACAAGGGACGGTTCCTCGATCTGATGGCCGGACGATTGTTGGGCATTGACCATCGTGCCCTCACGCCCGGTGTGACGCATATCGCACAAACGGTGTACATCACGGTTCTCTTCTCGTTGGCACTTATCTTCCCCAACCAATTATGGCTAACCTTCGGTGTGCTGATACTCGGCCTCTTCGAGGGTTTTGTGCACAATATGGGCATCTTCCTGTTCCGCCTTAAAGGCGTGTCGCCAGGCTGGTGGACGGCAATGCTGATGTGCGCGTATGCAATCTGGGCGATTGTAGTCATTAACCACAATGTTGAGTACGACAGCATCCAATGGCTCTGGGGCGTGCTGTATTTCATCGGCGGGTTCGTCTGTCTGGAAGTGGCAGTGCAAAAACTGCTTGGCAATACGCTGGAGCATATCCGTTCCTCTGCGCAACGATTTTTGAAGGAACGTTTCGGTAAACAAGAATAAGAAGTATTCCCATTTACCGAACAAGCCACCTTCGGAGTGTTTGAACATTAGACGATTCGCATTAATGAGACAGCCGCCGATCCATTTGATTTGGCGGCTGGTACTTCCAAAAATTCGGGAGTAGAAAAAATTCCGCAATCCAAGCCAGCACTTGAATTGCGGATTTATGCGATGAAAAGATTCTCGTTTACTGGAACTTCTTCCCCGAGCCCCAGGCTTGGCCGACGCTGTCGCCGAGGGCGCGGTAGCACACGGCAGCGGCATCGAAGACGATGGGCTTGAGTTTGGTCAGGTCCACTTTGCCGTTGGTCAGGATGCTTTCGTCGGCGCTTTGGTTCACCACCTCGCCGATGAGCATTCCGTCCTCAAAGCTCACCACCTTGCATTCCAAGGTGAGCGGATACTCGTTGATGATGGGCGCATCCACATTGGGGCTGGGCGTGACGGTGAAACCGGCGCGGGCCACCTTGTCGGGCACTTGGTTGCCGCTCACGAGGCCGAAATAATCGGACTCGGCCACGTTGCGCTCGTCGGCGAAGCTGACGGTGAAGGCACCCGTTTGCTCCAGATTGTCGGTGGTCTTGTGCTTGCTCAGGCTGATGACGATTTGGTTGTAGTCCAACTGTGCAGCCCAGGCGGCCATCATCACGTCGGGGTTGTGGTCTTTGTCCCAGGTGGCAATCATCACGCAGGGTTGGGGCGTCGTCACCAAGGCTTGTTTTGCGCCGAAGTTCACGCGTCCGGCCACATCGTTGATTTTCTGTTCCATAGTAGTTTCGTTTTGCGGGTTGATGTTTTGTTGTTCGTTGTTTTCTTGTTTTGTGTTGGTGCAGGCCACGGCAGCCAAGGCCAACAATGCTAATGCTATCTTTTTCATTTTTATTGAGTTTGTTTGGATTTTGTGCAAAATTACGAAAATTTATCCTTGCCCGACCACCGAAGAAGGTGGCATACCATAGCTTTCCTTGAAAATTCGGCTGAAATGGGTGGGGTTCTCGAAGCCGAGGCTGTAGGCGATGTCGGCCACGGAAAGGGATGTGGTTTGTAGCATCTCGTGGGCTTTGCGAAGCCTTTGCTCGCGAATCCAGCGGGCGGGCGACTCGCCGTAGATGTCCTGAAACTCACGCTTGAAGCTCGACAGGCTACGGCCAGAGAGATAAGCAAGTTCGTCGATGGAGATGGGCGAGGTGTAGTTTTCCTCCACCACGCGGTGAAGGTCGGTCTTGACGGGTTGGCGCAGTTGCAGCATCTGGCGGAAGATGTTTTTCGAGCAGTCCATCACGTTGTAGAGCAGCTCCATCACCTTGAGGCGCAGCAGGCCGGGATTGGTTTGCGACGGGTCGTTGAAATAAGGCGCCAGCGACCAGCAGTAGGCCACTAACCGCTCACTCATCGGGCTGACTTGTGCGCCCAGTTCCTCCGTCATCGGCGGGATTTTCACGTCTTGCGAGGTGAGGAAATCCTTCAGCAGCTCGTCGTTGATGGCAAAGAGCAGGCTCTCGAAGAGGCCCGTTTCGGCCGAGCCTCGCTTCTCGTAACTGACGCTTTGCGCCCGTCGCAGCAGTATCATCTCGTTCTTACTGACCGTCCACGACTGCCGTCCGCACGTCAGTTTCACACTTCCTCCCAATACCACGTAGAGCAGATGTTGTTCAAGAAAGAACGTGCCTCGCTCTCCAGCCGTCACGATGCACTGGTCGATGATGCTGCCGCCATCCAGCGTGAGCGACGACGTAGTGCAGTCACCGCAAATCAGCGCCGATGGGAATTTCGTTATCTTCATTTATCAGACGCGCTAAATTGGAATTTACTGTTCTAAGAGTTCTTCTACAGTCTGCCAATAATCTGTATCAATCATTGTAATCTGCTCACCACTTTGAGTAAAAGCATCAATGTAGTATTTATTGTCAAACTTCAAAGATTCTATGGTATAATCTGTGTCGTACAACCTCTTTTCTATGGTAGAGGCGTGATTCCTTATCTCATCAATATGAGCTTCAATGTAAGCATCCGACATGGCAAGGCAAATAAACCTTATTGACTGCAAATATTGCTCACTGAAATCGTTGCGCCAA
>JAFUVT010000031.1 GCA_017477425.1 Bacteroidales bacterium
TTCCTCTATGGCAACGCCACCGAGGTGGAGAACGTGCCTGGTGAAGGCGTCAACGTCTTCATCAACGAAGATGCAGCACTCATCCAAAGCGGCACTGGTAACTTCAAGGCCACCGTCGGCATCACCTTCGACAACTCATGCAAGGCTGGCTACGACTACTACGGCAACAAGCTGAACTACGACTGGCACATGATGTCGACGCCGCTGAGCAACGCTCCCATCAACGCCACCTATGGCAGCCAATCGCAGCTGTGGGGTCCCGTTAACATCCAGAGCATCGATGCCAACTGCTACTTCCCGAACGATCTGCCGATGAACACCGGCGGCGCCGTGAAGTGGGATTTCTACGCCTACTCAGAGCCCGACTACCACTGGATCAACCTGAAGCGCGGCAGCGACAGCCACTGGCACATGGACAACGGACAACAGATCACCTATACCAACGAGGAGTCATTCGTCCCCGGCAAGGGCTACATGATGGCCATCAATCAGGACAGCTACATGAGCAGCACGGGTACGCTGACCAACAAGAATTTCGACGTGACACTGACCAACGGTGAGCCCGAGAGCATCGCCTACAACAAGGGCTGGAACCTCGTGGGTAATCCCTACCAGGCCTACCTCGACCTCTACAAGCTGAACCGTACCGTCTATGCCTACGACGCAGAGACCGGCACCTACATCCCCTATACCGCTGGTGCTTCAACCAATCCTGCAACGCTGTCGCAGTTCATCCACCCGCACCAAGCCTTCTTCGCCCACTATAGCGAAGGCGCGACGCTGAGCTTCACGACCGACATGGCCACGACCGAGACGACCGCGACCTCGTACTTCCGCGACAGCAAGCCCAACTACCCGTTGGTCAACCTCTTCGCCGAGAACGCCTCTGGCAACCGCGACCTGACCATCATCGAGTTCAACCGCCCGACGCTGGGTGGCGCCACCAAGATCAAAGCCTTGCGTAGCTCCAACTTCCAGATTGCGGCTCACCTTAACGGACAAAGCTACGGCCTGCTCTTCACGCCTGAAGACACCGAGAAAGTGCCGGTGCACTTCCAGACGGCCGAAGACGGCACCTACACCCTGACGTGGAACACCCAGAACGGCGACTTCACCAGCCTGCTGCTGGTCGACAACAAGACCGGTGTCATCACCGACATGCTGCGTGCCGACCACTACACCTTCGACGCCTCGAAGGACGACTACAGCTCGCGCTTCTACCTCACCTACGCCGTGACGGGCGTCGACGAGAACGGCGCTTCGACAGGCTCAGCGACCTTCGCCTTCTTCGACGGCTCCGAGTGGGTCGTCAACGGCCAAGGCACGCTCGACGTGGTCGACGTCCTCGGACGCATCGTCCTCAGCCAGCGCCTCACCAACGACCAGAACCGCGTCGGCCTCAACGGCGTCGCTCCCGGCGTCTACATGATGCGCGTGACCAACGGCAAGAACGTGATGGTGCAGAAGGTCGTGGTCAAGTAACTATGGCCGATAGCCAATGGCCAATGGCCCACGCCAACAGTTGGCGCTGCCATTGGCCATAGGCCATAAGCCATAGTACAACAAGCTAAATACGAAAACAAGAGTAATAAATCAAATAAATTGAACATACGATGAAGAAGTTAATAGCAATCACAGCCGCACTGATGATGGCCACAGCCCCGGCCATGGCCCAGGTGTTCATCATGGACGAGGACGAGTGGAACGGCAACCGCGCTGCAACAGAAGATCCTTCAATGCCCGGTGCCATGATCCTCGAGCAGGACAGTCCGAACGACCAATACGTGCCCGTGGGCGAAGGCCTCATGCTGCTCACCACCCTCGCCGGCGCCTACCTGCTGGGCAAGAAGAAAAGCCAAAAAGACAATTGATGCCGTGCGGCCCTCGCAAAGCTGCTCGGCTACGGAACGAAAAAGAGCCGCCTCAATTCTGAGACGGCTCTTTTCGTTTTTCATTTCTTCGGCTTATAGCCCGAGTCCTGGAACAGCTCCTGCAAGTCCTTCCGTCGCATCAGCGTCGGTAAGTCATAGCCGTTGTTGGAAACATAAGCACGGAGGATGTTGAGGCCGAAGAACTCGCCCAGACGGGCGGGGGCATCGTTGCTGTAGGCCTGCGTGAACGGCCCGTCGCCAAAGAGCATCATGTGGGCATCCAGGCTGGCATCGTAGAGACGGCGGCTGCCGACGATGTCGGCCCACGCCGCCCCTTCATTCTCGACGGCCCACTGCCACTGCCGTGCAGCGTAGCCCAGCAGGACGCTGTCGGGCATCGTGGGGCACATCGCCTCGACGAAGAAGTCGCGGCGTCCATAAAACACCATCTCCTCCACGATTTGTCCCTGCTTGCGCCACTCAGCGAGGTAGGTCGCATACAAACATTCGGCCACGTCCTTGGCCAAGGTGGCCACGTTGGTGCGCACCACCATGTATTGCGGCATCCCGATTTGGTCGTAGACCGCATCGCCATCGAGGTACCAGTCCAACGAAATCACCAACACGTCGTCGATGATTTGGACGGGAGGCACGTCGACGATGACGCCCGTCACGCAAGTGAAGGCCTGCCGCGGCAACTCGATCTCGGGATAATAATAATGGAAATGCGCCAACACGTCCTCCACCATGGGCTCCACCCGCTTGAGGTCGGGGAAAGCGGCTTTCACCTGACGATAGAGATGGAGGCTGAAGGGGTCGGTGGCGAAGTCCTTCAGATAGCCGACCGCTTCGGCATCGTCGAGGTCGCCGCCGAGGAACACCGAGTAATGGTCCTGGATGGCTTTGAGCTCTTGCTGGAAGCGTGTCGTGTCGAGGCCGAAGAGCACGTCCTCGTAACGCTCGAAAAGGAGGTCGTAGGGCTCGGTTTTCACGTCGAGCAGGACTTTGTAGGCCGGCGTCTGCCTTTGGCAGGCCACGGCCAACAGCGCCAAAATGATGAGGGTTATTCTTTTCATATTACTTGAGTATCGTTTCACGGAGCATCTCGTAAGCCGCCACCGTGGCTCGGTTAATGACATTCTCACGGTCCTTGCCGAAGTTGAAACAGCGCGACGTGACGCCTTTCGGGGAGGCTACGCCAATCCAGACGGTGCCGACGGGTGTCGCCTCTGTGCCACCGCTCGGCCCCGCCACGCCCGTGGTGGCCACGCCGAAGTCGGCCTCCATCAGGTCGCGGACGCCCACGGCCATGCCTTCCACCACCTGCTGGCTGACCACGCCATACGTTTCAATCGTTTCGGCAGGCACGCCCAGCACCTTGGTCTTCGTCGGGGTGGCGTAGGTGACCGCCGTCCCTCTGAAGACTTCTGAACTGCCAGGCATCAAGGTCATGACATGGGCGATGTTGCCTCCCGTGCAGCTCTCCGCCGAGGCGAAAGTCATACCTTTATTAATTAATAGGTCGAACACGACGCGCTCGATGGGCTGGTCCTCCATCGAGAAAATATGTTCCGAAATCAATGGCACCAGTTTCGTGATCTCTTCGTCCAAGGTTTGATGGAGCAAGTCGGCGTTCTCGTGCCGTCCGCTCAGGCGCAGGCGCACCATGCCGTATTGCGGCAGGTAGGCCAACGAAAGGAATTCGGGCAAAGCCTCTTCCCACTCCTTGATGCGGTCGGCCAAGAACGACTCACCGATGCCCGTGGTCATCACGACGCGTTTCTCGTAAGGCACGGCGTGGAACCGTTTCAGGAAGCGAGGCAGCAGCTCGTCGTTGAAGATGCCTTTCATCTCGAACGGCACGCCCGGCATGAAGACAAACACCGTCCCTTCCTTTTCGAGCCACATGCACGGCGCGGTGCCGTAGTTGTTGGGGATGTAGAGACCCGCCTTGGGCAGCATCGCCTGCCCGCGGTTGCGCTCGCTCATCTGGAAACCGCGACGGGTGAACAAGGCAACGACATTATCGTAGGCCTCCTGGCAAAACGCCAATTCGGTGTCGAAAAACTTGCAGACCGTAGGTTTGGTGATATCGTCGGCGGTGGGGCCCAGTCCCCCCGTGACCAAAACAAGGTCGGCATCCATGCAGGCCTCGAACGCGTCGAGGATGGCCTTTTCGGAGTCGCCGATGGTCAACGACGAATCGAGATGGAATCCGGCAGCCGACAGGCGTTCGCCCAACCAGGCCGCATTGGTGTTGATCACCTGACCGATCAGCAGCTCGTCGCCAATGGAAATGTTTTTGATGATGATTTCGCTCATACTTCAGGAAATTTGCGCAAAAGTAGAAAATATTATTGATTCAACAATTATTCTTATCTTTGCACTTTCAAATCATCACAACCATGAATCAACCCATTCCTGCATCACAACTCGTCCTCAACGGCGAGGGCGCCGTATATCACCTGAACCTCCATCCCGACCAGCTGGCCGACGACGTCATCCTCGTCGGCGACCCCAACCGTGTGGAGATGATTGCCTCTTTCTTCGACAAGGTAGAAGTGAAGCGTGAAAACCGCGAACTCGTCAGCCGCACGGGCTATTTCCACGGCAAGCGCATCACCGCCCTCTCGACGGGCATGGGCACCGACAACCTCGACATCGTGATGAACGAGCTCGATGCCCTGGCCAACATCGACCTGAAGACGCGGATGCCCAAGGAAACGCATCACAGCTTGAACCTCATCCGTCTGGGCACCTGCGGTGCGTTGCAGCCCGACATCGCCGTAGGCGACAGCTACGTGGCCACGCGCTATGCCATCGGCTTAGACGGCCTACTCTACTTCTACGAGAAGCACGACAAGGTCAACGAGATCGCGATGCGTGACGCCTTCATCCAGCAGATGGCCTACCCGACCGACCTGCCCAAACCGTATGTCGTAGAAGGCTCCAAGGAGCTCTTCAGCCGTCTGGCGGAAGGCTACTACCAAGGCGTGACGGCCACGGCCCCCGGTTTCTACGGCCCACAAGGCCGGACGCTGAGGATGCGCCTCGCCTATCCTGAGCTGAACCAAAAGATAGAGTCGTTCGACTATCAAGGCTGGCGCGTCTGCAATTTCGAGATGGAATCGTCGGCACTCTACGGGCTGGGCAAAATGATGGGGCACAACTGCATGACCATCTGCGTGGCCATCGCCAACCGCGTCACCGAACAGTTCTCGACCGACTATCACCCCTTTGTAAAAAAACTCATTGTCAACACCTTAGAAAGGCTTTCTGGAAAATGACCGGTTCTATTGCAAAAAAAAGATGACTTTTTTTTCAACTTTCAAGATTTGTAAGGAAAAAATATCTATTTTTGCCGCTCGAAAATAGTACCCTCTCGAAGAGAATAACAAAAAGTAAATAAATTCAAAAAGTAAATAAATTATTGAAAAGCAATGAAAAGAGTATTTATCACATTGGTTGCATTTCTTGCGGTTTCCACTTCGGTGATGGCTGCAGGTCATGTTGACTCGGTCCGTTACTTGACGACCAAAGCCTGGAAAAACTGGTTCATCTCTGCTGATGCCACGGCCAACTGGTGGCAAGGCAGCATGAGAACCCCCGAGGGATTTACGAAGAGCTACACTGCCGTTGAATGGGGAGAGCCGACTTTCGGTTTCAATGCCAACGTCGGTAAGTGGATCAACCACAAGGTTGGCGTGAGATTGGGTTACAGCAACACCAAGATCAACAGCTACATCAATGGCAGACACATTGGTTTGGACCACATCCAGTATCTCTATGGTGACGATCCTCAACCCGTTGAGACCGTGGGTGCCAACAGCATCTACAGAACCTCGATGCGTTACCACAAGTTGCAAGCTGACTTCATGTTCAGCCCCATCGACTTCTTCGAAGGCTACTACAACGAGAACCGCGTGTGGACACCTGTGCTGTATGTCGGCGCTGGCGGTGCCTACACCTCGGCTGACTTCTTCGCCATCAAGTCGATGATTGACAACTACAAAGCCAAGAACGACGAGAACGTCGAAGCCAAGGGCAACAACTTCGAGTTGGCCATGGGTTGCGGTTTGCTCAACAACTTCCGCCTGGGCACGCACTGGGACATCAACCTCGACCTGGGTTGGACCTTCCAAAGATGGACCATCGACTCCTGGACCTATGAGTTCGAAGGCGCCTTCGACGGCAAGAGCATCAGACCCAAGAGATTCGACAACATGTACACCGCTGCTTTGGGCCTCACCTACTACTTCAGCAGAGAGTACGACCTGCCCAACAACTGCTGCGACGAGATGGACATCATGCGCCGCAAGCTCGACAGCCTGATGAACCTTCCGGCTCCCGACCCGATCCACGACACCGTCGTGAACTTCGTCAACATGCAGACCGAAGACATCATCAGCTATCCGTTCTCGATCTTCTTCAACCGCGACTCCTATCAGCTGATGTCGAGAAGAGACCTCATCAACCTTCGTGAGATCGCCGAAGTGGCCAAGGCCAACAACTTCAAGATCCGCCTGAGAGGCTCAGCCGACAGCGCCACCGCTACCCCGGCCTACAACCAGACCCTGTCGGAGAACCGCTGCCGCAAGATCATGAGCGAACTCATGGAGATGGGTATCCCCGAGAGCCAGATCATCCTGCAACCTGTGGGTGGTGTGAAGGAACTCGACCCGACCGAATTCGACCGCCGCGTGTTGGTTGAGCTCGTCAAGGAAGCCAAGCAATAAAAAGAAAGCTAAACGAAGCAAAAGCCTGACGGGAACGCCAGGCTTTTCTTTTTTTCAGGATTATGCGCAGAATTCAAAAATGATTCTTACCTTTGCATCATAGAACAACCATTCATAATCATCAAAACACACTAAAAATGAAAAAGACGTTTTTACTGATTGCCGCCCTGCTCATGATGGGTAGCGCTGCATTCGCTGGTGGCGGCTTCGACCTGGCCATCGGCCCGAAAGTCGGTTACCAAACCGCGAAACTCTCCTACGACAAAGCCGACATCAAATCGGGATTCGCCAACCACTTCACCGCTGGCGTATTTGGCCGCATCACCGTTGGCCGTGTCTACGTGCAACCCGAGGTGCTCTATTTCAAGACCACCAATGTCTTCAATGTCAGCGTCACTGGAACGGATGAAAACGAGAACCTGTTCAACCTGCCCACCGGCGCCAATGCCAACTTGACCCTTAATTCGATGAACCTGCAAGTGCCCATCTTGATTGGTGTCAACATCATCGATCTGGACGTCGTCACCTTGCGTGCACAAGTGGGCCCGACCGCCAACTTCACCTTGCAATCGAAGACTTTGTTCGACCAGACCTACTCCATCGATGGCACCTCACACAACATGCCTGAAGAGGCCACCACGACCGACCAAGATTTCGACACCAAAGCCATTTCTTGGGGTCTGCAAGCTGGTTTGGGTGTCGACGTGTTGAAGCGCATCACGCTTGATGTCAATTACAACTTTGGCCTGAGCAAAATGTTCGGTAACTTGAATGAAACCTCGCTGGGCGAAACTTTCGACTTCAACAACATCGACAACACCAAACAAAACATGTTCATGGTGACCGTGGGTATCAAGCTGCTTTGATTCCTCACTACCAGACATAAAAAGAGAGCGACTCGACGAGCCGCTCTCTTTTGTTTTGGTACCGATTGGATTAGAAGAGGATACCCACTTCGACACCGAAACGGTTTTGAAGGACGTTCAGCTTGGGCTCACGATCGCCGATCTTATTGCCATTCTCAAAATAGTGAGCATAATGGTTGGGGGCGATGGAGTTGATGTTGTTGATGAAATCATGCGAGAAGTACAAACCAGCGAAAACGCGTAAGCTCTCGTCGATGGCATACTGAGCACCAGCGCCAATCTTCAAGGAAGCGCGAAGGTTGCTGTACTCCTTGTTGGTGGCAGCATATTCACCAGCATTGTCATCCATGACCTTCACTCTCTGGGCATAGCCGAGGCCAGCACCCACTTGGGCATAAGCGCGAAGCGGAAGGCTACCGAGCTCGTTGGTCATCATCTTCAGCATCAACGGGATTTCGTAGACAGTGGCCTTGTACATTCTGTCAACTTTGTAGGTCTCAAGGACGGACACTGAATCAGCACCCATGACCATACGGCCATTGTCAAAGCTGTAGTGACCACGGTTCATGTTCACGTTAACACCCGTGACGATGGCATAGTTAGGAGCGAAATAATACTCCGCGACGACACCAACGCCAAAGCCCGTTTTCAGGCCTTCGTTTTGGGCGCCACCCGTTGTTGAACCGACCCAGTCAAAGCCAGGACCCAATTTGAAACCAAAGGCGAAGCCATTGTTTTGTGCTGAAACGGTCAGCGACATAGCCAGCATCAAGCCGACAAATAATAAACTTTTCTTCATAGTTGTTAGGTTTTAGAATTACACGGCAAAAATAGTCTTTTTTTCAATAACAACAGACAAATCCACTTTTTTTCTACCTTTGTACGATATTTCAACGAAAATCCATCATCATGAATACTTCAATTCCCAACAGCCTCTTCATCCACAACAGGGCAAAACTCGCGGCCCAACTGCCGCCCAAGTCCATAGCCGTCTTCACGGCCAACGAACCTATGCCACGCAATGGCGACGAATTCTATCCCTTCCGTCAGCAGTCCGACTTCTTTTACCTTACGGGCATCAACGAGGAGAATGCCTTCCTCCTCCTCGCCCCCGACTATCCCGACGAGACGATGCGCGAAGTCCTCTTCATTGAGCCCTACGACGAGGTGAAAGCCACTTGGCAAGGCGAGATGCTCGATGCACGGCAAGCCACCGAGCTCTCAGGCATCAAGGCTGTCAAAGGCAGCGATGCCTTCTGGATGACGCTCAACGACTTCGCCTATTCGGGCTATGGCGACACAATTTTCCTGAACAGCTACGAATACCCGAAATACGAATGCGCCGTGGAGACCATCCAACAGCGCTTCGTGAAACAAGTCAGGGAACGCTACCCGATGCACAACTATGGTCGCACCGCCCCGATTCTCAACGCCTTGCGTATGGTGAAGTCGCAGGAAGAAATCGACGTCATGCAGCAAGCCTGTGACATCACCTCGAAGGCCTTCCGCCGTTGCTTGGCCACCGTCAGACCGGGCATGTACGAATACCAAGTGCAGGCCGAGATCGAGTACATCTTCAAGCAAAACAACGCCACGGGTCACGCCTATGCGCCTATCATCGCGGGTGGAAAGAACGGCTGCTGCCTGCATTATTCCAAAAACCAGAGCCTGCTCAACGACGGCGACCTGCTCCTCTTCGACATCGGCTGCGAACTGAAGAACTACGCCTCCGACCTGAGCCGCACCATACCTATTAATGGCAAGTTCACGCCACGGCAAAAGGAATGCTACAACGCCGTGCTCCGCGTGATGAAAGAAATCACCAAACTATACCGTCCGGGCGGCTGCATCAACGAGATCAACGAGACCACCTATCGCCTGATGGAACAAGAGATGATTCGACTTGGGCTTTTCACCGCCGAGGACGTGAAAAAACAAAACCCTGAAAAACCGCTGTATCGCAAATACCTGATGCACGGCATGGCGCACCACATCGGTTTGGACGTGCACGACAGCATCGACAAGTTCAAGCCTTTCGCGCCTGGGATGATTCTCAGCTGCGAGCCAGGCATCTACATCCGCGAGGAGGGCATCGGCATCCGCATCGAGAACGACCTGCTGATTACCGAAGGCGAGCCCATAAATTTGTTTGAAGGTCTGCCAACGGAAATCGAGGAAATCGAATCGGCAATGAAAATTTGATTATTTTTGCAAATCCATGTAGAGACGCAAATTTTTGCGTCTCTACAAACAACCATTAAACAATCAACAAATCAATAATAATATGTTCGCAAAAGACGTTTACAGTGGCCGTCGCGCCACATTGAAAAAAATGCTCACGAAGGGCATCGCCTTCTTCCCGGCCAACAACGAGGCCCCCTTCAACTATCCCGACAACACCTATATCTACCGTCAGGACAGCAACTTCTCCTATTTCTTCGGCCTCAACCATCCCGACATGGTCGGCGTCATCGACTTTGAAAGCGGCGAGGAAATCCTCTTCGGCGTCGACGTCACCATCGACGACGTGATTTGGTGCGGTCCCCTGCCCTCGCTGAAGGAACAAGGCGACAGCATCGGCATTACCGACTGCCGCGACTTCAACAAGTTTGGCGAATACCTCCAGCAAGCCATGGCCAAAGGTCGCCAAATCCATATGCTGCCCACCTATCGCGGCGACACGCAAATCCAATGCGCCAACTGGCTTGGCTGCAATGTGAACAAGGTCAGCGACTATGTGAGCGTGGAACTCATCAAGGCCGTTATCGCCATGCGCGAAATCAAGAGCGACCTCGAAATCGCCGAAATGGAACGCGCCGCCAACACCGCTTACTACATGCACACCACGGCCATGAAACTGTGCAAGCCTGGCATGATCGAGCAAGAGATTGCCGGTGTGGTGGAAGGCCTCTCGCTGTCGGGCGGCGGTCCTGTGTCGTTCCCCGTCATCCTCAGCGTTGATGGTCAGACCTTGCACAACCACGGACACCACAACGTGTTGAAGGAAGGCCGCATGATGGTTTGTGATGCCGGTGCCGAGACGGAGAACTACTACGCCTCCGACTTCACCCGCACCACCCCTGTGGGCGGCAAGTTCAACACGCGCCAGCGCGAGATTTACGAAATCGTGCTGAAAGCCAACCAAGAGGTGGCTGCCAACACGCGCCCCTACATGCCTTATATGGTGATGCACACCCTTGCCTGCCGCACCCTGATTGAAGGTCTGAAAGGCGTCGGCCTGATGAAAGGCGACACCGAAGAGGCCCTGATGAACGGTGCCCATTGGCTCTTCATGCCTCACGGCCTCGGCCACATGCTCGGTATGGACGTGCACGACATGGAAGGCCTCGGCGAGACCTACGTGGGCTACGACGACATCACGCCACGCTCCACCAAGCAAGGCTTCAGCTGCCTGCGTTGCGGCAAGACCCTCAAACCTGGCTTCGTGGTCACCGATGAGCCGGGCATCTACTTCATCCCGACCCTCATCGACATGTGGAAGGCCGAAGGCAAGTTCAAGGACTTCATCTGCTACGACAAGTTGGAGACCTACAAGGACTTCGGAGGCATCCGCATCGAGGACGACCTGCTCATCACCGCCGACGGCTGCCGCATCCTTGGCCGACCGATACCCAAGACCGTCTCGGAGGTCGAGGACATGTGCGCCCAAGGCCGCGAGTGGATCAAGAAAGAAGGATTGTACTGAGAAAAAGGGAGGCGATTGCCTCCCTTTTTCAATTAGAACTCCATCACCAACTTCACGTTGAAATAGCGAGGCGTCAGATAATTCGGGGCCCCGTAATACCTATTGTCGATGTATTTCACCCAATTGTAGGAAATCACATTGGGAATGTCGAGCAGGTTGAACACATCCACGCTGACGAACATGTTCCGCACATAACGTAACGGATTGCTTTTGCTGAAGCTGCTGGCTTCGCTGATGAGTTGTTTGCTGAAGCCGATATCGACGCGGCGGTAGGCAGGATAGCGGCCCGAATTGGAATAGAAATCCGAGTTGTTGTCGCTTTTTGGCAGGCCCATGCCAAAGGTCAGCGTCATATTGACGCGCCAGGTCGGGAAGCCGGGAATATAATCCTGGAAGAACAGCGAGAAATTAACCAGTTGGTTCGACGGACGGTAATGCCAGCCCAAGGACACCGTGTCGGCCACTTGCGCGTCAGTATGGTTATAGAAAGGCAGTCGCACGCTATCGGCATCAATGAGATAATAATCGCCGCGGATGTCCTCGCGAGCGCGCATAAACGACAAACTCGCCCAACTGTCGATGCCCTTCACAAACTCGCCGTTCACCTTGAAATCGAGACCCGTGGTGTAAGCCTTAGCCGACTGGTCGGCATAATAGCGGATGCGTACGTTGTCGACATCATAAGGGATGACGTGGGTGAACCATTTGAAATACAGCTCGGAGGTCAAGATGAAGGGGCGGTTCCAAGCACGGAACTTGAAGTCGTTGCCGGCCACAATCTGGTAAGACTGTTGCGCTTGGGCATCCTTGAAGAGACTGCCGTCGCGGTTGCGGATTTCGCGGTAGAACGGCGTTTGGTTATAAACGCCCCCTGAGAGGCGATACACCGTTTCGCGCTGGTCATCCTCTGGCTTGTAGGCGATGCCTGCCCTTGGACTGACATACACCTTTTTATTATAGCCCCAATAATTGGCGCGCAATCCGCCCGTGATGACCAGCTCGCCCTTGTCGTGATACGGAATCGTCCACGAGTTTTGGACATAACCGTCGAGATTGTTGACTGATAGGAGGTTGTGCGACTTATGCGAGAAGTCCGTCCCGATTTCGGGCAAGACATCGGGATAGCCACCAATCAAGTCGGGCACGTGCGGCAATGTGTAGCCGGCCGAGTCCATCATCTGCCATTCGTCGACCACGTCGTCGATATCCTGATGTTGGAAACGGATGCCCCACTTCAGCAGTTTGTTGTCCCAAGCATAAAGGCCCTTGTGATCAAGGTTGTAGACTTGGGCATAGAAGCCGTTGCGGGCATGTTTGGTCATCGTACCCACTTCGTGGTTTTCAATCACTTCTCCAAAGTCATCGCTTCCGAGAGAGGCATTGCGGATGCCGAAGAAATACTGTTCCTGGACGTCGAATGTCTCGGTCTCGTAGGCCGAATACGCTGAGGCTATCCATCGGAGGTTCATATCCTTATTGGGCTTATAGGACAAAGTCAAAGCTCCGAGGCCCGTGGTGTAGTCGTCGACTTCCTGTCCGTCGAAGAACACGTTGATTTGCAAGGGGATATCGATGGTACCTGTATTGATTTTGGCATTTTGCGGAATGAGCATATAGCGGTTCTTGGAATAATAGCCCAAGAACGACAGGCCCCATTGTTCATTGAACTGATAGTTGAACAAAGCCTGTCCGTCGGTGAAGTTAGGCCGATAGTCGCCTTTGGTGTCCATCATGCCGAGGGCAAGGGCCGTGTTTTTGTAGCGCAAGCCCACGAGATAGCTGAACTTCTCACTTTTTGTCGCACCTTCCACGTGAGCTTCGGCCCCCAGTAGACTTAGCGACAACGAGGCGGCCAATTCTTTCGGGGTTTTGTAGGTCACGTCGAGCACCGACGACATTTTGTCGCCATATTCGGCAGCAAAGCCGCCGGCCGAAAATTCGATGTTGTTGACCAGCTGCGAGTTGACGAAGCTTAGTCCTTCTTGCTGTCCCGACCCGACGAGGAACGGACGGTAAATCTCGATGCCATTGACGTAAATCAGGTTTTCGTCGAAGTTGCCGCCACGCACACGATACTGCGAGCTCAGCTCGTTGTTGGAAACCACGCCCGGCAAGGTCTTGATGAGCGTCTCCACTCCGCCGCCCATCGAGGGCAGCAAGGTGGCTTGCTTCGCATTGAGGCGGGTGAGGCTCGAGGCCTCGGTGCCACGGTCGCTGATGACGGCATCGGGCAAAACGGTCGCAGTCGACACCAAGGTCACATCGAGTTTCCGCTTCTCACCAGGCTTGAGACGCACCTCCACTTTTTTCTGTTCATAGCCGATATAGGAGAAATGGACAGTAATGGTGGTGTCGGAGAGGACCGAGAACTCATAATAGCCACGCGTGTTGGTGGTCTGCCCTACCAACAAGTCAGGTACGATCACGTTCGCCATCTCGATGGGATGGCCCATCTCGTCGGTCACCTTGCCATAGAGCAAGCCCGTGGGCAGCTGTTGGGCAACGGCGACCAACGAAAAGAACATCAAGGCTATGAGTAATCTGACACGCATGAAGGAATAACTGAATTTGCAGGAAAATATTGTCTCCGGGCGAACCTAAACAAAAAAAGCCGCCGCGCAAGGCACAGCAGCTTACATATCATTCGCATTGGCGATTACCAACGTTCAAGGTTACCTTTCTCGGAAGCCTCCATGATGGCGGCATAAATACCCTTCTTGTTGATGGTGCGCATACCGGCAGCCGAAACCTTCAGCACGATCCACTCATCCCATTCAGGAACATAGAACTTCTTGATTTTCAAATTCGGTTCAAACGTTCTCTTCGTCCTCTTGTTGGAGTGAGAAACATTGTTGCCGTGCATGACCTTTTTTCCAGTAATTTGACAAACTTTTGACATGACTCTTTATCCTTTATTATTTACACTTGTCTTTTTTCTAACGGACTGCAAAAGTACACATTTTTTTGTTTCGCAAACCAATTCTTTGAAAAATGCTTCAAAAAAAATCACAAAGTGCTTTATTTCTTATCTTTGCAAGCCGAAATTATTGGAGAAAACCATGAAAATCGAAGATCTGAAAGTAGCGAAACTTGTTTACACCATACAATCCGACGGCCCTAACGGCCCGATTTTGGAACAAGCCACCACAGAAAAGCCCCGCGTGATGATGTTTGGCGTAGGCCGAATCCTCAAGAGTTTCTCTGACGCGTTGCGCGGTTTGGAGGCTGGCGACTCGTTCGTGTTCACCATTCCACCCGAGGAGGCTTTCGGGATGCCAAGTCCCGAGAACCAGCATCCTTTGGCCGGACATGCCCTATTCGTGCGCGGCGAAGTGCTTGAGGTGCGCGACCCCTCCATCGAGGAGATGAACGCCGAAGTGGAATACCGACGCGCCAACGGCCTGCATTTCCACCACGACCATGAGCACCATGACCATGAGCACCATCATCATTGATGCGTCACATGCACGTCCATCTGCGGGAAGGGGAAGTTGAGACCCTCTTGCGGGAAGGTCTTGTAAACCAACTCGTTCATCCTAAAATAAACCGCCCAATAGTCTTCGGGCTTCACCCGTGCCCTCACGGTGATGTCGACTGAACTGTCGCTCATTTTCAGCAATTCAATCACGGGTTTAGGCTCGTTCAGGATGCGTGGGTCTTCGTCGCAAAGCCGTTGCAGCACGGCTTTGGCCTTGTCGTAGTCATCGCCATAGGAAATCGAGAAGGTCCAATCCACGCGGCGGTCGGTTTCCTTGTTGTAGTTGGTCACCGGCCCCGTCGACAGGGCGCCATTGGGCAGAATCACCGTCTTGTTGTCGGGAGTCAAGATAAACGTATTGAAGATCTGGATGGCGCTCACCCGGCCTTCATAACCTTGCGCCGAGATGAAGTCGCCCACCCTGAACGGCTTGAACAGCATGATCATCACGCCGCCGGCAAAGTTCTGCAAGGTGCCGCTCAAGGCCATGCCCACTGCCAATCCCGCCGAGGCCAACAACGCCACCAACGAGCTGGTATTGATGCCCAAAATGCCCACGATAGCCATAATGAGGAAAAACGTCAGCAAGACCGACACCAGACTCATCAGGAACGAGTTGAGCGTAGCCTCGGCGTTGCGGCGATTCAGCACCTTGGTCAAACCCTTCTTGATTTGCTTGATGAGCCAACGACCGACAATCAAGACAATAATGGAAATGATAATCTTGATTCCCAAGGGAATGACGTATGCCTTCAACAATTCGGGCAGCCAATCCGAGACGGGTGTCGTGGTGACTTTTTGAATGGCATCGGCCATGTTCTCAATAGTGGATTTGTCTTGTATGACTTCTTCAATCTGACCTACGAGGGTGTCGTTTTCCATGTTTTTCCAAAATTTTTGAAGTGCAAAGGTACGCATATTTCTATTATTCTTATCTTAGCGGCTCAATTTCTTTTTCGATGAGCATCGAAGACATCAAGGCATATTGCAAGAACCCCAAAAACCGTAGCACGGTCAATGTTGGGCTTTTTATCTTATTGATAGTCAGCTTCCACTTTCTGTATCTGGGCTGGCAAGCCTTGGGTTACTGGCCCATCGGAAAATGGATTGCCGCCCTGATGGTTTGGTCGGTCGACATGGTGTATGCCCAATCGTGTTGGGTGCTTGAGCACATTTTCCACATCGACCTGACCACGGTCAACGCTCAACGATTGATTGCTGCCATCGACCGTCATGACGGCTGGGCCAAAGTCATCATCGCCCCTGAATGCGCCAGCCTGAAGCAATGGATGCACTGGCTCTTCCTGATGATTCTCTTTCCTGGCCCTTGGAAGCACAAGGCTTGGTTCATCCCCGCCGGTCTGGTCGTCATCGAGTGGACCAATGTGGTACGCATCTGCGGCATACTCATCATGCAAATCCTTTGGCCCGACATCCACATCCATCTTTTCGGGCAGGATATCAACACGTTCCATCTCGCCCACGACTACATCTTCAAGCTGTTTTTCTACCTCATCATCTTCCTGATGTGGGTGCTTTGGGTGGAGAAATTCTACAACAAGTCAACAAAAACAAAATCATAACACCATGAACGAACAACCTATCATCTTCATCCTCGACGCGGGCGGCACGGGATTCAAGTTCTCGGCCGTGCAAGACTCGCGCGAAATCATCGAGCCTTTCACCATCCCTTCGGCGGCCCCTACGCTTGAGGAGGTGCTGCAAAAACTCATCACCGGCTTCCACGAATGCGAAACACGCTGCGGTGCAAAGGCCTCGGCCATCAGCTTCTGCTTCCCTGGTCCCGCCGACTATCCCAACGGCATCATCGGCGACTTGGAGAACCTGCCTTCCTTCAGAGGCGGCGTCCCGCTGAAAGCCATGCTCGAAAACGAGTTTCATATCCCCGTCTACATCAACAACGACGGCGACCTGTTTGCCTACGGCGAGGCTTTGAACGGCCTGCTGCCCGAGGTGAACAACATGCTGGAGCAGCAGGGCAACCCAAAACGCTACAAGAACTTGCTCGGCGTGACCCTCGGCACGGGATTTGGCGGAGGCATTGTTATTAATAAGGTGTTGCTCAACGGCGACAACTCGGCCGGCGGCGAAATCAACCGCCACCGCAACCCGCTCTATCACGACACCAGCGCCGAAGACAGCATCAGCATCCGTGCCGTGCGCCGCGTGTACGGTCGCGAAGCCCACATCGAGTTTGACGACACGCCCCAGCCTTTCGACATCTACAGAATCGCCATGGGGCAACTGCCTGGCGACAAGGAAGCCGCGCTGAAGGCCTGGGATGAGCTGGCCACAGCCTTGGCCGATGTTCTAGCCAACGCCATCTCACTCATCGACGGCATCATCGTCATCGGAGGTGGCCTATCGGGGGCTTGGCCCGTCTTCATGCCCATGCTCATCAAGAAGATGAACGAGCCTTTCACTGGCCTCAACGGGAAACCTTTGAGCCGCATGGAGACCGAAGCCTACAACCTGATGGACGCCCAAGACATGATCCGCTTCACCGAGAAATCGGGACAGATGGTCAAGGTGCCGTTCAGCGACCAGACGGTGTGGTACGACCCCACCAAGCGCGTTGGCGTGGGCATCACCAAACTCGGCACCACCTCGGCCGTAGCCATCGGAGCTTATGCTTTTGCTATGGAGCAATTGAAAAACGCATAATTTTTTTCGTAAACTTATCAACAACGATTGTTGAAAAAAACACGCCCCGAAATTGCATTTTTTCGGGGTTTGTTTTGTCGCTCTTTTATAATTTCGCAAACTGAATACGCTTGCGAGAACTGCTATTGTTATTGTTTATAACGCATTAAATATCAGCAAAATGAAACCAAACCATACCCAAACGGAAATTGAAGCTGACCTGTTCAGTGGCCTTGAAGAGCAGGTTGAATCCACTCCATATGAAAAAATCATCGAGTCGCGAAAAAGCACCAGCTTTGCCGCCGAGCAACTGGCAAGTCAGGACGAGGTGCAGGTGGTTGAGAAGGACGAAAAGCCTGAGCCTCAACAGCCGAAAATCGAGTACCGCACCTACCCTTTGGAGCAGGTGAAAGAGGCCGCCAAGGCCTATTTCCACGGCGACGCGTTGGCTGGCGACGTGTGGGCCAACAAATACGCCTTGAAGGACAGCGACGGCAACATCTACGAACTCACTCCCGACGACATGCACCACCGCATTGCCCGAGAGATTGCCCGCATCGAGCGAAAATACCCCAACCCGATGACGGAAGAGGAGATTTTCGAGGTGTTGAAGGATTTCCGTTACATCGTGCCCCAAGGTAGCCCCATGACGGGCATCGGCAACAACTTCCAGATCTCGTCGCTGTCGAACTGCTTTGTCATCGGCAACAACGGCGAGTCGGATTCCTACGGCGGCATCATGAAGACCGACCAGGAGCAGGTGCAACTGATGAAACGCCGTGGCGGCGTGGGTCACGACCTATCGCACCTCCGTCCAACAGGCAGCCCCGTGATGAACTGCGCATTGACTTCCACCGGCGTGGTGCCTTTCATGGAGCGCTTCTCCAACTCGACCAAGGAGGTGGCCCAAGATGGTCGTCGCGGTGCCCTGATGATGACCATCAGCATCAAACACCCCGACTCGGAGGCTTTCATTGACGCCAAGATGACCGAAGGCCGCATCACCAACGCCAACGTCTCGGTGCGCCTCACCGACGAGTTCATGCAATGCGTCAAGGAAAACAAGCCCTTCTCGCAACAATATCCCATCGATTCGCCCAACCCGAAATATACTAAGGTGGTGGATGCCCGCGCCTTGTGGGACAAAATCATCCACAACGCGTGGAAGTCGGCCGAGCCCGGCGTGATGTTCTGGGACACCATCATCCGCGAGTCCATCCCCGACTGCTATGCCGACCTGGGCTTCAAGACCTTGAGCACAAACCCCTGCGGCGAGATTCCGCTCTGCGCCTACGACAGCTGCCGCCTCATCGCCATCAACCTTTACAGCTATGTCGACCATCCGTTTACGCCCCAAGCCCGCTTCAACCATCAACTTTTCTCGAAGCATGTGGCCATCGCACAACGTATGATGGATGACATCATCGACCTCGAAATCGAGAAAGTGGATGCCATTTTGGCCAAGATTGCCGCCGACCCCGAGGACGACGAAATCAAGCGCACCGAGAGGAACCTTTGGATGAACATCCGCGAGAAATGTCTTTTAGGCCGTCGCACGGGCATCGGCATCACCGCCGAGGGCGATATGCTCGCCGCCTTGGGCAAACGCTATGCCACCGACGAAGCCATCGCCTTCTCGACCGAGATCCAGAAACTGCTGGCTTACAACGCCTATCGTTCTTCGGTTAACCTGGCCGAGGAACGCGGCAAGTTCACGATGTATGACGCCAAACGCGAGGAAAACAATCCCTTCATCAAACGCTTGCGCGCCTTGGACGAAGACCTCTATCAACGGATGACGCGCGTCGGTCGGCGCAACATCGCCATGCTGACCATCGCCCCCACGGGTACGGTAAGCATTTGCACCCAAACCACCTCGGGCATCGAGCCGGTCTTTATGGTGGCCTACAAGCGTCGCCGCAAAGTGAACCCCAACGACAAGGACGTCAACGTGACCTTCACCGACGCGACGGGCAACTCCTTTGAGGAGTACAACGTGTTCCACCACAAGTTCATCACCTGGTTGGAAGTGAACGGCTACAACGTGGACGAAGTGTTGAAATACGACGACGAGAAGCTGAACGCCGTCATCGCGCAGTCGCCCTACTACAAGGCCACGGCCAACGACATCGACTGGGTGAACAAGGTGCGCATGCAAGGCTCGATGCAGCAATGGGTCGACCATTCGATTAGCGTCACCGTCAACGTGCCGAAAGAGACAACGGAAGAGCTTGTAAGTCAGATTTATATGACCGCTTGGGAAAGCGGTTGCAAGGGCATGACCATTTACCGCGACGGCTCACGCGACGGCGTGCTGGTGGCCAAGGAAGAGAAAAAAGACGGTCCTTCGACAGGCTCAGGAACCGAAAGATCAGGAGCCTCAAAAGAAACCAAAAGCCGTCCCAACGACATCCGCGAGACGGCCGCTCCACCGCGCCCGAAGGAACTGGAATGCGATGTAGTGCGTTTCCAGAACAACTATGAGAAATGGATTGCCTTCGTGGGCAAGCTGCACGACAAACCTTACGAGATTTTCCTGGGCAAGGCCGAGGATTTCTTCCTGCCTCCTTATGTCGAAAAAGGCATGATTATCAGGGAGAAAGCCAAGGGTGAGACCTCACGCTACGACTTCCGCTACACCGACAAGGGCGGCTACGAGGTGATAATGCAAGGCCTGTCGCGCTCGTTCGACAAGGAATATTGGAACTATGCCAAGCTGATTTCAGGTATCTTGCGCCACGGCATGCCCATCCAATATGTGGTCGAGCTGGTGGAGAACCTCAACGTGGAAGAAGAAAGCATCAACACGTGGAAGAACGGCATCGCCCGCGCACTGAAGAAATATGTGCCTAACGGAGTGGTCGACGAAAAGGAAAAATGCCCCAATTGCGGCGAGAAGCTGGTCTTCGAGGACGGCTGCAAGCACTGTAAGAATTGCGGCTATTCCAAATGTGGCTAATTTGACCTACAATCCAGCAAATAACGATTGAACATTTTCCGTCGTAATGGCAGCCAATTCTTCAACGGGAATTTGAAGAATATCGGCTATGCGTTGGGCAGTATGAACCAAAAACGCCGGTTCATTGCGTTTGCCCCGACAGGGCACGGGCGCCAGATAAGGTGCATCCGTCTCCAAAACGATTCTATCCAAGGGAAGGTTGGGCAGGAAGTCCTTCACGCCACAGTTCTTGTAGGTCGTCACGCCGCCCAAGCCAAGGTGGAAACCAAGGTCAAGATAGGCTTTGGCTTCGTCTTCCGTGCCCGTGAAGCAATGCATGATGCCGCGCAAGCTGCCGTCTTGTTTCCGTTCAAGAATCTTCACCATCTTATCGAAGGCATTGCGGCAATGGATGGACAGCGGCAAACCTAGTTGCCTCGCCCAATCCAATTGGGTCTCGAAGGCATCCAATTGTTGTGTTTCGAAGGTTGCATCCCAATAAAAATCGAGGCCTACCTCCCCTACTCCAACATAAATGCCGCGCTCCAACTCCTTCTCCATCACGGTCAGCACCTCTTTGTAGTCTTCCTTGACTTCCTCAGGCTGCAAGCCCATCATCACGCGGGTACAATCGGGGTATTGCTCATGCAATTCAAGCATCGGCGCGATGGTCGAGGCATCCACATTGGGCAGGAGCATCATCTTTACGCCTGCTTCCAAGGCACGTTGAACGGTCTCGTTCCTATCGAGGCTGAACTGGTGGTCGTAGATATGCGTATGGGTGTCAACGAGATACATGGTCAATACAAAAAGTTGTCATAAGGATACCGAATGGCGTGCATATCACGGATTTCCTTATATAGCAAATCCCTGAATTCCTGATAATTGTCGCGGTTCTTGGCGGAGATGAAGATGCAGTTTTCGTTCATCTTGGCCATCCAGGTCTGTTTCAGCTCATCGTAGGAAACATTGCGTTTGGTGGCGGGCGTCAGGTCGTCAGGGTCTCTCTCCTCCCATGTGTAGGCATCGGTCTTGTTGAAGACGACGATGGTCTTCTTGTCGGCACAGCCCAACTCGGCCAGCGTTTGGTTCACCACCTCCATCTGCGCCTCGAAGTCGGGATGCGAGATGTCGACAACATGGAGCAAGATGTCCGACTCACGCACCTCATCCAAAGTGGATTTGAACGACTCCACCAAATGATGCGGCAACTTGCGGATAAATCCCACAGTGTCAGACAACAAGAATGGCAGATTCTCCACCACCACTTTGCGCACAGTGGTGTCCAAAGTGGCGAAGAGTTTGTTCTCGGTATACACCTCCGACTTGCTCAGCAGGTTCATAATCGTGGATTTGCCCACGTTGGTATAGCCCACCAAAGCCACACGGACAAGTTTACCACGGTTCTTGCGTTGCACCGTCTTTTGCATGTCGATGTCCTTCAATTTCTCCTTCAGCAAGGCGATGCGTTCGGTAATCAAACGGCGGTCTGTCTCAATTTGAGTTTCACCAGGGCCACGCATACCAATACCGCCCCGCTGACGCTCCAAGTGGGTCCACATGCGGGTCAGGCGCGGCAAAAGGTATTGGTATTGCGCCAGTTCCACTTGAGCCTTGGCATGTGCCGTATGCGCATTGGAGGCAAAGATATCCAAAATCAAGCTGGTGCGGTCGATGACGCGGCATTCCAATGCCTGCTCCATATTGCGGGCTTGCGTGGCGCTGAGCTCGTCGTCGACGACGGCAATCTCGATGTTCTCGGCCTTGATGTATTGGTGAATCTCTTCCAATTTGCCCGAACCAAGATAGGTCACGCTTGAAGGATGGTCCATGGCCTGCACGAAACGCGCCACGGGCACGCCACCAGCGGTTTCGAGCAAGAACGCTAATTCGTCCAAATACTCTTCCGTGCGCTCGCGGCCCTGCTGTTTCGAGGCCACGGCTATGAGCACAGCACGCTCAGGTATTTTTTCGTATGTGATGAAATCGCCCATTAGTACGCTCTAAATCCAATGATCTTCCTCACCTCGTTCAGCGTCTTTGCTGCGCTCTCACGGGCTTTTTCGGCACCCATACGGGCAATGCGGTCGAGGCGTTCGGTGTCCGACGAGAACTCGATGATGCGTTCGCGAATCGGGGCAACGGTCTTTTCCAAATCCTCAGCCAGTTGTTTTTTCATGTCGCCGTAGCGGATGGAGCAGTCGTTCCATTTCTCATCGAAGAACTTCACCGTCTCAGGCTCGCTGACGATGCTCATCATCGTAAAGAGGTTCTGGATCACCTCAGGTTTGGGACTGTTGGGCTCGGTCGGGCCGCTGTCGGTGACGGCGCGCATCACTTTCTTGCGCATGGTCTTCTCGTCCTCGAAGAGGTAGATGCAGTTGCCGTCGCTCTTGCCCATCTTGCCGCTGCCGTCGAGGCCAGGCACCTTGATGGCGTCGCCACCGAAGTAATAGTTTTGCGGCTCGGGGAAGAACTCAATACCATAGATGTTGTTGAAGCGGCGGGCGCACTTGCGGGCCATCTCCATGTTCTGTTCCTGATCCTTGCCCACGGGCACCCATTTGGCGCGATGTTGCAGGATGTCAGCGGCCATCAAGGTAGGATAGGTAAACAAGCCAGCGTTCACATTGTCAGGCTGTTGACGCGCCTTTTCCTTGAAGGTGGTCACACGACCGAGCTCGCCGATGTAGGCGTTCATATTGAAATAAAGATACAACTCGATGGTCTCGGGCACGTCGCTTTGGATGTAAATCGTGGCCTTTTCGGGGTCGATGCCGCAGGCGAGATATTCAGCCAAGATGGTGCGTGCCGAGCGTTGTATGTTTTCCGGCTTGGGGTGCGTGGTCAGCGAATGCCAGTCGGCGATGAAGAAATAGCAGTTGTAGTCTTCCTGCATCTTCACGAAGCTGCGCACGGCGCCGTAATAGTTGCCGAGATGGAGGTTTCCGGTGGGGCGAATGCCGCTCAAAACGATGTCTTTCATAGTTGGCAGTTATTTGGGTGCAAAGATAAAAAAAACCCGCTTTGCAAAAGCGGGCTTTTCGAGGTTTTTTACGCGTGCAGTTTCCCTTACAGTTTGATTTCCTCGCCGTTGGCGTTGAGGAAGCTGTACTGCAGCATGTGGAAATCGGGCATCGACTCCACTTTGAACGACCTGCCATATTTCTTGATCCACTTGCGGCGAATCGAAAACAGTCCGTTGATGCAGAGATAGGAATAGATGAACGGATGCACCTGCAAGGTGAGATGGTTCTCGTTTTGGTCAACGAGAAGGTACTTGAGGTGGTTTTCGATTTCGTCGACGAAAAGGATGGCGGGCCTGATTTTGCCCTCGCCAGCACAGACGGGGCATTTCTCTTGCACCTGCACTTCGGTCTCGGGACGCACGCGTTGGCGCGTGATTTGGATGAGGCCAAACGGCGTGGCTGGCAGCACTTTGTGCTTGGCACGGTCGCGTTTCATGGCCTCCACGAGTGCGTCGTAGAGCTGTTTGCGGTGTTTGGCTTCGTGCAAGTCGATGAAGTCGACGATGATGATGCCGCCCATGTCGCGCAGGCGAAGCTGGCGCGCGATTTCCTTGGCGGCCTCGAGGTTGACCTGGAAGGCGTTTTCCTCTGGTGTGTTGTCCTTGCTCAGCTTGTGGCCGCTGTTGACGTCGATGACGTGCATGGCCTCGGTGTGCTCGATGACAAGGTAGACACCGTTTTTGATGGTGACGATACGTCCGAAAAAGCCTTTGATTTGCTTGGCAACGTTGTAGTGGTCAAAGATGGGTTCCTTGCCGGTGTACAGTTGCACGATTTCGGCTTTTTGCGGCGCGATGGTCTGGATGTAATTCCTTATTTCTTCATAGAGGGTCTCGTCGTTGACGCGAATGGTGCTAAACGACTCGTTGAGCAAATCGCGCAGCATGACGCTGGTTTGGTCCATCTCGCTGACCATCCTGCCGAAGGTGGTCATCTTCTTCATCTCGATGGTGCACTGCTCCCATTTGCCGATGAGCGACTTGAGGTCGGCGTCGAGTTCGGCCACCTTCTTGCCTTCGGCGATGGTGCGGATGATGACGCCATAGTTGTTGGGGCGGATGCTTTGGATGAGACGGCGGAGACGGTTGCGTTCTTCACTGCTGCGGATTTTCTGTGATACTGAAATACGGTTCGAGAAGGGCACGAGCACAAGATAACGGCCTGCAAATGAGATCTCTGCCGTGATTCTTGGTCCCTTGGTGTGGATGGGTTCCTTGGCGATCTGAACGGGAATCAAATCGCCCACGTTGAGCATATCGCTGATTTTCCCGTTTTTCGGGAGGTCGGGCTCAAGCTTGAGCTTGTCCATCGCGGCCTCTTCGCCTGCCACCACCATCTTCTTGTATTTCATGAGTGTGTGTGCCTGCAGGCCCAAGTCGAGATAATGCAGGAACGCCTCTTTGGGGTAGCCTACGTCGACGAAAGCCGCATTGAGGCCTGGCAAAATCTTCTTCACCCGCCCCAGATACACATCTCCAACCGCAAATTGGTTGTTGGTCTTCTCTCTGTGAAGTTCTACAAGGGTGTTGTCTTCCAGTAGTGCAATGTCAACCTCCGAAGCGTGCGAGTTGATGACCAAGTCGCGCTCCACCGTCTTCACTTCTTCTTCAACTTTTTCAAGTTTTTCTTCAGACATAGTGTTTTGCTTTTGGGGTTAACTTATTGATTATTACTTACAAAACAATAACACAACAATGGTATGCGCCATTGCTGTGTTATCATCATGTTTAGGCTCAAGAAGAGCTTATTTCTTCTTGTGTCTGTCCTTTCTCAAGCGTTTTTTGCGCTTGTGTGTCGACATTTTGTGTCTTTTGTGTTTTTTACCGTTTGGCATAATATTGGGATTTTTAGTTGTTTCTTACTTGACAGCGTTCATGAAGGTCTTGGCAGGCTTGAAAGCCGGAATCTTGTGGGCCGGGATGGTGATGGCGATGTTCTTACCAATGTTACGGCCAGTCTTCTCAGCTCTCGTCTTGATGATGAAGCTACCGAAGCCTCTCAGATAAACGTTATCACCCTTAGCCATGGCGTTCTTCACGACTTCCATGAAGTTCTCAACAACATTCTGGACAGCACCTTTTTCAATGCCGGTCTTGCTGGCGATTTCAGCAACGATTTCTGCTTTTGTCATTTTTCTTCGTTATTTTATGGTTAATTATTACGTTTGTTGTAAATTTGCGGCAAAGGTACGAACAATTTTCTTACAAAGACGACTTTTGTTCATTTTTTTTCTTCTAATGAGTTATAAATAAAGAATTTCGCACAACACAAACGATGAACATCCTAAACGACACCTTAATTAATTGGTTTGCGGAAAACCGCCGCGATTTGCCCTGGCGACAACAGCCTACCCCCTATGAGGTGTGGCTCTCGGAGGTCATTCTGCAACAAACGCGCGTCAGCCAAGGCATGGACTATTACCTCCGTTTCGTCAATCGGTGGCCCACGGTCAACGACCTCGCCGCTGTCGACGAAGAGGAAGTGCTGAAGATGTGGCAAGGGCTCGGTTACTACTCGCGCGCTCGCAACCTGCACCAATGCGCCCAGCAGGTCGTCGAACAATACAGCGGACGGTTTCCTGCCGATTTCGAAAAGCTCAAGCAGCTCAAGGGCATAGGCGAATACACCGCCGCCGCCATCGCTTCCATCGCTTTCAACCTGCCTCATGCCGTGGTCGACGGGAACGTCTACCGCGTGCTCGCCCGACTCTACGACATCGAGACACCTATTAATATTAATGAAGGCCAAAACCTGTTTGCCCGACTTGCCGACGAGCTCCTCAACCGCGAACAGCCTGGCCTCCACAACCAAGCGATGATGGAATTCGGCGCCCTGCATTGCACGCCCAAGAATCCCAACTGTCTCCATTGCCCGCTGCAAGCCCAATGTCTCGCCTACGAGCACCAAACCGTGATGCTACGTCCCGTGAAGCTGCAAAAGCTAAAAGTGACAACTCGTTACTTCAACTATTTGGTCATCAAGATAAATGGCCAAATCTATCTCCATAAGCGCAGCTCCAACGACATATGGCGCAACCTCTACGACTTTCCCTGCATCGAAAGCGAGAAGCCGATGGCCATTGAAGAGGTGATTGGCTCTGAAAAGTTCATTCAACTCATTGGGAATAAGCATTTTATCATCGAGAAAACATCACCCGTTTTCACCCACAAACTGACCCATCGAACCATCATCGCTCAGTTCATCGAAATAAAACTTGAAGAAGAATTGTTGCAAATTGAAACAAAAGATTTAATTTTGACCCGTGAAAAGGATTTGGAGAATTATCCAATTCCACGCTTAATAGACTTATACTTAAACAATTAAAAACTCTACATCATGGCAAGCTTAAACAAAGTCATCCTGATAGGCCGACTCGGAAAAGACCCCGAAGTGACCACTTTTGACAACGGCAACAGAAAAGTAGCCGCCACTTTAGCCACTTCTGAACGTTATCGCGACCGTGACCAGAACTGGGTGGAACAGACCGACTGGCACAACATCGTCATCTGGGGCAACTTGGCCAACGACATCGCCGACGGTCGCCGCAACTATTCGAAAGGCGACCTGATGTATGTGGAAGGCAAACTGCGCACCCGCCAATACACTGACCAGCAAGGCATTGTCCGTTACGTCACCGAGGTGATCGCCGACAAAATGATGCAGATGGCTCCCGCTCGTCCCGCCACGCAGTCGTCATACGGTCAGCCTTATGCACCCGCACCAGAGCCTACGCCCGGCTATATGCCTCAAAACCAGACAGACGAAGGAAACGACTTGCCGTTTTAATGGAAATATGACGCGTATGTCAGAATAATTTTCTACTTTTGCCGCGCAAATCATAAAACACACAGCTTTGGAAACACCCGACCCTGACCCTCTCATAGGACTATTGACCGTTGTTTCAAACAACTTTTTCACTGGATTTACCGTCAACGCCATCATCGGATTGGTCGTATTATGCCTGCTCCTCATCGCTTCGGCCTTGATTTCGAGCAGCGAGACGGCTTTCTTCTCGCTCCAGCCCGCCGACATCGACGAACTGGAACAGCGCGGCGACACGAAAAGCAAACTCGTGCTCAAGTTGCGCGAGAAGCCCAAGACACTGTTAGCCACCATCTTGATAGGCAACAACTTCGTCAACGTGACCATCACGTTGCTGTCGACCTACATCATGGCGCAGCTTTTCGACATGAAAAACCATCTCGTGGCAGCCTTCCTTCTGGAAGTGGTCATCGTCACTTCCTTAATCCTCATCGTGGGCGAAATCACGCCGAAAATCTACGCCAGCAAACGCCCCGTGAAAATGGCACGCTTCATGGCCCGCACCTTGAATTTCCTCAACGGGCTGTTCAAACCGCTGAGCAAACCTTTGGTCAACTCCACCTCGTTCATGGACAAGCATTTGGAGAAGAAAAAAGGCGAGATTTCGCTGGAAGACCTCTCGACCGCCGTCGACATCGCCACCGAAGAGTCGACCGCACCGATTGAAGAGAAACAAATGCTGAAAGGCATCGCCTCGTTCAGTGAGAAAGAGGTGAGTGGCGTGATGATTCCTCGCGTCGACATCATCGGGGTGGAAAAGGGAATGGAGTTCGCCGAAATGCTGGCCATCGTCATCAAGAGCGGGTTCTCCAGGATTCCCGTCTACGACGAGACCTTGGACCAAGTGGAAGGCATCCTCTACGTGAAAGACCTACTCCCCTATCTCGACGCCGAGTCGTACGAATGGCGCAAGCTCATCCGTCCCGCCTTCTTCGTGCCCGAGAACCGCAAGATTAACGACCTGTTCCAGGACTTCCGCGAGAAGAAAATCCATATCGCCATCGTCGTCGACGAATACGGCGGCACTTCGGGTCTCATCACGATGGAAGACGTCATCGAGGAAATCGTGGGCGAAATCAACGACGAGTTTGATGAAGCTTCTGTGGAGGAACACTACAAAAAACAAGAAGACGGCTCGTATCTCTTTAAGGCTCAGACCAGTATCGTCGACTTCTGCAAGGTATTTGGCGTCGACGAAGACTACTTCGAGCCCATGCAAGGCGAAGCCGACACCTTGGCCGGACTCATCCTCGAAATCGAAGGACGCATCCCTGAAATCGGGTTCAAGTTCAACTTCGAGAAGTTCCACATGGAAATCACCGATGCCGACACCAAACGTATCAAAGAAGTAAAAGTCGAGTTTGACGATGAATAAACCGGCCCTTCGACAAGCTCAGGGACCTATGCTTTTACTGAGCGTTGAAGGTGCCTGAGCCTGTCGAAGGCCCGACCCATAAAAACAG
Source organism: Bacteroidales bacterium (assembly GCA_017477425.1). Classification (GTDB taxonomy): domain Bacteria; phylum Bacteroidota; class Bacteroidia; order Bacteroidales; family F082; genus Limimorpha. The sequence goes on from JAFUVT010000031.1 coordinate 28,574, forward strand.
CAAATATGAGAATCAAAAAGTTCATAATTCCATTGGCAGTCATGGTTTTTGTCCTCATCGCCATTTCGTGCGAGCGCGACAACAACTATCTGCCCAAGCCGCGCGGCTATTTCCGCATCGACCTGCCCGAAAAAGCCTATGTCAAGGTCGACACGATTGAAAAATACAGTTTCGAGTGCCCGCAACATGCCGTCATCACCCCCGACCCCTATTCGCCCGACGAAAAGAACTGGGTCAACATCGAGATGCCACAATTCAAAGGTTCCATCCACCTGACCCACAAGCCCGTCGACGGCAATTTGGGCGAATATTTGGAGGACGTTCACACCATGGTGACCAAGCATCTGCAAAAGGCCAACGGCGTGCACGACAGCCTGATTGTCAACGAAGAGCATCATGTCTACGGCCTCTTCATCGAGATGGACGGCAAAGGCGTGGCCACCCCGATGCAGTTTTACCTCACCGACAGCACCAAGAACTTCGTCAGAGGCGCGTTGTACTTCAACTTCCTGCCCAACAACGACTCGATGCAACCCGTCATCAACTTCATCCGGGAAGATATCGACCACATGATCAACACCTTCGAATGGAAATAATTTTCCATTTTATTCCTCACTTTCGACAAAAAACCGTATTTTCGCGGCGCGAAAAATCTTTTGCGCCGATGTAAACAGAGTATTCACTTTTAAAAAAAGGGGAAAGGCCTATGATTAACAGCCTGAAAATCGGGAACTTGACTTGGCGTCATCTCAACAACCCAACGGAAGAAGACTTTGAATTCCTGAAAGACCGATTCCATTTTCACCCCTTAGACATCGAAGACTGCAAATCGGTCAACCAACGCCCGAAAATCGACATTTACGACGATTACTACTTCCTCATCCTGCATTTCCCCAACTTCGACCGCCAGAACAAGTTCGTGAAAATCAAGGAGGTGAAGATTTTCTGGGGCAAGGACTACATCATCTCCATCGAGAAAAACCCATGGGGCGTAGCCGAGCTTTTCGAAGAATACGAGGAACGCATCAAAAACGAGGAAGAGATGAACTTCCCAAGCTCCGACGTGCTGCTCTACCGCATCCTCGAGAAGTTGATGACCGAATCGGTGTATCTGTTGCGCAAAGTCGGCCTCGACGTCGAATTAATCAACCGCGAACTGTTGCAGGAAAAGCAGGTGAAAATCATCGAACGCATCAGCGTGACGCGCAAGAACCTCATCCTCATCAACACCATCTTCAAGCCGCAGCTGAGGCTCTTCCACCTTTTCGAGACCGGCAAGGTCAGAGGTTTCACCGACGATGTGGAGTACATGGAAGACTACTGGGGCAACATCCTCGACTACCTGCAAAAGGTGTGGGACATGACCGAGGACTATGAGGAACTGATTGAGGGCCTCTCTATGACCTTCGACTCGATGCAGACCAACAAGACCAACGAAACGATGAAAATCCTGACCCTCGTGTCGACCATCATCCTGCCTTTGACCTTCATCACAGGTCTTTACGGAATGAATGTAGGGCTACCTTTCCAAGACAAGGCTTGGGCCTTCTGGGGCATCATGGGATTCATGGTCGTGGTGGCCGTGGCATTCTATATCTATTTCAGACATAAGAAGATGATGTAATCAGTTGGCAGTTTGCAGTTGTTCAGTTGGGAGTTAACTGGCAACTGAAACCTATTTCACAAGGAGTTTCTGGTATTTCACAGCAGCATCGCCACGCATCAATTTGACGATGTAGCATCCTTTGGCGAAACCATTGGGCAAGGTAATGGCAAAATCACCGACTTGATTTCCAGTAGCTTTGAGCAAGGAGTGACCGCTCAAGTCGCAAATAACGATGGCGTCGAATGTGTTGCAATTGCCGCTCACGTGGAGGGTTTGTCCGCGATCGACGGGATTGGGGAAGAGATAAACCGCTCCGCCGTTTTCTTCGATAGCATTCCAATTCGGGTCCCAAATCATGCGGGCATATTCCGGATGGTCGACGAAAGGATTGCGATTGTGCTGGTAGTCGTTATAGATGGCATTGTTGCGGTCGATTTCCTTCTGGCTGACAGGGTCTTGCTCGTTCCAGCGCAGCAGCATGTCAATCGCCCACGGCTTGATTTCCGACTTCGTGGTCATGTCGCTGCTGCCCCAGTTGCTGTCCTCACTGTAGTAGCGCACGCTCATGTACATGATGGCGCGGGCGAAGTCGCCTTTGTATTCATCAATAGGCTCAAACACCGTTCCCGAGAAACCAGCCGTCTTGCAAGCACCTAATTTCGAGCCGTTTCGGGAAGTCCAGGTGGCCGAACGCACCTCGCCGAAGGCGTAGTTGCTGCGACGTCCGTTCACATAACCATCGGTCGGGAAGATATGGTGCAAGTCGGTGCGCGGCGTGGTTTGGTCGTTGAACCAACTCTGCGGCCACGAGTGTTCGCGGTTGTAGCACGAGCCCTCGTTGGTGTAGTTACCGCACTGATCTTCACCGAGATAATAGGTGTATGGCGGAGTGCCGTTCGGATTGTCGGAGTACATATCCCAAACGATGCCGTTGCCTTTGTTGTCGGTGCTCCAGAAAGCGTTCCACAGCTGGGCATACGAAATCGAGGTGTGACCTTTGACGATGTTGTGCAAGGCCACTTTCAACTGGTTGCCCGTCAAGCCATTAGCGGAATTGTAGTAATTGGCGGGTTGCGCCACGGCGAAAACGGCCAGCGACAGCGCAAAAAACAAAGCAGTTATCTTTTTCATTTTCATTCTGTTATTTAGTCGGCCCTTCGACAGGCTCAGGGACCTTGGTTTTGAGTTTTACATTAAATCCGTGAACAAATACAATATCGCGATGACCACCATAAACACCGAAGCGGAAAACTCGATGAAGCTCACCTTTTTGATGACGCCCGGCTTGAAGTCGACGCGAACAGTGAAAAACGACCACAAAAAGCCTGCCACAATGACAAAAAGGAAGAACCAAAAACCAAAAGGCATGAAGGATGGTCCCATCAGCGACATCAGCAGGGTGTTCATGGCTGCCATGATGGAAAGCAGGAACAAATCCTTTTCAGAAGTGACCGTATAAAGCATCTTGCCTTTCAGCACCTTCATCGAGTCGACGAACATCTTGACCGCCACGACGAGCATCATGGCAAAGACCATATAATCAGCGATATACTCAATCAGATGGGTAAACAGCTTTCCCAAAGTGTAGCCGATGCCTGCGGCCAATCCTTGCGAGAGGGCGAACATGAGTGAGATTTTCCATTTCTGCGAAGGCTTGTCGTCGGCCGTGACCAAACCCACTGAGCGCGTGGCCACACTGGAAGTCAGGCAAATGATGAAGAGGATGTTGATGATGATAGACGTAGTGGACATACTTTTCGTTTATAGACTGCAAAAATACAAAATATCCGCATTTTTCACCAAAAAGTTCACTTATAAATGAAATAATTCAAAAAAAGTAGTATTTTTGCAGGGTTGAATATAAAATTACTCTCGTATGAAAACCGCAAAGATTGTCTCCATTGCCAAGTCCGACCAAGTTGGGCTGTATTCCATTTGTTTCAACGATGACAACGAATCGGAGTTCCGCAAATTCATGCAAAAATTCAAGGACAATGCAGCCCTGAATAAAGACTATCAAGCGATTATCCATGCCATTGACAGAATCATCGCTAATGGTGCCCTTGAAAGGAACTTTCGTTACGAGGGAAAATGAAGGACAATGTTGTGGCCCTTTCTGTTGATTCAAAGAAACTGCGCCTTTATTGCTTGAGAATGTCGGATAAGATTTTGATTTTAGGCAATGGAGGCATCAAAGACTCTCGTACCTACGAGGAAAGCGAGGAATTGAGTGGATATGTCATGGACTTACAGAAATTTGACGAACTTTTGAAGCAGGCACAGGAAAACGGTTCCATCTACATTGAGCAGAATGTGATTACAGGCATTGAAGAAATAACGTTTAGGGTATGATTGAGATTTATGACAATATACTACGTGAAGAATTGGCAAAAATTCCACCACTAACGAGGCAAACCTATCTTCTCACCGACTCTATAGCTGCCCGAATCGATGCCATCATGAAAACCAAAGGCATGAGCAAAAAGCAACTTGCCGAACTTACTCACAAACGGCCTTCAGAGGTCACGAAATGGCTTGCAGGTGGACACAACTTCACCTGTAAAACGTTGGTTCTCATTTCCAACGCACTCGGTGAAGACCTTGTCCAAGTGACACATTAAAAAATTGGGGAAGCACGTTCAGGCTTCCCCAATTTTTTGAATAACATACACCGCAATTTATCCCAGTCTCTTGAACTGGCAAGTGAAGTGACGCATCAGCTCAGCTTCCCAAGTGATTTCGAGGCCGCGCTTGATGGTGTCGCGACGATCATACACGTTCTTCAGTGCAGCGGCAATCACGTCCATGTGGTTGTTGGTGTACACACGGCGCGGAATGCAGAGGCGCACGAAGTCGTTGCCGCCGAAGCGGTTCTGGCGCGTGACCGGGTCACGGTCGGCGAGGACGTAACCGATTTCGCAGGCACGAATGCCGGCTTCGAGATACAGCTCGCAGGTCAGCGTCTGGGCGGGGAACTCTTCCTTCGGGATGTTGGTCAACACCTTGTCGGCATCGACGAAGATGGCATGGCCACCAGCGGGACGCTGGTAAGGAATGCCGTACTCGTCGAGTTTGGCAGCGAGGTAGTGGACTTGCTTGATACGGGTCTCAACCATCTCGAACTCAATGTTTTCCTTCAGACCGACGGCCAGGGCATCCATGTCACGGCCATTCATACCGCCGTAAGTAAGGAAGCCCTCGAAGGGGATGCAGAACAACTTGGCGCCTTCGTACCAGTCCTTCTTGTTGGTGGCGATGAAGCCGCCCATGTTGACGAGACCGTCCTTCTTGGCCGACATCGTCATTGAGTCAGCATAGCTGAACATCTCAAGGGCGATTTCCTTCAAGGTCTTGTCGGCATAGCCTTCTTCGCGCGTCTTGATGAAATAGGCGTTCTCGATGAAGCGGGCGCTGTCGATGTTGACCGGCACGCCGTATTTGTGGCACAACTCGCAGGTCTCGCGGATGTTCTTCATGCTCACGGGCTGACCGCCGACGGTGTTATTGGTGACGGTAAGGACGAAGAACGGCACATTGCCCTTGTTCTCTTGCAGCACCTTTTCGAGCTTCTCGAGGCTGACGTTGCCCTTGAAAGGCACTTCGAGTTGGGTGTCGTAGGCCTCAGGCACGGTGACGTCGATGGCGAAGGCCTTACGGCTCTCAATGTGACCCTTGGTGGTGTCGAAGTGGGCGTTGCCCGGGACGACATTGCCCGGCTTCACCAGATAGCTGAACAGCACATTCTCGGCTGCGCGGCCTTGGTGGGTGGGGATGACGTATTCAAAACCGGTGAGTTCAGTGATGGTGTCCTTCATGTGATAGAACGAGCGGGCGCCGCCGTAGCTCTCGTCGCCCATCATCATGGCGGCCCATTGACGGTCGCTTTGGGCACCGGTGCCGCTATCGGTCAGCAGGTCGATGTAGACATAATCGCTCTTCAGCATGAAGACATTCTGGTGGGCTTCGTTGAGCCACTTTTCGCGTTGTTCGCGGGTGGATTTCTTAATGGGTTCAACCATCTTGATTTTCCACGCTTCTGCAAATGGTAATTCCATAATTGTGAGGTTTTTAATGTATTATTATAATGATTTGATTGTTGTTTTTTGACCTTTTGTCGTCATTGCGGGCAAAGACCCGAATCTCCCAAGCGAAAGCATCAACATCCCGTGCTTGGGAGATGGCGGATATCCCTCCACCATGACGGACAAGAAGCACGAGGCAACCGCTACTCATTCAGAAACGGTCGCGTTCCTTAACGTTGAGGTAGACCATATTACCAAAGATGTGAGGCATAATGATAGATGCTTCCAAAAAACGCCTCAAAGATAGGAATTATTTTGGAAATGAAATGAGTATTTTGAAGATTTTAACAGCCTTCCCGTAAAAAAGCAATAAGCTGTCGCGTGGCATGCCCACGATGGCTGATGGCGTTCTTGACTTCATGGCCAAGTTCAGCGAAGGTTTGGCTGTAGCCTACAGGCTGAAAAATAGGGTCATAGCCGAAGCCATCGGTGCCACGCTGCTCCTCGGTGATATGTCCGTCACAGCGGCCCTCGAAGAAATAGGAATTACCGTTCAGGTTCAAGGCAATCACCGTGCGGAAAGCCGCCTTTCGGTTGGTCTGTCCTTTCATCGCAGCAAGCATCTTGTTTACATTGTCCTGGTAGCTGCAATGCTCACCGGCATAACGCGCCGAGTAAACGCCAGGCGCACCATCCAGGGCTTCCACCTCTAGTCCCGAGTCGTCGGCAAAACAGTCGACATGATATTTATTGGTGACGAAGTCCGCCTTGATCTTCGCGTTGCCCTGCAGCGTGTCGGCGTCCTCGATGATTTCCTCATGGCAGCCGATATCGTCGAGGCTCAAGACCTCATAAAGGCCGTCCATGATTTCGCGCATCTCGCGCAATTTGTTCTTATTGTTGGTGGCGAATACGATTTGTTTCATAAGGTCCAATCAATAGGTTCTATTCCGTTTTGTATCAGATAATTGTTCGTCTGCGAAAAATGGTGGCAGCCAAAGAAGCCGCGGTTGGCTGAGAGTGGTGAGGGGTGCACCGACTTCAGAATCAAGTGTTTGGATGGGTCGATTAAAGCTTGCTTCGCGATGGCATAGTTGCCCCAAAGGATGAAAACGAGGTGCTCGCGTTGCTCGGAGAGGGTGCGGATGGCTGCATCGGTGAATTGTTCCCAGCCATGTCGTGAGTGCGAGGCTGCCTGCCCAGCGCGCACTGTCAGCGAGGCGTTGAGCAGCAGCACCCCTTCCCTCGCCCACTTCTCGAGGTTGCCCGAACGTGCCATGGGCACGCCAAGGTCGTCATGCAGTTCCTTGAAAATGTTTTGCAAACTGGGCGGGAAAGGTACACCGTCGGGCACCGAGAACGAAAGTCCATGCGCCTGACCTGGCCCGTGGTACGGGTCTTGACCCAAGATGACCACTTTCACCTTGTCGAAAGGCGTGAGGTTGAAGGCGTTGAAAATCAGCGGCCCGGGTGGATAAACGGCATATTGTCGCTTCTCGCTCACCAGGAACGACTTCAAATCCGCGAAATACGGTGCATCGAACTGCGGTTTTAGCACACGATACCATGTTTCATCAATATCGGGTTTCTTTACTTCCATTTTCACAATTTTTCTGCAAAGATGGCAATTTTTTGGAGAAAAATGCGTTTCTTTGCAAATCAAATTTCATCAAGATGAAGAGAAGAATTGCTATCGCATTGTTAATCGCCTTTGTATCAGGCATTATCATGACCTCGTGCGGTTCCAGCAAAAGCTGCCCTGCCTACGGCGAATCGCAAAAGTACATCAAGGAGACCCGTTATTAATCAGGTTTTGGAGGTAACGTCATGACGGCCTTCAGACAACCTTTACTGCGGTTGCTTTTGTTCACGCTTTTCGGGGCGTGTCCTTTTTTATTGTCAGCGCAAAACATCGACATCCAAGACGATGACGACAAGCCTTTAGAGGAGCGCATCATATACAGCCATCAAAACACCTACAATATTGGCATCCATTCCCAAGGCTTTGGGGCAGGATTCAAGCTTGGCCGCATCAAGAACATCAACGTCACGAGCAACTGGGAGGCTGAGGTCGTCTCGTTGCACTCGCTGAAGGAGATCAAGACGATGAACCTGTCGCAATACAACAGCAGGCCCTTCGTCTATGGCAAGCTCAACAGCGTGTATGTGTTGCGTTTCGGCTATGGGCAGGAACGGCGCATCTTCGGGAAGCCCTATTGGGGCGGCGTCGAAACGCGTTGGACCTACGAGGTGGGGGCCTCGTTGGCACTGCTCAAGCCATATTATTACTATGTGGTCACCTACGCGCCGAGCAGCTCTGGCGGGTTCTACGAGACCATCGAGGAGGAGAAATTTGAGCAAGGCATCGACATCTTGGGTCGCGCCTCGTTCGTCAAAGGCCTTGAGGAGACACGGCCTTCGCCAGGCGTGCACGCCTCGGCGGGACTGAGTTTCGAGATTGGTAAGTCGCGCACACGAGTACAAGCCTTCAACGTCGACGTGAAAGCAGAGTTCTTCCCTTTGGGCGTCTCCATCATGGATTCGGAGCGAGGACGCATGTTCTACCTCACTTTCATGTTGTCGTACAACTGGGGCTCGAGGTTCAACAAGTACTGAAAAACAAACAACTTAGGCACTCCAGCCCAAGACCCATGAAAAAATCCGAAAAAAAAATCCAAGATTTTTCTTGTGGCATTCAAAAAAACATTATTTTTGCAGCCGATTTCAGTGCCCAATGGTGTAATTGGCAACACGACTGACTCTGGATCAGTAAAGTCCAGGTTCGAACCCTGGTTGGGCAACAAGAAAAGCCGAGCGTTTCCGTTCGGCTTTTTCTTTTTATCTGATTGACAATCATTTTCCGAGATGCATACGAATCCGCGAAGCGAGGATATCGACCACGACAGGGCTTGAGCCACGTGGCAGGATGATGTCAGCGGTACGCTTAGTGGGTTCGATGAATTGCTGATGCATAGGTTTGACAAAGGTCTGGTAATGACGCAACACGTCTTCCCAGGTGCGACCACGCTCGGCAATGTCGCGACGGATGATGCGCATCAGGCGTTCGTCGCCATCAGTATCGACAAACACCTTGATATCCATGCGCTTACGCAACTCCTCCTGGGTCAGCACCATGATGCCTTCCACAATAATGACCTCAGTGGGGTGCACATAGATGACCTCCTGCGAGCGGGCACAGGTTACGTATGTGTAGATCGGCATGGGGATGGTCTCGCCCTTTTTCAGGCGGTCGAGGTGGTCGATGAGCAGGTCCCATTCGATGGCATCAGGATGGTCGAAGTTGATTTGCTTCTTCTCCTCCGGCGACTTATCGCCGTTGTCATAGTAATAAGCGTCTTGCGAAATGACTGATACTGAGTTCTCTGGCAACTGATTGACCAGCTCTTTGACGACGGTGGTCTTGCCCGACCCCGACCCGCCTGCGATTCCAATGACTAACATATTCTTGTGGTTTTAGATGGCACAAAGATAGTGATTTTGTCTAATTGTTTCGTGTTGAAATGCTTAATTATTGCAAGTTTTTCAGTATTTTTGCGTGAAATTTAAAAATCAAAAATGATGAACACAATCCAAAGAATCGCAGGTAGCGTGGTACTTGCCGCTGTGTTGGGACTCGCAGGCTGCAGCCAAAAAGTGAAATGGCCTGCACTTCCCGTCGAGGAAATCTCGTCCTACTATAGCGATGCCGCCAAAACCAAAACCATCGACACGGCTTATTATGAAATCCAGAATGCCCAAGGCGAAAAAATCGGCACAGTGCTGTTCTCCGCGCCTTATTCCGACAACGTGAAAGGCTTCAACGGACCTACACCTTTATTAATAGCCCTGGATGCTGAAGGCCGCATCAAGAACGTTGCCCTTCTGGAAAACCAAGAGACGCCCCGCTTCGCCCAACGCGTTGTGGATGGTGGACTCTATGAGGCATGGAACGGTCTCACTCCCGCCGAAGCCTTAGGGAAGGAAGTGGATGCCGTGAGTGGCGCCACCTACACCTCCAACGGCGTGAAACAAAGCCTGGCCGTCCGTCTGAAAGCCTACGAAAGACAACTCAAGAAATAATCGGATTTTCTTGGTACGGTTTTTGTATTTTTTCAAGGCATCAAACATTTAAAACTGATTGCCTTATGAAAAAGTACTTGTTATCACTTTGCCTCCTGTTGGCCGTAACCTTCACTGCCGAGGCACAAATGCGCCCTCCAAGGCCTCACTATCGCCATCCCCAAAAGCGAACCATTGTGAAACCCGCCCCGCGTAAAGCGCCAAGGCCATCTTACAGCCCGATGGGTGAATTCCACTTTCATGTATTGGCCGACATGGGCATTGGCGACTTCGGTGCCGTCTTCGTTCATGAGATCCCCTACCACTTCACTGTGGGTGGTTTGGCTGAATACCAAGTGGGGCATATGACCAGCATCGGATTAGGCGCTGAGTATTATTCGAGCTATGGCGAGCATTGCCGTCTTTTCGAGAACATGCAGGAGACTTACATCCACACGATTCCTGTCTATGCCAATCTCAGATTCACGTTGCCTGACGCCCCCATCAGTCCCTTCATCGAAGGACGAATCGGCTATTCGCTTCCTGCCGGCGAGGTGACCTGCCTCAACATGGATGGAGTATACCAATACATTTCAACGGGATTGTACACGGGCGGTGCCATTGGCCTCAAAATCTATCGGACCTACCTCAGCTGTGGCGTTTCGGCCATCGATGTGGTCGACAAGGCCTTAGGCTTCAACGGAGGCCGACAAGACGTTATCACTGACTATTATTTCAGGGTGTCATTCGCGTTCTGACGAAACGGCCTTGCCTTTTATGTCATTCCGATGGGAATAGGGCGAAACTTATTCCTCGATATCGTCATCGGTTGAAGATGCAACCGCACCTTCCAATACAATGACGATTTCGCCTTTTATCTCTTTCTTGGAAAAATGCTCTATAACCTCCGCCAAGGTGCCGCGGGCGTTTTCTTCGTGGATTTTGGTCAATTCGCGCGAAACGCTCACTCTCCTTTCGTTGCCACACACCTCGGCCAGTTGCTGCAACGTTTTCAACAGACGGAAAGGCGACTCGTATAAAATCGTGGTATACGAATAGTCGGCGATTTCCTTCAGTTTGGTTTGGCGACCTTTTTTGTGCGGCAAAAAGCCTTCAAAGATGAACTTCTCGGCAGGCAATCCCGAGTTGACCAGTGCAGGCACAAACGCCGTAGGGCCTGGAAGGCATTCCACGTCGATGTCACGCTTCACACACTCGCGTACCAAAAGGAAACCTGGGTCGGAGATGGCAGGCGTGCCGGCATCGGTAACCAGTGCCAACGTCTCGCCTGCCTCGATGCGGTCGGCGATGCGTTCCACCACCTGATGCTCATTGCGGATGTGGAACGCCGTCATCGGCTTGCTGATGTCGAGGTGACGCAGCAGGTTACCCGAAGTGCGGGTGTCCTCGGCAAGGATGCCATCCACCTCCTTCAGGATACGGATGGCACGCAAGGTGATGTCCTCCATGTTGCCGATGGGCGTAGGCACAAGATAGAGTTTCGACATGGTGGGATCAATCAAACTTACGGGTTACCAATTCCTTGAGTCGCTGATAGGCTTCGTTGCTGCTGTTCCACTGAAGCTCAATCTTCAACTCGTTGAGATAAATCATCGCGCCATTCAGCGTCTTCAAATCGTTGAGGTTTTCGATGGACTTGTTGTACTTTTCCATGCTACCGCCAAACAATTCGTTGACAAACAAAAACTTATCATTGATTCCGATGGCCGACCGTAGGTCATGAACAGGATTCTGTTTCAATTTGGCGGCCAACGAATGGTCTTCCTGCATCATCTTCTCGCCCAAAGTCTCGGGCGTGGACAACTCAAAACCAGCATCGTCATTATCAAAGAAATCGGATACACTGTTAGCTTCCGATCTGTCCCAATCGTGCAGTTCGTTCCCTGCGGGCTCATCTTCGACTTGGGGCATCTCCAAAGGGTTGTCCTTCACCAAGTCGTCGCCATGCACGCGGTCGCGCTCAGGAATTTCGTCTTCGGGAACGGCTTCCATCACGTGGACGACCTTACCATCGGTCGTCTCCGACACGGCGGCAGGCGCCTGTTCCTTTTCCTGCTCTGGGATATCCTCAAAACGGAAAAAGAACCCAAACTCATCGCCAAACGGTTTTTCCTCTACTGGGCTCTCCGCAACGGGAGTTTCGGGTTCAACGGGTTGCGGGATGTCTTGAGGCTCGACGGGCAATTCGACAACCGTTGCCTCAACGCTATCGGATGACGGTTCCTCGATGGGAGCCGTTGGCGTTTCTTCCTCTTGGACAAGCGCTTCCGGCTCTTGACCTGCTTCTTCCTCAGGCTCAACAGGCGTTTCTTCTTGCATCATGCCGCCGATGATGCCAGAAAGAGCCTCGGCATCGAATGGCAGGTCCTCGTCAATGGCTTCGCCACCCAAATTGATGCTACACAGTTGGTCGTAGAGGGTATGCGTGCGATTCATCAGCACGTCCAAATCGAGTAGCTCAAGGGGCTTTTCGTTTCTGATGAGGTAGTTGACTTGTTGATATAACAAACTGATTTCCTGCTTGATAGAAATCAATTTCTCTTTTTGATTCTCAAATTTGTCGTTCATATAGTTTTTATCTTTATTTTTGCTCTCTAAGCGGTCACGCTTTGCGTCGTAATGACGTGGCTAAATTACTAATTTTCTTAATAACTCTACACATGTTCATCGAAAAAGATTCTCACAACAGGTCACAAGGCTGGATTGAGGTGATTTGCGGCTCCATGTTTTCGGGCAAGACGGAAGAACTGATCCGTCGCTTGAAACGTGCCAAAATAGCCAAGTTGAAGGTGGAAATTTTCAAGCCAGGAGTGGACACACGTTACAGCGACGAGGATGTGGTGTCGCACAACGCAACCGCCTTACATTCCATCCCAGTGGAGAGTGCCAACGAGATTCTTTTCTATGCCACCGATGTCGACGTCATCGGCATCGACGAGGCGCAATTCCTTGATGATGAGTTGCCTAACGTGTGTACCCAGTTGGCCAACCAAGGGGTGCGCGTCATCATTGCTGGTCTCGATATGGACTTCATGGGACAGCCCTTCGGCCCCATGCCCAAGCTGATGGCCATCGCCGAGGACGTCACCAAGGTGCACGCCATCTGCGTGCGCTGTGGCAGCCAAGCGCAATTCTCGCACCGCACCATCGAGGGTGACAAATTAGTGGTATTGGGAGAAACGGAGAGTTACGAGCCATTATGTCGTGCTTGTTACTTGAAGGCTCGCAAAGAAAAATCACTTGCCCCGACCTTGGATGACAATCAAGACAGTGTAAATCAAAATCTTGATGTCTAGACTCAGACTGACGTTCTCGATATAAAGCACGTCATATTTCAGGCGTTCAATCATCTCATCGACATTCTCGGCATAACCATATTTCACTTCGCCCCAACTGGTGATGCCAGGCTTCACCTTCAGGAGCAAACGGTAATAAGGTGCCGTTTCCATGATTTTATCGATAAAATATTGGCGTTCAGGACGATAGCCAACCAACGACATGTCGCCTTTCAGCACGGTCCAGAACTGAGGAATCTCGTCGAGACGCACCTTGCGCATGAACTTGCCGAACTTCGTGATACGCGGGTCGTCGTCGCTCGAAAGCATGGGTGTGCCGCTTGATTCAGCGTCGACCTTCATACTGCGGAACTTCGCCATCTTGAAGGGCTTGCCGCCCTTGCCGATGCGTTCTTGCACATAGAACACCGGCCCTTTTGAGGTGGATTTCACAATGATGGCACAAATCAAAAACACTGGTGAAAGGATGATGAGTGCCAAAGAGGATGCCACGATATCGAAAGCACGTTTGACGACACGTTGCCACACAGGCATCAGTTCGGGCGTGACCTGCACCAGGGGTGCCTGCCATATGGCCGACTGCTTGACCGAGCCGAACACCAAGTCCTGCATGGCGGGAATGATTTTCACATTGGCATTGGTCGTGTCGACCACGGTGAGCAACACCTTCATCGTCTCCACTTCGGAGCGTTCGATGGCGATAACCACCTCCTCCACATTGTTTTCCTTCACGATACGTTCGATGTCGTGGTATGACCCGAGATGCGGAAGAAACTCACCCAATTTATACTCCGACTTGTCATAAACATTGAGGAATCCTATAACGCGCCGTCCCGAAGGCTTCACTTCGTCTTCGATTTCCTTAAAGATGGCACAAGCGTTGTCGTTGCTTCCCACGATGAGCGTATTGAATCCGATCTTCTTGCTTCTGATGCGCGAAATCACCGTCGTCGTGATGATAAGACGCGGGATGTAGGTCATAAAAAACTGGAAACAAAAGAGGGCGATAAACGACTGATAATATGACTTATAGCTTACCACTTCGTCATCGAGGATGACGACAAAGAACAGGACCACCACACCCAACAGCGTGATAAAGAAAGTCTGTCCGAGTTCTTTGAGGCGCGATTTCATGTAGACCTTCTCGTAGGCTCCTGTCACGGCATGGAGTATCAGCCAACAGAGGGGAATGACGACCACTCCAATCCAAAAACTCGGCGTAACGAACGAATGCGTGATGCGATCCCAATAATTGATATATAAGTCTTCGTGCGCCTTGCGGAAGAAATAAAACAACGTCCACGCCAGAATGGAAGCGACCCAATCGACGAAAAAATACAGGGCGGTAAGCTTTTTCTTGTTCATAACTTACGATAAAGCAGTTTCAAGTTGTCGAAATAATAGTATCTGCGTTCGTTGAGAGGATGATACTCGTAGCCATAGGCCAAATCCTCATTGGTCGTCAGGTCGGAAGTGAAATAGATCTTGAAATAGCCGGCCGTAGCATTATTGTTCATCGTAGGGCCAATGTTGATGTATATCTTGTTCCATCGTTGCGGTTTGTCGTGCTGTTTGTCAGTAGGCAACACCTTCACCAAAGGCCAGGTCGTCAGTCGATAGTCCTTGTAATACTGAACGCCTACAAAAAAAGTGTCGTTGCAGTTGTAATCCATTTCGAGCAAGCAATAGACGCCGTTCATATTTTGATAGAAAGTGAACTCATCAGCCGTGGCGATAGTGAAATCCAACGAATCAGGCGGGAGTTCGACCCTACCCGACCAGAAGGAATTGGGGGAGTGCCAGGCCTCGTTGCCCGAGACGCGTACCACACTGGTGTCGCTCTCAGTATCAGGGAGCAGGGTGTTTGCGTTTTCAAAATCCTCCATCCAAGCCACCGTGGCGCCCTCGCCGATATCATAATAATTGAGTACCGGATTGAGGATGACGATACTGTCTTCCACCAGATTCAGGTTTTGGTAAATGAATGGCTTATAGAAGGGATAATAAGATCTGGCATCGGCAATGCCGTTGCTTTTGACGCCACCATAGATGGCCACCTTATGAGGTCCACTCTTCAACACCGGGAATGTGGCCGGGAGTTCGAAACAGCCCAAGATTTGGTCGTCGACATACACCCAAGCATCCGTAATATTGGAGGTGCTGGCTCCGTATTGTGTGTAATCGCAATTCAACACAATCGAGTCAACATGGATGTAGGCAGGCACCTTTTGCGGACCTTCAAACTTGTTGCACGAGCTCAAACACAAAACGAGCAGCGACAACCCCATGAAAACAACTAGAGTAGATTTTCGAGTCATAACAATTCTATTTAATAATTAATAAGGTAACGAATGCCGTCATGGATTATTGTAGCAAGCAGCTTTTATTTCTTCACTTTGGCGATAGACTCATTGACGGCGTCAAGGATGCGATAGGCCAGTTTCAACACATTGATGCCGTCGTCAATGCTGACCGTTGGCGTGGTGTTGTGGACGATGGCGCCATAAAAGCTCTCAAGCTCGGTTTTTATCGCGTTAATCGGATGGATTTCAGGCATTTCGAAAGTAATTTGCTTTTCGCGTCCATCGGCCAAGGTAAGGGTGGTCGAAAGCGGATTGGTTTCGTCCACAGTATCGTTGATGCGGAAGACTTCGGTCTTCTTTTCGAGGAAATCCACGGTGATGTAGGCGCCTTTTTGGAAGATGCGGGTCTTGCGCATGTATTTCATCGACAGGCGCGAAGCCGTCAGGTTGGCCACCGCGCCGTTCTCGAACTCGATGCGCACATTGGTGATGTCGGGCGTGGGGCTGACGATGCTGACGCCACTAGCGCTGATATGGGCGATTGGCGACTTGACGATGGTGAGCAGAATATCAAGGTCGTGCACCATCAAATCTAGGACGACGGGCACATCCGTTCCACGCGGGTTGAACTGCGCCAAGCGATGCGCCTCGATGAACAGCGGCTCGCCAATGAAAGGCTCTGCGGCGATGAAAGCCGGATTGAAGCGCTCCACATGCCCCACTTGCACCTTCACGCCCGCCTCGTCGGCGAGTTTCTTCAAGGCGTTGGCCTCGTCGGGCGTGGCCACGATGGGCTTCTCGATGAAGACGTGCTTGCGTTTCTGCAAGGCTTTTGAGGCGCACTCAAAATGGCGGATGGTGGGCGTAACGATGTCCACCACATCCACCGCATCTATCAGTGAAGCAACGGAATCGAAGCATCTTACTCCCGTTTCCGCTTCCACCTGTCGCGCAGTTTCTTCAACAGGGTCAAAAAAGCCAACCAGATCATATTTTTCGATTTGTTTGATGCAGTTGAGATGAATCTTGCCCAGATGTCCTGCACCTAAAACACCGATTTTCAGCATAGACGATAATTTTGTGCAAAAATAGTCTTTTTATCGTTTCGCGAAGCCGATTTTCCCGTAATTTCGCGGCATGAACTCCAACCTAGAAGACACTTACCGCCACAAAGGCCTCCGCAAGCAACTCGTCGACCAATTGAAAGCCAAAGGCATCACCGACGAAGCCGTACTTTCGGCCCTCAACGAGGTGCCGCGCCATGTGTTCCTCGACTCTTCTTTCGTCGAACTCGCCTATCAGGACATGGCCTTCCCCATCGGCTCGGGACAGACCATTTCGCAGCCTTCGACGGTGGCTTTCCAAACCCAACTTTTGCAAGTGCAGAAAGGCATGAAAGTCCTCGAAATCGGCACGGGTTCGGGCTACCAGGCCTGCGTGCTCGCCGCGATGGGCGCCAAGGTGTTCAGCATCGAGCGGCAGCGCAACCTGTTTTTCAAGACCAAAGAAATCTTGGAACAACTTCCCTTCCGCGTGAAGACCTTCCTCGGCGACGGCTTTGAAGGCCTGCCCACCTATCAGCCATTCGACCGCGTCATCATCACGGCAGGCGCACCGAGTATCCCTGAAAAACTTATCGAGCAGATGAAGCCTAACGGCATCATGGTCATCCCGATGGACAACGCCGAAGGCGAAGGCCAAACCATGCTGAAAATCACCAAATTGGAAGACGGTTCGCTGAAAAAAGAGGAATTCGGCGACTTCAAGTTCGTGCCCATGCTGAAAGAGATTGGGAACGACTAGGTTCATTCCTCAATCCGCACCTGATACAAAGCCTTGCGCTTGTTGATGCCCGTGGGATAGATGAAATACAGCACGCCGTTGTGGATTCGCATCTTTTGCGCGAAGGGATAGCCGCTCAAGTCCATCACAGAGGTAGCTGTACCCGTCTGCAAATCAATGCGTTTCAAGGTATAGAGTAAAGTCTTTTTCATAGCCAAAGTATTTTATTTCGGCTACAAAAATAGACATTTTAAAAAGAAAAAGACGCAAAAAAAGCGCAAAAGCTACAGAGATGCGTATATAAATTTTTTGGGCTAGCAAAACCTTGCCAGCCCAAATTGTGAAAAACGATGTAAAACCTATCTTTACTTCTTCTTGAAAATCCCACCCAAGATGGAGCGTACGATCTGGTTGCCGAGGTTGCGGCCGATGGTCGTGGCGGTGGTGTTGAGGGTCTTTTCCAGCGCCTTGCCTGCTGTCGATTTCTTCTTGGTGGTGGTCTTTCTGGAAGTGGTCTTCGCTACTTTGGCTTTTTCCTTCTCCTTGGCTTCCTTGGCCTTGCGCTTCTCTTCCTCCTCGGCTTCCTTTTGGAGGCGTTTCTCCTCCTGCTTCTGCTGGTCGACGAGGACTTCATAGGCACTCTCGCGGTCGAAGCTCTTGTCGTAAACGCCATAGAGCCGTGAGTTGCGAATCAGCTTCTGGCGCTGGTCGTCGGTGATGGCCCCGATTTGGCTCAACGGAAACAGAATCTTGGCCCGCTCCACAATGCACGGCGCACCCTTTTCATCAAGCAACGAGACCAAGGCCTCGCCCGTGCCGAGTTCGAGGATGGCAGCTTCGGTGTTGAAGTTCGGGTTGGCGCGGAAGGTCTGGGCGGCGGCTTTCACGGCCTTTTGCTCCTTGGGGGTATAGGCCCGCAGTCCGTGGAGGATGCGATTGCCCAACTGACCGGCGATGGCCTCCGGGATGTCGTCAGGACTTTGGGTGACGAAATACACGCCCACGCCCTTGGAACGCACCAAACGGATGACCTGCTCAATCTTGTCAATCAAGGCTTTGGAGGTGTCCTTGAAGAGCATGTGTGCCTCGTCGAAGAAGAAAATCAGCTTCGGCAAAGGCAGGTCGCCGACCTCGGGCAGTTGGGTGTAGAGTTCGCTCAACAGCCAAAGCAGGAAAGTGGAATAGAGTTTCGGGTTGAGCATCAGTTTGTCGGCAGCCAAAACGTTCATCACGCCCTTGCCGCCTTCGGTTTGCAGGAAGTCAAACACATTGAACGATGGCTCACCGAAGAACATATCGGCGCCCTCGGCCTCCAAAGCCAGCAAAGCGCGCTGGATGGCGCCCACACTCACCGACGAAACTGTACCATAGGTAGTGGTGAATTCCTTGGCGTTTTTGGCCACATAGTCGAGCATCATGCGCAGGTCTTTCATGTCGATAAGGAGCAGGCCACGGTCGTCGGCAATCTTGAAGACGATGTTCATGATGCCCGTTTGGGTCTCGTTGAGACCGAGGAGACGCGACAGCAGTTGCGGTCCCATATCCGAGACGGTGGCGCGCAGCGGATGGCCTTGCTCGCCATACACGTCGAAGAAGCGCGTCGGGCAACCGTGGAAGTTCGGGTCCTCGATGCCAAACTCGGGGCAGCGTTTCTCGATGAAACTACTCATTTGTCCCGCCTGGCTGATGCCTGAGAGGTCGCCTTTCATGTCGGCCATGAAGCAGGGCACGCCCGCTTGGCTGAAGGTTTCGGCAATCACTTGCAGGGTGACGGTCTTGCCGGTACCTGTGGCACCCGCAATCAGGCCGTGACGGTTGGCCATCTTGCCAATCATATTGATGTTTCCGTTGTCGCAATGCGCGATGTAGAGTTGGTTGTCTTCTGTGTACATGATATTTCGTTTATTTGTTGATTCTGAATCGGATATACTTGATGGTGAGGCCTTGGTCGAGCCACATCTGTTCGTAGAAGGTGCGGATGGTCTTCACTTCAAGATTGTCGTCATTGGCGTAGAGGTCGTCCGTGGCGTAAAGCAACGGAAGATTCTGTTTCTCAACGACATCGTGAAGCGTGAACTCATACATGATGGGACTATCGGTCTTGAGGTTGAGAACGCCGTCGGGTCGGACGATTTTGCGGTAACGCTCCAAAAACTCGGGAGAGGTGAGACGATGCCTCGCATTGCGGACACCTTCGCCGGGATGCGGGTCGGGGAAGGTGACCCAAATCTCGGCCACTTCGTCCTTGGCAAAGAAATGCTCGATTTGGTCGATGCGGGCACGCAGGAAAGCCACGTTCTTCAGGCCTTCCTCGTTGCTCTGTTTCAGTCCGCGCCAGATGCGGGCGCCTTTGATATCGACGCCGATATAATTGATTTCGGGATGGACACGTGCCAATCCCACGGTGTATTCGCCCTTGCCGCAACCCAGTTCCAGCACGATGGGGTTGTCGTTGTGGAAAAACTCCTCGTGCCACTTGCCTTGCAGCGGAAAACCTTCGCTCATGATGCGTTCGAAGCTGTATTCGAACAGGTTGGGGAAGGTCTTATTTTCGGCGAAACGCTCTAATTTATTCTTTTTTGACATGTTTTTCTGTTTTTTCGGCAGGGGGTTGACACTGCCTGCCTATTTTGCTGTCGCCCTTTTCGGGCTGGCAGGGACTGACGTCGCCTGCTTATTGGTCTGTCGCCCCTACGGGGCTAAGTTTTACTTCTTAATCCAAGCCTTGTATTCGGTGTTGGCCCTAATCTCGCGTAGCACAGCCGACGCCTGTTCTTCGGAGACATAACGCCCAAAGGAAACGTACCACTGCTTGCCGTGCAACTCATAGAACGCACCCGTGTAACCCTTGTTTTTCAACGAGTTGGTCAATCGAGCGGCATTTTCCTCCTGATCGAAACAACCCGCAATGATAAGGATATTGCCCTCATGCACAGGGGTTCTGGTCTTGATGGTTTCAACGACTTTTTCGACGGCCTCATCCCAGTCCATGGAATAGCTCGGCAAAGCGTAAGTCTTTGGCTCATAGGCACCTCTAATGGGTTTATTAGCCCATTGACTGAAGTCGATCACCTTGAAGTAATACAAGCCATAGCCGATGCCTGCCAACAGCAGAACCGTCAACAATACCCACATCCAACCCAAACGGCGCGGTTCATCGCCATCATCATACTTATCTTCCTTATGGACAGCCTTCTCATCGACGGTAATGGGTGTATTTTTGTCCCTTTGCCGCTGTTCAATCTCCTCCTTAATTTCTTCCTTCGTTTTGGAACGCAAAATAGGTTCGGGCGAAAAGTCACACAACCCGAAGGCATCGCTATTGTAATTGACGCCCTTCTCTTGTTCAAACGTCAAATCATCCGCCCAATCGTAGTAAAGGGTTCCCACATCCTTCAGGAGCACTTTCTTACCCATCTTCATGCTATTGAAACAATCGGAGACAAACATCACCAAGAGTCTACGAGCCTCATCTGCGGGAATCTCATTTTTCTCGGACAGGTAACTCACAATCAAATCGTTATCCTCACGAAGATTGGCATCGAAACTGAGTTCGCTCGAAGGCATGGCGAAATAATTGGCCACGGGATTCACCTTGGCGGAGGTCGCTTTCTTCACGAAGGCACCCAAGCCTGGCACCACCACGACATCGCGGACAAACAGAAGGTCTGATATGGCTTCAGCAATGGAGATCATTATTCAATTAAGATTTGGTTCTGAGCAAATTGCTCTGCTTTTTCAAGGTCAGCAGGCGTGTCGATGGAGACATTCTCCGAATCGGTGACCGCCATGCGAATCGAGAGTCCGTTTTCGAGCCATCGCAGTTGCTCCAACGATTCCGAAACCTCCAAGTTGGTGGGTTCAAGGCCTGCTATCTGCCTCAACGTCTGCGCTTTATAGGCGTAAACTCCAATATGCTTGTAATACGAGCCCTTGCTCAGCCACTGGTTCTTATCCTCATTTCGCATGAACGGAATCGGGTTCCGGCTGAAATACAAGGCTCTGCCTTCCCTATCCATGACCACTTTCACGGCATTCGAGTTGAAAAGCTCGTCTTCGTCATCAATCTTTTTCGCCAAAGAAGCCAACATCGTATCATCTCGTAAAATCAACTCAATCAGCAGGTTAATTTGGCTTAGGTCGATGAACGGTTCGTCGCCTTGGATGTTCACTACGGCATCATACTTTTCGTCAAGCAAATCCAAGGCCTCGCGGCAGCGGTCGGTGCCACTGCGATGGTTGGGACTCGTCATCACATACCGTCCGCCAAACGACATCACCGCATCGGCGATACGCACATCATCGGTGGCCACCACCACGGCATCCAACTTCGACTTCCAGGCTTGCTCGCACACGCGCTGAATCATCGGTTTCCCTTTAATCAAGGCCAAAGGCTTGCCAGGGAAACGCGTCGAAGCGTAACGGGCCGGTATGATTCCTACGACTTTCATTTTCAAAACAATCCGTTGAGAGAGCCTTCGATTCTATCGACCACCGTACTCAAGTCCTCAGGGTTTTCAAGCTCGATGTTGTCGGTATCAATGATGAGCAACTTGCCTTCCTTATAGCCATTGATCCACTCTTCATAGCGCTCGTTGAGGTTGGTCAGATAGCTGATGCTAATGCTCTGCTCAAACTCGCGATTGCGCTTGGCAATGTGGCGAATCAAGGTCGGCACCGAAGCACGCAGGTAAATCAACAGGTCGGGCGGCTGGAGGAACTTCGTCATCAGCTCAAACAGCGACTTATAGTTCTCAAAATCACGATTTTCCATCAGCCCCATGGAGTAAAGGTTAGCCGCAAAGATATGGGCGTCCTCGTAGATGGTACGGTCTTGGATGACGTCTTCACCACTTTTTCTAATGTCCATCACCTGACGGAAACGGCTGTTGAGGAAAAAAATCTGGATGTTGAACGACCAGCGTTGCATGTCCTCGTAAAAGCTGTCGAGATAGGGATTGTGTTCAACTTCCTCATAATGAGGTTTCCAGTTGAAGTGCTTGGCCAAAAGACCTGTCAGTGTGGTCTTACCTGAGCCAATATTGCCTGCTACTGCGATGTGCATAGTGCCTAGTTATTTATGATTTGAAGTGGCTAAATTAAAGAAAAGTCGGCAAAGCAAAGCTATTTTTTTGAAGAAAAATAACAATCCACTGAATATCAAATCATTTCGGAGCCTTTTTCAGCAAGAAGACACCCACTACGGAGAAGATGATGTTAGGAAACCATGCAGCCAACGCAGGAGAGAGGCTACCCGAGATGGCGAACGACTTGGAAATCTGCATGAAAAGGATGTAGGCAAAAGCAATGGTGATGCCGATGCCGAGGTGCATTCCGATACCGCCCCTCACCTTCCGGCTCGACAAGGCCGCCCCGATCAGCGTCAGGATGATAACCGCCGCAGGTGCCGACATGCGTTGGTGCATCTCCACCTCATAGGCCTTGACGCCCTCAGATCCCCGTTCTTTCATACTTTGGATATGGTCGCGCAACTCGAAGAAATTCATCTCCTCAAAATCCTCCTTCATCATGTAGAGATCGGTGGGAACCAAATTGATGATGGTGTCGTAGTTTCGTCCCTTCTGCAAGGTCTCGCCGTCTGCATTGAGATAGCGGACCGCATAAGGATCAAAATACCAACTGTTCGGTCCTAAGGAGTCGTGATAAAGCATGTCGGCCATCGCCTTGAATTTGAGTTCACTGCCATCGTATTTCTCCCAAGTGAACTTGTAGCCATGCTGCTTGGCGATATTGAAGCTCTCCACATAAACGAACTCGTCCTTTCCCGTCTGCACGTGAACGTTGCGGCCCGAACTTTGGCTCAACTTTTCCATATACTCGTCCTTGAAGCTACGACGTATTTCGTTTGTTTTGGGAATCAAGAAGTTGCCAAAATAAAGTGACATGACGGCTATCGCCAGTGCTGCCAAAATATATGGCATGAGAAAGCGCCAAAAGCTGATGCCGCTGCTGAGAATGGCCACGATTTCGGTGCGGGCAGCCATCTTGGAGGTGAAAAACACCACGGCAATAAAGGCGAAAAGATGGATGAAAAGGTTGATATAATAAGGTATTGACATGACGTAGTAATCCACCAACACGCGTTGCCAGGGTGCGTTGTGTTTCAAGAAGCTATCGATATTCTCCGACAAATCGAAAATGATGACCACGAGAATCAGCATGGAGATGGCGAAGAAAAACGTCCCGATGTACTTCTTGAAGATATATGCGTCAATTTTCCTCATTTTCATTTTTTTGTGCGCGACTACAACCTCCTTGTCACTTTCGGTAGCATCATGTTGCGCCATTCGGCAAAATCGCCTTCGATGATGTGCTTGCGGGCCTCACGCACCAGCCACAGGTAGAACCCGATATTGTGGAGGCTGGCGATCATGGGACCGAGAAGCTCGCTCGCAACAAAGAGATGACGTAAATAGGCCCTCGTATATTGTGTGTCGACGAAAGTTTCGCCGTTCGGGTCGACGGGTGAGAAATCGAATTTCCACTTCTCGTTTCTCAGGTTGACGATGCCTTCCGAAGTGAAAATCATCCCATTACGTCCGTTTCGGGTAGGCATGACGCAGTCGAACATATCCACGCCGCGCGAAATGCCCTCCAAGATGTTGGCTGGCGTCCCAACGCCCATCAGATAACGCGGACGGTCCTTGGGCAGGATGGCATTCACCAACTCTATCATCTCGTACATTTTCTCGGTAGGCTCGCCCACTGCCAAACCACCGATGGCATTGCCGACGGCGTCTTTCGATGCAACATATTCCGCCGACTGCTCGCGCAGATCACGATAGACGCAACCCTGAACGATGGGGAACAAAGCCTGTTCGTAGCCATATTTCGGCTCGGTGGCACCAAAGCGTTCGCAGCAACGGTCGAGCCAGCGGTGGGTGCGCTCCATCGACTGCTTGGCGTAGTGGTAATCGGCGGTGCCAGGTGTGCATTCGTCGAAAGCCATCATGATGTCGGCACCGATGCTGCGCTGGATGTCCATCACGTTTTCGGGCGTGAACAGATGACGCGATCCGTCGATGTGCGACTGAAACGTCACACCTTCTTCCTTCATCTTACGAATCCCAGTAAGCGAAAACACCTGAAAACCACCGCTATCGGTAAGGATAGGCCTATCCCAGCCGTTGAACTTATGCAAGCCACCAGCGGCTTCGAGCACCTCGAGTCCTGGGCGAAGGTAAAGGTGATAGGTGTTGCCCAAGATGATTTGAGCCTTCACCTCATCACGCACATCACGGATATGACAGGCTTTTACCGTGCCAGCCGTACCCACAGGCATGAAAATCGGGGTCTCAATCGGACCGTGGCCCGTATGGAGAACTCCTGCACGCGCTTGGCTTTTCGCATCGTTGGAAACTATGTTGAAATTCATCACTTATTTTTGTGCAAAAGTACGACTTTTTTCTGAACATTTTTCCTATCTTTGCAATCACTTAAAAATCCCACACCGTGCACATTAGTTTTTCATTTAACAGCCTTAGTTTCATTATCTTAATTGTCTTTGGCATCAGTCTGCTCATTCAGCTACTCTATCATTGGGGCTTCTTTTCGAAAGTGGCCTTCTACAAAAGAAATGCGCGTCCGAAACTCGACGAAGAGCTAGAACCCGTATCGGTAGTTATCTGCGCCAGAGACGCTTATGAATATCTCACCGAGCTGATTCCCGTTTTACTCAACCAAGACTACCCCAATTATGAAATCGTGGTGGTGAACGATTGTTCCGACGATGAAACCGAAGAATACCTGAAAGACCTGGAACGCAAGGAACAGAGAATCAAACCTGTGCAACTCAAACAGCACCTCAATTTTTTCAACGGCAAGAAATTCCCCCTCTCAATGGGCATCAAATCGGCGCAAAACGATCTCATCGTCCTCACCGATTGCAACTGCATGCCTGTCAACGACCAATGGCTGCGCAGCGTAGTGAACCGATACAACAGCCGAACTGAAATTGTCATCGGCTACAGCCCTATCGTCCACAAGAAAGGGTCGCTCAACCGCCTGATGCGTTTCGACACGCTTCAAAACGGATTGCTTTACCTCTCAGCGGCCTTGAACCATCATCCCTATATGGGCATCGGGAAAAACTTGTCGTATCGTAAAGAACTGTTTTACAGAAACAAAGGATTCATTTCACACTACACCACCTCCGTCGGCGACGATGATTTGTTCATCAGCCAGGTGGCCACAAAAAAGAACACCGAGGTCTTGATTGATGCCGAGAACGCCATACTCTCCACGCCTCCAGGCAGCTTCCACCTGTGGATGCGACAAAAAAGCAGCCGTTACTCCACCATTCCTCAATATGGCGCAGGAGCGAGACTTTACCTGAGTTTGTTCTACATCTCTCAGTTCTTGTTCTACGCCTCTTTCATCACCTTGCTATGCCTCAAGCCAGCCTTCACCATTGCGGGCGGCGAAGTTTTCTATATCCCGATTTTGGCCTTCTTTTTCCTCTTGCGTTTTGGCACACAACTCATTATCTACCACAAAGCCTCGAAACGCTTGGGCGAAAAGGGATTGCTCCCTGGGCTACTGATTTACGACCTGTTGTTTGCCTTCCTCTCGCCTTGGCAGCGGCTGATGGGACGTATGAATGTCGGAGTGGAATAATCACCCTTTTATCTGAATCACAAAACCTTCCTCCGTCAGCGGCTGCACCAGCTGGTGCATCTCATCGACGGTGAACTTCTGCAAACCTTCTTCGGGCGTGGGTCGGTCGATGGTATAGACCATGATTTCGCGCGGTTTCAAGGTGCGGACGATGTCCATCCAGCCGTTCAGCACCTCCGGACTTGATGAATCGAAGTCCTTGCTTTTCAGGAACATCGTTTGCAGGATGAAGTCGCCATCAAATTGCTTCAAGGCCTCCACTACCCTATTGACGTCATACCCTGGCGCTGGGTGGTTGATTTTCTCGACAAGCGCATTGGTTGGGGCATCGATTTTCATTGTCGGGTTGTCCACCTTGCACAAAGCGGCAAAGATTTCGGGCCGATGCGCACGTGTCGCATTCGAGAGCACCGTAATCTTCGAGTCAGGATAATACTGGTCGCGCAAACGAATCGTATCGTCGATGATTTGTGGAAACTCGGGATTGATGGTGGGTTCGCCGTCACCCGAGAAAGTGATGGAATCAATGGCAATCTGGTTGGATTGGCATTCCTGTAATTTGGTTTCCAAGGCTTTGCGCACCTCTTCAGCGGTAGGCAACTTGGCATCCTCGCGACCGTCCTTGTTCCAGCCGCATTCGCAGTAGATGCAATCGAAATTGCAGAGTTTCCCCTTTTCAGGGAGCAAATTAATGCCTAAGGAGCTGCCTAAACGGCGGCTCCTTATCGGTCCGAAA
Organism: Bacteroidales bacterium; assembly: GCA_017477425.1. Lineage (GTDB taxonomy): Bacteria > Bacteroidota > Bacteroidia > Bacteroidales > F082 > Limimorpha. The sequence goes on from JAFUVT010000031.1 coordinate 55,036, forward strand.
ACGACCTCTTCTCTGATCATGGTCGTAGGTTTTATTTCGCGTATTGTACAGCGCGGGTCTCGCGGATGACCGTGATCTTGATTTGACCTGGATAGGTCATCTCGGTCTGGATCTTCTTCGAGAGGTCGTAGGCGATACGGTCGGCGTCTTGGTCGCTCACCTTGTCGGCGCCCACGATGACGCGCAGCTCGCGACCGGCTTGGATGGCGTAAGTCTTCACCACGCCAGGATAGCTCATGGCCATTTCCTCCAACTTGTTCAAGCGTTGGATGTATGCCTCCACCACTTCGCGGCGGGCACCAGGACGGGCGCCGGAGATGGCGTCGCACACCTGCACGATGGGCGAAATCAGGTTGTCCATCTCGATTTCGTCGTGGTGGGCACCGATGGCATTGCAGATGTCTGGTTTCTCCTTGAGGCGCTCGGCCACCTTCATACCGAGGATGGCGTGCGGCAGTTCTTCCTCGTTCTCAGCCACCTTACCGATGTCGTGCAACAGACCAGCACGCTTGGCGGCTTTCACGTTGAGGCCCAACTCAGCAGCCATCGTGGCGCAGAGCTTAGCGGTCTCGATGGAGTGTTGCAGCAGGTTCTGACCGTAAGAAGTGCGGTATTTCATGCGGCCCACCATCTTGATGAGTTCGGGGCTGAGGTTGTGGATGCCTAGGTCAATGCAGGTGCGTTTTCCGATTTCCATAATCTCCTGATCCACTTGTTTTTCCACTTTGTGGACCACCTCTTCGATGCGAGCAGGGTGGATGCGGCCATCGGTGACCAGTTTCTGCAACGACAATTTGGCGATTTCACGGCGAATGGGGTCGAAACCGGAGATGAGGATGGCGTCGGGACTGTCGTCGATGATGATTTCGACGCCCGTCATCGATTCGAGGGTGCGGATGTTGCGACCTTCGCGACCGATGATGCGACCTTTGATTTCGTCGTTCTCGATGTTGAACACGCTGACCGTGTTTTCGATAGCCGTCTCCGAAGCCGTGCGTTGGATGGTCTCGATGACGATTTTCTTGGCCATTTGGTTGGCGCTCATCTTAGCTTCCTCGGTGACGTCTTTCACATAGACCATCGCATCGGCCTGAGCCTCCTCTTTGATGATTTCAATCAACTGAGCCTTAGCCTCTTTCGCCGAAAGACCCGAAATCGTCTCCAGCTTTTTGGCTTCCTCGTCATAGATACGGTCGAGTTCGGCTTTTTTCTTCTCGAAAGTCTCTATCTGGCCCTCAAGTCGTTGCTGCGAGTTGAGGAGTTCTTTGGATTTCCGTTGGGCTTCCTCCATCTTCTTGTTGGCGTCCTGCTTCAGTTGGTTGATACGGTTTTCGGCGCTGGCCAACTCGCGCTTGCGGTCGTTGCAGGCCTTCTCGTGCTCGTCCTTCATCTGGAGGAACTTCTCCTTGGCTTGCAAGATGCGTTCCTTCTTGATGACTTCCGCCTTTTCCTTGGCTTCTTCGAGCAAGGCTTGTTCTTCTTTGGTGACGGCATTCTTGAGGAGGGTGGACGTGATGAGATAGCCAACCGCGAGGCCCACGACCAAAGCCGCTGCGGCAATGATAATCCATGTAGTGTTTGAGATGAGTAATAACATTTTAAACTCTGTTTTTACTCGAAAAAAGAGGAGAAACAAAAAGAAACTGCCCATTCGTGGGATGTGTGTAAACCCCAATGTAATACGCTTATGGCCACCGCGTTGCGCAAACTTCCACTGGCACCGAGGTGCTTCCCCGAAGGGAATGAGGCCCGTTTTTGCAGAGCACGAGTAGACCGGTTGATGTGTTAGATTCTGTTGAGTTTACCAATGCGCTGAACAGGCAGTTCCAGATCTTCAAAGAACGATCTGTGCCGTGACACAGACTATGCTAATTCGCCCATCAAGTCGTTGATTCCTTGCAGCTTGCGTTCCAATTCCTGATTGCGGAAGTTCAACTCAGCGTCCATCTTCACCACCGACGTGGCAAATTGCAAGGCCGTCATCGAAAGCAAGTCCTGCACGTCCTTGTAGGCATAGTGCTTCGAGTAGTATTTCACCCGCTCGTTGATGAGGTTGCCCGCCTTGCGGACTTTCTCTTCGTCAGCGCGGGCCACCGACAGTCGGTAGGGCCTATCCAACAGGGTGATATTGATTGTAATTTCATCCATCTCGCTGACTTTCAGTTATCTGAGTTATTCCTTACTGTTCAAAATCGAAACGCACCTGTCAATTTCTCTCACCAACTCTTGGATGAGTTTTCTTCCTTCTTCTACTTCTCCCTCGTTGTCGAGTGCGTTAACAATTGTAGATTTATTTATTTTGTCCTGCAACTCCGTCACCGAACGACGCAACGCCAGATTTTCCTCGTCCAACGCAGCGTTTTGCTCGGCGAGCCGCTTGTTTTCCATCGCCAACTTTGATTTCTCATCAAGCAACTTCCTCAATTTCACTTCAATTTCGGATACTATGATGCTCAAATCGGCCATGGCACAATCGGTTTATGGAATTGTTTTGCAAAAATACGGATTTATGTTTTACCTTGCCCTTTTTCTCCAAAAAAAATCCCAAAAATGTTGAACATGACGAAAAAAGCCCTACTTTTAGCGCTTTAAAATTTCACCATTATGAATCTCAAGCACGCTTTTATGATTGCATTGACCGCGCTTATGGCTTCCTGCGCACCGAAAGAAACCACCCTGACCTTTGTCGAAACGACTGATACTCACGGCCGTTACGACGAGTTTGCCAACGATGCCTACCTCATCAAGCAGATGAAGGCCGAACTGGGCGACAAACTGATTCTCTTGGACAACGGCGACGACCTGCAAGGCACGGCGTTCCAATATTGCTCCAACCAAGACGCCGAACACCCCAATCTGGTCTCTGAAGTACTCAACTACTTCCCTTACGACGTGGCGGGCGTGGGCAATCACGACATTGAGGCGGGCCGCAAGGTGTTCGACCGGCTGTATTCCGAAACAAAGATGCCCGTCGTTTGCGCCAATGTCATCGACGAGACCACGGGCGAGCCCTATTTCACACCTTATACAATTATCGAGCGCGACGGCTTCAAAATTGCTGTGCTCGGCCTGCTGACACCTTATGTGGTGACTTGGGTTCCAGGCAGATTGCGTCCTGGCCTGCGCTTCGACCAGCTGGAAGCTGCCGCCGAAAAGTGGGTGAAAATCATCCAGGAGAAAGAACATCCCGACCTGCTGGTGGGCCTATTCCACTCTGGCTTTGAGCCCCAGGTGCAGAACCTGCCCGAAGACCATCCGCTGGGTCGCGAAAACGCCACAAAATGGGTGGCAGAGAACATTGCAGGCTTCGACATCATCTTCTACGGCCACGACCACCGCGCCCGCGCCGAAAAGCTGGCCAATCCCAACGGCGAGCCTGTGTATGTGCTCAATTCGGGCAATCGTAGCCAAGGTTTGGCCAAGGCCGAAGTGACCTTGAAAAAAGGCGAGAAACCTCAAATCAGCATCGAACTCGTCCCCACCGATGGCGAAGAAAAAGACGCCGACTTCGAAGCGATGGTGCAGCCCTACCTCGACCGCGCCGACGAATACCAACAACGCGAAGTGGCCGAGTTGCCCGTCAGCATCAGCACCGACGAGGCTTTCAGCGGTCCCTGCCTCTGGGTCGATGAAATCCATCGTTGCCAATTTGAAACCGTCGAAGCCGAAGGCATCCACGCCGACATTTCGATGGCCGCTCCGCTCAACGGAGGCAAGACCATCGAAGCGGGCATGCTGAAAGTCAGCGACTTCTTCACCTGGTATCCCTTCGAGAACTCATTGGCCGTGATGGCCTTGACAGGCAAGGAAGTGAAGGATTTCCTCGAATACGCCTACGAGATGAAGAACCCGATTTACAACTTCGACTCGGGCGCAGGTCTGATATACGAAGTGACCGACAAAAACCCCATGGGCGAGCGCATCCACATCGTTAGCATGGCCGACGGCACGCCCTTCGATATAGAGAAAACCTACAACGTGGTGATGAACTCCTACCGTTCGATGGGCGGCGGCAACCACCTCATCAACGGCATCGGCTGGGCGCAGGAGGACATCAAGGACCACGTCGTTTGGCAAAGCGACCGCGACCTGCGCTCCCTCTTCATCAATTGGGCCGCAAAGAAAGGCGTGCTCGACACCGAGCCTCTGAATTGTTGGAGCATCAAATGAAAGAAGAGTTCCTATACTACCTCTGGGAGAATCGCCTCATTAGCAACGACTTGCAAACTACCGACGGCGAGAAAGTGGAAATCGTGGCGACAGGCTACCGCAACACCGACTCGGGTCCCGACTTCTTGGAAGCGAAAATCCAAATTGGCGACAAGCTCTGGGCCGGTCATGTGGAAATCCATGTGAAAAGCAGCGACTGGAACCGCCACGGCCACCAGACGGACAAAGCCTATCAAAATGTCGTACTCCACGTGGTGTATGAAAACGACGCCAAGGTGAACGACATCCCCACTTTGGAACTTAAAGGTCGTTTTGACGAAACGCTTTTTGTTCATTACCAGCGGTTTGTCTCCTCAAAGAGTTGGATCCCGTGCGCCAGTTCCATCGCACAAGTGCCGCCCTTCACGCGCCTTTCGTGGCTCGACCGCATGACCGTGGAACGCCTCGAAAGCAAGTCGGAAAGTGTCAATAAAATCCTGAACACCAACCAATTCGACTGGGAGGATGCGCTCTACAAACTGCTGATGCGCTATTTCGGCCTGAAAGTCAACAACGAAGCGTTTGAAACCTTGGCCAACCTCCTGCCTTACAAGACCTTGCTGAAGCACGCCGACAACCTGCTGCAAGTGGAAGCGATGCTCTTCGGTTGCGCAGGGTTCCTCGAAGCAGACTTCACAGAAGAATATCCCAACCTGCTGAAGCGCGAATTCGCGGTGATGAAAGCCAAATTCAACCTGCTGTCGCTGCCCGCCGAGCGATGGAAATTCATGCGGATGCGACCTTCCAATTTCCCCACCATCCGTTTGGCGCAGATGGCACAAATGATTCACCAGCACGGCTGTATGTTTTCCAAAATCAAGGAAGCGGAAAACACGGCGGAAGTCAAGGCCCTGTTTGATGTGGAGGCATCGGGGTATTGGGAAACGCATTGGCGGTTGGGAATTGAATCGGAGGCCAAACCGAAACATTTGGGTGAAGCCACAGCCAATATATTGGTTATCAATGCGGTGGCGCCTTTGCTTTTTTGCTACGGCAAACTTCACAAGGACGAATCGTTTTGCGAGACGGCGATGCAATTTCTGGAAGAGACCGAAGCCGAAGACAATGCCATCATCAGGCATTTTGCCCAATGCGGCATTGCGGCGCAAAACGCGATGCAGACGCAGGCACTGCTACACCTATTTAATATATATTGCAAGCGGAAACGCTGCCTCGAATGCCGATGGGGGAATGTGCTATTGCGGTAGAGACGTAGCGCGCTACGTCTCTACAAGGTCAATCGTTTTCATCCAACATGAAAACCTCTTCTACAGGTTTCCCAAAAACACGCGCCATCTTCAAAGCCAGCACCGTAGACGGAACATACCGTCCTGATTCAATGGCATTTATCGACTGTCGGCTGACCCCGACCCGTTTGGCCAATTCCTCTTGCGTGAGATCCATTTCGGCACGGGCCACTTTCAAACGGTTCTTCATTGCTCAACTCCTTTTTTGAAACGATACAACTCAATCCTGAACTTGACAATGAACAGCAGGAGGAAAACGAAAAACACAAAATAAGGGACAATTGCGTATATACCGCCATAGATAGTCAAAGTGGCAAGGATGAACAACACTGCCGTGACGTATGTTGCCCAAACCAGACTCTGCTCACGGATGTGGCTCACGAACTCGTCTTCCACCTTCTCCTTTGAAAAACCAATGAAAATCAAGCCGATAGTCAAGATGGAGAATATAAGCGTCAACGGTCTAGTAGTAGCCATCACGAAAAAACCATGCCGTGAAGGCTCATCGTCAAAAAACTCATAGACACCGTCATAAAAAATGGCTGGCATTTTGAAAGATAGATTCGGGAACCAAATCTGGGTTACGATAAACGCCGCCACCACAGCGATGGCCAGCACCCATCCCACTATTTGGAAGCGATGGGGAAAGAGATAGTTTTTGTTCATGATGTTTAGATTTTAAGTTTGACGCCACAAAAGTAAAGCAAACTTTCCAATTAGACAAATTAATTTGTCGTTATTTTTCAGACAAAATAAAGGATTCCACAAACGACCGAACAAAACAATCACAAATAACCGAACAAATTGTCAACAAATAACCGAACAAATTCATCACAAACGACCGAAAACACACCAAAATATTTGCATAATCAAAACAAAACCAATATTTTTGCAGCGTTTTTGAAAACTTTCAAACGATGAAGGCAAAATACAAACCAAGAATAGCCGACAGACTACTTGCCAGAAAATTGGCAGGCAAAGGAGCCGTTTTGGTGGAAGGGCCAAAATGGTGCGGCAAAACCACAACTGCGCAACAACAAGCCAAGAGCCTGCTCAATCTTGGCGATAGCGAAGTCTTGAGCCAAAGCCTTCGGATGATGGAAATCAGTCCGAAAACGCTGTTGCAGGGCGAAACGCCGCGCCTGATTGATGAATGGCAAACCATTCCCCCGCTTTGGGACACCATCCGCAGCAAAGTGGACCAACGCGGCGAGTTTGCCCAATTCATCCTGACAGGCTCGTCGGTGCTCCCCCAAGCCAATGAAACCACGCATAGCGGGACAGGGCGTTTTGCCCACATCAAAATGCGGCCAATGAGCCTGTTCGAGTCGGGCGAATCGACGGGAAGCGTAAGCCTTGGCGCGTTGTTCGATGGCAAGACCTTTGAGCCGCAGTCCAGCGAACTCGACCTCCAAAAAATAGCCTACCTGACCTGCCGAGGTGGTTGGCCACAAGCCACGCTGATAGACGGCGACATCGCGTTGGACCAAGCCTTTGATTACCTCGATGCGGTGACCGAACGCGACATCCAGCGGGTTGATGGAGTGAAACGCAGCCCGGAACGTGCCAAGTTGCTGCTACGTTCATACGCCCGTAACATCTCACAACAGGTTTCCTACGGCACCATCAAGGCCGATATGCGGTCGAACGACTCAAAAACGCTCGATGAAGACACCGTGGCCGACTACATCAAAGCATTAAAGCAACTCTTTGTCATAGAAGACCTTGCGGCTTGGAATCCCAACATTCGCAGCAAATCGGCCATCCGAACCAGCGACACTCGACACTTCGTCGACCCAAGCATTGGTACGGCCGCATTAGGTTTAGGGCCCAACGACCTAATTAATGACCTGAATGCTTTTGGACTGCTTTTCGAAGACCTTGCCGTGCGCGACTTGCGTGTGTTTGCCGAAGCACTCGATGGCAAATTGTATCATTATCGCGACAGCTCGGGATTGGAATGCGACACCGTGTTGCACCGTCGCAACGGTTCCTACGCACTGATTGAGGTAAAACTTGGTGGAGAAAAACTCATCGAGGAAGGTGTGGTTTCGCTGAACAGCCTCGCCAGCACCATCGACACCGACCGAATGCACAAGCCTTCGTTTATGATGGTTCTGACCGCCGTGGGGCCATACGCCTACCAGCGCAAAGACGGCATTTTTGTCGTCCCTATCGGATGCTTGAAGGATTAAGACCTATCACTTCAAAAACTTCCTCGGAGAATAGGCGAAAATCCAGGGGCGGTTGCTCAAGTAGCCGTTGTAAACCACTTTGCCCTCTTTATTGATATAGGTGAGCTGCGGGAAGGCATTGAAGTCCAAATCCTGCATGATGGCCTTACTGTCAACGACTTTCGCCCAAGTGTGAGCCGACTCGTTCTGGGTTTCGTACGCATAAAACGCCGAGTCGCTTTCCTCGTTGAACGAGACGAAAGCCGCTACGAAAACCTTGGTCGTGTCGCCTTCATATTGGGCGGCTAACTTTGAGAAATGCGGCAATTCCCTATGGCAGTTTCCGCAATGCGACGACCAGAAGAACACCGCGACATTCTTTCCTTTAAGCGAGGCCTCTGTCAGCGTATCGCCCTCATTCGTCACGAAGGCATACGACAACGGGAAAGGCTCGTCCACCTTGCTATTCATCTCATTGGCAACGAGATAAGCGAACAAGTTCGCACTCATCAAAAACGAAAGTGGCAACGAAAACAACATCAATACGGCCAAAAACACATTCCTTGTTTTCGTAGAGACTTTCAACGATTGCAGCAGTATGACCGCCAAAACCGACATCACCAACGCAATGAGCCGCGCCGCCACATATGGAAAATAGCCAATAATATGAGACAGCACCATCGGCAAGATGAAAACCAATGCCCGAATCCATCTTTCCTTGGTGGTAGCATTACGCGTAACATAGTAAAAGGCTGGCAACGTGACGAATGCGATGGACATCACGACGACATCGTTGCCCCAAGCACCCGTCAATAAAAGGACTGCAAAGGGCAAGAAACCCATAAACAGCGATTCCTTATAGACATCCTTGACAGGCAAGCGCAAGATGATGATTGTCAACAGGTAAGGAACAAACAGACACGCAGCGATGATTCCGACAAACCGAAAAGCCGCCGACTTGACAACAGAATTGATGTACAATGGAACGCTCACCAAAACCAGCAACGACAACAAGCACAGCCAGATGTGTTTTGGTCTCTTCGGTGCCACGACAATCGACAAGGCAAGGCAAATCCCTGCGCCCGCGCACCAATTCATCATGAAGGTCGGGGCCTTATATTCCGACCCAAATAAACCATAAAAAAATGAAGCCACCCCGATAAGGATTCCAGCCGCCATAAATCCGATTTGCAGGGTTTTCTTCCTGTTTTCCATTATGTTAGTTGTTTTTTCTCCCAATTTTATTATTCAACGGATTATTTTCCCTATTATTGCAACAAATTTGAATTTCAAGTGGGGGACAATTTGTCCCCCTGTTCGAACGAAAATTATAAACTACACCAAATATGGAAAATGAACAATTCAAACTGCCCGAGAACGCGCACCGCGAACTGAAGCCGGGCGAAGAGTATGAGCCGATACTCTCGAAAAACAAAAAGTACCAAGAAGTTACGGTTTGGTCGGTCTGCATCGGCCTGCTGATGACCATCCTGTTTTCGGCTGCTGCCGCCTACCTCGGCCTGAAAGTCGGGCAGGTGTTTGAGGCCGCCATCCCCATCGCCATCATCGCCATCGGCCTCACGGGACTGGCGCGCAAGAACGACGCCCTCTCGCAAAATGTCATCATCCAAAGCATCGGCGGATGCTCGGGCGGCGTGGTGGCTGGCGCCATCTTCACCTTGCCGGCGCTCTACATCCTGCAAGGCAAAGGCTACCACATCGAAATCAACTTCTGGCAGGTGTTCATCGCCTCTTTGCTTGGTGGCATCTTGGGCATCCTGTTCCTCATCCCCTTCCGCAAGTATTTCGTGAAGGAGCAACACGGCAAGTTCCCCTTCCCCGAAGCCACGGCCACGACACAGGTCTTGGTGAGCGGACAAAAGAAAGGAAAGGATTCTTTGCTACTGGTTATCAGCGGCTTGATTGGCGGTTTGTATGACTTCATCGTGTCGACCTTCGGCTGGTGGTCGGAGACCATCACCACGCGCATGATGGGTTGGGGCACAGCCTTGGCCGACAAAGCCAAACTGATGTTCAAGGTGAACACGGGCGCGGCTGTGCTCGGTTTGGGCTACATCATCGGACTGAAATACGCCTTCATCATCTGCTGCGGCTCGATGCTCGTGTGGTTCATCATCATCCCAGGCATGAACCTCATCTGGGGCAACCAAGTCATCGACCTGATGAACACGGGCGTGCTGCAAACCATCGGCGAGATGAGTCCCGAACAGATTTTCAAGGACTATGCGCGCCACATCGGCATCGGCGGCATCGCCATGGCAGGTGTCATCTCAATCATCAAGTCGTGGGGCGTGATTAAGTCGTCAGTCGGCTTGGCTGCCAACGAGTTCAAAGGCAAGAAAGCCAGCGGCGAGCCCGTCGACCGCACGCAACAAGACCTCTCGATGAAGACCGTCGTCATCGGCATCGTGGTCGTTTTGCTCATCACTTTCCTGTTCTTCTGGTTCGGCGTGGTGCACAACTTCGGTCACGCCTTGATTGGCATTTTGGTGGTGGCTGTCATCGCCTTCCTGTTTACGACGGTGGCCGCCAATGCCATCGCCATTGTGGGCAGCAACCCCGTGAGTGGCATGACGCTAATGACCCTGATTTTGGCCTCCTTGGTGATGGTCGCCGCCGGACTGAGCGGTCCAGAAGGCATGACCGCCACATTGATTATCGGTGGCGTAGTCTGCACGGCTTTGGCCGTGGCAGGCGCCTTCATCACCGACTTGAAGGTCGGTTATTGGATTGGAACGACGCCCAAGAAGCAAGAAATCTGGAAGTTCGTCGGCGTGGCCGTGGCCGCTGCCACCGTCGCCGGCGTGATTATGGTGCTGAACAAGGCCTATGGCTTTGTGGGCGACGACGCTTTGGTGGCTCCGCAAGCCAACGCCATGAGTGCCGTCATCGAGCCGATGATGTCGGGCGGACACGCGCCGTGGCTGCTCTACGGCATCGGTGCCGCCATCGCTTTGATTCTCAACTTCTGCAAGGTGCCGGCATTGCCCTTCGCCTTGGGTATGTTCATCCCGATTGACCTCAACGTGCCGTTGCTCATCGGTGGTGCCGTGTCGTGGTTCGTGAGCTCGCGCAGCAAGGACCAAAAGCTCAACGACGCGCGCTACAACCGTGGCACCCTCATCGCCTCGGGCTTCATCGCCGGTGGTGCCCTGATGGGTGTGGTGAGCGCCATCCTCAAGTTCTGCAATGTGGATGCTGTGGCCAAGACTACCGACGGGACGCCGTTTGCCGAGCTGCCCGTGGCCGGCCTCATCGCTTTGGTGATGTACATCGCCATCATTGTCTACATGATTTGGGACTCGAAACGAGCGAAGGTGGAAGAAGAATAATTTCGTATCTTTGCGCCACAATTTCAAACATCGTGGCAAGCATTTCAAACCCAATCTATAAGAATGATGCCCGCATCGACGCGCTGAGCAAGGCTCTGCGCGAGGGCGGGCATTTGCTGTGCACCAACCTGACGGCTTCGTCGAAGGCCTTCGTCGTGGAAGAGACCTTCCGTCGCTTGGGCGGACAGCACCTCATCGTCTGCGCCGACAAGGAAGACGCGGCCTATTTTTACAACGACCTCGAAAGCCTGCTCGGCGAGCGCGGCATGGACTACAGCAAGAAACAGGTCCTCTTCTACCCCACCTCCTACAAGCGCCCTTACGAGCCCGAGAAACCCGACAATACCTATATCCTTTCGCGAACGGAAGTGCTGCAACGCGTCTCCACCTCCGAACGCAAAACCTTGATTGTCAGTTACCCCGAGGCGTTGAGCGAAAAAGTCTTCACCCGAAAGCTGTTGGCGAAGAACACCTTCAAAATCAAGGTGGGCGACAAAGTCAACCTCGATTTCCTCACCGATTTGCTCTACGAATACGAGTTCGAGAATGTGGATTTTGTGGTCGAGCCGGGACAGTTTGCCATCCGTGGCGGCTTGGTGGATGTGTTCTCGTTCGCCAACGACTATCCCTACCGCATCGAGTTTTTCGGCGACGAGGTGGACAGCATCCGCAGCTTCAACATCGCCGACCAGCTCTCCATCGAGAAGCTGAAACAGATCGTGCTGCTGCCCAACATGCAGGAACGCGCCTTCATCGAGGAGCGCGAAGCCATCCTACAATACCTGCCCGACACGACCACTGTTTGGCTCACCGATATGGCGTTTTTCGCCACACAAGTCGACAAGGAATACGACCGCGCCGTGGAGAATTTCGAGAAGATGCAGGAGCAAGAGGAAGAAGTCAAGGCACTGAAGCCCGCTTTGCTGTTCAGCAAATCCGACGAACTGATTGCGTGTTTGAAAAAACGCTGCACCGTGGAATTCGGCGTTTCGAGCAAACTGACAACTGACCAACTGACAACTGTCAACTTCCACACCAAGCCCCAGCCCATCTTCAGCAAGAACTTCAACCTGCTCATCGACGACATCAACGCGCACAAGGAAGACGGCTACCGCGTCATCGTTTTCTCCGAGAGCAGCAAGCAACTCTCACGCATTCAAGCGATTCTGAATGACATCAACCACAAGGACGAGACGCACCGCGACTTCGAGACCGAGACCATCGCCATCCACGGCGGCTTCATCGACGAGGACTTGAAGGTGTGCTGCTACACCGACCATCAGATCTTCGAGCGTTACCACCGCTTCCACCTGCGCGACAACTTCTCGACCAAGCAAGCCATCACGCTGAAGGACCTCTACGAACTGAAGCCCGGCGATTATGTCACCCACATCGACCACGGCATCGGGCGCTTCGACGGCTTGGAGACCATCGAGAACAACGGCAAGCCACAAGAGGCCATCCGCTTGATTTACAACAATGGCGACCTGCTTTATGTGAGCATCCACTCGCTGCACCGCATCGCGAAATACAGCAGCAAAGACGGCACAGAGCCGCACCTCAGCACCCTCGGCAGCAATGCCTGGAACCGACTGAAAACCAAGACGAAGAGCAAAGTCAAGGACATCGCGCGCGAGCTCATCAAACTCTACGCCGAGCGCAAACGCACGCCTGGATTCAAGTTCTCGCCCGACAACTACCTGCAAAACGAGCTCGAGGCCTCGTTCATCTACGAGGACACGCCCGACCAACTGAAGGCCACCAACGACGTGAAGCGCGACATGGAAAGCGAGAACCCAATGGACCGCCTCGTGTGCGGCGACGTGGGCTTCGGCAAGACCGAAGTCGCCATGCGTGCCGCCTTCAAGGCCTGCTGCGACTCGAAGCAAGTGGCTGTGCTCGTGCCCACTACGGTGCTCGCCCTACAGCATTACCACACCTTCAGCGAGCGCTTCGACGGTTTCCCCGTCACCATCGAATACCTCAACCGCTTCAAGACGGCGAAACAACAGACCGAAATCCTGAAACGCCTCGAAAAAGGCGAAATCGACATCATCATCGGGACGCACCGCCTCACAGGAAAAGACGTGAAATTCAAGGATTTGGGACTGCTCGTCATTGACGAAGAACAGAAATTCGGCGTGGCCGTGAAGGAGAAACTGAAAGAGATGAAGGCCAATGTCGATACCTTGACTTTGACCGCCACACCCATCCCCCGCACCCTACAATTCTCGATGATGGGTGCCCGCGACCTCAGCGTCATCACTACGCCACCGCCCAATCGCTATCCCGTGCAGACCGAACTGCGCGGCTTCGACGGCGAACTCATCCGCGATGCCATCCAGTTTGAGATTGCGCGCAACGGTCAGGTCTTTTTCATTCACAACCGCATCCAGAACATCATGGATGTGCACGATTTCATCCTGAAATACGTGCCAGGCGTGCGCATCGCCGTCGCCCACGGGCAGATGGAAGGCTCGAAACTCGAGGACATCATGCTCGGCTTCATCAACGGCGACTACGATGTGCTGCTTTGCACCACCATCGTCGAATCGGGCCTCGACATCCCCAACGCCAACACCATCATCGTCAACGACGCGCACCGTTACGGCCTCTCCGACTTGCACCAGTTGCGCGGTCGCGTGGGCCGTTCCAACAAGAAGGCTTTCTGTTACCTCTTGACGCCACCCCTGAACACGCTCACCCAAGAAGCCCAAAAACGCCTTCGCGCCTTGGAGGAGTTCAGCGACCTCGGCGAAGGCATCAACATCGCCATGCGCGACCTCGACATCCGTGGCGCGGGCAACCTGCTTGGCGCCGAACAGAGCGGCTTCATCAACGACATCGGCTTCGAGACCTACCACAAGATTTTGGACGAGGCCATCCTCGAACTGAAAGAGACTGAGTTTCAGGATATTTTCGACAAGGAAGAGGAAAAATCATACGTCGCGGACTGCACCATCGAGACCGACATGGAGGTGCGTTTCCCCTCCGATTACATCAACTCGACGCAGGAGCGCGTCAGCCTCTACAGCGAACTCGACCGCACCAAGACCGAGGAGGCCCTGATGAAGTTCACCGACCACCTCATCGACCGCTTCGGGCCTATCCCCAAGCAGGTCAACGACTTGCTGAACACCGTCCGCCTGCGCTGGATTGCCAAGGACTTGGGCTTTGAGAAAATCGTGTTGCGTCACCACAATATGACTGCCTATTTCGTCAGCAACCAGCAATCGAAATATTACGAGAGCGGCGCCTACAAAAACGTGATGCAATACATCATCACCCACCCGAAACGCACGGCGGTGAAAGAGGTCAACGACAAACTGCAGTTGGTCGTGAAGGAGGTCAGCACGATGACGCAAGCGCTGGATTTGCTGCGGGAAATCCAATGTAGAGACGTTTCCTGAAACGTCTCTCTGCGACGACAATCATTCATTCGAGACGTTTCGGGAAACGTCTCTACAAACAACAAAACAAATCATTCATTCGAGACGTTTCGGGAAACGTCTCTACAAAGGAAAACACCCATTGAACGGGCAACGGAAATGCAATCATGGTTATCCGTTGTCATCCGACAATTCAAACAATCCATCACTCGTTTTGCCAACGAAAACAACATAGGATTTGCTTGGCAAGCCCGTTTCCACGACCATATCATTCGTGACAATGACGAAATGAATGGCATCGCAAACTATATTGAAAACAATGTGGCGAACTGGAAAGAGGATGAATTCTATACTTGATTATCCAGACTGCTTTTTTCCTCGCAGTGACACAAAGCGACAACAAGGCTGAACCAGCCTATTTGTCGCCATAACCAACCATAAGTCGGAAAATTTTTGAGTTATGGCTGGTTATAGAGATGTTCACATACCAAAAAAAATGGATTACCCATTGAGTATCCTTTTTCTTCTCATGATTTTCAGCGATTTGCACCTTTTCAAGGGATAAGACCAGCCATTTTATACACCTTTTCAAGGGATAAGAAAGACTGTTTCATACACCTTTTCAAGGGATAACTGGCTGCAAAGAAACAAAAAAAACGGGCACGAGAAGCATTTTTTGTGTTATTGGGCTGAATTTTTGGTTTTCCTCACACAGAATACACAGAATTATGAGAATGTCATTTTGAAAAGTGTAGTTTTTGAAGCCATAATTCTATTGAAAAGTGTAATTTGACTTGTTATAACTTCCCAACAACAGAGAAATCCGACAAGAAGAAAGCATCCTTTACCTGCCTGTTTACTTCACTATATTTTTGAATGCTAAAGATGAGAACGAGATGATTTATTTCTGATTTTTGCGTTTATACCTGCGCATTGTCAAAGATTTTAGGTTTTCTATACCTGCGTATTGTCAAAAATGTTATTTTTGCAGCATGATTTTCAAGAGGAAAATATACGACAAACTGTTAGATTGGAAGCAGACCTCCAAGGGGACGAAGGCTTTGCTTTTGGAAGGCGCGCGACGCATCGGCAAGTCCACCATCGTGGAGCAATTTGCCAAAAACGAGTACAAATCCTACATCCTGATTGACTTCAACGATGTCAGTGCCGCCGTGCTCAACGCTTTCGAGAACTACCTGAACGACCTTGATGCCTTTTTCGTGATTCTCGGCGCAGAATACGGCGTGACGCTCCACCGCCGCGAGTCAGTCATCATTTTTGACGAAGTGCAACGCTATCCCAAGGCGCGCCAGTCCATCAAGAAATTGGTGAAAGACGGGCGCTACGATTACATTGAGACGGGTTCGCTGATTTCCATCCGAGAGGCCGTGAAAGGCATCACCATCCCCTCGGAGGAGCGTTCCGTCAAGATGTATCCTATGGATTTCGAGGAGTTTGCCACAGCTTTCGGCGACGAAAACCTCATCACCTACATCCGCCAATGCTTTGCCGAACGAAAGCCCTTGGAGCGCAACCTACACAACAAGGCCATGTTCCGCTTCAAGCAATATCTGTTGGTGGGCGGTATGCCGCAAAGCGTTTCTGCGTTTTTGGAGCACGATTGCGATTTTGCCATGGCCGACCGCGAAAAACGCGACATTTTGGCCTTATATCGCAACGACATCATGCGCATCGATGCCCAATACCGCTCGAAAGTGCTTTCCATCTTCGACCAGATTCCGGCCTTCCTCTCACGCCACGAAAAACGGGTGGTGCTGTCGGACATTGCCAAAGGCTCCTACTTCGACCAATACACCGACACTTTCTTCTGGTTGGGCGATTCCATGATTGTGAACGAGTGCTTCAACACCACCGACCCAAATGTGGGCTTGAGCCTGAACGAAGACCGCACCCTCATCAAGTGCTATATGGGTGACACGGGACTGTTGGTAAGCCATGCCTTCAATGAAAACGAGATTGCCGACGAACAACTCTACAAGCAGATTCTCAACAACAAACTCTCGCTCAACCAAGGCATGTTGTATGAGAATGCCATCGCCCAAATGCTGGTGGCCAATGGGCACAAACTGTTTTTCTACACGCACTACAACGAGGAAAAGCACCGCAACGACATCGAAATCGACTTCCTGATTTCAAACATGAGCAAAATCAAGTACAAGGTCTATCCCATTGAGGTAAAATCCTCAGCGCGCTACTCCACTGCCTCATTGGACAGTTTCGCGACCAAGTTCCGCGAACGAATCGACGTGTCCTACATCATCCACCCCCGAAATCTCATCGTGGGCGAAAAGCGCATCTCCATTCCTCCATATATGGCCATTTGCCTGTAAAAAACCGCATTATACCTGCGCATTGTCAAAGATTTTGGGGTTTCCATACCTGCGCATTGTCAAAAATGCCGCTATAATCAGCCATAAGTCGGAAAAAATTTGGGTTATGGCTGATTATAAACCCATTCTATGCGCTCAATAATTCTGTGCCGAGAGCGTGCAAAGTGACTCGAATCTGTTGCAATCGCTTCTCGCTCGGTTTGGAAATGCCATAGATATAACGCGCCAGCAGACTCTTGTTGATGCCGATGGCGTTGGCCACTTCCGACACGTTGAGCCACGGGAAACGCTTGAACATAGCCGCCACTTCGTTTTGGCTATTTGGCTCGCTCGTCTCGTAGAAACTCGAAATGTGCATGTCTGCATCCAAGTCTTCCCACCGAATCGACGTGCCTTCATCGTCAATGGCAAAATCGCTGCGTTGTTCCATCGAGGCTTCTTTCAGTTCAGGATAAGCCTCCAATGGGCGACTTAACACGCGACCTTCTGTGGTCTTCATGTAGATTCTGTTCTCGTCAAACCAGATGTTCTTTATCTTTTCCATTTCGGCAAAAATAGGTATAAAATTTTATACCCGCAAGGGATATGAGCAAAATTCAGAAAAAAAAACGCGTTATCCCTGCGCATTGTCAAAGATTTTGGGGTTTCTATACCTGCGCATTGTCAAAAATGGTTTGAAAAAAGCCGACATTGCTGCCGGCTTATTCAGAAATCATCTATACAGTTATTCCAGATGAGTATATAGTTTTGACACCCAAAGTTCATGACCCTTGAAGTCTATTTTGTAAAAGTCTCCTGACTCGCCTAAATACTTGAATTTTTCACCAACATTGGGATGCCGATTAGAACCATCGCCCCATTTGAAAGTGTCAGCACTGGTAGAAGGGCCAAGTCTTAAACGGAGATCGGTTCCGTCTATAACGACATAGCTATTGGCATTCCGGTTTTAGTTTTTCTTTTTACGAAGATTTTCATCGGTTACTTTATCACCTTCGGTTAGGATAGCCCATGAGCCATCAATCATCTTAACATCTAGATATGAAGGGTAGGTTTTAGGGGCTTTGTTTGAATCAGTCCATACCTTTTTGTCAAAGGAGATTCTATAATGATCAGATATTTTTTCGACCAAAACATTGCTGATTTCTTGCCTGAATTCTGGATATTTGTTCAACAGTTTTTCTTTTGATGCCTTAATTTGTTCTTTTGTATATGAAGATTGATAATAATTAACTTGTTTAGCATACAAAGAAGACATTCTATTTATGTCTCTTTCATTATGATATTGCGACCATAAAGAGGCTATTTGACGTATGCTTTCATCGTCTATGTCACTTGTAGTTCTGCTGTAGTTGTTATTATTTTGATAGCTTTCGTTTGAGGAAATATATGGAACATTGTGGTTTTGCTGTTCTGAAGATGTGTTATCATGGGAGCCTTCCAAGTTGTATAATATATTCAACAAATAGGATTTTAATTGGCTTATAGGCACTTCGCCTATCTTTTTCTTAACCCCAGTCTCCTTCTCGACTTCATAAACATCGTAAACTTTACCCTCGAACAATACCGTTAGTACATTGAATTGTTGGGTGGCCTCTACCACAACATCGTCAACCCATCCAGTCCCTTTTTTGTATATTGAAGCATTCCCTATTTCTTCTTTCCCTTCGGAGCCAATGCGAAATGGCAAATAATAAGTGCCATATTTGCTCAGATACTTTACACGGTATAATTTTCCTTCATAATCGAACTCGTATTCTTTGATTTTCGCCTCGCTTCTTCTATTGACGACATCCATTGGAGATTGAAATGAACTAAATTCAAGTGCCTCGGTTCGTCTGCCATTCACAAAATGATAGGCCGTAATTCCATTTTTGAAATCAAACTCATATCTCTCGTTCCCTTTCGTCATGGAAGTTGGATATTCGTATTTCCCATAACTACCATTATAAGTCCAGCCTCCTTCAGCAGGCTTTTTTACATAAATCACATTACGCAATTCAAGCACATCCCTTTGAGGGTCTTGAAAAGATTGAAACCAAATTTTTGAGCTTTCGACACCGTTGATAAACTTGGTGGCAGTTTTGTTATTATAATCAAACTCGTATCGCTCATTTCCTTTAGACATAGATAGAGGAAATTCATATTTACCATAACTACCACTACTTTTCCAGCCATCTACATCCTTCTTAGTATAAACTACATTTCTCAATTCCAACACATCCATAACAGGATCGGTAAACTGAGAAAACCACGTTTTAGTGGATTGTTCATTACCCACAAGTAACGTTGCCGTCTTGTTTTGGTAATCAAACACAATGGTATTACCCTCTTTGGTCATAGAAGAAGGCCAACCATTTTTCGTTTTGTTTTCATCCAAGTGCCATCCTTTGACAATACATCTTTCCGAGCCAATAACATCTCTCATTTGCAGAACGTCTTCATAAGGGTTTTGAATGGCCGAGAATTGGATTCTATCTGCATTCTCCTTATCGAGATAATGTATGACGGAAAGGCTGGGGTAGTCAATCTCGAATTTTTCATCGCCTTTTGAAATGGACGAAGGCCAGTTGTTTTCTCCATAAGAACCACTATATTGCCAACCATCCACAATAAACTTCTCGACTTTTCTCGTCACGTTTCGCTGCTCCAAGGCATCTTCCTGGGGATTCTGGAATGCACTGAACCAGAGTTTTTCGGCATTGTCGGGATCAAAATAGTGTACAACTGCATTGTTGTCGTAATCAAATACATATTTTTCCACTCCTTTGTATATGAACCATGGCCATTGCTGCTCCCCTTTTGTTACATCACTATATATCCATCCATCATCCATATATTTCAACACCTTAAAAACACCACGTTTCTTCAAAGCATCTGTTTTTGGGTTTTTGAAACGTTTAAACCAAATCTTCTCAGCATTTTGCTCGTCAAAGTAATGAATGGCTGTGTTATGCGAATAGTCAAACTCATATCTTTCCGAACCATTTGACATTGACAATGGCCATTTTTTATCACCATAGCTTCCAAAACTTTCCCATTTACCATTCGTGCAAGATGAATGCAAAACGGTTACCATAGAAAAGAAAATCAATGCGAACAAACACTTATTTATATTCATTTTGAATTGTTTTGATAAATGTTTCACCAATCATACCGAATATTGTTTACCCAAAATCACTCTAATCATTCAATACGAAAGACATAGACGCATAACTCCTCACACGTACAGCAATCCCCCACTTCTTGCCAGGCTTCCATTTTGGCATAGACTTGACGACGCGCACTAATTCTTCGTCGCAGTCACCGCCAATGCCACTGATCACTTCCACGTTAGAGATGCTACCATCGGGTTCGACAACGAAGCCGACCAACACTCTGCCTTGGTATCTAGCACTTTCAGGATAATTGAAGTTCTTAGCTAAATATGCCATTTTTCCTCCTTCTCCACCAGGGAATTCTGGCATTTCATCTACTATGCTGTATATTGAATCAATATTTCTCAATACCATAAGAGAATCATTATATCTTTGTTGTTCTTCTCTCTCCAATCTCTGTTGTTCTTTCATCGACTCTATTTTGTACTGTTGAACCATCTTTTGAGCATCTTCATCGGAAAGGATGACTATGTCATGAGGGAACTTCAAAAAGTCATTGAGGTCTTGTGTATCATCGCTCCATCCAGAAGCTACAAATTCTAGGGCTAATCCACCTATCGCTTGTATTGTAGCTTCATCTGTTTGTTCCAGTTTAATTGTCTTGCCTTTCCAATGATAGAACAAAAACTCTACATCTTTTCCTCTAATGGTATAATAAGGGGATATATCTAATTCCTCTTCCAATTCCAATCGAATTTGGTTAATATTACTACAGCCCCACCTTATTTCAACGATTCTCTTGTCTTTTTCCACTAATGTTACCATGGCTGTTGGTCCATAATAACCACCACTTTTGACATATCTAAGTGTTTTCCTATCACCTTTTTCCTCGCGTTCTTTCAATTCGAACCCTTTTTGTTTAAGCTTTTCAACAGCCGAGGTCTTTGAACAATTCAAAGGAATGTCAACAACAATCACATCCTTCAATTGTTGTGAAAACGCAGATATAACCAAAAACAGCGAACAAATCGCTAAAAGCAGTCTTTTACCCATAATAATTTGTTTTGATTATTAACAATTTAACCACTATTTATTCCTAACCTAATACTCTATAATGCAACTTATAGTCTATTGCTTGATTGGTGCCATACCAATCTCTTCCGTAATCTCTTTTCCTTTTTCAAGCGACCAACATCTGAACATAGATTCGCTTTCTTTCGTTTTTCCGCGAAGGTTCATTAATGTTCCATTATCAAACGATTTGATAATTTCAATGAAGTATCGAAGAACACTTTTATCGCCTTCCTTGGCATTGTTCAATTTGACAAAGTCTTTCAAATGGTCGTTTCTTGAAGCATTGTTGGCCTTGAACTCAATGAGGGCAATCCTTTGCAGGTGGTTGTCGAAGATGACAAGGTCAAATTCGCCAGAGCGTCCTCTATCATCTTGCTTCGGAGCCCCATCTTTACTGAACCCGCTATAAGCATCTTGTGTCGGTGTCTCAAAAGAATAATACACATCCCAACCTTCAGCAATTTTCTTATTCAATTGCTCTACGAAAACACAACGAAGTTCTTGCTCACTGATTCTAGTTGTCTCATCTCTTTTTTTGGGGAAAACTATTCTGCTTAGTTTTAGCCTACTCGGGTTGTCAAGCTTTGGTGCATTTTCTTGCTGATAATTGTAGGCGTCTTGAATCGCTTCAAAAGTTTTGTAAACTACATCTTCAATGTAATCCTTTGTAGTTCGAGTTGTTTTATCCATACAACAAACCCTAATTTCGTGACGGGCGCAACCTCTTTCGCCTATAGCTTCCCCGATTCGGCAAATACCACACAAGAAGGCTAGGAAACTCATCATACCTGTTTTTAGAATGCAGGCTCTGGAACACCTCTGAGAATAAAACAGATACTCATTTGCCTAGCCTGAATTGTATCAACAAGATTAATGATTGAATACAAAATAGGCTCGCAAACTTGCATCTTATATCCATTCTCAAAATTTTCCAGATTTTGCATTCTAGGATACAAGCACAAATTGCCTTCAACTGCTCGGATTTCTCCCCGAACAATCGGTGGCAAATATACGAAGATTTTGAAATCGCAACGTTATTTTGAAAGATTTTTATCTGATTTTGAAAGATTTCTTGCCGTAGGCAATCCTTTTATTTCTCCCAGAACTCCGCCCCTTCAATGCCGATTTCCTTCGGGTCGAAGACGGGGTCTTTGCCTTCTTTCTTCTGCTTCTCGTAGGATTTCAACGCCCTGAAAGCCCTAGGGGAGAGCAAAAGGATGGCGATGATGTTGATCCATGCCATCGCACCCACACCGATGTCGCCAACAGTCCACACCAAGCCGCTGCCCACCAACGAACCGACGAACACCGCCGAGATGGTGCCTATGCGCAGTATCCATATCACAATCTTCTCGCCACGGTCGTCACCGAAACGCATGTCGGCACGCTCCAATTCGTCCAACCGCTCGGGATGTTTCTTGAAAATGCGTCGTCTCCAGCGGTTGAACAAATACACCAGGTTGGTTTCAGCGTAATAGTAATAAGCCATAATGGTGGTGAAAGCGAAGAAAAACAAGGCGATGGAGACAATCATGTCACCAGCGCGCTGACCCACCACCGTGCCGATGGCTCCCGTAGTGTAGAACACTCCTGGCTCCCCTTCGGGGGCGTTGGGATTCTGCTGCAGATAAGTGACCACGACGCCCGTTGGGGTCTGCTGTACGGTGTCAACGATGTTGTAGGTACGACAGGCCAGAATCATCATGGCGGTAGCGGTACAGACGAGCAATGTGTCGATATACACCGAAAAAGCTTGGACGAGACCTTGTTTTACCGGGTGGCTCACCTTGGCCGCCGCTGCCACAATAGGGCCAGTGCCTTGTCCGGCCTCATTGCTGTATATGCCACGTTTGACGCCCCATGCGATGGTGCTACCGAGGATGGCACCCCCTATCTCGTTGATGCCTACGGCACTGCGTAACATCTGAACAAACACGTCGGGAACGACCTTGTAGTTGATGACAAGCACCACAATCGACAAGAGAATGTAAATCACGGCCATGACGGGAGCCACGATTTGGGCCACATTGGCAATACGCTTGACGCCGCCGATAATCACCAAGGCGATGAGCGCGGCTACGATAACGCCTATCACCCAAGCCTCCACGCCAAAGGCACGCGCACACGATAGGGCGATGCCGTTGCACTGCACAGGAGGCAGGAAAATGCCACACGCGACAGCGGCTAGCACGGCAAACAGCACACCAAAGAACCGCGAACGCAGCCCATTCTCTATGTAATAAGCAGGGCCGCCACGAAACTGCCCGTTATGGTCCTCCTTATAAACTTGTGCGAGAGTGGCTTCCGCGAAGGCACTTCCCGCTCCGAAAAAGGCGATGATCCACATCCAAACGATGGCACCCGGACCACCGTAGCCGATGGCCGTGGCCACGCCTACGATGTTGCCCGTGCCCACACGCCCCGAGAGCGCCATCGAGAACGCCTGAAACGAGGTGATGCCCGTCTTTTGGGAATGGTCGGTGGAGAACAGCAGCCGCGCCATCTCGCGGAACCGCCGCACCTGCACGAAGCGCGTTCCTATGGAGAAATACAAGCCCGCCAGCAGGCAAATCGCCACCAATGCTGGGCTCCACACATAGCCGCTTATGGTTTGAATAAGTTGTTCCATAACAAGTTGCCATTTTGAAGGGTCAAAGATAGGGATTTTTGACACAAAAACAGCATTATCGGCAAAACAAACCCATTTATTTGTATTTTTGCCCCAACACAAACAACAATCACAAATGAAAAACAGGCTTTGCACCCTCGCCATTCTCTTATTGCTCCTTGTCATTCAAGGATGCGTCGTCATGGGCTATCGGAACCATTTCTCGGGAATAAATAGGAATTAATGGGGTTTTACTCACTCCAAAATCACCTTCCTCATAGGATTTTTCTTGAAGAACATAACGCTGTAAACAGGCAGATAAGTGATGCCTTCCTTGGTGTAGATTTGTCGCTCGTTGCTTAGGACAAAAGCCTGCCGAATGCCGTATTCCTTCACCGCAAGGATGTTCGACAGGGCGCTATGGACATAATAATCCTTGCCCGACTTCACCTCGATTGGGGTCACGGAAAGGTGCTCCACATCGTCGATGAGGAAATCCACTTCGCCTTTTTGTTTGTTGTCGTAATAACAAAGCCTGAAGCCGTGTGCGGCCAATTCTTGTGCCACCGCCGCCTCATAAACCGAGCCGAGATTGACGCTTCCCTCATCGTTCATGACGGCCTGTATCTGCTCTTGATAGAGCAAGCCCGTGAAAATGCCCACATCGTTGGGATAGAGTTTCAGCAGGTTCTTGCCGCTGTTCTCGATGATGGGATAAGAAGGCTGACTGATGGCTTGCACCTGCAAGGCGATACCAGCATGGATAAGGTACTCGAACTCATCGGTATAGTCGCTCATCCGCGCTTGTTTCTTGTTTTCAACCTTGGCCGCGACCATCCTTTTCTTCTTGTTCTCCAAATTGGAAGGAATCATCTCGAAAATACGCTGAATCTTCAGTTTCCTTTGGCTTTCTTGCTCATATCGGGCTGCATCCACCTGATAAAGATGATATATCTCCTGGTGGATTTCGCGCACTTCGACAATGTTTTTCCGCGCGACGAAACTGTTCACCGCGTCGGGCAGACCGCCGATGAGCAAGTATTTCCTGAACAAGTCCATCACTCTTTCGTGCAAAGCCTCGGGCAACGATTCCCGATTCTGGAATTTGGCTTCCATGGTTGCAATGGCTTCCTCTCCGACTCCATTTGCCCAAAGAAACTCTTCGAAATCAAGCGGATACATGTGCTTGATGATAAGGCTCCCGACAGGGACAGTCGGAGTCTCCTTGAGAGTAATGCCCAGCAACGAGCCGCTTGCGATATAGGTGAAGCGGTCGTCTTGCTTGAGGAACTTCACCATACTGAGCAGGTGGTCGTAGGCTTGGAGTTCATCAATGAAAACCAAAGTGTTATGCTTCTCTTTCAAGCGGTCGCCAGCGACAGTGCTCAAAGCGAAATAGAAGTCATCTGTGGTTTTGGCATTGGCAAAAATCCTTGGACCATAGCTGTCTTCCGCCATGTTGATTTCCACGAAGTTGGGGAAGAACTGGCTTCCCACATAACGAATGATATACGACTTGCCGATTTGTCGTGCTCCTGCAACAACCAACATTTTGTTGGAATCAGATTTTAGATAATCTTCCAAATAACTCTGTATCTTTCGTTTAAGCATATAAATTACACTTTTCCCATGAATTTCATGCCGCAAAAATACACTTTTCCGATAAATTTCAACCTAAAAAACTACACTTTTCCGATAAACCATCACCTTAAGCACAAAATAGTTATCTATAGATTTGTACTGCCTGCAAAAAGTAGACACGGAAAATAATTTTCATTGATTAGTATTTTCCAAAGTAGACAGGGGCGAATTTTTTAGCCCGAATCGGTTTACAAAAGTAGACATAATTTCGTTTTTTGACGTGTTTTCTTTTCCA
>JAFUVT010000032.1 GCA_017477425.1 Bacteroidales bacterium
CTCTTCCCATTCCGAACAGAGAAGTTAAGCCCTGCCGCGACGATGATACTGCGCGAAGGCGTGGGAAAGTAGTTCGTCGCCCACCCACAACGGAAAGCCCGCCGGCAAACGCCGGCGGGCTTCTCTGTTTTCCGGGGAACTAGCCGAAAAAAAATCTACCCTCCTACCCTTTCCTCATCGAATACTTCCAAACCCATATATAGTTTGACAACTTTTTACTATTTTTACACCCAAATTCGGAAGTATGTCAAAAACGAGGATTCTATTTGTTATTCTTTTGATATCCAACATGATAGGTTTCTCTCAAAACCCATCGCGGGATAGCATTGCACCCCAAAAACAAACGGCACTACCCTCACCGACCCTCGATTCCACTTTCGTCACCTATAAACCCTATTCGTTTGACAGCATTTTCCTGAATGCTTCAAAAGTGATTGACACCACCACTTTCCATGCCGTCAACTACGAAGTGCTTGAACGCGAAAACACTATCTATAGCACATTGAGCAATACCGGATTAGCCCATAAATCCATGCGATTTGGCTATCGGAGTCACGTGGGGTTCGACATGAGCTTCTCCGCCTTTTCTGCATTCATGCAGGACGAAAGCAATATGCTCAGCTACCAGTCCGTCCTTCCCTACTCCGAAATCCGCTATCTGATGACGGCCACCGACAAGGAACAACATCTCAACGTCAGGTTCGGGAGGCAGTTCGCCCCTCGCCTATTTGTCGCCTTTACATTCAACACCGACTATTCGCCCGGAGCATTCAAAAACAACAAAAGTGTCAACAACTATTTTTGGGTCAACACTCACTATTTCACTAAGAATCAACGCTATGCTGTAAGTGCCTTCTGGTATCGCAACAAACTCGAAATGCAAGAAAACGGAGGCATCACCAATGACGAAGCATATAGTTCACACACAGAGACCGACAACTCAGTCATCACAACTAACCTGAACTCTGCAAACAATTACGTCATTTCAAGCGGTATCGGACTTGAACACTATTTCAACCTTCTTCCACAAATAATCAAAACAACAAATAATGAAACGCCTCAAAGAATGATCGACAGCATTGGGACCGATAGTTTGGCCGTTGACAGCATCGTCGTCGACACGCAATCGATTAGGCAAAAACTCAAAGTCAGGAAATTCACACTTGGACGCATCTGCCACAGTTTCAATTATTTGAACAGCAAGCTCTATTACAACGAGTCGTCACCATCCGCAGCCTTCTATCAGTCTTTCGACACACTATTCAACACCTCCAAATCGACCGATACTACACGGATTAGTGCGTTCAAAAACAGCTTGCAATGGAATAGTCTTGGCTACCAAAAGTACAATGATGACGTGCCGTTTTACCTCTATGCCGGCGTCAATCACGGGTATTACACCATCAAGAGCTTCGATTACCTGGAAGGCGAGACAAGGACTGATCGAAACATCAACCAAATTGGTGTGAGTGGAGGCATTATCATCAATTTGTTCAAGTCGACGCGCATCACAGGACAGGGAGAGCTCATCACACTGGGTCACCAAATCGGAGATTTCGACGTCAAAGGCCAATGGAAACAGTTTATCGGGACCAGTAGCAATAACTACGGCTCCGCCATATTCGACTTCGAAATCAAAAGGCAAAGCGCCAACTGGTTTGAGGAAAGATACAACTCCAACCATTTCCGCTGGGACAATGATTTCCATGCGGCCACCTATTTAACTTTCAACCTTAGATACAATTACAAAAAATATAGTATTGGGGCGAAACAGACCAGCATTTCAAACCTGATTTATTTCGGCACCGATGCGCGTCCCGCCCAATACGAGGGTATGTTCAGCATCCGAGAGGCTTACCTCAGCTTCCACCAAAACCTGTGGAGATTTGAACTTGAAGGTTTTGCTAGCATGCAAAAATCTAGCAATGAAGATGTTATACATCTACCACTTTTCATGGGGCAACTGAAGGTGGCCTACTCGCAACCCATATTCCGCAAGGCGGCGGTATTGCATCCCAGCCTGACGGTACGCTATTTCACCAAATACTACGCCGATGCTTACATGCCTGCCACACGTACTTTCTACCTGCAAAACGAAGTGCAGATAGGAAACTTCCCATACATTGACCTAGCCATTGCCCTCAAGGTGAAGAAAGCCACTGTTTTCGTTGCCTATAGCAACATGTTCCTGCTGACGGGCAATTACAACTCATTTATCGCCCCCCACTACCCGATGCGCGACAGTCGCATCTTCATCGGAATCAATTGGAGGTTGTTCAATTAGAAGATTTTACGTAATTTTGCAAATTCAATCGCGCCACCATGATTCAAACAGACCTCATCCCCACCACCAACACGCTTTCGGGCATCAACGACACCATTGCCCAGTTATCAGACAGTCTGAGCGACCCGAGTTTGGTCAATGTGGTGGTTGAGCAAGTGTCAAAAGGTGGTTCGTCGCGGCAAATCGGATTGACCATTGCCATCATCGGTTTACTCATCTTCACAGCCCATCTCTTCAGTGAAATCTTCAGCCGTAAACGCATCCCCGACGTTCTTTTCCTCATTATCATTGGTCTGCTCATAGGTCCGGTCTTCCATTGGATTTCGCCTGACAGCCTAGGCAATGCGGGAAGTCTGTTTTCGGGCATAACGCTGGTGACTATCCTTTTCGAAAGCGGTACACAACTGAGATTCAGCGCATTAAAAGATTCGTTCAAGGGTGCCTTACGGCTCACCGCGTTGAACTTCATCCTATCGGCTATTGCCATATGGCTGGTGGGCTGGCTTGCTCTTGAGCTCGACCCCATCGTGAGCATGATCTTGGGTTGCATGTTGGGCGGAACGGCCTCAGCGGTGGTCATCCCCATTGTACGCCAGATGCGCATGTCGGATAAACCCGCCATCATGCTTATCTTGGAGGCTGCCATCGGCAATGTGTTCAGCATCGTGTTAGCCTTGGCGATGATGCAAGCCATACAGTCGCGTCACGTCGAGTTCGGCGCCATTTTGGGCGACATCTTTTCATCGTTCATCCTAGCCACCGTGATGGGCCTGTTGGGTGCCATCTTCTGGGCCCTGATTTTGGATCAAGTACGCAACATCAAATACTCCATCCTGACCACACCCGCCTTTGTTTTCATCATCTATGGCATCAACGAATGGATGGGGTTCAGCGGAGCCATCGCTGCCTTGGCATTTGGGATCGGCATGGCTAACATCGACAGCATCTACGACACCTGGCTGAAAAAATTCATCAAGAAAGTTCCCGTCAACCTGAACGCTACCGAGCGTTCGCTGTTCTCGGAACTAGTGCTGCTACTGAAGACCTTCTTCTTCATCTATGTGGGCATCTCCATCCAACTCACGCAATGGCAACCTATCGTCATCGGTCTGGGAATCACGGTGATGCTCTTCATCATCAGGATTCCAGCTGTACGTTTCGCCATATCGAAAAAAGAAGGCATCCCCGAAAAGGAATTGGCATTCATGTCGGCCCTCAACCCCAAAGGACTGACCGCAGCCGTGTTGGCCACCCAAGCCTTGATCTTCATCCCCAACTTGGAAGTCGCCATGTTCGTGAGAAACATCGTCTTCTCGGTTATTCTCTTCAGCATTGTCGTCAACTCACTCCTAATCCCGCTGATTGACAGAGAACGGGTGTTGTATCGTATCTATCTGAAGTTGTTGAGTTTCAACCAAAAGATGAAAAACGTCGTCGCCAAGACCAAGCAGGAAGGCGAAGAACGTATCAAAAAACGCTCCAAAGCCCATGACTTGGTGGATGAGATGTTCCATTCGGAAGTCATTACCGAAATCATCAAAGAGCAGGACACTCCCGGCGCAATCAACATCCGTCCCGAATCAAGCAATTCCGAGGTGGCGGATTGATTTGCAATATTATAAATTGTCATTATGGAAAAGACAAAATACTGCTATCGATACCCCCACCCTGCCGTCACTACCGACTGCGTGGTGTTTGGCATTGATGGTCCTAACCTGAAGGTACTGCTCATTGAACGCGGAAATGAGCCTTTCAAAGGCTGCTGGGCTTTTCCTGGCGGATTCCTCAACATGGACGAAACTGCAGAGCAGGGTGCCTTGCGCGAATTGGCTGAGGAGACGGGACTTCAACTTGGACATATCAAGGAGTTCGGCACCTTCTCCGAAGTCGAACGAGATCCACGCGAACGCGTTATTTCCATAGCCTTCTACGCCTTGGTTAGGGAATCTGACGTACAAGGCAGCGACGACGCTGCCAGAGCGCAATGGTTTCCCCTAGATAAGATACCGCACCTTGCTTTCGATCACGACATCATGTTACGCAAAGCGCTCATTAGACTTAAGGAAGACTTGGACCGCACACCACTCTGTGAAGAACATCCCTCTTCACAAGATTTTCTCGGGTGCACCGATTTTTTTGCGACATATGAACACAAAGCATAAAATCCTTTTTGTCTGCCACGGCAACATCTGCCGCAGCCCGATGGCAGAATTCGTGATGAAACACCTCGCTGACGAGGCGGGGCTTACTGACCATTTTGAAATCGCTTCAGCCGCCACCTCCACCGAGGAAATCGGCAATCCCGTCTATCCTCCAGCGCGACGCAAACTGGCCGAACACGGCATCGGCTGCGAGGGCAAGACCGCCCGCCAGATGACTTGGGACGACTATCAACATTTCGACCGCATCATCATTATGGACCACAACAACCTCCGCAACCTGAAAAGGATGTTCGGCGAAGACAAAAACCACAAAATCAGTCTCTTGATGGACTTCACCCATCGTCCTGGCGATGTGGCCGACCCGTGGTATACGGGCGACTTCGAAGCTACATGGCGCGATGTATTGGAAGGCTGCCAGGGGCTACTCAACGAAATATTAAAATCACATTAATATGAAAAAAGCATTTTTCACCACATTATTATTAGCCTTGGGTCTACAAACTGCCATGGCCTGCACCAATTTGATTGTTGGAAAAAAAGCCTCAACCGATGGCAGCGTCATGTGTACCTACAACTGCGACGGCTTCGGTTTCGCTGGGTCGCTGTTCTACACGCCATCGGGTCGGCACGAAGGTGACGAACTCATCGCCATCCACGGCTGGGGCCCGGCCAAAGAAGGGCAATATGTGAAACAAGTAGAATACACCTATAATGTGGTCGGTTTCATGAACGAGAAACAGGTGACCATCGTGGAAACCACCTTCGACGGTCGGCTGGAGCTGGTCAACCGCGAGGGCTTGCTGGATTATTTCTCCTTGATGCGTTTGGCCTTGCAACGCTCATCGACCGCCCGCGAAGCCATCCGCTGCATGGCCGAGTTGATGGACGAATACGGCTACAACAGCAGCGGCGAGACCCTCACCGTGTGCGATCCTAACGAGGCATGGATCATGGAAATTGTGGGCAAAGGTCCTAGCAAGAATGGCACCGTCTGGGTAGCATTGCGCGTCCCCGACGACTGCATCTGCGCCCACGCCAACCTGAGCCGCATCCGTCAGTTCCCGATGGAGAAAAAAGGTTCCTATAAAAGCCTCAGCAGCAAGAGTTTCAAGCACTTGAACCGTCCCGAGGTGGAGTGCATCTATGCCGCCGATGTGGTCGGTTTGGCCAAAGAAAAAGGTTATTTCAGCGGCAAGGACGAGGATTTTTCGTTCCGCGACGCGTACTGCCCTATCGATTTCGAGAACGTGCGCTATGCCGACGCCCGCGTATGGAGCTTCTTCCGCCACCACTACAGCCACGAGGAGATGGACAAATACCTCCCCTACCTCAACGGCGACTTCAGCGAATACGACCATCTGCCCTTGTGGATCAAGCCCGACGCTCCGCTCTCGATGCGCGACCTGCAACGGGACATGCGCGACCATTTTGAAGGTACCGCCTTGGACATGACCGCCGACATGACCACCGGTCCGTGGGGAATGCCCATCCGTCCGCTACCCATGCACTTCAAGGATAGCGACAGCCTCGACTACTTCCGCGAGCGCCCCATCGCCACACAGCAATCCGGCTTCACCATGTGCTGCCAGATGCGCTCGTGGCTTCCCGACGACGTGGGCGGCGTGACCTGGTTCAACTGCGACGACGCCAACATGGTGGCATACGTGCCGCTCTACTGCTGCATCACGCAGGTGCCCGACCCGTTCCGTCCCGAGAACAACCAACGCAACGAGTTCAGCGAACAGTCGGCCTTCTGGATGAACAACTGGGTAGCCAACATGGTCTATCCACGCTACTCGATGATGATTAGCGACCTGCGCACGGCACAAAACGAGCTGGAAGACTATTACTTTGCCGACCAGGACAGCGTGCTCACCGTCATCAAGGAGATGACGCCTGCCGACCGCCAGAGCTACCTCAACCAAAAGAGCATCGCCTACGCCAACCGCATGATGACGCGCTGGGACAAATTAGCTAAATATTTGATTGTGAAATACAACGACCAAGTGGTGAAGCGTGTTGACAAAAACGGCGACTTCCAACGCTGGGGCTACGAAACGCCCGGCTACGACCAACAATTCATCGACGCCATCAGGAAATCAACAGGAGAAAGGTATCGACTGAAGGAAGTTATTGAACGGAGGGAGAGGTAAGGGTTAGTACGGAAGTTAGAATAAAATCAGAGGCGACAGATGGCACAATGGCAAAAGATAAAGATTCGGCGAGAAAGCGGTGAGATTGTTGACGCGCAAGCTCCCGTCATCATCTCCGCCAGCCGAAGCACCGACATTCCCGCTTTCTATGCCGACTGGTTCTTCCATCGGCTGAAGGTGGGCTATTCCGCTTGGACGAATCCGTTTAACGGTGTGAAAAGTTTCATTTCATACGAAAAATGCCGCTTCATCGTGTTTTGGTCGAAGAATCCAGAGCCGTTGCTTGGCCATCTGGACGAGCTAAAGGAAAAGAACATCGGCTGCTACATCCAATATACGCTGAACGATTACGAGAAAGAAGGCTTGGAAAAGGGCGTTCCGCCTTTGGAGAAAAGGATTGACACTTTCAAAAGATTGGTGGACAAATTGGGCCAAGGCCGCGTGATTTGGCGTTTCGACCCTTTGATTCTGACCGACCAAATTGGCATGGACGACCTATTGGGAAAAGTGGAAAACATCGGCGACCAACTGAAAGGATACACGGAAAAACTCGTTTTCAGTTATGCCGATATAAACCTATATAAGAAGGT
Organism: Bacteroidales bacterium; assembly: GCA_017477425.1. GTDB lineage: Bacteria > Bacteroidota > Bacteroidia > Bacteroidales > F082 > Limimorpha. The sequence goes on from JAFUVT010000032.1 coordinate 7,190, forward strand.
GAAAGCCAACTTGGAGAAAAGCCATGTGAACTATCAGGAATGGAGGCTGGCACAGATGGAGGAATTTGCCAAGAAGTTATCAGAGTTAAACAAGAAATGGCACTACCAGTTGGCCACTTGCGGCGAGAAGATTGATATTGAGCGATTTGGCATCCAGCACAACCGCTGCATTGATGATGACTTGATGATTCGTTTTGCCCACCATGACAAGGCCCTGATGGACTTCCTCGGTGTGGAGGTGAAGGAATCCTTGTTTGGCACAGAGGTCGTGAAGAAAAAAGACAACCGCGACAAAGGCCAACGGCAGTTCTGCGGATGCATCGTGAGCAAGGACATTGGCGAGTATAATACCTGCCCGCATTTGTGCGAGTATTGCTATGCGAATGCGAGCAAGGAGAAGGCAATTGAGAATTATAGAAAACACAAAACGAATCCTATGGGAGAAACGATAACAGGAAAATAATACAAAATATGACAGAATCACAAAACATAGAAGACTACACAGGAGCGACGCCCATCCAAATCAGCGTTTACAAGGATAAGATTATGATATGGAACTACGGCAAACTGCCTGAGAATTGGACTATCGACACTTTACAAAAGAAACATTCATCTGTTCCGCACAACCCCGACATTTCCAATGCTTTTTTCCGTATTGGTTACATTGAAGCATGGGGACGCGGTATCCGTAAGATGAACGAGCAATGCGCCGAAGCAGGGTTGCCTAAACCGCTTTATTATTACGAAAGTTCTGGTTTTTGGGTGGTGTTTCGCAAAGACTTGTTCAACGAAGAAGATTTGCAAGCCAAAGGATTGAATGAAAGGCAGATAAAGGCTGTTTTGTATGTGAAAGAGAAAGGCAAGATTACAAATAAAGTATATCAAGAAATCAATCAATGCTCAAAAGCAACAGCAAGCCGAGACCTGACAGTATTAGTGCAAAGAAGTTTTTTGTCACCCTATGGACTTGGAGCAGGCACTTTTTATGAACTAAATAACGCCTCAAAAACGCCTCAATCGCCTCAAAAACGGCTCAAAGATGGCTCAAATGGCGCGTAAAGATAAGTAATTGAGCAAAAAATGAGCGATTAGGGCCATCATTGGTCAAACAACGTGCAAGAATATGATGATAGAACAAAACACCAACTACGCCTACAAGCTGAAATACATGGACAATCCCACTTTCGACAAAGTGAGGGACTTGTCCACCAAATTTTACCGCGAACTGCCTCAAGCCTTGCAGGACGAACTCTTTGAGGCTTTGAACCGAGGTGTTGATATCTTGGACTCCGAGCCACAAATGACCGCATACTTGTTCGCTTTCGGAAAGATGCACCAAGCCAAACTGAATTACGCTTTTGACAAATTGCCAAAAGTATTCTTCGAACAACCTGAAATCAATATCATTGACTATGGCTGTGGGCAAGCCTTGGGAACAATGTGTTATGCGGATTTCCTTCGTGAAAGTGGCTATGCCCAAAAGGTGAAAACCATTACCTTGATTGAGCCTTCCGAAATCTGCTTGAAACGCGCTGCTCTTCATGTTTCTGTGTTTTTTCCCAATGCAGAGGTTAAGACAATCAACAAAAAGTTTGATGACTTGACCCAAGACGACATTATTTGCAGTGAAGAAACACCTACTTTGCATATTCTTTCCAATGTGTTGGATATGACAAGTTTTGACTTGGGCAAATTTTCTCGCTTAATTAAAGGTCGTTTGAAGGGATTTAACCAGTTTGTTTGTGTGGGGCCGTATTTCAAAAGCTACATAAGAGACATTCGTATGAAAGAGTTTGCTTCGTCTTTTTGTGATGATATTTATTCAGAAATGATGGACAAACAAGAGTTTTGTTTAGATAAAGATTGGACCTGTTCTATTACAATATTCACAAGAAATGAGAAACATAAAACAATTGAAAGTATTTGTGACAATGTGTTCCAAGAAGCAGATTCCTTCTATAAAAAAAGCAATAATGATTTGAATAGTGGATATTGCAAAGAACTCTTTTGTAAATTACAAATTTGTGCAAAATTAGGAGACAAAAGATGCCAAAACCAACTCGGTGCATGGTATTTTAAAGGAATTGGAACTGATAAAAACTATGCTTTAGCATTGGAATGGTTTTTCGAATCCGCATTGCAAGGTTATGCCTCAGCATATAAAAACATTGTGTTGATATACAATTTGGATAATTGGGCTGATACAAGAAAGCCCTTTGATAAAGTCTATGAATACTTCAAAAATGCCACTCAAAATGGCGATGCCGAGGACAAATATTTTTGTGCACTATGCTACTATTATGGTATAGGAGTTAATATGAATATCGAATCGGCTTTCTATTGGTTTAATGAATCAGCGAAACAAGGGTATGACAAGGCATTTCATGCATTGGGTGTATGTTATTTCAAAGGAGAAGGCATCGATAAAAATATTGAAAAAGCAATTCTATCCTTTACAAAAGCTGCACAATTGGGAAATATTACATCCATTAAAAAAATTATCAAACTTTTTCAAAAGAGAGAAGGCATAAAGTATTTTGGTGATGAACAGTATGATATCTTTGTTAAAGCTGCACAAATGGGTATAGATTCCTTATCAGTTATAACTCAATCATGGTCAAATAAAGACATTGACCGATATGAAGATTCTTATGGAGTGCAATATAGCAATGACAGAAAAAGATTGTTATGTACAAATATGTATTTTGAACTAAATAATTGTAAAAAATGACCTCTACAATAATTGAAAGGCCACCTACTGGAGGCAAGTTCACAAGATATAAAATAACAAATGGGACTCGTGTAATATGTAATGATGCATTTAGACAATGTGAAAGGCTAGAAGAAATTACAATTCCTTCGTCAGTTAATTTTATCGGATCAGATGCATTTGGTGGTTGCTCAAGTCTGAATAGTATTACATTGCCTAACTCAATTGTTTATATCGGCAATGGTGCCTTTGTCGGGGCGCTTTCTAATATCGTCATTCCTGCCTCTGTGGAAATAATTGAAGGAAATCCCTTTGATAATAAAACAAAGATCGTATCTAAATCGAAGAAATATATTGTTATAGACGACGTTTTGTACACTTCTGATAAAAAAAGAATAGTTTCATATTGCAATCAATCACGTGTTTTTCAGATTCCCGAAGGTGTAACAATCATCGGTAAAGATGCATTCATCGGTTGTGAATCGGAAAACATTGTTTTTCCATCAACACTTAAAATAATAGAATCTGGTGCATTTAGTGACTGCTCGGAATTATCAAGCAACCTTGTTTTTCCCGAGTCTTTGGAAGAAATACAAGAAGCTGCTTTCGATTGGTGTTCGTTTAATAATGGATGCGTAACATTACCATCGAATATTAAGATAATTGACCCAAAAGCATTTAGTTTGGGATGGTATGTCAATTTAATCCAGGTTCCTCAAGGGCGATTGGATCATTATAAAAAAATACTTCCTGATTGGTTCTCAAATCAAATTATCGACGTGGATTATATCTATGAGTCAGGATTGTTTTACAATATTGATAAAACGGAAATATTTGCAGCGACAGATGTAGATATTGAAGGCGAAATAATAATCCCTTCACATGTTAAGAAGATAAGAGACGGTGCTTTTAATGGTCACTATAATCTTAATTCAATAAGATTTCAAAATACCGATGTTTCATTGAGCAGTAATGCATTTGAAAAAGAATCCTTTAAAATAGAGAGAATCATAGTTCCCAAAGGTGGAAAAGAGAAATTCAGTTTGATTTTCCCAAGTTTGACAGAAAATATTGTTGAGGAATAATCTTTTGTAAAAATGACACAAGAAGACAGATATAGACGGCAGGCTAAAATTCTTTTAGATAGGAGAAATGAGGCAAAGTCTCTTTTCTCCAAGCACAAGCCTTCTATCGGATATGTTGGAGAACATGTTCTTCGACAGGCTTTGAAGGGAGTGTTGCCGAGTGATTTCAGAGTGTGTCAAGGTTTTGTATTCAATACAAGTTTATGTATTGAAGGTATGCTATCAAAGCAATGTGATATTGTTATTTATCGCAAAGCGAATGAGGCTGTTGTGTATTCCGTTGGAGAATTAAAAGTCATCAATGCTTGTTATGCGGTTGCTGTAATTGAAGTAAAATCATCTATTAGAAAAGAGAGTTTTTTCACTACATTAAAGGCATTTGAAAGGTTGGAAGAACTTGGAGTAAGAAACAAATTCATTTTTGTTTTTGGGTCAGTATCCAAACAATCTCTGTCAAATTGGTTTTTCCAATATAACTATCCCAAAAGCAATAACAACGAATGGATGGTGATGGATACTGAATTATATGATTGGTCGGATAAAGAACGATTGCCTAATTCCATTCTGTCACTGGAATCATGTAAGTATTATGTGTTAGACCATCTGCAAGATGAAAAAAAAGATCGGATCGGATATGCTTCCTACAAGATTACCGATAGTAAAAACATGGAAATTAGTTGTTTGCAAGAGTTCTTCGCTTCTATTATGGAGATGTTGAACGGAAAGTTTTATGTGGATCAAAATGATTATTCAATAAAAGATGGTTTTACATTGTGGAAGATGTAGTTTGGAATCTATGTTTATATTTCCTCCTCCACCCGCCAATTTTCCCAACATTTTGCAAACTCCACTTTGCAATTTATCTCAATAATTTGTCGATGGCATTCGGCAATTCATAAAGGAACCATCGTTGCAATATACGAATCTATAACAACCTTTTGAATCCATCTCCAAACACCTCCGCAAACATCGCCCGATAGGCCTCCACCTTCTTGTCGAAAGCCAAGGGGTAGGCGCGTGAGGACGAGGGCAGACGATAGAGAAACAGGTCCTTTTCAAGTTCGGTCTTGCTGCCTAATTTGGGGATTTCTGGCAGGCCGAAATAGCGGCACACCTCCCCTGTCGCTTTCTCGCCCGTGGTGGCGATGGCGTGACATTGAGGAATTTGGCCAAGCAACGCCTTGATATCGGTAGGTTCCACAATCTCCAAAAAAGCATCCGAGGCGTTGTCCTTCAGCCGACGAACGCTTTGCGCCGTGTCGTACAAGGCAATGCCTTTCTCGCTGAGGAAGGCGACGATTTCATCCTTGAGGAAACATTTACGCTCGCGGTCCACGAAATACTCACGGTCGCCAAACCACACTGCCCCTTCGATGCGCCAATGGTCGTTTTGGAAATTGGGGTAATAGAAATCCATACACCAGCGCTTTCGTGGCGGCGGGAAGCTGCCGAGAAACAGCACCTTGGCACAGACTGGCAGAAAAGGTTGCAAAGGATGTTGCTCTATCGTCATTGCAGGTTGATTTGGGGCATCAAAGGTAGGGAAATCTTGGCGAATCCTTCAAAAAAAACAGTGTTGCGACCTTGCAAAATGAAATTTGTTTCAGAAGATTATGCTACCTTTGCAACGACAACAGGAAAACAACAATCCAAATGAATACACCAGAAAAATACAGCAAGGCAGTTGAAACGATCAAAACAGCCATTCTGCAAGGACAGTACGAGGCCGCCAAAGGCGTGAACCGCATACAATTAGCGGTGTATTTTGCCATTGGCAAGTACATTTCGCTTAACACTCGAAAAGGTGTTTGGGGAACCGGGGCACTGAAAAGAATCAGCGAACAACTACGGAAAGAACTACCAGGACTTCGCGGTTATTCCGAAACCCAATTAAGGGATATGAGAAGATTTTATGAAGCCTGGGAAATTTTGGATAGGAACGCGTCTAATGCAACAGATAATTCAGCGGTTGCAACCGCTGAATTGCCACCAATAAATTCAGCGGTCATGACCGCTGAATTATTACCGCCAAATTCGCCAATCGCGATTAACGAATTACAACAACCTGACAACCAAATAGATATTTACCATTCCATAACCATTCCTAACATAGGGGAGTTTCCCATTGAAGCCTTTTTTAAGGTGCCGTTCACGCATCATTCAAGGCTGATTTCCTTGTGTAAAGAAACCGAAGCCCGCTATTACTATATCCGTCGCATTGCCGAAGAACACCTTTCCGTCGAAACCCTTGAGAGATTAGTCAAACGACAGGCGTTTGAGAACAAAGAGACTCTTCCAAACAATTTTGAAACCGTTCTTCCAAACTCCTCAATGGCCCGCAAAGCAGTGATGATGTTCAAGGACGAGTATCTATTGGACTTCATCAATGTGGAGCAGATTGGCGAGCGCGAGTCCATCGATGTGGACGAGCGCGAGGTGGAACAGCAAATCGTGCAGAACATCAAGAATTTCATTATGACTTTCGGGAACGACTTCGCTTTCATCGGCAACCAATACCATTTGGAAGTGTACGGTGTGGAGCATTTCCCCGACCTGTTGTTCTTCAACCGCGAGTTGAACGCCTTGGTGGTAGTGGAATTGAAAACGGGCGACTTCAAGTCGTCGTATCTCGGCCAACTGATGTCGTATCTTTCCATATTGGATGCCAAAGTGAAAAAGCCGCACGAAAACCCGTCCATCGGCATCGTGCTATGCAAATCGGCCAACCGCGAATATGTGGAGTTTGTGATTCGCGACTACAACAAGCCCATGGGCGTGGCCACTTATACAACCTCTGCCGAATTGCCGGAAAAACTACGGAGGGCTTTGCCGGATATGGAGGAATTGAAGAAGTTGCTGTAAATGAATCCTTCGTAAGAAACAACCACTACGAAATAAGTCAAGGAACCTAAATTTATCGACTTTTTGCAGTGCAATTCACCGAACAAAATCGCCACAATTCACCGAACAGAATCGCCATATTTCACCGAACAGAATCGCCATATTTCACCGAACAGAATCGCTACAATTCACCGAATTTTATAGAATAATTTTACATCAAAGTATTGAATATAACAAAATTATATGTATTTTTGCAGCGTGGATAAAATGAGCAAAAATGGGAACCTATAAATTCAGAATTGCAGACCAGATTTTGGCAGAAAAACTGGAAGGGAAAGGTGCCGTGCTGGTGCAAGGTCCGAAATGGTGCGGCAAGACCACGACCTCCATACAACAGGCGGGCAGCATCCTCTACATGGCCGACCCCGATAAGATGGAACAGAACATCCGCTTGGCGAACTACGCCCCCTCAAACCTGTTGCAAGGTGCAACGCCTCGCCTCATCGACGAGTGGCAGTTGGTGCCCAAACTCTGGGACGCCGTGCGCTTTGCCGTGGACCAGCGAGGCGAAATGGGACAGTTTATCCTCACTGGATCCGCCGTCCCAGCCAACACTGCCGAGATTTTCCACACCGGCACTGGCCGCTTCTCTTGGCTCACCATGCGCACCATGTCGCTGTTTGAGTCGGGCGACTCGACAGGTGCCATCAGTTTGGAAACGCTGTTCGACCAGCCAAAGCAGATATTTGCGCCCAACCCATTAGACATCAACGCCTTGGCTTTTCTTACTTGCCGTGGTGGTTGGCCGCAGGCATGCCTGATGAGCAAGACGAAAACCGCACTCAACCAAGCCTTCGACTATTACGATGCCATCGTCACTGCCGACATTTCGCGCGTGGACAACGTGGAGAGAAATCCTGAGCGCGTGAAGCGGCTGATGCGTTCATACGCCCGCAACCAAGGCACACAATCCCCTGCCACCCTACTGAAGGCCGACATGGTCACTAACGACTCCGACACCCTCGACGAAGACACGGTCGTTTCCTATATTAATGCATTGAAAAAGATTTTCGTCGTCGAAGACATGACGGCATGGAATCCAAATTTGCGATCGAAAGCAGCCATACGCACCGCCGAAACCCGCTATTTCACCGACCCATCCATCGCAACGGCAGCACTCGGCCTTGGCCCCAAAGACCTCATCAACGACCTGAACACCTTCGGATTCATGTTTGAGACGATGTGCGTCAGAGACCTGCGCGTGTATGCCGAGGCATTAGGCGGTTCGGTGTACCACTACCGTGACAGCAACAAATTGGAATGCGATGCAGTGGTGCATTTACGCAACGGGAGTTACGGCTTGGTAGAAATCAAGTTGGGCGGCGACAAACTTGTGGAAGAAGGCGCATCCAACCTAAAGAAACTCAACGCCATCCTCGACACCACAAGGATGAAATCGCCCTCGTTCATGATGGTATTGACAGGCACTGACGGATTCGCCTATCAGCGCGACGACGGCATTTATGTCGTCCCCGTCGGGTGCTTGAAAAACTGACCAACATACCCTCGCAAAAACATTTTTTCACAAAAACATACGCGGTTCACAAAAAAGTCGTATCTTTGCAGCCCGTTTAGAGAAACAAATTTATCGTAAAAAGAAGAGAATTATGTATTTAACTGCAGAAAAGAAATCAGAGATTTTCAGCCAATACGGCAAGAACGCTGCCGATACTGGTTCAGCAGAAGGCCAAATCGCTTTGTTCACCTACAGAATCAAGCATTTGACTGAACAAACTAAAGTGCACCACAAAGATGTGGCGGCCAAACGCGCGTTGGTTGGCTTAGTAGGTAAGAGAAGAAAACTTCTCGATTATTTGAAGAGAACCGACATCGAAAGATACCGTAACATCATTAAGGAACTGGGCATCAGAAAGTAAGACTTTCCGGCTGCTCAACCGAAAGCAGAAAAAGGCAATGTCGCATTGCCTTTTTTTGCTATTTGTCAAACTACCCATTCATTACGTTAAACGCTAAGAGAAAACAGTAAAAAATTCAAACAACTATGGGTCCTCAAGGATTTTCACAAACCATTCACATGCCTAACGGCCAGGAGATTACGCTCAACACCGGTCGTTATGCCAAGCAGGCCGACGGCTCGGTGATGCTGCGTTGCGGCGACACCGTGCTGCTTGCCACCGTCTGCTCAGCCACCGAAGTGGCTCCCGAAACCGATTTCTTCCCGCTGTCAGTGGATTACAGGGAAAAATACTACGCCACGGGTAAGTTCCCCGGCGGCTTCTTCAAGCGTGAGGCCAAGCCCTCCGACTATGAAGTGCTCATCTCGCGCCTCATCGACCGCGCGTTGCGTCCCCTCTTCCCCGACGACTACCACGCCGAGACCATCGTCCAGGTCAACCTCCTGTCGAACGACAAGGAGCAGACCCCCGATGCCCTCGCCGCTCTGGCCGCCTCGGCTGCCATCTGCGTGTCCGACATTCCCTTCCATGGCCCGATTTCGGAAGTGCGCGTGGCCCTCATCGGCGATGAATATGTCATCAACCCGACCTTCGAACAAATGGAGAACGCCCGCCTCGAACTGATGGTGGCCGCCTCAATGAAAGACATCTGCATGGTGGAAGGCGAATGCAAGGAAGTCTCCGAGCAAGAGATGCTCGGCGCACTGAAAGCCGCCCACGAAGCCATCAAGATACAGTGCCAAGCCCAGCTCGACCTGATGGCTCAGGTCAACAAGGCCAAGCGCGAATATTGCCACGAAGTGAACGACGAAAACCTCCGCGCCGAAATCGAAGCCAACTGCTACCAGCCGTGCTACGACTTCGCCCTTACCGGCTGCGCCGACAAGCACCTGCGCGAAGAGACCTTCAGCGGCATCCTCGACAAATACCTTGAAAAATATACCGAAGAAGAACTTGAGACCGTCAAGCCGCTGGCCAAGCGTTATTTCCACGACGTGGAACGCTCGGCCGTGCGTAACGCCGTCCTCAACGAACGCATCCGCCTCGATGGCCGTAAGACCAACGAGGTGCGTCCCATCTGGACCGAAGTCGACATTCTGCCCAAGGCCCACGGTTCGGCCGTGTTCACCCGTGGTGAGACGCAGGCTTTGGTCACCGTCACCCTCGGCACCAAGCTCGACGAGCAGACCCTCGACGGCGCCGTCGTAGAAGGCACCAAGAACTTCACGCTGCACTACAACTTCCCCGGCTTTGCCACTGGCGAGGCCAAGGCAGCCCGCAGCACCAGCCGCCGCGAAATCGGTCACGGCAACCTGGCCGAGCGCGCCCTCAAGACAATGGTGCCGCACGACGAGACGATGCCTTACACCATCCGTATCGTGAGCGACATCCTCGAATCCAACGGCTCATCCTCGATGGCCTCCGTGTGTGGCGGCTGCCTCGCCCTGATGGACGCTGGCGTGCCGATGCGCAAGCCCGTCGCAGGCGTGGCCATGGGTATGATTTCTGACAGCGAAACCGGCAAATACGCCATCCTGACCGACATCCTCGGCGACGAGGACCACCTCGGCGACATGGACTTCAAGGTCACAGGTACGCGCGACGGTATCACCGCCTGCCAGATGGACATCAAGGTGGACGGCCTGAGCTACGAAGTGCTGGCCGAGGCCCTGGAGCAAGCCCGTCAGGGCCGCCTCCACATCCTCGACGAGATGGCCAAGACCATCACCGAGCCGCGCAGCGACTACAAGGAGTTTGTGCCGCGCATCGAGACCATGTACATCCCGAAGGACATGATCGGTGCCGTCATTGGCCCTGGTGGCAAAGTCATCCAAGAGATGCAGAAAGAGACCAACACCGTCATCGTCATCACCGAAGACGACCAGAAAGGTATCGTGGAAATCGCTTCGCAGAACAAGGAAGACATCGAAGCCTGCAAGGCCAAGATCAAGGCCATCGTTCAGGTGCCCGAAGTTGGCGAGGTGTATCATGGCAAGGTCGTTTCCATCATGGCTTTCGGTGCCTTCGTGGAAATCATCCCCAACAAAGACGGCCTGCTCCACATCTCCGAAATCGACTGGAAGCGTTACGAGACCATGGAAGAGACCGGCCTGAAAGAAGGCGACGAAATCGATGTGAAACTCATCGAAATCGACCAGAAGACCGGCAAGCTCCGTCTGTCGCACCGCGCCCTGTTGCCCAAGCCGGAAGGCTATGAGGAGAAGAAGGGTGGCAACGGCGGCAACCGTGGCAATGGCGGTGGTAACCGCAACGGTGGCAGCCATGGCAATGGCAACCGCAACGGTGGTGGCAACCATGGCAGCAACGGTGGTGGTCGCAGAAGATAATATCGCAAACCCGCGTTGATGGCGGACATATCCGCCATCAACGCAAAACATATTTTGAACTAAACTAACGGTAAATGAGGCAGTTAAAGATTACGAAGCAGGTCACCAACAGGGAAACCGCATCCTTGGACAAATACCTGCAAGAGATTGGTAAGGTTGAGCTGATTTCGGCGGAAGAAGAAGTCGAGTTGGCCCAGCGTATCAAGCAAGGCGACAAGATCGCATTGGAAAAACTCACCAAGGCCAACTTGCGCTTTGTGGTCTCCGTAGCAAAACAGTATCAGAACCAAGGCCTTAGTCTTCCCGACTTAATCAACGAGGGCAACTTGGGACTGATAAAAGCCGCCCAACGTTTCGACGAAACCAGAGGTTTCAAGTTCATCTCCTACGCCGTGTGGTGGATTCGTCAGTCCATCCTACAGGCTTTGGCCGAACAATCGCGTATTGTCCGTCTTCCCCTGAACAAAATCGGTTCCATCAACAAAATCAACAAGACTTATGCTAAGTTAGAGCAAGAGTTTGAGCGCGAACCCAATGCAGAGGAGATTGCCGAGGTCCTGGAAATCACGGAGCAGGAAGTGAAGGACTCGATGAAAAACGCCGGTCGCCACATCTCGATGGACGCGCCACTCGTGCAGGATGAAGACAACACCATGTACGACGTGCTGAAAAGCGAGGAAGCCCCGACGCCCGAGACCGAGCTTCTGTACGAATCGTTGCGAAAAGAAATTGACCGTGCCATCTCCACCCTCACGCAGCGGGAGCAGGATGTCGTCCGCCTGTATTTCGGCCTAAACGGCAGCCACCCGATGACGCTTGAGGAGATTGGCGAGAAATTCGACCTGACTCGCGAGCGCGTGCGCCAGATCAAGGAAAAGGCCATACGCCGGTTGAAACACACCAGCCGAAGCAAGATCCTTAAGAGTTATCTCGGTTAACAAGCAAAGAAGCCTCTCAAAATCATTTGAGGGGCTTTTTTGACGGAATTAAAGGAAGAATCACAATCTACCCCTCTCCTCCTCACTAACCGAGCGCGAATTAAGCCTCACTTTCGATTGGCCGAACTTGTAGGTGACATTCAGCATGATGTTACGCCCATCGCTGTCGAAGAAGACCAACGAATTGCCACGAAGAATGTTCTGCTGCCAATAAAGCGTGGTGTTGAAGATGTCATTAGCACTCAGCCGTACGGTAAGGTTGTTGTCGAGAAAACTCTTCTCCAAACTGGCCGACAGGCTCCACTGCTCCTTAACCGTAATGCCATTCGATGGATAAGGTGTCATGTAATAGAAATCCAAGTTGAACTTAATATCATAAGGCAAAGTCAGCATGTTATTGACATTAAATATGGCGAAGTTCCTGTTGTTCTGTTTCAGGATGCCGTCTTCCTCCTTCTCGTAATAGTTCCTGCCGAAATAGACGGAACCGTATAGATACCACCACTTGGTGACATTCCCGTTCCAAGCGATGGAGCCGAACAGGTTCTGAGTGTGGTCGCCATTTCTGTAGCGAACTTCTCCCAAATCAAGATTGTCGGCACATTGATAGTGCTCCCAATAAATCGGATTGATCAGATAATTGTAACCAAAACGAACCGAGAGCGAGAAAGGGAAACTGGCAAACACCTGCACCGAATGGATGTGGGTGTTGATTAGGTTGGGATTGCCTTGGGTGACGAGCAATGAATCAATGTACATACTGGGGTTCAGGGCATCCAACGAGGGGCGAGCGATGCGTTTCGAATAGGATGCACCTACCGCATAACCTTGGGCGGGCTTGTATTGCACGTTTGCATTCGGGAAAAGTCCGAAGTTGTTGTAATCCACCTGAGGAACATCATTCAAGAAATTGTGGCGGTCCACATACTCGGCCCGCAGTCCGGCGGTGGCCGACCACTTGTCGGAGAAATTGTGCGCAACGCTGGTGTAGGTGGCGGCATTCGACTCGTCGGAATGATAGTGCTGCAAGAGGTTGTTTGTTCCTGTCAGGTCAACGTGGTTATCGGTCTGAATCAAGGAGTATTTCGCTCCCGCCGAGAGCGTGGTCTTGCCGTTTCTGAACGGCAGGGTATAGTCCGCACTGCCCACATAGATGCCTGTGTTGCCATAGCCTTTGTTGAGGTTCAAAATGCCTTGGCTCTCACTTCCGTCAACGATGTTGCGGAAAGCGTCCTCGTCATTATAGCGGTTGTAGGTGTAGTCCAAAGTCACGTTGAGGTTCTGGCCGAGGCTGTCAATGTCGTAGTTGAAGAACAGCGTGTTGTTGCTCCGCAGGCTCTTGCCGTTGGTGTTGGTCTCGGTCTTGAAATCCGTGTGGTTTTCACCTACGAAATGGGTACTTTGCTCGCGCAAGCTGGTGCTATTGTTCAAGTTGTCGATGCTCTGCAAACCGAGGGTGATTTTCGGGGTCAAAGCATATTCCAGCATCAGTTTTGCGTTGTGGCCTTGGTTTTCCGAAAGGTTGTAGGCACGATGCTCCATCATTGCGTAACCCATCACATCCTCGTTGTTGATGGTGTGCGTGTTCTGACCGTTGAAGCCGTAATAGAGGTTGGCCGTGAACTTGTCTTTCGAGAAGGTGACATCGGCGAAAGCACGCTCGCTCCAACGCCGCGCCTTGGTCACCGAGCCGCCGAGGCGCACCGAGAAGTCGTCGTTGCGCCGCAGCGTGACGATTTTCACGATGGCGGTGGCATCGGCCTCATATTGCGAGGATGGATTGTGGATGATTTCGATAGACTTGATGTTTTGCGGGTTCAGGTTATAGACCTCCTCCATCGAATACACGCGGCGGTTGTTGATGTAAACGACGGGCGACCCTTGCCCAATGACGGAGAGGTTGTTCTGCCCGTCCACCAAGAGGCCAGGCGTTTTCTTCAGCATATCGATGCCGTCGGCACTCGACGAGAGCAAAGTGCTTTCCACCTCGACCACCGTCCTGTCGGGCAGACTGGTGATTTCAGGCCGCTTGGCCGCAATGGTCACCTCTTGAAGTTGTGATGATGCGACGCTCATTTTCAGCGTTCCCAGATTGCCTTTCGGTTGGCTGACGAACTTCGATTCATAGCCTACAAAGGTGATTTTCAGCAGGTCGCAGGCCAAGCCGAGGGCGAAGCGACCGTCATTGTCGGTGGTCGCGCCACCGAGGAAAGTGCTGTCGGGCAATTGCATCGCCACGACGGTAGCGTAAGGAATGGGCGTATCGGTTTCGTCAACCACGCGCCCACTGATGTTTTGCGCCTTCGCGCCAAGCACTGCCAAGCAAATGAGCAGTGCCGTGAAGAATGATTTCTTTGCCATAATACTGTAATTTTAGTGGTTGATAATTAAACTTACATTTTGGCGAAGCAATCGCCATGCCAAATTTACAAATCATTAAAAACCAATAAATTACAAAATTTGTCTTTTCAAAAAAGTGTAAACTTTCTTTACACGGTGTAAAGAAAGTTTACAATGGGTTGGGATATCATCATGTCTAATCGAATGAATCTCTTGCGGCAAGACTGGAGTCTTTCCTGCGTTAGAAATTCAGCCAAAATCAGGAAAAATATCACTTTTTGGCTGAATTTCTATGATGCATAAAAGATATTTATCTATCTTTGCAGCAATAAATTAGATTGATTATGGATATGTCATCAGTTATCGGAAGAGAGGAGGAACTCTCAACCATCTCACGGCTTTACGAATCAGAGCGCTCCGAATTCTTGGCCATATATGGTCGTCGGCGTGTCGGCAAGTCGTTTCTCATTGAGGAAGCCCTTGGGGACAAAATTTCTTTTATGGCCGTGGGCATTTACCAAAAGATTGACAAGGACAATGTGGAGAAAGTTGATTCATACCGACAAAAGCAACTGGCGCACTTCTACAACAGCCTTCTGGAATATGGCCTGCCCAAGGCGAGCAATCCCGCGCCTGCCAGTTGGATGGATGCTTTTGAGCTTCTGAAAAAACTGCTACAACGCAAGCGTAGCCGACGCAAGGTCGTCTTCATCGACGAGTTGCCTTGGTTGGCTGGCCCCCAGTCGTCAGAGCTATTGGAAGAACTTGGGCATTTTTGGAACTCATGGGCCAGAAAGCGCAAGGACATTTTTCTCATCGTTTGCGGTTCGGCCACAAGCTGGATGGTTGACAACGTCTTACGCGATTATGGCGGACTATACGGAAGAATCACCGAGTCCATTTTCCTGAAGCCCTTCACCCTTGAAGAATGTGAGAGGTATTGGACAAAACGAGGCTTCCATTTGTCGAGGTACGAAATCGCCCTCACTTACATGGTCATCGGCGGTGTACCTTATTATATGGACAGCATTCGCCCCGACAGGACAATGGCCGACAACATCAACGCCATCTATTTCGACAAGGACAAAGCCCGACAGGAATTCAAGGATGTTTACACAGGCCTCTATTCCAGCTCCGAAACATACATCAATGTCATTCGTGAACTCGGCAAGAGGTTCTACGGAATGACAAGGGACGAACTGCTCAAAGCCGTTGACAAGAAAGGGGGCGGCAGTTTCACGGGTGTTCTTGAAAACCTGATAGATTCCGGCATCATCAGAAGCTACACCCTCTTCGGCGGCCCAAGAAAACAGACGGTCTATCAACTTGTCGATTTCTTCACCTTGTTTTACCTGCGCTTTGTCGAGAATTCCGATTTCACCTCATGGCGTTCCGTGCAACGAAGCAAGCCCTTCTATGCTTGGGCGGGCAACACCTTCGAGCTTTTGGTCATTCAACACATGCCGCAACTCGCCAACGCACTCAGAATCAAGGAATACACCACGCCTTTCAGTTGGAGAGGCGAGACACCCGACGGCGAAGGTGTCCAAGTGGACCTCATCATTCCTGCAACTGCCGAACGTGCCGACTATATCTGCGAAATGAAGTTCTCGGAGGGCAAATACACCCTGACAAACAATGATGTGGAGGAAATCACGAGACAGATTTCAGCTGTGAGCAACTCCAAAATCCATAAGCCGAGCCATTCTATTTACGTCGCTCTCATAACCTCATTCGGAACAACTGAATCAAAGCATAAAATCCATGTGAATGACATAGTTACGCTTAATTCTCTGTTTTAGAAATCCAGCCAAAACCAACAAATTCTGTCGATTTTGGCTGAATTTCTACAGAAACAAACCGCTCCTCACTTCACCATACCATCATCGTACCCACCGTTCCAAAGCGTCTTCTGGCCTTTGTTGAACGCCTTACCATAGTTGAACTTCCAAGTGAGGCCCAACACGACCATGTTGCCGTTGTCGCTGGTCCAGTTGGTGTGGGTGTAGGGATGCACCGACGAGAGGTTGCTGGTCTGGTACATATAGCCCTTTTTGTTGAATGGACAATGCCATACCACGCTCGCATTCAGGTTCTTCCAGTTGTATTCGGCATAGATGCTTTGCGACATCTCGCCTCCCGACAAATCCTCGCCGAACAAAGTCCATTCAGGCGTGAAGTCGAAGTCGCAGCCGACCACCAACTGTTTCCAAACAAACTGCGCCTTGATGCCGCTGCTGAAATTGAGGTTGTCGTGATAGAATTCCTCTCCCTTGGCTTCCTCTTTTTTCAGTTTGCCGTTCAGCGTAATATTCAGGCGGTCAAGCAGTTGCTTGACACCCATCTCGGCCTTCAACATGAAACGCTGGTAATAGTCGGTGTTTTGGGGCGTGCCGACAAAAAGGTCAAGGTCGGAATCGTATTGATACACGCGGACAGTGGGCGAAAAGTTCCTGTAATAACTTGGTATCATACTGGCAAACCAACCTTTGTTATTGTAGCGCAACCGCACTGAACCGTACAGGGTGTTGTAAGGCCGCAGCAACTCATTACCCTGAATGGCCTCTACATCGTCCACGCGCTGCAACACGGGTGAAAGTTCACTCAGCGAAGGCAAGTATGGGATGAATCTCGCATTGGCATTAATCGACCAATGCTGGTTGATGCGCCAAAACAGCCTTGCAGTGCTCAAATTGCGGACATAGCGTCGAGTGTCGATGCCGTCGGTCACGGTGAACAACTTGGCACCCGTCCCCAACGAATACATCACATTGTCGCTCAAATTGCCGTCGATGCTGGTGTAAAGATAGGTGTTGTCCTTGGTCATCTTGGTTTGGGTTTCATAAATCACATAGTCGTTGCTCGCGAAGTTGTGCTGGTATTGCAGTCCTACGCGGATTTCCGCCTTTTTCAATTGCTTGCCGTAAACCGCCTCGCCACTGATGGCGTAACCGTTGTTCATCACCTTTGTGGGATATTCCCATTCGCTTTCCGAACCTCTGTAAATCAAGTTGTTGTAATAATTGCTATGCGAATATTGCCCCACCATATTCAACTCAATCTTTTGCTTGTTCCTCATCTTGTGCGTAAAGAACAGGTCCAAAGTCGGCGAGTTGCCTTTTCGGTCGGTCTGTTTGTTCATATCCAACTGGGTGGTCGTCCCATTTTCCGTTTCGGTGATGGTGCCCGTCCCAAACCAATGGTTGTTGTCGATGTAGTCGCGCAAGGTGGCCACGAACATAGTGCTGTCGTTGGGTTGGTAGGTGTATTCTCCCGTAATGTTGTGCGTGATGTAATTGAACGGGAAACTCATTTCCTGATAACGCTCCACCGTGCGCTCTTCCGCGATGTAACTGTCTGTCATCTCGTAAGGCACATTCTTGTAGTTGCGGTGGCTCAAGTTGTACTGCAACGAAAACTCCGACTTGCCCTTGTGGTGGGCGGCCATGAGGTAGCCATCCACAAAGCCCGTGGTGAAAGCCGACTGCACCCTTGCCATCACGTTTCCACCGTCGTCCGACTCCTTCAGCACGAGGTTGATGATGCCCGACGCATTGCGGTCGAGGTAGCGGATGCCGGGGTCGTTGCTGTATTCGATGCGCAGGATTTGCTCCGGCCTGACATTGATGAAGCGGTTGAGCGGCACTTCCTTGCCGTTGATTTGCAGGATGGGTGTGCCGCCGTCGATGGTGATGTTTTGCATGGCCACATCCACCTCCAAGCCGGGCAACTGCTGCATGTCAAGCAAAGTCAGGCCGCGCCCCGAGACTTCTGCCTCCTTGGGGTCGGGCAGCACCACAAAGCGCCCCGCCTCTTCAGTGACCCGCGAGCCTTCAACCACGACTTCATCCAATTGCTCGGTGGTTTTGGGCATCAGCAAGGTTCCGAGGGCAGTCGCCCCACAACGGACGGTCAGCCGCTCATATCCGATGGCCGATGCAACAAGGATGTACTTCCCCTCCTTGACCTCAACGGCGAAATTGCCGTTCTCGTCGGAGGTCAGCCCCGCCACGAGGCTGTCGTTTTGTGCCTGTTTCAGCACGATGTTGGCGAAGGCCACGGGGTTGTTGTCCTCGTCAGCCAAACGCCCACTGATGTTTTGCGCCTTCGCGCCCAGCACTGCCAAGCAAATGAGCAGTGCCGTGAAGAATGATTTCTTTGTCATAATACTGTAGTTTTAGTGGTTGATAATTAAACTTGCATTTTGGCAAAGCAATCGCCGTGCCAGATTTGCAAATCATTAAAAACCAATAAATTGCAAAATTTACCCATTCAGAAAAAGTGTAAAAATTCTTTACAGGTGTAAAGAAAGTTTACAATGGGCCGTTTCTTTCCCAATTACAATCATAGAAAAAACGATGACACAATTCCATCTTTTTTCATACCTTTGCATCAACAATAATGTCCTCGGCTGCCACGGTGCTTCGACAGGCTCGACAACCATGACAGCCCTATAACTGAACAACTGATAACTGCAAACCATGAAATTGATAGCTCCTTCCCTACTCTCCGCCGATTTCCTGCACTTGGAAAACGACATCGAGATGGTCAACCAAAGCGAGGCCGACTGGTTCCACTGCGATGTGATGGACGGTCGCTTCGTGCCCAATATATCCTTCGGAATCCCTGTCATTCAGGCGATTAAGAAGAAAGCGCAGAAACCCTTGGATGTCCACCTGATGATTGTGGAGCCCGACAAGTATTTCGAGGCCTTCGCCCAAGCCGGTGCCGACATCATCACCTTCCACTTCGAGGCTTGCGCCCACATCCACCGTGCCGTGCAGAAAATCAAGGCCCTCGGGCTGAAGGCTGGCGTGGTGCTCAATCCGCACACGCCCGTCGCGGTGTTGGAGGACATCCTCGGCGACTTGGACTTGGTGCTGCTCATGTCGGTCAACCCGGGTTTTGGCGGACAGAAATTCATTGAGCGCACATACGAAAAAATACGCAAACTGCGTTTGATGATCGACGAGCAAAACGCTTCTGCCCTCATCGAAGTGGATGGCGGCGTGAACACGCAGAACGCCAAAGCCCTGTTCGAAGCTGGCGCCGATGTGCTGGTGGCGGGGAACGCGGTGTTTCGGTCAGAAAATCCCATCGAAACCATCAAGGAATTGAAATCTTTTTGAAAAACGCTTGCAAGTTTCAAGAAAAACGCTTTCCTTTGCAATCGAAATAGTATTTGAAAATACGGTATTTTAAAATACTATAATTCTAGAAAAATGGATTTCTACAACAGAACCAACGAGTTAGACACCATAAACAAGGTGAAGGAGCGAAGCCAAAACGAGGCGCAGATGACTGTTTTGATGGGTCGCAGGCGCATCGGAAAGACCGAATTGGCCCGTCGTTGCAATGACGAAACGCTGTTGTATTTCTTTGTCGCTCGAAAAACGGAAGCACTTCTTTGTCAGGATTTTGTGCGCGAGGCTGAAGATCGTTTAGGCATCCCGATAGGTTGGCCCTCATCGTTTGCGGAACTGTTTCGCTACCTACTTGTGTACGCAGAAAAGCACCCATTCACACTGATTATCGATGAGTTTCAGGAGTTCCAAAGGGTCAACCCGGCGATATTCAGCGATATGCAACGCGACTGGGATCTTCATAAGCGAACAAGCCGGATGAACCTGATTATCAGCGGTTCGGTCTTCTCATTGATGAAACGTATTTTCGAAGATGCCAAAGAGCCGCTTTTTGGTCGCGCTAACCAAAGTCTGCTTCTCAAGCCTTTCACGACAGATGTCCTGAAACAGATTCTTGCCGACCACAATCCCGATTATACGTCCGACGACTTGCTCACCTTGTTTGCCGTCACTGGCGGGGTGCCTTGGTATGTCGCTTTGCTTATGGACAATGGTAAAACAAACAGAACCAGCATATTATCCTATCTCACCGAGGCCAATTCGCCTTTCATCAACGAAGGAAAAAACATCCTGATTGAGGAATTTGGCAGCGATTATGCAATGCACTTTTCCATTCTTACCTGCTTGGCTGGCGGGCAACTGACCCGTGGGGAAATTGAATCACAATTAGGAACTGACAACATCGGGAGCTACCTTGTCAGGCTGGAAAACTACTACAACCTGGTTGAAAAAAGGCTTCCCATTTTCGCCAATGAGAACGCAAAAAAAGTCCGTTACACTTTGAAAGACAGCTTTTTGAACTTATGGTTCCGCTTCTTCTACAAGTACCAAAACTTTGTGGCCAACAATGCTCTTGGTCAATTGGCACGCATCATTGAGCGAGATTTCGACACTTATTCGGGCTTTGCGCTCGAACGATATTTTGAGCAGAAATTCCGCGAAACAGGCTACTACACCCGCATCGGCAAGTTTTGGGATCGCAAAGGCAAGAACGAGATTGACCTCATCGCCGTCAACGAAATCGACGGAATAGCGGAGGTATATGAAATAAAACACGACCCACAGCGTTACGAAGAAAAGGCTTTGAAAGACAAAATCGAAGTCCTTCTGCAAAACAGTCCGGAACTTCACGGGATGAACCTCCGATGGGGTGTCCTCTCCCTTGAAGATATGTAAAAACAGAATAACTAAATCTCTAATATCAAATCTTTAAATCAACAAACAAATGAGCAACGACATCACAAAACTCCAGCCGAAAGGCATTTGGAACGAGTTCGCAGGCATCTTGAACGTGCCGCGTCCGTCGAAAAAGGAAGCCAAAATGGTGGCTTACCTCGAAAAATGGGCCAAAGACCATAAAATCAGCTATGTCAAGGAAGAGTGCGGCAACATCATCATGAGCGTGCCCGCCACCAAGGGCATGGAAGACCGCCAGACCGTCATCCTGCAAGCCCACATGGACATGGTTTGCGAGAAGAACGGCGACAAGGTGCACGACTTCGAGAACGACCCCATCGAGCCCGTCATCAAGGGCGAGTGGCTGCACGCCAACGGCACCACCCTTGGCGCCGACGACGGCATCGGCGTGGCTGCGGCCTTGGCCGTCATCGCCGACCCGAAAGTGGAACACGGTCCGCTTGAGTGCATCTTCACCGTCGACGAAGAGACCGGCCTGACCGGTGCCATGAAACTTGACCCAAAGGACTTCACGGGCCGCATCCTCCTCAACCTCGACAGCGAGGACGAAGGCGAAATCTTCATCGGCTGCGCCGGTGGCATGGACACCATCGTGAAGGTGTGGTACGAACTGGAGCCCGCCCCTGAGGAATCAACGGCTTACCGCATCACCGTCAGCGGCCTGAAAGGCGGTCACAGCGGCGACGACATCAACAAGAACCTGGCCAACGCCAACAAGTTGCTGACCCGCATCCTGTGGCAAGCCACCACTTGGTTCGACATCGCCCTCTACGACTTCCAAGGTGGCAACCTGCGCAACGCCATCGCCCGCGAAGCTACGGCCGTGGTCTACATCCCCAACGAGAGTGTGGGCGACTTCCTCCACTATGTGAACGACATGGAGAAGCACTTCAAGCAGGAATACCAAGTGACCGAGCCTACGCTGAAGGTCACGGCTGAAGTGGCTGAAATCCAGCCCGATGTGGTCATCGACGAAATGTCGCAATTCAACCTACTCAATGGTCTTTACGCCTGCCCGCACGGCGTCATCGCCATGTCGCAGACCATCCCGAACTTCGTGGA
Organism: Bacteroidales bacterium; assembly: GCA_017477425.1. Taxonomy (GTDB): domain Bacteria; phylum Bacteroidota; class Bacteroidia; order Bacteroidales; family F082; genus Limimorpha. The sequence goes on from JAFUVT010000032.1 coordinate 29,050, forward strand.
GACCTCGACCAACCTCGCCTCCTGCAAGAAGAAGGAAGGCTATTTCTTCATCCAGACCTCGCAGCGTAGCAGCATCGAGTCATCGAAACAGGACATCGCCAATATGGTGGAAGCCGTGTGGAGCCTCGCCGACGCCGATGTGGAGCACACCGATGGCTATCCGGGCTGGGCACCCAACCCCAACAGCGCCATCTTGGACGTGGCCGTGAAATGCTACAAGGAACGCTTCAAGAAAGACCCGAAAGTCAGGGCCATCCACGCTGGCTTGGAATGCGGCCTCATCGGCGACAAGATTCCGGGCATGGACATGATCAGCTTCGGTCCCACCCTGCGCGGTGTGCACTCCCCCGACGAGCGTTGCGAAATCGCGACCGTCCAGATGTTCTGGGACTTCATGTGCGACATCCTGAAGAACGCGCCGAAGGCTGAAGCCAAGGCTAAGAAAGCAGCCGCAAAGAAAGCTCCGGCTAAAAAAGCTCCGGCAAAGAAAACCGCAAAGAAATAAGGCTTTGTGATGAGCATGAAAAAAAGTCCATCGGGGTTTCCGATGGACTTTTTTCATTTTGATTACTTCGTCTTATCCGGCCAAGCGGGGATATCCGGAATGTCTGGATAGTCCTTCATCTGCTCGAGGATGATTTCGATGGCCTTGTTGAGTTGGTCGTCGATGCCTTCAAACTCATGGGCGGGGTCGTTGTCGATGACAACATCGGGATCGACGCCATAGCCCTCGATGACCCAGTTGCCGTTTTCGTCAAACGGGGCAAATTCGGGACGAGTCAGCGAGCCGCCGTCGATGAACGGCAGGCTGCCACGGATGCCAACCACACCGCCCCACGAGCGCACGCCGACCGTGGTGCCAATCTTGTGCTTCTTGAACTGATATGGGAACAGGTCGCCGTCGGAAGCGGAATACTTGTTGAGCAACAGCACTTTGGGGCCGAGCATCATTTTCGTGGGCTTGGTCTCGGGTTCGTTGTTGCGCATCATATCGTACATCGAAAGGTCGCGGCGCAGGCGCTCCACAATCATCGGGCTGACATTGCCGCCACCGTTGCCACGGTCGTCGATGATGAGGGCTTTCTTGTCGAGTTGCGGATAGAAGTATTTGGCAAACTCGTTCAGGCCGTCCACGCCCATGTCGGGAATGTGGATATAGCCCACCTGACCGTTGGTGGCCTTGCTCACCTTCTCCACATTGCCTTGCACCCAGTTGTAGTAGTACAAACCCGTCTCGTCGGCGATAGGGCGCACCACCACATCGCGGGCACCGCTTTCCGAAGCCTTGTTATTTAAGGTGAGCAGCACCGCCTTATCGGCCTTGCCAATGAGGGCGCGATACATGTCGTTCATGTCCTTGGTGCTTTGTCCGTCGATGGCGATGATGTAGTCGCCTTCCTTGGCGTTCACTCCGACCTCGGTCAGCGGCGAGCGCGTCTTCTCGTTCCAGTTCTCACCCTTCAAAATCCTGTCAATCTGATAGTAACCCGACTTGTCGCGGTGGATGCGGCAGCCCAGCATACCCATTGGGATGCGCTCGGGCTTCACGCGGTCGCCGTCGCCCACGTAGGCGTGGCCGATATTGATTTCGCCAATCAGTTCACCGATGAGGTAGTTCACATCGTTGCGGTCAGCGCAATACGGCAGCAGTTTTCCGTATTTCTCCTTCATCGAGGGCCAATCCACGCCGTGCATATTGGGCGCATAGAAGAAGTCGCGCATCTGGCGCCACGCCTCGTTGTAGATTTGCGTCCACTCGGTGCGCAACTCGACCCATTTCTTCATATTGCTAAGGTCGATGGTCTCGTCGCCCTTACCAGCTTCGCCAGGTTTCCCGCCACCGCCAGGCATCGGGCCTTTTGGGGCGTTAATCACCTTATAGCCACCGCGTTCGCGCATCAACATCTTGGAACCGTCGGCAGAGAGTTCGTAGCCGAAGCCACCAATCGAAGTGCATTTCTTGGTCTTGGCATCAAAGTAGCCTAAACCGCCACCATTGCGACCTGCTGCCACATAATACAAGCCGTTCTCAACGCCCGTCAGATTCCAATATCTTCCCGCATTGACCGGCAATACCACTACCCTGTTGGCAATGCCCTCGAAGTCGATTTTCACTTCCTGGGCTTCCTTTTTGCCTTCGGGTTTTCCGGCCCCTGAGCCTGTCGAAGGGCCACCCTTTCCGTCTTTCTTTTCTTTACCTTCTGAGGTTCCTGAGCCTGTCGAAGGACCGTCCTTAGGCTCGTCCTTTGCGTTCTCGGCTTTCACTTCGTCGTTTTCCAAAAGGAAAGGCGAAGGCGTATCTTTCTGTAAAGTAACAAGATAAATCTTCGACATATCCGTATAGACATGGTTCCATTCCAGCCAGCCGTAAGTCGGGTGGAAATCGCGTTCCGAACTGAAATACAAGTATTTGCCGTTCTTGTCGAAGGCAGGCGAAGAAGCGTTGTACCAAGCATCGGTAACGGTTTCGTCCTTGCCCGATGCCACATTGTAGATGTGGATTTGGCTGACGGAGAAGGTGCTCGGCATGGAATAAGCAATCCATCGGCTATCGGGCGACCAACTGAAATCGCCCATCTCGCCAGCCTTGCTCTGCGCCACCACGGTGACTTTCTTCGAGGCGACCTCAACCATATTAATGCGGTTCATCTTGTCGTACCAAAGGATGCGTTTGCTGTCGGGTGACCAAGTGGGGCCGTATTTGTAAGTGTCTGAATCCTTGGTCAATTGTATGGCTTCTTCCTTGCCGTCTTGGGCTTGGATGTAAAGCTCATCCTCGCCCGTGCGGTCGCTGATGTAGGCGATGTATTTGCCATCGGGCGACCAGGCCACATTGCGGTCGTGGGCGTTATCGCTCTGGGTCAGGTTGCGCGTGATGCCCGACTTGACCGGCACGGTCCACACATCGCCGCGAGCGCCGAAAGCCACGCGTTTTCCGTCGGGTGAGATGCTGCTTGAGTTGATGAACTTACTGGCATCCACATACTTGGTGCGCGTCGATTTGTTGTCGTTGGCCATCTGCACGGGAATGGGATACACCTTGCCCTCGGTGAGGTTGTAGCGGAACAGTTGGCCGCCGTTTTCGTAAACGATGTCCTTGTCGCCGAGCGAAGGCCATTTGATGTCGTAATAGGTGTAGTCGGTCACCTTCGTGGTTTGCTTCGTGCCACGGTCGTAGCAAAACAGGTTCATCGTGCGGTCGCGGTCGGAGCAATAGTAAATCTTGTTGCCGACCCACATCGGGAAGATGTCCTGCGCATTGTTGTTGGTGATGTTTTCGATCTTCTTCGACTTGAAATCGTAAATCCACACATCGTCGGCCATACCGCCGCGATAGTACTTCCAAGTGCGGAACTCGCGCATCACGCGGTTGTAGGCAATCTGCTTGCCGTCAGGCGAATACGAAATCCAGCCACCTTCGGGCAAGGGCAACTGCTCGGCCAAGCCACCGTTGATGTTGGCGATGAAGAGTTGCCCGACAAAGTCGTCCCAACTCTCCTTGCGCGAGCGGAAAACGATGTTCTCGTTGTCCTTCCAAGCCATGACGATGTTGTTGGGGCCCATGCGGTCGCTGATGTCGTCGCGACCCAAAGTGGGCGTGTAGGTGAGTCGCGTAGGCGTGCCGCACTCGGGATAAGGCATCACATACACCTCGGTGTTGCCGTCGTATTGCGCCGTGAAAGCCAGATGTTTGCCGTCGGGCGAGAAACGCGCGAACATTTCATAGCCCAGCGGGTCGTTGGTGATTTTGTGTGCGACACCGCCCTTGATATCGACGGAATAGAGGTCGCCGCCATAGCTGAAGACCACGTCGTTGCCGTGGATGGTCGGGAAGCGCAGCATTTTGGCTTCCTCCTGGGCGGTCACACTAAATGCGCCCATCAGCAGGATTGAAAGGAATAAAGATTTGATTTTCATATAATTAATAATTAATTAAAACCCAATAACAGGGAACAAAGGTAAAAAGATTTCGGAAATACTACCAAGTAAGACTGAGATTATTCGCATTTCGTGAACAGAGAATGTTGTAATGATTTCACATTGAACCGTAAAGTTTGATGGTTTTTTACTATTTTTGCAGTGTGAAAAAAAGCCTGTTCCATATTGTAATACTTTGGTGGACATTGTTTGCCGCTTCATGCGTGAACACTGGTGGCAAGGATGCGTGGAACGCGCCTCCCGAATATGTCGCCATCGACAGCCTGATGTGGCAGCATCCCGACAGCGCTTTGACTTGTCTTGAAAAGTTTGACAGCATTGGTTATGGAACGGTTGGAGCACCCAACAAACATTATCTTGACCTTTTGCATTCGGAAGCCATATTCAAGGTGCGTAATGAGTTGGTTTTGGCCGAAGAAGTTGAAAAAGCCGCTGTTTGTTTCGATAGCATGGCCATGGCACATCCACAAGCCGACAATTTGGTTTTCCTTTCTGCTCGCGCCCATTACATGAGCGGCAACAGTTTGAACAAAGAAATCATAGCCAATAATGACTCTCTTACTTTGAAGGCTCTGCAAGAGCATTATAAGGCATTAGAAATCATGGAGAGCCATTTCTCGGCCAAACAAGCGAACAGGCATCAATTGGAATTCATGTCGAACGTCTCAAGCAGAATTGCAGGCATATATTCCATGCTTTTTATCCACAAACCAACGGTTTACTTCACGAAAAAATCGCTTGAAATCAACCGCAGCATGGCACCTCCTCCGCCCTCATCCATAGCCAGAAACCTCTTTTTCTTGGGCTATGAATTCGACAAAACCGAACAATATGACAGTGCCCTGTATTATTATGACCAAGCCATAGAGCTGATTCCCGACACCAGCGAACTGAATTTCCAAGTAATCAATTTACGACGCACCATCAACGCATACAAGCTGACCCTCGATGGGGCAACGGCTATCGAACAATTGAAACGCAGTTTGTCTTCCTGCCCGAGAATACTGACGTCAAATGTGTTGTCGACCATAGGCTGGGTTTATTTCGAAGAAAAGCAATACGACTCCGCTTTGGCTTATTTGCGACCCGTGTTTGACAATTCGACTGATGAGAAGCAGCAAATGCAAACAGCGCAAACGCTCTCTCAAATCTATGAAACCTTGGGCGATAGTGCAAACATGAACAAGTATTCGCGATTTTTCACCCAAAATGTGACGTTGGAGCAAGAGACACTGCCACAAAAGGTTGAATATGAGCGTCTTTTCAACGATTATATCCAGCGACGAGAGGAACTAATCGCTCAACAAGAAAAACAGAAGACCATAAGAACAACCCTCGCTGTGGTGTTGCCAATGGCTGTTGTGGCAGTCGTCCTCAGCATTGTCGCGATGAAACGCAGAGGGAAAAAACAGATGGAGCAGGAACGCTACGCTCACCGTATGGAGCAGACCGCGATGTCGGGACGACTGAAGCGAAGCAACCAAGAACTACGGGAGCTGAAAGACCAAATGCTACGACAGAACGACACGGCATCGAAACCCGACACGCAGGCAGCGAGTTTTGCCGAGGAGCCGATATGCCGCTTGATTATGGAAAGGGTGAACGAAGGGCAGTTCAAGTCGCAGATGGACTGCACCATTTATAAGGACTATGCTTTGGGCAAGGAGCAGGTGATGGCTTTGCGCGAGGCTGCCGACCGCCACTTCAACCAGTTTACCCTTCGTTTGGCCAAAGCCTATCCTAACCTTACCAAGGGCGACCTTGACTATTGCTGCCTGTATCTGCTCGGTCTTTCGGATGCCGATGTTTCGGCCTTGATGCAACGCGCTTACAACACCGTATCGCAACGTGCCCGCAAGATGAAGGCCATTTTCGGGAGCGATGAGCCGATTCCCATCATTCTTCGTAGCAAAGCAAACGATATTACATCCTTTTGACTACCAAGACGATAGATAAAAATACGCACAAATCCGCACATTGTTTTTCTTGATGCGCGTGGCGTGGCGCTATACTTTTGCACCAAATTTCAAACACAAAAGTATTCACAATAAAATCTCAAAGCAATGAAAAAATTATTCGTAACCTTAATGATTGTAATCGGCTTCGCGATGCAAGCCTTGGCCTACGACTTTGAAGTGGACGGCATTTACTATTGGATCAACGACTACGGCGAAGGTCCGGAAGTTAGGGTTGGGCACTGCTCACAACCTGGTTGGGGCTGCTATGCCGGCGATGTGGTCATCCCCGAAACGGTGACCTACGACGGCATCACCTACACGGTGACGCAAATCGGATTTTGGGCCTTCAAGGACTGCACGGAACTGACCTCCATCTCCTTCCCCAGCACGCTGACTTTCATTGGTGAACGGGCGTTTGAGGGATGCACCTCGTTGTATGACATCCACATTCCCAGCACAGTGACCCGTGTCAATGCCAGAGCCTTTGTCAATACGGGATGGTACAACCTCCAACCCAACGGCTGGATGCTCTATTTGGACGGCTGGTGCTTGGGTTTCAAAGAGAAGATGCCTTTGGTGGATTTGGTCATCGATGAAGGAACCTTAAAGGTGGCCGATGCCGCGTTTTATGAATACGAGACACTTGTTACGGTCACGCTGCCCAATTCATTGGTTTCGTTGGGAAATCATTCGTTTGCGTTTTGTCCCGAGTTGAGGCATGTCGATTTCGGCGAATCCATCGTAGAAATCGGAAGAGATGCTTTTTACGGTTGTACCCGTCTCGAAGATTTCACGCTTCCCGAAACGACCACCAAGATTGGAGATTGGGCGTTTTCCTCTTGCCACGGTCTGTGCCGCTTGGACCTTCCCAATTCCATCACCACGATAGGCGAATATGCGTTTCACGGATGTAGCAATCTCGCCATCGTCAGCCTTCCCGAAGCCTTGACGGAGATTGCAGAGGGATTGTTTGACCAAGCAGGTTTGAAATCCATCACTATTCCCGATGGCGTAACAACCATTGGAGACTTGGCCTTCTACGTATGTGAGGGCCTGAAAAAAGCCGTCATCCCCGCCACGGTCACGGAAATTGGAGACCACGCCTTTGTATGCCCGATGGACACGGTGTGGTGCTTGGGCGAAACGCCAGCCTCTTTGTATAACTTTACTTCTTTCGAAGTGCCAAGCGACTGTTGCCTCATCGTTCCATGCGGAAGTGCTGATACCTACATGAACTCGGACTGGGGTGAGGTGTTCAGCAACATCACCGAGGACTGTGACGGGATAGACGAAACCGCCGAAACAATAAGTGTGTTTCCCAATCCTACGCAACAATTTGTGCATGTTGAAGGCATCGATGTCAAGGAGATACAATGTTATAATGCCCTTGGGCAGTTGGTGAAGACGGCGCGGGAGACAAACGAGGTAGACTTGAGCGGATTAGTGAAAGGAATGTATTTATTACGCATCACGGATTCCAAGGGCGGAAGCCACATAGTATGGGTTGCGAAAGAATAACATGAAAATTATTCACAAGACGTTGACATCATACAAAAAATATCTACAATACCTTGGGTTGCAGCAATCTTGTAATTTATTGCATTAGCATATCTGACTGCTGTAGACGTAAAGGGAATACTATTCTCCAATTCTCACCCTTCTCAAATCCAAAAGATTCGTCGGGTTGCTGCCCAAGTCCTTCACGCGCTTGTTGACGAAACGAAGCACCTCGTCGTAGAACAGCACCACCACGGGCGCATCGCGCATCATCAGGCTGTCCATTTCGGTGTAATATCTGGTGCGTTCCTCCATGTCGTTGCAGGCCATCGCCTTGTCGTAGAGTAGGTCGAACTTGGGGTTGGAATAGTGCGTGTAGTTCGGTCCAGAAGGGGCGAAGTTGGCCGTCGTGAAGGTCGAGAGGTAGTTCTCGGCATCGGGATAGTCGGCCACCCAAGAGGAGCGGAAGAACGGAAGGCTGCCATTGGCTTTCATGCTGCGCAACGTGGCAGGCGGCATCACCTCCATCTTGCATTGCAGCCCGATTTGTTCCACCTGACTTTGGACAAACTTCCCGATGTCGGCATAGTCGGCCACGGTGGAGAGTTGCAGCAGATGGCCTTCCAAATGGTTTTCGGCCACCAACTGCTGGGCGCGCTTCAGGTCGTAGCCATAGCCAATGGTGGGACTATACCCCGGCAAGCCCACAGGAATCAGGCCACCCGTACCCAGCTCGCCGATGCCGTTGCGCAGGTAGCGCAACATCTTCTCGCGATCAATGCAAAGGCTAACGGCCTGCCGCAAAGCGCGCGAACGGTCGGGACCAAGCGGGTCGTTCGGGTCGATGTAGAATGAGAAATACTCGGTGTTGAGATAAGGCTCGGTAATCAATTGTATCTTGTCCTCATACTTCTTGCGCAGATTACCGTCGTAGGTCAGCAGCTCGTCTTTGTAACGCGCATCGATGCCCGACATGAAATCGAACTTGCCCTTGATGAACTCCAAAAAAGCCACCTGCTTGTCAATGAGGAAACTGACGGAGACGGCATCGATATAGGGCAACCGCTCCCCTGCCTCGTCGCGCTCGAAATAATTCGGATTCTTGCGAAAAACCAATTTCACGCCTTCTTTCCAATACTGGAAATGGAAGGGCCCCGTCCCGACAGGATGGCTACGGAAATCATCGCCGTAATAATCAACGGCTTCGCGAGGAACAACAGAGGCGTAAGTCATCGACAAGATGCCCAAAAACGGTGGAAACGGCTGCGACAACTCAATCTGGAAGGTCGAGTCGTCCAAAGCGGTGAAGGCATATTGGTCGCCCTCGTGCTTCACGGACGAGAAAATCCACATTCCGGGCGAGTTCAAACGCTTGTCCACCACGCGGTTGAAGGAATAGACGAAGTCTTGTGCGGTGACAAAACGGGTAGTTAAGGTCGGCGTTTCGACAGGCTCAACGACCTTAGCCTTTTCGTCTTGTGAAGGTGCCTGAGTCCTGAGCTTGTCGAAAGGTCGAAGGCCCGCCCCCTTGAAGCATTCGTCCTCGTGGAACTGCACATCGTTCCGCAAATGGAAAGTGTAAACCAAGCCGTCCTCGCTGATGTCCCACGATTTCGCAATCATCGGGACGAGGTTCATCTGCTCGTCAAAGGCCACCAAGCTGTTAAACGCCTGATTGCAAGCCCAGATATGCGCCAAGTCTTTGGCATAAATCGGGTCAAGTGTCAGAATGCCAGCGGCTTCGTTATACTTGAAGATGGCCAGCTCTTCCTCGGAATCTTGGCGTTTGCCACAAGAAACCAGCAACAGCAAAGTCAATATTCCAAGGAAAAATTTCCGCATAATCACTTGACTTTGAAACCAATCACCTCAGGATGCAAGTTGTTCAGATACTTGTTGTAATCCAAGTCGTTCTTGTCCTGCTCTTTTTCGAGCGCCAAGTCGAGCACCTGCATCATATTCTCCACATAGTGGAAGTTCAGCCCGTTGATGTAGTCTTCCTTAATGTCGTTGATATCGTGCTCGTTATCGACGGAAAGGATAAGGTCGGTCACGCCATTGCGCTTGGCGGCGAGGATTTTCTCCTTCACGCCGCCCACGGGCAACACCCTGCCGCGCAGCGTGATTTCACCCGTCATCGCCAGCTGACCTTTCACCTTGCGTTGCGTGAACGCGGAAGTCAAGGCGGTGAGCATCGTGATACCCGCCGAGGGACCGTCCTTCGGCGTGGCGCCTTCGGGGATGTGGACGTGCACGTTCCAAGCCTCAAACACATCGGGGTTGATGTTGAGTTGCGAAGCGTGTGCCTTGATGAACTCGTAGGCGATGGTCGCGCTTTCCTTCATCACCTCGCCGAGGTTGCCCGTCAACGAGAGATGACCCATTCCACGACTCAAACTCACCTCGATGGAGAGGATTTCGCCGCCCACCTGCGTCCAGGCCAAACCTGTGGCCACGCCCGGCATCGTGTGTTTCACTTCGTCCTCGTCGTGGTGCATCGGCACGCCGAGCACCTTGCGGAGGTCTTCGGCAATGATTTTCTTCTCAAACGCCTCCTCCGTGACGACCTGTTTGGCGCGGAAACGCATCATATCGCCAATGCGGCGCTCCAAGTTGCGCACGCCCGCCTCGCGGGTATAGTCGTCGATGATGTGCATCACGATATCCTTCGAGAAAGCAATCTGCTTGCTGTCGAGGCCGTGTTCCTTCATCTGCTTGGGAATAAGGTGGCGCTTGGCGATTTCGTATTTCTCTTCGCGCAAATAGCCGCTCAAGTCGATGATTTCCATACGGTCGCGCAAGGCGGGATGGATGGTCGCAAGGTTGTTGGCCGTAGCGATGAAGAGGATTTTCGAGAGGTCGTAATCCAACTCGATGAAGTTGTCGTAGAAAGCATTATTCTGCTCGGGGTCAAGGATTTCCAAAAGCGCTGCTTGCGGATCGCCGCTGATGTTGTTGCCGCTCACCTTGTCGATTTCGTCCAACACGAAGACGGGATTGCTCGATTTCACCTTGCGCAAACTCTGGATGATACGGCCCGGCATAGCGCCGATATAGGTTTTTCTGTGACCGCGCAACTCCGACTCGTCGCGCACGCCGCCGAGTGACATTCTGACATATTTTCGGTTCAGTGCCCGCGCGATGGACTTGCCCAACGAGGTCTTGCCCACGCCAGGAGGTCCGACAAGGCACAAAATCGGGGCTTTCATATCCTTGCGCAGCTTCAACACGGCCAAATGCTCGATGATACGGTCTTTCACCTTGTCCAAGCCGAAGTGGTCGGCATCGAGGATGCGCTGGGCGCGTTTCAGGTCGAAGTTGTCCTTCGTGAAGTCATCCCACGGCAAATCAACGAGATACTGCAAATAATTGAGTTGTATGCCATACTCTGCCGCCTGCGGATGGGTGCGTTCCAGCTTCTTCAGTTCCCTATCGAAAACCTCCGCCACCTCCTTCGACCATTTCTTCTTCTCGGCTTTTTCCTTCAACTCCTTGACATCCTGCTCGTTGGGATTGCCGCCCAACTCCTCTTGAATGGTCCGCAACTGCTGGTTGAGGTAATACTCGCGCTGCTGCTTGTCCATATCCACGCGCACCTTGCTCTGGATTTGCTGCTTCAGCTCGATCATCTGCTGCTCATCGGTCAGCACGGCCAACAGGTCGGAGGCCATCTGGTTGATGTTGCGGGCTTCCAAAAGTCCTTGCCTGACGGGCATATCGGCTTCCACATTGCTGGCCACGAAATTCAGCAGGAAAACGGGGTCGTCGATGCTCTTGATGGCAAAGCCAGCCTCCTGCGATAAATTGCGCGAGCGGGCAATGACCTGAATGGCCAACTCCCTGACAGATTGTATCAAAGCATTGAAGCGCTTCGTGTTGGGGACATCTTCCGAGGCCGCGTAAGGCATCACGGTAGCCTTGATGTAAGGCTCGTTTTGGGTCGCCTCCACCACCTCGAAGCGTCGTTTGCCTTGGATGATGACCGTGACATTGCCGTCGGGCATCTCGAAGACCTTGAGGATTTGGGCCGAAGTGCCCACCTTATATAAATCGTCGAGCACGGGCTCCTCCACATTCGACTCCTTCTGTGCGATGACGCCGATGGACTTGCGCTTGCGGTTGTATTCCTTCACCAGTTGGATGGACTTGTCGCGCCCCACCGTGATGGGAATGACCACGCCCGGATAGAGCACCGAGTTGCGCAAAGGCAAAATGGGCAGTTCCTCGGGCACCTCCTCATCGGGGCCAAGGCGTCCTTCAATCGTGAGCACGGGGATGAACTCGGCTTCCGAGTCCATCATATCTGAAAACAATTCGGGTTCAACTTTGTAACTCATAAAAAGCGTATTTGAATGTTGTGGGCGACAAATTGTCAGTCCGTCGCCGTTTCACACCTTATTATATAGGTGGCGCAAAGATACGGCAAAGATAATGCCAAGGCACAAAAAAAGCCCTCGCGATAGGCAAGAGCTTCCCTTTTTCGGTTTCGTCCAACTTACTTGGCTTCCTTCTTCTCGAAGAACTTCTTGTACTTGTTGTTGAACTTATCCACACGACCGGCGCTGTCGACGAGCTTCATCTTACCGGTGTAGAAGGGATGTGATGCGCTGGAGATTTCAAGCTTCACCAGGGGGTATTCGTTACCGTCTTCCCACTTGATGGTTTCCTTGGTGTTGATGGTCGAACGCGACAGGAACGTCACATCGTTTGACATATCTTTGAAAACAACCAGTCGATAGTTCTTGGGGTGAATGTCTTTTTTCATCGCTTACTTTCCTTATTGATTTTGAGTGCGCAAAAGTACAACAATTTCTTGGAATGGCAATGTGTTTCAGAGTTTTTTTTCTCGAAAATTTTCAATCGACTGATTTCTAATTATTTAAATTGATTTTTGGACCTAATTGGCATAAAGTCACACGATTCCACTCCTATAATAAAATAAATAAGCAGGAAATGAATCGCCACACGGTTTTATTTCCTATCTTTGCAGCAAAATAAGAGCGAAAAACTCAACTAACAAATTATAAATCAAACATCTAATCAAATAATTATTGAAATGAAGCAAGCTTTTAATTTCAATGCAGGCCCTTGCGTCCTGCCCAAGCAAGCCATCGAAAGCACCGTCAAGGCGCTGTACGACTTTGACAACACCGGCATCGGCATCGCCGAAATCAGCCACCGCACCCCGGGTTGGGAGCGCATCATGGCCGAAACCCGCCAACTGTGGCGCGACCTCCTCAACATCCCTGAGGAGTACGAAATCCTCTTCCTCGGCGGCGGCGCCAGCACGCAGTTCTTCACCGTGCCCGCCAACCTGATGAAGACCAAGGCCGCCTACCTCCAGACCGGCGTCTGGGCCAAGAAGGCCGCCAAGGAAGCCAAGTTGTTCGGTAAGGTCGACATCGTCGCCAGCAGCGAAGACAAGACCTACACCTACATCCCGAAGGGCTACGAAATCCCGATGGATGCCGACTACTTCCACATCACGACCAACAACACCATCTACGGTACTGAGATCAAGTACGACATGGACTGCCCCATCATGCTCGTCGCTGACATGAGCTCCGACATCATGAGCCGTCCCGTCGACGTGAAGAAATACGGCCTCATCTACGGTGGCGCCCAGAAGAACGTCGGCCCTGCTGGCGTGACCTTCGTCATCGTCAAGAAAGACATCCTCGGCAACATCGGCGACCGCGCCTACATGAACCCGCTGCCCACCATGGTCGACTTCCGCACCCACGCTGCCGAAGAAGCCAAGAACATCAGCATGTTCAACACCCCGCCCGTACTGCCTATCTTCATGATGCACGAGACCCTCGTGTGGCTGAAGGACACCATCGGTGGCGTCGAGGCCATGAACAAGATCAACACCAAGAAGTCACAAATGCTCTACGAAGAAATCGACCGCAACAGCATGTTCGTCGGCACAGCCGAGAAAGAAGACCGTTCCATCATGAACCACTGCTGGGTGATGGCTCCTGGCTACGAAGACAAGCAAGATGCCTTCATGGCCTACGCCAAGGAACGCGGCATGGTCGGCATCAAGGGTCACCGCTCGGTCGGTGGTTTCCGCGCCAGCCTCTACAACGCCTGCCCGATTGAGGCTGTCGAAGCCCTCGTCCAGTGCATGCAAGATTTCGAAAAAGCCAATAAATAATAAGGAGAAACGAAATGAAAGTATTAGTTGCAACTGAAAAGCCTTTCGCCAAGGTGGCCGTCGACGGCATCCGCGAAGTCGTTGAGAAGAACGGCTATGAACTGGCTCTTTTGGAAAAATACACTGACGTGAACGACCTCTACAAGGCCATTGCCGACGCTGACGCCCTCATCGTCCGTTCCGACAAGGTGACGAAGGAAGTCATCGACCACGCCAACAACCTGAAAATCGTCGTCCGCGCCGGTGCCGGTTACGACAACCTCGACCTCGAGGCTTGCACCGCCAAAGGCATCGTGGCCATGAACACCCCTGGCCAAAACTCCAACGCTGTGGCCGAACTCGTCATGGGTATGCTGGTCTATGCCGTCCGTAACTTCTACAACGGCAAGAGCGGCAGCGAGCTGATGGGCAAGAAACTCGGTCTGCTGGCCTTCGGTAACGTGGGTCGCAACGTGGCCCGCATCGCCAAGGGCTTTGGCATGGACGTCTACGCTTTCGACGAATTCGTCCCCGCCGAAAAGATTGAAGAGGCTGGCGTTCACGCCGTTGCCAACCGCGACGCCCTCTTCGAGACCTGCGACGTGGTCAGCCTGCACATCCCGGCCACTGCCGAGACCAAGCAGAGCATCAACTACGCTGTGGTCAACAAGATGCACAAAGGCGGCATCCTGGTCAACACGGCCCGCAAGGAAGTCATCAACGAGCCTGAATTGCTCAAGCTGATGGCTGAGCGCACCGACCTGAAGTACATCACCGACATCATGCCCGATGCCGATGCCGACTTCAAAGCCTTCGAAGGCCGCTACTTCGCCACGCCCAAGAAGATGGGTGCCCAGACGGAAGAAGCCAACATCAACGCTGGCTTGGCCGCTGCCAACCAAATCGCCGATTTCTTCAAGACCGGCAACAAGCGCTTCCAAGTGAACAAATAATTCGATTAACCCGGAAAGACACCGCAGGCGTGGCTTGTGGTGTCTTTTCCATAATTGTCTGAAATGATTTCGGAAAACATAAAGCCAGGAAACTTTTTCAAATTTGAAGGTCTTCGCATCTATCACAAATCCGTCGACTTCACCAATGCGATTCTCTCGCTGAGCAATGCCTGTCAAACCGAGGCTCAAAGAACGCTCTGCGACCTTTTCATCAAAGAGGCAATGAACATCTCATCTTACCTCATCGAAGGGGCTTCGGGTACAAGAACCGCTTTCATCGACGAGTTGCAGAAGGCCAAAGTCAGCATCGGGAAGTGCGTGGCTCTCTGCACCTTGGCGGCCAAGCAACGCCTCGCCGACGAGACCCAAGAAGCCGACATCCGCAACGAACTGATGGAACTGACCAAAATGATTGGCGCACTGATTCTTTCTTTTCAGAAACATGACTCAGCCAATGCCCCAGAACCTGACGCATAAAACAACAAACGAATTAACATTAAAACCTTAATACAATGTCAGTTATCAAACCTTTCAAAGGATGGCGTCCTGGTGTGGACATCGTCCAGAAACTGGCCTCCCGTCCCTACGACGTGCTGAACACCGAAGAAGCCCGCAAGGAATGTGAAGGCAACCCCTACAGCCTGCTCCACGTGACCAAGGCCGAAATCGACCTGCCCGAAGGCCACAAGGACAGCGACCTCGAAACCTACCTGAAAGTCGTCGAGAACTTCAACTCGTTCAAGGATTTCGGATGGATCAAGCAAGACCAAGAGGAAAAACTCTACATCTACGCCCAAAGCATGAACCCCACCGACGCCAACGCCCACTGGCAATATGGCATCGTGGCTTGCGCCTACAGCGAAGACTACGTGAACAAGGTCATCAAGAAGCACGAGCTGACCCGTAAGGACAAAGAGGAAGACCGCATGAAGCACGTCCGCCTCACCAACGCCAACGTGGAGCCTGTGTTCTTTGCCTACCCTGCCGTCGCCGAAATCGACGCCATCGTGAGCAAGATCACTGCCGAGAAGCCCATCTATGACTTCATCGCCAAGGAAGACGGCTTCGGCCATCGCTTCTGGATCATCGACGACAAGGCCACCATCGCCCGCCTCGTCGAGCTGTTCGACAAGAAGGTCCCGGCCATGTACATCGCTGACGGTCACCACCGTAGCGCTGCCGCTGCCCTCGTCGGCCAGGAAAAGAAGGAAAAGAATCCTGCCCACACCGGCAAGGAAGAGTACAACTACTTCATGACCGTCATCTTCCCCGACAACCAGTTGAACGTCATCGACTACAACCGCGTCGTGAAAGACCTCAACGGCCTCAGCACCAAGGACTTCTTCAAGGCCTTGCAAGAGAACTTCGACATCGAATGCAAGTGCGACTGCACCAAGGACGGCGGCACGTGCAACTGCGAGTTCCCCTGCCACTGCGAGTGCAGCACCGAGTACAAGCCCAACAAGCTCCACAACTTCTCGATGTACATCGAGGGCGTGTGGTACAGCCTGACTGCCAAACCCGGCACCTACGACGACAACGACCCGATTGGCGTGTTGGACGTCACCATCCTCAGCAACCTTGTCCTCGACAAGATTCTGGGCATCAAGGACCTCCGCACCGACAAGCGCATCGACTTCGTTGGCGGTATCCGTGGCCTCGGCGAGCTGAAGCGTCGCGTGGACAGCGGTGAGATGAAGGTCGCCTTCGCACTCTATCCAGTGAGCATGAAGCAAATCATTGACATCGCCGACACAGGCAACATCATGCCTCCCAAGACCACTTGGTTTGAGCCTAAACTGCGCTCGGGCCTGGTGATCCACACTTTGGATTAAGCAACACCTATTAATTAAGCACGGGACAGGATTCGTCTTGTCCCGTGTTTTTTGTGTCATTAGAAAGGTGAAGATTATTACAAATTTTCCTAATTTTGCCCCATATTCAAAAAAGCACACGTTATGTCGGGCAATTTCAGCGAATTCACTCGTGTTCAGATTCCAGCCCTTCTTCATCTCGAAAGGTTGGGATACACATTCGTACATCACAATAATCTTGGGGAATACAACAAAGACAGCAACATTCTATCCAACATTTTCAAAGAATCCGTCCGCAAACTCAACCCAGAAATGCGGGAAATGGAAATTGAAGAAAAGCTACGCGAGTTGATTCGCGATGCAGACAACGACGACCTTGGCCGCGAGTTTTACAAAAAACTCATAAACACCAGCGACTGCAAACTAATTGATTTTGAAAACCCCGAAAACAACGACTGGCGATGCACCATTGAATTGGAATGTGAAAACCAAACCACTCATAATCATTTTAGGCCTGATATTACTTGTTTCATTAACGGCCTACCTCTAATTCATATTGAAGTGAAAAAGCCGCAAAACCGAGAAGGGATGCTTGCTGAAAGAGAGCGTATGAACAACAGGATGCGCCAACGAGATTTCCGTAGATTCCTGAATATCACACAACTTATGATATTCTCCAACAATGAAGAATACGACACCGACAGTCGCGTACCCGTTCAAGGCGCATTTTATGCAAGCATGAGCAAAGACAACATCTTTTTCAACGTGTTTCGTGAAGCAAAGCCTCTCTATTATGACAATCTTCATCTTGGCGAAGTATCCGAGGAACGAGAAAAGGAAATCCTGCAGCAATTAGGGAAAGTCGTATTGCTCAGCCTGCCTGAATACAAGACCAACAAAGACCCCAAGACTCCCACCAACAGAATCCTATCATCCTTGCTTGCCAAAGACCGCATCTTGTATTTCCTCAAATACGGTTTCGCTTATGTCAACAGAAGCAAAAAGAACAATTTGGGAGAAGAGATTGCCGTATTGGAAAAGCATGTGATGCGCTACCCGCAGTTCTTTGCCAACCAATCCATTTGCAAGAACCTCGACCGTGGCATAAACTCTGGAACCATTTGGCATACCCAAGGGAGCGGCAAAACAGCGTTGTCTTACTTTGCTGTCAAGATTTTGACTGACTATTTTGCCAAACGCAATACCGTAGCTCGTTTCTATTTTATTGTTGACCGCATTAATCTCATGGAACAAGCCATGCGCGAATTTTCCAGTCGTGGGCTTATCGTCCATACTGCTCAATCCAGAAAAGAGTTGATGGCCGACTTCGCAAGCAACATCACCATGCGCAATTCAGAAGGCAAACTCGAAATTATGGTCGTCAACATCCAGAAGTTTGAGGAGCAGACCGACAAGCCTGATTTCCATTATGGCACCAATATTCAACGTGTCTTTTTCGTGGACGAAGCACATCGAGGCTACAATCCAACAGGATCGTTTTTGGCCAATCTCATGAACTCCGACACGAAAGCCGTCCGCATTGCGCTTACGGGAACGCCTCTCCTAAAGTCGGAGCGCGAGACATGGAAAGTATTTGGCCAGTATTATGACAAATACTATTACGACAAATCCATTGCCGATGGCTTTACGCTCCGATTGATGCGCGAAGATATTGAAACCGATTACAAAGACCGACTACTCAAAATCTTGGAGGAAGAATTCCCCGACGACATTGAGGTGAACAAAAAGGACATCAGCAAAAACCTAATTATCGAATCGGAGAACTACATTCGTACTCTCATCGAGTTTATTGACAAGGACCTGCGCCGATTCCGTATCGAGCAAGCCGATTCCTCTGTGGCTGGGATGATCGTCCTTGAGACCAATCCACAAGCCCGTAAAGTAAAACGCATGTTTGACGAATACCAAAGCCAACAAGCTCATCCTCTCCGAGCTGAACTTATTTTGCACGACGAAGGCGAGGCGGAAGAACGCAAAAGAATTACGGAGAATTTCAAAGACACAACCGACATTGACATTCTTATCGTCAACCAAATGTTGCTCACCGGATTCGATGCCCATCGGCTGAAACGGCTCTACCTCACAAGAAAAATGAGAGGTCACGACCTCTTGCAGGCTCTAACCCGTGTCAACAGGCCCTACAAGGAATTCAAATATGGATACGTCATTGACTTCGCAGGCATCAAGGACAATTTTGAAGAAGCCAACGACGAGTATATCCGCGAACTGAACGCCTGCGACCCAGACAGCCAGACCCATGAAGATGGAGAAGACAGACAATCCCTTGGCGATGCCATCATGGAGAACAAGGATGACATCATCGAAAAGTTGCAACACATTAAGCAAATCTTATTCCCGTATGACTGCAAGAATGCCGAAGACTTGCGCAAACAATTGGAAAACAGCGACATTCCGAAAGACAACCTATATGAATTGCGCAATGCTTTAGAAGAGGCCAAAGCCTTAACCAACCAGATACGCAGTTTCGGTGACGAAGGACTCAAAAAGATGCTCGACAAGATGGAAGCGACAAACAGCAGTTTCGCTAACCTGCTTACCGTCGTAAACGACCGCATCTCACGCATCAACCAACAAGAGCAAATGGCCCACAACGAAGATGTGAGTGGCATGGTCAACTACATCCTTTCTGAAATGGAGTACCAATTTGTCAAAAAGGGCAAAGGAGAACTCTCATTCATTTGGGACGATGCCATGCAAGAGAAACTGCGTTGCGTGATTCAAGAGTTTGAAAGCAATTTCGACCATGAAGAGCCTATGTTCAAGCACCTTTTATCCACTTTCAAAAGATACTATCGCGAAAAAGGCTTCAAGCCACAATCAAGGCAAGAAATCTTGGAAAAAGCCCAGTATCTTGACGAAGTTTTAGCCATCATCCGCGAAATCAACCACCGCAACCTTCTATTGAAACACAAATTCAATGATGACGAGCGTTTTGTGCGCATCAGCAAACGTATTGACGAAGACAACGGCAAACGCACGCCACAAGAGCCATTCATCATCTCACGCGTGGAAATGGAGCGTGTTGAAGCCCTCAACAAAATCCGTGAAGAAGTGGACGAGATTCTTTTCAACGACCGAAGAAAGATAGAGAACGAAGCCTTTTTCGGGAAAGAGGTGATGACACGCATCAGCCACACCTTGCTCGGCATGGGGCTGGCAAAATCAGCCACCCTTGACGACAAGAAAACCATCCGCAACCTTATCGTCCAAGAATATACCACACAATATCAACAATACAAATTCAGAGCAGCATAAGCCATGGCAGAAACCGACATCGAAATCCGCACCAAACAGCTCATCGACCGCCTGAAAGCCACATGCGCACAATACGGCTTGGGCAACGACGGCAACGAATACAAAATCATCACTGAAGTATTTCTTTACAAATACATGAACGACATGTTCGGGCATGAGGTCAAACTCGTCAACGAACGACTTGACCATGCCAAAATATGGGATGTGGAATACGACAACTTTACAGAAGAGGAAGAAGACGACCTATTCACCTACCTGCAAGCGGGCACGCCTCTGCTTCGCCACGAGCATACCCTATCGCATCTCATCAACGCATCCAAGAAAGACGACTTTGCCGACATCTTTGATGCCACCCTGTTGGCCATTGCCGACCTTAATGCCGACATTTTCTCAATGGCGACCTCTGGACAGACCAAAATCACCATTTTCGAGAAACTTACGCCCCTTATCAACGAAGCCGACCAACGCTCCAACTTTGCCGCAGCCCTCGTCAGCCACCTTGCCACCTTCAATTTCGAAGATGTGTTTTACCAAAAATACGACTTCTTCTCCACCATCTTCGAATACCTCATCAAAGACTACAATAAGGACGGTGGTGGCAAATACGCAGAATACTACACGCCCAAAGCTGTGGCCACCATCATGGCACGCATGCTCGTTCCAGATGGCTCGGACCTGCGTTCCGTCACTTGCTACGATCCCGCGGCAGGTTCCGGCACCTTGCTGATGGCACTCGCCCACCAAATTGGCGAAGACCGTTGCCAAATCTACAGCCAAGACATTTCACAAAAGTCATCGCAGATGCTCCGTCTAAACCTGATACTCAATCATTTAGTCAGCAGCATCCAAAACATCGTCAAAGGTGACACGCTCACCCTTCCCTACCACAAAGAGCAGAACGGCTCACTGATGAAATTCGACTTCGTCGTCAGCAATCCGCCCTTCAACCTCGACTTTTCCGACACTCGCGACACCATTGCTGCCGACACCAGGCGTTTCTTTGCAGGAGTACCTGCCGCCACAGGCAAGGACAAATCAAAAATGGCCATTTATCTCTGTTTCGTGCAACACATCCTGTATTCGCTTAACAGCAAAGGCAAGGCCGCCATCGTCGTACCCACAGGTTTCATCACCGCCGCAAGTGGGATTGCCTACAAGATACGCCAACGCGTCATCGACGAAGGCTGGTTGCGCGGTGTGGTTTCAATGCCCTCCAACATCTTCGCCACCACTGGAACCAATGTTTCCGTCCTATTCATCGACAAGGCCAACATTGGCAACGACATCATACTGATGGACGCCTCCAAACTTGGAGAGAAAAAGAAAGTTGACGGCAACCAACGTACCATTTTGTCGCAAACCGACATCGACAAAATCATCACTACCTTCAACAGCAAGCAAGCTGTTGATGATTTCTCCGTCATCGTGAGTGCCGACCAAATCAAGGAGAAAAACTATTCCTTCTCTGCTGGCCAGTATTTCGACATCAAAATTGAATACGAAGACATTACCGCCGAGGAATTCCAAAAACGAATCAAGGACTACACCCAAACGCTCACCGAGCAATTCGCGGAAAGCCATCGGCTGGAGGAAGAGATATTGAAGCAACTCAAGTCGCTTAAACTATCAAATTGATTTTTATAATACATACAACCAATTCTCTTTTAGATTTTTGAACAACACATCATAATGCGATTATCAACAATATGCCATATTAATAATAATACTCTTTCAGCATCACAAAGAGAAGGAACCATCTTGTATTTAGACACAAGCAACCTAATCAATGGGCGCATCATTGAATTACAAAAACTTGAATGTGCAAATGCGCCAAGTAGGGCACAAAGAAAAGTTAGACATAATACGATCCTCTATTCTTCGGTAAGACCAAATCAGAAACATTATGGGATAGTAAAGTACCCCGAACCAAATTTAATTGTTTCAACCGGATTCACCACATTAGACATTAAAGAGGATTATCTCAACTCAATTGATGTTGAATACTTGTATTTATTAATAACTCAACCATGTATTACTTCTTACCTTCAAACCATTGCCGAAAATTCGGTATCAGCATATCCATCTATTTCACCAACTGATATTGGAAATTTGGATTTTGAATTTCCGCCAATAGAGAAACAAAAGTTAATTGCACAATTCATTTTTAATTTAGACCGAAAAATCGCTCTTAATCGGCAGATAAATCGGAATTTAGAGACACTCGCGAAGCAAATCTATGACTATTGGTTCGTGCAGTTCGATTTTCCTGATGAAAAAGGGAATCCTTATAAATCTAGTGGAGGAAAGATGGTGTGGAATGAGATACTGAAGAGAGAGATTCCAGAAGGGTGGAAGGTGAAAAGTGTAAACGATGTGTCATCTATTTGCCGTGGTGTATCATATAAACCAAATGACTTGCAAGAAAGTGGTATTTTGATATTAAGAGGCAATAACATTGAGAATAACCATATTGTCTATGACAACAATACCGCCTATTTGTTGCCCAATTTGATTTCTGATGAACAAAGAATTAAAAAGCATGACATTATCATAACGATGTCAAGTGGCAGCAAAGAACATATAGGAAAATGTGCAATGTTTCAATGTAATTCAGAACATTCCTTTGGAGTGTTCCTTTCCAAAATCACACCTGATAATAATTGTCCATACTTTTTGTTTTTGTATCTGATATCACAGTATTTCAAACAAAAAATCAAAAGTATTTGCAATGGGACCGGAATCAATAATCTAACAAATCAAACTTTTGATGAAGTGTTATTTGCATTTCCAGAACAAAAAGTATTAACTGAATTTGAAAAAGTAGTACAACCAATATTTGATTCAATCGGCCTCAATGAAACTGAAATCACCTCCCTTACCCGTCAGCGCGATGAAATCTTGCCGCTGTTGATGAACGGTCAAGCCCAGATAAATTCCGATTTATCTGCTTGTTGAGTTGGATTTTTTTGTTAAGATTATCAATCAAACAACCAACCGCCTTTTCAGCAGCTCCAAGGTCAATTATTGGGAATCGTATAATTTGATTCTTATCACCACGAGGCATTCTACTGCCCTTTGGGCCTTTCATTGCCCATTGGTAAAACGAATCCTGTAGCAACACGGCATAGAGGTACTGACTACTATGTCCACTTTTAGGGCGGAAGACCAACACATCAGCAGAGGCACCGCCTCCACTATCTGCAAGCCATATTTTTTTTAGATAAGGCCGGATATTTGCAACCAAAACATCACCTTTTGCATATTTGGTCAAAGTACATCTTTGAGGAGGCATATTACTTGCCGGCACCCGTCCTTGTTTGTCGGGCAATAAACAATCAGTTGTAATGTAATTCTTTAGTGATATGTCCTCACTAATAACTTTATCAGTTACATATTGTGCTATGTCCGCTAGTGTTTTCATTTTACTAATTATCAGTTCCGTCGTATTTTTGCAATCGTTCCGCATAATGCTCTTTCGCAATGGCGATGGCACGTTGCAGTTTTTCGGCCAACAGTTTCTTGTCGGGCAACTGCGTATAATACTGCGCTACCCGAATAGGGCTGTTTTCCTCAAGCATCAGGTATTCAACATGTTCCGTATTCCCTTCCGAACATAGTATCAATCCGATGGGCGACTCCTCCCCTTCCCTGCGCTCGTTTTTGTTGAGATAGCGCAAGTACAACAGCATTTGCCCTTCGTATTCGGGACGGAATTTGCCCAATTTGAGATCAATGGCCACCAAACGGCGCAAGCCTCTGTGATAGAACAACAAGTCAATGTAGTAGTCGGTCGCATCAACCGTGATACGCTTCTGACGAGCAAGAAACGCAAAATCAGTACCCAACTCGTTGATAAACTGCTGTATCTGCGAAAGGATGGCGTTTTCCAAGTCCTTTTCGGAAAAAACATCGGGCAGCCCCAAAATATCCAAGAAATAACTGCTCCTGAAAACCAAATCGGGCACAAGGCTTTGCGTTTCCTCCACCTGCTGCAACTGCTGCTTGATTACATCCTCAGGACGACGACTGATGGCTGTGCGTTCATACAACTGGTTCTCAATCTGTTTGTCCAAAGTCCGTGTATCCCAATGCTCTATCTGGCACATGTCCATATAGAACCTACGTGCCAACGGGTCCTTAATGCTCATCAGCGAGCGCAGGTGCGTCCAGGTGAATTGTGTACGCACCGCGTACAGAATTTCCTCTTCCGAAAAAGTGTACGCGGCGCGTACACAATGCTGAAGCGTATAAACGCTCCATCCCTTGCCGTAGCGATCAGTCAAACGGGCCGACAAGTTCAGCAGCACTTGCTTTCCATACTCGGCACGTTTGTTGAGCAGCACCTCCTCCTTAATCCTGCATCCGACATGCCAATTGGTCATGCAAACCTCGGAATTGAGATAAGTGGCGATTCGGGTTCGTGTGTTGTCGATGATATTACAAACATCCGTGAATAGAGCCTGTTCAGCTGACTGCAGGTTGGTATTGACTAATTCGCTCATCTTAATGCGGTTTGACTGCCTCTCCTTGTTTCAACGGCAGTATTCACCTGCAAAAATACGCTTTTCGCGCATACTGACAAAACCTTTTCCAGATTTCCCTCACCGACGAGGTATCTGTTATGCCATCACTATGCAATATATTTCCTGTGCGACATCTTCACGTTGTTTTGGCTCACCATGGCATAATGAAGCGTAGTATCGATACGCACATGCCCAAGCAAACGCTGTACTTGCTCAATGGGCATTCCCTTGTCGATGGCCATCGTTGCCAACGTCCGTCTGAACTTGTGAGGATGCACATGTTCCATCTGCACCTTACGTCCCAACTGCTTCACCCGTCGTTCCACACCACTGATTTGCAATCGTTTATATGGTGCTTTGAGACTAACAAATAGCGCTTCATCATCGTCAGTCCGACTTTTCAGATAAGCCTGCAAGTGGATTTTGGTCCGGGCGTTGAAATACACCATCCGTTCCTTGTTGCCTTTACCGAACACCACGCATTGCCGTTCCTGGAAGTTCACATCCCTACGGTTCAGCCTCACCAACTCGCCAACACGCATTCCTGTCGAACTCAGCACGTCAAGCATCGCCAAGTCGCGGACGGTGCGGCAACAATCCCGCATCTGTTCCAGTTGCTCATCACTCAATATCTCTCGCACAAGCATATCCGTTTTCACCTTATGAATTCTGCGCACTGGCGACTTGACGATGTAATCTTCATCTTCCAGCCAAGCGAAAAAACTCGACAAAATACGCCGCATGTTGTCGACGGTCACCTTGCTCACATTGCGCTCTGATTGATAAGTGGCCAAATAAACGCGTATTGTTGCCGTTGAAATCTGCTGTACCGAAAGATTCGTCTCCGCCATGAAGTGCTCAATGACCGATTGATAATAATGGACACTCCGCTCCGAGCATCCCTCAACTCTCTTGGCCGAGATGAACGATTGCAATAGCATTAGATTATCATACGAGGCAGATTCTGCTGGAACAGCAGCAAGAGAATAGTTTTGTAGTTCTTGCCTAAGCGTCATTTTCAATTGTTTCATTTGCTGACAGTCAAGCGTGCTCTGCATTGCCAGCATTACCGAATCGATAAACTGTTCTTTCATATCGTATTGATTTATTATGAACAGGTGCAAATGTATGAAACGCGCGGATAAATCGGAATTTAGAGGCACTCGCGAAGCAAATCTATGACTATTGGTTCGTGCAGTTCGATTTCCCCGATGAAAAAGGAAATCCTTATAAATCTAGTGGAGGAAAGATGGTGTGGAATGAGCATATAAAGAGAGAAATACCTGAAGGATGGGAATCTTCAAACATATGCAAAATTGCGTACATTTTAAGTGGTGGGACTCCAAGCAAATCCATAAAACAATATTGGGAAAAAGGCAATTTACCATTCTTTGGGCCTACCGATTATAATGGCAATGTGTTTCAGATAGATACGGCAGACCATATTACCCAAGAAGGTTTGGATCATTGTGCATCTTCTTTGTTTGAAGAAGGGGTAATTATAATAACGGCGCGTGGTTCTATTGGGAAACTAGTTATTGTAGGTGCTCCAATGGCGATGAATCAATCTTGCTATGCACTTCGTTCAAAGAATGATGAATGTGAATATTTGTACTACTTAACTATTCAGCTAATAGATTGTCTAAAAGCAAAAGGCAGTGGTTCTGTATTCAAATCTATTATTGCATCAGATATAGAGAACTCATCATTATGCATTGCAGAAGCAAGCCTGGTTACAAGGTTTTGTAAAGTCATTAAGCCTTTCTTTCAAACAATAAAAGATAATACAATAGAAATATCAGAATTAACTAGGCAGCGCGATGAGTTGCTACCTCTGTTGATGAACGGTCAAGCCCAGATAAATTCCGATTTATCTGCCACTAAACATATTTCAATGTGACAGAAAAAAACTATCTTTGCAAAAACAAAACAATGGGCAAGCAGTCTGTCAATATCACCCCAAACCTCATCAAGCATTATAAAGACTATCTTCGGCTTGAACTGTCGCTTTCGGAGAACAGCGTCGAGGCTTATCAGCACGATGTCAACTTGTTTCTGCAATACCTTGAATGTAGAGACGATGTGCACACCGTCTCTACAAACATTGACGACATCAAACAAGACGACATTGAGAATTTCTTCGCCTATCTTTATGACATGAACATCGGTGCCACCTCGCAAGCCCGCATTCTTTCGGGATTGAAATCATTTTGGCGCTATCTCATCCAAGAACAAATAACCGAAACCGACCCCACCGTACTCATCTCCTCACCCTCGATGGGCCGCCACCTACCCGAAGTGCTCACCTACGAGGAAATCCAAAAGATGATTGACAGCATCGACCTGAGCCAACCCAACGGTCACCGCAACAAGGCGATGATTGAGGTGCTTTACGGCTGCGGCCTGCGTGTTTCGGAACTTACCAACCTGCAAATCAGCAATATCTATCGCAACGATGGCTTCCTCCGCATCATCGGCAAAGGCAGCAAAGAACGCTTGGTGCCCATCGGCGACAGCAGCCTGAAAATCCTGTCCCAATATATCGAAGGCGCCAGGCTGCACATCACGCCGAAGCCGAAATTCACGGACACGGTCTTCCTCAATAGCCGTGGCACGGGTTTGACACGGCAGATGGTCTTTTTGATTGTCAAGGAATTGGCGGAGAAGAACGGCATTACCAAAACCATCAGCCCACACACATTTCGACACAGTTTCGCCACACATCTGCTGGAAGGTGGAGCCAATCTGCTAGCCGTACAGCAAATGCTCGGCCACTCCAGCGTGAGCACCACGGAAATCTACACGCATATTTCCGATGAGCTGCTGCGCGACACTTTGACGCAATATCATCCGAGATTCAAGAAATAATCCTATTTTTGCAAAAAATTCTCACCATGTACACCACCAAATTCAGCTTTCTGCAAAATCTTCGTCCCGACCGTTTCTTCCTCTTGGCCGGACCCTGCGTGATTGAGGACGAGACCTCGCCCCTCTTCATCGCAGAGACCTTGAAAAACATTTGCGAAAAGCTTGATATTCCGCTGGTTTTCAAAGGTTCTTACCGGAAGGCCAATCGTTCCAGATTGGATTCCTTCACTGGTATCGGTGACGAAAAAGCCTTGAAAGTGCTGCAAAAAGTGAGGCAAGAATTCGACATTCCCGTGGTGACCGACGTCCATTCTGCCGAAGAAGCTCCAATGGCTGCGGAATATGTTGACATTCTGCAAATCCCTGCTTTCCTCTGCCGCCAGACAGACCTCCTTGTAGCCGCCGCCAAAACGGGCAAGACGGTCAACATCAAGAAAGGACAATTCCTCTCAGGCGAGGCCATGGGGTTCGCCGTCGAAAAAGTCAGGCAGTCGGGCAACGACAAAGTGATGCTGACCGAGCGCGGCTCGATGTTCGGCTATCAGGATTTGGTGGTGGATTACAGAAACATCGCTGCCATGCAGAAGTTTGAAGTACCTGTTATCTTGGATATTACACATTCACTTCAACAGCCCAACCAAAGCAGCGGTATCACAGGTGGCAAGCCCGAATTGATTGAATTGATTGCCAAGGCAGGCATTGCCGCAGGTGCCGACGGCATCTTCATGGAGGTGCATCCCGAGCCCCAAAAAGCCAAGTCCGACGGAGCCAACATGCTACGCCTAGACCTGGCTAAAAATCTTCTGGAAAAATTAGTGAGAATTCGAGAAACAGTTACTGCATTTGTAGATTGATGATTTGCCCCGTCTCGGTGTCGAATTCCAAATAGGTATTGGTCAACGGAGCCATCAGCAAAGCACCCAATTGATTGACTGTCACGCGATCTTCCAACACTGTCTTATTACCACAAGTCACCTTCACCTGCGCCGTTTCGGGCAGACGATAGAAGACCTTGTTTTCATACGACATCGACTCCACAGCCGACTGGCTAGGAGCGTTGATGGCTTCTGTCGTGTTGAGTGACAGGGTTTGCACTGTAATCATGCTGCCCGTTCCTGCTGTACCCACAGTGAGACCTTCGGTCTCTGAGAACTTGGCCACGGTTTGGGTCGGCACCTCCTTGTTCGGAATCACATATACCGACTTCACCACGCGTTTGGCCACGCGTTTGCCAATCAGTAGGCTCGTGTATTCCTTTTCCAACTCATCCAGCTTCTGATACATCGCATTGAATGTCACAGGGTCGGAAGCCATGGATACGTCACCAGAAATCAAGTAGAATTTGGCCTTGCGAAGTTCCGTGATTTGGTCCGCGGCTTCCTTGGCCAACTGAGCATTAGACTTGCCAGCCGACAGCAAGTTGATGAAGTCGTAGTTGGGCTCCGATTTCGCACAAACGCCTTGGGGCTCCTCTGTAATCGGGGTCAGACTCTCCTTCTCAGCAACAACCCCAACGCCAGCGCTTCTGATGACGCCGTTAGGCATAACATCGAACTGAACTTTGCCGCTGCCACGGCCAGTAGCCAACGACACGAAAAACAAGGCATTCGGATCGGGACTAGCCACTGGCGTCATCTCCACATCAACCAATTTGTATTCCGTGGTCTCATATTCGACGACATCAGCCATATCAAGGTAGCTGGAAGCATAGTCACTGAGTGGACCTTTTTCCAACTGAATCTCATCAATGATGAAATCTAGCCGAAGCATTGTCTGGGGCAAAGAATAATAGATGCCGTTCTGCTGGCCAGGAGTGACATTCTTGGCAAATGTGGTAGTGAATTGCGCCTTCAACTGACCGCCGAAAAAGGTAATGGCCAACAGGGCAAACATAAAAGTAGTAACAAATCTTTTCATTTCTATAAGGTTTAATTTCAAGCTTCAAAAATACACATTTTCAATCAACTGATTCGTTTTTAGGCCATTTTTTCCTTCTTGCTGAAGGCCAACAAAGCCAAAAAAGTTATTAATCCATTGATAATCAATATTTCAAAACCCATTCTATAGCCGCCGAACAATTGAGGTGAATACATCTTCAGGAAATAACTGATGACGGGTGAAGCCACAGCGATGTAAGGCACTGCCTTATCGATGACCTTACGGCTCTTTACAAACAAGCCAAAAGTGTACAAGCCCAACAAAGGCCCGTATGTATAGCCCGCAATATCGAACACCTTGTCAATCAACGACTCGTTGTGGAACGGACGGAAGGCGATGATTACCAGCAGATAAAGTAAGGCAAAAGCCACATGGATCCATTTGCGGTATTTCGTGATTTGCTGCTCAGTCATTTCCTTTTTGTCGAAGTGCATGAAGTCGTAGCAAAAGGTTGTGGTCAATGCTGTCAAAGTGCCGTCGGCACTGGAATAGCCAGCCGCCACAAGACCAACGACAAAGACAATTGCCGTAAACTTGCTCAAACTGAAAGCCACCGAGGGGAAAATCTTGTCGTTGACAACTACACCCGCCTCGTTCACAGGTAGTTGGGAACCTGTTTGTTGGGCATAATAAATCAAAACCGCACCCAAGCAAAGGAACAGCATATTGACCACAACAAAGAGCAGACTCGAGGTCATCACATTCTTTTGGGCATCACGCAGATTCTTGCAAGTCAAATTTTTCTGCATCATATCCTGATCCAATCCTGTCATCGTGATGGTGATAAACATACCACTCAACACTTGTTTTACCCAAAACTTATTGTGCGTCCAGTCGGTCTCAAACATCTTGGTGTAGCCTTGCTCAGATGCCGATTTTATCAAGTCACCCAAAGAAAGATGCAGGTTCCTTAGGATATAGAACGCCGTCAGGAATGCAGCCAACAAAAGAAACGTCGTCTGCAAAGTATCTGTCCACACCACCGTCTTGATGCCCCCTTTGAAGGTGTACAACAATATAATGGCAATAAAGATGACCGCAGGCACCCAAAACGGGACACCCCAAGCCTTGAAGACGAATTCATATAGCACGAATACAACGAGATACATTCTCAGCGCTGAGCCTAATAATCTCGACAAAATGAAGAATGCCGCCCCCGTTTTCTCCGAACGTGGCCCAAAACGCATATTTAAATAGGTGTAAATTGAAGTCAGATTAAGGCGATAATATAGCGGTAACAATATCAAGGCAATCACCGCATAACCAAGTACATAGCCAAAAACAAGTGGCATATAGGTGAACTGACCCGAATAAACGCCTCCTGGTACCGACATGAACGTCACACCCGATAAAGAGGCGCCAATCATGCCATAGGCCACCACGAACCAAGGCGAGTTCTTGTTGCCACGAAAAAACGCGGCGTTGTCCGATTTCTTCGCGGTGAAGTGCGAAATTACAAACAGCAGGACAGTATATGCCAAAAATACAATGAGAATTACGGCTGGGCTCATAAGAATCGTCTTTTTGAATGTGCAAAAATAGGAATAATAACGGCTATTGCGACCAAAAAAACGCTATTTTTGCCGACTGTTTCAAAACACCCGAAAATGAAAGGATTATACACCATTTTGCTGCTGATTGTCTCCAACGTTTTCATGACGTTCGCATGGTACGGTCAGCTCAAACTTCCGGAAGTAGTGCCCAGTTCCAAGGACTGGCCACTGATTCTCATCATCCTGCTTTCGTGGGGCGTGGCCCTCATCGAATATTTCTTCATGATTCCTGCCAATCGCATCGGAGCGGCGGTCAACGGAGGCCCCTTCAACCTAATCCAGCTGAAAGTCATACAAGAAGCCATTTCCCTCATCGTTTTCACGGGCATCGTCATCACCGTTTTCAAGACCGAAACCTTCCGATGGAACCACATCGTTGCGTTCCTTTTCATCGTCGCTGCGGTTTATTTCGCGTTCAAAAAGTAGATTTTTGTTGCGACAACCAGAAAATTGCATGATATTTGCGGCCTAAAAAGACCTATTTTACCGAACAAAACAAAGAAAGGACAACATAATGAAATTCTATGACATTGATGCCGTTTTCACCTTTGGAAAATATGAAGGCATGACCATTGCCGAGGTCTACCAGAAAGACCCTAAATACTTGAAATACTGCGAGGAAAACATAGACGAATTCTATGTCTCGCCCTCGGTGATGCGTGAACTGAAGTCAATGAACCGCTCTATCAACGATTCGGCATTGCTCGATGTCAACTTCGACAAGATGAGCGACGACGAAATCAGTAGCTTCATATCGGGTCATGAAGAAGAGGACACCTTTGATGAAGCCAACCTAGAGCGTGACTTCGACTGGGAAAACAACGACTTCGCCGACGACTCGCCTTTCGACGAGTTTGAGGATGAATACGACGAAGAGGACTTCGCAGACGAGTTCGGCGACAGCTTCGACGAGAGTTTCGATGGCGGGATTGATGATCTTTATTGATTAGAAACCAAATATAACGGCCCTCTATAGATTCCTCGGGAATGACATAGAGGGCCTTGATATGTTTTGTTCAGTCGGATTTGCATCTCCTACTCAACATTCAACTTCTCTGAGATGGAATACACCCGCTTTTCGCGCTGCGTTGAGGTAATCATCTCTGCCAAGAAACCCGTTGAGAAAAGTTGCACGCCGATAACGATGGCCAAAAGTGCAAAATAGAATAAAGGCCTGCGTGTCATGCCATAAACATGGAAGAACAGACGTGAGCAAGCCAGATAAACTGCGATAATAAAACCTATTAGGAAAGTGACTGAGCCCATCAAACCGAAGAAGTGCATAGGGCGATTGCTGAACTTGGAGATGAAATTGATGGTCAGCAGGTCGAGATAGCCACGGACAAAACGGCTCATGCCAAATTTGCTGCTACCGTATTTCCTTTTCTGGTGATGCACCACTTTCTCGCCAATATGGCTGAAGCCGTTCATCTTGGCAATGACGGGAATGTAACGATGCATCTCACCATACACCTGGATGTTTTTCACTACCTCGTTACGATAGGCCTTCAAGCCGCAATTGAAATCGTGCAACTTGATGCCCGACATTTTGCGTGTGGTCCAGTTAAAGAACTTCGAAGGAATGTTTTTGGCAATCTTCGAGTCGTAGCGCACCTTTTTCCAGCCCGAGACGAGGTCGTAGCCATCTTCCTTGATCATCTTGAAGAGTTCTGGGATTTCGTCAGGGCTATCTTGAAGGTCGGCGTCCATCGTGATGACTACATCACCCTGAACGATTTTGAAGCCTTCGTTCAAGGCTGGCGACTTGCCATAATTCCTTCGAAAGCGCAAGGCCTTCACATTAGGGTTGGCCGCGGCCAAACCTTGAATAATGGGCCACGAATTGTCAGTAGAACCATCGTCAACGAAAACGATTTCATAGCTGAATCCATGTTCGTCCATCACCCGACGTATCCACGATTCCAATTCAGGTAACGACTCGGCTTCATTAAGCAGCGGGACTACAACTGAGATATCCATAATCATCTAATTTCGGTTTTACCGCCCATGTAAGGTTGCAAGGCCTTCGGAATGGCCACCGAGCCATCAGCACGGAGGTTGTTTTCCAAGAAGGCAATCAGCATACGCGGCGGAGCCACAACGGTATTGTTCAAGGTGTGGGCAAAATAGTTGCCGTTCTTTCCCTTGATTCTGATTTTCAGTCTACGAGCCTGAGCATCGCCAAGATAAGAGCAGCTACCCACTTCAAAGTATTTCTTCTGGCGCGGCGACCAAGCTTCCACGTCCAACGACTTCACCTTCAGGTCGGCCAAGTCGCCAGAGCAACATTCCAATGTACGAACGGGAATGTCCATCGAACGGAACAGTTCGACAGTGTTTTTCCACATCTGCTCGTACCAATAGTCAGCATCATCTTGCTTACAGAGCACCACCATCTCTTGTTTTTCGAACTGGTGAATGCGGTAAACGCCACGTTCTTCAATGCCGTGAGCGCCTTTTTCCTTGCGGAAACAGGGTGAATAGCTCGTCAGCGTCAACGGCAACGAGTCCTCTGGGATGATTTGGTCGATGAATTTTCCAATCATCGAGTGTTCGCTAGTGCCGATAAGATAAAGGTCTTCGCCTTCAATCTTATACATCATGGCGTCCATCTCGGCGAAGCTCATCACGCCAGAGACAATCTCACTACGCACCATAAAAGGTGGTATGCAATAGGTGAAGCCACGTCCGATCATGAAGTCGCGGGCATAGGTAATGACAGCGGAATGCAGACGCGCTATGTCGCCCATCAAATAATAGAAGCCATTACCCGCCACGCGATGGGCCGAATCCAAATCCAAGCCGTTGAACTTGGCCATGATATCGGCATGATATGGTACCTCAAAATCAGGCACGACAGGTTCGCCGAAACGCTCCTTCTCCACGTTGAAAGTGTCATCCTTCCCTATCGGCACTTCAGCTGCAATGATATTCGGGATGGCATACATCACCTTGGTGAGCTGCTCCATCAACGAAGTCTGTTGTTTGCCGAGAGCCTCCAGCTCTTGTGCGTTGGCCTCCACGAGTTTCTTCATCTCGTTGGCTTTCTCAACTTCCTTATTTTTGAAAAGAATACCAATCTCCTTTGAGATAGAGTTACGCTGCGAACGGAGGTCATCGGCACGTTGCTGACAGTCGCAGTATTGAGTGTACAGATTGATGGCCTCGTCGACAAGAGGCAATTTATTGTCTTGGAATTTCTTCCTGATGTTTTCCCTGACCACGTCGGGATTCTTGACTAAAAACTTAATGTCTATCATAGTAAAACGTTTTGCTTCGTTAGAACGGGCAAAGATAGGAAAAATCCATCAATGAAAAGGAAAAAAATAAGAGTTCCCCGGAAAACAGAGAAGCCCGCCGGCGTTTGCCGGCGGGCTTTCCGTTGTGGGTGGGCGACGAACTACTTTCCCACGCCTTCGCGCAGTATCATCGTCGCGGCAGGGCTTAACTTCTCTGTTCGGAATGGGAAGAG
>JAFUVT010000033.1 GCA_017477425.1 Bacteroidales bacterium
ATGCGGCGACTATGGCGCAGGGGCGCACCTCTTCCCATTCCGAACAGAGAAGTTAAGCCCTGCCGCGACGATGATACTGCGCGAAGGCGTGGGAAAGTAGTTCGTCGCCCACCCACAACGGAAAGCCCGCCGGCAAACGCCAGCGGGCTTCTCTGTTTCTGAACGCCTAGATGAAAAACGGGTCTTTGATGGTTACTTGTTGAATTGATTATTCAACCATCACTTCATCCATAAATATCCATGAATCGTAACCACTTCCTGGATATCCATTGGGAATCAATCCAGGGTTTTTCACAACAATGCGTAAGTAGCGTGTTGCAAGATTGGGCGTTTCGAATCGTTCGCGGAAAGTGAAGTTATCTTTTTGTAAAACTTCGGTCTGGATTTCAAAAGTTTTAAAGCGTTTGTAGTTTTTTCCATCATTGGAAGTGTAGACTTCAACTTCGTCAGGGCGCAGAATCCAGTCGTGCGCGTTGACCAAGAAGCCGATATTCAGCGCGTTGACCTTGGTCCATTTGCCAAGGTCGATTTCAAGATCGGCATCGGTGCCGTAAAAACCTTGCCAATGGCCGTCCTTGTAGTCGTCGCTGCCGAGGGTGCCGTCAACGAGGGCGTTGTCGCCGCCGCCCGAGTATTCGGGGCGGTAGTTGCCTGCTGGACTATTGAGCTGCTTCAACTTGCCCATCGCTTTGTGATAGTAGAAGTAGCGTTCGGCGTTTATGGCTTCGTCCAATGCGTTGAAACAGGCCGCTTTGACGAGGCAAGGCCGTTCCAAAACGAATGGATTCTCATAAATGGGGTCGCTCTTCGTGACTTCTTTCCCGTCAAGGGTGTAGTGGATTTGGATTTCATCGTCCAAGTCGTAGTCCAAGAGGGTGAAAATGTCGATCTCGACATTGCCTTCAGCATCAGTCACGGGCTCGATAAAGGGAAGGTATTCCAGTTGTTGTAATTCGCGTGCCATGTCGTCATATTTCTTCATGTTGACATCCAACCAATACGGGCGACTTTCAATATTCCACACGTCGACATATTCCTTTTTTAGGTCGTGTAATGCGTCTATTATGTTGTTAATTGCGTTTCGGCTCTTACAGGCGATTTCATAAGAAGGTTCGTTGTAGATACGATAGAGCATGCAACGAAGGATGTTCCTTTCGGCACACCACCTCATGCGAAGCACGGCATAGATGGCATTGTCGATGACATCGGCGTTAGATTTGACAGTCTTCTTGTCGTTTTCCAAGGACTTGTACAACGCTATCAAGGCTTCAACTGTTTTGACGTTCATGGCCTCAACGGAATCGCCGACGAGGGCGGGATAGAAGGGCACCAAAGGCTCTGTCAAAGCAGAGAACTTGCCGATGCCGTCGATTTTCGTCCATTCGGAAACTTCGTCAAGATGCTTTACGATTTCACTGGAGGAGGTTCCGAAGAAATGGGTTGTAAAGTTGGTGTCAAAGTCGCGGTCGTTGGTAGCGATTGTGTTCCAACTCATCTCGGCACCGAACGTAAGGCCGTACAAAGCACTGTTAATCAATGATTCGCCAAAGTCGTCCCAACAGGTGTTGATGACGCCGAGAGCACCGTTTTTGTATCCATCGCGGCAGAGGTTGGCGATGTTGGCCTTGAACTCATAATGTTTGGGCCACACCCGTTCCGAAAGGCTCACCCCAGGGGCAACGAAGAACTTGTGTCCCGAATTGACATAGGGTTTCAGGAAGTCGTTGAAGTCGTCCTTGGCCACATAACTCCATGCGATGAGGAAGATGTCTTTGTCCAGATTCTCAAGGATTTCGGGATGCGAGTCGGCAATGTCGCCCCACATCATCACGCGCTTGCGGTAGGGGCGCAGCATCCGGTTGACGCGGTTGATATGCTTGTAATAAGCCGTCGGGGCTCCCACGGAATCGACATAGGCTTTGGCCAAGCCTTGCCCGAGGCTTTCCGTCTCGTCGCAGTTGATGTTGAAATACGGTGATTTATAGGCTCTTGCCACCTCGCGGAGATGGTCTTCGAGGAATTTGTAGGTCTCTTCGTTGGCGGGGTTGAGGTTCCATTTCGTGTCGGCCAGGTGGCTGTAGAATGGGTTGCACAGAATCTCCTCAAAATGCCCGAAACATTGCTGGTTCCCAATGATTTGGATGTGGTAGGGGCGGCAAAACTCTTCCAATTCCTTGATTTCCTCGGCGGTGAATGAACCATCAGGCGCAATGTCGGGGTGGCATTTCGTCTTGAAGGTGTGCTCGGTGTAGAGCGAGAAGGCGTTGAGTTTACACTCAGCCAGTTGCGGGATGAGGCGCTTCAGATACTCCATCTTGACGATAGGGCCTCGGCTGATGTCGTCTTGCCAGGCGCGAATCTTGAAGTTGGGCCAGTCAATGATGTCCATGCAAGGCAGGCTGATGTCGCCGTTGCCGTTAAGCGCGGAGTATCGGAAGAGTTGTTTCAGGCTTTGCGTGGCGTAGAAAAGCCCCGTGTTGGTGGTGGCTTCCATCCGGATGGAGTTGCGGCTGATGCTCATCTTGTAGGCTTGGTCCTCGTTTTCGCTCACGCCGAGGTGGTCGGTCTTGACCATCTCGACGAAATGCCTGCCTCTGACCACGCTGCGTGAAAAAAGTGTCTTGTTTGGACTGATTTGTTCCAAGTCCTGCTTGAACATGGTCACGATTTGACTGATTTCAGCATCGGAGGCATCGTAGGTCAGCACGACGCTTTCGTCCCAAACGAACTGACCCTCATGCGTTTCGACTTGTTGCGGGGTGGGGAGGATGTGGGTGTTTTGCGCCGAGGCGAAAAGTCCCAAAAAACAGAAGATGAAAAGGAATTTGACTCTCATGGATGGAAAATTTCTGCAAAGATAGCAACAAAACTGCTATTTTTGCGCAAAATTATAAAACTATGATTAGACTGGAAATCTGTGCCAACGGCATCAAGTCGTTGCAGAACGCGATGGACGGCTGCGCCCAGTGCGTGGAGTTGTGCGAATGTCTCGAAGTGGGCGGCGTTACGCCCTCGTTCGGCACTTTGGCGAAGGCCATCGACATTTCTTTCATCCCGATGCGCGTGCTCATCCGGCCGCGACCGGGCAACTACATCTACGACGAGGAAGAAGTCGAGATGATGAAAACAGATATCATGCTCTGCAAGAAACTCGGCTTCGAGGGCGTGGTCATTGGGGCCTTGAACGACAAGGGCGAGCTTGATATTGAGACGATAAAGGCCTTGATGGAAGCGGGCGAGGGGCTGAAGTTCACCTTCCACCGCGCCATCGACGCTTGCGTGAAGCCTTTAGAGGCCGTGGAGCAGCTGATAGACCTCGGTTTCGACAAAATCCTGACCTCGGGCGGCAAACCCACGGCATTAGAGGGTGTTCCGATGATTGCGGAGATGCTGTTGCGCTATGGCGACAAAATTGGCATTATGCCGGGCGGTGGCATCAACCTCGGCAATGTGAAGGAAATTCTCGACATGACGGGTGCGGTGCATTGCCACGCCTCGCTTGCACATTGGGTGCCGCGCTTCAACGAGAAACTCTATCCCAACCAAAAGGACGCGACCGGCGCCACGATGGTCTGGACCGAGTCGAACAAGGACTTGGTTTACGAAATGGAGAAGATTTTGAATCCGTTTTGATATGAAAAGAATAATTCCCCTGCTAATCCTTGCGCTTGCTTTCGTCGCCTGCCAACAAGTCGAAAAGCCCAACGTCGTCGAGCAAAGCCTCAACCAAGGCTGGACGCTCACGGGCGACACCTTATCTATTAATAATATGCCCGTCACGGTGCCCTCGGTGGTGCAGCAGAGCCTATACGAAAACGGCTTGATACCGCATCCTTATCTCGGCGCGGTGGAAAACGACTTTTTGTGGATTTCCGACCACCCTTGGGACTACACCTTGCATTTCGATGTGGATAAGGAAATGCTGGAAGAATATTGCTTCGAGTTGGTCTTTGAAGGCCTTGATACCTACGCAGAAGTGAAACTGAATGGCGAAGAACTCTTTTTTGCCGACAACCAGTTCCGTGAATGGAAGAAGTGGGTGGGGCATTATTTGAAAGAGAAGGACAACTTGCTTGAGGTGCATTTCATTCGTTACGATAGCACGCAAATGGCCTTGTATGAGCAAACTAAACCACAATTGCCCGAAAAATATGCCGTCAGCCGCAAGGCTCCCTATCAACACGGCTGGGACTGGGCACCGAAGTACAAGAATGTGGGCATTTGGAAACCCGTGAAGTTGGTTGCAAGGAAATGGAACGGGGCTTGGCTGGAGAACGCCTACACCGTCACCAAAGCCGTCGATGCCGACAGCGCCAATCTTTGGCTTTATTTCTTTGCCTACTGTGATAGGTTTAGGGCATTGGCTGATGTGGAAATCACTGTGGATCAGCAAAAGACCTATAACTTTGAGGTTGAACTTCGCGAAGGGAATCAAGGCATTTACCTCCCCATCACGATAGAACATCCCCGTTTGTGGTGGCCCAATGGGATGGGCGAGCATCCTTTGTATGATTTTGAGGTAAGACTGAAAATGGAGGGCAAGGTTATGGATACGAGGTCGTTCCGTTCAGGCATTCGCACTTTCGAGATGGTCGACGAACCGGACAGCATCGGGCGGGCGTTCTATTTCAAAGTGAACGGTGAACCATTTTATGCCAAAGGTGCCAACTACATCCCCGAGGAGATGATTGAGACTTGGGTCAATCCCGACAACACTTTGCGCCTGCTTCGTGAGGCTAAAGATGCGCATTTCAATATGTTGCGCGTGTGGGGTGGTGGCGTTTATCCTTCCGATGACTTCTTCAATATCTGTGACTCGTTGGGCATTTTGGTGTGGCAAGATTTCATGTATGCCGGCTCAATGTATCCTTCCGACGAGGAATTCATAAGAAACGCTTGGAAAGAGGCCGACGAGCAAGTGAAGCGGCTGGCGTCGCATCCTTCGTTGGCCTTGTGGTGTGGCGGCAACGAGATTTCGGAAGGCTACTACAACTGGGGCTGGCAGCAGTCGCTGAATTGGTCGGAAGAGGACGACAAGGCCATCAAGGCGGGCTACGATAATCTGTTTGAAGCCCTGTTGCCTTATGTCGTTGACAAATACGACGGTACGCGCCCCTATTGGCCGAGCTCTCCCTCGAAAGGCTGGGGCAGGCCCGAAAGCCTGACCGAAGGCGATGTTCACTATTGGGGTGTTTGGTGGGGCGAGCAGCCCTACGAGATGTATCGCGAGAAGGTGGGACGCTTCAATAGTGAGTACGGCTACCAAAGCTATCCCGATTATCAAACCCTGCTGAAAATCGCGCAAGGCGAGGCGTTGAGCAAGGATGCCGAGGTCGTCGCGGCGCACCAAAAACACGCGCGCGGCACCCGCCAGATTGACGATTTCATCCGAAAATACTATCCCTATTCCAATGATTTTGAGGAATATGTGTATTTGAGCCAACTCTCGCAGGCCTATGGCATGGA
Source organism: Bacteroidales bacterium (assembly GCA_017477425.1). GTDB lineage: Bacteria > Bacteroidota > Bacteroidia > Bacteroidales > F082 > Limimorpha. The sequence continues at coordinate 5,467 of JAFUVT010000033.1, forward strand.
AATCGCGATTGAGGCGCACCGCACGGCGAAGCCTTACAATATGGGCACGCTCTATTGGCAACTCAACGATGCTTGGCCCGTCACTTCGTGGTCGTCCATCGACTACTACGGCAACAAGAAGGCCCTGCAATACAAGTTGAAGACCTTGTATGCGCCCGTGTTGCTCTCGCTCGACCCAAAAGACCACGGTGTTTTCGTGACCTCCGACCTGATGTGCGACCTGAACGCTGAATTGAAAGCAAAAGTTGTTGATTTTGAGGGGAAAGTGTTTTTTGAGGATTCCATCGAGGCGCATGTGTCTGCCAATGGCAACGAAAAACTGCAAATTGAAGGTTTGGCAGAATGTTTGGCAAAGGCTGAAAGAAACAATATTTTTGTCGAATTGGTACATCTTGAAGATGATCCATATAATTGCGTTTTTAATGCTATATGTATCGGCAAAAACGATGTCTATGTAAAACTCGAACTTGCAGAAAATGAAAACCTTTTGGCCGAGCGTTACTGCTATTTGGCTTATCCCAAGGACCTGAAATTGCCAGAGGCGCATCTGGAAATGAAGGTTTCGGAGGAGAACGGTCAAACCGTTATCGAAGTCAGCACGGATGTCTTCGCCAAGGGTGTGCAGGTGTATTGCACCAATGGCATGGGCAACTTCTCGGACAATTTCTTCGACTTGGAGGCTGGACAGACGAAGCGCATTGTTTTTGAGCCGGCCCTTCGACAGGCTCAGGGACCTAAGGCTGTTGAGCCTGTCGAAACGCCCGATTTGATGTTTGGTGTACGCTGTCTGAATGGACTCTAAGGATATTCTACCTGCAAAAAGTTACCGTGAAAGACGGAAAACACCTGCAAAAAGTTACTACGAAATTGCTAAAATACCTGCAAAAAGTTACTATAAAAACTTGTTTTTATCTGCAAAAAGTTACTATCTTTGCGGCGTAATACCTGCAAAAAGTTACTTTTATTATGTATAAGAGAAAGATAGTCAAGTTTTTAAGCGATTGGAGCAAGAAGCCGCATAAGGAAGCTATTCTAATCAAGGGGGCGCGGCAAGTGGGAAAGACAACCATCGTGCGCGAATTTGGGAGGAAGAACTACAAGAATTTCGTGGAAATCAATTTCGAGTTGGACCCTGCGGCGAAGACGGCTTTCGACGGCAAGCGCGACACGAAGACCATCATCGGCAACCTTTCGTTGATGGGCTACGGCCCGTTTGTCGAGGGCAAGACCTTGGTCTTTTTTGACGAAATCCAGAGTTGCCCGAATGCGCGCACGGCCATTAAGTTCTTGGTTGAGGAAGGACTGTATGACTATATCGAATCGGGCTCGCTGTTGGGCATCAACTATAAGGATGTTTCATCGTATCCCGTTGGCTTCGAGCGACAAATTGAAATGTTTCCGATGGATTTCGAGGAGTTTTTGTGGGCGCGTGGCGTGAGCGAGTTGGCCGTTGAAACTTTGCGCGAGGCGTTTCTCAATCAGTCGCCCGTCACGAGTTTCGTGCACGAGCAGATGATGAAGCATTATCGTGAGTATCTGATTGTTGGCGGTATGCCGGAAGTGGTGGCTACCTACAATAATAATCCGGATTTTGCAGCCACTTTGTTGCAGCAACGGAAGATTATCCAAAGCTATCGCGACGACATCGCCAAGTACGCCGCCGAACAAAAGACCAAGGCGAAGCGTTTTTTCGATGCCATTCCTTCCGAACTCAGCAAGCAGAAGAAGCGTTTCATACTGAAGAACATGGAGCAGACGGCCTCGATGCAAAAGTATGAGGATGCGGCTTCGTGGCTCGACGATGCGGGCGTGGCTTATTTTTGCTACAACTTGCACTCCTTGGCATTGCCTTTCGAGCAGGAGGAAAACCGTAGCCTTTTCAAGGTGTATCTGCTCGACACGGGCTTGCTTTGTGCGTTGTGGAACGACAACATCCAGCTCAAGGTGATGCAGGGCGAAATCGACATCAACGAGGGGGCGCTGACAGAGAATTTTGTGGCAGCCGAATTGCGCAAGCACGGGTGGAAGTTGCATTATTACGACCGCAAGAGCCGCCAGGAACTGGACTTCTTGTTGGCCGAAAACAACAAGGTGACAATAGTGGAGGTGAAGTCGGGCGACGAATACCAGCGCCACGCTTCGGTGGATACGGCGTTGCGCGAGCAGTCGGAAAAGATTGGTAAGGTAATGGTAATGAGCAAGTTCAATTTGGAAAATACGGAAAACATCCTTTATGTACCTTTATATATGGCGGCTTTTATATAAAAATCTGAAAAAAATTCACGCCAACCTGTAACTTTTTCGCTGTTTCTCCGTATTACGGTTGTTGACACGAGACTGTGAGACACGAGACTTCGGGACATTGAAGGTCCCGCGTCCCGCGTCCCGAAGTCCCGCGTCAAAAAGAGAAAATAATACGACAAACATCAATAGAAATGAAAACAAGAATGATTTTGGCAGCCATGCTGCTGCTGGCCTTCGGAACGGTGAAGGCGCAAGAAACACTGATTCCCACTCCAGACGGAGACGGAAGCAAGATCAACACGATTGTGCTTAGGGGCTCAGGGCCTTTGAAACTTCGGCAAGGCGACAAACTAACGATGAATGCCATCGGATCGGATGCGCGGTATCGTGTTGAAGACAGCGTTTTGTACCTATTGGGTACGGGCTCGCGAGAAGTGACGATTCCGAACCTGAGTTATTTGGAGGTTCGGGGAGGTGCTTCGACTGTGCAAACGGAGTCCGGCGCATTGCGTGGCAAGAACCTCTCCATCAAGAAGATGGGAGGCTCTGGAATTGTGGATCTTTTGGTCGATTATGACAATGTCTATGTGCGTTCGGCGGGTGGCAAAGTGACGCTGGCGGGAAAATGCAATGTGTTTTGCAGCGAGACATTAGGCAATGGCAGGGTGGATGCCTCGAAATTGGATTACAAGGCTAATGTCCAATGGAGTGGCAAACAGTGGAATATGGCCTTTAACCTTGATGATGCGGCCAATAGGGAATCGTTGCAGAACATGGTGAAAGAAGCCCAACCTTTCTTTAATGCGGAATCTTGCCGCATCGGTGATGAATACCGAGATGTAGCGAACCGCCCGAATGACACGATAGGTTACGGTAATTACGATATGCCACAACTTGACGAACTCATGCGCGAACTCGGCGAAAACCTTCAGATGCTCTCCGACTCGGTGGATTGGGAACAGTTTGAGCGCGGCATGGAGCAATGGGGCGCCGAAATGGAGAAATGGGGCCAAAAAATGGAAAAGTGGGGTGAGCGTTACGAAAGGAAACACGGCAAAAACTATGACTATCATTATGATTATCACTACAATTACGAAGCTCCCAAGGACGACCAACCCAAGGAAAAAAGCCCGAAAAAAAAGAGCCTGCTCCTTGACCCGCGTTGGCAAGGCTTTGATGCCGGCTTGAACATGCTCATCGACCCGACCGCAATGGATATATACACGGGCCACAATGGTTTTATGGAAGTCCGCCCGCTGCGCAGTTGGTACTTTGGCTTCAATATTGCCGATGTGGGCATTGCTTTCGACAGGAACAAGAGGGTCGGAATGTTCACGGGCGTCGGTTTAGGATGGAACAACTACAGTTGGAAGAACTCTATTCAGATGACGGTGGAGGACGGACAGTTGGTGAACACGTTGCTCCCCGATGACCGCGTGGTGAAAAACAGCAAAATGGGTGTGCTTTACCTGCAAGTCCCGCTGATGTTTGAGGTGCGTCCCACACGACATATGTACGTTGATTTGGGCGTGACGGGCGGTATCCGCCTTGCTGCTTGGTCGAGAATCAAGTATGCAGACGGCGAAAACGTCAAAAGTTATTCAGGCTATTTGACGAACCTGCTGAAGTGTGATGCCTCGTTGCGCGTCGGTGGCGATGAACTGGGTTTCTTCGTCAACTATGCTTTGATACCCTTGTACAGCAACGGTGTGAATGCCCATCCGCTAAGTTTGGGATTCAGCGTTGTGTTCTGATGCTTGCTGTGACGGGAAATGAAAAGCCGCTTTCGGGCGGCTTTTTTCATTTCCATTTTTCCGTTTTCTCTTGCCAATAATCCCGAGCGTCGGCAAGGTGCTCCTCGGTGCGTTGCTGCGCTTCCATCGCAATCTCGGTGGTGACGATGGTGATTTCTTGTTTGGTGCGGTGCAGTCCGGCGTTCACCAAGTCGTTGACGCTGGCATAGCGTCCTTCGCTCCAGCGATAAATGGTTCTGCCAATGAAGGAAGTGGGCAAATCCTCATCATCAAAACTGGCGCTTCCCATTGCGGCAAAAGCCAAATCCGATTCCAAACGGTAGCGAAGCATCTCCATTTTCATTTCCAACGCAGCGTCGGGTTCGGTGGTGGTCATGCTTACGGTTTCTTTGGCCTTCAGTGGTGACAATTCGGCCAATAGAGGCATTGATTCGCTCTCTTTGTGTGGAGTTTCAGAAAGCATGTCATCCCAGTGGAGGCATGTGCGCGGCATGGGATTGATGCTTTCTGAAACACGTCTCGGCAACAAGGCTTTAGACTCGTTGGTGTCAATGTGCAAGGTCTTGATAGGCATTAGGTCGGCAATCGGTTCCACCTTAGGCATCGACTTTTCGGGCCACAAGCCGACAGTGAACAGCAACCCCGCAGCGGCCGCCGCCGAGGCAATCTTAACATAGAACGACACGACCTTGGTGTTATCAGATGGGCGGCCCTTCGACAGGCTCAGGGGCCTTAACTTCGACTTGTCTGGATAGACGATTTCGGGCGCTTCCAAATAAGGCAAGTCTTCGGTGAGTTCGTCCCAGTTCAGGCCTTGTGCCGCGATGAATTGCCGCAGTTCTGCCGCCCCTTCGGGGCTGAGGTTGCCCTCCACATAATCGAGGAGGTAGGCTTCGTAGTTGTCGATAGTGATGTTCATGGCTCGGTGTCTATGAGGTTGTCGATGCTTTTCAGTTTGTTTTTCAATGCGGTGCGGGCGCGGAAGATGTTCACCTTCACTTGCGCCTCGCTCATGCCCGTGATGTCGCCGATTTCCTGGTACGAGTAGCCCTCGTAGTCGCGGAGGAGGAGGGCGTTGCGCTGGGCTTCGGGCAGGTTGCCTAAGGCCTTGTGCAGGATGTCGTTGACATCGGGGTAGGGGTGTTGCTTGTCTTTCAGTTCGTTGGGCGCGAGGTCTTCAATGCGCGTCGTGTGCAGGTTCTGTCTCACTTCGTCAATCATGGCGTGGTGGGCGGTGGTGAAGAGGTACGACTTCGCTTTGTCGAAATCCACCGTCTCGACCTTTTCCCAAACGCGGGCAAAGCTTTCCTGCACTACGTCCTCGGCCTGCTCGCGGTTGCGGAGGCTCGAGAACGCGAAGCGGAAAAGCCTGTCGGCGTATTGCTCCACGCATCGGTTGTACTGACTTCTGTCCATCGTTTGCAAAGGTAATACGAAGATAAGGCGAAAAAGTTACACCGCGATGAAAATTTTTTCTCGGAAAGGTCCCTGAGCCTGTTGAAGGGCCGGCTTTATATTGAAATAATTCCTATTTTTGCCCAAAATTTGACAATATGTTACTGAATTACATCACTTGGAACGTCGACCCCGTGCTGTTTTCCATCGGCAGCATTCAAGTGCGTTGGTATGGCTTGATGTGGGCTTTGGGTTTCCTTTTCGGGTATTTCATCATGCGGCGCATTTACCGACGTGAGCACATGCCCGACGACTCGATGGACAAACTGTTGATTTACATGCTGCTCTTCACCGTGGTGGGTGCGCGTCTTGGTCACTGCCTGTTTTATGAGCCGGATTATTATCTCTCCCATCCGTTGAAGATGTTGGCCGTTTGGGAAGGCGGTTTGGCCAGCCACGGCGGTGCCATCGGCATCTTGATTGGCCTTTGGATTTATGTGCGCAGCTACAACAAATCAAAGAAAGAGAAAGACCAACTCCAGCATATCAACTACATTTGGATTCTTGACCGCATCGTCATTCCCGTGTGCCTCGTCGGGGCGCTGATTCGTTGTGGTAACGTGATGAATCATGAGATTTACGGAACACCCACTTCTTTGCCTTGGGGCTTTGTCTTTTTGCGTGGCGCGGAGCAGTTTTGCGGCACATTCGACAACTACACGGCTTGCGAAGCATGGAACGCACCTTGTCCGCCTAGCGAGTGGCTGCCCTGCCATCCGACGGGTCTCTACGAGGCTTTCTTCTGCCTCGTGGCGATGGCTATACTTTTATGGATGTACTACAAGCGCGACCTCGGCCACAAACAGCCTGGTTTGATGTTCGGCACTTTCCTCGTCATCATCTTCGGCTCGCGCATTTGTATCGAGTTCTTGAAAAACGTGCAAGTGGAGTTTGAGAAAAACATGGCTTTCGACATGGGCCAGTGGCTCAGCGTTCCGTTTGTCGTTATTGGCGTTGCCATGATTGTTTGGAGCTTCGTCAATCGAAAGAAAACGGAGTCATAGGCTTGAATTGGGACACACAAAATGAAAACCAGCGTCCGGAATCGTCCGAACGCTGGTTTTTGTTTTAGGTTGTTGAGTGACCTCAGTCCACGTAGTACTTCATCAGGTATTCTGTCATACGGTCGGAAATCAGCTGCGCGATGTCAGCGCGGTCATATTTCTTGGCCACGTCGCCGAAGTGCCTCAGCAGACTCATCGCCTCGCCGAAGTCTTCATCGTAATACTCCCTGAACTTGGGCTTCATGCTACCGTAATAGACCACCTGCTCGCTATAGTTGTTGACCAACTTCATCATGTAGTCGTCGCCCTTTTCGATCTCGCCGCAAACGTAATACATTTCGGGGAACTGGTAGGTGTGGATTTCGGCTGGGAACTTCTCGTTGGGGAAGAACTCTTGGAACTTGTCCATCACGATGACGGCAGAGTCGTATTCGCCATGGTTGACCATAGCTTGTGCCAAGCGTGAGTAGGCCAATTGGGCATAGCTCATGTTGCGCACGCTCTCGCGGTCGGGCACCACGCCTTCTTGGTTCATGCTGCCCCAGTTGACGATGCCTTCGTTGGCCTTGTTGACGAGCAGGTCGTAACTGCCTTCGCGATACACACCGCCACGATAGGCTTTCACATAGTCCTCAGCCTCGACGGGGATGAACCTGTAGGCCAAGCCTTCCATGTGGAGGTACTTGTCGATGCCCAGCACTTTCGACATGTCGCTGAACGAGGTGAAATACACGGGGCGTTCCCAGTTGTTAGTCGCCATGAAGTCGAGCAGCATCAGGCCGCTCTTGAAGATGGCACGACTGTCCTTGATGTCCCAATCGATTTCGTCGACGATGCGGTCCTTCATGCTCTCGGGCACGATGCCGTTGCGGATGCAAGCCTCTTTGTCGACGGTGAGCTTCACGCTGCGGCAGGGAATGTAGTTGTAGGAGCCACCAGGATAGCGCTTTACGGCCTTGGGATTGTGTATGAAGTCTATGATTTGCTTCAGTTCCACGCGCTTATCCTTAAAGAATTCTTCTTCCTCAATCAGAACGGATTCGTTTACGCCGTTGTCGTATTCTTGCGGGGTCAAGGTGAGGGGCAGTCGCTCCGAGTCGTACACCTTGCGGCCCATCTGGTGGACGTACCAGTAGCCGCCCGACAGCATGTAGTTGCACACGCGCACGTCGGTGCGGAAGCCTTCCACCTCTTGCACGTACCACAAGGGGAAGGTGTCGTTGTCGCCACGGGTGAAGATGACGGCGTTGGGCGGCAGTTGCGCGAGGTAGTTGCGTGCCCAGTCGCGGGCCGAGGTCTTGCCCGAGCGGTTGTGTTCTTCCCAACCGTTGGCGGCCAGGTTGCAAGGCACGGCCAAGAAGCAAACCAAACCGATGGTGGCCACGATAATCATGTTCTCCTTCTTCGTCAGCTTGTTGATCCAGTCGATGAGGGCAATCACGCCAAAGCCGATCCAGATGGCGAAGGCGTAGAACGAGCCTGCATAGCTGTAGTCGCGCTCACGCGGCTGGCGCGGCGTTTGGTTCAGGTAGACGACGATGGCCAAACCCGTCAGGATGAAGAGCAGGAAGATAATCCAGCTTTGCTTCAGGTCGCGCTTCAGCAGCCAGAAGAGGCCAATGAGGCCGAGGATGAGCGGCAGGAAGTAATAGGTCGTCCGCCCAGGGTTTTTCAGGCAGTCGGGAATGTTGCTTTGGTCGCCGAGGCGGGCACTGTCGATGAAGCTGATGCCGCTGATCCAGTTGCCGTTGTTCAGCTCGCCTTGGCTCTCGATGTCGTTTTGGCGGCCCACGAAGTTCCACATGAAGTAGCGCCAATACATCCAGTTGCATTGGTAGTTGATGAAGAACTTGAGGTTCTGCCCGAAGGTGGGCTTGCTGACGGTGACGGTCTCGCCGAGGTAGTTCCTGACGCGCACGTTTTCGCCCACAATGTTGCCGCTCGGGCTTTTGCGATAGCTTTCGTACATCTCCTTGTGTGCGCCTGATTGCAGGCTCCACATGCGCGGGAAGAGGGTCTTCATCTCGTCAGGATAGTCGGGCACGCTGCGCTTGTTGTCGTCGGTGACGACGTATTTTCCGGCTTCCTTGTCTTTCACGTAGACGGGGCTGCCGTCAATCCAATCGGAAATGGGGGCGTTGTAATAAGGTCCGTAGAACAAGGGCCACTTGCCGTATTGGTCGCGGTTGATGTAGGACAGCATGGACAGAGCTTCCTTCGGTTCGTTCTCGTTGATGGGCGTGTTGGTGTTGGCACGGATAATCAGCATGAAGAACGACGAATAGCCGATCAGGATGAACATCAGGGAAAGGATGGCGGTGTTCCAAATCACCTTGCCGCGCTTGGCCGTGAACCAAAGCCCCCAGATGATGAGGCCGATGATGATGGCGAAATAGATGATGGAGCCGAGGTTGAACGGCGCGCCCAGCGTGTTCACGAAGAACAGCTCCGTCTTGCCCGCCAGGTTGATGACTTGCGGCACGAGGAACATGTTGAGGAACCACAGCAGGACGAGCGAAACCAGGCCTGCCAGCACGAAACCGCCAAACGAGGTCTTTTTCCACTTCTTGAAGTAAACCACATAGACGATGGCAGGCACGCAGAGCAGGTTGAGCAGGTGAACGCCAATCGACAGGCCGATGAGGAAGGCGATGAAGATGAACCAACGGTAACTCGTTGGCTCGTCGGCCACTTGCTCCCATTTCAGGATGGCCCAAAACGTGACGGCGGTGAAGAACGACGACATGGCGTAGACCTCGCCCTCCACGGCGTTGAACCAGAACGACTCGGTGAAGGTGTAGGCCACCGCGCCGACGAAACCGGCCAGCAGCACACCTATTTTATTTACCCAAGGTGCGTCTTCGCCTTCTTTCATCCACACCTTGCGCGCCATCATCGTGATGGTCCAGAAGAGGAAGACGATGGTGAGGCCGCTGCAAATGGCCGACATCACGTTGACCATCATGGCCACCTTGGTGACATCGCCGCCCGCAAAGAGCGAGAAGAATCGTCCAATCATTTGGAACAGCGGTGCCCCAGGCGGGTGCCCCACTTGCAGTTTGTAGGCGGTGGAGATGTACTCACCGCAGTCCCACCAGCTGACGGTAGGCTCAAGCGTGAGGAAATACACGATGGTCGCAATCAGTCCAGCGAACCATCCTGTGATGTTGTTTAACCTTTTGAAAGTCATAATGATATAAAACTTTTTGTTGATTATCGAATCAATTTTTATTCTGTGCCAAACGGCAAAGATACGGATTTTTGGCTTCACCTTTGAAGAAAAACGGCAAAAAGCGGTTCTTTGTATGGCAAATGAAGTTTTTTTGAAAAAAATCGAAAAAAACGCTTGCAGGTAACAAAATTAGTTGTACTTTTGCAGCCGCATTCGGGAACGAATGATGTCGAGTGGTGTAATGGCAGCACTGCAGATTTTGGTTCTGCCTGTCAAGGTTCGAATCCTTGCTCGACAACTTAAGGTGGAAGAAAAGACCTGCTACTTTGAGTAACAGGTCTTTTTGTTTGAAGTTGGAATACTGAATGTTGAATTATAAATCTTTGTAAATCAAATGATAACAAAAGAACAGGTTGCGACCCTCTGCGAAGAAGCCCTCATCGAGACCGATCGCTTTTTGGTCGATGTGAAGGTGAAACCGAACAACGTGATTGAGATCTACATCGATTCCGACACGGCAGTCAACATCGACCATTGCGCCGAGTTGAGCCGCTTCGTCAACGAAAAACTCGACCGTGATGTTGAGGATTACGAGCTGAGTGTTTTCTCGTGGGGCCTTTCCGGCGACTTGAAGATGGACCGCCAGTTGCAGAAGTATGTGGGCAAGGACGTTGAAGTGAAGACAAAGGAAACCGGCAAGCAGCAAGGCAAATTGGTGGGCTTCGATGCCGAGAAGATTGAATTTGCCCCTGCACCCAAGAAAACCTCGAAGAAGAAAACCATTGAGGAGCCAAGCAACTTGATTCTGGAACGAAAAAAAGTGGAGATTAAACCTGCTATAATATTCTAAGTCGGCGTTTCGACAGGCTCAACGACCTTCACTGGCTAAGGTCCCTGACCCTGTCGAAGGGCCGAACACATCAGTTCAACGATTAAACAATAAACAATCAACATACAAAAATGGATAACTATAAATTAGTGGAAACTTTCTCCGAGTTCAAGGAGTTCAAGAACATCGACCGCGAAGCCATGATGCGCATCATCGAGGATGTGTTCCGTGGCATGTTGAACAAGAAATTCGACACCGACACCGCCGACTTCATCGACATCATCGTGAACGTCGATAAGGGCGATTTCGAGATCTATCACAACCGCACCGTGGTTGAGGACGACGAACTGACCGACCCCCTGCGCGAGATAAAACTCTCCGACGCCATCAAGATCGAGCCCGACTTCGAAGTGGGCGAAGAGGTGAATGAGGAACTGCGCATCGAGAACTTCGGCCGTCGCGATATTTTGGCCCTGCGCCAAAACCTGCAGACTAAGGTGTCTGAATATGAGAAGGAGAACATCTTCCAGAAATACAAGGAAAAGGTGGGCGAGATCATCACCGCTGAGGTGCAACACGTATGGAAACGCGAAATCGTAGTCACTGACGACGAAGGTATCGAACTGGTGGTGCCCAAAATTGAACAGATTCCGAGTGACATTTATAAAAAAGGTGACACCCTGCGTGCCATTGTCAAGAGCGTCGACAGCGTCAATGGCTCACCCGTGGTGACGCTTTCGAGAGCGTCCGAGATTTTCTTGCAACGTTTGCTCGAAGCCGAAGTGCCCGAGATTTACGATGGCCTGATCACCATCAAGAAGATTGTGCGTGAGCCAGGACAGCGCGCCAAGGTGGCCGTTGAGTCCTACGATGACCGCATCGACCCCGTCGGCGCCTGCGTCGGCATGAAGGGAACGCGAATCCACGGCATTGTCCGCGAGTTGCGCAACGAGAATATCGACATCATCAACTGGACCACCAACCCGATCCTGTTTATCACCCGCGCCTTGAGCCCCGCCAAGATTACCAACATCGTCCTCAGCAGTGACAACACGATGGCGAACGTGTATATGGAGAACGACCAAATCAGCCTCGCCATCGGTAAGGGCGGCTACAATATAAAACTGGCCGGAAAACTGACGGGCTACGAAATCGACGTTTATCGTAACAGCGAAGCCAACAACGCCGAAGAAGACGTCGACCTGCAAGAGTTCTCTGACGAAATCGACCAATGGGTCATCGACTCGCTCATCAAGATGGGCTGCGATACGGCCAAGAATGTGCTGTCGTACACGCCAGAAGAGGTGGCCTCGCGTGCCGACCTCGAGATGGAGACCGTCAGGGATGTGTTCCGCATCCTGAGGGCTGAATTTGAACAAGATGCCGAATGATGCCAAGGCAATAAACAATAAACGAGAAACAAAGGAGAACAGCTATGTCCGAAGAAACTAGTTTTACAATTCGATTGTCGAAAGCGGCAAAAGAATTTAATGTGGGTAAGGATACCATCGTGGAGTTCCTCGCGAAGAAGGGCTTCCAAGTGGATCCGTCACCCAACACGAAGCTCACATCGCCGATGTACGAGCTGCTCGTGAAGGAATATCAGGGCGAGAAGGAAGTGAAGAACGAGGCCATGAAATTGGGTAACCTCTCGTATAAAGGCGGTAGTGTTTCCGTTGACTCGGCATTGCAGGCGACAAAGAGCGTCGATGAGGAGGACCACGAGGAAGTGATTATCCGCACCAATACGATATCATCACCAGCGCGAAAGACAGCCAAGTCTGCCGAACCCGCCAAAGAAGAGAACCAAGAGAAGCCAGACGCTCCCGTCAATGAGGAGCCAACGACGCCCCAACCTGAAGTAACGGAGACGAAGCCCGTCGCCGAAAAACCAAAGGACGAAGAAAAGTCGGGCATCTCGCTGAAGATCTTGGGCCAAATCGACTTGGAGCCTAAGGAAGGAAAGAAGAAGGCCAAGAAAGACAAACCTACGCAACCCAAGAAGGAACAAAAACCTGAAGAAAAGGAACCCAAGGAGCAGAAACCAGCTCCGAAGAAAGAGGAGCCTAAGCCAGAGATTCCTGCCAAACCAGAACCAGAGAAGCCTGTCGAGCCTAGAGTCATCAAGTTGGAAGCCCCCAAATTGCAAGGCCCCAAGGTGTTGGGTATGGTAGAGCTGCCCGACGAGAAGAAGCAAGGAAAATCTGGCGAATCGAAGAAGAAAAAGAAACGCAAACGCATCATGGGCGGTAAGCCCGAAGGCTCTTCGGAGAATCCCACAGGTCCGAGCGCGAATGCCAGTGGTGCCACGAAGAAACAAGAAGGTGGTAAACCAGGCAAAGGACCAAAGCCTGCCGACAATGCTGGTAAGAAAGGCCCGAAAGACAATGCCAAACCTAACAAGAAAGACAAGAGGAACAAGCGTGAGGAGAAACCCGAACTGACGGAAGAGGAGATTTCGAAGCAGATTAAGGACACCTTGGCACGCCTCGCCCCGATGGGCAAGTCGAAGACCTCGAAACACCGCCGTGAGAAACGTCAGCAGGTGGCAGGCTCCATGATGGAGGAAATGATGCGCCAAGAGGAAGATAAGAAGGTGCTGAAAGTGACCGAGTTTGTCACAGCCAACGAATTGGCCACTATGATGAACGTGCCCGTGGTGAAGGTCATCGGCACCTGCATGAGCCTCGGCATGCCAGTATCCATCAACCAACGTCTCGACGCTGAGGCTTTGACGGTGGTGGCCGAAGAGTTTGGCTTCCAGGTTGACTTCGTCAGTGCCGACGTGCAAGAGGCTATCGCTGAGACCGAGGAAACAGACAAAGAGGAGGATCTCGTCCCGCGTGCACCCGTCGTTACGGTCATGGGCCATGTCGACCACGGTAAGACCAAGCTACTTGACTACATCCGTAATACCAACGTGGTGGCCGGTGAGGCAGGTGGCATCACCCAACACATCGGTGCTTATGAGGTGACGACAGAAAGTGGCAAGAAAATCACGTTCCTGGATACGCCTGGTCACGAGGCCTTCACCGCCATGCGTGCCCGTGGTGCTAAGATCACCGACGTGGCTATCATTGTGATTGCTACCGACGACAGCGTGATGCCACAAACGGTTGAGGCCATTAACCACGCCCAAGCTGCTGGTGTGCCTATTGTCTTTGCCCTGAATAAGATCGATAAGCCCACCGCCAATCCCGACAAGATTCGCGAACAACTGGCCAATATGAATATCCTCGTCGAGAGTTGGGGCGGCAAGTACCAAGACCAGGAAATTGCCGCCAAGGTCGGCCTCAATGTCGATGCCCTGCTTGAAAAAGTGTTGCTCGAAGCTGAGCTTCTTGACCTGAAGGCCAACCCCAACCGTATGGCTAAAGGCACGGTCATCGAGTCGGCTTTGGACAAAGGCCGTGGTTATGTGGCCAAGATTTTGGTGCAAAATGGCACCTTGAAGATTGGCGACATGGTACTGGCAGGCACCACCTATGGTAAAGTGAAAGCCATGTTCGACGATCACAATCGCCCCGTTAAGGAGGCAGGTCCGTCAACGCCAGTGCTGCTGCTCGGCTTGAACGGCGCCCCTATGCCAGGCGACGGCTTCAACGTGATGACCGACGAGCGTGAGGTGAAAGCCATTGCCAATCGTCGTGAACAACTGCAACGCGAACAAACACGTCGCACCAGCCCACACATCACTTTGGACGAGATTGGACGACGCATCGCCATCGGCGACTTCAAGGAATTGAACATTATCGTCAAGGCAGACGTCGACGGCTCCGTCGAGGCGTTGGCCGACAGCTTACTGAAGCTTTCCACCGAAGAGGTTCAGGTCAACGTGATCCACAAGTCGGTGGGTGCTATCAGCGAGTCGGACGTCATGCTGGCCTCGGCATCCAACGCCGTCATCGTGGGCTTCAACGTGCGTCCTACTGCGCAAGCGCGTAAGATGGCTGAGAATGAGAAGATAGATATCCGTCTCTATTCCATCATCTACACCGCTATCGAAGAAATCAAGGCTGCTATCGAGGGCATGTTGGCTCCTGAAATCGAAGAGGTGGTCACTTGCAACCTCGAGATTCGCGAGACGTTCAAGATTAGCAAGGTCGGCACCATCGCCGGCTGTATGGTCCTGGATGGCAAGGTCACCCGCAATACGAAGATTCGCGTCATCCGCGATGGCATCGTGATCTATACGGGTATGCTAGGCTCTTTGAAACGCTACAAGGACGATGTGAAAGAGGTCAGTGCTGGTATGGACTGCGGCTTGAACATCGAAAACTTCAACGATATCAAGGTCGGCGATATCATCGAGGGCTATACTGAAAAAGAAATCGCCCGCAAACTGTAGGCGATTTCTTTTCAAGATACTTCGTAGAGACGTGCCACGGCGCGTCTCTATTTTTTTTTACGCTACATCACCTTTTTGGGCGAAATGCTGATAGAAGGCGATGATGGTCTCGATGCCTTTGTAGAAATGGTCGAGGCGGTAGTTCTCGTTGGGCGAGTGGATGGCGTCTTCGCCGAGGCCGAAGCCCATCAGGATGCTCTTGATACCCAGCACTTTCTCGAAGGTCGAGATAATCGGAATGGAGCCGCCCGAGCGCATTGGGATGGGGAGTTTGCCGTAAGTGTCCATGTAGGCGGCTTCGGCGGCTTTGTAGGCCGGCAGGTCGATGGGGCAGCCGTAGGCTTGTCCGCCATGTAGCGGCGTGACTTTCACGGTCACATAGTCGGGCGCGTTCTTTTCGAGGTAGTCTTTCACCAACACGGCAATCTTCTCGTGGTCTTGGTTGGGGACGAGGCGGCACGACAGTTTGGCATAGGCCTTCGACGGCAGGACGGTCTTGGAGCCTTCGCCCGTGTAGCCGCCCCACATACCGCAGAGGTCGAAGGTCGGGCGGATGCCGACGCGCTCGATTTTGGTGTAGCCTTTCTCGCCGCGCAAGGCCTTCACGCCGACGCTCTTCTTGTAGTCGTCCTCGTTGTAAGGCGCCATATTGAGCAGTTCGCGCTCGCGGGCGGAGCATTCAATGACATCATCATAGAAATGCGGAATGGTGATGTGGTTGTTCTCGTCCATACACTTGGCAATCATCTCGCACAAGGTGTTGAGCGGGTTGGCGACGCTGCCACCAAACAGACCAGAATGCAGGTCGGCATTGGGCCCTGTGACCTCGATTTCCCAATAGGCCAAACCGCGCAATCCCGTGGTGATGCTCGGCACGTCAGTACCGATCATCGAGGTGTCGGAAACGAGGATGATGTCAGCCTTGACCAGATCCTTGTATTCCACGACCCACTTCGAGAGGCTGCCCGAGCCGATTTCCTCTTCACCTTCGAGCATGAATTTCACGTTGCAAGGCAAAGTGTTGGTTTTCACCATCGTTTCGAAGGCCTTGGCGTGCATGAACGACTGGCCTTTGTCGTCGTCGGCGCCGCGTGCCCAGATTTTGCCGTCCTTGATGACGGGTTCAAACGGGTCGGTGTGCCACAGTTCGATGGGGTCGACGGGCATCACGTCGTAGTGACCGTAAACCAAGACGGTGGGCAGTTTCGGGTCGATGATTTTTTCGCCATAGACGATGGGGTTGCCTTCGGTGGGCATCACCTCGGCCTTGTCGGCACCAGCGGCCAGGATGGCATCGCGCCAGTATTCAGCGCAGCGAATCATATCGGGTTTGTGCGCCGATTCCGAACTAATGGAAGGGATTCTGATGAGGCCAAACAACTCGTCCAGAAAACGGTCCTTGTTGGCTTCGATGTAATTCTTTGTGATTTGCATGATGGTTTGTATTTAAGATTCAATATTTGAGATTGGCAAAGATAGGGAATTCTTTGGGATATTGGTTTCTTTTGGGAAAAAGTTGTAACTTTGCAGCATAAATCAATTAAACTATAAGAGATGGAAGATTATGTAGTGTCAATTCCACAGAGTGATTTCAGTTTGATGGAGGAACTGTTTGCTCGGATGGGATGGAAAGTGCGCCCACGCCGTGCATCGATAGAGAAATTCATCAAGTCATGTTCGCAAACTTCTTCGATGACCGATGAGGAAATTGCAGCAGAAGTTAATGCGGTGCGTTACGGCAAATGAAAGTTCTATTTGATACAAATTTGTGGATTTCGTTTATGATTGGTAAACGACTTTCATCATTGGCAGAAGTTCTCAATCGGCAAGATGTTGAGGTTTATGTCAGTGAACAATTATTGGAGGAAATCCGCACGGTTATTGCGCGACCGAAGTTCGACAAACTCATATCCGAGGAAACGCGGTTCTATTTTTTTGAAATGGTGTATGATGTTTGTTTGGTAACAGATATCACAGTTCAGAGTGAATCGCCTATACGTGATATCAAGGATTTGTATCTTCTTTCGATGGCCGAGACTGTACCTGTTGATTTTATTGTAAGTGGCGATAAGGATTTGACAGAACTTGGTGTGCATAAAGGTATACCGATTTTAAAATATTCCGATTTCTTGGAGACGTTGAGATAGTAAATGACAGATAATTTGTGTAATAAATCGAGTAACTATAGGACAAAATAACAAAGAGAATAAATAACCAATAAAAATAGCGTTTGTAGCAAGTTCTTGAACATCAATCTACCACCCGCCCTCATAGTGAGGGCAAACCAATCAAGAACAAGTTGTTATTCGTCGTGTATGGCACGGCGTGGAATACTTGTTAGATTGGTGGGGTGTGGTAGCCCTGATGTTCAAGCAAGAAATAAATTCCACGCTTTTTTCATGCCTAAAACCCAAGGACAATGCCCACGCGAGAATCCCCACATATCGGACACCTTGTCAAAGCCGAACTTGCTCGGCAGGAGCGCACCGTGGCGTGGCTGGCCCGCAAGCTGTGCTGCTCGCGGCAGAATGTCTATCACCTTTTCGAGAGCCAATGGGTGAGCACTGAAATCCTTTCGCGGCTTTGCGATATTTTGGATTGCAACTTCTTTAAGGTGTATTCGGATGATTGGGAAAGCAGGCGCGTGTCAAATGGTATTTGATGGTTATGTATTTTATCTTATTACAGTTGTGACTAAATTTTTGCTACATATAATTGGTCGAGCAATTGTGTCTATATTGTAGCTTTGCATCGTGATCAGATATTTCCTAATTCATAATAAATAAGATACTAATATGGCACAAAAAGACGTAAAAAAAGAGCTCGACCTGTTGATGAAGGGCCGTACTGAAGAGCAAAAGAATGCCCTGAAGTATTTTTATCAATACAAAGGCTGCATCTTCGGCCACTTGATGACAGACCAGGAATACGAGCAAATGGTGGTTAAAATGATCAACTCCACCGATTGGAAAAAGAAAGCCTTGGCCAAGATTGGCATGGAAGAAGAAGACGTCCAGGAGGTTCGCCCCATCCACTTCGAAGGCTTCGACTACACTCCCAAAAACTCCCTTTCTCTCTATGGTAAGGACATGAAGTGGAGAAGCTCGCATTACCAGATTTCATGGGTGTTCTGCTCGGCCACGCAGGTTTATGTATGGCAATACACCTTCTCAACGATTGACGACACCAAGAAGGAAAGAACCGAAGAGTACTTCTACAAGGACATCACCAACTTCTCAACGGTTACCGAAACCATAGAGAAGGAAGTGCCGGTCAAGACCACCTGCAAGGGCGACGTCGAATTCGGCCTCAAGAACGTCGAAGACAAGCAATTCTCCATCATCGTTCCTGGCGACAGACTCAACTGCCAGATGGAAGACGAAGACGACACGTTGGAAGCCTCCATCCAGGGCCTGAAGGCTAAACTGAGAGAGAAGAAAAACGCCTAATTAATATAGGTAGGTCATGCGCTGGGAAGACAATCCGTCGCAATTCATCCAGGACATCGCCAAAGCTTACTGTGAACGCCGCCCCCTCTATCGACCCGATGTCACCTATTTCAAGGTGGGGCTGAAATGGCTCGTCTTCACCCTTGCGGTGCTCGGCATTACGAAAGGCGTGCAAATGGTTCTAGGAATGGAAAGCGTGCGCGATTACCTGCTCGGCATTTGGCCCCAATCAGCCACGACGCGGCAAGCACTCACCCACGTCTGGGTGTTGCTTGCAGTGTTGCTGCTAGCATGGCTGATGGCATTGCGTTGGTTTTTGATCGATTGCATCCAACTCTATCAGCACTATGCTTCCGACGAAGTGCGCGGACGGTGCATCCTGATGCCAAGATGCTCGGAGTTCGCCATCCTTGCCTTACGTAAATACGGATTGGTCATAGGGTTGTATTTGACTTACGTGCGTATCTTTAAGCGTTGCAAAGGCAATATCTATCGCATAGAATACCCTAGTTTAAAACATTAAACAGAAACAGCTATGTCACTTTTCAAAACACACTATAATGACGATACCTACGACGGACAAGGCGCCGAACGCAGCGGTGCTCGTATGGAAGTCATTTCCCACTCGTGGGAAGAGGGCGAGATGTCTTGGAAATATCCTCATAACGAAATACACAAGGGCAATCACCTGATTGTGAACGACACACAAGCGGCGCTGTTCTATAGCAGCGGCCAGCTTTGCGATGTGTTCAACCGCAACGGTGGCGAAGGGCAGAATGTCATCCTTGATGTGCGCAACATCCCGTTCCTCAGCAAACTGATCAACAAGCCCTGGGGCGAAACGTCATGGCCGTGCGATGTGTTTTTCGTCAATCTGGTTCCTTTCAGGGAGATGTACTGGGGTACAGCCAATCCGGTGAATATTCTCGACAGCTCTTTGGGCGACTATCCCATCCCCATCCCTATCCGTTGTGCCGTGCAATATGGCGTTCGCATTACGGATCCTACCATGTTCATGCGTGAGATCGTCGGCACCACCCACATCATCACCACAGAGGACGTGGAAAGCCGTTTTGCCGGCACTATCAGCAGCAAGTTCTCCGTCGTCACCTCCACTTTGATGCGCACAAGGAACATTTCAGCCTTGGACGTCAACAACTATTTGGAGGATCTGTCGTCCGCCATGGGCGAGGCCTTGCAGGCCGACGTTAGCAAGTACGGTATGAAGGTGGAGTCGTTCCAGTTCCTCAACTTCAGCCCCGACCTCGAAGACGCCAACGTGAAAGGCATCTACGAAGCCCGCGCAAAACGCTCGCAGCTGGGCGCTTTGGGTATGGACTACCGTACCGAACGTCAACTCGACATCATGCAGACCGCCGCCGGCAACGAAGGCGGCGCAGGTCAGATGATGGGCGCCGGCATGGGCATGGGCATGGGCTTTGGAATGGGAGGTGCCTTTGGCGCCCAAATGGGCAACATCGCCGGCTCGATGCAGGCACCGCCCCCTCCAATGCCTAATGCCGTCATGTTCCATGTGTATCTCAATGGCGCCCAAATGGGTCCCTATAACATCCAACAGATTCAACAGCTTATCCAGACGGGACAGGTAGCCCGCGACACCCTGGTATGGACTAACGGCATGCCGCAATGGGCTCCCGCTGCCACATGCCCCCAGCTGATGAACCTCTTCGGTGCCACGCCACCCCAAATGCCGCCTATATCCCCAATGCCTTAACCTTTTAAAACCATATTTATCATGTCACAAACAACGAAAAACGTTTCTATTTTCACGGGAATAGTGGTGCCGGCATTGGCCGCCGTCGCCACCATCGTGCTGTTCTTCATCTTCAAGCCCGAAGAGCCTACATGGCATCTGTTCCTGTTCAACATGCTGTATACTGTCTTCTTGGAGCTTGTCTTTTTCGGCTGGATCGGCTATCTGTATTTTGGCGAAAAGGACGGGACTTCACAGGTGTTTAAGATAACCACCGGTGTCGCAGCCCTGTATTATATAATCATCGGCGCTTTCTTCATGCTGTTGTACAACATAGGTTTGCGCCGCATCCCTCTCTCAGCTAGATATTACTACATAGCCATTTTTGTGATCACTTTGCTATGGGTCATCGTAGGGTCTATTTTGCTCCGCACGGACGTCCAAGACACCGAGAGAGAAAAGGAGAAAAGCAACCATTCCAAGGAAATCGCCAACATCATCTCGCAGATGAAAACCCTGGCCTCACGCTTCTCCACCTTACAGTCGCTTCACGGCGCAAAGGGCGAAAATGCAGTCGACCTTCTGTTTGCCGAATTCAAGGGCCTGACGCCGAAAGACGCCGAAAACAGGATTTCGATCAACAAACTCAACAATATCATTGAGGAATTGGACCAATTGATGGACGAGGCGGAATCGGTACCCGAGGAAGGTTATGTTGAGGCCGCAGGGCGCATCAAGTTGTACGCCAAAAAAACCATAGGAAGAGTTGAACAAATCAAATTGAATCATTGAAATGGATAAAGTTATTGCACTCAACTGCCCGGGTTGTAACCAACCGGTGTCGACAGACCAGGTGAAATGCCGTTTTTGCAAGCGCCCCATCGTCGTCCAAAAAATCAGCGAGATTCAGGCCATGCCTGCCGTCGAGATGACGAAATACATGAACGTCTACAAGTCGATCGTTGCCGAAAACCCGATGCATAAGTCGCTCAACGGCGCCTTGGCCGTATGCTACATCAACATGAAGATGTACGACAAGGCCCTGGAGGTGTACGACAAGATCATGGACGATAACATCGACAATCCCGACATGTTTTTCAACACGGCCGTCTGTCATTTGCGCGGCAAGAAGCCTTTCCAATGCCAGAGAGCCGACATCGATGCAGCCATCAAGTATGTTAATGTCGCCAATTCGATGCAACCTAATGCCATGAACCATTTGCTGCTTTCCTACATCAAACAGGATTATTTTGAGCGTAAGTACTTGCAAATCAATCCTTCGTGGCAAGATGAACTGGAAA
This sequence comes from Bacteroidales bacterium, assembly GCA_017477425.1. Taxonomy (GTDB): domain Bacteria; phylum Bacteroidota; class Bacteroidia; order Bacteroidales; family F082; genus Limimorpha. Next base: position 26,737 of record JAFUVT010000033.1, read on the forward strand.
ACGCCGATTCGTACGGTGCCAATGAGACCATTGTGAAGGAATTAAGTTCGGCCTTGAATGTGCAGTTGCCCGAGGTCATCACCAAGCGTTTTGAGGCCCCCGCGCCATCTCCCATGCCGATACTGGAGCCTGCGCCCGAAGTGCCAACGCCAACACCGAATGCGGGCAACGACAGTGCATCATCCCCCTCTGTCTTTTCTTCCTTGTTTGGAAGGTTCAAGCGCAGATAGGTTTTGGCCGCCCATTAGATATTTTCGATTTGTTTTTCAACTGGTTACCTTAAACCATCTTAATTCAACTTTCTTTCCATCAAACACAGCGTAAATGAAATCATAAATCCAATTGCCGACAATGGTAATTCGTGGTGCTTTGAAGTAATCTTCAAGGTTCAGGCAATGCCTCAACATCTTCCGCAGGCAGCAAATAATCACTCGCTTTTTCTGGTGAAATGATGCTTCGGCCCAATTGGCTCTCCAACTGGTCGCGGGCGGCTTTGGCTACGCTGCCGCCGTCTTTGGCCACTTGTCTTTGCTGGCGGAAACCTTGCGGGTCGCGCTGCTTCGAGAGTTCGGTGGCGGAGGCTTCGGCCAAGATGTTGAGCGCGATTTCAAGGTTGGTCATGTTGTCGCGAAGGTTTTCCTTCTTTAGACCTTTGTATTGCTTGTATTGTTTTGTGGTCAGTCCGCTCCATTCGCGCGTGATGATGTCGGTGAGCGAGGCGTATTCCAAACCCTCTTGAACGCCCGTGCGTTTCCATTCGTCGGTGAGTTCCTTTCGCACTTCGATGGACTTGATGCGTTGGTTAATCCACGCCTCGGAATACCCCAATCTCCTGTAGTCGGCAACGGCTTGGTCAATGCTCAATTCTGGGTCTTGCATTTGGTCTATCCGCTGGCTAGCCACTTGTGCCATCCATTGCTTGAAAGGCTCGGCCTTGGGCGATGGAATGCTTTGGATAATGCGGAAAAGTTGCTCTGTATCAGCGACATCGGTCGCTCGCATCTTGCCATCTTCAGCCCGTAGTTTCAACTGGTTACAATTTGTAACCGTTTCATTTCCTTCATTTACTAATCTGTGCTTCAGTACTTTCCAATAATTACGAGGGTTTGGACTGTCGGTTAATACAGCAACCACATCCACAATGGAAAAATACCATTTCTCTTCTTGGTCGTCCCACATCGTGCGGACTTTTCTCTGCTCAAACAGTTGTAATGCTTCTTTCTTTGTCATAAATAGAGTTCTTTTTCAATTAGTAGCTTCCTCAAACCGCTTCAACTCAACACTTTCCCCGTCAAACACCGCAAAAGTAAAGTCATAAATCCAATTGCCCACGACAGTGGTCACAGCGTGGTCGCCCGTCTTGTATTGCATCGGCTTGTGCTGATGGCCGAAGACGAAGAAGTCAATCGATGGGTCGAGCTGGGCTTGCTCTTGGGCGTATTGGTAGAGACGCGTTTCGGGGACATTGTCGTAATAGCCGCGCTCCACTTCATTCTTGAGTTTCTTCAGGCGGTGCTTGTGCGACCATTTCAAGGCAAGGCCAATGCCGAAATCAGGATGCAACCATTTGAACAAGAGCTGATTAAACTTACATTCGAACACTTTTTTCAGGAACTTGTAGCCTCTGTCGCCCGGACCTCTGCCGTCGCCGTGCACGAGGAAGAACTTCTTGCCTTTCAGCATCATCACCTCCGGCTCGCGGTGCAAGGTAATCCCGATTTCGTCGTGCAGGTAGCCGAAACTCCACAAGTCGTGGTTGCCGATGAACATGTGCACGGGAATGCCGCTGTCCACAAACTCGGCCAACTTGCCTTGCAGCCTGACGAAACCTTTGGGAATCACGGTTTTGTATTCAAACCAGAAGTCGAAAAGGTCGCCCATCAGGAAAAGTTCCTCGCAGTCGGGACGAATTGTGTCGAGGAAGCGCAGCAACTTGCGCTCGCGCTCGTGGCTGTCCTCCAAAGACGGGATGCCCAAATGGAAATCGGTGACGAAATAAACGGCCATCAGAACTGGATTGTGGCGCTGCGGCGGATGAGTTCGGTGATGAGCGTGATGAGCTTCGGCTCGACGGCATTCACGGCCTTAATCACCTCTTCGTGTGTGATGTTGGTGATGTGGTCCACGCCGTAGATATTGCCCATGTCGGAGACGATGGACAGGCCGAAGACGGGTAGCTTGCCCTGTCGCGCCACGATGACTTCAGGCGTCGTTGACATGCCAATGGTGTCGGCACCGATGATGCGGAAGTAGCGGCATTCGGCGGGCGTTTCGTAGGTCGGGCCAGTGGTGGAGCAATACACGCCGTGCTGCACCCAGATGCCTTTTTCCATCGCTATCTCGTCGGCCAACTTGATGAGGCGTTTGTCGTAAGGCTCGCTCATATCGGGGAAACGCTCGCCAAACCGTTCGTCGTGAGGCCCAATCAGCGGGTTGGGCATGGCGTGGATTTGGTCGTTGATGATCATGATGTCACCCACCTTGAAGGCTGGGTTGAGTCCGCCAGCGGCATTGCTGAGAATGAGGAACTGGATGCCCAACTGCATCATCACACGGATGGGGAAGACGACCTCGCTCATCGGGTAGCCTTCGTAATAATGGAACCGGCCTTGCATCGCCACGACCTTGCGCCCCGCGATGGTGCCAAACAGTAGCTGCCCCTTGTGCCCTTTCACCGTCGAGACGGGAAAGTTGGGGATTTCGGAGTAGGGGATGGCGCATTCCACGGTGATGCCGTTGGCCAAACCGCCCAAACCAGAGCCGAGCACAACGCCGACTTCGGGACGGAAGTTATTGGTTTTCTTGTTGATGAAATCAACAGTGGTGAGGATTCTCTCGTACATAGGTCAATATTTCTTCGTTAAACTTCTCTTCTTCATGGAAACGCACGCGAATCGGCGCAGCGAACAATGGCGCGGTTTCAAACTGACAAAGATAGGCAGAATTTGTCAATCGCGCGGCATCTTTTTCAGTGGTGACGATGATTTTTCCGTGGCCTTCCATCGTGTCATAACGCTGGACGATGCTTTTTATTTCCTTTTCATTGTAAGGATGATGATCGGCAAAAGTCAAAGTCTCAACGCTTTGGAAGCGTTTGGAAAGCTCGTTAACCAAAGGCTGGGGATGGGCGATGCCGCAAAACAACAAGGCGGAGGTCGCGTTTTCGAGGTTCAGGTTTTTTGCTGCCTCGTTCAATGGCTTTAACGCTTCATACTCGAGGTAGGAGAAAAACACCTTTTGGCGCTCCAAAGGCTTTAGTTTGTTGATAATCTGTCGTTTCTCCTCTTCCGAGAGCTTTGTCGGTGACTTGCTGACCACGATGATGTCTGCCCGCTTGGCCGCTGACCTGATGTCGCGCAACGTGCCGGCAGGAAAAAGGAAATCGTCGCAATACAAGTGCTGGTATTCGGTCAAAAGGACGTTCAATCCCGCCTTGATTCTTCGATGTTGGAAGGCGTCGTCCAAAAGAATGACGTCGGGCGTGTTCTTGTTGAGAATCAGTCTCTCCACGCCTTCGATACGGTCTTCGTCGACGGCGACTTGTACGTCTGGGAATTTGTGGAAATACTGCAAAGGCTCGTCGCCAAGGGTCTCGTAGGTGCTTTGGCTGTCGGAGCGTTGGAAGCCTTTCGTCTTTCTTCCGTAGCCACGACTCAAAGTCGCAACGCGGTAATGGTCTTTCAACAATTGAATCAGGTATTCCGTATGGGGGGTCTTCCCCGTTCCGCCCAGGTTGAGGTTGCCCACGCCAATGATGGGATACTCGAACCGTAGCGATCTTAGGATGCGCCAATCATAGAGTTTATGCCTGATACTCAGGATAATATGATAGATGAGCGATATGGGCAGCAGTAAAATTCTCATTATGGGGGTCAAAATTACGGAAAAATCGCTACTTTTGAGCCAAATTTTGAAAAATATGACGGTAAAAGACATTTTGGACTGCATCACCGAGGTGGCGCCGCTGCAATGGCAGGAGAGCTACGACAATGCAGGCCTGCAAGTCGGCGATTTGAATGCCGAGGCCCATAAGACACTGATTTGCTTGGATATCACTGAAGAGATTGTTGACGAAGCCATCACCAAGAACTGCGACTTAATCATCAGCCATCATCCACTGATTTTCAAGGGTTTGAAACACCTCACGCCGCAAACCTACACTGAACGTGCAGTGACGAAAGCCATCAAGCACGACATTGCCATGATTTCGATGCACACCAATCTGGATAACAGCTATTTAGGAGTGAGCCGCGTTTTGGCCGAGCGTTTGGGATTGAAGAATTTACGCATCCTTCAACCCGCTACGGATGATCCATATTTGTATGGCGCGGGCATGGTAGGCGAGTTTGAAAACGCTATGGAAGAAGTAGATTTCCTACAGCTTGTGGCAAATATTATCAGTTCTCCATGCTTAAAACATACGGCGCTTACGGGGCGGAAAATCAAGAAAGTCGCGCTTTGTGGCGGCTCGGGCAGCCCGTTTATGGATGATGCTATACGCCAAAAGGCCGACGCCTACCTCACTGCCGACATCAAATACCACGACTTTTTCATCCCCGAAGGCCGTATGCTGATGGTCGACGGCGGACATTTCGAGACCGAACAATTCACGAAAGAATTAATATGTGAGTTAGTTCGGAAAAAATTTCCTACCTTTGCAGCCGTTATCGCGGAGACCAATACCAATGCGGTGCATTATTTCGTAAAGAATAAGTAATCAATAATATGGCTAAGAAAGAAAACAAGGAAGTCGCTGAAGTGACCAATGTCGCTGAAGTTGAAGAGGTTAAAGAAACCAAAAAGGCTGCTAAGAAAACCACGAAAGCCAAGGCAGAACCCGAGGTGGAAGAGGAGCCTGTCGAAGTGAAGGAAACCAAGAAGCCTGCTAAGAAGACCGCCAAAGCCAAAGAGGAGCCTGAAGCAGAAGTGATGGAAGAGCCTAAAAAGTCGACGAAAAAGAAGGCAGTCAAAGCCGATGAGAAACCTGAGGCGAAAGTGGAAACTCCCGCCGTTGCCGAAGAAAAACCTGTCGAAAAGAAAGAGGCCCCAAAACCAGCCGAAGACCCCGTCGAGGTGAGCGTCGAGCAAAAGCTCGTCGCCCTCTACACCCTTCAGCAGGTCGACTCGAAGATCGACGAGATTCGTGCCTACCGTGGTAACCTTCCGCTCGAGATTCAAGATATGGAAGATGAAATCGCCGGCCTCGAGACCCGCGTCACCAACCTCAAGGAAGAGAGCAAGAAGTTCCAAAAGGAGATTGCTTCCTATAAAATCAAAATTAAGGAAACGGAAGCTCTGATCAAGAAGTATGAGGAGCAACAGAACAATGTCCGCAATAACCGTGAATACGACTCGTTGACGAAAGAAATCGAATACCAAACGCTTGATATTCAGCTTTCTGAAAAACGCATCAAAGAGAATACGGCCAAGGAGAGCGATGTCACTGTCAAGGTGAATGATGCCCAAGAGCGTCTGGCGGAATTGAAAAACGAGCTGACGGATAAGAAAGATGAGCTTCACTCCTTGGTGGAAGGCACCGAGAAGGAAGAGGAACAGCTGCTGGAGCGTTCTGCCGAATGCGAGAAGTTGGTGGAAGACCGCCTGTTGGTTGCCTACAAGCGCATTCGTAAGAATGCCCGTAACGGACTGGCTGTTGTGGGTATCCACAATGAGGCTTGCGGCGGATGCTTCAACCGCATCCCGCCCCAACACCAGCTTGACATCTGCACACACAAGAAAATCATCGTGTGCGAGTATTGCGGACGTATCCTGGTCGACAAGGATATCATCGCCCAATACGAAGCATAAGCAGAGATGCTTTGGAATTCAATGGAAAAGCCACCTGTTTGGGGTGGCTTTTTTGTTTCAGAACCTGACCTTGAGCGTGGCAGCCAGGTTGTTCTTGAACTGCTTCTGGTCGACGGCCTCTATTCCGAGGTCGCCAGGGTCGTAAAGAAAGTAGAGCGTCTGTCCATAGGCCAACTCATAGGCGAAATCAAAAGTGGTAGACAACGAAACGGGTAGACTGATGCCGATGGAGCCCTTCTTGACGCTACCGACATCTTCTTTGATCCCAAACGGACTGCCATAGTAGGCAGCGCCCAAACGGAGATACGAACTGCCCAAACGCCATTCGCCGCCTAAGCGGAAGTTGAAGGTCTTGTCATAAATGTTCTCGATATCATCGTTGACGGGACTGTAATCGTAGTCGTCGTTAGCGACCGCCATAATTCGTGTTGCACCAAAATTGGTGTATTCTGCGTCGAAACTCACCAAACCAGAGTCTCCGATGAGGAAGGCCACGCTACCAATCCATTTCAGTGGCCTGACGAGGTTGTATTCGTATGAACTGTTGGGACTCAACCTTTTGTAGATGGTGTTTTGGATTTGCGACTCGGTCTCGGTCTGCCAGGTCTCATCAAAGGCCATGAATGTTGGTGAATGGAAAGCCGCTCCCAAACGTAGCCAGGGACTGGCCACGAAAATCAGCCCCGCTTTGGCATTGATCCCCCAGCCAGTACTACTGATGTCTTGCGTGTACGTCCATTCGTCAAACTCGGCATCTGTGCCTTCAAGCCTGCTCTCTTCAAACACACTTGTCCCGAATCGTTTGACATGGGCCAGACCGATGCTGCCACCAATGAACAGCCTCTCGCTGAAGTTGGCACTGCCAGCGAAGGTCCATTCCTCAGAACGCCCTTTGAAACGGGTCTCCATCCCTTGCCAAATGTTGCCTTGCGGGACGGGACTGCTGTAGTAGGTTCCCTGCCCGTCATTGTATTGGTCAATGAGATAGGTAAGCCATGCTGGATGGAGGTCGTAGGCGAAGTCACTGATTTCGAGTGGCGTCAGCCCCAAATCGTTGATGGTGTTAAGGTAACTGTCTATTTTCGAGCTCGTCGGATTGACGCCTCTGGCATAGCTGTGGATGTTATAGTCGTTGGTGCGGGTCAAACCAATGCCGAATTGCGTGAAACGTAACCTGCGATAGTTGCTTCTTTGCCTGCTGCTGACATATCCTACGTTGGGGATGGACATGCGTATTGTGTTGGCGCTGTTTTGCGTGCCATAATAGGTCGATGAGTTGTAATTGTCAAGTAGGTTGAGCGTGGTGGTGAACTCATTGCTGCGATAGATGCCCATGCCAGCGGGGTTGATACACGTTGCCGTCATGTCGCCGCCCACGGCGCCCATGGCGTTGCCCATGCCCATGGCTTTGGCCGTGCCTTGATAATAGGCCTGAGAAAACAGGCAGGCGTCATCGCTGCTTTGGGCGAAAGTCGCGATGAAAGCCAACAATGTGAATGCCGTTGTGATGATTCTCTTCGTTTCCATACAAAAAAACTACCTTTGTTTTGACGTGCAAAGGTAGTCTTTTATTTTCAATTGCAGGAAATCCTGCCAAATTTATCTTCTTCCGCCGCCGCTGGAATGGCCTCCGCCGCTAGAATGACTTCCGCCGCTGGAATGGCTGCTGCTTGAGCTATGGCTGCTCGAACTCGAGCCACGGCTGCCTCCGCTGCTGTAGCCTCCAGAGCTGCTACGGCTTGAGCTCGACGAGGAACTGCCTCTATTGTAGCTGCCGCTTGACGAGCTGCTCCTGTTGCTTGACGAGTTGCTCCTGTTGTAGCTGCCACTAGGCGAGCTGCTTCTGCTCGATGATGAGTTGCTTCTGTTGTAGCTGCCGCTCGAAGAAGGACGCTGCGAGTTGGAGCTTTGCGGGCGGACGTACTCTGAGCTGGAGCGCGATTGGCGGCTGTTGTTCGGTGATGTGTAGGTCTGACGCTCGCCGCTTTGGCTGCTGGGACGTGCGTTGCTCGAGCCTGAGGGACGGCTGGCTGTGGCGTTGCCTGTGCGGCCGCTGGTGCCTGCCGTGGGACGACTGCTGTTGGTTGGACGGTTGCTCACCGTGGGACGTGTTGTCGTCGGACGGCTAGCGCTTGCCGATGGACGGCTCGACACGCTACCAGGTGTCCTGCCGCTGACCGATGCACCGCTGTTGGTGCGGCCTGACATGCTGCCACTGCCGCTTGCGTTGGTGCGGCCTCCGTTTTGCAGCTGATGGCTCATCGAACCGATGCCTGAACTGTTGCCGTGTCTCACACTGGCTACATAGCTGCCTAGTCCGCCACCATTTCCGCCAGGGCCACCATTTCCGCCATGTCCGCCACCGTGGTGTCCCCAATCGTTCCAATGGGCATAGTGGTGATGGTGATGAGGATAGTAGGGGTGATACCATGCATAACTCCAGTAAGGATCCCAACCCCAGTAGCTGTAGTAGGGATAGCCCCAATAGTAATCCCATCCCCAGTAGTAGCTGCGCCAGTAGGGACGGTAACCCCAGCCCACATAAAAGCTCGGATAATAGTCCCAATAGAACGGGTCGTAGCTGTTCACGTAGACATAGGTTGTGCCGCTGCCTCCGGTATAGTAGTCGTCATAATAGTCTCTCGACGAGGAGGCTTGCGTGCCGAAACGCTTGATGCGTGCCGCGAAATCGGCATCGTAGTAGGTCTCGGTGGTGGTGTAAACCACACCGTTGGTGTCGGTCACCGTCTCAGTGGTCTGATAAACGGGCTCAGCATCGCTGACGTAGTTCTTGCTGTCTGAATAGTAAGTTTGATAGTCGTAAGTGGAACTGCTGCTGACACTGGGGCTGACGTAGGACCCGTTGCCACGGGTCATCTGTCCGCCTTGGTTGCCGTAAGGCGAATAGTAAGTGTCATCATAGGCTACTTGCCGGCTCGAAGAGCAGCTGGCGAAGACCATCAAAGCGATGAATGGAATGAGTCTTAACGCTTTCATTTTATTGAGTTTTTATTTGTTTGCTAAAACTGTTGTTCTCGAACCGAAAAACATGCAAATTTCGTACCAAAAAACGATTTCTTCCGTCCAATTTGAAATTTTATTCCAATTTGATGATTCGTCCGTCTCCGTGAATGGCATCAACAATCCAAGGATGGCCTTTGTAATATACGTCCCCAATGCTGTAAATCCATACCCGCAACCCCGATCTGGCCCAAACGTAGGCGTCGTTTGTGGAGTAGGATTGCACCCTGACGAAATTGGATTCAAGTGTCTCGGCATGAACGTTTCCATAACTTCTCATGTCGATTTCTGAATAGCTCGTAATGCCTCGCAATGTCACTTCGGAGGTTCCGTTGTTGAAATGGGTTCTCAGTACATCGCATTGGAATGTAAGGTCGATGTCGCCAGATCCTTCAACAATATAGAGGTTGAAGACATGGGTCCATACTGTGTCGATGCCGTTTTCTGTCGAGTCGATGCTCTGTTCTACGAAGCCGCCAATGGAATCGGAGCAAAGCAAGTTGCCTATGGAGGCGTATCTGATGCTATTCAGGCTGTCGAAATATACCGTCAAATCGATGTCGTAGTCGTAGCTGCGCAGCCAGTTATGGTCGTTTTCGTTCTTGATGATGAGCGAGTCGCCGTGCACCTCGGTGGTCACTTTCTCGATGAGGTTCTTCGGACAGGTGAGTTCTAAGCGAGGATTGCTGTCTTGCACTAGCTTGACATTCACGTTGTTATACATCGAGATGGCACTGAATCGATGATCAACGCTGCGCTGCTCGGTGACGGGCTCGCCGTTGTTGAACAGCGCGTCCATCTTGGTGCACGAAGCAGCCATCAGGCTAACGAGGAAAAACAGGACTGCGATAGCGTTTCTTTTCATAGCGTGGCAAATAGTATTTGTGTTGAAAGTGGTATCCGATGCCGACGCTGATGAAGTCGGCCTTGATGTCGTAGGTGGTGAAGGCAAGCGTGGCAAACCAGTTCTCGTCGAAATAGTAACGCGCCGCCAGCTTTTGGTAGAACAGCATGCCCAACGTCTTCGAGTTGAGCGGCACGTTGTTGCGCAGACCCACGTTGAACATGAAGCTGACGCGGTCGAGCAGCATCTCGTAGGAGAACAGCAGGCCAGGCTTCAGGTAGAGGTCCCAATCGGGCTTGGTGATTTTGTCGGAGTTGTCGTAGACCAGCTCCACGCCCATGCCCACGCGGTCGCGCTCGGTGATTTGGAACATGAAGTTGGCGGCCAGGTCGTGCACGAAGAAATATTGGTGCGTGCCATACTGTTGGCTCAAATCCTTGAAGCCGAGCGTGTATTGGTAGTCGGTGACGAAGTGCCGCTTGCCGTCAAATTCGAAGGGGTAGTTCTTCGGGCGCAAGCGTTTGTCGATGTGCGCTTTGGGCGGTGCCAGATACCACGAAAGTCCCGTGGCCACGCTGAGGATGTTGATGCCCATGTTGGGCGAGCGCGTGGCGCCGTTCGAGAAGTGGGTGAGTCCCGCCGAGGTCACCCAATGCAGCCGCTCGACGATACGTTGGCGGTATTCGAACGACAGGTTGATGGCGGCGTTCACGTGTGAGCCGATGGCGTAGTTGTGGAAGTTCTCCTTCGGGTCGAATTTGTTGGTGAGATACGAAACGCCCACGCCCAACTTGAAGGTCAGCTTGCTCGATTCGCTCGGTGTGATGGGGAAGTTGATGAAAGGGTAGAGGGCGAACACCTTGCCCAGCTCGGCGGAGATGCTGTCGTTGCCGAAACCGGAGTAATAGAAGGTGAAGCCGATGGAAGGGTAGTTGTGCAGCACTTCCCAGCGATGCTCGCCGTAGGTGTTGCGGTGCAGCGAGAACTCGTAGCTTGGCGTGTGCCGACTGTAACGTCCTAAGGCTGAGTGGTATTCGTCGTTCTGGAAATACATGTAGCCATAATGCACCCGGGCCTCCACCTCGTAGTTGCGCTGGCTGAGTTGTGCTTTCGCCGACGCACTTATTAATAATAAGGTGCAGAGGACGAAAAGGATGCTATGGCGATTTTGTCGTTCCATTGGGGCTGCAAAGGTACAAAAACGACTGCTATTATGGGATTGCTTCGCAAGAAATCATTGAAAATCATTTCAAAATCAATCCAAAATCCGTCTTGCCCAATTGTTTGATTTTGAACGATTTTATTTCGATTTTTGAAAGATTTCTTGGCCTTTAGGCCAATCCCAATCCACAAAACGTTATTTTTGCGTCAAATTTCTATTGAATTATGGACGAAAGACTACATGCCTTCAAGCGACTTTTGGATATCATGGACGCGGTGCGGGCCGGCTGCCCGTGGGACAGCACCCAAACCATCCACAGCCTGCGTCACCTCACCATCGAGGAGACCTACGAACTCAGCCAAGCCATCCTCAACGACGACCTCAACGAGGTGAAAAAGGAACTCGGCGACTTGATGCTCCACCTCGTCTTCTACGCCAAGATAGGGCAGGAGCAAGGCGCCTTCGACATCACCGACGTGCTCAACGGCATCTGCGAGAAGATGATTGTGCGCCATCCGCATATCTTTGGCAATGAGAAGGTTGAGAACGCCGAGCAGGTGGAGCAGAACTGGGAGAAAATCAAGCTGGAGCGCGAGCACAACCGCAGTGTGCTGGGCGGCGTGCCCGATGCTCTTCCTTCGCTGCTGAAGGCCTACCGCATGCACCAGAAGACCTCTGGCGTAGGCTTCCGTTGGCCCAGCGCCGAAGAAGCCTGGCAGAAGGTGGAGGAGGAGAAGACGGAACTCTTTGCCGAACTCCAGAAGCCCGACAACACGGCCCGCATCGAAGAGGAATACGGCGACCTGCTTTTCGCCTTGGCGGCCTACGGCAACTACATCGGCGTCAATCCCGACGATGCCTTGGAGAAGACCAACAAGAAGTTCCGTCAGCGTTTCGCCCACGTGGAGCAGCGCGCCCGCGAGCAAGGCAAAGGCGTTCAGCACCTCACCATTGACGAGATGATTGCCTACTGGAAGGAAGCGAAGGCAATGTAATGGGAAGCAAATCTGCCATTAATCTTGCGTAAATCTTCTTGTTTTCAGGTTTTTGTTTATTTTTGCAGCAGAAAAGCAACAAGTGTTATGGCATATCGCATTCAAGATAAAATGGAGTGGACACTGATTTTCGTTGCCGAGTTCGCGCAAAAGCACGGACTTTCGATGAAACAGGCGTTCAATTATTTGAGTCGGTTCAAAGGCATCGATTTTGTTGACCGCCATTATGGTTATGTTCATACGCAGTCGTTCCTTTCTATGGTTGACGACATCACGGAATATTGCCATCGGAAAGGAGGGGCCATCGTATGAGACTATATCATGGCTCGAATGTTGAGTTCGATAGGATTGATTTGCTGAAATCGAAACCGAACAAGGATTTTGGACGAGGTTTTTATCTTTCGGACAATTACCAACAAGCTTTGGAAATGGCCGAGACAAAAGTGGAACAACTTGAGTTTGGCACGCCTGTGGTCATGGCATACGATGTGGATGAAGCGGTTTTGTCGGAGCTACGCATCCTGCGTTTTGAGGATTATAGCGAAGAATGGGCTAAATTCATTCTTTTGAATCGCAACAACGCTTCTGCCGATGCGGTTCATGATTATGATGTGGTGATTGGTCCCATAGCCAACGATACCGTGGGTGCACAGCTTTGGAGATACGAGAACAAATCCATCGACTTGCCTACGTTGGTTAGGAATTTGCAGTATGTTAAAGGGTTGACCATACAGTATTTTTTCGGAACCGAGAAAGCGATTAAAACATTGAGGAAACTATGAGTGAGCGGATGATGATGAAAATGGATATGGTGAAGAGTCTGGCCTTGTTGCTGATGGAGCGAGACGATTCGTTGACAATGGAGCAAGCGCTTTCCATTGTTTTCAATTCGGAAACCTATTTAAAGGTGATGAATGAAAGGACAAAGCTCTATTACCAAAGCCCTCGTTATGTGTTCGCCTTCCTTGAAACGGAATTGACTAAGGGGAAAATGGAATAAATGATGTTCTGCTCGACGCAGAAAACGCCGAATTCGCTGAATGATGAGGGAGCAAATCTAAAGCAAATCACGAGCAAATCATCTTCTTTCCCGAATTTTTGTTTATCTTTGTGGCATAATCAAGGAGAAAAGCACTATGAGCACAGCCGAAATGACAGCCGAGATGTTTTGCGACCTCAGCGTGATTGCCGAGGACGACAACCTGATGAAACGCGCCGCACGCTATCTGCGCAAACTCGCGGGCGAGCGCCGTGTTGACGATTCTTTGATGACCAAGGACGAGTTTTTTGCCATGATTGACCGCTCGTTGGAGAAGGTGAAACAAGGCAAGGTCACTCGCCAACAGCCGGGCGAATCGGTTGACGACCTGCTAAAACGCTGTGGCTATGACATATAATCTTGACTATTCTGAGGATGCTTTGGCGGGTCTCGCTAAAACAGGTGCTTGTCCTCGTCTTGTCTGCCTACGGGCATTATGACGACAAGTGATGGCATTTCACTCCGCCCGCAAAGCCGCGAAGCGAATGTGGCGCAAAGCGAGTCTCCGGACTCCCCCGCCAGGCAAAACCCAACTCCCAACTGCAACCTCCAACCTCCAACCTCCCACCTCCCAACTGAAAACTGCAAACTCCCAACTAAAAACTGAAAAAATCCCTCCCATCTCCCATATTTTGTTTATCTTTGCGCCAAATATGTCAAAAACATAATGAAATGACACAGAATATCGGACTAAACCAAGCGCAAATGGATTTCCTGCGTCTTTTGGCACATTTCAAGACCGAAGAGGAAGTGAAGGAGCTGAATGACGTGGTCTGCGAGTATTATGCCCGCAAGGTGGATGAGGAAATGGACAGGCTATGGGATGAAGGAAAGTGGAGCGAGGAAAAGATTGAGGAAACATTGCACGAGCATTTAAGGACACCTTATCATGCCTGAACCTCTAAAAATAGTTCTCGACACGAACTGCCTCATCGCCTCGCTTTCGCGGCATAGCGTTTATTATCCCGTTTGGAAAGGCTTCCAATCGGGTGAATACGTGCTGTGTGTGTCGAATGACATTTTGGCGGAGTATGAGGAAATCATTGCTAAAAAGACTTCTCCTGCCGTTGCTCAAAATGTCATAGCGCTATTGTTGAAGAGTAAGAATGTCAAGTTTATCGACCCTTATTTCAAGTGGAGTTTGATTGTTGCCGACCATGACGATGACAAATTTGTGGATTGTGCTTTTGCCGCCAATGCTACATACATTGTTTCGGACGACAAGCATTTTTTAGTTCTTGAAAATGTAGCCTTCCCCAAAATCATGGTTTTGAAACTCCGGCAATTCTTGGAGATTTTGATTGACCGATAGGCAACCTCCAACCTCTCAACTCTCAACTCTCAACTCTCAATTCTCAATTCTCAATTCTAAACTCCCAACTTCCCAACTACTCTAAACCCTAAACTCTAAACTCTCAACTGCAAACTGCCAACTCCCAACTGCAAACTGCAAACTGAAAACTAAAAACTGAAAAAATCCCTTGCATCTTTCGAAAATTGATTATATTTGCAGCGCGATTTTTCGCACCCGTTCTTCCGAACAACACTTTACAAACTTAATAACTAACTAAATTTCAAAAAAATGAAAAAAGTATCTTTACTCGTTGCGATGATTGCCGCTTTCTTGTTTGCTGGCAATCTTGCCGCTCAAACGGTTGTTTTGAGCGAATCGTTTGAAGCCTATACTGTTGGTAATGGGCTTATGACCGAGGCCGCTGCCGCTGGTAACGACTGGTGGGAATCCTGGCCTGCTACTCCTCCTGCGACTGAACCGATTATTTCTGACGAATTCGCGTCAGTTGGTGCCAAATCGGCAAGGTTGTTCTATGGAAACGATGCCGTTGCTCTGCTAGGCGAACAATCTGTTGGCGTTTATGACCTTGAGTTCGACATTCTCGTTCCCGAGGGCAAGAACGGTTACTTCAATGTGTTGCACCATTATGCTGGTAGCAACAGCACTTGGGCTATGCAAGTTTATTTGCATGAGACCAACGACGGACAGAACTCGACCCAAGCCCCTGGTCACGGCACGGTGCACGCCGGTAGCAACGGCACCTGCGACCTGCCTTGCGTCTACGACCAATGGATGCACTTCCGCGTCCATGTCGATACCGACAACGATGTCGCCCAGCTTTACTTCAATGTGGTTGGCCAAGCCGAAGAGCTTTATGCCGAATGGCAATGGAGCTTGGACAGCTTCGGCGAAAATGTCACTGACCGCGTCCTTGCCGCTATGGACTTCTACCCGCCTGAGAATGCTGCCACTTCCGAGTATTACCTCGACAACCTCGCCGTTACGCTGCAAAGCAACGATGAGGTGCTGATTATGGAACCCTTCGAGGAATACACTGTGGGCAACAAGATTGCTGTTGAAGCCATTGCCGCTGGTCACGACTGGTGGACCACCTGGAGCAACAACCCAGGTTCGGATGAAGACGGCGTGGTTGCCAACTTCGACGGTACCCAATGCGGTCACCTCACCTTTGGTAACGACCAAGTCCTCCTCCTCGGCGACGAAGAAAACGGTAACTATGACCTCGAGTTCGATATCCTCGTTCCCCAAGGCAAACATGGATACTTCAACATCCTGCACCACTTTGCTGGCAGCAACAGCACTTGGGCCATGCAGTGCTATCTGCACATGACCAACGATGGTCAGAACTCAACCCATAGTGACGGTCACGGCACCATCCACGCTGGTAGCAACGGCACCGCCGATGTGGCTTGCGTCTATGATGCTTGGATGCACTTCCGCCTGAATGTGGACACCGACACCGACATCGCCCGCTACTACTACACCGCTCCTGGCGAGGAGGAAGTCCTCGTTTGCGAATGGCAATGGAGCCTGGACAGCTTTGGCGAAAACACCGTGGGCCGTACCCTCGCCGCTATGGACTTCTATCCGCCTGACACGGATACTGCCAATTCCGAGTTCTACCTCGACAACTTCAGCTTCAAGAAGGTTGGTGGCGAAAGCGCTCCTGTGCTCGCCATCGATCCTATGGCCGTCGAAGAGACCCTCTATGAAGATGACTTCAAGACTGTTGAAATCACCATCGACAACAGCGGTAACTCCATTGGTGACTGGCGCGGTTGGTTAGACTTCGGTCAAGGTGCCGGTGGCACTACGACTCAAGCCGTCAACTACGATGTTGACCCTAGCGACCAAACCTCACTTGTGGGTTGGAACATTACCGAACCTACTGTCATTGAAGTTGGTGCCATGTTCCCGGCTGCTTCTTACGCTGGTGCTGTGATGGGCACTAAGATTGTTTCGGCCCAGTATTATCTTGGCCAATCCACTGGTGGCACCGATATTCAGCCCAACACCGACCTGACCCTGCGCATCTATCAACAAGGTCAAGGCGAATTTGCCGTTGGTGAAGTGCTGGCCGAAAAGACCATTCCTTACAACCAAATCGTTGTTGGCGACTGGAATACGGTCACTTTCGACACTCCTGTCGACCTGACGGGTTACAACTTCTTCGTGGCTGCCGAGTTCACCCAAGCTGTTGACGGCTATGCTGCCAACTTCGACGGTGGCACTCCTGTTCCTTACGGCGACCTCTATCGTCAACGCGCTAGCGGTAACTTCAACAAGATTAGCGACGGTGGCAACGTCTATGGCAACACCCACATCCGCGTGACCTGCCAAGGCACTGCCGTTCCTGCCACTTGGGCTACCATCGACAAGAACTACGGTTCCATCATGGGCGGTGCCAACGATGTCATCACCCTCAGCCTGAACAGCATCGGCCTCAGCGAACCTGAGTACAATGCTAATCTGATCATTATGACCAACGACGAAGAGTTGGGTAATGTTGAAATCCCTGTCGTCCTCAACTACGACCCGACCTCCGTTGAGGAGACCGTTTCGCAACTGGCCAGCATCTATCCCAACCCCACCACTTCGCAGGTCACCCTCGAAGGCGAGAACCTGAGCCATGTGGCCATCTACAACGTGGCCGGCCAGCTCATCAACGTGGTGAAGCTCAACGGTATGAGCAACACCATCGAGATGAACGTTGAGGCAGGTGTCTACTTCTTCAGCGTCTACGACACGAACGGCAACAACGGCGTGCAGCGCGTTGTCATCGTGAAGTAATCATTCCTCGGAATGAGATGAAAAAAATCCGCCCCTTGGAATGGGGCGGATTTTTTTTGTGGGTTTTTGTCTGGCGGGGTTCGTTGAATCCCCCGCCCTGCGGGCACCCCCTTTACAAAGGGGCTTGTCCCAATAGCGGTTTTTGTTTCGGCGCAACGAACTTTTTATCGAGCAAATTCACATCTATGTTGAAAGTAAGTCGTATCTTTGCGAAAACTCTTAAAGGATGAATGTAAGGTTTGACGATATCGATGATTTGTTGCACTACGCTGAAGGCACTGCGTTGGAGTATAAAACGGCACGTGGCGGATTCCCTCAATCGTTTTGGTCGACATTCTCTGCCTTTGCGAATACCAATGGTGGCGTGATAGTGCTTGGCGTTAAAGAGAAGGATAAGATGCCTATGGTTGACGGATTGACTGAGATGGAAGCTGCCGACCTGAAGAAGAAGTTTTGGGATATGGCTCACAACCCACAGAAGGTGAGCGATCCGCTGCTTGAAGACAAGGATGTACACGTGGAAGAGATTACGGGTAAGGGCTGGGTGCTGGTGTGTGAGGTGCCGAGAGCTCCTTACAATCGAAGACCGGTGTTCCTGAATGGTCGCCCATATGGCAACACTTACAAGCGCAGACATGAAGGCGACTATTTGTGTACTGACGGTGAAGTGCGGCAAATGTTTGCCGATGCCAATCTGGGTCACGGTTCGATGGATGCGCGTATCCTGAAGGGTTACTCAATGGACGATATTGACCTTGATACGCTGCATGGTTACCGCAAGGCATACGATACCCGTCACGAGAATCATCCTTGGTCGGATTTGTCGGACATGGATTTTCTGAAAAAGGTGGAAGCTTGGCGGAAAGACCGTGAGACGGGCGAGGAAGGTTTCACCGTGGCAGGCATTATGATGTTCGGTAAGACACAGAGTGTGACCGACCAGCAGTGTGTGCCATGGTTTTTCCCCGACTACAGGGAGCATTTTAATACAACGGAGGGAGAGCGATGGAGTGACCGTATCTACCCCGATGGCACATGGGAGGCGAATGTGTATCAATATTTCACACGGGTGTTTCGCAAATTGTCGCAGTTGCTGCCCAAACCGTTCCGTTTGGCCAACGATGGGATGACAAGATTGGAGTTTACCCCTGCTCATATTGCGGTGAGAGAGGCTTTGGCCAATGCCTTGATTCATGCGCAACACAATTCGATGGGCAATGTGGTGGTTGACAGTTGGATTGACAAAATAGTGATTAGCAATCCTGGCTCTATGCTAGTAAGTGTGAGCGAGTTTTATGAGGGGCAGCATAGTGTGTGCCGTAATCCGTTGTTGCAGAAGATGTTCGTGTTTATCGGCGTTGGTGAGAAGGCAGGAAGTGGTGCGGATGTGATTGTGAAAGGATGGGAAGACCAGAAGTGGACCAAGCCCGTGCTGAGTGAGCATGTTGAGCCAGAAAGAGTGGAGATGGTGATGAAAATGGTTAAGGAAAAAGACATGGAGTCTGTGCCTGCTGGCAAGGAGTTGGCAAGGAGTTGGCAAGGAGTTGGCAAGGAGTTAGGCTTGGACTTCTATATACTGGAGCGCATCGCCGATTATTGTAAGGAGCCAAAGTCTTTGGCGGAAATTGCCGAGCATATGGGACTCTCCGACCGATATAAGATGAAAAAGAAATATATCGACCCACTGCTGGGCAGGTATTTAGCGATGACGTTGCCCGAAACTCCTAACAGCCCTGGCCAGCGGTATGTGCTGACGGAAGTTGGCAGGGCCATAGTATAACAATTTTGGTAGGTTTTGATGATTTTTGCAGGCTGTGATGGTAGGGATTCCGAAGACCCGCCTCGCACAAAAAAACTATCTCGTCATCTCCCCCATGATAATCCCTCCGGCCACTGCCGCGTTCAGCGACTCCGTCAGGCTGCCGCCTACGCGCGGGATGGTGATGGGGTGCGTGATGCAAGGCAGCACCGCTTCGCGGATGCCATGCGACTCGCTCCCGATGACGATGACGCCCTCGGGCCTCTCGCGCATCCCAAACAGGTTCTCGCCGTCCAGCAAAGCACCGTAGATGGCTTTGCCCCGCTCGCGTTGCTCGCGGAGGAAAACGGGAAGGTCGACCACGGCGATGTTGACCCTGAAAACGGAACCCATCGTGGCTTGAATCACCTTGGGATTCCAAATCTCCACACAATCGTTGCTGCACACCACCTCGCTAATGCCGAACCACTCCGCCGTGCGGATGAGGGTACCCATGTTGCCCGGGTTGGCGATGCCGTCCAAGGCAAGGATGAAGCGCGCCGTGGCGTCGGACGGCTGCGTCGCGGGGATTTTGGCCACGGCCAACACGCCTGGTGGCGTGTCAAGGCTGCTCATCTGTTGCATCTGCACTTCGGTGACCGTCTCGGCGGCAGGAAGGGGATGGGTGAAAAGGAAATCCTCTGTGGCATAGATGCTTACGGTCTCAAAACGGGATCGAAGCAACTCTTCGACCATTTTGCGACCTTCCACGACGAAGAGCCCCAGTTCCTTGCGGAATTTCTGCTGGCGCAGTGAGGCGACTTGTTTTATGGTGTTCTTGGTAATCATGCGCCAAAAATACAAAAAGAAGGCTGTCCCGAAATGGGACAGCCCGAAAAAAGTATGAAAAAGTTCTGATGTTTATTCAGCAAAGACATTGAAGTCGATGTCCACTGACACTTCCTTGTGGAGTCTCAGCTTGGCTTTGTATTCGCCCACTTCCTTGACGGCGTCTTCGTTGAGGACGATGTTCTTGCGGTCCACTTCGATGCCGGTGGCTTCCTTGATGGCGTTGGCAATCATGATGTTGTTGACCGAGCCGAAAATCTTGCCCGTGGCGGCAGCCTTGGCGGGGATTTGCAGCTTCAGGCCTTCCAGAGCCTTGGCCTTCTCGAGGGCTTCGTTCTTGATCTTTTCTTCCTTGTGAGCCTGCTGGCGCATCTCTTCGGCCAAGATCTTGCGGTTGCGTTCGGTGGCCAGGATGGCGAGACCTTGCGGGATGAGGAAGTTGCGGCCGTAGCCGGGCTTCACGGTGACGATGTCGTTCTTATATCCTAAGTTGTTGACGTCTTGTTTCAGAATGATATCCATGTGTTGTCCTCCTTCAAATTATTTCAAACAATCTGCTACGAATGGCATCAGGGCGAGGTGGCGGGCACGCTTGACGGCTTGGGCGACCTTGCGCTGGTATTTCGTTGATGTGCCGGTGATGCGGCGAGGCAGGATCTTGCCTTGCTCGTTGACAAACTTCAGCAAGAAGTCGGCATCTTTGTAGTCGATGTACTTGATGCGGTTCTTCTTGAAGCGGCAGTATTTCTTTCTCTTGGTATCGACTGCTATGGGAGTCAGATATTTGATGTCGTTGTTGTTGTTCACTTGTGCCATTTTTCTTCTTTTTTAATTGTTCAACATTAGGCTTGTGCTTCGGCAGCGGCGGCTTCGGCTTTCTTGTTGCGTTTCTTCTCGTTGTAGGCGATGGCGTGCTTGTCAAGCTTCACCGTGAGGAAACGGAGGATGCGTTCGTCGCGCTTCAGTTCGGTTTCGACATCTGCGATTACATTGCCTTCGGCCTTGTACTCAATGAGTTGGTAAAAGCCGGTGGACTTCTTCTGGATGGGGTAAGCCAGTTTGCGCATGCCCCAGTTCTCTTCATGAACGATCTCTGCGCCAGCGTTGGTCAGGTGATCTTCATACTTCTTTACCGCTTCCTTCATCTGTTCGTCAGACAAAACGGGAGTTAAAATGAAAACGGTTTCGTACTGATTCATAACTGTTTGATTATTAAATAATTAATTTGTGATAGTTGTGTGCTTTATTAGCGGGTGCAAAAGTACGGATTTTTTCTTAATCTACAATACTTCACGCGAAAAATATTTTGAATGCCGTGCATAGATTCCTGTCGGCCCGACCTTTTATGTCATTCCTTGCAGAGGCATGTGCGACTGGAATCTATAAAAGGTCGGACTTGGAATGACATGCACGGCATTCAAGAATCCTACTGAGCATGAACTCCGCCGCGTGGCCGTCGCCGAAAATCGGTGGGAAATCGGTGGCAGGATGGCTCTCGAAGTGCTGCCATGCCTGTAGGATGCGCCCTTCGTCGGCATCGGCGAGGATGGCATTGCCCGTCGCCACAATCTCTACCCATTCGGTCTCCTGCCTCAGAATGATGCAGGGTTTCTTGAAGAAATAGGCCTCCTTCTGCACGCCGCCCGAGTCGGTCATCACCAGTTGGGCGTGACGCTCCAAGGCTACCATTTCAAGGAACGAGACGGGCGGGACGATGCGGATGTTGGCGTGGCTGAACAGAAGTGTTTGCTTCTCTGTGTCTAAGTTGGTTTTCAGCATCTTGGCCGTGCGCGGATGCAAGGGTAACACGATGATGTTGTCTTCGGCAAGACGCAGCAAGGCGTTGAAAATCGCGTTGAGGCGTTCGGCGTGGTCGGTGTTGTTGTCGCGGTGGATGGTGGCCAAGATGAAAGGCTTGCCCTCCAAATCCAAGCGGCGGATGATGGTTGTTTTTTCCTCGGCGACGGTGGAAAAATGCAGGCTGTTGTCATACATAATGTCGCCGCAGTGATACACTTTCGGGTTGTCGATGGTTGGTGCTGCGGTCCCTGAGCTTGGGGTCGTTGAGCTTGTCGAAACGCCGCTCTCGTCAATAGAAAATCCTTCGCGCTTCAAGTTCTCCAATCCGGCTTGGGTGGGCGTAAAGAGCAGGGTGGAGCAGTGGTCGCACACGATGCGGTTGATTTCCTCGGGCATCGACTTGTTGAACGAACGCAGCCCCGCCTCGATGTGAACGATGGGCACATGGATTTTGGCGGCGGCCACGGCTCCGGCGAGGGTTGAGTTGGTGTCGCCGTAAAGGACGATGAAGTCGGGCTGCTCCTTTATTAATAGGGCCTCGATGCCTTCGGTCATACGGGCGGTCTGGATACCGTGCGAGGCCGAGCCGACGTTGAGGTTGTAATCCGGCCTCGGGATTTGCAACTCGTCGAAGAAGACCTGCGACATGTTTTCGTCGTAGTGCTGACCAGTGTGGACGATGACTTCCTGAATGCGGTCCGCAAAATGGTTCCTGATGGCGCGGCTCAGCGCGGCGGCTTTGATGATTTGGGGACGCGCCCCGATGATGGTGACGATTTTCATGGTCTTTCGGATTTCAGAGGGACATTTCCCCGTGGTCGAGGAAGCTGTAATAACATTCGTTGCCGATGATGATATGGTCGATGACGTTGATGTCGAGCAACTTGCCCGCCGCAATGAATTTCTTGGTCAGCTGTCGGTCGTCCTCGCTGGGGCGTGGACTGCCCGATGGATGGTTGTGGCAAAGGATAATGGCGGTGGCGTTGCAGTTGAGGGCAATCTTGAAGATGATTTTGGGGTCGGCAATGGCATGGGTGATGCCGCCGTTGCTGACGCATTCCATCTTGAGCAAGCGGTTGCCTTGGTTGAGGTACATGACGACAAATTGCTCCTGCGCAGGGTCGTTGATGTAGGGGAGAAAACGCTCGTAGGCGCTTTTCGAGCCTAGCACCTCGGTGGGCAGATTGGCTTCGGCGGCGCGACGACGTTTGCCCAACTCAAGGGCGGCCATGATGGTGATGGCCTTGGCTTCGCCGATGCCTTTGTGGCGCATCAAGTCGTTGAGGCTGAGGTTGGAAAGGTCGATGAGGTTGTTGCCGACGCTGTCGAGGATGACGCGCGACAATTCCACCGCCGACATTTCGCTGT
The DNA here is from genome assembly GCA_017477425.1 of Bacteroidales bacterium. GTDB lineage: Bacteria > Bacteroidota > Bacteroidia > Bacteroidales > F082 > Limimorpha. The sequence goes on from JAFUVT010000033.1 coordinate 49,466, forward strand.
TGCCCGACCCGATGAGGATGGCGATGAGCTCGGCGTTGCTGAGTGCGGCCTTGCCTTTGTCGATCATCTTCTCGCGCGGGCGGTCGTCGGCCGCCCATTCCTTGATGGATTTCTTCTCTGTCATGGTGGTTCGTTGTTGGGGCAGGGACTCACGTCACCTGCTTATTGGTCTGTCGCCCCTACGGGGCTGTGTGAGCCGCAAAGATAGTCATTTTCGGCTTACCTCAACCAAAAAAGCCTCTTCCACAAGGTAGAAGAGGCACCAACATGTATGAATAAAACTTCCAATTATGCCAATTTGTTCGTGAACTTCGTCAGCTTCGACTTCAGGTTGGCGGCCTTGTTCTTGTGGATAATGCCACGCTTGGCGACCTTGTCGATGATGGAATACATCTTCGAAAGCTGGCTTTCGGCTTCCGACTTGCTGGTCAAAGCTCTGAACTTCTTCATTTCGTTACGCATGTTCTTGGCATAGTAACGGTTGTGCAAACGTCTCTTTTCAGTTTGACGGACTCTCTTGATTGCGTCTTTGTGATTTGCCATATCTATTATTCCTTATTGCTTTTTTATTCTTCTTGAATCGGGCTGCAAAATTACAACTTTTCCGCGAATTGCCAACCGATTTGACGAAAAAAATCAGATAAATATTTTAAATTGTTGATTCAAAGTGTTTTAAATGCCATTTTCTCTTCGTTCTCCCGATGGATAATCTCGCCGAGCTTGATATTAATAAAGGTGTTGCGCTCTAAGCCTTTCCCCTCGGCGACGATGGGAAGGTAGTTTTCGCCGTAGCCACGCGCGATGCCTTTGCCGTCGATGCGCTCCACGAGCATCCTTTGGCAGTGGCCTTGCATCATTTCGAAATACTTGGTCTTGTTTTCCAGCGAAATCTGTCGCATCACCTCGCTGCGTTCGTTCTTGACTTTTTCGGGCACTTGGTCGGGCATCGTGGCGGCTTTGGTGCCAGTGCGTACCGAGTACTTGAATGTGTGGATGTGGCTGAACCCGATTTCGCGGGCAAAGTCGCAACTTTCCTTGAAGGTTTGTTCGGTTTCGCCCGGGAAGCCGACGATGATGTCCGTAGTGAGGTTGAAGTCGGGGCGCGCAACTTTGATGCGTTGGCACATGTCGCGGAATTGCGCCACGGTGTAGAAGCGGTGCATCCGTTTCAGCGTGTCGTCGGAGCCGCTTTGCAGGCAGATGTGCATGTGGGGCGCCATTTTCTCGTGCTGCAACAGGGCGAGAAAATGGTCGCTGAACTGGTCAGGCTCGATGGAGGAAACGCGCATGCGGAAGTCGCCGTCGATGTTGAGGATATTTTCTACAAGTTGCTCAAAATGAGTGTTTTCGTATTTATATCTGCCCATGTTGACGCCAGTCAGAACCACTTCCTTGAAGCCGTGGTCAACGACTTCGCGCACATTGTTATAGATGTCCTCGGCGGGACGGCTCGTCGAGCGGCCGCGCACCATCGGGATGATGCAGTAGGAGCAGAAGTTGTTACAACCGTCGTGGATCTTGATGAGGCTTCGGGTGTGGAAGGTGTCGAAGGCAGGCTGGTAGCTGAACAGGTCGCGGTCGTAGCCCTCGGGGTCGCTGTGGCCACTCTTGAAATGCTCGTCAATGATGTCGAAGAGTGCCGATTTGCGCTCATTGTCAATGACGTAGTCAGCAATGCCCGATTGCAGCAACTCTTCTTTCCTATGGTTGACCATGCATCCGGTAACGGCAATCAAGGCCTCAGGATGTTTCCTCCGGATTTGGTGGATGGCCTGACGGCATTTCTGGTCGCTCGTGTTGGTGACGGTGCAGGTGTTCACGACATAGGCATCCGCCTCACCATCGCTTTCGGCAATGTCGTAGCCCGCCGCCTTGAAGCGTGACGCCAAAGCGTCGGTTTCATACAAGTTGACGCGGCAACCTAGGGTTTTGAAGGCGATTTTTGTCATCCAACCAACTCTCCTTCAATCGACAACGGCGAAGCCGAAGTCACCTTTACGTTTACGATTTGCCCGATGAGGCTGGTGTCGGTCGAGGCGAAGCGGATGACGATTTTGCCTTCGGTGTGGCCAGTCAGGTAGCCGCTTTTGCGGTCTTCGGTCTCCACGAGCATTTTCACGGTCTTGCCGATGAGGTTTTGATTATAGACGAGGCTGTGTTTCATCAGCTCCTCAGTGAGGCGGTGATAACGCTCGCGTTTCACCTCCTTGGGCACGTCGTCCTCCCATTGCGAGGCCACAGCGCCCGGGCGCACGCTGTATTGCGCGATGAACGCCATGTTGTACTTGAACTCCTCCATCGCCTTGCGCGTGTTCTCGAACTCTTCCTCCGTCTCGTGCGTGAAGCCCACGATGATGTCGGTGAAGATGGTGGCGGTGGGCAGTTTCTCACGGATGGTCTCGATGATGTGGCGGTAAGTGGCCAAATCGTGGTGGCGGTTCATGCGTTGCAGCATGTTTTCATCGCCCGACTGGATGGGGATGTGGATTTGCTTGCCAAGACAGTCGTATTGCGCCATCACCTCGATGACGTCGTCTTTCATGTCGCGGGGATGTGGCGCGGTGTAATATACCCAAAACTCCTTGCCACTGGCCTTGCCAAACTCGCCAATGCGACGCAAAAGCTCCGCAAAATCAATCTCTTCGCCTTTCTTGTCGAGACCGTAAGAATTGACGTTCTGCCCCAGCAAAGTGATGCTCTTATAGCCTTTTTCGACCAGATTTTTCAACTCGTCGAGGATTTCACTCGAAGGTCTCGAAACCTCGCGGCCACGGGTGTAAGGCACGGCGCAGTAGGTGCAGAACTTGTTGCAGCCGTTTTGGATGGGGATAAACGCCTCAAAGGTAGAGGTTTGCGTCGGCTTGATGGACCAAAACCGGTCCATATTGGCCGACGGGTTGATTTTGTCGTCCTTATGGAATAAAGGTGCCAAAGGCTTTACAACAGGCTGAATGTCAATCTCTTCTCCGTATTGCAGCGAAGCCGGCGTGACGATGCCGTATTGCCGAATCATGTCGGGCAGCTTGGGCAGGTCGTTCATTGGGAAGACCAGGTCGAAGAGCTTGAGGAAACGCAGGCGGTCGGCGGGCAGCACGCAGCCCGACACGAAGGTGATGACATTGTGCCGGTGCTTCATCGCGTTCCATTTCTCGATGCGGCCATACACCTTGTCGATACCTTTTTGTCGCACCGAGCAGGCGATGATGCCGAGGATGGTGGCTTCCTCTTCGATGTCGGTCTCGACGAAGCCCATGCCTCGCAGCACCGTGCGCACACGCTCGGTGTCGCTGAGGTTCATCTGGCAGCCTAAGGGGAGGAGATAGTATTTCATTCAGTTGATAGTTATCAGTTGTTTAGTTGTCAGTTGTAGGGCTGTCACAATCCCCCTTCCAAAGGGGGTAGGGGGATTGGGCAGCCGCTTTTTTTGCGGGGATTAAAATCGCCCGATGAGATAGGTTCGCCCTTTCAGGGCTTGTTGAGCCTTTGAAAGGGCTGCAAAAATACGAATATTTGTTCAGCCGTATATCAAATTGACGATGTCTCTGAGGATTTCGTTACCCTCATCATAAGTGGGAGCCGTTTTCGTGCTGCAACCTTGCAGTAGCTTTTCGGCTTGTCCAATGATTTCAGTGTCAAGGCAATCCGAGGCAATTTGAACATCGGTGATGACGGATTTCGCCTCGTCGACTTTCAAGGCGATTTCCACGCCGCCCCAAGCAAATTGTGCCTTTTTGGTAGTCTCGAAATGCTCCCAACGGCCAAAGAGGAAATTTCGGGACGAAATTTCCGACGTGATGGCCTGCACCTCGGGCATATTAATTAAGGTGTCGAAATCAATCACGGTGGCTTGGCCGCCGTAAACCTTTTCAAACGACTGAACCAGTGGCTGTTTGATGCTCTCCGAGGTGAGTTCAGGCACGACTTCGCTCAAATTGATGACGCGACTGGCCACGCTCTTCACGCCGTTTTTCATCAGCTTGGCTTTGTTGACGATGAGGTAACGCTGCATCTTCTCGCCATCGGTTTTGATGAGCAGGGTGCCGTGGTGGAGGTCGTTGCGTTGGCCTTTCGCGAAGGCGTTGCCCGAGAATTTGCGTCCTTCGTAGGTGAGGTCGTTGCGCCCTGACATCTCAGTGCGCAAGCCGTATTTGAGCAAGGCCTCTTGTATGACGGACATCTGCTTCTTCAAGTCGTAAAGCGACTTGTCGGCGACGAATGAGAAGTTGATGTTGCCCAGGTCGTGGTAGACGGCGCCGCCGCCCGTGCCGCGGCGCATCAGGTGACCGCCTTCGTCCAAAAGCAACTGCACGTTGCATTCGGAGTAGGGGTTTTGGTTGTAGCCAATGACCACGGTCTGTTGGTTTTTCCAGAGGTACATCGTGACGGTGTCTGCCGCTTGGCAGTCGGTGAGGTATTGCTCAACGGCGCGGTTGAGGAACGGATTGTACTGGTTGCTGATGACGACTTGTAGTTTCATACAATGATAGGAATGGTTTAGTAGATTTTCAGGTCGTCATATTTCGGGCCCAACAGCGCATTGTCGGAATAGACGTGCAGGCTGTGCCCCGTTTCGCTGAGACAGGTGAGACGATGGATATGGTTGGTGAACTTCCCGGCATCGCCGATGGCGTAAAGTCCCATTTGATGGTCAATGGTCAGGGTATCGACCAATTTCAGCCCATCCTTGAAAGGCTCGAAGATTTCCACTTGGAAGCAGCCGTCGGCAAAAGTGTAGCCGGCGTATTGCGGGTGCGAATGGATGGAGGTGCGATTACCTTTTTTCCAAGTCATCACAATAGCTTCCCAGCCGCTATCGTCGCGTCCGATGTGGTTGCGCGAATAGCCGTTGCCCACATAGTTGTTGAACTTGGTCAATGGGACTCGTTTCACATAGTCTAAAACATAATCTCGGATTTTGTCGCCCATTTCGGTGTTGATTTCACCGGCATTGACGATGGGCATCAAGCCTTCCATGAAGTTCTCGTAACCCGGAACAATCGTAATCTGTTTCGGATAATCGTCTTGAATTTGTGACATAATAGTTGTGTTTTTTGTTAGGATGATAGAATTGTAAATTAACGTACTATCATAACGAGTGGACTAATTGTTTATTGTGCGAATGCGTTTTTTATTGTGTTTTTGAAGGGGTTTAGGTAAAAACAAAAACCCTAACTCTGATTTTCAATGAGTTAGGGTTTGCTTTTGTAGTCTCTCCGGGATTTGAACCCGAGTTACCAGGATGAAAACCTGACGTCCTGACCAGACTAGACGAAGAGACCACTTCGTGTCGTTTTGACGCTGCAAAAGTAGACAAAATTTCGATACCTGCAATGTTTTCTGTTAGAAATTTATCAACTTTTTTGTAATTCGTTGATGTACAACTTTATAAAAATCGCATGCTTACTCAAATAATAGCGAGACTTGGAACAATTTGTTGCGCAATTGGTCAATAGGAGCGGTGTAGATGAAGGCTTCGTTTTTCACGATGTCGAGAAGTCCATAGCTCATTTTGACCTCGATGCCCATCTTGAACCATTGGTTGTAGATGTCGAAACCGGCACCGAGTTCCCCAGCCAAGTCGAAGCGCTTGGTGACGAGGTTGTTGATGAACTCCACACCATTGATGCTTTCCTTGTTGTCTTTTTGCGAAGCCAAGTCAAGCTTAGGGTTGATGCCGGCGAGAACGTATGCACCGATGTTGTTGTAGCGCTTCGAACGGTACTTGATGTTGAGCGGAAACTCAACGAAGGTGGTGCCAATGGATTTGGTGAACGATTTCATGTCGATATTGCCATCATTTCCTTTGATGGCGAGATCGTAGCGCATTCGGCGCTCGCTGAAACTCAGCGAGGGGATGAAACGCAGGTCGAAATAACGCCCGAGGCGTTTGCTGCCGATGATGCCCACTGTGAATCCAGGTGTCTGTTGCGTCTCCAAATTATAGACATAGATGCAGTCGGTGTTAGACACACTGTATGGCCCGTTGGGCCATGAGTCGGCGGGCTGCGCGATGTTTTGGTAGTTCTCGACCGTCTTGACGGTGTACATCATTTGGTTATAGGCAATCAGGAAGCCGAAATGATACGGCTCTTGCTCGTATTTGGGCAGGTAGTGAACCACCCTTCTTTGGGCTTGTGCAGGAACGACAGTTGCGGCAAGCAACAGCGTGACAGCCAATGTTTTAAAAGCTTTTTTCAAGATAATGCGGTATTATTGATGTCCTTAAAACGTGTTTGTTTCGTTTTTATTGCGGAAAAACAGCGCGCAAAAATAGGAAATTTTGGAATATGTTCATGATTTGATGGCAAGATAGAGCATGGCGATGCCACAACTCAGTTTCTTGGCTTTGAGATGCTTTAGCCCGTGGTCGGCCAGCATCATTAGGAATTCATTGGGTTTGGGAAAACTTTCGACCGAGTCGGGAAGATAGGAATAAGCCCCTGCATCTTTCGAAACCGCTCGACCAATCCTTGGCAATATATGCTTGAAGTAGAAGCGATACACTTGCTTTACGGGAAACATTCGCGGCATCGAAAAATCCAAAATAACAGCTTGTCCGCGAGGCCTCAAAACACGACTGATTTCCGACAATCCCTTTTCCAAGTCCTCGAAGTTGCGCACGCCGAAAGCGCAGGTTACGGCATCGAAGGAGCTATCCTCAAAGGTTAATGCGGCTGCGTCGCCCAATTGCAACTCTATTTGACTGTCAAGTTTCTCCTTCTCGATTTTCTTCTTGCCAATTGTCAGCATTCTTTCCGAGATGTCCATCCCAGTGATGTGGGCTTGCGGATTCTTCTTCGCCAAGAGAATGGCCAAATCAGCCGTGCCCGTGGCGAGGTCTAAAATGCACACTGGTCTTTGCTTCGATGCTTCGCGGACCGTTTTTCGCCGCCACACCTTATCTATATTAAACGACAGAAGGTGATTGAGCCTGTCGTAATTCGGCGAGATGCGGTCGAACATCGCGGCAATAGGGGAGGCGCTCATTGCAGATAAGGACTTAGTTTTTCAATGATTTGCTCTAGTGTGATGCGGTTCATGCAAGCGTAATCGCCTCTGAGACAAGGCTTGTTGCCATACACCGAGCAGGGACGGCAGGGCAAATCCAACTGGATGCAATCTTCTGCTTTTTGGTTCCAACCCAGAAAGCCTGCAAAAGGATGTGTCCCGCCCCAAACGGAAACCACTGGCGTCCCGACCAACGAAGCCAAGTGCATGTTGGCGGAGTCCATCGAAAGCATCACATCGAGTTGGCTCATCAAGGCAAGCTCGCCCGCCAAACCTTGTTGGCTTTTGGAAGGTTGTACATTCGGATATTTGGCGCAGAGTTCCGCAATGCGTCTTTTCTCTTCCTCACCGCCGCCAAATAAAAACAAGGTGGTGTTTTCCCTTTCGCTCAAAGCCTTGATGACTTCTTCCATTTTCTCCAAAGGATATACTTTAGCCTCGTGTTTCGCAAAAGGCGCGATGCCAATCCAACTCTCTCCTGTCGTTTTTTGCGTCCCGCAAAAAGAAGAATAATCAAGCTTGGTGAATTGTGGCTTCGTCGGTAAACCCAATTGTTCCAAAACTTTAGCATATCGCTCAAACGATGTGGCTTGCTGGACGAAAACCTTGTCATTCTGCCGTGTCAAGGCTTTTTTCCCTTTTCGGCCTTTGTCAATTATGGCGACTTTCTTCCTGAACAAATGGCAAACAAAACGCAGCCATTGTGTGCGCAAAACATCGTGGAGATCAGCGATATAATCAAACTCCCTGAAATGGATGTCACGCAACAAGCGATTCAAGCCGAAAAGCCCTTTGTGCCGACCCTTCAGGTCGGCGGCGACGAAATGCACATTTTTCGGCAGCCTTTCAAAAAGCGGTCTCGCCATCTCCCGACTAAGCATAGTAATCTCCAAGTCAGGATATTGCGTGGCCAAGTCATAGACCACGGGCACGGTCATGGCGATGTCGCCTAGGGCGGAAAACCGTATGACGAGGATTTGTTTCAAGGTTGTTTCTGCCCGTAAAGCACGGGGTTCAGGTTCGGGTCGTTGTACATTTTCATCTGCTTGTAGACCTTCATCACTTTGTCGCCGTTTTTGTAGGCTTCCATCAGCTGGTCGATGGCGGTGCAGAGGTCGGTGTTTTGCTCTTTCAAAACGCGTAACTTTTCCTCGCATTTCGCCTTTTGTTCCTCGTTGATGTCGGTCCGCTCCGCCTCAATCTTCATGTGGTAAATCTTGAGTTGCAGAATCGAAAGGCGGTCGATGGCCCAGGCGGGACTCTCCGTGTTGAGCGTGGCATCGGCCTTGGACTCAACGCGTTGGAAAAGCAACTGATAATAGTAATCAATCATTTCCACCAAGTCGGTGCGGTCTTGGTTCGACTTGTCGATGCGACGTTTCAAGGCCAAGGCCTCCACGGGGTCGATGTTTGGGTCGCGGATGAGGTCTTCGAGGTGCCACTGCACGGTGTCAATCCACACCTTATTATATAGGTACCATTCGATGGTCTTTTCCTCGTAGGGATTGTGGCACGGATGGTCCACATCGTCGAATTGGTGGTAGTCGGCGATGGCCTCGTTGAAGATGGGGAGGATGGGGGTGGTGGAGAGAATGATCATGGTTGTTGATTGTTGAATCGTTGTGTCAGGTCGGGCGTTTAGACAGGCTCAACGACCCTTAACGTTCAGTAAAAGCTAAGGTCCCTGAGCCTGTCGAAGGGCCGACTAGTTTAGTGCAGTTTTGCCAATGCCGCCTTGATGCGCTTCACGGCCTCGATGAGTTTGTCCTCGCTCGTAGCATACGACAGGCGGATGCAGTCGTCGTTGCCGAAGGCATTGCCGGCCACGCAAGCCACGTGGGCGTTGTAGAGCAGCCACATGCAGAGGTCGTCACTGCCCTTGATGGTGGTCTCGCCGTCGGTCTTGCCGTAGTACGACTTCACTTCGGGGAACACATAGAAGGCGCCGGCGGGCGTGTTGCATTTCACGCCGGGGATTTCGTTGAGTAGGCGCACAAAGGTGTCGCGGCGGTGACGGAAAGCGGCCAGCATGTCTTGGATCTCCTTCGAGTTCTCGGGGCAGAGCTCCATGGCTTTCACGGCGGCGGCTTGTGCGATGGTGCAGATGCCGGAGGTGATTTGGCCTTGGATCTTGTTGGTGGCCTTGATGATGGCTTGAGGTGCGGCAATGTAGCCAATGCGCCAGCCCGTCATGGCATAGCCTTTGGCCACACCGTTGACGAGGGCGAGACGGTCCTTCAGGAACTCGAACTGGCCCATGCTCTCGTGCTTCTGTTCGTATTGGATGAACTCGTAGATTTCGTCGGAGATGACGAAGATGTTCGGGTATTTCTTCAGCACCTCGGCGATGGCGGTCAGCTCTGCTTTGGTGAAGACGCTGCCGCTGGGGTTGCAAGGCGTATTGAGCATCAGGGCCTTGGTTTTGGGCGTGATGGCAGCCTCAAGTTGCTCGGCCGTGATCTTGAAGTCGTGGGCGATGTCGCTCTTGACGATGACGGGAACGCCGCCGCTCAGTTTCACCATCTCGGGGTAGGAGACCCAGAACGGAGCGGGAATGATGACCTCGTCGCCGTCGTTGAGGATGGCCATAAGGACATTGTTGATGGCTTGCTTGGCACCGTTCGAGACGAGGATGTCGGTCTCCTTGTAGTCGAGGCCATTGTCGCGTTTCAGCTTGTTGGCGATGGCCTTGCGCAGGGCAGGCGTACCGGGCACGGGCGGATAGTGCGTGTCGTTGTTGTTGATGGCGTCGATGCCGGCTTGCTTGGCCGATTCGGGCGTGTTGAAGTCGGGTTCGCCGATGCTCAGGCTGATGACGTCGATGCCTTGTGCTTTCAGTTCGCGGCTCTTGTTGGTCATGGCTAGCGTTGCCGACTCAGCCATGTTCAAAACTCTGTTGGAAAGGATGATTTCGCTCATGATATGTTTGTTTGTTGAATGTTTAATGATTGTTTGACGCGAGACTTCGTGACGCGGGACGCGAGACGTGGTGCTGTCCCGTAGTCCCGTGTCTCGCAGACCCGAGTCTTAGGATTGGCAAAGGTAGCCCTTTTTTCGATTGGGTGGGCAGAAAGACACGAAAATTGTAACGAAGTCCAAAACCAAAAACGGAAAAAGTCCCTTTTTTGACCAATAAAATCATGGAAAAAATCCCTTTTTTATGCTGAAATTTTCGGAAAAAGTCCCTTTTTTGTGGTGAAAATTTATGGAAAAAGTCCCTTTTTCTTGTGTGAATGAATTGATTTATATATTTTTGCAGCAAAATTGATGAATTATGCTGTACAGAAAGTTTGAAAAGCGCCTTGAAGAGTTCTTTCGCAGTGAGCCGAACAAGATTCTTTTGGTGAACGGTGCCAGACAGATTGGCAAGTCGTATATCATCCGCTTTGTGGGCAAGAAACTGTTCAAGAACTATGTCGAAATCAACCTCAAGGAAGACAAGGAAAGTCGTGGAGTTTTTGCCACGGTGAGAAGCACAAGCGATTTTTATATTCAGTTGGGTGCCATTGCGGGCAGCCGTCTTGGCACCAAGGAAAACACTTTGGTCTTTTTGGATGAAATCCAAAGCTATCCCCACCTGATGACGATGTTGAAGTTCCTGAATCAAGAAGGGCGTTATACATACATTGCCAGTGGCTCGCAGTTGGGTGTGGCCTTGATGCAGACTGCTTCCGTACCGATTGGTAGCATTGCCATAGAGGAAATGTATCCACTTGATTTCGAGGAGTTTTTGATTGCTACGGGAAGCGGACAAGAAGCCATCAATGGTATCAGGGAGAAGTTTCTTGCGGGAGAGGCCTTGAACGAGTCGCTTCACAATTATATGTTGCAGCAGTTCAAGCTCTATCTGTTGGTTGGTGGGTTGCCAGAGGCCATCAACAAGTTCTTGGAAAACAGAAACATCGCACAAGTGAGGAAGGTGCATCGTGAAATCTACAACCTTTATAGGATTGACGCTTCGCAATATGATGAGGAGAAGAAACTGCTCATCCGAAAGATTTACGACATGATTCCGTCAAACATGGAGAACAAAAAAAAACGTATCGTGGTGAAGCGCGTGGAAGATACCAAAAGCCATAAGCAGTTCAGCGACTACGCCGACGAGTTCGAGTATCTGACCAACTCTGGCATCGCCCTCGGCGTGCAAGCGGTCAGCAACCCAAGGTTTCCGCTGTTGGAATCGGAGAGCAAGAACCTACTGAAACTCTATATGAATGATGTCGGCTTGCTGACCAATCTTCTGTATGGACTCAACATCAACGCTGTGTTGCGCGACGAGCGGAGCATCAACCTCGGCTCGGTGTATGAAACGGTGGTGGCGCAGGAACTACATGCCCACGGCTTTGCGTTGCATTATTACGACAATAAGCAGAAGGGCGAGGTGGACTATCTGATTGACGACTACGAGCGTCTGACCGTGCTGCCCATTGAGGTGAAATCGGGCAAGGACTACACCGTCCATAGTGCCTTGGACAAGTTTTTGGAAACGCCTGATTACGGCATCAACAAAGCAGTGGTGCTCAGCAACGAGCGGGAAATTTTCGTAAAAAACGGTGTCACTTATCTTCCCATTTATTATTGTATGTTCTATCAGCGGGATTTTGTGCAGGATGAGGGAGAACTGGTGATTCCGGAGATTATGTTTGGAGAGTGAAGAGTGATAGTATATGATATTAAAATCGATAGCCACGATTATCAAATAGAGAGATAGGGATGTCGTGATAGGAAAAATAAAACTCTCAGCGACTCTGGGCTTCCGCTTCTGTCCGTAAATCATCTAGTATTTTGCCATTGTAGCGTCAAGATATATACATAACCTTGTTTTGAATCATCTTGCATGGTCGCTTGATTTTTATTGGCAACAAAAGTACAACATTTTTCTTTTTCAGCCAATTCCATTCATCCTTTTGTCTTTTTTTTGCGCTTCGCACTGCCAAAATATGCAAGAATCGCAAAATGTTTGTCGGTTCAACATCAATAAAACGAAGTGCTCCAATTCCGCTTTTTCTTCGATATGGTGGCTAAATCCCCAGATTTTTTCGAGTTTTAGCCATAATATCGCGATTCGATGGCTAAATCGATGAAAATTTCATGGTTTTAGCTACTATATAAGCGAAAATCATCCGCAGTTCACGATGGATGATTTGTTTGAAGGGTAGGAGATCAGTTGTTGTGTATCAGCAAAATTTCCCTATCTTTGTACCCAAAATCTTATCCAATAAATGCAATTATAGTCTATTCCCTCAAGGGCGCAGGCCTCCTGATGATAGTCGTCGCGGTGATGATGTTGATGCGACTCTCGAAAATGAAAGACGCCGAACTCCACAATGGCAACAAAATGGAACTGAAGGTGCAGGCCTTGAAAATCATCATGCCGCTGAAGGTGCAGGCTTACGAGCGCTTTCTGCTTTATTTGGAGCGCGTGCAGCTGCCGCAATTGGTGAAGCGTGTCTACGTGCCTGGCATGGAAAAAGGCACATTCCATTTGCAGCTTTTGCAAAATGTGCGTGAGGAGTTTGAGCACAACCTCGCCCAGCAGTTGTATGTCGCCAATTCCACTTGGAATGCCGTGGTGAATGCCAAGGAAGAACTTGTCAATCAAATCAATACGACTTTTGGACAACTGAAAGACTAGGAAGACGTCTCCATTATTGCCCAAAGTCTCGTCGCCTTGCCCAATCCCATGGTGGAGCAGGCGGTCGCGGTCTTGAAGCGCGATTTTGAGCGACTGTTATAGGACACAAGACTTCGGGACGCGAGACATGGTGCTGTCCCGTAGTTTCGTGTCCCGCAGTTCCGACTCTTTGGAATGGCAAAGGTAGCCTTTTTAGATTGGGTCTTCATAAAGTGGGGAAGAATTGAGGTTTTTTCTTTGAAGTTTAATTTGTGAAGTGAAAGAAGTCTGAATCTATACGAAACTTGAAGATTTATGCGTTAATAGAGTAATGTAATACTTGATTATGGAAGAGTTAGAGGGCGAACATGGTTTTGTGGAAATGATAGAATATTATGAATCAATAATTTATAGTATTTGTTGGAAATTTGCTATGGGTAATCCCGATTTGGCCAAGGACTTATACCAAGAAATAGTCCTTCGACTTTGGAAAGGCTACGAAAAACATCACTTTGAAAACAAAGATGCTAATTGGGTGTATCGAGTTTCGATAAATACTGCAATTTCTTGTTACCGAGAGAAAAAGAGGCGTCCTCTGTTGCTTGAATTGGATTCAGCAACTGGACTTTCGATTTCACAACAAGAGGAAGATGATTCAATGCTCAGAGAGATGTACGAATTGATTGAACAGTTGTCTCCGATAGAAAAGTCAATTATTTATTTGTATTTGGATAAGAATAGTTATAAAGAGATTGGTGAGATTATAGGAATAAGTCCCACTAACGTTGGTACAAGAATTCAACGTATCAAGCAAAAACTAAGGAGATTGCATGAAGAGCGAATCGGACATAAAAAAAAGGTATGATCATAAAACATCATACCCTTATTCTTTGGAATTTTATTCGTATTTTACTCCAATTCCAGAAACCGACGGCCACCAAAATTTGGATGAAAACTGAATATTGATGATGGCATCGTAACCTTCATCTTCGGCTTTTCTCTCTAATTTTCTCAGCAACGTTTCTGGCGAATGAAAAATACTGCCGTCTGCTTCCAGGAAAGCGACTTCTTTGAAATGCTTGGATGGCCTTTCTGCGAAGAATAGGTCTACCTTGGTTTGGTCAGGGGTTCGCTTTTTTGCAATTTGCGTTGTGGCACAGCTTGTACAAAAAAGCAATACACATGCAAACACGAAAAATCTAATGGGGTATTTCATGATTTTTTTCTTTTTTCTTTGATTATTCACAAGCTTCAAATGTAATCATAGCTATTGCCATGACTGTATCGTATACTCGCTTTTCTTTGGAAGAACATCTCCAAGGAGTGAGTTTGCATTTTATGATTGACCAAGTGGCTACACCGATAAGCACTGCGATGGCGATAAGTTTCCAAACTGCAATGTTTTTTTCTGCGCCGCGACTTTCAGTTTTTCTCACCTTAGCTAATTCCGCCAATTGGTTCTCCATGAACTGCAGTAGGTTTTGTTCGATGCAATCATTTGAGAGAGACTCGATCGTCCTAGTAAGGGTTTCGCCTATTTCTTTCGCGTCAGAAGCCTTAATCTCCAGTTTTGAGAATTCTTCTTTCATTTTGTTCTGAAAAGCTTCTAACTCTGTTTGGAGAGATTGGTCAAAGGCGTTTTCAACTGATTGTGAAGATGCAAACTGTTCCAAGAATTCTTTGGACATTAAAGTCATACGTACACCTTCGTCATTGTAGGACATCCCTTGCTTTCTGGAGTAGTTTGCAAAATCTGTGTTGACGTTTAGGGCCTCACATCTTTCCGCTTGCCTGATAAATAGTTCAGTTTGAATGAAGTCTGAAATGGCGCTTTCGAAAGAGTCAAAGAATCTTTCATAGAAGATGTTTTCTTCGTCTGTAACTATTGCCTTTAGTTGCGCCATACTTGTTTTGAAATTGAACACGGCTTGGTGTTCTCTGCTTAATGCTTTCATGATTTGTCAGTTTTTAATTGTTGTTCGTATAATTAACGCATAAATGAGTCAAAAATCACATATTGCTATTCTTTTTTATTCGGTTGAGTTTTGTATAAAGTTTACTTAGTCGGGAATAATTCCAAAATAAACCTTACCTTTGCAGCCAAATATGATTGAAAATGTACAACTGGATTATCATAGCCATTATGTCTGCCGGTCTCCTGCTGATGGTCGCGGCATTGGTTTTATTAGCTCGTCTCTCGAAAATGAAAGACGCCGAACTCCGCAATGGCAACAAGATGGAACTGAAGGTGCAGGCCTTGAAAATCATCATGCCGCTGAAGGTGCAGGCTTACGAGCGTTTTCTGCTCTATTTGGAGCGTGTGCAGCTGCCGCAACTGGTGAAGCGTGTCTACGTGCCTGGCATGGAAAAAGGCGCATTCCATTTGCAGCTTTTGCAAAATGTGCGTGAGGAGTTTGAGCACAACCTTGCCCAGCAGTTGTATGTCGCCAGTTCCACTTGGAATGCCGTGGTGAATGCCAAGGAAGAGCTTGTTAATCAAATCAATACGACTTTTGAACAACTGAAGGAAGAGGAAGATGTTTCCATTATCGCCCAAAGTCTGGTGGCCTTGCCCAATCCCATGGTGGAGCAGGCGGTCGCGGTCTTGAAGTGCGATTTTGAGAGGTTGCTTTAGTGTCGGCGTTTCGACAGGCTCAACGACCTTAGCTTTTACGAGAGTCAAGGCCCCTGAGCTTGTCGAAAGGCCGCTGTATAATAAACAAAGTTTTTCTTCGTTAGGAAATCAAACATTTTTGGAATGAAATTCACCGCTACGCAAATCGCCGAACTGCTCAATGGCCGGGTGGAAGGCAACCCCAACGCTGAGATCTGGAATGTGGCCAAAATCGAGGAAGGCGCCACGGGAATGCTCAGTTTTCTGGCCAACCCGAAATACACGCATTATATCTACGAGACTCAGTCGTCCGTCGTCATCGTGAACGAGGACTTCGAGGCCACGGCGCCCATTCAAGCTACGCTGATTCGCGTGCCGGATGCCTACGCTTCCTTTGCCAAGCTGCTGGCTTTTTACGACCAAATGACGCAAAACAAGCAGGGCGTTTCTTCGTTAGCCTTCGTGTCGAACACAGCGCAATGTGGCGAAAACCTGTATCTTGGCGAGTTTGCCTTTGTGGGCGAGAATGCCAAAATCGGGAACAATGTGAAGATCTATCCGCAGGTGTATGTCGGCGACGGTTGCATCATCGGCGACAACACGACTTTGTATCCTGGCGTGAAACTCTATCGCAACACGGTCATCGGGAAGAACTGCATCCTTCACGCGGGCGTGGTGCTTGGCGCGGATGGCTTCGGCTTTGCGCCGCAACCCGACGGACATTACGACAAGATTCCGCAGGTGGGCAATGTGGTCATCGAGGACGATGTGGAAATCGGGGCCAATACGACCATCGACCGTTCTACAATGGGCTCGACCCGCGTCCATAAAGGCGTGAAACTTGATAATCTGATTCATTTGGCGCACAATACGGAAGTGGGCGAGAATTCCGCTCTGGCGGCTCAGGTGGGCGTGAGCGGTTCCACTCGTCTTGGCAAGAATTGCGTGGTCGGCGGACAATCAGGGTTCGTCGGGCATATCAACATCGCCGACGGTTCCAAGTTTGGCGGACAAAGTGGCATCATGGGCAGCATCAAGCAAGAGAATCAGGAGTTTATGGGCACGCCGATTCAGCCTTTGCGCCAATATTTGGTTTCCAATGCGCGCTTCCGCCACATCGATGAAATGGCCCGCAAGCTGGAAGCCCTCGAAAAGGAAATAATTGAATTGAAAAAACAATCCTGATTTTGTAGAGACGTAGCGCGCTACGTCTCTACTATATCCACCCCTTGATCTTGTAATATCCTAACGCTAGATATTCCCTCACGCAGGTGATTTCCAATTTCAAATAATTGAAAAAGGTGTAGCGCATTTTGACGCTCTCGACAGACGGAATCGCCTCGTTTCCGCCGAGTTTCTGTTTTTTCAGCGAAAGGTCGAAGTCGACGGTGGCTGGGTAGGCAGCCTTGCCGATGACGTGGTTGAAGCCCACTTTGTGGAGACATTTCATCGTGCGCCTGAGATGTTCAGGCGAGGTGACGACAATGATTTCTTCCTCAGCGAGTTCGGGATAATCAGCAATGAGTTCCACTGCTTGCGAGCGCGTGTTGCTTCCCGAAGTCATATAACGGATATTGTTGATGCCGCCTTGTTTGAGTAGTCGTGTCATTTCGGCTTGGCAGAGCGAGTCTTTGGGATGCACCAACAGCACGGGAATCTCAAAATGACGCGCCAAGGCTGCTGTGTGGTATAGTCGCATGAGGTTGTCCTCGGAAGGCATTCCGGCACCACCAAACATGACAACTTGCTGAGGATGATGAAGACTCGCGTTTTTGTCGGGATTTTGTCCCAATCGGAAATAGGCATAAAAGGGACGGGAAGTAAAAGCTAGGAGAATCATCACGGAAAATAGGATGCCGAGGATGAAAAATATGATTTTGATGGATTTTATTAAAATTCTCATTATGAATAGGTTATGTTTTTGAGTCGTTGTAAAAGTGCGTAAAGATACGGATTTTTTTTGCCTTTGATAGAATATTTCCTATTTTTGCGCGTTTTTTGTGGTGAAATATCCACGAATTTGATTTTTATGGAGAAACAATGTACGCTCAAAAATAGAGTCAGTGTCAAAGGAGCAGGGCTCCACACCCGACAGTGCGGCACCTTAACCTTTAATCCGGCTCCCGTAAATTCAGGAATTCGTTTTCGTAGAATTGATCTTGAAAATCAGCCCATTATCGAGGCTGATGTGGATAACGTCATTGATACTGCCCGTGGTACTACCCTCGGCAAAGGTGGCGTGAAGATTTACACTGTCGAACATGTCCTGGCCTCGCTTCGTGGCATGGGCGTCGATAACGTGCTGATTGACATTGATGTGGAAGAAACTCCCATCATGGACGGTAGTGGCAAGTATTTTGTTGAAGCCATACATCAAGCGGGCATCGTCGAACAGAACGCACCGCGCAATTATCTTGTCATCGAGGAACCTATTTCCTACAAAAACGAGGTTTTGGGCATCGAATTGAGGATTGAACCTTGTGATAGGTTTGAAATCGATGTGAAGGTGAAGTACAACACCAAAGTGCTTGATGAGCAACATGCTTCGCTGCACGATCTCGAGGATTTTGAAAACGAAATCGCACCTTGCCGCACGTTTGTTTTCTTGCATGAGTTGGAAACCCTCATCAGCCGTAATCTCATCAAAGGCGGTGACCTTACCAATGCCATCGTGTTCGTTAATCGTAACGTATCGGCGGAGGAACTTGACCACATCGCTGCTTTCTTCAAGAAGCCGAAAGTCACGGTGAAAGAGGGCGGTATCCTCAACAATGTAGAGCTTTATTTCGACAACGAACCGGCTCGTCACAAGTTGCTTGACGTAATTGGCGACCTCACCTTGGTTGGACGTCCCATCAAGGGTAAGGTAACCGCCGTCAAGCCCGGACATTTCTCCAACACGGCTTTCGCACGCAAAATCAAGCACACCTTATTATATTAAGCATGAACCAGCCTTTAGCCTATATCCATCCGAATGCCCGCATCGCGGATGACGTGAAGATTGAGGCCTTTGCCTGGATTGGCGAGGATGTTGAAATCGGTTCTGGCACTTGGATTGGTCCCAATGCTACCATCATGGACGGTGCCCGCATCGGGAAAAACTGCAAGATTTTTCCTGGCGCGGTGATTTCGGCCATTCCGCAGGACCTGAAATACAAGGGTGAGACCACTTATTGCTATATTGGCGACGGCACGACGGTGCGCGAGTCGGCGACGGTCAACAAGGGTACAGCGGCTTCGGGCAAGACCGTGGTGGGCAAGGATTGCCTGCTGATGGCCTTCACCCATGTGGCGCACGACTGCTACCTGGGCGACCATGTCATCATGGCCAATGCGGCCACGTTGGCAGGTCATATCACCGTTGACGATTGGGCTATCTTTGGCGGCTTGGCGGCAGTGAGCCAGTTCAGCCGCATTGGTGCCCACGTCATGATTTGCGGCGGCGCGTTGATTAACAAGGATATTCCGCCTTTCGTGAAGACTGGGACGGGCTATCCAGTGTGTTATGCAGGCGTCAATTCCATCGGATTGACCCGCCGTGGCTTTTCGCGCGAGCGTATCAACGCCATTCAGGATGTGTATCGTGTCATTTATAGCGTTGGGATGAACATTAGCCAGTCGGTGCAATATATCCGTGAGAATCTCCCTGTTTCCGAAGATCGCGATTTCATTCTCGATTTCATCGAAAACTCCAAAATCGGCATCATGAAGAATGCTGTGGGGAACGAAGATTAAGATTCATAAATCATCAAAAAAAACGCTACCGAATAGGGTAGCGTTTTTTATTTCAGAAGCACTTCGGCAGCTTTCAACGCCTCGGGCGTCACTTGGTCGTTGCTGAGCATCTTGGCGATTTCGGCGATGCGCTCTTCGCGTTGCAAGACGCGGATGTGCGACTGCGTGCGCGTGCCTTGGTTGTCCTTGTAGATGAAATAATGGTGCTCGGCTTGACTGGCCACTTGGGGCAGGTGGGTGATGGAGATGAGTTGCAGCGATTGGCCCATCTTTCGCATGATGCCACCGATTTTGGCGGCCACCTCGCCCGAAACGCCCGTGTCGATTTCGTCGAAGATGAGGGTGGGAATGTAGTTGTAGTCCGAAACGGCACTTTTGATGGAGAGCATCAGACGCGAGAGCTCGCCGCCCGAAGCCACCCGGCCGAGGTCGTCGGGGGCAATGCCTTTGTTGGCCGAAAACAAGAAACGGATGGCATCGCAGCCTTTGTCGCTGAATTGTGCCTGACTCTCTACCGTCACCTTGAACTCGGCAAAGGGCATGGCCAATTGCCGCACCAGTTCGCAGACTTTTTCGCTGAAGGTTGTGGCCGCCAGGCAGCGCTTGTCGTGCAGTGCCTTGGCTAGCTTCGAAAGCTGCTTCTCGCTGTCTTTCAGTTCCTTCTCTGCCTTAGCGATTTCCTCGTCGATGTTCTCGAAGGCGTTCACTTTTTCTTTCAGGCTGTCGCGCAAAGCGATGAGTGCCTCGAAGTCGTTGAGGCGGTGCTTCATCATCAGGCGGTTGAGCAGGTCGTAGCGTTCTTGGAGGTTTTGTAGCTGGGCTTCGTCAAACTGGGTGTCGTCTTCGCGGCGGCGGAGGTCGTAGGCGATGTCTTTCAGTTCAACCTTCAGGTTTTCGATGCGCTCGCCCAAGCTTTCGGTGTCGGGCAACAGGTTCTTCAGTCGCGATAATGTGGCGCTCAGGTCGTTGATTTGGCCCAAAATGGCGTTTTCCGAGTCTTCCAGAAGCCCATTGGCGGTCACCAATAAGCCCTTGATTTCCTCCGAATTTTCCATCAAGTTGAGGGTTTGCTCAATGTCGGCATATTCGCCTTTTTTTAGGTCGGCTTTTTCGAGTTCGTCGAGTTGGAATTTCAGGTAGTCGTTCTCGGCGATGTTTTTCGTCGCCATTTCTCTCAAGTCGTTCAGTTTCCGCTTGATGGCGTTGTGTAGGCCGTATTCGGTTTGGTATTCAGCTAATGGCTCGGCGTTTTGCGCGATGTCGTCCAAAAGCCGGAGCTGGAAATCGGCATCGGTGAGCAGAAGCGAGTCGTGCTGCGAGTGGATGTCAACCAGTTGGTTCCCCAGCTCTTTCATCGTTTGCAGCGCAACAGGCGTGTCGTTGATGAAGGCGCGACTTTTCTTCTGTGGACTGAGCTCGCGGCGGAAGATGCATTCTCGCTCAAAGTCGAGGTCGTTTTCCTCGAACAGCGGCTTGAAGGTTGCGTCGTTCAAGTCAAAGACGGCTTCCACCACGCATTTCTTGTCTTTGTCGTAGAGCACGCCAGTGTCGGCACGGTCGCCCAAGGCAAATCCCAGGGCTCCGAGCAAAATGGACTTGCCTGCTCCTGTTTCGCCGGTAATGACGTTGAAACCTTTCTCAAAACTGACATCCAGTTCGTCAATTAAGGCGTAGTTACTGATATGCAGCTGCTTGAGCATGATGAGAATTAGAAGCCAGTGTTTTGCAGCATGGCGTCGTAGCGCGACGACTGCGAGGGATCGATGGTTTTCATGATGTTGGAGGCCTCGGTCCTGATCTTCATCTCACCTTGCGAGAAGATTTGGATGATCTCGTCGCGTTTGCTTTCAATGAGCAGCTGCAAGAAATAGCTCATTGAGTTGCGCTCGTATACGTTTTGCAGGTTGACAAGGGCACCGAGTATGGCTTCTCGACCTTGTTGCGGATTTTCGGCCATCACGTCGAGGCCTTGTCGGTTGTAGTCATAGATAAACTGGCGCAACGGACGATAGGTCTGATTGTTGATTTCGCTGATGATGGCATAGCGGTTCTGTCTGCCAGTCGAGTTCCATCCGTTTTCCGTTCCAGCCTCTTGTGGAGCGGCATTGGCGATAGTCTCGGCGATGGCGAAGAAAGGGTCGCCGCCATAGGGTGAGAACGAGTCGAAATCGAGGCCAAGGAAAAGGTAGACGTAAAAGCCGATGGTACTCGTCAAGTTAGAGATGTAAGTGTTAGGGTTGAAATCCAACGGCTGTCCATCCATGTACTCGAAGTAGAACCTGCGGTCGATGTAGTTGAACATGGGTGTGCTGTAGTTCGACTTGTAGACAGGGCGACGCAAGGCCAGGTTGATCTCGGCCGTGAAATAGTTACCTTCTCGGCTGGTCACATCGACAAGCATCGAACACTCTATCTTTTCTGCTTGCCGGAAATTGATTTCGGTGAATTTGGTGTTGTTGATGAACTCGTAAAGGGAAGTCTGAAGGTTCTGGTAGATGGTCTTGTCGCTACCAGCCACCTTGTTGGAATTGACGCGGACGTCGCATTGCAGTTCCTGAGCCTGCAGTGCGTTGATGCACAGCAAACAGCTAAGAACGATGAATATTGTCGCAAAGGCTCTCTTCATGGCTTTTCCCTTTCTTTGCGTCACCAAATCAGAAAGCGTCTTGCTGCTCCTTGGCAGGGTTTTTGAAATAAATCTGGTCGTGGAGGAACTCGTGGACGGCAATCAAGGTAGGTTTAGGCAGACGCTCATAGAACTTGGCAATTTCAATCTGTTCCTTGTTTTCGAACACCTCCTCTAGACTGTCGTTGGTGGCTGAGGCGAATGACTCAATCTTTTCGTTGAGTTCAGATTTCATCTCGGCGGCGATTTGGTTGGCCCTGATGGACAGGATGGCCACGGTTTCGTAGATGTTGCCCGTGCCTTTGTAGAATTGGTCTTTCTGACGGGTGACAACCGTCGTTTCTGTCTTAATCTTCTTGAAATCCATTTTTTATTGTATTTTTTCTAATTTCTTTCTTGCTTTGATGGCAATGCCTTCCACTTCCTTTTGGTATTTGCTTTGGGGATAGAGGTAAGTGAGGGCGTTGCATTGCTCCACGCACGACTCATAGCGCTCGCGTTGTTTTTCGGCAATGCTGTTTTCAGCAAAGTCGTAATATGTCTTGGCCATGTCGTAAAGGATCTCCTCGCGATGTTCGGTGTTGGGATATTTCTTCAGCATGTTCTCAAACGAGGTGATGGCTGCGCTGTAGTTTTCCATGCGGTAGAACAGACGGCAGATGTTGTAGTCTTTCTCTTCCAACTTGTTGTTGAGGTCTTTCAGTAATTGGTTGGCACGGTCGAGGCTGTCGCTCTTCGGATAGCGTTCGGTGAAGGCGTTCAGCTGTTTGATGGCATCGTGCGTGGCGGTTTGGTCGAGGCCCGACTCGGGCGAGAGCATATAGTTGCAATAGGCACTCATGAAGGCGGCCTTTTCGGCATCCTTCGAGAAGGGGTAGGTTTGCGTGAACCGATTGAAATAGTAGGAGGCAATGTCGTAGTCGTCCTGCAAATAGTAGCACATGGCGGTCTTGTACGTGATGTTTTCGCCACGGGGTGTGTTGCGGAACGAGGCTTGCAGCAGGTCGAATAACTGCAGGGCGTGGTTGTAGTCGCCGCGTTCGTAATAGTCCATCGCCACCTCGTATTTCATTTCGTTGTCGGTGCTTTTCACCAAACGGTTGAAGTCGTTGCACGAACTGAAAGCGAAGAGACCCAAAAATGCCAATATCAAAAGTCTATTTTTCATCGGGCTGCAAAAATACTTATTTTTCGGTTATAAACGCGTGTTTTTCTTCTTTTATTATTCAAAAAAAGACACGGAACAAGTTTTTCCTTGCCCCGTGTCGTTTAGTTACTGATGCCAGGTTATTCAATGACGAGTTTCTCCACAAAGTTTCCGCTTGCGCAGTTGATGTGGAGGAAATAGACTCCTTGGTTCAGTTTTTCGACATTGATTTGATGTTGTCCGTCGTTGAACTGACCCGAAACAACCCATTGTCCAAGGCTGTTGTACAGTTGGTAGGCAACGTTGCCTTGTGCTTGCAGGGTGAAGCTGCCCTTGCTCGGGTTGGGATAAATGCTCGGGCGCGTGGCGTTTTCGTCCAAGCCCCAATCCTTGAGGGTCACGGTGACTTCGCCGGTAATGGTGTAGCCCTCGGCATCGGTCACGGTGACTTTGTAGGTGGTTTCAGGCTCGACAGGTGTAGCCATGGGGCAGCAACTGGTCGGGTCATCGAGGGTTTCGGCAGGTTCCCATTGGTAGGTGTAGTTGCCTGCGCCGCCCATGACGATGGCTTCAAGTTGTGTGCTCTCGCCTTCGTTGATTTCCATCGGGTCGGCGGTGACGTTGATAATCATGGGCTCGTAACCGCCAATGCAGCTAACGGTGGCTACCCAACCAGGTGAGGTCAAGCCTCCGTCAGAGGTGAAGCGGAAGGTGAGGGCGCCTTCTTCGTTGGTGGCTTCGAAAGGACCAGGAATGCTGCCGCCCGAATAGCGACCAATTTCAGGAGAACTGGTGGAATTGCCATCATAAACATAAAGGTAGTCGTAACCCGATTCGAGGCTGAATTCGGTGAAAGTGACATTGATTTTGCGGTCGTCGCTATTGGGTTGGAAAGTTAGAGTGTAGTTTTCGTTGTTGCTGTAGGCATTGTTGGCACCGCCCGAGTCGAAGAACAGAGCCGAGCAGGTGGTGATGGTGCCGTTCTGCATGTTGTAGGCTTCGCGGACGTGGATGTAGTTGTCGCGCGTCAAGGTTTGGCTGTTGCCTTCGGCATCGGTGATGGTCAGACTGACGCTGAAATCGCCAGTCTCATTATAAGTGATGCCAGTGGGGTTCTGTTGTGTCGAAGTTGAGGGTGTGGCGCCTTCAAATTCCCAACTCCATGAGGTGATTTCGCCAAACGAACCGTCGGTGAAGTTGATGCTTTGTCCGAGCGAGACTTGGGTCGTGGAGGCGCTGAATTCTGCAACCAGGCAGTTGCCAGGCTCGAGGGCCACTTCGAGGTTGACGGTCTCGTAGTCAGCCACGGTCACGTCGATGATTTGCGGGCAATAGCCGTCCTTGCTGATGATGACGCTCCAGGTGCCGCCCTTGATGGGACGGTGGAAATCGCCGGCGGGCAGGTGACTCTCAACGAAGGAATAGTCCAAGTCGTGGCCCGAAATGGTGATGGTGGCCTCAAGCGGTTCGCCCGTTGTGGCATCGGTCACCACGCCGTGGATGCCGTAGAGGCATTGCATCATGAAGTCGAAGATGCCTTCCTTGTTGTAGTTCCAGAAGTTGGGCAGTTGAGGGCCAGGCACCAGCTTAGTGTTGGAGCATTCGATGGTGAGCTCGCGGCATTGCATGTAGGCGTTCATGTAGTCCTGACGGCCGCCGCCGATTCTGTACCATTGCGCACCATTGGTGATGCCGTTGTTGAGATAGGTCATGTAGTTGGGGTTCACCTTGTGGCAGTCGTCGGCATATTCGCGTGAGATGAGCTGATACCAAGCATCGTCGGCGTGGAGGGTGTAGTCGTTGTCCCAAGGATAGTTCATCACTTCCGAACCGCCGTGGTAGTTGGCTCCCATCACGAAGGCGTTTTCCTCGGCAAACTGCATAAACCATTGCGTTTCTTGCTGATATTCATGGTTATCAGGGTGAGGACCATCGACGCGGTCGGGATAGTTGCGGTTCATATCCACGTTGTTGGCGTTCTCGCGACGTGCACCGTTGACGGTGTTGTTGCCGCCGTGGTAGGTGCCGTCAGGGTTGGTGTTGGGACCGACGTAGAGGTCAATATTGTCCATGATGGCCTGCACTTCAGGCTCATCGGGGTTTTCCAACAGGTAGTCGATGAGGCGGAGCATCATGATCCAGCCCGTGGTCTCGTCGCCGTGGATGGTCGAGGTGTAGAGGAACTTCGGCTTGCCTTCGGGGGCGCCGTTGTTGAGGCGGGCAATCAAAATCTTGCGGCCGCTCGGCAGCGTGCCCAAGGTGATGATTTCGCACTTGTCGGGGTGGTCGGTGCCGAATTGGTACATCATGGCTTCGTAGGCCTCGTAGGTCGGGTAGGAGTCCCAATCATAGGCGGCGCGGTTGCTGCCGTCCCACATCTCCACCTTGAATTGCAGCGAAGGCGGCATCATCAAAGTGGGCTGATAGCCTTGCTTGAGCAGGTTTTCGTATTGCTCTTGGTTGGCATAGCAAACTACCGTTTTGCCCTTGAGGTCGTCAATGGAGCAAAGTTTGCTTAATGCTTGAAAATCAGTTGTTTTTTCGATGTTCAAGGAGAAATAATATTCCCCATGGTTTTTCGAGATTTGCTCAAGTTGCTTTTGGCTTTCTTGGGCAAGAACGCTGCCGCAAATGATGATGGCGAGCGTCAAGAATAAACTGCGTAAAGTTTTCATATAATTATCTGTCTTTTAAAGTTTTCCATTCTTCAATAATGTCTGCCTCGACTTTTTCGTTCGCTGGAACCAAAGGCAGACGCAACGCGTTCTCGCACAATCCCAAGTGGCTCATCAGGCACTTGATGCCCGCTGGGTTGCCGTCGGCAAAGATGAGTTGGTTCATGCGTAGCATGGCATAGTGCAGGCGCAGGGCTTCTTCAGTACGTCCTCCTTTTTGGGCCTTCATCATGCGGCTGAATTGGCTAGTGTAGGCATTGGCGGCCACTGAAATTACGCCCGTGGCACCTAATGCCATCAGGGGTTGGGTGATGCCGTCGTCGCCAGAAAGCACGTCGAAGTCGGCAGGTTTGTCGCGCAGGATCTCCATGATTTGCTGCAAGTTGCCTGAGGCTTCTTTCACCGCGATGATGTTGGGGTGCTGGGCCAATTCCACGCAGGTGGCGGCTTGCAAATTGACGCCTACGCGTCCAGGCACGTTGTAGACTACGACGGGCACGGGACTGGCATCGGCGACAGCCTCGAAATGGGCCTTCATACCGCGTTGGTTGGGCTTGTTATAATAAGGTACGACGCTCAAGATGCCGTCGATGCCCATAAAGTTTTGGCTTTTGATGGCCTCGATGATGGCTTGCGTGTTGTTGCCACCTATGCCGAGCAAAATGGGTAAATGTTTGGCATTGGCATCAAGTATAGTATTGATAACCAGATTCTTTTCGTCTGGAGTTAGGGTAGGGGCTTCGGATGTGGTACCCAAAACCACCAGAAAGTCGGCACCATTGTCGACGACGTGGTTGACGATGCGTTTCAGCGCTTCCGCATCGACTGAAAAGTCGGATTTGAATGGGGTCACCAAGGCAACGCCCGTACCTTTAAAGGGATTGTGTTTCATTTCAGTAGGGATTTTGTGGTGGCGGTCCTACAAGCGCTTTCAAATAGTTGTGCAGGACGTGGACGTTCGAAACAGGGTCGGTGGCGCGTGGGTTTTCGATGAGCAAGTCGTAGATTTTCTGGTTTTTGCTTTGATGGAAGCAAATCCTGAAATCCGACTTCGGCAGGGTGCAAAGGTAGTCGCTGATTTCGGCGTTTTTTGGAGCCATATTGATGAGTATGCTGCTGAATGGCAGCTTCTTGATGAACTCGTGCTTGTCGGGTTTCAAGACGCTCATGAAGCCAAAGTCCTTGGGCGTAATCTCGGTGTAGAGGTCGCTTTGCAGGATGGTGTCCGACATCTGGTTGCAGAGGATGACGAAACCGCAACGGTTGGCGCCAAACAAACCTTTTACGCTGCTTTCGATGTTTTTGACGATGCTCTTGTCGCTTTCGTCCAAAATAATCAAAATTGAGTTAATTCGCTGTAAATTTGGCATTTTCGCCATCGGTTTTTCAGCGAGAAACTGCTCCAAAGCGCGATTTAAGGCCCTATTTCTGAGGTAGGATGAAAAATTCATGCCGCAAATGTAGGTAAATTCTGTGAGATGGAGCAAACTTTTGTCGAAAATCGCTAATTTTGCATTTGATTTTTGTCAAGGCTTAAACAGCATGTATGAAAAAGATAAAAATATGATTGTCACGATATTAGGCAGTGGAACTTCGCAAGGCGTGCCTGTCATTGGCTGCACTTGTCCCGTGTGCCAGTCGAAGGACCCGCGCGACAAGCGGCTGCGTACCTCCGTCTTGATTCAAACTGAACAGGTGACGGTGGCCGTGGATGCAGGTCCCGACTTCCGTCAGCAGATGTTGCGCGAAAACATCACCAAACTCGATGCCGTATTGATTTCGCATGAGCACAAGGACCATATCGGAGGCCTCGACGACCTCCGGCCTTATATTTTCATGCAGAAAAAGCCGATGACGATTTACGTAGCCGACACCGCCCTGCCCGAAATCAAGCGTGAATATTCCTATGCCTTCGACGAACATCCCTATCCGGGCGCGCCCACCTATGACATTCGCCATCTCGATGAAACGACTTTCGACCTTGGCGATTTGCACATCATCCCGATAAAGCTGAAGCATTTCACCTTGACTTGCTATGCCTTCCGCATTGGAAATTTTGCCTACGTCACCGACTTGAGCGAGATTTCCGCAGAGGCTATCGAAAAACTGCAAGGCGTTGAATACCTGATCATTGAGGCCTTGCAAAAGAAAAAGCATTATTCGCATTTGACTTTGGACGAGGCAATAGATATTTCCCGTAGGGTTGGAGCAAAGCGGACTTGGTTCACCCATTGCAGCCACAGCATGGGCCTCGCTGCCGACATCAACCGTGAGTTGCCCGACGGCATGATGCTCGCCTACGACGGCCTGAAAATTGAAATCCCAAACCGAACAACTGACAACTGAACAACTGATAACTGAACAACTGATATGAATGCAACCTATTCCCAAAGATTGATCAAACTCGCCGACCTCAACCACCATCAAACCTTTTTCGCGGGCCGATGCTCCGAATGGTTCTTGGAGAGTTCCTATTTCGCTGTGGCGCAGTACGTTGATACGAAAGACACCGTCCTGCTCGTGCTCCACGGCATTGATTTCAAGTTCCCGATTTTCGCTGGCGACATCGTCACTTTCGAGAGCAAGGTCGTCAGTGTTGGGCGCAGCACCTTGACGGTTTACACGAAGATGTACCGCAGCCGCGAACCCGAAAAAATCGCCGCCGATGGCTTCGCCACTTTCTCCTATTTGGATGAAAATCACCACAGTAAGCCGCACGGCATCACGCTTGAGCCCGAAACGGAAGAAGAGAAATTCCTCCAGCAGCAGGCTTTGGAGGTGATGGAAGACTCGAAGCGTCGGGCGAAGGCGATGAATCAGAGGTTGTAAGCAGGCATGTCATCCCTTGTGGGTAAGCGGGGATCTATGCCTGCGGTATTCGCCTTACAGTACCAATTCCTTCGGATAGCAAATGAAATGCTTCACCACGGGTTGCGACAAAACCGAAATATTCAGTTGGTCGGAGGCCTCGCTGATGTCTTTCAGGGTGCCGTCTTTATAAAGAATGTTGATGGCCGGTTTCTTTGGATGGTAGGCGTGGTTTGAAGAGACGCCTTGCAACAGGGCAAAATCCGCCTCTTCCAATGACCAATCGTAATGTTGTGCGATTTTCTTGCGTATGTCATCAATGTAGTTCAGGTCAAATTCCGTCTCGCGCATCTCGATTTTGAACAAGTGCCTGTCGGTCAACCTTCTGCAAAGCTCTGAAAGTACGCGGTCTTCATCTTCACGCCAGGCTTTCACTGCGGTCATCACGTCGTAATCGTCGAGTTGGCAGAACTTGTCCAAGACGAAATCAGGGTCGAAACCTTCCTCGAAGGCGTGTTGGTTTTTAAGGAAAAACGACAGGGCAGGAGTGGCGAAGAGGTCGCGCTCGCGGCTGAGTTGCTTGGCGCGTTTCAGGATGTTGCGTAGCATATACTCGGCACTCAAAACCGCTTTGTGCATATAGACCTGCCAATACATGATGCGGCGAGCGACCAAGAAACTTTCCACGGAATAGATGCCCTTCGCTTCGATAGCCAATTCATTTCCAACGACTTCCATCATTTCCAACAAACGCTCTGCATTCACGCTGCCTTCGGCCACGCCTGTGAAGAAACTGTCGCGCTTCAGGTAATCAATGCGGTCAACGTCCAACTGACTGGAAATGAGTTTGGTGAGGAACCCTTTTTCGTATTCGCCCTTGAACATTTGTATGGCCACCTCCAGACGTCCGCCGTGTATTTCGTTGAACTTCTGCATCACTTTAAGCGACAACTCCTCATGTGAAACGCCCTGCACGATGCTGTTCTCCAGGGTGTGCGAAAACGGCCCGTGGCCGCTGTCGTGGAGCAAAATGGCGACGGAGGCGGCTTCCAACTCCGCATCGGTGATGTCGTAGCCTTTGCCGCGCAACAACTGGATGGCTCTACGCATCAAATGCATGGTGCCAAGGCTGTGGGCGAAACGAGTATGATTGGCCCCTGGATACACCAAATTGGTCATGCTGACCTGCTTGATGCGCCTCAGCCTTTGGAAATATGGGTGTTCTATGATGTCAAAATGCAACTCGTCAGGGATGCTGACGAAGCCGTAAATCGGGTCGTTGAAGATTTTCTTTTTGTTCGAGGAAGTGGCCATGGCTTATTTTCCGTATAGGTCGGCGTGAGTACCTGTTCTGACAAGTGTGATAAGTTGAATTGTCTTCTCTTTTTTGTATATAAGTAGCCAGTCGGGATTGATGTGGCATTCGCGTTTGCCTTTAAAGTCGCCTTTTAAGGCATGGTCGTGGTTTTTGGCAGGCAAATTCTCGTCGTTGGCCAATTTTTTCACCACCTCAAAAAGGTCGTTCTCATTGAGGCCACGCTTTTTGGCAAGTCTGATGTCACGGTCAAATTTGCCTGTCGTTTTCACATCATAAAGCATGGATGTGGCGTTTGAAATCCTCGAAATCCGTGAAAACTGTTCCTTTGCCCTCGTCTGCTTCTTTGCAGGCTTCAAGGGTTAATTCATAGTTCGTTTTGCGCTTGCGCTTTGTCGTGGTTTTCTTTTCTATGACATTGAAGCCTTCGGTGTTGGCGAGGAAGGCCGCAAGAGCATTAGCAAAGGCGCTGCCTGTCTCATACCTTAAAGTTATTGTTTCCATACCATTCTTGTTATTATCGTGCAAAAATACACAGAAATTTTGTTTTTGTTGGGATTACCGACAAAATAAAAGCCCTTTTCCCTCGTTTTCAATACAAATTCTCAAACTATGGACAAAACGACAATCCTTTGGGCCGACGACGAGATTGATCTCCTGAAGCCCCATATCATGTTTTTGGAACAGAAAGGTTATGAAGTAGTTACGGCCAATAATGGCTCCGATGCCATCGACCTCGTGCACCAACAGCATTTCGACATTGTTTTCCTCGACGAGCAAATGCCGGGCATTTCGGGCATCGAGGCCTTGGAAGTCATCAAGCGCGACTATCCCAACCTGCCCGTGGTGATGATTACCAAGAGCGAGGAAGAACGTATCATGGAAGATGCCATCGGCTCCAACATAGCGGATTACCTTATCAAGCCCGTCAATCCGAACCAGATTCTGCTTTCGCTGAAACGCAACCTCGAAAACCGCACCCTGCGCGACGAGAAATCGACGATGAAATACCAGCAGGAGTTCCGTCAAATTAGCCTGGACCTCAACAACAACCTCAGTTTCGATGAATGGGTTGAACTGTATAAAAAGCTGGTACGCTGGGAGCTGGAACTGCAAAAATCCACCGATGAGGGCATCAAGGGCATCCTCGCCGACCAAAAACAGGAAGCCAACACGCAATTCACGCGCTACATTGAGCGCAATTATGTGGACTGGATTCAAGGCAAGTCGGAGAAGCCGGTGATGTCGCATACCGTGGTGCGCGACAAGGTGCTTCCTCGCCTCGACGACAGCAACAAACCGCTGTTTTTCATTGTGATAGACAACCTGCGCTACGACCAATGGAAGGCCATCCAGCCGCTGATTGAAAACTATTTCCGCGTGGAGGCTGACGATGTGTATTACGCCATCCTGCCTACCACTACGCAATATGCCCGCAATGCCCTCTTTGCCGGACTGATGCCGCTCGAAATCCGTCGCCGCTACCGCCAATGGTGGGTCGACGAGGACGAGGAAGGCACGAAAAACCAGTACGAAGGCGAACTTCTGGGTGAGCAGTTGAAGCGTTTCGGCAAGAATATCAAGTACTCATATAATAAGGTGTTGAATTTGCAGGCGGGCAAGAAACTCTACGAGCAGATGTCGAACCTGATGCAGAACAAGCTGAATGTCATCGTTTACAATTTCGTCGATATGCTCTCGCACGCCCGCACCGAGATGGAAATCATCCGCGAACTGGCCGACGACGAGGAAGCCTACCGCTCGCTGATGTACTCCTGGTTCGAGCATTCGAGCCTCTTCGACATGATGCGCTTCATCGCCGAGAAGGGCTGCGACATGATCATCACCACCGACCACGGCTCCACCTACGTCGAAAAACCTGTCCGCATTTTGGGCGACCGCGAAGTGAACACCAACTTGCGCTACAAATACGGCAAGAACTTGAAATACAACCCGAAAGAGGTCTTTGAGGTGAAAGACCCCGAGAAGATTTTCTTGCCCAAAGCCAACCTTAGCACGACTTTTGTCTTTGCTGGTGAAAGCGACTTCTTTGCCTACCCGAACAACTACAATTATTACGTCAGTTATTACCGCAACACCTTCCAACACGGCGGCATCTCGATGAATGAAATGTTGATTCCCGTAATTCATCTGACGGCGAAATGATGTTTTGTGATGAAATAAAAGTTATCTTTGCCGAAAAATTGTATTAAAATGAATCCCAAAGAATTTCATATCAATAGCGTGGAGCAACTTTCGGAAGTCTCTGATTATCTGCTCGCAATGCGCAACGAGGCCGATGTCATTGCCTTCTACGGCTCGATGGGCGCGGGCAAGACCACATTAATCAAGAACCTGTGCCATAAGATGGGCGTCACCGACGAGGTGAACAGCCCGACTTTCGCCATCGTCAACGAGTATGTGACGGAGGAAGGTGAATCAGTCTATCACTTTGATTTCTATCGGATTAAGAAGTTGGAGGAAGCCTACGACATCGGGTTTGAGAACTATTTCGATAGCGGCAATCTTTGCCTCATCGAATGGCCGGAAATGATTGAGCCTTTGTTGCCCGAAAAATACCTCCGCGTGGAGATTCGGCAGGGCGTAACGGACGATGAACGCGAAATCAGATGTGAACTTGTAAGCGATTGAGTATGAGAAAGGTTAGATTGGGTTGTTTAATGTTTGTTACGATGGTTTTGTTGCTGTCGTGCCATCCTCATGACACTCAAAACCTTCCGAAATACGACCGCCAACAAGTAGCGGAAATCATCTCGAATCACGACACGACCATTCTTTATTTCATGACTTCATGGTGCCATGCGGGGCAGCATAATTTTGAGAATAATCTGAAGCCTTATCTTGGCAATGCATTTGATACAAAGGCGATTGCGGTAGTTTGTATTGGCGAGGTGGAGCAGGTTTCAAGTTTGGAAAACGACAATAAAAACGTGTTCTTGTTTGGTCATCCTTCATGCCAGTCTCTTGCCGACAAGATGTTCATCAACAAGGAATGCAAGAAACTCTTATCTCACTATAAACGAGTGAATTATATTCCCGTAGAATTGGTTTGTGACCGTAATGGTGAAATCCTGAATTGGAACACGGATGAGACAATAGATAGAACATACGGATTCATTTATCCTTATCTAATAGGCTGGAAATGAGCGATAAACTGAAACAAGACATAAATGAAGCCTCGAAAATCTTCATCCTGACGGATGAAAATGTGGCGCCGTTTTGGTTGCCCGAAACAGAGTACGGTTTGGGCTGCAAGGCCATAGACATTGTGCTGAAATCGGGTGAGCAACATAAAAACCTGCAATCCGTCCAGCGCATTTGGAAAACCTTGATGAAGTATCATGCCGACCGTAACGCATTGATAATCAACCTCGGTGGCGGTGTGATTACCGACTTGGGCGGCTTTGCGGCTTCCACTTACAAGCGCGGTATCCGTTTCATCAACATCCCGACCACCTTGCTCGCGATGGTGGACGCGGCGATTGGAGGGAAGACGGGCATCGACTTTGGCGGCGGCAAGAACCAAATCGGCACTTTCGCCGAGGCGGAGGATGTGTTGATACATCCGGATTATCTAATTACCTTGCCCCAGCGAGAACTTCTTTCTGGACTTGCCGAGATGTTGAAATACGGTTTCATCGCCGACCCAGAGCTGTTGCAGGTGAATCTGGAAAATTGCAAACAATTCATTCTTCGCTGTGGCGACATCAAGCGTGAGATCGTGGAGAAGGACCCCATAGAAAAGGGCCTGCGCAAAATCCTGAATTTCGGTCATACTTTGGGACATGCCATCGAAAGCCATTGCCTTACGACGGATCGTCCTTTACTTCACGGCGAGGCGGTGGCCTTGGGCATGGGCGCAGCGTTGTGGCTTTCCGAAATGAAGTTTGGTTTGGATGCTGCTGTTTTGCAACACTTTGAAAATCAACTTAAAATGTTGCTTTCGGAAACGGAAATTTCGCTTTCGGAGGCCGATGTGGAGCCGATTTTGAACTATCTTGTCCACGACAAGAAAAACAATGACGACAAGCCGCAATTCGTTCTGCTTGAGGCGGTTGGAAAACCGATTTGGGATGTGGAAGTGGCCCCGAAGTGGGTCGAAGAGGCGTTGCTTTATATTATTAATAAGGTGTGTTGAGATGAAGATCCAGTGTGATATCTCCCTGCCTGCCAGCAAAAGCGAAAGCAACCGCGCCTTGATGATTGCTGCGTATGGTGGTTTTTCGCCTGATTTCCAGAATCTTTCCGAGTCTCTGGATACGTTCGTGCTGAAAGAAGCCTTGGCCAAATCTTTTGCCCAGCCTCTTTTAGATTCCAATCGCACAACCCTTTCACGGAATGACATAAAAGTCTGTGCAAAAGAGGATGATGAGCCTGCTGTGCATGTCATTCCATGCGGGGGAGGTGGGCATGGAATCTATGCACAGCAGATAAATGTCAAAGACTGCGGCACGGCTACGCGTTTCTTGACTACGTTCATGGCTTGTCGCGAAGGCGACTGGCTTCTCACTGGCTCCGAGCGCATGAAGCAGCGGCCTATCAGTCCTCTAGTTGATTCCTTGCTACAATTAGGCGCTGATATACATTATGTTGAGAAAGAGGGTTTCTTGCCTTTGCGCATTGCAGGGAAAGCCATTTCAGGTGGTAGAGTGTCTGTCGACATGACCCAAAGCAGTCAATTCGCCTCTTCATTGTTATTGGCAGCCCCAATGTGGCAGGAAGGCCTCGAACTTGATTTGCTCGGCGAACTCAATTCCGTGCCTTATCTTGATATGACCCTTGCCATGATGCGGCATTTCGGTGCTGTGGTGAGTCGAATTGGCCGCCAGGTCATGGTCAAGCCGAAGCCATATCAATCTAGGAGTTTTGCCGTGTCTGCTGATTGGACCGCAGCGTCCTATTGGTATGAGATGGCGGCATTGAGCGAGGAATGTGAGATAAAACTAAGGTTCCTGAGCTTGCCGAAGGGCCGACTTAACATGCAAGGTGATGCCATTATCTCTGACTGGATGAAGATGTTGGGCGTGAATACTTTACCAGATGACGATGCAGTCATCTTGACCAAAAATCCTGGTGGAAGGCAGTCGTTTTCTTTCGACTGCTCTAATAACCCAGACCTTTTCCCGACGATGGTTGCCACTTGTGCAGGACTTCAGCTAGCGGCTCGTTTCACGGGTGTCGCTAACCTTCACTACAAGGAGTCGGATCGAGTAGAGGCCATGAAAGTGGAATTGGCCAAAATCGGTACGGATTTGCTGAGGGTCAATGACAATGAGGTAGTGCTGAAGCCCGCCGTAAGGTTGCCTTTCTTCGAAAAAAGCAGTCCGTTGCGGTTCGCCTCCCATGGCGATCATCGCATGGTGATGGCCTTGGCCCCCCTCGCACTACGGCTGGGTCATGTCGTCTTTGACCGACCCGAAGTTGTCGAGAAATCATATCCAAACTTTTGGTCGGATGCCCGTTTTTTGCTGTGATAAGGCAGAAAATACGCCCATTTGATGATTTATTTTCCAATTATTTAAGAAAATCCGTACTTTTGCCGCGATTTTGCATAAATTGCCATTATGAAAGTTGAGTTGTTCGTCCCCTGTGTCATTGACCAGTTCTATCCTGAAGTGGCAGCCTGCACTATGAGAGTGCTGGAGCGCACAGGTGTCGAAGTGGAGTACAATCCCGAGCAGACTTGCTGTGGGCGATTTGCTTATAACGCTGGTTTCCTGGAAGACGCTAAGGAACTGGGCGACAAATTCCTCAATGATTTCCAATATAACGGCCCTGTGGTCGCTCCTTCGGCAGCCTGTGTGTATTATATCAAAAAACGCTATCCCGAATTGTTTTTTAATACGGCCAATCACTTGAATTTCAAGCGAATGGTTGCCAATGTTTATGAGTTGACGGATTTTTTGGTCAACAAGGTGAAATTCGATGACTTCGGTGCTGAATTCCCTTATAAGGTGACGTTCCACGATAGTTGTAGTGCTCTCCGAGGTCTGGGGCTGGGCAAGGAAGCTCGCCAACTGCTCTCTAAAGTGAAAGGCCTTGAATTGGTGGAGATGAAGCAGACCGACATGTGCTGCGGCGCTGACTTTTCAATGCGGTTGGAGCACGATACCTTAGCTGATGGGATGGTGAATCATAAAGTGAAGAACGCATTGAATACAGGTGCAGAGTACATTGTGTCGACCGACATGACTTGCCTCATGCACCAAAAGGCATATATCGAAAAGGAGAACCTTCCCATCAAGGTGATCCATATCGCAGAGGTTTTAGCCTCAGGTTGGGTATAAAACAAACGAATGAACGAAAAAGATTACTTCATACATGAAAGCAGTTATGTCGATGACAATGTTAGCATCGGCAAAGGTACCAAGATATGGCATTTCTGCCATGTCCAGTCGGGTGCCGTCATCGGCGAGAATTGCTCTTTTGGACAGAACGTGAACGTGGGCAATAATGTGCATATCGGCAACAATGTTCGCGTGCAGAACAACGTCTCCATCTATGAAGGCGTCGAAATCGAGGACAATGTGTTTTGCGGACCGAGCTGTGTCTTCACCAACGTGACCACGCCGCGTGCCCATTTCCCGGTGCATGGCGTCTATGCCAAGACCAAGATCTGTGAAGGCGCCTCGCTGGGTGCCAACAGCACCGTGGTCTGTGGCCATACCATAGGCAAGAGCGCTCTCATCGCGGCAGGTGCAGTGGTGACCAAGAATGTGAAGCCTTATGCCTTGATGGCTGGCGTGCCTGCTCGACAGATCGGATGGGTGTGTGAGTGCGGCCGTCGCCTTGATGCCACGCTGCAATGCAGCTGCGGACGAAAATATAGGGAAATCAACGGAAATTTGGAATTATTGTAGAGACGTGGCGCGCCGCGTATCTACCAGCGAATATAGAACAAAATGCAATTTAGAGATCTTAAAACCCAATATAGCGTCCTGAAGGACGAAATGGACAAGGCCATCCTCGACGTGGTCGCCTCCTCGGCCTACGTCATGGGACCGAAGACCAAGGAGATGGAAACCGCTTTCGCTGACTACGTTGGCGTGAAGCATTGTGTGGCTTGCAACAGCGGCACCGACGCTTTGTTGCTTGCCTTGAAGGTGTGGGACGTGAAGCCTGGCGATGCCGTGTTCGTGCCCAGCTTCACCTTCTTTGCCTCGGCTGAAGTCATCGCCATGCAAGGTGCGACTCCCGTCTTCGTGGATGTCGACAAAGACACTTTCAATATGGACACCGACGACCTCGAACGGAAAATCGAGCAGACCATCAAGGCGGGCAGACTGACGCCTCGCGTCATTATCGCTGTCGATTTGTTCGGCTTGCCCGCCAATTTCAAGGCCATCCGTAAATTGGCTGAAAAATATGGACTCTATGTTTTAGAAGACGGTGCCCAAGGCTTTGGAGGCCGTATTGGCGACCGTAAGGCCTGCACTTTCGGCGACATCTCCACTACCTCGTTCTTCCCCGCCAAACCCGTGGGTTGCTACGGCGACGGCGGCGCGGTGTTCACCGACAACGACGAGTGGGCTGCCTTGCTCGATTCCTATCACATTCACGGTAAGGGCAGCGACCGTTACGACAACGTGCGCATCGGCATGAACTCACGTTTGGACAGTATTCAGGCGGCCATTCTGCTGGTGAAGCTGAAGGCTTTTGCCGATTATGAGTTGGTCGATGTCAACAAGGTGGCGGCGCGTTATACCGAAAAGCTGAAAGACGTGGTGAAGACCCCTGTGGTTCCCGAAGGATTCTATTCCAGTTGGGCTCAATACACGCTCCAGGTCGAAAACAAGGAAGTCAGGGCTGGCCTGCAGGCAGCATTGAAGGATTTGGACATCCCGACAGCCATCTATTACCCCATCCCGATGCACCGTCAGACAGCGTTCAGCTATATCAATCTGGACGAGAACCAGTGCCCTGAGTCGGACCGTTTGGCCCACACCGTAATCTCTTTGCCGATCCATCCCTATCTTTTTGAAGAAGACCAGGACAGGATTTGCGAAGCCATTTCCCAATACTTGAAGAAATAGGTTGACATTATGGGCGTTAAGTCATACTTCAACACATGGGCGTCGCGCGACAACTACGATGAGGTGATGGAATACCTTGCCGTGGCTGAAACCCAACATGCCCCACGTTTTGAGTTTGACCAAGCCCCTGAGCAGTTACGTGAGCTGATTGCTGTAGCTGAAACGCCCCGTGGCGAGGAGCGTTCGAAATGGCT
Source organism: Bacteroidales bacterium (assembly GCA_017477425.1). Classification (GTDB taxonomy): domain Bacteria; phylum Bacteroidota; class Bacteroidia; order Bacteroidales; family F082; genus Limimorpha. The sequence continues at coordinate 87,256 of JAFUVT010000033.1, forward strand.
GAACGAGTATGCCGAGAGGTCGTGGTCCGTACCTGATGGTGAGGCCGAGGTCCTGTTGGCCGAGGACCATTTGAATGCCATCCGTTATGTGAACCGTTATCTCCGAAAGGCTAATGCGAAACTCAAGCAAGATGGTTACTTGGTGTGCAGCTTTGATACGGCCCAAAAGCGTCGTGCGCAGATCTACAGCAAATACCCCAGGTTCTTTGCCGGGATTGTCTATTTCTTCGATTTCTTGTGGCATAGAGTATGCCCCAAGCTGGCTTTGACGCGCCGTTTCTATTATCTTTGTACGAAGAAAGTGAGGAAGGTGTTTCCTCGGCCAGAGATTTTGGGGCGGTTGTATTACTGTGGCTTTGAAGTCGTCAGCGAGCAGTACATCCACGATCGATATTGTGTCATTTCCCAAAAGAAACGTCTGCCCCATGACGAGCCTCATAGCTATGGCCCTTTGGTGAGGTTGAGACGGTATGGCAAAGGAGGCAAGCTCTTCAACGTCTTCAAGTTCCGCACCATGTATGCCTACTCGGAGTATTTGCAGACTTACATCTACGAGAATAACGACCTGGATGTGGGTGGCAAATTTAGCGACGACTACCGAGTGACCGAATGGGGTCGGTTTTTGCGCAAGACGTGGCTTGACGAATTGCCGATGTTCATCAACCTGGTGAAGGGCCAGATGAAACTGGTGGGTGTTCGCCCGCTCAGCCAGCAGTATTTTAATTTGTATTCAGAAGATTTGCAACAGCTTAGGATCAAGACCAAGCCTGGCCTGCTTCCTCCTTTCTATGTCGACATGCCTGAGACCTTGGATGAGATCCAGGAGAGCGAGCGGCGCTATCTGGAAGCCTATCTGAAGCATCCTTTCCGCACCGATTGGATTTATTTTTGGAAAATTATTGCGAACATCCTTTTCAGGGGCAAACGCTCCAAATAAAAAATCTTAGTTTTTATTGGCGTTTTTATTGTTTTATATAACAAAAAATCCTTAATTTTGCAGCCAAAAGCATTCGTTTCCGAAAGGAGTGCGTGCTTACTAGCTTTTAGTGAAAGTAACTGGTTTTATTAAAAGGTTGAATATGAGAATTTTAACAACTTTTAATGGGAGTCAGAAGGCGAAGCTGTACACTTTTCGGAAGTTATGATATTTCAACATTGTTTTTTACGAAACAGCGATTATGGTGCAGACGACTGAAGAAAACTGGACCACCGTTATCAAGCCTCGGACGGGGCTTTTTGAGGTCAATCTGAAAGAAATATGGGATTACCGTGACTTGTTGACTTTGTTTGTGAAACGTACCATTACGGTGCAGTACAAGCAAACCATTTTGGGTCCCTTGTGGTGGCTGATACAGCCCGCCCTGACGGTTATCATGTACATGGTGGTGTTTGGAGGTATTGCTGGTATCCCGACGGATGGTATCCCGCAACCTTTGTTCTATCTGGGCGGCGTGTGTATGTGGCAGTATTTCTCGAGTTGCCTTACGGGTACATCCAACACCTTTGTTTCCAATTCTGGAATCTTCGGAAAAGTGTATTTTCCGAGGCTCATCATGCCATTGGCGACGGTGACGAGCAACTTGGTGCGTTTCGGTATTCAGTTGGGCCTGTTCATCATTGTCTATGTCTATTATGCCATCGTTGGACAAGCCCCGAGCCCGAATTGGTACCTGTTGTTGTTCCCATTGCTGGTGTTGATGATGGCAGGTTTGGCTCTGGGCTTCGGTATCATCATCTCTTCGATGACTACGAAATACCGCGACTTGCAGGTGCTGTTCTCGTTTGTGGTGCAGCTGTGGATGTATGCCACGCCTATCGTCTATCCTTTGAGCCGGGTGGCTGGCAAGCAGAAATGGGGCTTTGATGTGGCCGATATCATGTGCCTGAACCCTGTTACTCCAGTGATTGAGACATTCAAATACGGCGCTTTAAGTGCAGGTGAGTTCGTGGGTTGGGGTTGGTTGGCCTACAGTTTTATTGTCATGTTAGTTCTTCTTGCCATCGGCATCTTAATTTTCAACAAGGTGCAGAAGAGCTTTATGGATACGGTGTAGTTTTTAATTGACAAATGAGAGTTGATAATTGACAATTGAGAAATTGGTTAGTTTAGAGATTGGGAAAGATGGATCAGAAACAGATTACGGTTACGTCGCCCTTGTTGCCCGACCTTGAAGAGTTCCAGGGAATGCTCAAGGAGATATGGGACAGCAAGTGGGTGACCAATAATGGCCGGTTCCACAAACAATTGGAGAAAGCTTTATGTGAGTACTTGAAGGTTCCTTATCTTAGTTTGTTCACCAATGGAACGTTGCCCTTGCTGACCGCATTGCAAGCTTTGCGTATCACGGGCGAAGTCATCACGACACCGTATAGCTTTGTAGCGACTACCCACGCCATCTGGTGGAATGGTTGCAAACCCGTGTTTGTTGACATCGATCCGTCCAATTGTGGCATCGATCCTGACAAGATTGAAGCCGCCATCACCCCACATACCACGGCCATCATGCCGGTACATTGTTACGGCAAACCTTGTGATATGGAACGTATTCAATCCATTGCCGATAAGTACGGTTTGAAGGTGATTTACGATGCCGCCCATGCTTTCGGTGTGGAGGTGAATGGCAAAAGTGTGCTCGAACAAGGCGACATGGCCACATTGAGTTTCCATGCTACCAAGGTTTACAATACCCTTGAAGGCGGTGCCTTGGTGATGCATGATGCCGAGACTAAGAAGCGTGTTGACTATCTTAAGAATTTTGGTTTTGCTGGTGAAACGGAAGTCGTTGCTCCAGGTATCAACAGTAAGATGGACGAGGTACGCGCTGCCTATGGTTTGCTCAACCTAAAGCAGGTGGACGAGGCTGTCGAAAAACGTCACCAGTTGGCCATCCAATACCGTGAGGCTTTGAGAAACGTGAGAGGCATCCGTTTCTTCGATGATATGCCTGGTGTTCGCCACAACTACAGTTATTTTCCCATCTTCGTCAATGCGGAGGAATATGGCATGACGCGCGACGAGCTTTATTTCAAGATGAAAGAACAGGGTGTGTTAGGCAGAAGGTACTTCTATCCTTTAATTAGTACCTTCAGCACCTATCGTAGTTTGCCCAGCGCAGCTCCTGAGAACCTGCCTGTGGCCACGAGAATTGCTAGTGAGGTGATTTGCTTGCCGATGCATCATGGATTAAGCGAGGAGGATGTCAAGCGGGTTTTGGAACAAATTGTGAGATAAGATGCAAAAGAAACTCATGCTCCTCGGTGGTATTCGTTACCTCTTGCCTGTCATTAAGGCGGCGCATGAGAAAGGATATTATGTGATTACGGCAGATTATCTGCCTGATAACATTGCCCACAAGTATAGCGATGAGTACGTCAATGTCAGTATCATTGATAAAGAGGCTGTGTTGAAGGTGGCGCAGGAGAAACAGATTGACGGCATCATGTCGTTTGGCGTCGATCCGGGTGTGGTGAGTGTGGCGTATGTACAAGAAAAAATGGGATTGCCGTCATTTGGGCCATACGAATCAGTTTGCATTCTGCAAAACAAAGATCGTTTTCGTACGTTTTTAGCAGAACAAGGTTTCAATGTTCCTAAAGCAAAAGGATACGAGGACGCTGTTGATGCTATGGCTGATAAGGACACATTTGATTATCCTGTTATAGTGAAACCTACGGATTCTGCAGGATCCAAGGGCGTCACTCGCGTGGATAATCCTGAACAACTCGAAGCCGCCGTTTTGTATGCCTTTAACAAATCACTTGCTGGTCATATTATCATTGAGGATTTTATTGAAAAGATAGGATGTTCATCTGACACAGATAGTTTCTCCGTGGATGGAAAGTTGAAGTTCGTTAGCTTCAATGCACAGTATTTTGATGCGAAAGCGGCCAATCCCTACACACCAGCAGCATATACCTGGCCTTCGACATTCACAAGGGAACAAGAGGCTTATTTAACTTCTGAAATACAACGTCTCATAACCCTTTTGGAGATGAAGACCAACATCTACAATATCGAAACTCGTATTGGTAAGGATGGAAAGCCTTACATCATGGAACTAACACCACGAGGTGGAGGTAATCGTTTGTGTGAAATGTTGCATTATGCCACAGGTGTTGATATGATAACGGCAATGACACGTTATATCGTTGGTGATTCTGTTCCCAAAATAGAACAGAAACCATACAATGGTCATTGGGCGGAAGTGATACTCCACGCAGACAAATCAGGAGTTTTTGATCATCTTGAAATTTCAAAAGACTTGCCTGCCGAAATTGTTGAGGAGGATTTGTGGGTGAAGAAAGGCGAGAGGGTTAATGCTTTTGAAGGTGCGAATGATGCTATTGGGACATTGGTGTTGAGGTTTGAAGAAAAAGATGAAATGGAAAAACTGATGAGGAGTATTCCTTTGTGGTTGAAAGTAGTTGTGGCATGATTTTGAAGTCAATATTATTGTATGATTGAATACGCAATCAATGAGCCAAATACACTGGAAGTAAAAGAAATCCTCTCTTTCTTACGAGAAACGGACGGTTTGGTCATTCCAGTTATGAGCACGCTTGTCGATCTTGATGAATACGCCAAGAAGATTACTTCCAAGGCTGTAATTTTCACGGCACGAGATAAGGGCCAACTTATAGGTCTCACAGCCATCTATTTTAACAGGGCACCTGAATATTCATACTCTACTTATACTATGGTGAAACGAGAGTATCAGCTCGTTGAAATGGTTGGCGTTGAAATGTCGAACATGGTTAGGGATTATGCCAAGGGTAATGGATCGGCTGGCTTGCGCTATGAGATTCGCAAATCAAACAAGCCGTTACTTAGGTATCATCTGAGAAGAGGCGCTAAAATCGTCAGCGAAAGCGTCTATCCTGGCACCGATATTGTATCTTTATTGATGGAAATCACATATTAACATTTAACAATAAAAAGCATAAAAATGGAATTGAATGAATTTATCGCTCACTTTGCTGAGCAATTCGATGACACTGATGCCAGCGAATTCAAAGCAGAAACTGAATTTCGCAATTTAGACGAATGGTCCTCGCTGATGGCGCTTTCCATCATCGCCATGGTGGATGAGGAATACAATGTCACGCTTCAAGGCAATGACATGAAAGCCGCAGCTACCATCGGAGACCTTTTCAATATCGTTCAAAGCAAGCTATAGTCCATGTACAATCCTTTTTCCTTGGAAGGGAAAACCATCTTGGTCACAGGGGCATCCTCTGGAATTGGACAGGCCACGGCCATCGAATGCTCCAAACTGGGGGCAAAGTTGATTGTCACTGGACGTAATGCCGAACGGCTTGACAAGACAAGAGGACTGTTGCAAGGGGATGGCCATCAGCAAATTCTTGCTGAGTTGACCGATGCTGCCCAAGTGCAAGCATTATTGGATCAGCTTCACGAAATAGATGGTCTCGTGTTATGTGCTGGGAAAGGAATGACTTTTCCTTTCGTTTTTTGTACACGAGATAAGTTCGATGATTTGTTTGATGTCAATTATTTTGCTCCAGTTGAATTGCTTCGTCTTCTTGTGAAGAAAAAGAAATTGAGGAAAAGCTCCTCGGTTGTGTTTGTCTCTTCCATTGGTGGAAATGGTTCGTATAACTATGGTAATGCCATTTATGGGGCGACAAAAGCAGCTATGAATTCGACGATGAAGTTTTGTGCCAAAGAGTTGGCAGACAAGAGAATTAGGGTGAATTCTGTGTGCCCTGGAATGGTTAATACTAAGTTGATACAAAATGGTGCGATTTCAGATGAGCAGCAACGATTGGATATGGAACGATATCCTTTGAAAAGGTATGGAGAGCCCAATGACATCGCATACGGCATCATCTATCTTCTTTCCAATGCGTCATCATGGGTTACTGGCACGTCTTTGACCATAGATGGAGGATTTATTTTGAAATAGAATAAACTGATTATGAATAAATTGCTTGAAAATAAGGTCGTTATTGTGACAGGTGCTGGTCGTGGCATTGGTCGAGTCATTGCTGAACAATTGGCCCAAGACGGTGCTATCGTTTATGCTAATGACCTTCAGATGGGTGACATGGAAGAATGGGCAAAAGACTCTGCCGAACAAAACAACACGAAAGTGATTCCTATTTGTTTTGATGTTACGGATACTGCTGCACTAAAGGCAGGTCTTATGTCTGTTTATAAGTCAGAAGGCTGCATCGACTGTGTGGTGAACAATGCCGCCATTATCCAAAACCAGAAGCTTGGTATGGTTACCAAGCCTCTGTTAGAGAAAATGTATGCGGTGAATGTGTTCGCTGTCATTGATATGATACAATTGGTGTCAAGATTGATGGGACGTAATGGAGGAGGAAGCATCGTGAATATTGCATCAATAACTGGTGTCGTCGGGTCTCCTGGACAGGTTGCATATTCTTCAACAAAAGGAGCTGTCATTGCACTCACAAAATCAGCGGCCAAAGAATTGTCTTCAATGCGGATACGTGTTAATGCTGTAGCTCCTGGAATAATAAAAACAGAGCGCTTTGAGGAATTGTATGAGGTGAGTGGTGACAAAATAGACCAACGTATTGGACGTATTGCACTTGGCAGACTGGGTGCTCCGCAAGATGTTGCCAATGCTGTCGCATTTTTGGCATCTGATAGAGCCTCATACATCAGTGGCCAAATTTTAGGTGTAGACGGTTGCGCTTCAATCTAATTTGAATGATGTTCCTTGACTTAGATAAAAAGCCGAAAGACAGAGCTGCCGTTATTGACGACAACGGTTCGTGCCTTTCCTACGGTGAAATGTGTGATTTTTCCGCACGTTTTGCACAAGTCCTGCCAAGGCGAGCCTTAATCTTCATTTTGGCAGAGAACGAAATCGGGTCTTTGCTTGGCTATACCGGAGCTTTGTTGTCGGGCATCGTGCCTTTGGTGATGAGTGCCAAAACCGAGCAATCGCTCTATGAGGCTTTGCGCGACAAGTATTCGCCGGCTTTTCTTTGGGCACCCGAAGAAATGGCTTCAAAGCTTGGGTATGCCCCAACAGGCTTTTCCGAGTGGGGGTACACCTTGTTGAAGACGGGATTGCCTTCTCCTACATTGCACCAAGATTTGGCACTTTTGCTTCCCACCTCGGGCAGTACGGGTAGTCCCAAGTTGGTGCGTCACTCCTATCGAAATATTGAGGCTAACGCCTCCAATGTGCTGCGGCTGTTCGGGTTGACGGAAAACGAACGCCCCATGGCCGCCCTTCCCATGCACTACACCATGGGGCTCTCGGTGATCGCCAGCCATCTTTTGGCAGGTGCCACGTTGATTCTTTCAGGACGGTCGTTGCTTGACAAAGGCTTTTGGCAAATGATGAGAGAGCAGCATGTCACCTCGTTTACGGGCGTGCCTTATAGTTATGAATTGCTTTCCAAGTTACGCTTTTTTAGGATGGACTTGCCTGATTTGCACACTATCACTCAAGGAGGTGGAAAAATGACGGAAGACCTGTTCAGAGCCTGTGCCGAGTATGCCGAGCAAAAAGGAAAGCGTTTCATCGCCACCTACGGGCAAACAGAGTGTACGGCTCGAATGGCGTATTTGCCCGCAGCGTTGGCTACAACCAAAACCTGTAGCATTGGCATCGCCGAACCTGGAGGTCAGCTTTCCATTATCGACAAGGATGGGGTTGAGACTTTTGAAGGCGAAGCTGAAGGCGAGATGGTTTATCGGGGAGAAAATGTAACGATGGGCTATGCCAATTGTGCCGAGGATTTGCTGAAAGGCGATGAAAACCACGGCGTGATGCACACGGGCGACCTCGCTCGTCGTGATGCCGACGGCTGTTATTTCATCGTAGGCCGCATGAAACGTTTCTTGAAGATTTTCGGGTTACGCATCGGCCTTGATGAGGTGGAGCTGCTCATCAAATCAAATTTTGACACGGATTGCTATTGCAGCGGCACGGACGAGATGTTGAACATCAGTGTCACCAATGCCGCTATTGCCGACAAAGTGGCGGCTTTCGTGGAGGAGAAGACGCATCTCTTCCATAAGAACATCTCCGTGAACATTGTAAATTCAATTCGGAGAAACGAAGCAGGAAAAGTAGTTTTACAATAAAATACACAGTCTATGACAAACTTAGAGAAATACAATCAGATTTTCGCGGAAGTATTTGCTGTGAAGGAAGACCAATTGAATGCGGATTTCGACAGCCAGCATGTGGAAGGCTGGGATTCGGTGCGTCAGTTGAGCTTGACCACCGCAGTCGAAGATGCTTTCGACATCATGCTTGATGCGGACGACATCATTGATTTCTCCTCCTACGAAAAGGGGAAGGAGATCCTTCGTAAATACGAAATAGAACTCTGATATGGCTTATTGGAATATTAAGAATGTGACCTTGCGCGGCGTGACGGGCACGGTACCTAACAATCCGGTGAAATCGGTCGATTTGCCTATCTTCAACCAGGAGGAAGCGGATACTTTTGATAAGACTGTTGGCATTCTCAATCGTTACATTGCTCCTGAAACTGTTTGCGCCTCCGACCTTTGTCAGGACGCGGGCGAACGGTTGCTTGCTGCCTTGGAATGGGAGAAGGAAACGGTTGATGTGCTGCTGTTTGTCTCTGTGACAGGGGATTACAAGACGCCGCCCACTTCGGCCATCCTACAAGACCGTATGGGCTTGCCCAACGCTACGTTTGTGTTGGACGTGCCCATGGGTTGCTGTGGCTGCATCTATGGCATCACGGTGGCGGGCAACCTGCTTTCGGCAGGTACTGCAAAAAGAGCTTTGGTCCTGGTGGGCGACACGGCCATGCGCATGGGCTCCACGCGCGACAAAAGCCGGATGCCCTTGTTCGGCGATAGTGGCACCGCCATGGCGCTTGAATTTGACCCAACGGCTGAAGACATTGTCGTTGAAATGAACACTTTAGGCGCTGGTTACCAAGCCCTGATGACTCCTCACGGCGGCTATCGTCACCCCGTAACAAAAGAATCGTTCGAGTATAAGGATTTTGGCAATGGGATTATTCGTGCCCCAAAAGATGCTTTGATTAACGGCATGGATGTGTTCTCGTTCGCCATTTCCAAGCCACCCATCAGTGTGAAAAACATGTTGGACCGTTTGGGGCTGGATAAGGACAAGGATATTGATTTCTTCCTGATTCACCAAGCCAACAAACTCATTGTAGACCGTATCGTGAAAAAGCTGAAATTGGATCCAGATAAGGTGCCTTACAACTTACAGGAGTTTGGTAATTTGGGTGGGGCTTCCATCCCGATGCTGATGACTACCTCGATAGCAGATGAATTGAGAAGCCGTCCATTGACCTTGTTGTGCTCTTCCTTTGGTCTGGGCCTGACTTGGGGGACAATGGTGATGAGAACGAACAAACTTATGCCCTTGCCATTGGGCGTCATGTGATTTATGGCAGGTTATATCTTTATTGTAGGACATCGTTAACTCCAATTATAGTGCTTCCTATTAAAGAAGATTTACACACTGAGTTCAAGACATCTTTCAACGAGGATGTGATAGTATCCTTGGTGGCTTTTGCCAATGCCAAAGGAGGAAAAGCGTACGTGGGCGTGAACGACAAAGGCGAAGTGGTTGGAGTGGAATTGGAGCCTGAGTCAGTTCAGAAGTGGATAAACGAGATAAAGCAGAAAACTGAGCCGAGTATCATCCCTGACATCGATGTTGCGGAAATGGATGGTAAGCAAGTGGTGGTCCTTACGGTACAAGAGTATCCCGTGAAGCCTGTTTCGGTGAAAGGGCGTTACTACAAGCGTCAGGCCAATAGCAATCATCAGCTATCGGCAGGCGAGATTGCCGATATGCACCTGCAAACCCGTAATTCGAGCTGGGACTATTATTTCTCACAAGACCGTCAATTGGACGATATTGATATGCATAAGGTGGCGAAAGCGATGCGAATCATTGCCAAACGGAATCCTAGGTTCAATATCGATGACCCATTGGAGTTTTTGCGCAAATACGAACTTGTTGATGCCAGCAATAGAATTACAAATGGATGCTATTTGATGTTTTGCAGGGGAGAAAGTGTGTTTACAACTGTGCAGATGGGATTGTTTGCTTCCGAAACTCTCATAAAAGACGATGACATGAGCAATAGTGACATCATCGGTCAAGTCGAAGAAGTGATGCAGTTTTTACGGAAACATATCAACAAGGGAATCATCATCACTGACAGGCAGACACAGAATATCCAGCGTTGGGAATATCCTTTGGATGCCTTGCGTGAGATTGTGCTTAACATGATAGTGCACCGCAACTACCGCTCAACATCCGAGTCTGTCATAAAAGTGTTTCAAGACCATATCCTGTTTTACAATCCAGGAAAGTTACCTGATAATATTACTGTAGAACAATTAATGCAAAATGAGTATGTCTCCACTCCATATAACAAGCAAATAGCTGCGATTTTCAAGGAAATGGGAGAGATTGAAAGGTATGGGACGGGCATCAAACGAGTTCGTGAAATGTTTGCCGATTATGGATTGCCGGCACCTGAATGGAAGCTGATGCCAGGCGGTGTTGGAGTATGTGTCTATAGTGCAACTTTTATATCAAAAGATGCTAAAAAAGAACCGAAAAGTGAAAACGCGGTAGAAAACGCGGTAGAAAACGCGGTAGAAAACGCGGTAGAAAAACTTACAGGTAATCAAAGACAGATACTGTCGCTTATGCGAGATAATCCATCGGTGTCAAAAGCCGAGTTGAGTGTGGCGTTGGGCATACATATTTCAAATATTGATCGCAACATACAGAAACTTAGGAATAATGGTTATATCAATCGCATAGGACCAGCGAAGGGCGGCCATTGGCAAGTGCTGAAAGGTTGACCTGGCCGAAGCACCCTGCATTTACAGGAGTTTGGTAATTTGGGAGGGGCTTCCATCCCGATGCTGATGACTACCTCGATAGCAGATGAATTGAGAAACCGTCCATTGACCTTGTTGTGCTCTTCCTTTGGCTTGGGCTTGACTTGGGGGACGAAGGGGATGAGAACGAATAAGGTCTTTGCAGAACCATTACATATGTATTAAGTGTATTTATTCTAACATAAAACAAATCATGAATTTAAAGCTACGCCGACATTTTCAGGCCATAAAATATGGTTGGATAGATGCAAAAAAGATTGCAATCCAAAATAATGCAAATCGTTTGGCAGTTTATTTGGATATTTTGAAGTATTATCGTCAATATGATTTGTGGAGTTATCATTACAGGATTGATAACCTTTGGATTCTTCCCGAAGATCAAAAAAATGAAATCGCTCAAAGAGTCGGTGCTTTGTTCAAAAAAAGGGATGAATACGTCCAATATAAGTATGAGGAACGGAAGTTCTTGCATAAATATGCGTCTATGAAATATGAGGCTTCTCCACGATTGATGAAAAAAAGAGCGGAAGCTTACCGTAGAAGATATGATATTGATGAAACAGCTATCCTTCAATATGGTTTGATTTTAATGACCGAGCATTATACTATTGGAGAATTAAAAGTGGGGAAAAACTGTCTTCTTGGTCGGAACGTTGATATAGATTATACTGGTGGATTGGAAATGTGTGAAAGTGTTTCTATCATGGATGGTGTAAAAATTTTGACGCATGCGCATGACTCGTTCAATATCAACAGTGATAATGATTATCTTCCTTTTTCGAATTATGCTTTCCGAACGCCGTTGAAGATTGGGAAAAACACTTCCATAGGTTCGAGAGCCATCATTATGCCTGGTGTAGGCGAAATTGGAGAGAATGTGATGATTTCTGCGGGTGCGATAGTGAAAGAGAAGGTGCCGTCAAATTGTATTGTTGCAGGCAATCCTGCTAAAGTAATAGCGAAGATTCCGAAAGGATTGAAACGTGTATATGAAACGGGAATCATCCCTGAGATAAAACATGCGGATAATTCACATAAGAGAGAGTTAAAGGTTGAACAACTAGATGAAAAGTCTGGTGTAATTTCCAATTAATGAGATCCGTGATCCTCCGTTGGTGAGGTACGTCAGAAAAAAGAATTGTTTTACCCATTTAATACAAAATGGATGTTCCAATTGGATAAGTTCATCGGTGAACATGTCACTCATCGTACATCAAGCATGTTTGAGGGCGATATTAGGGCTAATTCTGTTCTACTTACTCATGAAGTAGAAGACAAGTCTGTGTGCGTCATTGGTGGAGCAGGAAGCATCGGCTCTTCATTCATCAAGTCGATACTTCGTTTCCGTCCTGGTAAGCTTGTGGTGATCGACCTCAACGAGAATGGCTTGGTGGAACTGACGAGAGATTTGCGTTCTACCGAAGGTTTATATATTCCCGCTGACTATCGGAGCTATACTCTCAACTATGCCGACCCGATTTTTGCACGTATTTTCCGTGAGGAGAAAGGCTTTGATATTGTGGCCAATTTCTCGGCCCATAAGCATGTGCGAAGCGAGAAAGACAAGTATTCGGTGCAAGCACTTGTCGAAAACAATGACATCAAGGCAAAAAAACTGATGGACTTACTTTGTGAATACCCTCCCAAGCATTTTTTCTGCGTGAGTACTGACAAGGCTGCCAATCCGGTGAACATCATGGGAGCCAGTAAACGCATCATGGAAGATTTGGTGATGGCGTACAATGATAGGTTTAAGGTGACCACGGCGCGTTTCGCCAATGTGGCCTTCAGTAATGGTTCGCTGCCAGATGGATGGCTCTATCGGATGCAGAAGAGGCAGCCTTTGACAGCACCCATCGATGTGAAACGGTACTTTGTCTCGCTCGAAGAAAGTGGACAGATATGTATGTTGGCTTGCATTCTTGGCAAGGGAGGTGAGGTCTTCTTTCCAAAGTTGGGCGAGGACCAAATGTTGACTTTTAGTTCCATTTGCGACGACTTTGTGAAATCGGAAGGCTTTTCCAAGAAAGAGTGCGCCAACGATGAAGAAGCTAAGCGTTTTGCGAGCCAGATGTCATTCGATAGCGACACTTATCCTGTGCTTTATTTCAAGAGCGATACCACAGGCGAGAAGGCTTACGAAGAGTTTTTTGTTCCTGGCGAGAAAATCAACATGGAACGATTCAAGGCCTTGGGGGTGATAGAAGAGACCATGCGTCGGCCCATAGAGGAAGTGAATGACTTCTTAGAAGAGTTGGAGACTCTTTTTGCAGAAGATTTCTCCAAGGAAGATGTGGTAAGGACCATAAAAGAGTTCCTTCCAAACTTTGAACATGAGGAGAAAGGGAAAAACTTGGATCAAAAGATGTAATGTAAATGTCTGTGGTCAGAAAGTCGAATTTTGAATTGTGTCGAATTGTCGCAATTCTTTGTGTAATGCTGGTTCACACAACCTTCCAATCTTTGGGGAATGATGTTCCCTTTGGGGTAATGCTTCTGGCAGGATTCTCTATAGTGGGTGTAGATGTATTTGTCATGTTGACAGGTTACTTTACAGCCACTCCAAAAAAAACGAGTCTTATCAATCTTGCCTTTGTCTGCCTCTTTTGGATGATTGTCAAGGTTGTCTGCCGCCATATATTTGGAGAGACATTAAGTAGCAAATATGCTTTCTTTATTACGTCGTCCAACTGGTTTATTCCTTCATATATAGGTCTGCTTTTTTTGCTCCAATATTCAATTTGTTTTGTGATTCAGTGAGTAAGAGAGTTTTCTGTGGTGTGGTAGCCGCATTGCTTATTATTGAGATATCGTTATTCTCTCCGCTGTAGCTTTCTTGATGACATTTAAACGTATGAATATCCAGTCAAATATCATTAACCACATCGCTAAGTCAACGCTTGCTTGTCTATTGGGGCATACTGCGATTTACTTTCTTTACACCAAGCAGTTTAAGTATTTGTATGAGCATTTTAGTGGCATAGAGGTGGTCGCATATTGGTTTTTGGCTGTCGTTATTGTATTTGGTGGCAGCGTTCTTCTTGATCAGTTGCGTTTGCTAATATGGAAGCCAATTAGCAAATGGCTTTCGGAACATATAAAAAACAATACCCTTTTTGGTTATGGCATATAGTATTCCTCTTTTCAATCTTAACTTTGACGAAAGAGAAGCCCTGGCTGCATACGATACTATCCAATCGGGGTGGATTTCCACAGGCCCGAAGAACGAAGAACTCGAGAAAATGTTCGTTGATATGTGGCATGTGGGCTATGCCGTGAGTGTGACCAACTGCACTGCGGCATTGCACATCTGTTGCATAGTGTGCGACCTCGGTCCCGGCGATGAAGTGCTGGTGCCTTCTTTGACCTTTGCTGCCAGCGTGAATTGTATCCGTTATGCGGGGGCTACACCTGTATTTTGCGATATCATTGGCCCAGAGCATATCAACATTGATCCTAAGGAGATTGAGAAAAAAATCACACATAAGACCAAAGCAATCGTTGTTGTTCATATGGCAGGTTTCCCCGCCCAAATGGACGAGATTATGGCGATTTCCCGTAAGCACAACCTTAAGGTGATAGAGGATGCTTGCCACGGCCCGTTGTCGGAATATAAGGATAGGAAATTGGGAACCATTGGCGATTGTGCTGCGTTCAGCTTCTTCTCCAACAAGAATATTTCTACAGGAGAAGGAGGTATGTTCATTACCAACAACGAGGAAATGGCGAAGAAAGCCCGCTTGTTGCGTTCGCATGGAATGACCACCATGTCGTATCAGCGCGCTAGCGGACATGCCACCACATACGATATCCTAGAACTGGGTTATAACTATCGCATGGATGACATCCGCGCTGCCATAGCCATCGAGCAGTTAAAGAAACTTCCGACAGACCTGGAAACTCGCATCAAAGTGCGTCAACGCTATGTGGAGAATCTTTCCAAAGTGAAAGGAGTGGTGGTGCCTTTTGCCGACAACAAGGAATTTGTGAGCAATTACATAATGCCTGTAGTTCTTGCTGAGGGTGATGCATCCTATCGTGATGCCATTAGGGATAAGATTCATGTTGCAGGCATACAGACCAGCGTCCACTATCCGGCTGTTCACCGTTTCTCGATTTACAAAGGCTTTTGCGCCGAATTGCCCCAGACAGATTTTGTGACCGACCATGAGATCACGTTGCCTATGTATGCGGCATTGACAATGGATCAAGTTGATTCCGTTTGTTCTGTATTAGAGTCAGTAATAAAATGAAACGAGTTTTATTAGTGGGGGCTTTCCACGAAATGATCGAATTGTGTGAAGAGTCTGGGCTTGAAATAGTTGGGCTCATTGATAATGACCTCAAGGCCTCTTATTATTATGGGTATCCAGTTTTGGGCACTGATGAGGACGCAAAAGCATTGCATGAGAAATACCCTTTGTGCTCGGTTGTAATTACTCCGGATGTTCCTGCTGTTAGGAAGCGTTTGGCAGAGCAATATGCTTCGTTGGGTTTTGATTTTGCCTCGGTAATCCACCCTTCAGCAATGATATCAAAAACCGTAAGAATAGGTCAGGGTACCGTAATTCAACGTGGAGTTCATGTGTCTTCGAATTCACATATTGGGAGATTCTGTAAACTGAATGTCAATGCGAATATCATGCATGACAATGAGGTTGGCGATTATGCTACAGTTGCACCTAATGCAGTGCTGTTAGGATATGTGACCATTGAAGAAGGTGTGTATGTTGGGGCGAATAGTACTGTTTTGCCCAATGTGACGATTGGCAACAATTCGATGGTTGGGGCCGGGGCTGTGGTTGTAAAGAATGTTCAATCGGATTGTACGGTTGTCGGCATTCCTGCTAAATCTATCAAATAACTGTACTATGGAGAACCGCGTTCAAAAGAGGGCGATTGACAAAAGCAGCACTTTGTTGCAAGCCCTGAAACAGATGGATGCTGAAGAAGTTAAGTTGCTGCTAGTTTTTGAAGCCGACCATTTTTTGAACATTTTGACGATTGGTGATATCCAAAGGGCAATTATTAAGAACTTTGCCATGTCCGAACCGATTGGCTCAATTCTAGAGAATAACAAGACGTATGGGTTTGTGACAGAGAGCGAAGAAGAGATTAAAAGGAAAATGTATCGATTGCGAGCAGAGTTGATGCCTGTTCTTGACAGTCAAGGTGAATTAGCAGATGTGTTTTTTTGGGAGGATCTTTTCGGCGATACGCCCAAAACTGATAATAGAAGTTTGAATCTCCCTGTGGTCATCATGGCTGGAGGAAAAGGTACGCGGTTGAAGCCCATTACTAATGTCATTCCCAAGCCTTTGGTGCCTTTAGGAAACAAAACGATACTAGAGGAAATACTTGACCGTTTTGAGGCTGTCGGGTGTCAGAAGTTTTTTATGTCACTCAACTATAAGAGCAACATGATACGTTTCTACCTTGACCAACTGGAACGTAAGTATGACATAGACTTCTTTGAGGAAAACAAGCCTTTAGGCACTATTGGCAGCGTGTCGTTGCTGAAAAACAAGATAGATACTCCGTTCTTCGTGAGCAATTGCGATATCGTCATTGACCAGGATATGCGTGATGTGTATGATTATCATAAAGAAAACCAAAATGTCTTGACCATTGTGACTGCTGTTAAAAGTCTCCGCATCCCTTATGGAGTGGTTGAAACAGGAGAAAACGGTTTGATGACCGCATTGAGAGAAAAACCAGAACTTACCTATATGATCAACACGGGAGTTTATATTTTGAACCCAGAATGCATTGCAGAGATTCCCGAAGGCGAGTGCTTCCACATCACCCAACTAATGGAAAAGACCAAGAAACGTGGCGGACGTGTGGGGTGCTTCCCCGTAAGTGAACACGCTTGGAAGGATATGGGTGAATGGAGCGAATATCTGAAAATCATCAATGTTGCCTATTAAAAACTCAAAATATTGTGAACAAACAAGGATATAGTGTACTGGTAATAGGCTATAACTGTTATCAAGGACACGTTGGCGATTTTATTAGAAACTGGAAGAAGGCGAACCCGTTAGTGACAATCACCTTGTTGACGAATCGCTCCAAAGGACTGTTTTCTGAGGATGCCTTAGAATGTGTATCAAGATTTGTTAGAATCGTCCCTTATACAGGAGCGATAAAAAACAAAAGAATACGTAAATTCATAGGGCTATGGCGTTTCGTAAAGAAGTTTGTGAGCCTTTCAAGGGAGAGTTATGATTTCGTAAATATTCATTATCCTACTCCTCGGGTCCATCACGCTATCTTTTGGATAAAAAGGATGACAAAGAACGTTATTGTCACGCCTTGGGGGAGTGATGTGCTTCGTGTAGAAAAAGAGAGCTTGATCAAGAAATTGAAGAAAATATATAATGCGGCCACTTGCGTTTTTGTAGATCCTGAAAGCCAATTGGGTAAAGAGGTTGTTGCGAAGTTCGAATGCGATCCTAAAAAGATATTGCCGATTTGTTGGGGTTTGGAATTCGTGGATTTCATCAAAGAGTCAAGGCCAGTTGAAACCGTAGAAGAATCTAAGGCTAGGTTCGGATTGGAGGATAGGTATGTTGTCACTTGTGGGTATAATTCGCGCTTGGCGCAACGACATGAGGCTATTGTGGATGCGGTGGCAAAAGTAAAAGAGGATCTTCCAGAAAACTTGACCTTACTGTTCCCGTTTACGTATGGTAGGCTTCCATGGACAGGTTATGACCGATGGATTCTAGACAAATGCTCGCAATACGAAATAAAAGGTGCCGTAATTAGCGAATTCCTCAACAACAAAGACATGTATTTGTTAAGAAATGCTACAGACATGTTTGTTCATGTTCAAACCACCGATGCAGCATCCGCTTGTGTCATGCAATATATCTTGTGCAACAAAAAGATAGTCCACGGTTCATGGATGAAATACAATGAATTGGAACAATTCAAGCCTTTATTCTATTATCCAGTTGATTGTATTGAAGATTTGCCCAATGTGTTATTGATGGCATACCAGTCGGATCCAATACAGATTCCACAAGGAGTAATTGATACAATTATGTCTAAAGGTTGGGGCGGAAAAATGCGTGATTTGAATGCCTATTGTGAATCGAAATTGGAGAAAAGGTTGGCATGATAAAACCGTATTATTGCAAGTATGGAAGAACAAATCTTTCTAGTCCGTGTCTCATGTATGACCTATAACCAGGCATCTTATATCGAAGATGCCATGGATGGTTTTTGCAAACAAGAGACTGTTTTCCCTTTTGTGTGTGTCATCATTGACGATGCCAGCACAGATGGGGAACAGGGTGTGATACATCGCTATTTGGAGGATAATTTTGATTTTCAAGCCTCAGTGTCATATGACCAAGAAACAGATTATGGACAAGTTGCTTTTGCGCCACACAAAACCAACAGGAATTGTTACTTTGCCGTGATTTTATTGAAGGAGAACCACTATCAACAGAAAAAAAGCAAATACCCATATTTCAAGAGATGGTATCGAACGAAATATGTCGCTTTGTGTGAAGGTGATGATTATTGGATTGATCCAATGAAGTTACAGAAGCAGGTGGAGTTTTTGGAAAACCATGAGGACTATGGTTTTGTAGGTACTAATATTATCGTTAATAAGAGAGGCATACTTCAAAAGGAGCCCCCTGTGTTTTCTAGAGGTGTTACCGAAGGGGATTTTTTGTTGGTAGGAGACGCTTTCGGTGACGCTATAGGTGGTCCGGTCGCCCGCACAGTTTCGCTTCTCTACAAGAGTGATTTGATTCGGCCTTTTGCAAAATTTGTTAAAGGAGACATTCTGTTGGAGTCAATCCTGGCAAAACAATCCAACTATGCATGTTATCAAGAATATGCCAGCGTCTATAGGATGGGTGTTGGCGTTTCTTCGTCACAGAATGATTTAGATCGAGCCATAAGATACAATGATTATATTGCGAGCAGTCGAAAAACCCAGAACCAATTGTTTCCTACGGATTGTAACTTTCCGATAGAAGAATTGGAAGATCGAGGGGATTACTTGCGATTGATTTATTCAATTCGAAAGATGAAGTGGAAAGAAGCAATACAATACAAAAGTCAGATAAAATCTAAGGTGTATCGCAAAAAAAACTATTCCCGATTTCTCCATGGCCCTTTTAGTTGCGCTGTATTGTGGATAGCATTAAAACTGAAACATCACGAATAAGTGTTAGACTTTTTACTTTTGGAAGACTATTAATTAACCACTCAATTATATGACGACAGCAATAGAATTCAATAATGTAAGTAAGCAGTATCGTTTGGGTTTGGTGTCGACAAAAACAATAAGCCACGACTTGAATCGTTGGTGGCAAACCTCGGTGTTGCATAAGGAAGACCCCTATCTGAAAATTGGATCGGTAAACGACCGCTCGAAAGCAGCCGACAGCGAATACGTCTGGGCTTTGAAGGACATCGACTTCAAGGTGGAACAGGGCGACGTAGTGGGCATTATCGGCAAGAATGGAGCTGGAAAGAGCACTTTGTTGAAACTTTTGTCTCGGGTTACTGGCCCTACCACCGGAACGATCAAAGCACGTGGGCGTATCGGCTCGCTGCTTGAAGTCGGCACAGGGTTCCATCCTGAGATGACTGGAAAGGAGAACATCTATATGAATGGCGCCATCTTGGGCATGAACAAGCAAGAGATTACCAAGAAGTTGGACGAGATTGTCGCGTTTTCTGGTTGTGAAAGATATATTGACACGCCTGTGAAACGCTATAGTAGTGGCATGAAGGTACGCCTTGGTTTTGCCGTTGCGGCACATCTTGACCCTGAGATTCTTGTGGTTGACGAGGTGCTAGCTGTTGGGGATGCCGAGTTCCAAAAAAAAGCTATTGGAAAAATGCAGGATGTAAGCCGGGGTGAAGGTCGAACGGTATTGTTTGTGAGTCATAACATGGCGAGTATTAGACATTTATGTAAGAGTGGAATAGTTTTAGACAATGGCCGAGTGGATTTTATAGGTACTGCCGATGATGCTGTCGACAATTACATGTCTTCAAACATCCAGGAAAAGTTTAATGGTTCAATAGTTGACTATCCTAGGCAAAGAGGATGTAATGGGTTGATAAGATTCAAGTCAGTATCTTTTGTGAACAAAGACGATGAACCCATTATTCCTCATTGTGGACAATTTTTGAGAATCCAAATGGGCGTTGATGTTAAGCAACCATGTGAAGGATGTGAATTATCTCTTGACTTATTTACGCGCTCAGGTACATTGTTGATGAATCTATCTTCAATTCCTGTTAATGGTAAAGTGTCATTGGATAAAGGAGAGTTTTTTGTGAATTGTGATATTGACAGGCTGCCTTTGACTGGTGGACGCTATTTGTTGAGCCTTTGGTCGTCTGTCGGGGGCGCTTGCGCGGATTATTTGGAAGCTGCTGTTCCAATGGATGTACAAGATGATGATTATTATCATACAGGTAAACTGAATTTTGATTCGCATATTCATGGGAAAATTGTGCTGACAGATTATAAATGGACGGTTTGACGAAGCTTTCATTTGGTGTTCGTTTTTTTTTTGGTAGAATGTTGTGTTTCTGTTGTGGTTGAGGACTATGAGAATTCTTTTTGTATCTGTAATGACCAACCCTCTCAATGCACCTAAGGACGGAGATGCGCAACGTACCAGACTATTGTTGAAGGCATGTTCCCGTATCGCAGAGGTTGATTTGCTGACATTTGCTGGAAAGTCAGAAGGCCGAATGGATAATGTTCAAGTAGTTTATGATAACAAGATAAGTAGACGGCAGCATGTTGAATCGGGCCGTTTTAAGAAATGGGTGAAAGTTATGCCTTTTACTCGAAAGCAAGCTCTACTTCCAGTCGATGAAAGATTGGAGTCTATAATAGACAGCATTGTCCAATTGGGTAATTATGATATAATAGTATCTCGTTATTTTCATAGAACTGTTTTATGTGGATTGTGGAAGTATCAAGAAAGGTTGGTGGTCGATTTTGATGATTCACCGTCTTCTCTATTTTTAAATCAGATTTCTGATGAGTCAACGTTAAGCCTGCGAATTAGGATGCGACTTGCTGCAAAAAAAATCACTGGAATTAGTGAAGCTGCTGTAAAACAGATAAAAACGGCCTTTTTTTCAAACAAGGAGCAAGCTGTTCTAAGCCATGGGGTTTTTTTACCAAATATCCCGTTATATGGAGAACGATGCAATAATGTGGATTTTAAGGTACAAGGCCCTAGGATTCTTTTTGTTGGACTACTAGACTATTTGCCCAACAAACAAGGCGTTGAACACTTTCTAAAGAAAGTGTATCTATCTTTACATGATCGGTTACCCCAAGTGGAAATGCATATTGTGGGCTCGTTGAGTGATGATAATACTCGTGTGCGTTGGCAAAGTTTTCCCAATGTTACAGTAACAGGGTTCGTTGAAGATTTACAGAAAGAATATGCTGAGGCTAGGGTTGTTGTCGTACCTATATATCAGTGTGGGGGAACGAATATTAAAATGTTGGAAGCCATGAAGATGAATCGGGCTTGCGTGACAACATCTATAGTAACCGATAGATTGGATTGGCAGTCGGAAAATGGGAAGTCATTCATGTCTGCACATAGCGATTCGGAATTTGTCCAATATACAGAAATGCTATTGACCGATAACTCATTAAATGTGAAAATTGCGGAACAAGGTATGGCTTTCATGGAACAATACTACTCTTTCGAGTCTTTTTGTCGTATAGTTGAATTAAACCTTTTGAGCCGATGACAGAGCCTTTGGTTTCCATTTTGATAGCCAACCGCAATAATGCCGAGTATATAGGAGAAGCTTTGGATTCTGTTATCGCCCAAACATATCCAAATATTGAGATAATTGTTGTTGACGATGCCTCGACAGATAATTCGGTTGATTTAATTGAAGAATATATCGAAGCGCATCCAAACAATACTATTTTATTTTACAAAAGTTATTGTAGTTTTGGGTGCGGAAGAGTAAAAAGAAGATGTGTTGATATAGCACGAGGGGATTATTTTGCGTTTCTTGATCCAGATGACACAATTGCTGCCGATGCGGTAGAAAAGTTGTTGGACATCCATGAAAAAAACAAGTGCTATAGTATTGTTTATAGTACTCATTATTTATGTGAAAAAGATCTTAAAGTGAAGGGGGTGGCATACTGGCCAGGCGAAATCCCTAAAGGGCAGTCAAATCTGACTTCAAACAAGGGACATGTTTCAGCTTTTGCATTGTGTAAAAAGTCTTGTTATGATCTGACGTTGGGTATAAATCCTGAATACATTGTTGCAGAAGACCAAGACTTGTATTATAAAATGGAAGAGATAGCTCCTGTGTTTTTCCATAATGAGCCCTTGTATTATTATCGCAAACACGACCACAACATGTCGTTTGATGATGACAAGGAAACGAGAAATCTATATTGGTTGTATCAATGCAGAAAGGCAGCGTACAACAGGAGGAAAAGCAATAAGACGATCCCCAACACGACCCCGAAAGCCTTGATGACACTAAAACTCGATTATTATTTAACGCATGCAAAAAGCCTAAGAAAAAGTGGCAAATGGTATTGTGGAGAATTGTTTAAGGCTGTGCCGCTCATTCCGCTAAGTGTCAGAAAAAGTGTTCGAAAAATTAAATTAGTTTTTGAAAATTGAATAGTTTAGTTTTATTATGAGCCCTCGAGTTTCCATTTTGTTTCCGGTGTACAATACGGCTCCTTTTCTTAAAGAAGCCGTTGACAGTATGTTGTCACAAACATTTTCGGATTTTGAACTGATTGTGCTAAACGATTGCTCGCCTGACAACGCTGAGGAAGTTATGGATACATACAAGGATCTTAGAATTGTTAGATATAGGGGAGAGACGAATGTCGGTTTAGGCAACGTGTTGAATGTCGGCATTTCCATGGCAAGAGGAGAATACATTGCCCGTATGGATTCCGATGATATCTCTTTGCCACAACGTCTTCAGTTCCAAGTGGATTATCTTGACTCGCACCCTGAGTTCGACTTGGTCTCTGTGGGTATGAGAGAGTTTGGCAAGCGAGAGAGGGATCATTATTACGACAATGACACTGAACAAATCAAGTTCAACGCCCTGCTTTACTCCCCCGTTCTTCATGCATCCAGTATGTGGCGGAAGAAGAGTTTTGAGGGGCTGCTTTACGACCAGACTTTTGTGCCTTCGGAAGATTATGATTTATGGACGAGGGCGTTGGTAAAAGGGGTGAGAATGCGCAATTTGCCAGAGATTCTTTATTTGTACAGAAGGTTTGAGGGACAAGCGACTTACAAAATCACTTCTGCAAAGTGGGCGGTGGCTAATGAGTTGTATATTCAGGCTGCATTCCCCGATTTGGGCCAAGATCAAGTAAAAGTGTGGTCAAATAGCGTTTGCAGGACGAGGGACTTGTCTCGACTGAAAGTGACTCTGAAGGAAATGGTTCACTATAATAATAGCCTGCAAGCTCCTTTTTTTGAACCAAAGCAGTTCGCGTATCATGCGCGGCGTTTTTATCAAGCCTTGCTGTTTAAGAGAATGATGCAGGGCGAAAATGGGCCTGTCCGCGACCTGAGACTGCAGCAAATTGTCAAATTGTATCGACATAAATTATCCCATTCTCGTCATGTTAAATAGATTGAAGTTAGTAAAAACGCCCCGCGAGTTCTGGGGATGGTTCCTTTATCGGTTCAATCCATCATGGATGTCAGACCGCTTGCGTTTGGAGATGAAGTATCTGTATAGGATGCGCGAACACTTGGATTTGGACCATCCAGCGACCTTCAATGAAAAGCTGCAGTGGCTGAAACTGTATGACCGAAATCCCAAATACACCATGATGGTGGATAAGTATTTGGTGAAGGATTATATTGCTCGCACCCTTGGCGAGGAACATGTCATTCCTACCTTGGCGGTATACAAGAGTGCTGATGATATCGATTTCGATGCCTTGCCAGACCAATTCGTGATGAAATGCAATCATGACTCCCATAGTGTAACGGTTTGTCGTGACAAATCAAAGCTGAATCGTGATGCCGTTCGGGAGTATTACCGTAAAAGGCTGCAATTTGAGGCGTTTGAAGTGTGCGAGGAATGGGCATACAAAGACGTGCCTCGACGGATTCTTGTCGAGAAATATATGGAGGACACTTCAGGTGATGCATTGATGGATTACAAGTGGTTCTGCTTTGATGGCGAGCCGAAGATCATGTATATGTCACGTGATGCCTCGAAACACCCAACAACCGATTTTTTTGATATGGATTTCAATCCGCTTCCCATCAAGATGCAAGACCCAAATTCGGAGGTGTTGCCTGAAAAACCAGCTCAGTTTGAAGAAATGAAGTCGATGGCTCGTAGATTATCACAGGGGATTCCACAGGTTAGAGTAGATTTTTATGTGATCAATGACCAAATATATTTTGGTGAGTTCACTTTCTATCATTGTGGAGGAATGCAAAAAATCAAGCCTGAAGAGTGGAATGTCAGAATGGGCGAGATGATTCGCTTGTATGATTCAACAAAAGCATAGTGTTTCTTGTTGGGAGAATGATTAGGATATATACAATAAAGGACTTGACGGATTGGTTGGTGGATGGCTTGGGTAATGGCCTTTCTGAGAGTATAATATCCAAAACCCGGGCGTGGGCTTTTATTAATAACCCATGCGCTGACGACACAACTCCAGCAGTCGCTGTGCTGTTTGAGGGCGACGAGACGAAGGGTTATGCAGCGGTGTTTCCGGAACGCTTTGAACACTTTTCGCAAAAGATTTATTGGGGAAGCACTTTCTTCGTGGATGCCTATATGCGGGGGAAAGGCTGTGGGGCAAAGTTGCTTGCCGGGCTTGAAGATAGCTTGGATGGGATTTATGCCACCACGCAAACTCCTCCATCTTCGTCGGCCATCTTCAAGAAACTCGGAGCCCAAGAGACTTGGTTTCCTGAATACTGGTTCAAACTGTTGAAGTTCAACCCAGCGAAAGGAAATCATAAGCAACTAAAACGATACGCGAATCATCTTCATCCATCATGGGCGTTTCAACATGCTAAACGCATAAAATGGTGCAATTCTTTTCGTTATCGTTTGGAGTATTGCTCATTCATTGATGATGACACATTCTTGTTCATGCAGAAGCATCGGCAGAACGATGTGATGATGCGTTCAAGAAAAATGCTCAACTGGATGTTGGCATATCCGTTCCTTCAAACCGTTGTTTTGCAAGAAAAAGCTTATCCCAACAAAAACTACTTTTCTTGTTATAAAACCGATTTTTGTCATTATGCAGTGAAAGTGTATGATGAAAATGACTTTTTGACAGGGGTATATATTTTCAAATACAGCGGAGGTGAGGCGAATTTGTTGTATCTCTATTATGATGAAAAGGCAAAAGACTTGGTCATGGCATCATTTTATGAGCATTTGATTCGTATGGAAGCGGTCCGCCTAAGGACGACCCATCGAGAGTTCGTATCTTTTGTTAAACGTTATTCTTTACCATTCTTGAACCTAACTGAATCCAAGTTGAACTTGTGCGCTCCAGGAGTGCTCGTTGTACCTGAAGGAGTCACTATTCAAGGCGGTGATGGTGATATGTTCGTGATATGAGTCTGATCTGTAAGGCAAAACGTAAGTTATTACGCCTCTGGTATAAGCCATTAAAGGTGTTTTTCTTCCATCAGGTGTCTTCCCGGTTTGTTGAGGGGAAAGACAAGGAGTACATTTTCACGTCTTTGGCTGATTTTGAGAGAAACATTCTACTTTTGAGCCGACGATATCGTTTTGTCTCCTTAAAGGAAGCATATGAATTATTTCAGAGCAGGAAAGTTAGAAGGGAACGCTATGCGGTCATTACCTTTGATGATGGTTATGCAAATATCTTGGAGGCTCTTGCTGTTTTGCAGCGATTGCATATACCCGCCACTGTTTTTGTGAATTCCAAATATGTATTTGAAAGGACTGTTGGTGTTATCAACTTATATACTTTGATGCATTCGTCATCCTTCGTGGAGTTTACTGATGAACAGAGGCAAATGATTGAGCAATTGTACGGTCAAGAGTTGCAAAATAACTATAAGAAAAACTGGGATGGCTTGATGGCGAGTTTGTCATCATTGCCTCAAGTACTGTCTGATCTGTATCTGACGCCTTCACAATTGGAAGGACTTGACAAGTCGCTTTTCACCATCGGGATGCATGGCTATGAGCACTATAACTCGTTGCAGTTGTCGGATGAGGAATTTGTTGAAAACGTGGAACGTGATTATGCCAGCCTCTCCAAATATGCAAACTTTATTCCTTTTTTCTGCTTTCCATATGGCTTTGCCAGAGAGAGTCAACTGCAGCAGTTAAGGGACCGTCATCTGGTTCCGGTATTGTGTTCTGGAGGCGATAATTATGATACAAAGAAGGGCGTTTATCGTCATTGTATGGACGGCGTGAGATTATAGTATATGGGACCTTTAGTTTCGATCATTATTCCCGTTTACAATGCAGCTTCCTTTGTTGAGGAGGCCGTCCGCTCTGCTTTGGCCCAAACCTATCGTAATATCGAGGTTGTTGTAGTAGATGATGGTAGCACGGACGACTCGCTGCGTTTGGTTGAAAACATACGAGATGAAAGGTTGAAGGTGTTTTCCCAAATCAACCAAGGTGCATGTGTGGCTCGTAATAGGGGCATTGCCGAAGCACATGGAGAATACATCAAGTTTCTTGATTCAGACGATGTTATGTATCCAGATGCGGTCGCAGTCCAAATGGAACAACAATCGAAATTGGGAGAGAATGAAGCAGTTTTTGGCGATTTCGATTTCATCGATGAGACAGGGAAGGTATTCTATCAGAATGTTTTTGATGAGACGCAGTATCTTGCTACGGAGCAAGATTATTGGTTTTTGACGAATTGGGAAGTGCTGATAACATGTCCTTTGCACAAACGGGAGTACCTGATAAAGAATAAAGGCTTTGATAATAGATTGCGAGGTGGCCAGGAGAGTTATCTTCATCTTTCGCTCTCTATCAGTGGAGTGAAGTTTGTTTATAGACCATTACGAGTTTTTGGTTACAGAAGTTATCAAGCCGAAGGGCGTATCTCCTGTCAGCGGATGCGGATAATTCCCAAAATCGAAGACTTGGTGTATAGGAATGAGGCGATGCTGAGATTGGTCCAAGACAAATACGGAAAGGATACAAACAGATGGAGTTCTACTGTTTCTCAACGTTATTTTGATGCCGCATGGACCTATTTCTGTAACGGCATTTCCACTGATGGGAAGTATTGCCTTCGTAGGTCTTTTGCTATACCTCATGTGCGCTATCCAAAACTAAAGAAAAGCCGTGCGATTGCAAGGAGCTATGTGGCTATAGGATCAATTATTGGTTATGCGAAAGCAGCTAAGTTGATGAATTGGCTGATTAGGGTATTGGGCTTGAGTAAAAATGAAAGCAAAAACAGCAAACTGCAAAAGGTGTTGAACTAGACCAACCTTCGATTAAACAATAATTATGGGAAATCCAAAAAAAATCGTTGTTACACCTATGCGTAATGAAGCCTGGGTGCTTGAAGCGTTTTTGACCTGTGCTTCTTCATGGGCGGATTTCATCATCCTTGCGGACCAACACAGTGATGACGGTAGTCGAGAGATTGCAACCAGGTTTGAGAAAGTGATTCTTGTGGACAATGATGCAAACGAGATGAACCAGGCCGCTGCAAGGTTGTTACTTTTCAAGAAAGTGGACGAGATACCTGGCGATAAGATCGTCTTGGCTTTGGATGCCGATGAGTTTTTGAGCGAGGGTTTTGAAAAGACAGATGGATGGAAAAGAATTGTGAACTCAAAACCCAACGAGTTGTTTTGTTTTAGATGGCAAAATCTATATGGTGATTATTGTCATGAAACTGATAATACGGGTTTTATGGAATGGGGCTGTCATTTCGGATCATTTGTTTCAATAGCTGACGAGTACTACCGATGTGAACAAAGGGCTGTACATGAAATGAGAGTGCCATGCCGGCCGTCATTTAAAGTTTCATGCATTGAAATTCAAGATATAAAATTTGTTCATCTAGCGAGAGTGAATTTAATTCGTCAAAGAAATAAAGAAGATTTCTATCAAGTTTCGTCCGTGTCGAAGTTGAAGAAAAGGATTAGCGCAGTTAGCGCTTTTCGACAATATCACCATACGAATCCGCGAACGATAACATTGGAAAAAGAGGCAAGGCTTTACGTCAAAGGGACAGAGATCGATGCGAGAAACTTGGTCAAGATGGAGGATTATGGTCAATATTATATTGATGAAATGAAGGCCATTTTCAAACGGGATGGCGTTCAAAGATATTTGAAACTGGATTTGTGGGATAATCCGTTTTTGAAAGAGGCTGGTGTCAATCCTAGAATACCATTGGGATATAGATTGTTACATTCTTATTTGAGAAAAACGCAGTCTATGGCTGGTCGTGGTGTTATTGGATTGTTGGATAAAGTACTGAAACGAATAGTTTGAGATGCGGTTCTCTGTCATCATACCACTCTACAACAAAGCACTTTACGTTGCGAATGCCATCGAAAGTGTGTTGTCGCAAACCATTACCGATTTTGAGCTTGTCATCATGGACGATGGTAGCAGGGACAACTCGTTTGATGTAGCACAGGAAGCCATCAAAGGCCATGATAATTGCTATTTGTTCCAGCAAGAGAATGCTGGAGTGAGCATGGCACGAAATAATGCTGTCGCCACTTCGAAGGGCGAATATCTCTGTTTCCTTGATGCCGACGACTGGTGGTCTCCCACCTTTTTGGAAGAGATGTCTCATTTGATTGAGAATTTTCCCGATGCAGGTATTTATGGAACGAGTTACATCATTGTGAACGAGGCAAAACACAAAACACATGTGGCACCTGTCGGTGTTGGGCAGGGTTTTGAGAAAGGCTATATCAACTATTGTCAGGTGTATGCCAAGACTTTGGCCATGCCATTATGGACAGGGGCAGTTTGCATTCCCCGTCCTGTGTTCGATGAGATGCACGGTTTCCCGAAAGACATTAAGTTGGGCGAGGATTTCATGCTTTGGATAAAGATAGCGTTGAAATACAAAGTGTTTTTTTTGAATAAGCCTTTGGCTTTTTACAATCAGGATGTAGATGCGGCAAATAGAGGAGTGGGTAGATTGCATCAGCCCAAATGTCATATGTTGTGGAATTTGGATTTCTTGGCAGATGAAGAAAAATCGAATCCTGACTATAAACAGTTGGTGGATAATTTAAGGTCGTATGCGTTGTATCCTTATTTTCTCTCGAGGAAATACCACGAATTTGCTCGATTGGAATTGGATAAGGTGGATTGGAGCAAACAACCTAAAAAAACAAGAGAAAAATATAAAAGGCCGTTGGCATGGCTAAGAATTGAGTACAACTTGAGACAATTCGCTTCAATGCTAAAGACCAGATCATGTAGATATTGATAGAAGATGATTCCTAAAATAATCCACTACTGTTGGTTCGGTCGTGGCGAAATGCCGGAATTGGCCCAAAAATGCATTGCATCGTGGCACGAATGTATGCCCGATTGGGAGTATAAGCTTTGGAACGAGGACAACTTTGACGTGAACCAAATCCCCTATACCAAAGAGGCATATGCAACCAAAAAATATGCCTTTGTGAGTGATTATGTCCGACTTTGGGCATTGTATAACGAAGGTGGAGTCTATTTAGATGTAGATTTCGAGGTTTATAAGCCTTTTGACGACTTGTTGCAATGGGAAGCTTTTGCAGGGTTTGAAGGTAGTAAGTATTCTCCGCTGATGATGGGGGTGATTGCAAGCCAAGCTCAAGGAGATTGGGTCAGTGAACAATTGAATTATTATTTAGATAGACATTTTATAAAGGATGATGGTTCGCTAGATATGATTACAAATGTCCAATTTGTTTCAAGCAATATGAGGCAGTATGGATTTGTGCAAAATGGCAGGGAACAGAATTATAAGGACTTACACATTTTCCCTGTGGAGTATTTCTGCCCAAGGCAGACTACGGGTGAGTATTTTAGAACAACAAACACTTATTGCGAATCTGTCGGCGTCAGCTCATGGGCGAAACAAGGAGGGTGGAAGGCCAAAGTGGGGAAGGTGGTAGGACAGAAAGCTATGACTCGATTGATATTATTGAAAAGAAAACTGTTTGGATAAATACAAAAGAGCGAAACCATGTTGACATATTTCCCCAAGTGTTTTTCATCTAGGGCTATCTATTGCTATTTGATTACTTTGGCTTTGGTGAGCCTTTTTTTTATGGACCGGGTTTTGCCCTTCCAGTTTATACTGTTTGGCATAGTTGCGGTGATGGTGTTTTTCGTCTTATCGACTAAGTTGACAATGGAGTGGCGACGTTTTAAGCCAGAGACTTTTACCAAAAAGTTGTTCGTCATCGCATTGGTTGTACGTATAGTTTATGTCTTTTTCATTTATTTATATTATGTTGCCATGACGGGTGAACCGCATGCTTTTCATGCAGGAGATGAGTATGTGTATCAGACACTTGGGAGGATTTGGCATGACAATGGATTCGAAGAAATGAGGTCAAGTATGGCTTATGAAGAATTGTCTGATTCGGGCTACCCTTGGTGGTTGGGGCTTGTATATCTTTTGTTTGGCCCCCATGTACTTGCTGGTCGTTTAATAAAATGCTTTATAGATGCCTTCTCGTGTGTGTTAATGTATAATTTGGCCAAACGTAATTTTGGAGATGCCGCTGGGCGTATCACGGCGATTTTCTGCATGTTAATGCCTAATATGTGGTATTATTGTGGCGTGACCTTAAAGGAAACAGAAATGGCGTTCATGGTGGTGCTGTTTGCAGAAAGGGCAGATGCTGTGCTGCATTCCCCAAAAATTAAAATTACTGGTTTGATTATTCCAGCCTTGTGCGTTTTGGCTATGTTTACATTCCGAACCGCATTGGGAGCTGTGATGTTTGCTTCCTTAGCAGCAGCTTTAATTTTTAGTACTTCCAAACAGTTGCAAATGTGGAAGAAGGTGCTTTATAGTGCTGTCTTTGCTATTTGGATGTTTTTGACAGTGGGCGTGGAGATTGTGCAAGAAACACAACAATTGTGGGAAGGAAGAACCACTAACCAAACTGAAGGTTATGAATGGCGATCCAAGCGTGAAGGGGGAAATCAGTTCGCAAAATATGCGACAGGAGCAGTGTTTGCTCCTGCTATTTTCACCATTCCATTCTCGTCGATGGTGTACATTGAAAACCAAGAGAACCAAATGATGATGAATGGTGCAAATTTTATCAAGAACGTTCTTTCGGGACTGACGATCTTTGCTTTGTTTCTTTTGCTTTTGAGTGGTGATTGGAGAAATCACGTTTTGCCCATAGCTTTAACATGTGGTTATTTGGTGGTGCTGGTGTTTAGCAATTTCGCACATTCCGAGCGCTTCCATTTTCCCGTACTTGCACTTGAGCTAATGTTCGCTGCCTATGGGGTTACTCAACTCAAGAACAAACAGAAACGTTGGTTTGTCATTTGGCTGGTTATTATTTGTGCGGCAAATATTGCATGGGCTTGGATTAAATTGGCCGGTAGAGGTCTGACATGATGAAAATCCTTATTGTTGCATCATTTAATAAAGGCTTTTTTGCCCCCTTTATTGTCGAGCAAGCTGAGGCGTTGAAAACCTATGGGTGCGAAATCGAGTGGTTTGGACTTCAAGGGAAGGGTTTGATGGGATATTTGAAGAACTTGTCTTCTCTAAATAATAAAATCCATGAATTTTATCCCGATGTCATCCATGCGCATTATGGCCTTTCGGGGTTGTTGGCCAATTTGCAAAGGCGTGTGCCAGTGGTAACTACGTATCATGGCTCTGACATCAATGACAAAAAAGCATTACGATTTTCAAAGATGGCCATATGCCTTTCGGCATGGAATGTCTTTGTTTCGCGTAAGACAATGGAGTTAGCTCATCCGAAAAAGAGATACTCCTTGTTGCCTTGTGGTATCGATTTGTCTGATTTGCAGCTCACCGATAAACACGAAGCACGTCGAAGAATGCGTCTAGAAAGCGATAAGAAATACATTCTGTTTGCAGGCGCTTTCGATAATGTTGTGAAAAACGCTTCACTGGCGAAAGAGGCCGTTTCGCTTTTGCAAGATGATCAAGTGCAATTGCTCGAATTAAAGGGCTATTCTCGTGAAGATGTTACCTTGTTGATGTGTGCCGCAGATGTGTTCCTGATGACATCGTTTTCAGAAGGGTCACCACAAGTGATTAAGGAAGCATTGGCTTGCGGTTGCCCCATTGTAAGTGTGGACGTTGGAGATGTAAAGGAGAGAATCGAAGACGTTGATGGCTGCTATGTGTCTGAAACGCGAGAGCCTAAAGAGTTGTCAAACTTCATCGGAAAAGCCTCGTCTTTTGGCGGTAAAACGAGGGGAAGAGAAAAAATTCAGACAGAAGGTCTTGACAATCGACAAGTGGTGAAGAAACTTGTGGAAATCTATGCACAGGCGATGGATTCATAATGATATTACACCATTTAACATTCCATGAAAAGAATAGCTATATTTTTAGGGCATCCTGCCCATTTTCATTTGTTTAAGAATACTGCGAAGTATCTTGGAGAGAAGGGGGTTGATGTTCTTTTCTTAATCAAAAAAAAGGACATTGTTGAGGATCTTGTCAAAGAATCGGGTTGCCGATATGTGGTTGTCCGAAAAAAGGAAAGGACACATTCGGGGAAACTGGGATTGATGGCGTCGCTTGTCAGGATGGACCTCAACGTGGCGAAGGCTTTGTTGTGTTATAGGCCAGCGGTACTTGCAGGGACTTATACGCCGTTCCTTTCAAAATGGACCGGAGTGCCCGTCATTTCATGTAACGAGGATGATGCTGCCGTGGTGCCTCGTTTCGCTAGGATGAGCTATCCGTATGCAAAGGACATCTTGACTCCTATCGTGTGCGACAATGGGGAATGGAATGAAAAGTCCATCAAATATGCATCCTATCACGAATTAGCCTATCTTCATCCAAACAATTTCAAGCCTGACAAGCAGGTGGTTGAAAAGTATTTTTCTACAGTGAAGCCTTATTTCATCATGCGTTTTGCAAAATTAAGTGCGCATCATGATAATGGGATTAAAGGAATTGATAATACGATGGCGATGCGCCTTGTTGAGATGTTGAGGCCGTATGGTGATATTTATATCACCTCGGAGCGTTTCTTGGAACCACAACTTGAGCCATACCGCATCAAGATTGATCCTATTGACATGCATCATGTGATGGCGTTTTCCAGTTTGTACATTGGCGATAGTCAGACAATGGCGGCCGAAGCAGGTGTGCTGGGTGTTCCTTTTGTTAGGTATAATGATTTTGTCGGGCGTATTGGTTACCTCAATGAGCTAGAGAATGTGTATCGTTTGGGCATTGGCATCAAAGCCTCTGAAGAAGGATCGGATGAGAAACTATATAAAACTGTTGAAGAAATCTTGTCCATGCCTAACAGAGAAAAGGAATGGAAGATGCGCCGACAGAAGATGCTTTCTGAGAAAATTGACTATGCACAATTTCTCACATGGTTCATCGAGAACTATCCAGATAGTAAAAAGGTTATGAAAGAGAATCCGGAATATCAAAATAGATTCAGATAATTATGCACCATATCACGCTCATCGCGGGCGCTCGCCCCAATTTTATGAAGATTGCTCCCCTCATTCATGCTGCCCAAAAGGCACAGAAAGAAGGAATTGACATAAATTATCGCCTTGTTCACACTGGGCAGCACTATGATCGACAAATGAGTGAGACTTTCTTTGAAGAGCTCAACATCCCTCAGCCTAATGTCAATCTAGGCTGTGGCGGAGGCACCCAAGCAGAACAGACTGCGGCTATCATGGTGGCTTTCGAGAAAGATTTGATGGAACACCCAACCGATTTGGTCTTAGTTGTGGGAGATGTCACTTCGACGATGGCTTGTTCTATCGTGGCAAAAAAGCAGTGCACCAAAGTGGCCCATGTGGAGGCGGGCATCCGTTCGTGGGACTTGACCATGCCTGAGGAAATCAATCGTATGGTGACGGATAGTCTCTCCGATTATTTTTTCACGACCTCGGAGGTGGCCAATGCCAACCTGCGACGTTTTGGGGCGGAGGAGAAGTGCCTGTTCTTCGTTGGCAACGTGATGATTGACACATTGCTGACGAACCGTTCTCGTTTTGTCAAACCATCTGTATCTGGCGAATTGCATCTTCAGTCCCAACAGTATATTGTTTTGACTATGCACCGCCCCGCCAATGTGGACGAGGCCGAGAAACTCAAGCGACTGATGAACGAGATTGTCACGAATGTGCATGACTTGCCGATTGTATTCCCGATTCATCCGCGCACGGCAAAGATTTTCAAGGATTTGGGCATCGAAGCACCCAATCTGCACATTGTGGAGCCGATGGGCTATTTGGAGTTCAACTATCTGGTGGAACGTGCCAAGGCGGTGATTACCGATAGTGGTGGCATCACGGAAGAGACAACCGTGATGGGGGTGCCTTGCATCACGCTGCGTGACAACACTGAACGCCCCGAAACGTGTACTATCGGAACAAATGAATTGATTGGTACCAATCCCGATAACATCAAACCGGCTTTGGACAAACTTTTCGCTGGGCAATGGAAGAATGGAGGCATCCCGCCGCTTTGGGATGGGCATGCTGCTGAACGGATTGTGGAAATACTGGCGAAACTTTAGTCTTTATGTCAAAAGATAAGAGATGTCTCATCACCAATGATGTGGAGACCACATCCATCTTAAACCACAAGCTTCGGGACAAGACAGGCGAGTATGTCTTGAAACAAGGCATGCCTCGCTTGATTGACTTGTATGACAAGTATGAGGTTAAAGCCACGTTTTTCTTTACAGGACATATTGCAAGACTATATCCAAATGTGGTAAGAATGGCATATGAACATGGTCATGAGGTGGGATCGCATGGCTTGACACATGAGGTGAGTAAGGCATTT
This sequence comes from Bacteroidales bacterium, assembly GCA_017477425.1. GTDB lineage: Bacteria > Bacteroidota > Bacteroidia > Bacteroidales > F082 > Limimorpha. Next base: position 122,178 of record JAFUVT010000033.1, read on the forward strand.
GACGTGCTTTCTCCTGAAGAACAATTGTCGCATTTGAGACAATCAAAGCAAATCTTGGAGGATATCATCGGCGAGGAAGTTGTCTCATTCCGAGCTCCTGCTGCACGTGTCGACAAGGGCTTTCCAAAAATCTTAGCTGAGGCAGGTTTTAAAATTGACAGCTCGGTGTCATCGCAACGCTTGGATATGATGTTCTCGTTTGGTGCGTTGAAAAAACTGAATTGGCTTACAGCACCGCGTAAGGCCTATTTCACGCAAAGCGACAACATCTTCAGAAAAGGGGATTCGATGGTGCTAGAGGCACCCATATCGGCCATGGGATTTCCTTATATCGGGACATTCATGCGTATCGCACCAGCCCTGAACCGCTGTACAAGACAGATGCTTTATTGGGAAACGCTGTGTAATGGCCGTCAATTTGTGTTTTTGACCCACCCCAATGAGTTTATCGACGAAGAAAGGGAGACGACTGAGATAGAACGGCGTGCCAGCAACTACATTTCCTACCTGTTGGGTGACGTGTTGCGCCATAAGCTAAAAGTGAAGAACTTGGGAGAAAAAGCCTTGCCGATTTATGAGCGTGAATTAGCATTCTTCCAAAGAAGAGGTTTTGACTTTGTGACTTGTAAAGAATTGTATAATCTGAAAATCAAATAACTATGCCGGCAAAGGAAGTGTTGCAGTTTTATGGATTGGATAGTTTCTGGGGAAAGATTTGGTATGCCATCAAATTCTTGTGGCGTTTCTTTCTCGACAAGTTGATCTTCATTACGCCCATTAAGTCGTGGCGAACTGTGCTGCAACGTTGGCGTGGCGTGAAGATTGGCAAAGGGGTCTATATTGGTCATGAAGTGATTTTTGACAGGGTCTTTACTGATCAAATAACGATAGGCGATTATTCATCCATCGGTGATAGGGCAATTATCACTGCTCATGCGAATATTCCATCGGATACGATATTGAAAAAAATCTATCCACGAAGCATCAAGAAAACCACTATTGGCAAAGGTGTGTGGATAATGCCGAATGTAACGATTGTCCCAGGGGTGACTATTGGAGACGAGGCTGTAATAGCCACTGGTGCGGTAGTGACCAAAGACGTCCCGCCTCGGGTTTTGGTTGCCGGGGTACCTGCCAAAGTGGTGAAAGACTTGAACCCGTTGCTGAAACCGTATGATAATCTAGAATAGTGAGAGAAATTAAGGTGGAATTCGAGAATAGACTTCAAATTAAGAAGCTTTTCTGAAATAATTCGGAGTTGGTGCAAAATAGAAACGTTCGGTGGTTAATATGTATAGGAAGATGGGAAATTGTGATGGAAATAATGTGCGTTTTGTTTTTTCTTTGTACTTTTGCAACCAGTTTAATGATAACACTATGAAAAGACCAAAGAATTTATTATTGTTTTTTTTCGTCATGCTTACCATGATGTCAACCTCTTGTGTCACTTCAAAGAAAGTACGCTATCTGCGTGATATGCCGATTGAGGGCGTGCCATTGAACGAAAAGTTTGAAGCCACCATTGCTCCCAACGACGAGTTACGCATCTATGTGATGGGCGACGGCAAGAATGACGAGTTGGTCAAACCGTTCAATGTACTGGGTACTGCAGGGAGTAACACCGCCAATAACCGAATGGGTTATCTGGTGGATGTGAATGGAAATATCGAGTTCCCCGTGTTGGGCGAGCTGCATGTGGAGGGATTAACCCGTTTGCAATTGCAGGACACCATCGCCTCCCATCTGAAATCCAACGGTTATCTGAGTAACCCCAACGTGATGGTGCGCTTGATGAACTTCAAGATTTTCTTCTTGGGAACTGAATCGGGTAAGGTGATCAATATCAACGAAGAACGTTGCACGTTTTTGGAAGCTTTGGCCATGTCGGGTGGTTTGAGCCTTTACACGCGACGTGACCGCATTGGCGTGATGCGTGAGGTGAATGGCAAGATGGTCATCCACTATTTGGATCCGCGTTCCACCGAGATTTTCAACGATGAGTTTTTCTTGCTGCAGCAAAATGATATCATCTTTACTGAAGTGGGTTCACGTCGCTTCCTGAAGGAAGGCTATTCGAATTGGACCTGGGTGCTGTCGGGAGTGTCATCCATTATTACCGCCATTACATCATATCTCACTTTGCAGAAATTGCTCAGCAAATCAACGACGCGTTAACGATAATAACACATGAAATAATTCGGTTCAATTTTTAAGTAAATGGATACCAATAAAACAAATACCACCAACAACGAAGCTGCTTTTTTTGATGAGGATACCAATAGCGGCTTCAAGTTTAAAGACGTGGTCTTCCTAATCCTTCGTAATCTGCACTGGTTTATCTTGTGTGCCGCGATTGGCGGCGTTATTACCTATTACAAGGTTAGGAGCCAGGAACGGATCTATGCCAGCCGCGCTTCCATCATGGTCAAGACGGCAGCGAGCGGCGGTACGGAGACCTATCGTGGCTCGGCGGCCATTAATGCCATCATGGGACAAGGATTGGTGGTGAGTTCGGTGAACAATGAGATGATGGTGCTGAAGTCACAGACCAACATGGAGAATATGGTGCGTCAACTGGGATTGAACACTACGTATTCCTACAAGACAAAAGTGGCCAAACGAAATCAAGACCTGTATAAGTCATCGCCGGTAGAGGTGAGTTTCCCGGATATGGACGAACAAACAAGTGTGTCGTTTACTATCCGTCCGGTTGACGATAATTACGTGGCGATAGAAGATTTGGGCGGCAACGCCCCATCCATGCGGGTGAAGTTGAACGACACGGTGGCCATCCCGCAAGGGAAAATGGTTGTATCCCCCACGTGGCTCTATAAAGACTACAAGAATGTTCCTGTTAAGGTGGCCCATAGGCCTGTTTCGTCGGTGGCAGCCAACTATAGGAACCGCATCCGCGTTGCCCGCGACAACGACCGCAACTCCATCCTGCGCCTGTCGCTGCAAGACACATCCCCTTTGCGTGCTGCGGATGCATTAAATACACTTATCGAAGTTTATAACCAAGAATCCATCGACGACCAACAGCGAGTTTTGGACTACACAGAAGCCTTCATCAACAATCGTATCGATTATCTGATGAACGACATCCAGGACTACGAACAGGTCTTTGTGGATTTCAAGCGTTCGCATAATCTGATTGATACCAAGTCGTTCGGTCAAAGTTACCTTGCCAGTAGCGCTGCCTCAACTGAAGAAGCCAAGAAATTGAGAGGCCAAGCAGCCAACATACGTTTCTTGATCAACTTTATCGAGAACAACGAAGGACAGGTTATCCCTATTGGTGCCACGAGTGTCGGTGGTGATGCAGCTGAGATTATCAAGAAATATAATGCCAACCAGACAACCTTGGATGGCTATAAGGCTGATGGAACCAGCAACAACCCCGTTGCCGTGAATTTGCAGGAGTCGCAGAACACCCTTCGTTCATCGATCTTGGCCATGCTGGAGAGCAATCTGCAAGGTCTTGAAACCCGCATCGATGCGGCCGACCGCGAGCGTAGTATCGCCAATGCACAGATTCAGTCGGTGCCTACCCAACAGCTTGAGTTGAATGAGGTGGGACGTATGCAAAACATCAAAGAGAAGCTGTACCTCCAACTGCTCACCAAGCGTGAGGAGATGCTGTTGACTACGCCACAGTTGGAGTCAACATGTCGTGTGATAGATTATGCGCATCCCAACAACAAACCAGTGGCACCCGATGAGAAGAAGTCGCTGATGATGGGCATCCTCATCGGTTTGGCTGTACCTGCCGTCATCATGCTGTTGCGTAAGCTTCTTGATACGTCAATCCACGACAGGACAGACGTCCAGAAGAACACCAAAGTGCCTTTCTTGGGCGATGTGCCCTTCAAAAAAGGCGTTCCTGACCATACCATCATGGTGCGTGAGAACGGTCGTGACTCGCTTTCCGAGTCGTTCCGCCTGATTCGCTCGAGCTTGGACTATATGAAAGACAAGAAGGACGGCGCACATGTCATCATGTTCACTTCATTTATGGTGTCATCGGGAAAGACCTTCGTGTCGTCCAACTTGGCTACGAGCTTTGCACAGGCGTCCAAAAAGGTGGTGTTGGTCGACTTGGACATCCGTAAAGGTACGCTGTCGAAGGTGTTCGACTCCAACGTCCGTGTAGGTGTTTCCAATTACCTCTCTGGTAAGACCGACAATATCGATGACATCATCCATGGCGAGACCAGCGTGCCCAACCTGGATGTCATCTTCTCGGGTCCTATCCCGCCCAACCCCGCTGAGTTGTTGATGAACGACCGTCTCGATGTGCTTGTCGCGGAGTTGCGCAAACGCTACGACTATGTCTTCCTCGACAATGTGCCTGTGGGCATGGTGGCCGACTCCGACATCGTGAAACGTGTGGCCGACACCACTATTATGGTGCTTCGCGCTGGCAAGACCGACAAACGCTTGCTCTTCGATGTGGATAAATTCTACCAGGACGGCAAGTTCCCGAACCTGTGCGTCATCCTTAACTCGGTCAACAAGAAAAAACGCGGATATGGCTATTACGGCTATGGCTATGGTTATGGCTACGGTTATGGCTATGGCTACGGTTATGGCTACGGTTATGGTTACGGCTATGGTAATGAGGAGGAGACGAAAAAGAAGTGGTATCAACGCATCTTCAAGAGCCGCAAGCATAAGCATCACCATCATCACCACAGCAGCTCAAGCACGACACACGACGACGGTAAAGAATAACTGTGATGTTTGGCTGGGGTAAACATAGACTGCCTGAAGATTTCTTCCAAGGCGCCTGCGATGTGCATTGCCACCTGTTGCCAGGTGTTGACGACGGCTTTGCCACCGTTGAGAAATCGTTGCATGCCTTGAGGAAACTTGAGGAGAAAGGCGTTCGGAAGATGATCCTTACTCCGCATTTTATGAAGGATTATCCCGAGAATGATCGGGAACGCATCACGGCCAAGTTCGTGGACTTCAAGGCAGAAGCAGCTGCGGCCTGCGGTATCGAGCTTCGTTTGGCGGCAGAGTATATGCTCGATGCGCGTTTCCCAGAGCATTTCAAGCAAGGATTCCTGACATTGGACCAAGCTGGCACACATGTGTTGTGCGAGACGTCCTACCTGATGTACGAACATGGTATCACGGAGATGTTGTACGACATCATGTGCGACGGTCTGCAGCCCGTCATTGCCCATCCAGAGCGGTACCAATATGCCAACAAGGCCAACTACATCCGCTGGAAGGACAAACGCTATAAGTTCCAACTTAACTTACTATCGCTCGGTGGAGCCTATGGCGACCCAGCCTATGCCAAGTCGCATGAGATGCTGAAGGAAGGAATGTATGACTATGTGGGCTCCGACATGCACGGCTTGAGCAACTTCAAGCATTTCTTGCCTGAGATTAAGCTCAGTACGAAGGAAATGGACCAATTGCTGATCTTGAAGGAAAACAACAAGAAATTGTTCGTCTAATCAAGCATAATTATATGAATAAAAAAGGCCACCAATTGGTGGCCTTTTTTTATTTCAGCCCTCGGGCTCTCAGATAAGGTTCGTTGTCAGGGTCTTGACCACGGAACTTGCGGTATTGCACCATGCCTTCGTCGTTGCCACATTCCTGCAGGCAGTTCTTGCGGAACGAGGCGGCCAACTCGGGATTGAACAAGTCGCCCGACGACTTGAAGTAGTTGAAGGCATCCTTGTCTAGCACCTCGGCCCAAGTGTAGGCATAATAGCCGGCGCTGTAGCCACCGTTGAAGATGTGGCTGAAGTTGGTGCTGCGGTAGCGCGGCAGGATTTCGCGCATCAGGCCGATGGCATCCATCTGTTGCTTTTCGAAGGCGTCCACGTCGAGGTCTTGAGGCTCGGTCAGCTCGTGGAACTTCATGTCGAGGATGGAGGCGGCGATGAGTTCGGTGGTCATGAAGCCTTGGTTGAACAGGGCGCTGTTCTCGATTTTGGCGATGAGGCTGTCGGGCATGGGTTCGCCGGTCTCATAATGCTTGGCGTACATACGGATGACTTCAGGCTCGGCCACCCAGTTTTCCATGATTTGCGAAGGCATTTCCACATAGTCGTGGGGCACATTGCCGCAGGTGCGGGTGTAGAGGCCGTCGCTGAAGAAGGCGTGCAGCGAGTGGCCAAACTCGTGCCACATCGTCTCGGTCTCGTCCCAAGTGAGCAGGGCAGGGACGTTGCCCGAAGCGGGCGTGAAGTTCATCACGAGCGAAACGACAGGGTAGATTTTCTTCCCGTTGATGTCGTGGCCGCTGGTGCGGAATTCGGTGCACCAAGCGCCGCCGCTCTTCGACTCGCGCGGATAGTAGTCCATATAGAGGATGCCGAGGAAGTCGCCGTTGGCTTCCTTCACTTCGTAGGTCTCCACGCCGGGATAATAGACGGGCAGGGTGGTGTTTTTCGTGAAGGTCACGCCATACAACTTGTTGGCTGCCATAAACATACCGTTGCGCACATTGTCCACAGTGAGGTAAGGCTTGATTTGGTTTTCGTCGAAGTCGTATTTGGCCTTGCGGAGTTTTTCGGCGTAATACCACCAGTCCCAACCTTGAAGCAAGACCTGCTCGTCCGTGTGCGGATTTTGTGCCATCTTCTCTGCGTCGGCAATGGCTTGCATTTCAGCGAGTTCCTTCTTGGCCAATTCCTGTGCAGGCTTGAAAATGTCGATGAGGAACTTATCAACCGTCTTGGAGTCTTGGGCCATATTGACGGCCAATACATAATCGGCATAGTTCTCATAACCAAACAGATGCGCTTTTTTCACACGGAGGTTCACCATCTCGTTGATGAGTTTCTTGTTGTCGTATTCGTTGTTATTATCGCCACGGTTGTAGTAGGCCTTGTACATCTGCTCGCGCAGGTCGCGGTTGTCGGCGAATTGCAGGAAGGGGATGAGGCTGGGCTTGCTCAAGGTGAACACCCACTTGCCTTCCATACCGTCGGCCTTGGCTTGCTCGGCAGCGGCATCGATGCTGGTTTGGGGCAGGCCGGCGAGGTCTTGCTTATCTTCGATGACGAGTTTGAAGTTGCTGTTCTCTTTCAGCAAATTATTGCCAAATTGCAGGCTCAAGGTGGAGAGTTGCTCGTTGATTTGGCTCAACTCGGCTTGCTTGTCGGCGGGCAGGGCGGCACCGTTGCGCACGAAGTCCTGCTCGTACTTCTCGACGACGCGGATCTGCTGGTCGTCCAAGCCCATTTCGTTGCGGTGCTGATACACATAGTCGATGCGCTCGAAGAGTTTCGGGTTCATCATGATGCTGTCGCTGTGCTTCGAGAGCAGGGGCAACACCGTTTCGGCGATTTTCACCATCTCGTCGTTGGTGAGGCATTCGTTGAGGTTGAAGAACACGTTGCTCACGCGGGTGAGGATTTGCCCCGACTTGTCGTAAGGCAGGATGGTGTTCTCGAAAGTGGGCGTTTCGGCATTGCTGACGATGGCTTCCACTTCGGCCAGTTGTTCTTTCATACCCGCCTCAAAAGCAGGCAGATAGTGCTCGTTCTTGATTTGGTCGAACGGCGGCACTTGGAAGGGCGTTGTGTATTCCGTGAGGAACGGATTCGGGGTTTCAGTCTCGGCCTGAGGCTCGTTGTTCGAGGTGCACGAGGCCATGGTGATGACGCTTAAGGCAATCATGTTGATGAGTTTTTGGGACATATCTTCTGTTTTTTATCTTTTTACGAGACTGCAAAGATAAAAAATGTTGTTTTTTTGGGTGCGTGAAATAAAAACATTATTTTTGTAGTCACTTTCCGCTGAAAAATAACACAGAAATATATGAGTTACATTTCCTGGGACAAAAAGAAACTGGTCAATCTGGAGTTCACACTTAACCGTGAAGTGCTGCGTTCCAATGCGTTAGGTGCATTCCTCGCCACCACGGTGATTGGCTGTAACACGAGAAAATACCACGGCCTGTTGGTGGTGCCGCAGCCGCAACTCGACAACAACAACCACGTTTTGCTTTCGAGCCTCGACGAAACCATCATCGAGAACAAGGAGGAGTTCCACCTTGGTGTGCACATGTATCCCGATGGCGTGTTTGCACCGCGTGGCCACAAATACATCCGCGACTTCACCGCCGACCCGATGCCGAAGCTGACCTATCGCATTGGCAATGTGGTGCTTGACAAGGAGTTGATTTTCTCGTCCACCGAGGCACGGCTCTTTGTGCGCTACACGCTGCGCGAGGCCGTGGTGCCCATAACGCTGCGCGTTTTGCCTTTCTTGGCCTTCCGCAATGTCCACATGCTGACGCACGAGAACTACGACGCCAGCCGCAAGGTGGAGTTGGTGAAAAACGGCGCGTCGTGGCAACTCTACAAGGACTATTCGCGGCTCTTCCTGCAATTTTCGAAGACGGCGAAATACACGCATGTGCCGCATTGGTACTACAATATGTTCTACATCCGCGAGCAGGAACGCGGCTACGAAGCCGTTGAGGATCAGTTTGTCCCGGGATTCTTCGAGCTTCAGATGAAACAAGGCGACTCGGTGATTCTGTCGGTGAGTTTGCAGGAAGCGAATCCGGCGGCCATCAAGCGGCAGTGTGAGGCGGAAGTGAAGCGTTTGCTGCCGCAGACGAGCTACGAGGACTGTCTGCTGAAAGCCGCGCAGCAGTTCATCATCCGCGACGCGAAGGGGACACGCCTCTGGGCAGGCTTCCCGTGGTTTGGCTCTTGCAGCCGCGACACCTTCCTGGCCTTGCCCGGCATCACTTTGGCGCAAGGCGACGAAAAGACCTTCACGGCGGCCATCGACTACCTCGTTTCGCGGATGCAAGGACCGTTCTTCCCGCATAGGTATTACCAGAAGAGCCTGTATTTCACTGCTGTAGACTCGCCACTATGGTTCTTCTATGTGTTGCAACTCTACGAAAAAATGCTCGGCAAGGAGAAGAAGGACATTTGGAAGAAATACAAGAAACCGATGACGACCATCTTGGAGAGTTTCATTGCTGGCACGGACTTCAATGTGCACGTGTTGGACAATGGCCTGCTTTACGCCGGCAACCGCGATTTGGCTCTCACTTGGATGAACGTCTTTGCCCAAGGCAAGCCTTGGACGCCGCGCACGGGCTTGGCGATTGAGGTCAATGCGTTGTGGTACAATGCCTTGTGCTATGCCGTTGAATTGTTGAAAGTGGCGGAACCCAAGAGTCCGTTGTTGCAGAAATGGCAGTCTGTGGCCGACAAGGTGAAAGTCGCGTTTGCAGACACCTTTATTAATAAGGACAACGGCGGATTCTACGATTTCGTGAACAGCAACGAGCGCAATGTGCAAGTGCGCCCCAATATGATGTTGGCGGCGGCTTTGCCCTTCACCCCAATGAGCGACGAAATGCAGAAACGCGCTTTCGACATCGCTCACTCTGAGTTGTTGACCACCAGAGGCATACGCTCTTTGTCGCCGAACGACGAAGGCTATAAAGGCATCAGTATCGGTAACCACAGCGAGCGCGAAAGAGCGTATCATAACGGTACGGCATTTCCTTGGTTGATAGCGTTTTATGCCGACTTGTCGGTGAAGTTGTTTGGGAAGACCTCGTTGCCGTATCTGGAAGACCTCTACAACGGCTTTGAGGAGGCCATCAAGGAAAATGGAATCGGCACGGTATCAGAGATTTACGATGGTAATCCGCCTTTCGAGGCACGCGGTTGCATCTCGCAGTCGACGAGCGTGGGCGCCTTGCTCTATCTCAAGTATTTGATTGACGAACTAAATAAGAAAGGAGGCTCAAAATGAGAGTCTTGATGTTTGGCTGGGAGTTTCCGCCGCATATTACGGGCGGTCTCGGCACGGCTTGCTTCGGCATGACCAAAGGCTTGGCCAAGAACGGTGTTGAGGTGCTTTTTGTGGTGCCGCGCGCCTACGGCGATGAGGACGAGACCAATGTGCGTCTGCTCAACGCCAGCGATGTGACCATCGACATCGACCACGAGGCCGACCGCAGTTATTGGGAACGCGTGCAATATATGGAGATTGGCTCCAACATCATTCCGTATGTCGGGCCGGAGGAGTTTGCCAACGTGCTTGAATACGACCGCCATGTGGTCGAAAACTTCAACCGAAGCGGCTCAGTGTTTGCGCGCAACTACCAGTTTTCGGGCAAATACGGCATGAACCTGATGGAGGAGGTGTCGCGCTACGCCTTGATAGGCTCGTCGTTGGCCACGAAATACGACTTCGATGTCATTCACGCCCACGACTGGCTGACCTATTCTGCGGGCATTGCGGCCAAGGAGACCACGGGCAAACCGCTCGTCGTCCACATGCACGCCACCGAGTTTGACCGCTCGGGCGAGAACATTAACACGGACGTCTATGCCATCGAGCGGCGCGGTATGGAAGCCGCCGACCGTGTCATCACAGTGAGCAACCTGACACGCAACATTGTCATTGAGAAATACGGCATCGACCCCGCCAAGGTCGTGACGGTGCACAACGCCGTGGAGCCTAACGACAAACCCAAGTCGGAGTACGAGCGCAGCGGCTTGGATGCCAAGGTGGTGACGTTCCTTGGGAGAATCACCTACCAGAAAGGACCGGAATACTTCATCGAGGCGGCCTATAAAATCCATCAGGTCGATCCGAGCATCCATTTCGTGATGGCGGGCACGGGAGACATGTTGGAAAAGATGATTCGCCGTGTGGCGCAACTTGGCATGGGCAGTCATTTCCACTTCACGGGCTTCCTGAAAGGCGAGGCGGTGGACCAGATGTTTGCCATGACCGATGTGTTCGTCATGCCATCCATCTCCGAACCATTCGGCATCGTGCCGTTGGAGGCCATGCGCTTGAATGTGCCGGTGGTCATCAGCAAGCAGTCGGGCGTTTCGGAGGTCGTCAAGCACGCCTTGAAGGTCGACTTCTGGGACATCAACGGCCTCGCCGACGCCATCTACGGCCTCTGCCATTACCAACCTTTGGCCGACTGCTTCAAAGACGAAGGCAAGGACGAAGTGGACAGCCTCAAGTGGGAATTAGCCGCTAAGAAGATTAAGGCGGTGTATGAGTCGGTGGTTTAATTAGCGAATAATAAAAAATACACGATATGAGCAAATCAATCTGTTTCTATTTCCAAGTGCATCAGCCCTATAGGCTCCGCACTTATCGTTTCTTCGAAATCGGGAAGAAACATTACTATAGCGACGACTACAACAACCGCATGATCATGCGGCGCGTGGCCGAGAAGTGCTATCTGCCCATGAACGCACTGTTGATGCGGCAAATCGAGCAGTGGGGTGGCAAGATGAAACTTGCGCTCTCGTTCTCGGGCATCGTGCTCGAACAGATGGAGCAGTTTGCGCCGGATGTGCTTGAGAGTTTCCAGAAGTTGGTCGCCACAGGCCATGTGGAGGTGCTTTCCGAGACCTACGCCCACTCGCTGGCCTCGCTGGCTTCGCCTGACGAGTTTAAGCGGCAGGTGACGGCGCACAAGCACAAGATGAAAGAGGTGTTTGGCGTCACGCCGAAGACTTTCCGCAACACCGAGTTGATCTACAGCGACGAAATCGGGGCGGCAGTGGCCGACATGGGCTACAACCTCATCCTCACCGAGGGTGCCAAGCACATCTTGGGCTGGAAGAGTCCCAACTATATGTACGCCAACGCCATCAACCCGAAACTGAAGGTGCTGCTGCGCAACTTCAAGTTCAGCGACGAGATTGCCTTCCGCTTCGTGCAGGACGTCTTCCGCACCGAGGACTTCGTCAACTGGCTGAATGCCTTGCCCGAGGACGAGGAGGTGGTCAACATCTTCATGGACTACGAGACCTTTGGCGAGCACCAGTCGGCGGAGACGGGCATCTTCGACTTCATGGAGCGCCTGCCCGAAGCCATTCTGACGGGCACCAACTTCAAGTTTGCCACGCCGCAGGAGCTGGCGAAGAAGTTGCAGCCGGTGGGCATGGTGCATGTGCCCAATGTGCTCTCGTGGAGCGACGAGGAGCGCGACCTCACGGCTTGGCTCGGCAACCCCTTGCAGGACGATGCCTACCGTGCCTTGTACGAACTCGCGCCCAAGGTGCGCCGCATCAAGGACGAGGACCTTCAACAGGATTGGCTCCAGTTGCAGACCTCCGACCACTTCTATTACATGTGCACGAAGTGGCTTTCCGACGGCGTGGTGCACAAGTATTTCAGCCCTTATGCCTCGCCGTATGACGCCTACGTCAACTACATGAATGTACTCACCGATTTTGCCGACAGGGTGAAGAACCTTTCGAAGCGAAAAAATGAAGTACAGAAAGTTGTTGAGAATTAAATGGTTATAAAAAAATAACTTTTGGAAAAGTGAAAATTGATACAAAAATCGCTTTTGGAAAAGTGAAAAATTGAAGAAAATCGCTTTTGGAAAAGTGAAAATGCGTATCTTTGCAGCGTTAAAGTTGAAAATATGAGTCAAGACGAGTTACAGGCCCTGCACGCGAAATACCTCAGGAAGTTGTCCGCCGTTGACATGACTTTCAGGCGTTATCTCTACGACCAAATCAATTGGGAGGTACGCATGATTGGCATCAAGGGGGCGCGTGGTGTGGGCAAGACGACTTTGCTGCTGCAACGCATCAAGTTGGCTTTTGCCGACCCGAACGAGGCTTTCTATGTCTCGTTGGACGATTTTTGGTTCCAAAGCCACACTTTGGACGAGTTGGCGCAATGGCTCAATAGCCGTGGCGTGATGCATCTTTTCCTGGACGAGGTGCACAAGTATCCCAAATGGAGCCAAACCTTGAAGAACCTCTACGACGATTATCCCGAGATGCGCATCGTTTATACGGGGTCGTCGATGCTCGAAATCGACCACTCGAAGGCTGATTTGTCGCGCCGTCAGACGCTATACACGCTGAATGTTCTGTCGTTCAGGGAATTCCTTGCTTTTGAGGGCGTTCTCCAGATGCCTGCTTTGACTTTGGAGGAGGTGCTCAAGAACCATGTCGTCAAGGCGATGGAAATCACGAAGGAAATAAAGGTGATGCGCTATTTTGAGGACTATCTGCGTCGTGGCTGCTATCCTTTTTATAAGGAGTCGGGTGACGATTTCCTGCTGCGTTTGGACGAAACAGCCAAGGTGGTGATGGAAATGGATTTGCCTGCCGTCGAGGAGGTGACCTATCAGACCATCCAAAAGGCGAAGTCGTTGCTGATGATTATCGCGAAGAATGTGCCTTTGGAGCCTAATATCCAAACCCTCGTCAATGAGTTGGAAACCACGCGCGACCTCTGTCTGAAGCTACTTTACGCCCTCGACCGAGCGGGACTACTTCTCCTGCTGACAGACGAACCTAAAAGCTACAAGCACTTGGTAAAGCCCAGAAAAATCTTTTTGGGTAATCCGAATTTGATGCACGCCTTTGCGACTTCAATCGAGGTAGGGACGATGCGCGAGACCTTTTTCCTGAACCAAGTGGGGGCGATGGCCGAAGTGGTCATGCCGAAGCAAGGCGATTTTAAGGTGAATGGACGCTATTTGTTCGAGGTGGGTGGAAGCGGTAAGTCGTTTGACCAAATTGCCGATGTGCCAGATAGTTATCTCGCCGTTGACGACATCGAAACCGGCTGCGGCAACAGAATACCCCTTTGGATGTTTGGAATGCTGTATTAGTTATGAGTTGATAGTGAATATTTGTAGTTGGGACTTGTCCCGCGTCTCGCGTCCCGAAGTCCCGTGTCAATATGAAAATCTTGAAATAATAAATACCTAAATAAATGAAAAACCCCGAATACCTTTTTGAAACCAGTTGGGAAGTGTGTAATATGGTGGGCGGCATCTATACGGTGCTTTCCACGAAGTCGAATGTGGTGCGTCAAATGCTTGGCGACCATTACATTACGGTCGGTCCCGATGTGGTGAAGGAAGCACACGAAACGCTTTATTTTGTTGAAGACAATGAACTGTTCCCCGAATGGCGCGAGCGGGCTCTGGCGCAAGGCCTGAAGTTCCGCATCGGCCGCTGGAAGATCGAGAGTAGCCCGATTGCCATTTTGGTGGATTATACACCACTTTATCAAACCAAAAACGAAATCCTAGGCCATCTTTGGGAGCAATACGAACTCGACAGCATCCGTGGCCAGTGGGACTATATCGAACCCGTGTTGTTCGGCTATGCTGCGGGCCAGGTAATTGAGAGTTTTGTCAACTTCAACCTTCCTCAAACGACCAACATCGTGGCACATTTCCATGAGTGGATGTCGGGCTCGGGCGTGCTTTACCTGAAGGAGCATTGCCCGCAGGTGGCCACGGTATTCACTACACATGCCACCTATCTTGGTCGAGCCATCTCAGGTAACGGAATGGCGCTTTACGAGAATCTGAAGTCCTATCTGCCTTCGGTGATGGCCTTACAGTTCAACGTGGTTTCACAGCAGTCGATGGAACAAAAGGCGGCCAAAAACGCCGACGCTTTCACGACGGTGAGTGATATCACGGCACAGGAATGCGAGCAATTCCTCTATCGCAAGCCTGACGCAATTACGATGAATGGCATCGACCATGCCCTTCGCAAGGATGCCAAACTTTTTGGCGAGAGACGAAACACGACGCGTGAGAAGATCCTCAAGATCGCTGAAACGCTTTGTGGCGAACCCATCGACCGCAATTGTCTGATGGTCATCAACAGTGGTCGTTACGAGTTTAAGAATAAAGGCATCAACCTGTACATCGAGGCCTTGCGCCGCTTGAACGAGGACAAGAATTTGAAGCGTACGGTGTTGGCCGTGATTGCCGTGCCAGGCAACATCGCTGGCCCGTCAAAAGACCTGCAACACCGCCTTGACGGCTCGAATCCCATCATGGGTCACACCGACTTCCCAGCTACGCACCATATCTTTGAATATGAGAACGATGCGATTTTGAACACCTTACGTAATTCGGGGCTTCAAAACGACGCCAACGACAAGGTAAAAGTGATGTTTGTGCCCGCTTATCTCAATGGCGACGACGGCATCTTCAATATGACCTATTCCGAGTTTCTCGCTGGCTTTGATTTCTCGGTTTTCCCATCCTACTATGAGCCTTGGGGCTACACTCCGCTCGAAAGCGTCTCGTTGGGTATCCCGACTTTGACCACTGACGTGGCGGGTTTTGGCCGTTTCGTGGAGAAGGAATGTGGTGACACCGAGGCAGTTATCGTTGCCCGTCGACATGATGGCGATGACAACACGTTGGTAGACGCTATCGTGGCTTCGTTGCGTCGTTTCCTTGAGACGGATGAGAAAGGCATGGTACGCATCTCGGATGCTGCTTTGCAGGTGGCCGACAAATTGTTGTGGAAAGACTTGATTGTCAACTATCAAAAAGCTTGGGATGTGGCGCTTGAAAAGTCGGGGGGACGGCATTATATGCTCGAACCAGTCCCTTATGCCGACATGATGCACGAGGTGGTCTATCAGAAAAACGATTCACCGAGTTGGAAAAAGGTGCTGGTGCAACCCGTCTATTCTGAGGAGATGAAGAAATTGCAGTCCTTGTCGCGCAACATATGGTGGTGCTGGAACGTGGATGCCATTGAACTCTTTGAGAGCATCGACCCCGTGGCTTGGAAAGCTACCGAAAACAATCCCGTCGCACTGATGGAAGGCCTTTCCGTCGAGCAAATTGCTGATTTGGAGAATAATGAAGATTTCATCGAGCGTTTGAACAAGGTCTACGAGCAGTTCAAGAACTATATGGCACAACCGACGAAGCAGAAGGACCTCATCGCCTATTTCAGCATGGAATACGGCCTGATGAAGAGCCTCAAGATTTATTCGGGCGGTTTGGGCATTCTTGCCGGAGACTATATGAAGCAGGCCTCTGACTCCAATGCCAATATGGTGGGCATAGGCTTGCTGTATCGTTATGGTTATTTCGCACAAGAAATCTCCGTATCGGGTGAGCAACGCGCCGAATACATCCCGCAGAAATTCTCTCAGTTGCCTTTGCAACCCGTGTTCGACGACAAGGGTGAATGGGTGAAGGTAAGTATCGCCTTCCCAGGCCGTTCGGTCTATGCCAAAGCATGGCGTGTTAATGTGGGTAGGGTAGGACTCTACCTGCTTGATACCGACATCGAGGAGAACTCGCCTGAGGACCGTGGCATCACAGGACGTTTGTATGGCGGCGACAGCGAAATGCGCATCAAGCAGGAGATGTTTCTCGGCGTGGGAGGCATCCGCTTGCTCGAAGCGATGGGCATGAAACCCACGATATACCACTGCAACGAAGGTCACGCGGCCTTCAGCGGATTGGAGCGTTTGCGCGTTTACATCAACAAGCACAACCTCGATTTCGACGTGGCGTTGGAGTTGGTCAGGGCGTCAACCTTGTTCACGACGCATACGCCGGTGCCCGCGGGTCATGATGCCTTTGAGGAGCACCTGATTCGTACCTATATGCCTCACTATGCCAACCGCATGAACATCAGTTGGGAACGCTTCATGGGTTTGGGCCGTTTCAACCCCAACAACCCGAACGAAAAGTTCTCAATGAGCGTGCTGGCCACCAACCTCAGCCAGGAGGTGAATGGCGTGAGCAAGATCCATGGTCGCGTGTCGCGCGAGATGTTCCAATCGTTGTGGCCAGGCTATTTTGCTGAAGAAAACCACATCGGCAGTGTCACCAATGGCGTGCATCTGCCCACATGGAGCAACCGGCTGTGGCAACGACTTTACAAGGAGACCTTTGGCCCCGATTACATCGACCATCAGTCGGATGTCGAGATGTGGAGCAAGATCAACGAAGTGCCGGATGCCACAATTTGGAATATCCGCAAGCAGCTGAAGCATGAGCTGATCGTCTATCTCGGCGAAAAGCTGAAGGAGGACATGCGGCAACGGCAAGAAAGCCCGAAGCTGATTATGCAGACAGTCAACAACTTGAACGAGAACGCTTTAATCGTTGGTTTCGCACGTCGTTTTGCCACCTACAAGCGCGCCCATTTGCTCTTTGGCAACTTGGAACGGCTGTCGCAGTTGGTCAACGACCCGAAGCGTCCCGTCATCTTCCTCTTTGCCGGCAAGGCCCACCCCAACGACAAGGCAGGTCAAGACCTCATCAAGATGATTATCGACATTTCGCGCCGACCAGAGTTTGTCGGAAAGATTCTGTTTGTCAGTAACTACGATATGGAATTGGGCGGACGTTTGACGAACAGTGTTGATGTATGGCTCAATACGCCTACACGTCCCCTGGAAGCCTCTGGAACAAGCGGTGAAAAGGCCGTGATGAATGGCGTACTCAATTTCTCCGTCCTCGATGGTTGGTGGGCCGAAGGCTATCGTCCTGATGCTGGCTGGGCCATTCAGGAAAAGCGCACCTATCAAGACCAACGCTATCAGGACGAGATGGATGCCGAGACGATTTACAACACGCTCGAGAACGAAATCGTGCCGCTTTATTATGCACGCAATATGCAGGAAGTGCCTACGGGATGGGTGGCCGCGATGAAGAAATGCCTCAATGAGATTTCGCCACGTTTCACGATGAAACGCATGATGGACGACTATTTTGAGTTGTATTACAACAAGTTGATTGAGCGTACCAACTGGATGCGGGCCAACCGTTACCAAAAGGCCTTCGAGATCAACGCGTGGAAGAGCCGTGTGCGCAATGCTTGGGATAAGGTGGAGGTGAAGTCCATCATCTTGCCCGATACCAACGTGCGTCCGCTGACATTCGGCGAGCAATTCATTGCCGAAATCACTTTGCTTACACCCGATTTGAATCCTGGCGACATTGCCATCGAATTGCTTTTCGGCAACAAGAACAACGATGTGGTGAACGAAATCACTGCTGTCGAGAAGATGAAGCTCGTCGATAGCGGCGACGGCTGGGTGAAGTATTATATTAAGGTGCCGATTACGCGCGCAGGAGTATACAATTTCACCTTCCGCGTCTATCCCACCAATCCGATGCTGCCGCATCGGCAGGACTTCCCATTGGTGAAGTGGATCTGATATGGAAAGGCAATCCTTTGGGATTGCCTTTTTTTTGTGGCTTTGGTGAAAATAATTAGAAACTACGTCGAAATTGAAAATAATTAGTATATTTGCGCAATCAAAATACAGATTATGGCAATCTATCAAATTTGGCTTATCGTAGCTATTGTGTTGGTTATATTTGAGATCTGTTCCGCCACTTTTGGCGCCATTTGCTTTGCCATCGGTGCTGGCTTTTCCGCCTTGGCTGCTGGACTGGGCGCCAATATCACTTGGCAAATAGTCATTTTTGCCATTGTGTCCTTGCTGACCTTTGTTTTCTTGCGCCCCTTTATGCTGAAATTCTTGGATAGGAAGTCAAAAGATACGAAAACCAATGCCGATGCGCTCATCGGACGCAAGGGTGTCGTCTCGGAACGTATCGATGCAGAACAGCACACGGGTCGTGTCGCCATTGATGGCGATGATTGGAAGGCAGTTTCTGAAGACGGCTCCATCATAGAGAAAGGTGTTTCGGTAGAAATCGTCAAAATGGATAGTATCATAGTAACCGTTAAACAATAACCATCATGAACACATTCAACATTGTTCTCATCGCCATTGTGGCTCTTGTCGTGATATACATTCTCAAGGGAATCAAGATCGTCTCGCAGTCAGAAACCATGATTGTCGAGCGCTTGGGCAAGTACAACCGTACACTCAATGCGGGCATCAATGTCATTTTACCCATCGTTGAGAAGGCCAAGGAAACCATCTCCCGCCGCCAGAATGGCCAGCTTAGAGGCACTGACCGCATTGATATGCGTGAGCAGGTGTATGACTTTGACAAGCAAAGTGTTATCACAAAGGATAATGTAATGACCGAAATCAACGCCCTGCTTTATTTCCAAATCGTCGACCCGATGAAGGCTGTCTACGAGATCCAAAACCTGCCTGTCGCTATCGAAAAGCTCACCCAAACCACGCTCCGTAACGTCGTTGGCGAGATGGAACTCGATGAGACCCTGACCTCGCGCGACACCATCAACTCGAAGCTGCGCAACGTGCTTGACGATGCCACCAACAAATGGGGTGTGAAGGTAAATCGTGTTGAACTCCAGGATATTACGCCTCCTGAGAGCATACGTCGCACGATGGAACTCCAGATGCAGGCCGAGCGTAACCGTCGTGCCGAAATCCTGAAGGCCGAAGGTGAGAAACAAGCCCAAATCTTGAACTCCGAGGGCGAGAAGCAAGCCGAAATCAATGCTGCCGAGGCCGAAAAGCAGGCCAACATCCTGAGAGCTGAAGGTGAGGCTCGCGCTAAAGTGTTGCAAGCCGAGGCCGAGGCTGCTGCCATCAGCAATATTGCTGCTGCCGTGGCCGACCGTGGTGCCGATCCAGTCAATTATCTGTTGGCAGTGAAATATATCGAGACCCTTAAGGAAGTGGCTGGAGGACAACAGAATAAGACCGTCTATCTGCCTTACGAGGCCAGCAATTTGCTCGGTTCGCTGGGCGGTATCAAGGAATTGCTCGGAAAATAAGGGAGCTTTGTAATGAAAGACTTTTCGTATAAGAAAGACCTCCATATCGGTCACTTGATTCAGCAGGAATTGAGCCGACAGGGGAGGAGTGCCTCGTGGCTTGCCAAGTCGATCTATTGTGAAAGGTCCAACATCTATAAGCTGTTCCAGCGGGAGAGTATCTCCATCGACCAGTTGATGCGCATATCCGAAGTGATGGAACACGATTTTTTGAGGGACTGCTACAACAATGTGGATTGATAATCCTTTAATATTGGAATAAAAATCCAAAATTAAAGGATTATTTTTCAATTATTCGGTTTTTCTTTCATTATCTTTTACTTTTGCCATTATTTTTGGATTTTTCAAGTCATGAATCAATGGCATTTCGTTCTTATTGGTGTATCGCTCCTTTTGGCTTCATGCAATAATGCTTCAAACAATGAGCCATCTTTGTGCGACCATCCTGATTTTGCTCGCGTCTATGCGTTGGAGGATTCTCATCCCGATAGCGCATTGTCGGTTTTCAACACCTTGTCCGATACGTTTGACGGACAGTCTTTACTTCGATATTCTGTTTTTCAATACGCAGATTATCAAATACTTAAAGCTGAATTGAATTATAAGAACTACCGTCCGATTACTAACGATAGCTTGGTTCTCCAGGCCTATTCCCTCTATGACTCAGCTTTCGCTTTTGCCCCTGCGCTATACAAAAACGAGTCTTTGGCTTTCCGGTATGCGCGGGCTTCCTATTACAAGGCCGTGGTTGAGGAATGGAATGCGGAAACCCAATTGCAGTCTTTTTCCGATTACCTGAGGTCGCTTTGGATTATGGATGGACTGACAAAAAAACGGCGTGTTTTTGCTTCTAAGACTAAAAATCTTGAATATGAACATTTTACTGGGCTGATTTACGACCGCTTGGCATGGTTTCTCTATAATCATGATGCTTGGAGTGTTGCAGTTGAATGTCTTGAGCAGTCCAATGCGTGTTTTGCCGAAGAGGACCATCAGTTGGGCATTGCTTCAAATTTCGACCTCATGGGGGATGTCATGTTGGCCCAGGAAATCCGCGATTCCGCTGTTTATTATTATCAACGAGCGGATAGCGTTTATTCGATTCTGCAAATCGAAAATCCGTACATGAATTTTACGAGTATGTTGCATCAGGCGCTGCGTTTCTCGAGTTCGGGCGACAAGGAGACGGCAAAGCACTTGTTGCTGCACTCCCTCAACGATTCGATACGCCCGTGGATGACGCGCAGGGCTCACTTTGGCCTGGGCTATCTTTATTACGACTTGGAGGAATTGGATTCAGCCTTGTATCATTATGAGCGCAGCTATCCTTTGCTGCCCCGCCAAACCATCAAGTCGTATAGCAACATCGTGCAGATTTCCAGTCGGTTGGGCGATACCGAAAAAGCCGCATGTTATGGAGCCTTGCTCGCTGATTATTATGACGATCAAATACGCCTCAGCGGTCGAAAGACCCAAATGATTAGTTTATATGAGGTGCACAAGTCGGAGAGCAAGGACGAACGCAACAAGGATGTTTTCCTTTTCGTGTTGGTGCTGATGGTCATCTTGGCTGCATTGGTTGTTCTTGACTCCATCTTCATCCAACATCATAAGCGCCGCCGCCGACGCGATCGTGAAGTGCATGAGAAGATCAAGGCAACTTTGGAGGATGAGATAGAGTCTACCAAACAAGCCTCGAGACGAAGGGACGCGAAAATCAGGGATTTGGAGTCGCAGCTCAACAAGGTTGTCAATAATCCGGATTTCCAACAGCTGCCTTTCGACCAGAAGATGGAAACGCTCTATGAAATGCCCATATGCAAGCGCGTTAGGAAGGTGATGGATGCCAACGTGAAAGCCTTTTCTTCTTATCCCGAGATGGTCCTTTCGGAAAATCAGTTTACGATGCTGGTCAATGCTGTGGATGCCGTCTTCCCTAAGTTCTCCGTGCGTATCATCGAGATGTTTCCACGCCTGAAACGCTCCGACGTCGTCTATTGCTGTCTTTATATCTTGGGAATCACCGAGGTGCAGGCGGCCGCTTTGACGGGAAAGACCTATCAAGCGGTATGGAGCAGATCGCTGAAGCTGCATGAAATCTTTGGCAACAAGTCAAATCTGCAACTTGTTCTTCATGGATTTCTAAAAGATTGGTAATCAGTATTATCTGATTGTCCTTTGAGTCAATCAACCATTTCAATCAAAATTCCTGCTAGGATATTGATTTGTTTTGATTATTCTGTTATATCATTGATTGTCAATATAATAACTCTTATTTATTTTGATATTGTTTGATTGGGTTTTTCTGCTGCTTTTTTAGGTTTTTTCTTGTGGGTTGTACTTTTGCGGGCAAATTTCAAAACACAATAATGCTATGGCTACAAGATTTATCATGAAAGAAGTGCACATTGGCCAGATGATTCAAGAAGAGCTTAATCGTCAGGGTCGCACGGTCAATTGGTTTGCTAGAGAAATATATTGCGAAAAGTCCAATGTCTATAAGATGTTTAAGAGAAGGAGTATCGATATGGCACAGCTGATGAAGATCTCTGAGGTGTTGGACCATAACTTTCTTGTTGATTGCTATGAGGAGCCGTGATGGTTTTCCTCTGATTTGGTTAATAATGTTTCCGGCTGCAAATTTTCGAATTTGCAGCCATTTTTATATGTGATTTGGCTGGAATTATGTATTTTTGCGCATTCATAGTTTGATATTGACCGAATGGAAATCCTCGATTTGTACGACAAAGACATGAAGCTTACGGGCTTGACCATTGAACGTGGCAAGCGTATCCCTCCTGGTTTCATGATTCCTATCGTAGCGGTTTATGTCTATAATGACAAAGGCCAGTATCTGATTCAGAAGGTGGCGCCCCAGAAGGGAAACTATTATTCAACGACAGCCGGTCATGTGCAAAGTGGTGAACACGATTTTGCTTTGGCCATGTTGCGCGAGATGAAGGAAGAAATCGGTCTTTCGGCTACCAAAAGCGAACTTAAGTTGGTCAAAATCAGGCGTTACGATTATAAGTTCACCTTTTTGTATATGTTGAAAAGTAACGTGCCCGCGGAGATGCTTCGTATCCAAAAAGACGAGGTGGAGTCGGTGATGTGGATGAGCCATGAAGACATTGATTTGCTGTGCAAAATGGGCCTTTTCAATCGTTATCACTATCAGTTCCTCCTCGATTGCGAAGAAAGATTGCAAAACAAACGCTAATCCTGCCTTTGTTTCCCAAAATATCCTATATTTGCAGCATGTTTATCTAGTTGCAACAAATACCTTATTAATATGATAGCAAGAGAATTACTCGACCCGAAAAGCATCGTCGTGTGCGGTGCGTCAAGTGACATCCACAAACCTGGTGGAAAAGCATTGAAAAACCTATTAGAGAGTCCTTTCAGTGGCCCCATTTATGCCGTGAACCCGAAAGAGACGGAGGTGCAAGGCGTGAAATGTTACGCCAAAGTCGACGACCTGCCGCAGGTTGAATGCGCCATCCTTTGTATCGCCGCCAAATTCTGCGCCCAGACGGTGGATGTGCTGGCCAAGGAGAAAGGCTGCAGAGGTTTCATCATCATCAGCGCCGGTTTCTCAGAGGAAAGCCATGAGGGTGCTGAAATCGAGAAGCACATTGTCGACACCATCAACAGCGTGGGTGGCTCGCTCATCGGCCCCAACTGCACGGGCTTCCTCAACGTGAACTACGCCGGTTGCTTCGATACGCCCATCCCGCCATTGAATCCCCAAGGTGTGGATTTCATCACCGGTTCAGGCGCCACCGCCGTGTTCATCAAGGAATACGGCATGAGCAACGGCCTTCAGTTCAACAGCGTTTGGGCTGTAGGTAACAGCGCGCAGCTGGGTATCGAAGACGTCTTGGAGCACCTCGACGAAACCTTCGACCCCGATAAGTCGTCACATGTCATCATGCTCTATATGGAGAAGATCGGCGACCCGCAGCGTCTGCTCAAGCATAGCCGTAGCCTGATCAATAAGGGCTGCCATATCGCCGCCATTAAGAGTGGCAATAGTGCCGCTGGCTCACGTGCCGCTTCTTCCCACACAGGTGCTTTGGCCACGAGTGACGCTGCTGTCGATGCCTTGTTCCGCAAGGCTGGTATCGTGCGTTGCCAGAACCGTCAGGAACTGACCACCGTCTGTGCCGTCTTCATGCATCCTGAAATCAAGGGCAAGCGTTGTGCCGTCATCACCCATGCCGGTGGCCCTGCCGTGATGCTTACTGACGTGCTCAGCAACGGTGGCATGGAAGTGCCTTCGCTGAAAGACCATCCCGCCAGCCCGGCGCTGCTCGCGAAACTCTTCGGAGGCTCCTCGGTGGGCAACCCTATTGATTTCCTTGCCACGGGTACAGCCGAACAACTGGGTTATATCATCGACACGGTTGAGAACGAGTACGACGAGATTGACTTCTCCGTCGTTATCTTTGGCTCGCCTGGACTGTTCAGCAACAAGGAGGTTTACGACCTGCTGGATGAGAAGATGAAGACTTGCAAGAAGCCCATCTTCTCTGTGCTGCCTTCCATCATCAACGTGAAGGACGAAATCAACGACTTTATCGCCAAAGGCCGTATCAACTTCCCTGAAGAGTGCGTGCTGGGTAACGCCATTTGCAAGGTGTATAACACGCCCAAGCCGCAGCCCGAGCATGTGGAACTGCCTGAGATTGACGTGGCACGCATCCGCAAGACCATCGACCGCTGCAAGGACGGCTACCTTGAGATTGCTGACTACAACGAGTTGCTTGACGCAGCCGGCATCAGCCGCAAGAAAAGCGTCGAAGTCTCGAAGAAAGAGGATGCGCTGGCCTTCGCCAAGGAGGTTGGCTGCAGCAAGGACGTGCCGTTGGTGATGAAGGTCGTAGGTCCGTTGCACAAGAGCGACGTGGGCGGTGTGACCCTTGGCGTGAAAGACCTCGACACCGTTGCCAAGGAGTTCGACCGCTTGATTGCCATCAAGGATACTTACGCTGTGGAGATGTACCCCATGCTGGACGGCTTGGACGTCTACATTGGTGCCATCAAGGATGCCAAGTTCGGCCATCAGATCTTCTTCGGTCTCGGCGGTATCTTCATCGAGGTGCTGAAGGATGTACAGAGCGCGTTGGCACCCATCACCGCTGCCGAAGCCAAGGAGATGCTCAAGCAACTCAAGGGCTATAAGATTCTTCAAGGTGTGCGTGGCCAAGAAGGTCTTAATATCGACCTCTATGCCGACCAGGTGGCTCGTGTCAGCGCCTTGGTACAGGCTGCTCCCGAGATTGCCGAGATGGACCTCAACCCGCTGTTGGGCAACCCGCGTTATGTAACGGCTGTGGATGCACGTATTCGTATTGAGAAATAATTGACACGAGACGCGAGACTACGAGACGCGAGACGTTGGCCGGTCCCGTGTCCCGCGTCCCGAAGTCCCGTGTCAAATAAAAGAATCATGATTACCGAAAAAGCGACCTATTATCTGGTCTACGCCGCCTTGGTGCTTGCCTCCTTTTTGTTGGACAACCTGCTACTGAAAAAGACGGACAAGACCTCACGCGCCATCGGCTATTTGCTCAGCATCATCACTGACTTGGGCATTTTCGGCTATGGCATCTATCTCTATAAAGCCAAGGGGGAGGACCAGACCGGTTTCGTGCTCGGCGGCATCCTTTGTGGTGTGTGCCTGTTGTGCCTCCTGGGCCGTTATTGGCAGAACAAGGAACTCGACAAAAGAAACATGGAATGAAGAAGTCTGACATCATCACAATTTGTATCGTGGCCGCTGTCATCTGCGGCTTCGCTTTCATCCCCAGGGCCTGGGATTGGTTCAACACGACCACTAAGAACCATGGGCTGCTGATGAGCTTCTTCAAGTTCGCCATTCTCGGCACGTTCGGTGAGATGTTGGCTTTACGCATTCGCGAAGGCGTTTACATCAAGAAAGGATTCGGCCTGCTGCCTAAGATGCTCATTTGGGGCGTGTTGGGTGTGGTCATCGCCTCGGCTATGACCATCTTCAAGACGGGAACGGTGAAGTTGCTAGATGGTGGTTTCCACCTCGATGGCAAGGCTGCCGAATGGTTTGCTGGCGACCTCAGCTGGGGCAAGTTCTTCGTCGCGCTGTGCGTCAGTGTGCTGATGAACACGCTGTTTGCGCCTGTCTTTATGACTTTCCACAAAATCACGGACATCCATATTGCCGAAACGGGAGGGACGCTGAAAGGCTTTTTCAGCCATCCGCTGAATATCCGTGAGAAGATGAGCAAAAAAATCAACTGGGATATCCAATACGGCTTTGTCTTTGCCAAGACAATACCGCTGTTCTGGTATCCTGCACATACCATCACGTTCCTGTTGCCGCCAACGCTTCAAGTGCTGTTCGCCGCCTTCCTTGGCGTAGCTTTGGGCGTAATTTTAAATATTAAGAAGTAAATTTTTTCAAAAAATCTCACTTTTTTCTTGACAGTAAAGAATTTTGTTGTACTTTTGCAGCGTACTAATCAACTAATACACTACAACAAAATACAACAACATGATTGAAATCAAGAACTTAGACTTCGGTTACAAGACGCAACCCGTCTTCAAGAACATCAGCCTCAGCTTCGAGAAAGGCAACATCTACGGGCTGCTTGGCGAAAACGGAGTGGGGAAGACCTCCCTGCTGAAACTCATCAGCGGCTTGCAGAAGCCCACCGCAGGCAGCTGCGAGGTGGACGGCATCGCCGCCTTCAACCGCTGGCCCGAAACCCTCCAGAAGATTTTCTTCATCTCCGAGGATTTCGCCATTCCGGAAGGCACACCTATTAATAATGTGCGCGAGTTGGGCGTGTTCTACCCCAACTTCGACGAGAGCCTTTTCCGCGAACTCTGCAAGGAAATGGAAGTGGATCCCGAGCGCAAATACGCCGAGATGTCGTTCGGTCAGCAGAAAAAGTGCCTGATTGCCACGGCCTTGTCGCTCAACACGGACTATCTGCTCCTCGACGAACCCACCAACGGCCTCGACATCCCCTCCAAGACGCTCTTCCGTCAGGTCATTGCCAAGTACGCCACCGACGAGCGCACCATCATCATCTCCACCCACCAGGTGAAGGATGTGGAAAACCTCATCGACCCCATCATCATCCTCGACCACGACGAGGTGTTGCTCAAGGCCTCGTTCCGTGAAATCACCGACAAACTCTATTTCAGCTATGGCATGGAGCAGGACGACAACGCGCTCTACAGCGAGATGATGCCCGGCGGCTTCGTCAGCGTGACGCGCAACACGGGAGGCCTCGACAGCAAGGTGAGCATCGAGGCGCTGTTCAACACCGTGATGAAAAACAAGGAAACCATCAAACAAATCTTTAGCTAATAGGAGGACAAAATCATGAATAACACATTCAGTTTCAATCGTTTCAAGAACCTCTTGCTAAAAGACGGCAAAGTGTACTTCCGCAACTTCGGCACTGGGCTTATTGTTGTGTGCTGCTTGAACGCCATCTTTTGGATTGGCAATCTGCTGTTTGGCACGACATCACATGAGATTTTCCGTTTTGGTATGCTTTGCGCCTGGTCGGGTATCGCCATGATGATGGTGCCAGAGAAGGTTTACGGCAAAGCAAACCTCTCTCGTGAGGGTGTGGGCTTCGCCATGTTGCCCGCCTCCTCTTTGGAGAAGTTCATCTCCATGTTCCTCTACTGCGCTATTGTCACCCCAATCATCGTCTTCTTCGGCGGTTACTTGGTTGACACGCTGCTGTCGCTGTTCCCCTTCGGTGGCTTCGAGAAGCCGATACACCTTTACACGATGAACGAAATTGGCCGCATGATTGATGATACGAAAGGCGTGGTTCAGGCAGGCGACATGAGTGTTGCCTTTACGGATGTGTTTCCCATCGGCGTGATGCGCACTTCCTTATACATGGGCATCATCCAATGGGCGGCCATCTTCATGTTGGGCAACATGCTCTTCAAGAAGCGCAAAACCGGCAAGACTTTCGCCTGCTATCTTGGCCTCGGTTATGTGCTCTCCATGATTTTTGGATTGACGTTCCTCACGAGCGGTCGTATGGTACAATGGATAGAAACCCTTGAAGATTTCCCTGCAGATGAAATGCTTCGTTTGACGCACAACGCCACGATTTGGGGCATGATTTTCGGTATCATCATCACCACCGTGCTGCTCTACTTCACCTATCGTAAAATCAAGACGCAAAAATACTAAACCATGGAATTTAACGCACACAAACCCATATACTTGCAGATTTGCTCGCAACTCTACGAACAAATCCTGCGCGGCGAGCTGAAGGCCGACGACCGCATCCTTTCGGTGCGCGACTACGGCATCCAACTCGGCGTGAACCCCAACACCATCATGCGCTCCTACGAGACCATGACCAATGCGGGCATCATCTACAACAAACGTGGCATCGGCTATTTCATCGCGCCCGAGGCCAAGGACATCGTGCTCCGCCAAATGCGTGCGGAGTTCCTCGAAAAGGAGCTGCCCGAGGTGGTCAAGAAGATGAAACTCCTAGGTGTTAGCCTTGATGACATAAAAAATGCTTACGGGTTGTAACTTTTTCGGCACAAATCCGTATTAATTGAAAGTAAATCTCTTTTTCATACCTTGTGAAAACGGCTGGCCAAATTGCTTGGCCAGCCGTTTCACATTATCGCAAATTGCGTGATTTATCGAATCACGCTCACACGCTTCACACCCATGCCGTTTTCGGTGTAGATGCGAATCATATAGACACCCACTCCGAATGGACTCATGTTCAGGGTGGCTTCGTCACCGTTGGTTTCGGCATCGTAAACCACCTGACCGAGTTCGTTCACCACGGTGAGGCGTTGCATACCCTCGGCGGCCACGGTCACGTTGCCGTCGGTCGGGTTGGGATAGACGCTGGCGTTGATGCTGTATTCGCTGACATCGGTGGAGTTCTTCACAACGATGTTCAGCGTGCCGTTGCCGTTGTTGCATTCCGCAACAGGAGTGGCGGTCAGCACGACTTGGCCTTTGTATTCGTTGCTCCAGGTGACCACCACCGACTTGCCATCGTTGGCAGGGACCAGCGTGCCAGCTTCTTCAGGCTCGATGCCGTAAGCGACTTCCACATCGTTGCCGATGGTGTAGGTCGTGGTGGGCGTGAGGCGCACATCCAGCTCGGTGTCGCCACTGATTTCGGGTTGGGCAGCGTAAGGCTCAACAAGGATGTTGATGGCTTGCTCAAGCGAGGTCTCACAGCCATTGGCGTCGGTGACCTTGGTGATGGTGGCATTCACCGTCTCGGTTGGGATAAATGTCATTGTGTAGCTTTCGCTTTCGGCAGTGAAGCCTTCCATGCCAGTGGCCTCCACGACGAACGGAGCTATGCCCGTGAAGCCGAAGTCGACACTTACTTCTTCGCCTTCGCAAATGCTTTCAGGTACTTCGCCGATGGTCATCGTTGGGGCGGCATTCACCGTGACGGTGAAGGTGCGTTCGCCTGTCTCATAATAAGTAGTACATGTGATGTTTGAAACCCAACTGACATTGAATTCATGCGTGCCGACTTCGAGTATGCCTAAGTCAAGTGCGTTGGCACCAGAATGGGCGTTTTGGTAAGGATGACCGGTAATGCCAAAGTTGAATTCGGGTTCGGCACCCCATGTTCCAGCTGAGCCACTCATGTTGAAGTTCATGATGGCATTTTCGCCTTCGCAAATCTCGATGGCATTGGTGGCTAAGGTCAATTCAGGCATTGGGTGCATTTCGAAAAGGTATGCAAATGACACTGGACCGCAACCTTCGCTTTGTGCGGTGGCAGTCAAAGTGACACCGTTTTCGATATCTTGGGGACCAGGAGTGTAAGTGGTGCTCAAAGCAGAAGCATCTTCAAATTCACCATCACCAGGAGTGCTCCAAGTGAAAGTCGAATAGTCGCCATTGACCGTAACGGCAATTTCTTGAGGCTGGCTGACAGCGCAATAGTAAACATCGAATAGCGCTTCATCTATACTTACATTCTCAGTGATGAACACCGTCATCTCGTCCGTCATCGTCTCGCCATTGCCGTTGATGGTAATCGTCAAAATGGCTTGGCCGTTGGCGATGTCTTGTGCTCCAGGCGTGTAAATCGGCATGGCAATAGTGGCATCGTCGAAGGTGCCGTCGCCGGAGGTGGTCCATTGCAGGTTGTCGTAGTTGGTGGCGTAGCCCACGATTTGGGCACCGCTGCCTTCGCAAATGGTGACGTCGTAGCCAGCAGTACCCGCCATGATACGAGCAGCCGGCAGGCTGAGGTAGTCAATCCAGCCGCAGTCGCTACCATTGTTCACGCTGCCGTCCTTGGTGTACGACCACTTGTAGGTGTGTCTGCCAGCGCTGACAGCGTAGGTGGCTTTGGTCCAACCCACCGTGCCCGACCATGAGCCTTGCTCGGCGTTGTCGATGTAGAAGTGGAGCTTGTCGTAGCCGCTTTCCGACGACACCTTATAATAGAAGGAGATGGTGTCGTTGGATCCGGCTTCGTGGGTCAGGGTCAGGTCGGAGGACATGTTGCTCACGCCAGCACCACCGCTCTTCAGGCAGTATTGGCCTTCGTAAGGATCTACCATCACGAAGGTCCAAGGATACGAGGCGCTGTTGGTCCAGCCCTCGCCAAATTCGCCCGATTCAAAGTCTTCGAGGATGAGGCCGACTTTCACGCTATAGTCTTTCGCTTCGGAATAGCGTCCCGACGTGACATTCAGGATCATCGGGCAACTATAACCCAATGGCGTTTCGTCACTGATGGTAATGTCGTAGACTGCCGTTTGGGTTTCGCCTGCGTTCACGTTGTCGAAGTTAATCGCATTTTCGGCCAAAGTGATGTAAGGCGACAGAATTTGCATGGTGGCTGTGGTGGTCGCTGCATCGGCATGGCCGGTGTTTTGGATGCCGAAGCTGAGTTGTGCGGTTTCGCCAGCATCGAGACGTCCATTGCCGTTACCGTTCACTTCGGTGATTTGAAGGTTGCCCAGCTTGAACACGGGTGCATAGGCTTTCATCGCCAAATTGCTGACATAACTCTCTGTGCCATTGGTGACAGTGATGGTGAAGCGATTGCTCGTATTGTCGGGCACGTTGTCGGCCACGGTGAATGCAAAGGCGTTCTCAAGGGTCTGTGTGGCGTTGGGGGCCATGCCGTCATATTGAGCCGTACCATTGGTGATGGTGATGTATTCCGATTCGGTCTCAAGCACGGCTTCGAAGGCTTCCATCGGGTCGCTACCCACGTTCTTCAGCGTGACGTCGAGATTGATGGTTTCGCCAAAGTCGAGTTGACCGTTGCCGTTTTGATCGTGGAGTACCTTGTCGTCGTAAACGATATACGGGCCATCGGCAGGGATGACACCCATGACGGCTTCATAGCGCAGGTAGTTCTGGCCTGTCACTACGAGGTTGATTTCGGTAGGAGGCACTTGGGGCTCAAACTCGATGGTCTGAGGGTCGCCAGTGGCTTCAGCCACAGCGAGGATCTTCCATCCACCATCGCCGTCTGACTTCACGAGGCTGATCATGCAGCCTTCGGGAGCGGTGATGGTGATTTCACCTAAACCGGCGATGACGACCTCGGGATGGACAACTTCCATATCTTGGGGCACTTGCGTATAGATACGCAGGAACGCATCGCAGTGGGCGGTGAACATCGTATAGGTGATGTCTTTCTCGGAAGGATTGCTCGGCCAGTTGCTTTGGGCCAAGAAATACTTGCCAGCCACATTACCGAAAGCCGGCATCCAGTTACCCGTGTTGCCAGCGTAGGGACCGAAGGTGGGCAGGAAGTCGCCGTCGAAGAGGTCATAAACGCCCCAAACATAAGCGTCGTTGACGAAGGAGTAGGAAGTTTCAGTAGGGCAGAGCACGCCGACGGCACCGGCATTCTCGCCGTTATAGGTGCGGCGCATCCATGCTTCACAGAAGCAGGTGGAGCCGTAGTTGAACTTACCCGTAAGGCAGTTGATGGACATCACGAAAGGCAGCTTGCCGACATTGTTCATTAGGTTGACGTGGGAGTTGCGCACTGCAGGTTCTCCCCAGCCTTCTTCCAAACCGTGGTCGCGGTGCTGCAACCAGAACGAGCCTTCGTTGACGGCTTGCACCACCTTTTCAGGAGTTCCGTTGTTCCAGTCGCCAAGTTCGCTTGGCGAGGCGGGGATGTAACCTACACCGTTGGGGCCGAAGTAGTTGACGACCATCGAGGTGTTTTGGTTCGATGACCAAATGCTGCCAGGTGTGCCTTGGTAGATGCAGTTGATACGATTGGTGTCATAGCCTTTGTTGCGCATGTAGCCGCCGAACACCTCGGAGCAAAGCTGGAACCAACGTTCGGTTTGCCAACCCAAAGCAGTGATGGGACGAGCGTAGAAGCTGTGATCCAAATTGGGATTGGTATACTCGTATTCGATTTGTTTTCCAACGAAAACGGGCAGTTCATTGGCATTCTGCGCAATCAGGCGCGAGAAGACCATGTCGGGCAGGTTGTCGTTGCCCACGGCGTCGGCGTACCGGTTGTCAGTGATGCAGCTGCCTTGGTAGGGATGGGGGACGACCTCGGCAGGAATGTATTGGCCCATGTTGGAGCCGTGGTCACCGAGCAGGCAGACGGCAACAGGGGCGATTTCCCAGGTGTTGTAGGCATTGTGGAACCAGCTCTTCATCATTTCCGTGGTGGTGGCGGGCATCTCATCCAGGCGGTAAACCTTGGTGACGATGCCTTGACGGGTGCGGTATTCCTTCAGCTGGTTGGCATAGGGAGCCCAATCATCGTTGTTGGGCGTGACGATGATATACTCGGCACCTTCTTTGTCATCGCGCAGCCATTCTTGCATACGTTTTTCATAGTCGATGACGGGCAGCTGGTCGTAATTGAGCAACTCAGCGGCCAGGATGGGGTCCCAATAGGGCGAACGCAGACGGTCGTCACCGAAATGGTCAGTGCCGCCTTCAAAGCGCACCTCAAGCTCGATGTTGGTGTAGACCACCAAATCCTTGGTGACGGGATTGTATTGGAAGGGGGAAATGGTCACGGTCACAGCATCCACACCACGGATGTAGGAGTTGCCCAGGGTGAAAGGCTCGGCCGGATAAAGGGCGTTCTTGCTGTAGACGGTCACGTCCTTCACGTAGTTCAAGTCAGGCTCTTCGTTCTCTGTCTGGATGCGAAGGGCAGGGGCAATGTTCACGTTGTGGACGACTTCGGTCTCAAAGCTCACCACGCTGAGCGAGGCCGTGGCGCCTTGCGGAATCGCCATCATGCGGCTCTCCATGGGGAGGTTGGGCAAGCCCGCGTCGTTGGGCAGGGTGATGGCAGAGATGCTGATTTCCGACATCTCCTCGCCGCGATAGTTGAGTTGGTTGAGCGACATCTGGCCGAGATTGTAGCTGATGTGCAATCCGCCACGGGTCTTCTCTGTCAGGTTGAAACCTTGCTTCCCTTTGAGGGGATAGCTGAAAGTCTGTGCCATTGACGTGTTGCCCATAAAAGCAAGCAACACAATGGCTAACGCAATTGGTAATGATCTTTTCATTTGGTTATTGATTAAGTTTTGGTCAGTAATGTATTAATAAGATGCAAATTTAGGAAAAAAAGTTTTTTTATTCGCCAAAAACAAAAAAAAAGACGCGATTTCTCGCGTCTTTAACTCTTAACACTACACTCTCAACTCAATCATACTCTCCCCACTTCATGCAAGCGCCCTTCAGCTGCTTCTTCAGCGGGAACATGAGGGTGAGTTTCACGGTGGCATCAGTGTTGTACCTTTTGCCGAGCAGATAGGGGTCGATGTAGGCGGCGCCAATCACATGGCTGGCTTCGCCGTTAATCTCTTCTTTTGCGAACGAGTTGAAGACGGCGGCATGGGCGGAGGCATCCAGCTTGAGAAGCAGGTAATAGTTGCCCGTGTTGATTTTGAAAAGCACTCCGGCACCTGCCACAAGGCCCACATTCCAGTCGCGCAGGCTATGCGCATTCATGGCAACGGTGTCGATTGTGGCTCCCGTTTCGCTGAATTGTTGCTCGGGTGTGCCATAGTTCAGGATTTCTTTTTTTTGCCAGACCATCTTTCCAGAGAGGGGCAGGCTGAATCGCGGCCCGAGAAATACGTATGGCCTAACCTTGCCATCGCTTAGGTAGAAGGTCACGGGAACTTGCACGTCGACTTCTTGATAGTCAACTTCATATTGCCTGTAATAGTCCTTGTTTTGGTTGAGCGCGACGGGAAAATTGAGCACGTCATAGTTGAGCTGCATGTTACGCATTGCGAAGAGTCCTTCGAGGGCTACTGAGACATTGCGGCTCAGCATGCGCTCAAGGGCGAGGCCTGCCGTTGGTCCGTAATTGAACGAATAGTTGAAATCGGTCTCAGTACCACCAAAATGTATCCATTGGGTCATGGAGGCTCCGCCGATCAGCCCGATGTTGTATTTGGCCTCAGTGGTCATCAGATTCGAGC
Organism: Bacteroidales bacterium; assembly: GCA_017477425.1. Classification (GTDB taxonomy): domain Bacteria; phylum Bacteroidota; class Bacteroidia; order Bacteroidales; family F082; genus Limimorpha. The sequence goes on from JAFUVT010000033.1 coordinate 156,101, forward strand.
TCGAGTTGCTCAAGGGCTTGGCGAACTGCGCTCTGACAGGGCTGCTGACCAGGCCCATTGCGAATAGGATGATAAGGATATGGCGTTTCATGATAGGTTAAAACTTAAGGTGCTGGAGTAGGACTGATGCGTAGCGTATCGCAGTCATAGACGACCAGGTCGCCAGGATAATTGTATAAAGGAAAGTCTTCGGGCAGGCTGGCACAATAACGCATGGTCTCAAACCCGAATTTGCAGTCGACCAGAATGGGCTGAATGAGTGTGTCGGCAGTTTGGCTTATCGTGTCTTGTTGGATCACCTGCACCGCCGATTTCCTTCCAGAAAGCACGATGGCATACAATGGCTTCAACTCAGTGTCGCGAATCTCATAGTAGTAAATCGTGAACCAAGGGTCATCGCCCATGATGTAAACGGTACCGAAGTCGTCAAGGCTGTGTTTGCCGTCTTTGAAATAGGATGGGGCAATGGTGTCTTCAGCAAAGGCATCCACTTGGTTTTTCATGAAGGCTTTGGTGGCTTGTGTGCTGTTGTGTTGGATGATGTTGTAAGTGTTCGTAAACTCAAGCTGTGCAATGCCGAAATGCTGTTCAAGTATGTCGAAGTAGATGTCGGAGGGAGGGACGGGAGTCGATGGCTCCCATTGGCTCTCGGCAACCGTGTCGAAGGTGTAGAGCTCGCGTTGCTTCGAGAGGAACAAGCCTTCGATTCTCGGCGGGTTGTCGCCATAATGGAGATACTCGTCGCCAAAGGCTTGCAGTAGCCTTTGGGGCATAAACTCGTTGATGTTGGGGATGTGCTGATGGCTATAGAAGACGGTCGTGTTGGGGTCGTCTTTTAGGCAGGAGCTGAGAAGCATCGCACCGAAAAAGATGGTTACTATGCAGATACTGTGTTTTTTCATTGTCCTTATTTTGTTAAGACGACTTTTCGTGTTATGGTTCCTTCTTTGCCTGAGGCGATGAAGAAGTATACTCCGTTGGACCGATGGCTCATGTCGTAGCTTCGCGCGTTGATGCCGTTGCCTATCCGAATCTCGTCGACGAGGATGCCGTGCATGTCATATACTTTGACGTCGACCTCACTGGTGAATTGTTCGAAACGGAGTTCCATCTGTCCATTATTGGGATTGGGAAGTACGGTGAAGTTGGCTCGGGCGTCAAGGTTCTCGTCCACGTCATAGAACGAGCATCTCAGCCAATAGTCGTTGATGGTCACCCCTCCAGTTGAGCAGCCGTTGTAGAGTGTAGCCCTCAGCCACACAAGGCCGTCGGTGTGGTTGAAGACGTATACCTTGCAGGTGTCGTTCTTGGCTCCGCTAGTTACCAGTCGCCAATTGAGGCCACTTTCCGTAAACTGACCCGTGATGGAGTCGTATTTGTTGAGTTGCCATGTCACGCTGTCGTAATCGGAGTGTTCAGGGTGCAAAGCATTTTTCTTGATGGCAAAGGTATAGGCGTTGGTTTGGAACTCATTGCCAGGGATGACCCATGGGGCAGTGGTGTTGTACAGCGCATGCACACGGCATGAGTCGGGCTCGTAAAGGATGGTGAGGTCGAGGTGCTTGATTTCGTAGCATCCGGTCTCGGGGTCGGCAATCGTGTCGCTGACCATTTGTGACTCATAATAGGTCTGGCCTGTCACGTCCCAAGTGTAGGAAAGGCAGGCATCCAGTACCTCGGGCTCGGTTTCGACAACGTTGCCCACGTTGAGGATGACTTCCGTGTAGCTATCACAGCCGTATTCACCAGGGAAGGCGACGATGGTGTCGTAAACCCCTGGATGGTCATAAGGAATGGTGATGCCATACCCTTCATAAACATCGGGCCCAGTGAAGCAAACATGGGCTTCGAAGGGACCCATGTAGCCTGCCTCATGGGCGAGGATGTGGACGATGACGTTGCCTTTGCAGTTCTCAGGTAGGTTCGAATCGATAGGCCGGATGAGGATGGTGTCGCCAACAATGGGCACGTCAACAAAGCCGTGTCCCGTATAGGTCCTGCCGATGCAAGCGTTGTCGGTATATTCCTCGTCGTCTTCGCGACGGGCGTCGATGTAGAACGTGGTGACTTGCTCCGTTGAGGATGTGCAGGCTGTCTCGGCAGTGCGCACGGTGATGTTGACGGTATAGAATCCGTTGTCCGCGTAACTGTGTTGTACGACGCTTTCATTGCTGGTGTTGCCATCGCCAAAGTCCCAAGTGACGTTGTAGTTGCTATAGTTGACCTCGGCCCTGAAGACGATAGGCTCCAAAGTGCAGTTGACCACGGTGTCGCCTTCACTGACGCTGATGTCGTCGATGATGATGGAGGTGCTGAGGTTGGCCGCCTTCGAGCCAGCCATGTAGGCGTAGCCACGGGCCATGCTGTATCCATAGATGTGGGCGTTGAATCCGCCTGGACAGGAGATGTGATGAACCCCGTGTGTGATTTCTTTCCTGTAGAACTTGTATTCGTCGGTGCCATTGACGGCCTCGAAGAGGTTGGCGGCAATCTGTTCGTCGTCGAGGGTGACGTTGTCGGCATCATCTGCCTTGACGATGATGTTGACGAATTGGTGTTCAATGTCAGTATCGTGCTCGCTCTCGTAGTTGAAAGTCGAAAATGTCAGCTGATTGATACGTTGTTCCACAGGGGCAATCCACACCATGCTCGGCGCGCCTTGCCCTAAATTGAAATAGTCGTTGTCTTTTGAGTGGTTGTACATGTACACGGCACAACTTTGTTCTGCGTCGATGAAACAGGAGGAGTTGTTCATTTCAAAAATGACGGACTCGCCGGCACTTAAAGTGTAGCTTGGCTGGCCGTTGATACTGATGCTGTTGTTGTCGTGAGCCGACGTGATTTTTACGAAGTCGTTGAGCTGTCGTCCCATCGAGGAGGTCGCCACGAACTGTTTTCCCCAGGCTTGCAGGGGCATGGCTTGCTCGAATATGCAATCGGAATCGGAACCGCTTGAAGGCACCATGGTCAGGTTGTTGCCATTGAAAACGGCAATTTTCTTGCAATCGCGGGCGGTGACGCGTGAACCGCTCAGGTCACGGCTGCCGTAGCTGTTATGGGAACGTATCTGATAGACTTCACCCTTGTGCAACGTGATGTTGAATTCTTGGTTGGCAGGATGTCCATCAAGGGTGTTGACACTCGGAGTGATGTCGACGGTGGTCTCGCCATCTTCGGCGGCAATGATAAGGATGGAACTAGTGTAGTAGTCGTCGTAATACAGACTCGATCCCGTTGATTGGTCGTAGGTTTGGATGAGGTAATCGTCGGCCAGGGCATGTATGGGGAGCACATAGGAGGCATCAAATGACATCTCGGCGATGTTGGCGCAATACACCGAAATGGAGTCGTTGGAGGTGATGACCAGGCCTTTGCCTAGGATCTGGCCATATTCGCTCAATTCCATATAGGCCTCTTCCTCTGGGATTTCAAAGGTGTAGGTGTCGTTGGCCTCCACGGTGAAGTTGTCTTGATAGGCGGTATTGGGATTCTTGATTTGGCAATGCGTCTGTCGCTTTGCGCTGATAATCAGTTGGGTCCTGATCCATGTAAAGTCAATTTCTCCAGTCCAGGGGTCATAACGGTCCTTAAATCCGTTCCCCATGAACGAGACCCAAAACTCGGTGCCTTCGGTTGTGACGTCTTGGGCCACGACAGGCATCGAGCTGAAGAGGGCCGTCAAGGCCATCATGATGATAAAAACTCGTCTCTTCATCTTGTATAGAATATGTATATTATATTAGGTGCATGTTGCACCTGATTCTTAACAGGCACAACAAAAAAAATACAGTTTCATGCTTAATCGTATTCTCCCCACTTGATGCAGGCGCCCTTGAGACGTTTCTTGATGGGCAGCATGAAGGTGAGCGTCACGTTTGCGTCGCTGATATAGCGCAAGTGGTTGAACTCGTTTTGCAGGTCGGTGGGGGTGAAGGTCGAAATGCCGTACATGCTGGCCGACACGTCGAGCTTAAAGATAAGGTAGTAATTGGCTGTGTTGATCCTGAACTGGGAGCCGGCTCCCAAGGTGAGGCCCACATTGAGCATCTTGAAGGTGCTGTCGTTGATGAATGCGCTAGTCGTCCTCGAACTGATGGTGTCGAGGGTCTCGACATTCAGGTCGGTGGTGTTATACGTCATGAAGCCGTCGTTGAGGAGGTATGAAACACGAGGCGCGACGAAGACATAAGGCAGAATTGTCCTTTTCGAATTGATGGGGAAATAGAAAGTGAACGGTACGTAGGCTTCGATGGCACGGTAGCTCGCGGTCAACTCATAGTTGCGCTTGACGTACTGGTTGATGCCTGTTGGGAAATGCTCGTTGTAGTAGGCAATACCCATGTTGTGCTGGGCGTAAAGGACATTCAGGCCGACTGACTGGTTGAGGCCATACATGTATTCCAACGCTAGTCCACCAAAGAATCCAAGTTCATCCAACTTGAGTTGTGGATGATAGTTGGCGAGATACCAATCCGATGCTTCTGCACCATGGAAATGCAGCATGGTGGTGAAGCTGCCTCCGCCAAAAAGGCCGATGTTGAACTTTGCTTCGCTGGATTGCACCCTGTCTCGGGGCGAAGTCAGAGGTTTCCTGAATTGTGCCGAAGCGCTGAAGCTAATCAAAGTGAAAAGGCTGAATGCCAGTATGATTCTTTTGTTCATTGTAGTTTGTTTTCTCACTGAATAATGACGACTTTGCGGGTGATGGACCGACGGCTGTCGGAGATGACGAAGAAATAGATGCCCTGGGCAGAGGTCTTCATTTGATAGTCGAAGCCGTAGCTGTCGGGGTTGACGATAGTTTCGAAGGTGTCAACTTGGTTTCCGCTCATGTCGAAGACTTTGACGTTGACTTTCCCTTCCATCTGTTCGAAGCTGAGATGCATTTGGCCGTTGTTGGGGTTGGGTATGATGCTGACGTTGGCATCGTCACCGTGTTCGTCGACGCCGACATACGACGACTTGAGGTAGATGGTGAAGCTTCGATATTCTCCTTCGTCGAGGCAATCGTTCCTAACTTTGCAATTGAGCTCAACGAGGGCTTCGTCGCGGTCGGCCACATAAACTGTGCATGTGCTACTCCTCCTGTCGTTGCTCATGGACTGCTCAATGCGCCAGCTTTCTTTGCTGATGCTCCATTCACACTCGTCCCAGATGCTGCTCCCGACTTCGCTGACGGTAAAATCATAGTTGAACGAGAAAAACTCGGTTTCGGTAATCACCGCCACGATGTCGCCGTCTCTCAGGTAGAAGTCTTCGTTGCAACGGATTGAAGCAGGATTGGGGGTGAATTGCATGTCCTGCACCACGACGCGCATGGTGCTGTCGCAGCCATGAGTCGTGAGTCCGTTCAGAATCGCAACCGTGTCGTGGGTGAAGGTCAGAGTGTTGCCAAACCAGTCCATCAACGCTTCGTCGCAGCTGGGCGGGAGGATGCGTTCGTCGGAACCATTGGGATGGACGATGAAGCTCACGCTGGGATATTGGTCGATGATGCCGTCGCTGACATGGCATGTGTAGGTGTAGGAACCAGCGTCGAGTGAGACCATGGGATTCTGTGAAGAGGGATTGCCGAGGCCTGTGGTGGGAGTCCAGCTGTATGTGTAGTTCCCTGTGCCTCCAGCAGGCAGGGCATGTAGGGTCGTGAATTCGCCTTCGCAAATATCGTTGTCGTCGACAACGGCTGTGGCGGTCAGGTTGGAGCCTGCCATAACGACGGTGAGCTCGGTCGAGTTGACGCAGTCGCCGTCGACGTTGGTGACGGTCACGGTGTAGATTTGGGTCTCAATCAGTTGGACGGTCTGGGTGGTTTGGCTGTCGGGGTCGGTCACCATGTCGGCGGGTTCCCAATGGTAGCTGAAGTTGCCTTCAGCGCCCGGGTCGACGGTGATGGTGGCCACGCCGCCATATTGCACCGAGGCAGGAGTGGCGCTGGCTTCGGGTTCGGGCGTGGCATAAATCACGACCTCGGTGGAGCCCGAAGTGGTTTGGTTGTCGACGGTGGTGACGCAGGTGTAGGTGCCTGCCATGGCCATGGTGCAGTCGGAGAGGACGGGGTTCTGTTGGTTGGAAGTGAATCCGTCGGGACCAGTCCAGCTGTAGGTGGCGCCGGCTTGGGTGGTCACCGTCAGGCTGATGGTCTCGCCAGTGCAATAGGGGCCGTCGTTGGTGGCGATGCCGGGCAAAATGCCACAGTCGGTGGTGCCTGGACCAGAGCCCTCGGTTTTAGTGAACGAAATGGTACAAGGTTGGCGCGAATAGTTGGTAATCATCAGGATGAAATACTCACCCATTTCAGGCATGTGCTCGTTGATGGTTTGGTGGTCTGCTTGGTGATGGTGTTCACTTTCGGGATAACCCAAATAAATGTCTTCGGAATAGGAAGAAGAATAGTTGCAGTCGATGATTTTGTCTGTTGTCAATTGGGCCACACAGGGGGAAATGGGGTCGTCGTAAGGGCCCCACATGCAGAAGTCAATGTCTCGATCGTAGTTGGTGGTGGGATCATGACCTTCCATGTGGATAATGAATTGTCCAGGCGTGTTGATTCTCATGTGGAACCAGGCTGGACTATAGGAAGAACCGATGCAACCATCTTCCAGCGTAGTACCTTCAAGTTGGTTCGCTGTTTGTTCGGAAGTGGCGGCGTCGAAGGTGATGACATCTGACGTGCAGAAGGGGTCGGAATCGACGCAATGGTTGTTTTCGCGAGTGGCACGGCTGAGCGAGATGTCCAACATGATTGAGGTGAAGGCAGTGGGCGGTACGCTGGATTTCCATAGGGGGAAGAGGTCGATGATATCCTGTTTCGTCAAGAACGAGAAACCGTCGAGTGTGTTGTCGTAGAACGCATCGAAGGCGTCCAAGAAACCGTTGTTGGGTTGGTCGTCGACGGAGGTGACGACAAACTGCCCGTTTTCTCCCTCAGGAATCAAGGCGAAACGGTCTTCTTGGCTCAGTTGGTATAACAAATAGAGTCTGAAGTCGACGTTGTCGATTTCAAAGAAGTTGAGCTGAACACCGTCGTTTGAATAGGCATGGTAGGGCGATTGTGCTGTCATCTTCAGTGAAGTGACCATCAGCATCAGTGTAGCGATGAGAAGTATTTTGGATTTTTTCATGGCTCAAAGATTATGATTAAAACACATGAGTAATAATAAGCCGACTATTGCTCCAGGTGCATGTTGTAATAAGCCGTGTCATAAGGCAGGATATTGCGGGCGTCATAGATGAACATGTCGTGAATCTCGGGTAGACCGCTGATGCCTTGTTGCGGCGATGTGTAGCTGTATCCTTCAACACGCATGCCCATGCGGAATTGTTCGATGCCTTGCGGTGTCACCTTTCCTGAGAGGATGATACTCTCGTTCATTTCGATCTCGTAATCAGTGATATAGGGTATCATAGATTCATTACCCACCTCACGTTTGACCACTTGATTAAAGTACGCGGTAAAATAAGGGGCTTCGCCCATGATGAATATGTCGTTGTTCACGTTGGCATATTCATGGAAATAGGTGCCTAAGTATGGCTCATAACGGTAGTCGCGCACATAGGAGTACTTCTCGGCGACACCGCGGTGTTGTCCAAAAAAGGCATAGCTGAATCGGTTTTCGTATGAAGCCGATTCTTTGAAATAGGGACTGTTGGGATTGTAGTCGGTGTTGTGGATGAAGGCGGTCAGATACAGCGAGTCGATATAAAATGGGGTGGTAATCACAGGTGGGTTGTCGCCAAAGTAGAGGTGAGCCGAGTCCATGGCCATGATCAGGTCAAGAGGCATCACTTCGTGGATGTCGGGGATGACCTGAAGGGCGTAGTCCAAAGGATGGTTGCCTGCATTATCCGGAGCTTCTTTCTGGCAAGCTGTGAAGGCAAGTGCGGCTACAAGACAGATGGAAATCAGATGAAGGTAAGTTTTCATTCGTTCGTAAAATTAAAGAGATTACTTGGTGACAACGACTTTTCTCGTAACCGAACGCTGGTTGTCGGAAATAACGAAGAGATAGAGGCCTTCGGCATACCGCTTCATGTTGTATTCGTAGCTGTGTTGGTCACTGTTGACATTGGTCTCGAAGGTGTCAATCATGTTACCCTTCATGTCGAACACCTTGACGTTGATACGTCCTCTCATCTGTTCGAAGTTGATCCACATTTGGCCACTGTTGGGGTTGGGTATGATGTTCACCATTGTGTTGTCGGCTGCGAGTTCCTCAACGCCGACGTACGACGACTTGAGGTAGAACGTCTGGATCTTGTATTCGTTAGGTTCCATGCAATTGTTCCTGACCTTGCAGACGAGCTCAACCAGGTTGTGGTCGCGCTCGGCCACATATACCTTGCAGGTGCTGCTCTTGTGGTCGAGGCTCATCGTTGGCTCGATGCGCCACGAGGGCTTGCTGATGCTCCATTCGCATTCGTCCCAGATACTACGGCCTTGTTCGGCGATGAAGAAGTCGTAGTTGAAGGAGAAGAACTCGGTCTCGGTGATCACGGAGATGGTGTCGCCGACGACCATGGCGTTGGCGTCGGTCGACTGAATATGGGTCGGGTCGGGCGTGTATCTCATGTTTTGCACCACCACACGCATGGCCGTGTCGCAGCCGAAGGTCGTTGTGCCCTCGCTGAAATTGTACGTGCCGTTCTCGACGATGTGCGGATTGGAGCCGAACCATTCGAAGGGCACTTCATCGCATTCGTTGTTGAATTGCAGCACAGCGTTGGTGTGCGAGTTGTGGAGCGTCAGGTGGAGACGGTATTCCTGCGAGCACGGATAGGGTGCCATCGAGACGGAATGTGAATACTCGCCAGAGCTGGTGTAGGTTTGTCCGTTGACGGGCCAGTAATACGAGTCGCACGCGTCGTCGACGTAGGTGTGTTCCGCTTCGGGAATCTGTTGGAAATGCAGGTCGAGACGATAGATGCCGTCGCAATCGTTATACGGAAGGGTGTCTTGCACGAAGATGTCGTCATGATAGGTGACTCCGTTGACGTCCCATGTGAACGAAGGCGTGTCTTGGTAGCAAACGTATTCCGTCTGGACGGGTGGGATGTAATAGTCGCTGACGCTCAGGATAACGATAACGGTGCTGTCGCAACCGTGCACGTCGTCCAAGTGGAAGTAGTGGAAGCCTTCATACAATGGTATTTCGTAGGGGTCTTCTTCGTAGTAATAGGGCAGCTGGCTCGGACAGACGGTCACAGGGTGCTCCGTCTCGCCGTTGTTGTCCCAAACGGTCAGGTTGAGGCGCACGATACTGTCGCACCCGTGGATGGTTTGGTCGGTGTGGGAAGTCACGATGGAGCTGTTGTAGGTCGTGCCGTAGAAGGTGTATGTCTCGCCAAAGCAAATGGCAGTGTCGATGACGGTTTCATCGAAAGTGGGGTAGTTGTCCAAATGGAGGTAAATGGTCTTTTCACAGCCTTGGTCGGTGACGGTGTCAAAACTGTAGACTCCAGTGCCAGTATAAGGCGAGCCGTGCCATTGATAGATTTCGTCAGGGCAGATGGTGGCATATTCGTCTTCGACGATGATGTCGTTGACGACGACGGTGACTGAAGCCGAGACGGTTTGGTTGGTCTGCGGGTTGGTGACCGTGCAGGTGTAAGTGGTGGTTTGTGTTGGGCTGGCAATAGGGTTGTAGATGTTGGGGTTGCTGAGGCCTGTAGTGGGCGTCCATGAATAGGTGGAGTTGCCCATGCCGCCGCCCGCATTGGCGGTGAGTTGGGTGCTGCCGCCCATGCAGATGCTACTCGGATTGGCGTTGACCGAAACAGTAAGGGCGCCACCGTTGATGTGTATCGTCACTTGGTCGGAACTGGTGCAGCCGCCTTGCGAGTTGGTCACGGTGAGGGTGTAGGTCTGGTCGGCAGTAAGTGCTACGGTTTGCGTGTTTTGAGCGTTGGGGTTGACCACCATGTTGGCGGGCTCCCAGTGGAAGCTGAACGAGCCAGCGCCACCGCTACCGCTCAGTTGGGTCGACGTGTTGTAGGGGATGGTTTGGTCGGGACCGGCATTGGCATTAGGAGAAGCGTAAACGGTGACTTGCTTGGTAATCGAGTTGGTGCAGTGACCATTGCAGTTGACGGTGAGGGTCACCGAGAACGTGCCGGCGTTGTTGTAAAGGTGTGTGGGGTTTTGTTGTGTCGAGGTCTGTCCGTCGCCAAAGTTCCATTGGTAGCCGCTGATGGTCTGTCCCGAAGGATTGGTGGTAGAAGTGCTCGTGAACTGTGTGGCCGTGCCTTGGCAAACGGTAGTGAAGTTGAAGTTGGCCGTGGGTTGGGGGTGGACCACCACTTCGGTAGTGGCGCTGTTGGTGGCGCTGCCCAAGGTGATGGTGCAGGTGTAGGTGCCGGCCATGGCCATAGTGCAGTTAGGACGCGTGGGGTTTTGTTGGTTCGAGCTGAAACCGCCAGGACCAGTCCAACTGTAGGTAGCACCTGCTTGACCGTTGGCGGTCAGGTTGATGGTTTCGCCCACGCAGTAGGGGCCGCTGTTGTCGACCAAAGGAGGCAGGATGTCGCAGTTGGTGGTGCCAGTGCCTGCCACCTTACTGAAGGAAATGTTGCACGATTGGTTGGAATAGTTGGTAATCACCAAAATGAAATAATCACCCGTTTGTGCCGAGGCCGGAATCAGGCAGTGTTCGGTGGCACTGGCAGAGTAGCTGCAACTCACCACTTTGTCACTCGTCAGGCCGTTGGGGCAAGGTGAGGTAGGGTCGGCAAAGGGTCCCCAGCAGCAGAAGTCGATGTCGTGGCTCGGCGTGCTGTACATATAGATGTCGATGTTGCCTGGGTTGTCGATTTGAAGGTAATACCAAGCGGGATTGGGCTGTGAATAGAGGCAGCTATAGTCAGGCCCCGCTTCACCAGATCCGGCATTCACGCCAGCAGGGAATTGGTACATGCCGTTGTCGGTGCAGAAGGGGTCGGCGTTGGCGCAAGTGTTGTTTTCCCTCGAGCGGATGTAGATATCCATCATCATCGATGCTGTAAATTCGTTGGGTAACGCGTTTTTGTATTCGCGAGCAACTACAGCGGCTTGTTCCTTGTCCATCCTTGAAAAATCGATGGCGTTCTGATGACGGAAGTCGGCAAATGAAGCTCCCAAGTCAATGCCTTCATAGGCCTCGTCGGCACTGATGACGAAAACACCGTCGCGTTCACCGTTGATGACATCGAAACGTCCGTCAGTCACCAAATTGTATATAAAAAAGACTCGTTCGTCAAAAATGGCTATGTCGGTCACATCAAACTCGATGACGGATTGATTTTGAAGGACTCGTGGCTGTTGTGCGAAATGCCTCGTGGGCAACAGCATGGAAAACATAACTAGCAGAATTACTTCCGCGAATCTGTTCTTGAACAAGGATTTAGTATTCATAGTTTGTTTATTTGTTGATTATCAATATTATATATTGTTGTTGCGGTGGTTATAGCCTTAAAATCACCTAATTATCAACCGACAAATATACAGAAAATCCTCAATAAATAACTCTTTGATGAAAAAAAAACGAAAAAAAGCGACGTAAAGCCGCTTTTTTTTCGATTATAATTCAGAGGTCCTTCTCTTACACCACACCCGTGAAGCCCATGAAGGCCATGGCTAAGATGCCAGCGGTGATGAGGGCAATCGGGGTGCCTTTCATGCCCTTGGGCGGCTCCATCAGGTCGATGTGCTCGCGGATGCCGGCGAAAATGATCAAGGCCATCGCGAAACCGAGGGCGATGCCGACGGCATAGACCACCGACTCGCCGAGGCTCAGCATGTGGGCCACGCCGCCATAGTTGAACTCCTTCGTGACCACGGTCAATGAGACGCCCAGCACGGCGCAGTTGGTCGTAATCAGCGGAAGGAACACGCCCAAGGCGGTGTAGAGCGACGGGCTGATTTTCTTCAGGATAATCTCCACCATCTGCACCAAGGCGGCGATGATAAGGATGAAGGCGATGGTTTGCATGAACTTGTCCAAGCCAAGCGGCATCAGGATGTAACGGTTCGTCAGCCAGGTTACCAGCGTGGCCAGCGTCAGCACGAAGATGACGGCGGCGCCCATACCCAAGGCCGTTGAAGTCTTCTTTGAAGTGCCCAAGAAGGGGCAGATACCCAGGAACTGGGAGAAGATCACGTTGTTGACCAAGATGGTCGATAGGATGATAATGAGGTATTTCATGGCTGATTAATGATTTTCTTTCTTGAATCTGTTGACGATAGCGATAAGGAAGCCGAGGCAGATGAAGGCACCTGGAGGCAGGATGAACACCAGGATGTTGGCCGTCTCGGGCAGGATGTGCAGGCCGAACACCGAGCCGCTGCCGAGGAACTCACGGATGCAGCCCAGCACGGTCAGGGCCAAGGTGAAGCCCAAGCCCATGCCGGCACCATCGAGGATGGAAGGCCAAACGGGGTTCTTCGAGGCAAAGGCCTCGGCACGACCCAGGACGATGCAGTTCACCACGATGAGTGGGATGAAGAGGCCCAAGGTCTCGTAGATGTCGGGCACGTAGGCTTGCATGGCCAGTTGCACGATGGTCACGAACGAAGCGATGACCACGATGAAGCAGGGGATACGCACCTTGTCGGGGATGAAGTTCTTGAGCAGCGAAATCACCAGATTCGACATGATGAGGACGAAAGTGGTGGCCAGGCCCATCGACATGCCGTTGATGGCGCTGGTGGTGGTGGCCAAAGTGGGGCAGCAGCCCAGCAGCAGCACCAGGATCGGGTTCTCCTTGATGAGGCCCTTGGTAAAGGTTTTCAGATGGTTACTCATTGTACGTTCCCTCCTTTCATGAATTCGGATTTATGGGCTTCGAAGGTGTCGCAAGCCAACTTGACGGCACCCGTGAAAGCGCGCGAGCTGATGGTGGCTGCCGTGATGGCGTCCACGTCACCGCCGTCTTTCGTGACTTTCAGGTTGTAGCCCGCGTTGGGATTCTTGCCGTTGAATTGGTCCTTGAACTTCGGGTTCACCATGTTGGCGCCCAAGCCAGGCGTCTCGCTCTGCGAGAGCACTGAGACGGCATTGATGGTGCCGTTGGCGAGGATGCCGACCATCAGCTCGATGCGGCCGTTGAAGCCGGCGTTCGAGTAGGTCTTGACGGCGGCGCCAAGCAGGTTGCCTTGCGCGTCGTAGGCGAGGTTACAGGGCAACTCGTCGACGACGGTCTCTTCAAGGTGGTCGATGGGCGTGCCGCATTGCAGCACTGCTTCGATGGCCGCTTGGTTTTTCTTCAGGTCGACCTCAGCGATGGCGTCTTTGGTCATGCCATAGACGAGGCCCAGCAGTCCGCCCGAAATCGCCGTGATGACGAGCAAGGCGATGAGCATATTCTTTAATGAAGATTCTTTCTTTGCCATGGCGCTTACTTTTTAGAAGGTTTGACGACACCGAAGACATACGGCTTGAAGGCCTTGTTGATGAGCGGCGTGAGGGCGTTCATGATGAGGATGGCGAACGAAACGCCTTCGGGGTAGGCGCCCCATAGACGAATCACCACCGTGATGACGCCGATGCCGAAGCCAAACAGCATCTTGCCACGCAGGGTCATGGGCGAGGTCACCATATCGGTCGCCATGAAGAAGGCACCGAGGATGAGACCGCCATAGATGAGATGATACCACGGGGCGATGTACTGGGCTGGGTTGATGAGGTGGCAGATGCCGGTGAAGATGAACACGGTGAGCAGGATGCTCAGCGGCGTGACGAGGTCGATGACCTTGCGGCAAATGAGGTAGATGGCGCCCAACAGTAGGGCAATGGCGCACACTTCACCGAAGGCACCACCACGGTTGCCCAGCACCATGTCCAAGAATTGCATGTCGCCCATCTCGGCCAGCGTGCCTACGCCGGATTCCTTCAAAATGCCGAGCGGGGTAGGCCCCGTGACGGCATCAGCGAAGAAGCCTTTGTCGAAAATGGGTTGGGCCTGCGGCCAGGTGGTCATGGCGGTCGGGAACGACACGAGCATGAACACGCGGCCTACCAAAGCTGGGTTGAAGGGGTTCTTGCCCAAGCCGCCAAAGGCCATCTTGCCGACGCCGATGGCGAAGACGCTACCCACGATGGCCATCCAAATGGGAAGGTTGGCGGGCACGTTGAAGGCAAGGAGCAGACCCGTGAGGGCGGCCGAGCCGTCGTTGATGGTCAAAGGCCCCTTGATGAGGAATTTCTGAATGAGCCATTCGGTCAGCATGCAGGCGGCCACCGAGACGATGGTGAGGCGCAACGCATACCAGCCGAAATAGTAAATGGCCACAAGCAAGGCCGGAACCAGCGCCAGAATCACACGATACATGATTTTCTGCGTGTTTTCCGTCGAATGCACATGCGGCGAACCGGATATTGTGTATTTGTTCATTGTTGAATTGTTTACGGTTTATTTTTGGTTTCTTGCACGGATGATGGCGCCCGTCTTGGCCTTGCCGTAACGGATGTAGTCCAGCAGCGGGATGTTGGCGGGGCAGGTGAACTCGCACGAGCCGCATTCGATGCAGTCCATGATGTGGTTCTTCTCCGTCTCGTCAAAGTCGTTGTGCTTGGCAACCTTATGCAGCAGGAAGGGCTGCAAGCCCATCGGGCAGGCCATGGCGCAGCGACCACAGCGGATGCAGTTGGTCACGCGACGGTCTTGGGCTTCGTGCAAGGTCATCAGCAGGATGCCCGAAGTGCCTTTCATGACAGGGAAACTGGTGACCGACACGGACTTACCCATCATCGGGCCACCGTTGATGACATCGGTGATGTCGTCGGGCAGACCGCCAGCGGCCTCGATGAGGAGGTCGGCGGGTGTGCCGAAACGCACGCGGAAGTTGCCAGGGCTCTTGACCGACTTGCCCGTGACGGTGACGATGCGTTCAATCAAAGGCTTGTTCTTTTGGACGGCCTCGTAGATGGCGTAGGTTGAAGCCACATTGACCACGACGCAGCCTGTCTCGATGGGCAGCTTGCCTGACGGCACTTCGCGACCTGTCACGGCCTTGATGAGTTGTTTTTCGCCGCCTTGCGGATATTTGGTCTTCAAAGGCTGCACCTCGATGCCCTTGTAAAGGTCACGATGTTCGTTGATGGTCTTGTTGAGCAGTTCGATGGCTTCCATCTTGTTGGCCTCGATGCCGATGACGCCTTTGTCGGTGCCGACGGCTTTCATAACGATTTTCACGCCCATCAGGAACTCTTGCGTCTTCTCCAAAAGGAGGCGGAAGTCGCAGGTGAGGTAAGGCTCGCATTCAGCCGCGTTGATGATGACATATTCGGCTTTCTTGCCTTCGGGAATCATCAGTTTGACGTGGGTGGGGAAGGTGGCGCCGCCCATGCCGACGATGCCGCATTCCTTCACCTTGTCGATGATGGCTTTGCCGTCGAGTTTGATGTCGGTGAGCAGCTCGTTAGTGACGATGATGCCTTCGGCCCATTCGTCTTGTTCCTCACGGTCGATGAAGACAGCGGGTTTGTAGTAGCCCGTGTGGTCCATCACCACGTCGACTTTGGCGACGGTGCCGGTGGCAGGCGAGTGGACGTTGGCCGAGACGAATCCCTTGGCCGTGCCGATGAGTTGTCCCGTCAGCACGCGGTCGCCTTTCTTGACGATGCAGTCGGCCGGTGCGCCAAGGCATTGTCCGAGCGGGACGATGATCTGCTTGGGCATCGGGAAGTCTTGTATGGGCATGTGCGCCGAGAGTTTGTTTTCCTCGGGATGCACGCCGCCCTTGCTAAAGGTCTTTATCGGGTTCATGCTGTGACGGTGTTTTCGGGTTTGACTTCAATTTTGGCCTCAACAGGTTGTGCCTGAGGCTTCACGGGCTCGGCACCTTGCAGGGGCTTCGGGTCGTTGATGGGACCTTCGGGCTTGGGAGCCGGGAAGTTGATGGCGTGGATGGCGCCGCGCGGGCACACCTTCACGCACTTGCCGCAGGCCTTGCACTTGGCCGGGTCGATGTAGGCCAGGTTGCCGCGCATCTCGATGGCCTCGAAGGGGCATTCCTTCAGGCACTTCTGGCAGCCGATGCAGCCCACCGAGCAGTTCTTGATGACCAAGGCGCCCTTGTCGGTGTTGGAGCAGCACACATACACGCGACGGTCTTTCTTGCCACGCGGCCGGATTTCGATGATGCCACGCGGGCAGGTCTTGGCGCAGATGCCGCAGCTCGTGCACTTGTCGGGGTCGACGACAGGCAGGCCCGTCGTTTCGTCGATGTGGATGGCATCGAACTTGCAGGCCTTCACGCAGTCGCCAAGGCCGAGGCAGCCTTTCGAACAACCACCTTCGCCCGCGTAAAGCGTGTTGGCGAAAGCGCAGATGTCGGCGCCTTCGTAATGCACTTTGGAAGGCGAATTCTGGCAGCTGCCGTTGCAGCGCACCACAGCGATTTTGGGTTCGGCTGCTGCGGTGACAAGGCCGAGAATCTTGCCCACCTTGCTCATGTCGGAGCCAGGGCAGGCGAGGCCGTCGAGGTGGCCTTTTTCGGCGGCTTGCTTCACGCAGGCTTCGGCCAAGGCACGGCAGCCGGCAAAGCCGCAACCGCCGCAGTTGGCGCCCGGCAAGCAGGCTTCCACCTCGTCAATCATGGGGTTCTCTTCCACCTTGAACTTCTGTGCCACGAAGTACAGAATCACGGCCAAGACGCCGCCAAGGATTCCGAGAACCGCAAGGGAAATAAGTAAAGTGTTACTCATTTGAATAGAATTTTGAGTTTGTTTTCAATTTTAGAACCTGCAAAGATACAGAATCTCGTTTTTTCGGCAAAGGATTTTTTTCGATTTTTACTCGATGCTGTATTCAAACTGCTTCTTGAGTTTGTCGCGTCGCGAATAGAGTACTATATAATAAGGTATCAGAGCGACGATGCTGATGAGGGCCGAAAGACCGTCGTTGAGACCTAGCCCGAGGCAGACGAACAAAACGGCCAAAAGCAGGAGAATGGGAATCAGATAAGCGAGGACGGCCGCTTTGTTGCCTTGCCCGATGGCCATTTTCACGTTGACTTTCTGGAACAACTGGAATTCCTGTCCCTCGGGACGGGGCACGGTGAGGATCTTTTCGGCTTGTTCACCCATGCCGCAGGCACTTTTGGCGTGGCAGGCCGCGCACGCGCTTTGCGCCAGTATCTTGATTTCCAGTTCGTCGTCGGTGATTTTGGTGACGACACCTTCGTGGGAAATGGTCTCTTTCTCGCTCATGTAAGTCAGTTATTTGTTAGAATATCAAAGTTAGTAGTACGTATAGCCAGTGTGCCGCGATGCCAGCGCAAAGGCCGCCGATGGTATGGGCGCCGATGGCCTTGCCGATGAGCTTGCGATAGCCCAGCGAGTCGAGCATGGCTGCATGGGTGCTCAGGAAACCGCTCCAGCACATGCCGATGGCAGTGAACACAGCGATGGCGTTGTTGTCGATGATGCCTTCGGTGATGAAACGTGGCACCAGACCGATGGCGGCACCCACAGCGCCGAGAGCGGTCATGGGGAAGGAGATCAAGGCACCGTCCTTGAAGCCGAAGAGCCAGTCGAAGATGAAGTTGACCTTGTTGGCTAGCCAGCTGATGACGGGCACGCCTTCGTAGGCCACGCCGAGATAAGCACCATCATCACCCGAAGGACCGAAGGTGAGCATCATCACGATGGTGGAGATGCACAGCACGCCCGGGATGATGGCGAAACCGATGCTGACGCCGTCTTTGCCGCCGTCGAGCAACGAGTTGAGGAAACGCAGGAACACGCCACCTTCGCTCTTGAAGGTGATTTGCTGCTCGTCGCCGCCAAATTCTTCATCGACGGGAGCGTCCAACTCGGGATAGGTCTTCAAGGTGGAGCGTTGCATCAGCCGTGTTGAGACGATGCTGCCGACCACCGCGCCAGCCAAACCGATAAGGGCGCCCTTGCCGAAGCCCAGGCCTGTCATAAAGGCCACCACCACCAAGCCCATGCCGAAGGCCGTGCCGAAATTAGTGAGCGAAACGAGTTGGTACTTCTTGAAATAGCGGTTGAAGTTCTTGTCGTGCGCCAAGGTGATGATGGCGGGGTTGTCGCTGAGGAAGGTCATGATGGCGCCCAAGGCCGCCACGCCAGGCAGGTTGTAGAGCGGCTTCATCAGCGGGCGGAGCAGGTTCTCCAACAAGCGCACCACACCAAATTCGGTGAGCAGCTTGCTGATGGCGCCCATCAGCACGCAGATGGCCATGATGTAGAACACGGTCTCCAGCAGCAGGTGGTAGGCCGTTTGCATGAAGGTGTTCAGCATCCTCGGCAGGGTCATCTTGTAGGCCAACAGCCCAAAGAAGGCGAAGAAAAGAATAAGGAACACGATGGCCTCGAAGCTGCGTTTGGTGGTGAACTTCAGCGGTCGTTTCAGCTTGTCTTCAAAGCGTTTGAAGAGGCTTTCCACCCTGTGGTGATAGTTGAGGGTGCTGCGTTTTTCGGTGTCGTATTTGGTTTTTGCCATGATGGTTTATTTTTTGATTGCATGAAGCAGGTCGATTTTCCAGGTGAGGCCGAGGTTGGCTTGGAACTTGCTGGCGCCGTCCACGTTGGTGTGCGAGCCGCAAAGGTGCAAACGCAAACTGCGGTCGCCCATGGGATAATACTCGAAGCCGAGGCTCTCGAAGTCGACTTTCTTGCCGGGTTCCACATAGGTGTCGTAAGGGTTGGTGGCAGTGGGCAGTTGCGCTTTGTTGAAGTCGTAGCCCGCCTTGGCGAAGACAATCCATTTCTCGCCGATGTCGACGCCGATGCCGTAGATGGCGGTGATGTCCTGACCGAAGAACTGCTCCTGCTCGAAGGAAGCACGATTGGTGACATCGAGATACATCTCCACGCCGTTGAATTGCAGCTTGTTGCCCAACGAAATGTAGTTGATGAACTGCCCTGGTTGGCTTTCGATCATGTTGACGGAATAGGCGGTCTTGAAAATGCCGAAGTTGCCGTACCACATCAAGTTGTAGGCATAGATGCTTTGCATGGCTTGGTTGATGAAAGGCGAGTTGCACACTTGGAAAAGCAGGTGGTTCTTGCCCGTGTTGTCCTTGAAGTTGAGTGAGGCGCCCATTTCATAGCAGCATACATGGTTCCAGAACTCGGTGCCGTAGTAAATGTCGATAGGGTTGGAGTCGTATTCCCAGCCTCCGATGGCAACTACTTGTTTACCAGCGGAAAGGAAGAAATTGTCCGTGAAGTTCCAGTTGAGGTAAGCCCAGTCGGTGCCTTGGAAGAAGGTGTTGGCGAAGCCGATGTTGGGCGAGTTGATGCGTTGGCGCAGGTGATAGCTGAACTTGTTGCCGATGGTGCCATCCAAGGCGACGACCAGATATTTCCCCGCAAAGCCGTGGTCGGCACTGGGTGCAACGCTGTCGTGACCCAAATTGTAGTCGACGGTGAAGTCGGCGCGGGTGTTCAGATGCAGGTTGTCGAGGGTGACAAGCGGCTTTTTGTCTTGCGAAAAGGCCTGGAGAAAAACGCAAAGGCTTAAGAATGTGATGAGTAACGCTTTTTTCATACGCTATGGAATTTGCCGCAAAAGTAAGGAATAAAAGCGTTGGAATTGGAGTTTCTGGCAACAAAAAAACGAAATGCCCCTGCCATGTCATTCCCGTAGGAATCTATGGCAGGGGCGTTTCGTCGCTTTCAACCAAAAGCTTTATCCGATTTCAATGGTCTGCACAGCTTGCTTTTTCTCTTCGACGGTCACCTTGGGGATGACGATGTCGAGGATGCCGTTTTCGACCTTGGCGCTGATTTGGTCCTTGTGGATGTCGTCAGGCAGCATCACGGTCTGGCGGAAGTGCTCCACCGAGAACTCATGGCGCAGGTAGCGCACATCGTTGCTCTTTTCTTCGTGCTTGGTTTCCTTGGTCATCTCGACGACAAGGTTGCCTTCGGCATCGATGCTCAGTTTCACGTCTTCCTTGGTCAGGCCAGGGATGCAGAGTTCGAGTTTGTAGTTGTCCTTCGTCTCCATGATGTTCATACGAGGGGTTGAGTAAGTCGTGTCGTTCCAGTTCATCAGTTCGTTGAACAGTGTCGGCATGAAGTCTTGGTTTCTTCTAGTTACTAACATGGTTTTGATCTCCTATTTTTAGTTGTTTGTTGTTTGATTGTTTACTTTGTTGGCGCAGGGACTTACGTCGCCTGCTTATTGGCTGTCGCCCCTTCGGGGCTTTTTGTCCGTCCTTTCGCTCGGACGACCATCTCTTGTCAAATTCTTTGCCAAGGCCAAAAACGGGTTAAAAGATGTGTTTTTCGTGACAAAATTTCCGATTTTTGAAAAATTGGACTGTTTTTAATGACAAAATTTCCGAATTTCAATGTTTTTTGTGTGCTATTATTCCGTACCTTTGCCGTCCCAAATCGAGCCTAATTAACCATGGAAGAAAAACTGTTCAATAAGAATTACCTCTGCCTCTGTGCGGCCAACTTCTTGTTTTTCTTTTCGTTCTATCTGTTGTTGCCCGTGCTGCCTTTCTTCATCAAGGAACAGTTTCAGTCGGGCAATGCCGTTGTCGGCACGGTGATTTCGTGCTACACTTTGGCGACGCTCGTCGTGCGTCCGTTTTCGGGTTACATGATGGATACCTTCAAGCGCAAACCATTGTATGTGTTGGCGTTGGCGATATTCACTGCGGTGTTTTGCG
Source organism: Bacteroidales bacterium (assembly GCA_017477425.1). Taxonomy (GTDB): domain Bacteria; phylum Bacteroidota; class Bacteroidia; order Bacteroidales; family F082; genus Limimorpha. The sequence continues at coordinate 176,727 of JAFUVT010000033.1, forward strand.
GCTATCCGTTTGCCACTTCCATCACCATCCTCATCGTGATTCGCGTCTTGCACGGCCTCGCTTTCGGGCTCACTTCGGTGGGTGGCAATACGCTGGTCATCGATGTGGTGCCGTCCGAGCATAGAGGAGAGGGCATTGGCTATTTCGGCGTGGCCAATAACATCGCTATGGCGGTCGGCCCGATGACGGGGCTGTTCGTCTATGATCATTTCAGCTACAATGCCATCTTTATGGGTTGCATGGCTTGCAGCCTTTTGGCGGTTCTGTTTGCGTCTCAAATCAAGCATCGGGTGCGTCCGCCCGTGAAGCGCCCTCCGATTTCGTTGGACCGTTTCATCTTGCTCAAAGGGTTGCTGGCGGGCGTGTCGTTTATGCTGTTGGCCTTTGCATACGGCCAGATTTCCAACTATATTGCCCTCTATGCCAAGGAGATGAACTTGAGCATCAGCAGCGGACTGTTCTTTACCGTCTATGCCGTCGGACTCATCACTTCGCGACTTTTTGCAGGCAAGATGGTCGATAGGGGCAGGGTGACGCAGACCATCACTTTGGGTCTGGGAATCGTGGTGTTGGCTATGTTTGGTTTGGGTATGTGTCAACATTTCAACAAGATAGGCTCAGAGGTGACGGCAGTCGCCTTTTTGATCGTCGCTTTGACTTGTGGTTTGGGCTTTGGAGCGGCTTTTCCGGCTTTCAATGCCTTGTTCATCAACTTGGGCACCAACGCGCAGCGCGGTACGGCCACTTCCACCTACTTGACCTCTTGGGACTTGGGTCTCGGCATCGGCATTTTCTCGGGTGGTATGCTCTCGGAGCATTTCTCGTTCTCGGCCGCCTATCTGGTCGCCGATGTGGTGGTGCTGCTTTCGCTCATCTTCTTCGTGCTTGTGGTGACGCCTCATTATCAACGAAATAAATTACGCTAATTTGTAGGGACGCATCGAATGCGTCCGCATTTTTTTATGGAAACAAAGCCAATCATTCGTAACGCAACAATTTTTGATGCACCTTTCATCGCCCGCGTCGTGCTGGCGGGCATCGATATGCTGGAAATTGAGGCCGAACTGCCCGAAGAGCAGCAACTCATTTTCAATCAATTGGTTGACATCTGCCGCATGGACGACACCTTATATAGTTACCGCAACACCCGCATCGCCGAGGTGGGTGGCCAAATCGTTGGCGCTTTGATTGGTTATGACGGTGGTCGTTATGCCACGATGCGCGAGAAGACTTTTGGCATTGTGGCGAAGCAATCCGGCATGAACCTGAGCCAAAACGCGATGGAGACCGGCGATGGCGAATTCTACCTCGACAGTATGGCCATCCTGCCCGAATTCCGAGGCCGCGAAATCGGCAAACAACTGATGCTCGACCGTATGGAATGGGCAAGGAACAACGGCTTCGCTTCCGTGACCTTGCTCGTTGACAAAAGCAAACCGCGCCTGCGGAAATACTACGAAAGCCTCGGCTTTGGCTTTAGGGAGGCCTTGTTTGTGTTTGGAGCTTGGTATGATAAATTGGTTTGCCTCATTTCGAATGTTTGATTTGTTGTAGAGACGCATTGAATGCGTCTTCTGGATTTTTCGTATCCCGTTGTAGAGACGCATTGCATGCGTCTCATAATCATGTTTGATTTCCTGTATGAGAGACGCATTCAATGCGTCTCTACAGATAAAACCGTTTCAAAACGACCTAATGAATTGAAAAAATGCCTATATTTGTCAACGGAAACCAATTGGAATCATGGACGAGACAAAATACAAAGGCCGTTACCGCATACCTTCAGCGCGGGCATGGTGGCATCAATACAATGGTGGTACCTATTTCGTCACCATTTGTACGAAGAATCGGGAACATTTTTTCGGTGAGATAAAGGATGGCATGATGAGCTTGTCGGAGATTGGGGGATGTTTGAACCAACAAATCCTTTTGACCCCTCATGTGCGTCCGGATATGAATCTTGAGATTCCTGTTTTCACGATAATGCCGAACCATGTGCATTTGTTGGTCGTCATTGGCGAAAATGTGTATAACACGCCTGTGGATTTTTCCAGTGAACAAAAATGTATGGAAAGCATCGACACAACAGAGAATGCGTTTTCTCCCCAAAGGAAGAATTTGGCATCCATCATCAGAGGCATAAAGACGGCAACTACATCATTTGCCTTGAAGAATGGCATTTGGTTCGGTTGGCAAACCCGTTTTCACGACCATATTGTTCGAGACATTGATGAATTGAATGCGATTGCCAATTATATCGATAACAATGTCGCCAATTGGACGGAAGATGAATTTTATGACGGGAAAAAACCATAAATCCCGTTTCCCGTTGTAGAGACGCATTGAATGCGTCTCATAATAATGGTTGAAATCTCCTTATGGGAGACGCATGCAATGCGTCTCTACAATTTTGACCATGAATACTGGTTGTGTTGAGGTTTTTCCTATTTTTGCCCCAACAAAACCCTTTTCTAATGAAAAAACTATTCCCACTCTTCTTCCTTTTCTTGGCTTTCCAACTGAATGCCCAGGAAATGCTTGTCGGCTCCTACAACATCCGTTACAAGAACGCCAACGACAGCCTCCAAGGCGAGGTGTGGCAAAAACGCTGCCAAGTCATCTGCGACCAGGTGAACTTCATGTCGCCGGACATCTTCGGCGCGCAAGAGGTTTTGTATGAACAACTTGGCGATATGCTGAAAGCCCTCGACGGCTATGATTACATCGGCATTGGGCGCGACGACGGCAAGCACGGCGGCGAGCACGAAGCCATTTTCTACAAGAAAGACCGTTTGACCCTGCTCGACAACGGCGATTTCTGGCTCAACGAGACGCCTGACCGTCCCGCCTTGGGTTGGGATGCGGCCTGCATCCGCATCTGCACTTGGGGCAAGTTCTGTCACAAAAACCAGCCGCTGCAGCGTCACGGGCTTTTCAACAAGAGGAAGCCGCAGCGCGACGATTTCTATTTCTTCAACCTCCATATGGACCACGTGGGCGTGGTGGCACGGCGCGAGGCGGCCAAACTCGTCGTGCAAAAGATTCGTGAGATTGCGAAAGGTTGCCCCGTCATCGTCACGGGCGATTTCAATGTGGACCAAACCAACGAAATCTATACGATTTTCACAGAATCGGGGCTACTGAAGGATTCCTATGATGCCGCGAGGATTCGCTTTGCGGAGAATGGCACTTTCAATGCCTTCAAAACCAATTACTTCACCACGAGTCGCATCGACCATGTGTTTGTGTCGCCCGTCATGAATGTGGAGGCCTACGGCGTGCTGACCAACAGCTATTGGACACCCGACGAATCCGACGACCTCCTCAAGTCAGCCGACGCACCGCAGGAAATCTCGTTCGATACCCACATCCGCCGCAATCCTTCGGACCATTATCCGGTGTTTGTGAGGATAAAGTTTAAGCCCCAAAACTAGTTTTTGGCATTTTGTGTTTTCCTTCGCCTGATTTCGAATATGGTCTGCAGCACCACTGAAATAATAATCAGCGCAATGCCGATGCAGAACGAGAAATTCAGCTCCTTGTATTCGTTGAAGATGAACATCGAAAGGATGATGCTGTAAACGGGTTCCAGGTTATAGGTCAGGTTAACGGTGAAGGCTGGAATCTTCTGCAAGACAATGATTTGCAGCAGACAAAGCCCGATGGTGCAAATCACGACCATGAAAGCCAGATAAGCATAATCCATCCCAACGGGATAGATGTGTCCGACGGGGATGAAGCTATTATATAAAGGTATGAGGCAAGTCAGCCCGACAAGGCCGCCCACCATCTCCCAAAGCAGCATGTTCTTGGCTTCGTAATGCTTGCCAACCCTTTGATTTGCAATGGCGAACAAGGCATATAGCGCCGACGAAACCACACCCAAGGCAATGCCTAAACGGTAACGAGAGTCGAATTGGAAAATCAAATAGATGCCCAGCAAGGTGAGCAGGCTGAACAGGAATTCGCGCCCCGAAAAACGGTGCCTGTTGATGATAGGCTCAAACAAGGCGGTGAAAAACCCGACCAACGAGAAACACACCACGCCAATGCTGACATTGCTGGCCTTGATGGAGGCATAGAAAAACACCCAATGCAGGCACAATAACATACCCACGCCACCCATCTGCAAGATGTCCCTAAATTTGTATCGCTGTAGAGACGTGCCATGGCGCGTCTCTACAAAACGCAAATAAACAAACATAATCACAGCCGCTGCTGCCATCCGCCACCATACCAAAATGGCGGAATCCAGCGAAATCAACCGCCCCAGCACGCCCGTGAAACCGGCGATGAAGACAGAGAGATGCAGCAAAAAGTAGTCTTTTTTCATTTCGTTCTGCGTTGACGGACAGCCTCAAAGGTGACGATGGCGGTGGTCACCGACACGTTGAGCGAGTCGGCGATGCCGTTCATGGGGATGATGATGTTCTGGTCGGCGGCCTCGACCCAAGCCTGCGAGATGCCCGTAGCCTCGGTGCCCATCACGAGGGCTGTGGCTTTGCGGAAGTCGGCGTCGAGGTAGTCGATGGAGGCCTTCAGGTAGGTGCAATAGATGGTGATGCCATTCTGTTTCAGCCAAGTAATGCATTCCTCGGTGGAGCAAGTATAGACGGGCACACTAAAAATACACCCGATGCTGGCTCGTATGGCGTTGGGGTTGAAGATATCCGTGGCGGGGTCAGCGATGATGACAGCGTCTACGCCGGCGGCGTCGGCGGTGCGCATCACGGCACCGAGGTTGCCGGGTTTCTCGACGGTCTCCAACACGATAATCAAAGCGTCTTTCCGTGGCTTGAACTCGCTGAGGCTCTTGTATTTGGGCTTGGCCACAGCCAACAGCCCGTCGCTGCCTTCGCGGTAGGCGATTTTTTCGAAGACCTCTTCGCTGACGGTCTCGGTTACATTCGCCTTGATGCCGACAGGCTCGCGCAGAAGTGCCTCGCACACAAACAGTTGCTCAATCTCGAAGCCGCATTTCTGTGCGCGTTCAATCTCGCGCTGCCCCTCGATGAGGATGCGATTTTGCTCGCGGCGCTCCGAGGCCTTTTGCAGGCGCACGAGGTTCTTTATCTTTTCGTTGGTTTTGCTCGTAATCATTTCGTTTTCCCTTTCATTTGCGAAAACACCAATCCCAACACCACCAGCACAATGCCGATAATCTTGTTCACCGTCAGGCTCTCATGGATGATGAAATAGCTGAAAATGGCTGTGAAGACGGGAATCAGGTTGGTATAGACGTTGGCTTTCGAGGCACCGAGTTTGCTGTAGGCAAAAGCCCACAAGGCGTAGGCCGTTGCACTGCAAAACACGCCGAGGCAGACCAACGGGACGATGTAATCCTTTACGTTGCCGAAGCTCGAAGGCTCAAAATGCTCCATTATGACGACCATAGGGATGAAATACAGCATCCCGATGATGTTTTGCATCCAAGTGATAGTCAGTGGTTTGTAGAGTTTTGTCAACCGTATTAAGGCGATGGAATAGCCGACGGCCACCAACACGCAACCACTCAAGAAGAGGATGCCTTTGGGCGAGGCCGTGAACTCTAAATTTTTGTTCAACAGCATGACAATCACGCCGATAAACGACACGATAAGACCAACGATGTTCATCGCGGTAAGATGTTCCTTTAGGAAAATCCTTGCGGCAATGGGCGTGACCAAGGGAATCAAGGCCACGATGGCGGAGCCGATGATGGGGGAGGTGTTCTTCAGGCCGTAGCCTTCAAAGATGAAGTAAAGGAAAGGCTCAAACATGGCCGCCAAAGCGAAAAGCCCGAGGTGCTCTTTCTTTATTTTTTCGTTGAGACGGAATGCAAAAAGTATGGCCGTGAAGAAAATCGTAGCCACCACAAGGCGCAGGAAAATGGTCGCCGTAGGGTTGAGACTTTGGTAGACTTGCGTCGACCAAACAAACGAGATGCCCCAGAAAATCATGGCGACGACGCCAGCAAGATGAACAATGTATTTTTTGTCTTTCATGCTGCAAAATTACGGTTTTTTGAGATTGTTTTTCCCAATTGGAATATTTCGGCAAGATTTTTGTAGCTTTGCAGCGCAAATAGGAATTCAAATCAAAGTCTAATAATTTAAAATCTACCGAAATGAAAAAGTTAAGTGTTATTTGCATGACGATTCTGGCCGTCTCATTCTTAGCCTCCTGCCGTGGTCCTATGGGTCCTCAAGGCCCTGCTGGACATGACGGAAATGATGGCAACGCCAACGTGGCCTCTTCAACCGTGACCGTTAGGTCGAACGATTGGACGTGGAACGACTACAAAGGTAACTGGACGGTGACCATCGACTATCCGGCCATCAACAACAACGTCTACAACTATGGCGCGGTACTCGTCTACATGGACGTGGAGGGTGCTTGGAGCCAAGTGCCGCTGACGTATTATTATCAGGATGAGCTGGAAAACGGAGACATTATCAATTGTGCGGCATCCATCGAAGTGGCCACGCTGAACGACGGTGGTGTGCGCCTCTTCTGGACCGAGAGCGACTTCTACGACGGCATGCGGCCTGCCACTCACGACTTCAAGATTGTGGCTATCGAAGCAGCCGTCTACAGCGATCGCAGTGATGTGGACTACAGCAGCTACGAGGCTGTGAAGACCGCCTTCCAGTTGGCTGATTGATTGGAAATCAAAGGAAAATGTTTTGTAGAGACGTAGCGCGCTACGTCTCTACGTTTTTTTATTGCATCGCCAAAGAGAACCACATGAACCCCACATAGCCCAAGGTGAGCAAGGCACCTTCCCAACGCGAAATCTTGCGGCCTTTTCCCGTGAAGACGAAAAGAAGCATCAGGATGTTGGCGGCAAAGAGGATCATCAGTTGCTTGTTCATCATCGGCTCGAAAGGCAAAGGTGTGATGAGCGCACTGACGCCCAAAACCATGAAGATGTTCAAGATGTTGGAACCCAATACATTGCCGATGGCGATGCCCGAGTTCTTCTTGGTGGCGGCCACGATGCTGGTGATGAGTTCGGGCAGGGAGGTGGCCGTGGCGACCACGGTCAGGCCGATGGTGCTTTCGCTCATGCCCCAGTTGCGGGCGAGGATTTGGGCGTTGTTGGAAACGAGTTCGCCGCCCAAATACAACCCGATGATGCCGAAAACCATCGAAAGGATGGTCTTGCCCCACGGCATGGCTTCCTGAACGTCTTCGGTTTCCTCTTCGGGATTGTTTTTCAACATGGTAAGGAGCAGATACGCAACGCCAAGCACCAAAAGCACGATGCCTTCCATCCAATTCACGTCAATGGTGGCGTCTTTACTCATGAAGAAGTCGTTGGCCATCAGCGCGATGGCGAGGGTGGCGATGAAACCCGCAGGGATGTCGCGGCGGATAGAGACACGGCTCACATCGATGGGCCAAATGAGCGCACTCACACCCAAAATGAGCAGGATGTTCATCGTGTTGCTTCCGATGATATTACCAATGGCCAAGCCTGGGCTGCCTTTGATGCACGAAAAGATGTTGACAATCAGTTCGGGCAATGAAGTGCCGAAAGCCACGATGGTGAGGCCGATGATGAGCGGCGACAGCTTGGCGCGGATGCCCACGCTGGAGGCCCCGTTGACGAGCCAGTTCGCGCCCAAAATGAGGGCCACGAAACCGAGGGCGAGTAATAATAAAGGTATTAAGGATTCCATTTTTTTTAGGTCGGTGCTTCGACAGGCTCAGCAACCTTCACTTTTGCGTTTGCCAAAGGTCCCTGAACTTGTCGAAGGGCCGAAAATTTAGTTAAACATTGTAATTCCGCGCTCCAAAAATCTTGCTTCCCACGCGCACCAAGGTGGCGCCTTCCTCGACGGCAATCGGGTAATCCTCCGACATGCCCATCGAAATCTCCTTGAACTGCGGCTGGTCGGCGAAGTACTCTTTTTTCAGGGTTTCGAAAATCTCCTTCAAGTGCTTGAATTCCTTGCGCACTTCGACCTCGTCGTCGGTGAAGGTGGCCATACCCATCACGCCGCAGATGCGGACGTTTTGCATTGCCTTGAAAGCTTCGGAATCCAGCAGCTGTCGGGCTTCGTCCATGTCAAGGCCGAATTTGGTTTCCTCTTGCGCAATGTGGAATTGCAGCAGGCAGTCCACCACGCGCTGGCGCTTCGCGGCTTCCTTGTTGACGGCTTCCAAGAGATTGGCCGAGTCGATGCTGTGGATGAGCGTGACGAAGGGGATGATGTATTTGATTTTGTTGGTCTGCAGGTGGCCGATGAAGTGCCATTGGATATCTTGCGGCAGCACTTCGTGCTTGTCGCGCATCTCAAGGGCGTGATTCTCGCCGAAGATGCGTTGTCCGGCATCATAGGCTTCCTGCAAGTCGCTGACGGGCTTGGTTTTGCTGACGGCCACCAAGGTCACCGTTTCGGGCAGCGTCTCCCTGATTTTTTCGAGGTTTTCTTTAATCATACTCGGGATGTTTTTGATGGCGCAAAAATAAGCATTTTATTGTTCTTGGTTTCTAAAATAGTTGTACTTTTGCAGTATATTTCAAGACCAAATTATTATGAAAGGAAACAAATTTGTCGTCGCGTTTTTCGCTTTGTCGCTTTTCTGTCTCAATTCGTGCGTGTATGAACCGTATTTCATTGATGATTATTACATTATGAATAATACCGAAAGTCCGGTAATGTATCGTATTCGTGGGATGCAGACAGATTCGATTGTCCAACCCAATGAAAGGATTTTTATGTATGAGCAGCAAATGGATAGAAATCCTTCGCCTTTCGATAACGATGAGGAATATCTTTATTTTTCTGCCTGTGCCTTTGCAACAATTCAGTTTAATGATAGCGTGTCTGTCACCTATCAATCAGAGGATACCTTTGCCAAAAGCACCTTGTTGAAGTCGTGTTGGGAGGTTACGAAGCAGCACAAAACTATGGGCAGTTCAACCCACGAGGTGCTTTACACCATCGACGAGCAAGACTATCAGAATGCGCTCGTCCAGTGCGGTTATCGAAAGTAAAAACAAGGGCTCAAAAACGGAATGCCTCAATCCTCACTGGGTTGGGGCTTTTTTCTTGTCCAATCCACACAATTGACCACGTCGAATTATCATTTCAACAATTAAACAACTCAACAATCAACATAAATTCCTATCTTTGCACCCAAATTTTTGAGATTATGTTTGAAGGATTAAGCGAAAAACTTGAACGCTCGTTCAAAGTCCTTAAGGGACAAGCCTATATCACCGAGGTGAATGTGGCCGACACGATGAAGGAAATCCGCCGCGCCTTGCTCGACGCGGACGTCAGCTACAAAATCGCCAAGGATGTCACGAATAATATCAAGGAAAAAGCGCTGGGGCAGGAGATTCTCACCTCCGTGAAACCCGGCGAGATGATGGTCAAGATTGTGCACGACGAACTGGCCGACCTGATGGGCGGCGATGCCGTCGACATCAACCTGAAAGGCCAGCCGAGCATCATCCTGATTGCCGGTCTGCAAGGCTCGGGTAAGACCACTTTCTCGGCCAAGTTGGCTTCCTACCTGAAGCGTAAACGCAGCAAGCAGGTGCTGTTGGTGGCTGGCGACGTGTATCGTCCCGCCGCTATCGAGCAGTTGAAGGTGCTGGGCCAACAGGTTGAGGTTGAGGTATATAGCGAAGACGGCAACAAGAATCCCGTGCAGATTGCCCAAAACGCCATCAACCACGCCAAGGCGCAAAACAAGAACGTGGTCATCATCGATACCGCCGGTCGTTTGGCCGTTGATGAGGAGATGATGAACGAGATTGCCAACATCAAGGAGACGGTGAAGCCGCACGAGACCTTGTTTGTGGTGGATGCCATGACGGGTCAGGATGCCGTCAACACGGCCAAGGCCTTCAACGACCGCCTCGACTTCGACGGCGTGGTACTCACCAAGCTTGACGGCGACACCCGTGGCGGCGCAGCCCTCACCATTCGCACGGTGGTGGAGAAGCCCATCAAGTTCGTCGGTATCGGCGAGAAGATGGACGCCCTCGACGTGTTCCACCCCAAGCGTATGGCCGACCGTATCCTTGGTATGGGCGACATCGTCAGCCTCGTGGAACGCGCCCAAGAGCAGTTCGACGAAGAGGAAGCCAAGAAGTTGCAGAAGAAACTCGCCAAGAACGAGTTCAACTACAACGACTTCCTGAAGCAAATCCAGCAAATCAAGAAGATGGGCAACCTGAAGGACTTGGCCAGCATGATTCCCGGCATGGACAAGGCGCTGAAGGGCGAGGAAATCGACGACGACGCTTTCAAGAGCATCGAGGCCATCATCTATTCGATGACGCCCGCCGAGCGCGAGAACCCGAAGCTGCTCAACGGCACGCGCCGCAAGCGCATCGCCGATGGTAGCGGCACTAGCATCGTTGAGGTGAACCGCCTTGTGAAGCAGTTCGAGGAAACCTCCAAGATGATGCGCATGATGACCACTGGCGGTGGCAAGAAATTGATGCGCATGGCTAGCAATATGAAACGACGTTAAATCTGTAGAGACGCATCGCATGCGTCCGCAATAAAATTAGAATTATGGACAATAAGATTATCGATGGCAAAGCCATCTCCGAACAAATAAAGAAAGAAATCGCCGCTGAGGTGGCCAACATGATTGACCATGGACAGGATGCGCCGCATTTGGCAGCCGTCATCGTGGGCGAAGACGGTGCCAGCAAAACCTATGTGGCCTCGAAAGAGAAAGCCTGCCATTCGGTGGGCATGACCTCGTCTGTCTATCGTCTGCCCGAGCGCACCACCGAAAAGGAAATGCTCGACATGGTCGAATTCCTCAACAACGACCCCGAAATCGACGGCTACATCATCCAACTGCCATTACCTAAGCACATCAACGAAGACAAAATCATCGGTGCCATCGACCCCAAGAAGGACGTGGACGGCTTCACGAGTGTCAATGCAGGTCGCATGCAGCTCGGTCAGCCTTGTTATGTCCCCGCTACGCCCAATGGCATCATGGAACTCATCAAACGTTCTGGCATTGAGACGGTGGGCAAGAACGTGGTCGTGATTGGTCGCTCCAACATCGTCGGCACGCCGATGGCCATCCTCATGTCGCGCAAGGGCATCGATTCCACGGTGACCTTGTGCCACAGCCGCACCAGGAATTTGCCTGAAATCACCCGTCAGGCCGACATCCTCGTGGCCGCCATCGGCAAGCAAGGTTTCGTGACTGCCGACATGGTGAAGCCGGGTGCCGTGGTCATCGACGTAGGCATCCACCGCATCGAGGACCCGACCAGCCCGAAGGGTTACAAGATTATGGGTGACGTGGATTATGAGGAGGTCTATAAGGTGGCTTCCAAAATCACGCCCGTCCCGGGTGGCGTAGGTCCCATGACCATCGTTTCGCTGTTGCAAAACACCCTAAAAGCCGCTAAGGGCGAAGTCTATCCTAAATAATCAACAATGGGGAAAGCCTTCCACATCCTTCTGCTTTTGTTGCTATGTGCCCCATGGGCTTGGTCGCAAAATGCGGGTTTCTCGCCTGTCTTCACCCCCGAACAAAAGGCCTTACTGCCTGAAGAGGTGAATGAGACCTCGGGCTTGTTTCTGCATAACGGTCGTCTGTGGACGCATAACGACAGCGGTGGCAAGCCCATCCTTTATGGCCTCGACACGACGACTTTTCAGGTGGTTCAAAAAGTTACTTTGGCACATGTGAAAAACAAGGACTGGGAGGATGTCTGCACCGATGGTCAGCATGTCTTTGTTGGCGATTTCGGTAACAACAAGGGACAACGCAAGGATTTGAGAATCTATGTCTTCCCACTTACCGACATTCCTGTAGAGGGCAATGCCACCATTATGGTTGATAGTATCACTTTCAGTTTTGGCGACCAAACCGATTTCAGCAAACGTAGGGTACACGATTACGACTGCGAAGCCATGTTTGCCACCGACGAGAACCTCTACCTGCTCAGCAAAGGCTGGGAAACGGGCACCACGCGGCTTTATCGCCTCTCAAAAAAGCCTGGAAAACAAGTTGCTGAGGTGGTCAATGGATTCAATTCGCAGGGACAGATTTCGGGAGCCGATTATGACAGGGAGAACCGCATCTTGGTCATCGTGGGTTATGTTAAGACCATCTGGAAGCCATTCCTCTACATCATCTTCGATTTTGACGATACAGGGGTCAACTTGGCCAACCGACGCTTCGAGATGCCACAATGGGCCGGCTGCCAAATGGAGGGCATTTGCTTTTTCGACGACGGCCGTTGTTTTGTCTCAGCGGAGACTTCCAAGACCTTCACTTCGCGCATTTTCGTGGCCGATTTCAGGAAATGGATTGAGGAAAATTTGAAAAAGAAGACCCCATGAAACGCCTCTCGCTGCTGATATCGTTCGTGCTGTTGCTTGCTACCGGCTATGCCCAACACCCCAAGAAAGCCGTAAAGGCCTATGAAGCAGCGGAACAAGCCTTCCAAAAGCGTGACCATCAGAGGGCCTATCAACAGGTGGTGAAAGCCCTCGTTGAGGATCCAAACTATGCCGAGGCCTGGCTCTTGGAAGGCGAAATTGGAATGGAGACCAAGGACTTTGACATGGCCATATTGGGTTACGAAAAAGCTCTTTCATCTGATTCCATGGTGTTTCCTCCCGCGGCTGTCACTCTGGCGAGACTCTACGATATGCGAGGCCAATATAAACGTGAAAAGGCTCTGTTGGGTTGGTATCAGTCGAAACACTTCAATTCCCAACCTCTCGACGGAATAGTCACGGAAATGCTTGAAGTGGCCACTTTCCGCGATGAGTCAGTTAGCCATCCTGTGCCTTTCGCTCCCGAAACGCTTGGTAATACGGTGAATACGTTGGATGACGAATATGTGAATATGCTCTCGTTTGATGGCCAACAGTTGCTTTTCACCCGAAAGATGCCCGCCGACAATGGCTATCAAAAGGAAGCACTCTTCATCGCTGAATGGATGGATGGTCAGTGGAACGAGCCCCAGCCGCTTTCGTTTGTCGATTTTCCTGAGGATGTCGATCCTGGCGCGGCTTTCATTTCCGCCGACGGCAAGAAGCTTTACTTGACTGGCTGCGGCTGGGGACGTGATGGCAACTGCGATCTGTACGTCTCAGAATGCTTGGGACGGCAGTGGAGCAGGCCAAAGCGGCTGTCGGAAAACATCAACACAAGAGGGTGGGAGTCGCAGCCTTGCGTGAGCAGCGACGGACGCGAGCTTTTCTTCGTGTCGCGCCGTAATGGCAATGCCGACATTTACCGTTGCTTGCGCAACGCCGACGGTTCGTGGGGTTCGCCTCAGAACCTGGGCGAACCTGTTAACACGAAGGGTACTGAGATGGCACCATTCCTTCATCCCGATGGTCGTACGCTCTATTTCTCGTCCGACAAGCATATCGGCATGGGAGGCTTCGACCTCTTTATGAGCCGTAGGGGAGAAGATGGCCAGTGGGGAAAGCCTGTCAATCTTGGATTTCCCATCAACACACAAGGCGACGAGATTAATTTTTTCGTGGCCTCCGATGGCAAGACGGCTTTTATCTCGTCGATGCGCGAGGGCGGCAGGGGAGGCTATGATATCTATTCTTTTGAGCTTCCTGAAGAAATCCGCTCTGATTCGGCCAACTACCTTTCGACAGTTGACGTCATTGAATTGGCTCCTGGCGATGCTGTCGTGCTCCAAAATATCCAGTTTGAGTTCAATAGTTCGGAATTGACTGCCGATTCGCAAAGTGGGATCCAGATGATTGTGGACTTTTTGCAGCGCAATCCCGATTTGAACGTGGAATTGGCTGGACATACCGACAATGTGGGCAGCGATACTTATAATTTGAAGCTTTCTTCAGAGCGTGCGGAAATCGTCAAAAAGGCATTGATTGATAAGGGAATAGCCGCTGACCGATTGGAATCGAAGGGCTATGGCGCCACCAAACCTTTGATGCCTAATGACAGCGACGAACATCGTGCCTTGAATCGCAGGACGGAAATGATTGTCAAGTAAGCTGAAGGGCCGCTCGGTCGCCGTCTTCGTGACGGACTTCCAAGCAGCCCTTCTTTTCCTTCCGTACGAGAAAGGATAACTTGAGCTATCCTTTACTCAGTAAATTATGAATCACTATGCTATTTCACCGGATGGTCCTTGGCAAAGGCGGCCAGCCTCTCGGCCAAAACTGGAATTTCCTCGCGCTGAATCAGCGAAGTGCAGGCGCGGATGCCTTGCTTGGTGCTGCCGCAGGTGTCGAGTGAGATGGCGGAGATGCCGTAGTACATCATTTCCTCCACCAAGTCGGCGCCCGTGAAGCCAGGATAGCAGTAGGTGAAATAGAAGCCGTCGGCGATGGGCTCGCCGCAGTCCTCGTCGTAGGTGATGTAGAAGCCGTTATCGGTGAAGGCCTTCTTCATCAGTTCGGCCTTGCGACCGTATTCCAGCACGTCCTCACGATAGTTGTAGGTGCCATCGTTGACGGCCTTCATCACGGCGGCCAAAGCATATTGGGCCGAGTGTGAAGTGCCCGAGCTCAGCGGGTGCAAGGCGCCGAAGAGGATGGCGCGCAGGAAGACTTCCTGTCCGCAGAAGGCTTTCAGGTCGGCATAATGGCGTTGGGCCAGTTTGTCGCTGATGCCGAGGATGGCGCAGCGCTCGCCGGCGTAGCTGAAAGCTTTCGAGCTGGAAATCATCAGGATGTAGTTGTCGGTGTATTTGCCCACGCTGGGTTGGAACGGAGCTACGCCCGGGTGGCTGTAGTCCTTGCGGAAGTCCATGCCGAAGTAGGCGAGGTCTTCCATGACGATGACGTCGTATTTGTTGGCCATTTCGCCGATGATGCGCAGTTCCTCGTCGGTGAGGCACACCCAAGTCGGGTTGTTGGGGTTGGAGTAGAGCAGGCTGTGGATGTTGCCCTTGCTTAGCACCTCTTCCAGCTTGGCGCGCAGCTTCTCGCCACGGTATTCGTAGATGTCGAAGTGCTCCATCGGGATGCCCAACACCTTGTTCTGGAATTTGTGGACGGGGAAGCCTGGGTCGATGAAGAGCATCGTGTTCTTCTTCACGCTGGTGTGACCGGCAATCATGAACGAGGCGAAGGCGCCTTGCATGGAGCCGACGGTGGGCACGCAGTTGGCGGCATCCACGTCGAGGTCAAGGAAGTTCTTGATGAAGCGAGAGGCCTCTTTTTTTAATATAGGTGCTCCGTCGATGGGCGGATAGTTGGCGGCAACGCCATCCTGCAAGGCTTTGATTTGGGCTTCCACGCCGACTTGGGCGGCGGGCAGACCCGGGTTGCCAATCTCCATGTGGATGAACTTCTTGCCGCAGGCGGCTTCGATGTCGCGGGCCAGCTTGTTGATTTCGCGGATGCCAGCCTTGCCGATGCTCGGCAGTCCGCTCTCAGCAAAGAGTTTCTTTGCAATGTCTTGGGGTACGATATTGTTTTGCATCATATCTGTTTGATAAATTTTGTCGTTTTATTTGGAACGGCAAAGATAGGGAATTAGTGTGAGATGGGCAAATAAAAAAAGCGAGCGGTGGTTTTGCTCGCTTTTCCCTTGTTCCGTGTTTGGCGTTCGCCTTGCAAACTCGGTTCTTATTCGTAATGCCTTATTCTGACGTCAATGCCCTCGGCTTCGAGCTGGGTTGGGATGCCGCTAACATCGGTTTGGCCATAATGATAAGGAAACAGCACCTTCGGTTTGACCATTCTTGCCGCGTTAAGGAGTTGCTCGACCGTCATGGTGTAAGGTTGGTTGCAAGGTAGGAAAGCGATGTCGATGTCGTGGATGTCAGCCATTTCGGGGATGTCTTCTGTATCAGCAGCGATGTAAATTCTCAATCCGTCAAGGGTTAGGATGAAGCCGTTGTCGCGACCTTTGGGGTGGAATTGCAGGTGCTCTTGGGTGGTGTTATATGCGGGGACGGCCTCAACAGTAAAGTCCTCGGCCAGTTGAAGCGTATCGCCATTAGCCATCACTTTGCCGTAGCCAAGCATGTCGGCGCAGCGTTGGTTGGTGATGAGTTGCGTGTTGTCGCCCGTGAGTTGCTTGATGGCCAAGGTGTCGAAATGGTCGAAATGCTCGTGGGTGATGAAGAGGTAATCCGCTTTGGGCATGGCGGTGTAGTCGATGGCCTTGTCGCCCAACTTCGTCACGGGGTCGATGACGATTTCCTTGCCATCATACTCAATTCTGATGCTGGCATGAGTCAGGGCGTAAAATTTTACCGTTTTGCCGCTCTTTGTGGTGAAGCTGTCGGTTTCGTATTCATAACTTTGCTGGCTGCATGAGGCCAACCCCAAGAGGGCGAGTAAGCTGATGATAATCTTCTTCATGTTATGGTGGTTTTGAGGCGGTAAAGATAAGAAAAAGTTTTGTTGGATGAGTAAAAAAAACGAAAACCCGCCGAAATTCAGCAGGTTTTGTGTTGGTGGGACGTACTGGACTCGAACCAGTGACCTCTGCCGTGTGAAGGCAGCGCTCTAAACCAACTGGGCTAACGTCCCTCCATTCAAAGAAAAAACGCCGTTGGGCGTTTCGTGGGGCGAACAAGGATCGAACTTGTGACCTCATGCCTGTCAAGCATGCGCTCTAAACCAACTGAGCTACCGTCCCAAATGCGGGTGCAAAAATACGGCTTTTTTCGATACTGGCAAGATTTTTTTTCCGATTTTTTCAAAAAAATTCTACCTTTGTGCAATCAAAACTACTTGTTATGAAGATTAAGTATTTATTAGTCAGCTTGTTCCTTGTTTTGGGAACGATTTCGGCTTCGGCCCAAGAAAAGAAAAACTTCGAGTTGGAAGACCTTTATCAGCGCGGTACTTTCTATGCCAAGAGTATCCGTGGCATGAACTCGATGAAGGACGGCAAGTCCTATGCCTCCTTCGAAAAAGGCCAACTCAACATCTATGACTACAAGTCGGGAAAACTCGTCAACACCTTGTTTGGCATCACCGATTTGGTCCTCGATGGAGAAGATTTGCCCATCGGCCTCCAAAACTATGAACTGAGCGCGAATGAGGATAAGATGCTGTGCCTCACCGATATGGAGAGCATCTACCGCCATTCGTTCCATGCCAATTATTATGTCTACGACTTCAAGACCAAGACCTTGCAGCCACTTTCTGAAAACGGAAAACAACGTTTGGCCACCTTCTCGCCCGATGCCACGAAGGTCGCTTTCATGCGCGATAACAACCTCTTCATCAAGGACTTGAAGACAGGGGAGGAGAAGCAATTCACCGACGACGGCCTTTATAATCACATCATCAACGGTGCGCCCGACTGGGTGTATGAGGAGGAGTTCAGCTTTTCGCAGGGCTTCTATTGGTCGCCCGACAGCAAGAAAATCGCCTATATGAAGTTCGACGAGAGCAACGTGCGCGAGTTCCAGATGGAAGAGTTTGAGGGCCTCTATCCCGATTGGTACAGCTTCAAATACCCCAAGGCAGGTGAGGACAACTCCATCGTCGAGATTTATGTCTACGACCTTGAAAGCGGCAAGACGGTGAAGATGGATACGGGTGCCGAGACCGACATCTACCTGCCTCGCATCGCTTGGACGAAGGATGCCAATGTGTTGGCCATCCAGCGCCTCAACCGTCACCAGAACCACCTCGAAATCCTTGCCGCCAATGCCACCTCGGGCCAAAGCCGTGTGTTCTACGACGAGACTAACGACTATTACATCGACATCACCGATGATTGGCATTTCCTTGAGGACGGCAAGACCTTCCTGATGACTTCAGAGAGAAGTGGCTACAACCACATCTACCTTTGCAGCCTTGACGGCACGCAGACCAAACAACTCACCAACGGTCCTTGGGATGTGACCAGCGTCTACGGCTTCGATGGCAAGGAGGTCTATTTCCAAGCCGCCAAGAATACGCCCGTCGACCGCCAGATCTATGCCGTCAACCTGAAGGGCAAGATGCGCGAGGTGATTGGCCGAGAAGGCACCAACAATGCGCGTTTCAGCAACGATTTCAGCTACCTTATTAATATCAACTCCAGCATTAGCCAGCCGACGCAATACGAGCTCTACACGAACAAAGGTAAGTTGGTGCGCGTGCTTGAGGACAACCACGAGTTTGCCGAGAAGCTGAAGACCTTCAATCTTGGCGAGAAGAAACTCATGAAAATCAGCGACCCCGCTTTCACATTGCCTGATGGCACCCAAGTGGATGTGGATGCCTGGCAAATCTTGCCTCCCGATTTCGATCCCTCGAAGAAATATCCTGTGCTGATTTACGTTTACGGTGGTCCTGGCTACCAGACGGTGAACAACTCGTGGGCCAACAGCGACTATTGGTGGATGCAGCTGCTGGCGCAGCACGGTATCATCAGCGTGTCCATCAACAACCGTGGTAGCGGTGCCCAAGGCGAGGTGTTCAAGAAGATGACCTATCTGCAACTCGGCAAATACGAGACCGAGGATATGATTACTCTCGCCAAATACATGGCCAAGCAACCCTACGTCGATGCTGACAGAATCGGCATTTACGGCTGGAGCTACGGTGGCTTCATGGCCGCCAATGGCATCACCAAGGGCGCTGATGTCATCAGTACCGCCGTTTCGGTGGCTCCCGTGACCAACTGGCGCTATTACGACAATGTCTACACCGAGCGTTTCATGCGCACGCCGCAGGAAAACCCCGATGGCTACGACCTCAACTCACCTGTCCACAACACGGCGATGATCAAGGGCAATTACCTGCTTTGCCACGGCAGTGGCGATGACAATGTCCACTACCAGAACGCCATGGAACTCATCAAGGCCATGATTTCCAACGGCAAGCAGTTCGACCTGATGATTTATCCCAACAAGAACCACGGCATCTACGGCGGCTACGAGTACGGCGACGGCGAATGCCGGATGCACCTGTTCAATAAGATTGACAGCTTCTTGTTTGAGCATTTGCTGGGCGAGTAATTACATTGGAAAAAGCGTTGGTAACTTCGCTTGTGATTCTAGATGTAACAGAAATCTTTTGGCCTCTATGCCGCCTCCATAGCCGGTCAATGTGCCATTGCTGCCGATGACACGATGACAAGGCGCGATGATGCTGATGGCATTTGCTCCATTGGCATTGGCCACGGCCCTGACGGCCTTGGGCATGCCTAGATTTTGGGCCATTATTCCGTATGAAATCGTTGATCCGTATGGGATGCGGAACAACTCGTCCCAGACGCGTCGCTGGAACTCTGTTCCGACGAAGAGCAGAGGAAGGTCAAATGACGTCCGTTCCTGACGGAAGTATTCATCAAGTTGGATTCGAGCCTTTTCGATCACTTCCGATGGCTTTTCGGCAAGGACGGCGTTGAGCGCCTTTTCCAATCGTCTTTCTGTCGTCTTGCGGTGCCATCCGTTGACCCAATCGCAGAGGCAAAGCCGAGCGTCGAAGGCGCCGAGAAGCAACGTCCCGCAAGGCGAGTCGTAGGTCTGTATGTCGATGGTTTTCATAGTATTGCCGCTTTCATTTGTGCCTGAATCTCCAGCATCGTCTCGGTGCGGGAGGAAAACATTTCGAATCGTTGCTGTTCCTCAATTATCGTTCTTGATTTTCGCAGCAAAGTTACGAGTTTTCGCAATAGAAAAATTGGCAGAATAAAAATCGTTCAAGGTAACAAATGTTACGCCCCTTTTCGTTCAAGTGGAATAATTTTGCAGCACTAAACAACTAAAAGACTGCAAAATGAGTTACAACGACTGGAAAGACAAGACCGCAAGTTTCAAGAAGATTGACGTGCGCGGTGTGCAAGGGAACTTCTTCCCCGGACTGAAAATGCAAGCCACGAAATTGGCCGCTGGCGAAGGGATGACCATCATCCAAAGCTTTGAGCCGATTCCGCTTTACGAGGTGATGGAAGACCTTGGCTTTGAACACTATACAGAAAAGGTGGCCGAGGCCGAATACCACACCTATTTCTATCGTAAAGAAATGAAACAAGCCGAGAAAGACATCCCGATGCGGCCTTACGCGCTCACCAACATGGCCTTGATTGACGACGACTTGGCCCAGACCGCCGTCAACTTCTGGGACCTGACTTGGAACGACAGCCGTCGACATCTGCCTTATGAGATGCGCCTCCTGCTCTCGCTGACCAACGCCGTCGGTGCAGGAAGAATGCGCCAAGCCACGCGTGAATTGGTGAAAGCCTACATCCACGGCCTCGACAGTGCTGCCTTCGACGATGTGTTCGAACTGCTTGCCTGGAACCAAGGCATCGGCTATTTCAGCTCCGAGATTGGGCCTTCCACGCTGTTCCAAGCCTACAAGACTATCAAACAAATGGAGAAGAAAGGCAACAGCCGCTCCGAAATCATCGAGGTGCTGAAAGAGAAATTCGGAGAGAAAAACCCCGACATCAAGGTACAATAACCATTGTAGAGACGCAAAATTTTGCGTCTCTACCGCAAGAATACAATTATGGAAATCACCAAAGAAACCAAATTAGCCGACCTCATCGCCCAATATCCGTGGCTGAAAGAGGAAATCGTGAAAGTGAACGAGAAATTCAAGATGCTCAACTCACCCATAGGGAAAATCATGCTGGGCAAAGCCACCATCGCCGAAATGAGCAAGAAATCCGGGATGGAGGCGGAAAGCATCATCGCCAGAATAAAAGAAATGATCGAAAACCATAAATAACAGAAAAAAATGAGAAAACACGTAAAAGGACACGTCAGCTGGGTAGGCTACATCGACTGGGAACTGTAATCGTTCCACGGCGACGACTACTCCATTATGAACGGCTCAAGCCAAAACGCTTATCTGATCGAAGAAGAGAAAACCGTCCTCATCGACACGGTTTGGACGCCCCACCGCTTCGACTTCGTCGAGAACCTGAAGAAGGAAATCGACCTGAACAAAATCGACTTCATCGTGGCCAATCACGGCGAGTGCGACCACAGCGGCTCGCTCACCGCACTGATGGAAGCCATCCCCAACACGCCCATCTATTGCACCGCCAATGCCGTGAAAAGCATTGAAGGTCAATATGGCAAACGCGGCTGGAACTTCCACATCGTGAAGACTGGCGACAGTGTTGAAATCGGACGCGGAAAGAAATTAGTCTTCGTCGAGATGCGTATGTTGCACTGGCCCGACTCGATGGCCACTTATATGACTGGCGACGGCATCCTCTTCTCCAACGATGCCTTTGGACAACACTACGCCGTCGAAGAACTCTTCAACGACAAGGCCGACCAATGCCTGCTCAACAAGGAGGCGATGAAGTATTTCGCCAACATCCTCAACCCCTTTGCCCCCATCCTGACCAAGAAATTGGAGGAGATCGCAGGCTTCAACCTGCCCATCGAGATGATTGCCCCGTCGCACGGTGCCATCTGGCGCAGGAACCCACTGCAAATCGTGGAGAAATACGCGACCTGGGCCAAGGCCTATCAAGAAGACCAAGTGACCATCGCCTACGACACGATGTGGGAAGGCACGACCAAAATTGCACACCGCATCGCTGAGGAAATCCATCGCCAAAGCCCCAACACGGTGGTGAAGGTGTTCAATATCGCCAAAGCCGACAAGAACGAAATCATGACCGAGGTCTTCAAGTCGAAGGCCATCGCCGTGGGCTCGCCCACCGTCAGCAACAGCATCCTTTCGTCCGTAGCGGGTTGGATGGAATTCCTCAAGCAACTGAAATTCAAGAACAAGAAAGCTGCCGCCTTCGGCTGCTACGGCTGGAGTGGTGAATCAGTGAAGCTGTTGCAAGAGAAGCTGAAAGATGCTGGCTTCGAGGTCATCGAAGACAACATCCGCGCCCCTTGGACACCTGACGAGCAAGCCTTGGCAGGCATTCCTGAGTTGGTCAGGAATTTGCTAGGCCAAGCTGAAAAAGAAGCGCCTGCTGAGGTTGTGGCCTGCGGCACCGATATGCCTAAATACCAGTGCGGTCCCTGTGGCTACATCTACGACCCAGCCAAAGGCGACCCCGACAGCGGCATTGCCCCTGGCACACCTTTCGAGGCCTTGCCTGACGACTGGCGTTGTCCCGTTTGCGGCGTGAGCAAGAATATGTTTCACATTATGATGTAAGTTCAACGCTTTATCACTACTCCATTCTCCGTCCGCTCCACTAGGCCTTCGTCCTGAAGGTCGGCGATGAGGCGGCTGAGCGAGGGGCGGGCCACGCCGAGCATCTCGGCGGCCTCGGCCACATTGGTGATGGCGCCGTGCTGTCGGATGTAGTCCAGCACGCGGTCGCGGAGGCTCTTCACGGCGAAACTCCTCACCTTGTTGCTGAGGAAATGGCTGCGGTCGGAAAGGGTTTCCAGAAATCCACGCAGCACCTCAGGGTGCGCCGTCATAAAATTGAAGAACGCCTCACGGTGGATGTACCACACCACGCCGTCGGTCGTCATCGAGACCTCGACGGGAATGGTGTTGTTTTTCGCGAAAAGGAATGCAGGTGCCAGAATCTTAGGCGCTTGCATTCTTTCTATCACCACTTCCTTTCCGCTTTGCGCGCCCATCCGCGACTCGATGCCGCCCTCAGCGAGCAGCATCAGCCATTCGCAGGTGTCGCCCACGCGAACCACCTTGTCGCCTGCCTTGTACGCCTTGCGGCGGTAAGGCATAGCCAAAAGTTCCCCCAGCATCGCCTCGGTGCAGGAGGAAAACATCTCAAATCGTTGCAGTTCCTCAATCATCGTTCTTGGTTTTTGCAGCAAAGTTAGGAAGAAATTCGTTTGGATGGGGACAAATTATGTAATTTTGCCATCCAAAAGAAATGGGCTAAATCCCAATGGAATACAAAGACCTATACCGAGAACTTGGCACCTTAACCAAACGCAAAGACCTTTGGAAGGAAAACATACCCTCTGTAGGTTCACTGCTTGAAAACCAGCCAACAAAGATTACAGCCAAGGCATTGTGGTTGCTCGGCGAAATGGGTTTGCAATATCCCGAGGAGACAGAGCCTTACATTGCCCAAATAGCCTCTTTCCTTGATTCATCGGACGACCTATTGCGGGAACGCGCCTTGAACGCTTTGGGCAGAATCGGGCGGGCAAGGTTTGAAGCCGTCAAGCCGTATTGGGATAAGATGTTTGCGTCAGCCACGGACAACAATCCGCGTGTCAGGTTGGCCTTCATCTGGGCATCGGAAAACATCGCCACCAATACGCCGGAGGTGTATGGGCCCCACATATCTTTGTTTGCCGACTTGCTCCACGACAGCGACGACAAGGTAAGGATGGAGGCTCCAGAGATGTTCCGTGTACTAGGGAAACGATGTCCGCAATTCGTCGAACCTTACCTTGACAAATTGCAATGGTTGGCTGAAAATGATGAAAATTCGGTTGTACGCATTCATTGTGAGGGGGCAATACGTACCTATAGCAAAATGAAACAAGCGTGATATCGAAGTCTTTGAGGAAAAAACTTGTCCGGGAAAAATTTCAGATTCGATGTCACCTTTTGCCTTCCGAACTTGTTATTGTGGCGAACTAGTTCAGAAAACAGAAGTCTAACAATCTAAAACAAAAAGAAAATGGATAGTAGTGTAATTTGGGTGGAATTTATCACAATGATTCCCACTATCGCCTGTGGATGCGTACTTCCTATTGTGTTTATTTGGCTGGAAACGCGTCGTAAGATTAACGAGTCAAGAGACCGTATGCAAATTGTAACGACAGCCATTGAAAAACATCCTGATATGGATGTCGAAGAACTAATGAAAAAAATTTCACCCAAGAAAACATCGCTGAAGGAAAAACTGCTCACGAAACTGCTGTGGGGCTGTATTACCTCAGTGATAGGTCTTGGTTTGACAGGCCTTGGCATCTATCTTTTCAGAAATGGAGATGACAAATACGATGCCCTGACCTCCATCAGCTTCGGCGTGATTCTGCTGGCCGTTGGCGGCGCATTTATCATCAACTATGGTGTTGGCAAAAAGATGCTCGCCAAGGAAATTGAAGCGGAAGAAAACAGGCTAACCACACAGGAATAATCCGTGACACGCGAAGGATTCATAAAACTTGTGGAACGAGAGCAAGAGGCCTTGCGAGGCTTCTTGCTCTACCTCTGCTGCGGCAACAAGGAGGAAGCCGACGACATCGCCCAAGATGCACTGGTGAAGGCTTATCTCTCGTCGGCTGGCTATCAGGAAAATGGACGGTTTCGCTCGTGGCTTTTCAAGATTGCGTACAACACCTTCCTCAACCACAAGGCAAGTTGCCGCACAACGGAAAGCATCGACGAAGCCCGGATGCTCATCAGCGACACCGCCGCCGATGCTTCCTTCGAACACCAAGACCTCTACCTTGCCCTGCGCACCCTGCCACCCAAAGAACGCTCGGCCATCACGCTATTCTATCTCAACGGGTACAATATCAAGGAGATAGCAGTCATCACCGAGGCTTCGGAGGATGCCGTAAAGAAACAACTTTCACGTGGACGTGACCAACTGAAACAAAAACTGAAGCTATGAACAAAGACCAAACCCTTGAGGAACTTTTCCTCGCCCAGAAACCCCATTTCGATGACAACGAGGACTTTATGGCCTCGCTCACCAAGCGTTTGGATGCCGTGGAATACATCAAGCAGCACCAAGAAGCCACGATTCGCCGCTACAAGACGGCTATGGTGGTGGCCTTTGTCGTGGGCATCATCAGCGGTGCTGTCACCATTGCGTTTTTGCTTTCCACGCCTGCCGCCGTTCCTTTGTTCACCTTCCAAGCACAAACAGGCATCCTTTCCTGGCTTGCCGCGAACTCTCGAATTCTTACCGCCACGGCACTTTCCTTGCTGGTTACCCTTGGACTTATCAGCATTATCAGCAATATTCTGGATATTAGGAGTATGCGGGATATGCAATGTAATCAAACCCGTTTCAGCCAAAGTCCGAGGAAACGATCATAAACGATATAACCCTCGGCGGTCTGGTAGACCAAGTCCTTGTCCACCAGCACGGTCAAGGCTGACTTAACGCTGCTGGTGCTGGGCAATTCAAAACGCTTGATGAACTCATTGCCCAACGGCTGCTCAACGACCTCCGCGTGGGCAATGGCTTTCAACAGACTGAATTGGTTGTCGGTCAAAAACGAGGTAAGCATCTGATAATGTGGTGCCAACGCATTGACGTGGAACATAATGGCCTCAACAGCCTGTTTGTCCGTTTCCACTTTCTTTCCTTGCTCGTACAGCCGATTCAGGATGGCTTGCAGGTACCAAGTGTAGCCATCGAAACGCTGATAGATGTTATGAAATACCTGCTGGCTGAACGAGCCTTTCTTTGCCTCGAAAAACGCCTTGGCAAACTCATAGTAGGTTTCCTCTTGAAGCGGCTCCAAGTTCATCAGTTGCGTACTTTGATAGAAAGGTCGGTTGGGCGCGCAAAACATCTCCTCCATCAAATGCTTCTTGCTGCCTGAAAAGATGAACTTCACGTGATGGATGAACTGGATATGCGAACGCAGCATAGCCTCGGTACCCGTTTCCGGATATTCCGTAATCTGCTGAAACTCATCGATAGCCACATAAACGGGCTTGTTCAAGTCGTTCAGGTGGGTGAAGATGCTCTTGAGCGTGTATTCGGCCTGCACAGGAACCACGCTGACCGAAACGGTGGGCATCCCCGTCATCAGGTCGGGGGTAATCGTAGGGCGCAATCCTTTGAAGAAATCCAGCACCTTGTTGGCAAACGACTTCTCCCTTTCCAGTGCGTCCTCAATCACCGCCCTGCACAAGGTTTCCACAAATTCCTGTAGGTTTTTGGTCGAGAAAATGTCAATGTAAATGCAAATTGTATCCTTGTTTTCCTTCTTGATTTGGTGAAAAACGTGTTTTATGAGTCCCGTTTTCCCTATTTTTCTCGGGGAAATCAGGGTTAAATTGCGACCATTTTCAAGCGCAGAAATCATATTTTTCGCCTCTTTTTCGCGGTCACAGAAATATTCAGGACCTTCATATCCTTGGTAAACAAACGGATTATCAAGCTGTTTCTGTTTTGTCTTTGCCATAATACATATGCTTTTCATTGCGAGAATCTCGTTGCGAACTTTTCGTAACGAACTTTACGCAATGCAAAAATAGATATTTTTGCTATATCAACCATACTTTTTCGCTATTTTTCAAGAAAATCGTCGTACTTTTGCAATCAAATCAAATGAACATTATGCAATCCGAAAGAATCCTCCTCCGCCCGTGGCGCGAAAGCGATGCCGAGACCTTATTCAAATACGCCAGCGACCCCGATGTGGGGCCGCGCGCCGGCTGGCCGCCGCACAAGTCGGTGGAGGAAAGCCTGGAAATCATCCGAACCGTTTTCCATAACGACACCACTTGGGCCATCGTGCTGAAAGCCACCGACGAACCGATAGGCTGCATCGGCTATTTGCCTTGCGACATCGACCTGCCATCTCGCGAAGACGAGCCGTTGGTCGGCTATTGGGTAGCAAAGCCTTATTGGAACCAAGGAATCTGCACCGAGGCGCTTCAACTGTTGATTGCACAAATCCGCGAAAGCACCTGCATCCGCTCACTCATCAGCAGCCATTACCTCGACAATCCCGCCTCGGGCCAAGTGATGCTGAAGTGCGGCTTCGTCCCGATGGGCGACCTGCATCCCAACGGCACACCTTACACTGTTGACGGAAAGGCAGTCAGGGTTTTAAGGTTGGAAATCTCGTAAGGATTTTCTTGTTCGTGTAACAATTGTTACGCTTTTTCTCCAATCTGATGGATACTTTTGCCATATTAACCAGCGGAAACTGTGTCCCGCGTCTCGCGTCTCACAGTCCCGCGTCAAAAGAATTATTCATCAAAAGCTATAACAACAATGAACGAGAAGATGTTTTGTTTCCAATGTCAGGAAACCGCCGGCGGCACTGGCTGCAAGATTTCGGGCGTGTGCGGCAAAAGCCCAGAAGTGGCTCACGCACAAGACCTGCTGATTTATGTCCTCAAAGGCTTGGGCATCATCGCCAACCATCACCAACACGGCTGCGGTCACGATTACTGCGACTTTCGCAAGAGCATCCACGCCTTTGTGAACGACGCCTTGTTTTCGACCATCACCAACGCCAACTTCGATGTCGAGAGCATCTACAACCGCATCGATGAAGGCCTGAAGTTGCGCGACACCTTCAAGGACCGCGTCGTCAACAAGAAAGGCATCGCCCTGCCGAACCTCGATGTGCTGGAATGGAACGGCAGCCGCGCCGACTACGACGCCAAGGCCCAACAAGTGGGCATTTTGGCCGAAGCCAACGAGGACATCCGGTCCCTCAAGGAACTGACGATGTACGGCCTGAAAGGTATGGCCGCCTATCTGGAACACGCCGCCCGCCTCGGTCAGGTGGATGGCGACAACAACGAGTACATCCTCCAAACCCTCGGCCAGTTGGTGACCTGCAACGATGTCGATGCCCTCACCGCCCTCGCGCTGAAGACAGGCGAATGGGGCGTGAAGGCGATGGCATTGCTTGACAAGGCCAACACCACTGCCTATGGCAACCCCGAAGTCACGGAGGTGAACATCGGCGTGGGCAACCGCCCGGGTATCCTCGTCAGCGGCCACGACCTCAACGACATCGAGCAACTTTTAGAACAAAGCAAGGACGCTGGCATCGACATCTACACCCATAGCGAGATGCTGCCTGCGCATTATTATCCTAAACTCAAGAAATACAGCCACCTGCGCGGCAACTACGGCAACGCTTGGTGGAAGCAACGCGAAGAGTTCAGCACCTTCAACGGTCCCATCCTCTTCACCACCAACTGCATCGTGCCACCAATGGCAAATGCCAACTACAAGGACCGCGTGTTCACCACCAACAGCACGGGTTTCCCGGGCTGGAAGCACATCCCCGCCGATGCCAACGGCAAGAAGAACTTCAGCGAAATCATCGCCTTGGCCAAGACCTGCGTTGCACCTACCGAGATTGAAACGGGCAAAATCGTCGGCGGTTTCGCCCACGAGCAGGTGTTTGCCGTGGCCGACAAGGTGGTGGAAGCCGTCAAGAGCGGCGCCATTAGCAAGTTCATCGTTATGGCAGGCTGCGACGGCCGTATGAAGAGCCGCCAATACTACACCGACTTCGCCAAGGCACTTCCTAAAGACTGTGTGATTCTGACCGCTGGTTGCGCCAAGTACAAGTACAACAAACTCGGTCTCGGCGACATCAACGGCATTCCGCGCGTGCTCGATGCCGGTCAGTGCAACGATAGCTATTCGCTGGCCCTCATCGCCCTGAAGTTCAAGGAAGTGTTTGGCCTTGAAGATGTCAACCAACTGCCCATCGTGTATAACATTGCTTGGTACGAACAGAAGGCTGTCATCGTGTTGCTCGCCCTGCTCAGCCTCGGCGTGAAGAACATCCACCTCGGGCCCACCTTGCCTGGCTTCCTTTCGCCCAACGTGGCCAATGTCTTAGTTCAGAACTTCGGCATCGGCGGCATCACCACCGTTGATGAAGATTTGAAACTGTTTGGCATCCAATAAATCAGACCTTTTAAAGAAAAATCCGCAATTCGGGCCTCCGTCTTGCGGATTTTTCTGTTCGAAAGCAGAAATTTCCCTATCTTTGCACTCCCAAACAAAAACTGCATTGATGCGCCTTTTAGCCGCCATATTGTTCGTTTTCCTTGCCAGCTTGAACGGTTGCGTTAGCCATCCCGTTTCAGCGGAAAATGAATGTCCAAAGACGGAAGCCTCTGTCTTTGTCGATGATATGGAGGCCGACTTGATGAACTTATACAGCGCCACTGCCGCGACCCGTTATGCCGTGCAGCAGGAAAGCGCGGCCTGCGTAACAGGTTTCAGCGTGCGCGTTTTGCCTAATCGCACCCGAACCGTCAGCAATACCAGCACGAGGCAGTTGTTGCTTTCGACGCACAAACCTGTCGTTTCAAGGTTAATACACCATTCTATCACCCAGTTAATTGCGTTCCCGAAGGAATATCACATATTCCGGTTGAGACGCATCCTGATTTAGACGTTTCCATTTTTTTCGTCCATTTCCCATATTGGGACACACCGCGTGTGTCCGTTGGGATTATCGTATGCGGACGCACGCGGTGCGTCCCTATAGCGGCTGCCACGATGTGACAGCCCTACAAACAACATTTAAACAATTCAACATCAAATAATTAAACAACGAAAAAAATATGGAAACAACACAAATCGCGAACCTCGCAAACTACGAACTCCCTGAACTGAAACGCCAAGGCCTTTTCCGCCGAGGTTACTACACGCCCACGCAAATGCCTGTGAAGAAAAAGGAATATTACTTCACCGACGATGTGGAAGACCTGAAAAACCTCCTTGAGCAACATCGCTTCAACGACATCAAGAACCTGCATTGCAAGTCGCTCACGCCCACGGGATTGTTGGTGGTCAGCACCAAGGACGGACAATTTGCAGCGGCGCAAATCCGCAAGTACGAGCCTTACGAATTCAAGCCGGCAACTGAAATTATGGTCTTTAACGGCGCCGATGCAGCGGCATTGCTCGAAAAGCTGAAAGAACTGAAGCCTGAAGAGAAGCTGTTTTGACTTTTTTTCCAAAATTTCACTATCAAGCAATAAACTGATGAGAAGGCCGTTAGTATCACACAAAACGCATCTAACCACGATGTTTGAAGCACTTAGGAAATATGGCACCGTCTTGATGCTCCTTTTGATGGGCGTGGTATTCGTTTGCCTCATCGCTGACGAGTATGACGACGCACAACAATTGGCCAAACAAGCCGCCACTTCCGCGTGCATGTCGGTGGTCGCCGACGACTTTGACTGGGACGAGGACGACGATGATGATTTTGTCTCCACGTCTTTCGCTGTAGCCAAGACAGAAGCTGCTGTTCCGATGCCTGAAACTATAGGTCAGAAAGCGGAACGAAGCAAGTGTTCCCAAGCCTTGCTGAGGGGACAAGTGCGTCGCTATTCCCCCCGAAACGGCATTGCCGATAGCCATAACTATGCTTTTTTGAAA
The DNA here is from genome assembly GCA_017477425.1 of Bacteroidales bacterium. Taxonomy (GTDB): domain Bacteria; phylum Bacteroidota; class Bacteroidia; order Bacteroidales; family F082; genus Limimorpha. The sequence continues at coordinate 206,646 of JAFUVT010000033.1, forward strand.
ACTACCGAAAGTGGTGTGGATTTCGTCCGCACCACTTTTTTTGTTCAATCCAATCAATTATCAACTAAATTCAATTCAAATGAAAAAAGCTGTTTTATCGATCCTGTTCATGGCATTCGCATTGTGCCTGAACGCTTGCAAGGATGAGCATCTGGTCGGCTTTGACCTCCTGCCCGAAAATGCGAAGAACATCATCAACGAGCATTTCGACAAGGACGACATCCTGTTGGTCAACGTCGAGAAGGAAGCTCTCGTGACGGAGTACGAAGTGAAGTTCAAGGACGGAACGGAGATAGACTTCGACAAGGATGGCAACCTCAAGAAAATCGACTGCCAGCAGAAGCAGGTACCCGATGCTCTCATTCCCGAGGCCGTGCTCGAGTATGTGAAGGCCAACTATCCCTCGTCGTTCATCACCGAATGGGGTCGCGACGACCTCCGCTGGAAAGCCGAATTGGACAATGGCTTGGAGTTGCTCTTCAACAGGAACTATCAGTTTGTCGGCATCGACGACTGAGACAACGCAAAAATCTTGCAAGACGGGCCACCGTCTTGCGGATTTTTTGTTCTTGAAAAGAGCTGTAGTATCCATTTTTGCAACCCAGTTGCAAAACTTTTGCCGCATTTTTGCAGTCGGAAAACAATAAAAACTGTAAGAATATGGCACACGAACATCATCATCAAGATCACGAATGCTGCGAGCATGAGCATCACCATGAGCATCATCATGAGGACGGCAGCCTGAAAAGCCAAATCCTCAAGATTGCCATCACCGTGGTACTGCTCATTGCGGCGGTCATCATCGAAAAGAAGTGCAACCTTGCCACATGGCAAATGCTTCTCATTTATCTGATTCCTTATCTGTTCATCGGCTTCGACACGCTCAAGGAAGCTGCCGAGGGCTTGGCGCATGGTGAGGCCTTCAACGAGCACTTCCTTATGTCTATTGCGACTATTGGGGCACTTTGCATAGGGTTCCTACCCAGCGCAGAGACGCAATTTCCTGAAGCGGTCTTCGTCATGCTGTTTTTCCAGGTCGGCGAACTCTTCGAAGGCTATGCCGAAGGCAAGAGCCGTGAGAGCATCGCCCATCTGATGGACATCCGCCCCGATGTGGCCCATGTGGAACGCGAAGGCGAGACCATCGACGTCAATCCTGAGGAGGTTGGAGTAGGGGAGACCATCATCGTCAAACCTGGCGAGAAAGTGCCGTTGGACGGTGTGGTCATCGAAGGCAGCACGGCCTTGAACACCGTCGCCTTGACGGGCGAGAGCGTCCCGCGCGAAATCAGCGAAGGCGACGAAATCATTTCAGGCTGCGTGAATCTTTCCGGCTTGATTAAGGTGCGCACGACCAAAAACTTTGGAGAGAGTACAGCCTCGAAAATCATCGATTTGGTGGAGAATGCCACCGAGAACAAGTCGAAGAGCGAGACTTTCATCTCTAAATTTGCTCGTATTTACACCCCGATTGTGGTCTTTGCTGCCATTGCCTTGGCGCTGTTGCCACCGCTGTTTTCGGGCGATTTCACTGGCACTTTCGCCACTTGGCTCTATCGCGCCTTGATGTTCCTGGTGGTGTCGTGCCCCTGCGCCTTGGTCATCAGTGTGCCGCTTACGTTTTTCGGCGGCATTGGCGGTGCTTCGCGCAAAGGTATCCTCGTCAAGGGAGCGAACTATATGGACGTCTTGGCCAAGGTCGGGACGGTGGTTTTCGACAAAACGGGTACCTTGACTCATGGTCAGTTTGCGGTCACGGCAGTACATCCCGAACAATGCGACGAGCACCATTTGTTGCATCTCGCGGCGCACGTGGAGCATTTCTCCACCCATCCCATCGGGGCTGCCTTGCGCGATGCTTTCCCCGACGAGGCCACAGATGGCTGCAAGGTTTCTGAAGTGGAGGAGATTGCCGGACAAGGCATCCGCGCTCGCGTGGAAGATAAAATCGTTTGCGTCGGCAACACGAAGATGATGGATACCGTTGGTGCGAAATGGCGTGACTGCGACCATTTCGGAACAATCATTCATGTAGCCATCGACGGCGAGTATGCTGGGCATATCGTCATCAACGACAGAGTAAAAGATGACAGCGCAGAAGCCATAAAAGCCCTGAAATCATTGGGCGTTGAGCGCACGGTGATGCTCACCGGCGACCGTAAGGAGGTGGGGGAAGACGTGGCGAAAAAGTTGCAGCTTTCCGAATATCACGCGGAATTGCTTCCTGCCGACAAAGTCCAATATCTTGAAAAAATGCTCAATCAGAAAACTGAAGGCCAGTATCTTGCCTTCGTCGGCGACGGCATCAACGATGCTCCCGTACTTGCACGCGCCGATGTGGGTATCGCGATGGGCGGTCTCGGCAGCGACGCGGCCATCGAAGCTGCCGATGTGGTGCTGATGGACGACAAACCATCGAAAATCGCCCTCGCCATCCGCATTGCGCGACGCACTTTGCGCATCGCCAAGCAGAACGTCTGGTTTGCCATTGGAGTGAAGGTGTTGGTCCTTGTTTTGGCAACTTTAGGTGTCGCCACGATGTGGATGGCTGTCTTTGCCGATGTGGGGGTCACCGTGTTGGCGGTTTTCAACGCTATGCGTGCATTGAAGGCTTAATAACAGTAGAGACGTGCCATGGCGCGTCTCTACTTTCGTTTATATCTGTTTCAGTTGTTCCACGTAGTCGTCAATCCGGTGCAATTCTTTCGAAATCTCGATGTTCTGAGGACAGTGTGGTGCACATTGGTTGCAACCGATGCAATGGCTGGCTTGGCGCAAACCAGGCACGTTGCGGTCGTAGCCGATGAGGAAACGCTTTCGGGCTTCCCAATACTCACGTGCCTCGCGGTTGCCAGCAGGCATGTTACCTTCGGTGATGCTCTTGTTGTAATAGCCGAAGATGGCTGGAATGTTCAGCCCGAAAGGACAGGGCATGCAGTAGTTACAAGCCGTGCAAGGTACGGTCTTCAGCTCCACATATTGTTCCGCGATTTTCATCAGTAACTCGTCTTCTTCAGGTGTAATGGGGCGCAACGGCGAAAAGGTTTCCACGTTCTGTTTCAGGTGTTCCATATAAGTCATGCCGCTGAGGACGACAAGAATGCCTTTGGGTGTGCCAGCGTAGCGGAAGGCCCAGCGGGCGGCAGGACTCTCAGGCTCGCGCTCTTTCAGTTGTTTCATGATGTAGTCGGGCAAGGAAGCCAAACGACCGCCCAAGATGGGCTCCATGATGACGCCCGGGATGCCACGCTTGTGCAGCTCATTGTAAAGATAGGAGGCGTCAGTGTTCCTCGTGTTGATGCGTTTGGCGTAGTGCCAATCCACATAGTTCATTTGGATTTGCACGAAGTCCCAATGGTAATGGCCTTCGTCGTGCCATTGCAGCAGCATGTCGAAAATCTTCACGTCGCCGTGATACGAGAAGCCGAGGTTGCGGATGCGACCGGCTTTTTTCTGCTCCACAAGCCAGTCGAGGATGCCGTTGTCCATGAAACGGGTGTTGAACAACTGCTCGCTGTTCAAGTCTTGTGTCTCGCCTCCGATGCTGTGCAGCAGCAGGTAGTCGATGTAGTCGGTCTGCAATTCCTTCAGCGAGTTCTCGAACATGGCTTGCGAGGCCTCGCGGCTCCATGTCGAGGGACTGAAATTCGACAGTTTGGTGGCGATGTAATAGGAATTGCGCGGATGGCGCGACAGGGCAATGCCCGTGGCACGTTCCGACAGTCCCTTGCAATAGGCCGGCGATGTGTCGAAATAGTTGACGCCATGCGCCAAGGCATAGTCCACCTCTTCGTTGACCATCTCTTGGTCGATTTCTGAATCAGGATTATCGCGCATCGAGCCGCCGCCTACGACGGGCAGGCGCATCATGCCGTATCCCAAAATGGAGACCTGGTCGCCTGTGTTGGGGTTGGTGCGCAGGGTCATCTCGCCTTGTCCGTCGAGGATGCCCTCCAGCACTTGCGGTTTTTCGTTTTCTGATTTGCAGGCCGAAAGCACCACCGAGGTCGCCACGGCAGCACCGCCTATATGTTTGATGAAATCTCTTCTATCCATGGTTTTCTGTTTTTAATCAATATGGTGCATTTCGTTTCCTTCCACATAAATGGCGCTGAACGGTCGGGCAGGGCAGAGGTTCTCGCAAGCGCCACAGCCGATGCAACGCTCTTCGTCGATGCTGGGTACCTTCACCGTGCCTGTCGGACCTTCAAAGTCGATCATTTGGATGGCTCCCGTCGGGCAATGACGCTCGCAATTGCCGCATGAAACACCTTTCAAGGCGACGCAGTTGTCCTTGATCCATACGGCGTGACCGACATGGATGGCCGTTTTCTCTTCCCTGGTGATGGGCTTGATGGCTCCAGCGGGACACACTTGGCTGCATTTTGTGCATTCGGGGCGGCAGTAACCTCGCTCGAATGACATCGTAGGTTGCATCAGTTTCATCAAGTCGGTGGAAGGACGCAACACATTGTTCGGACAACTTGACACGCAGAGCTGGCAGGCTGTGCAATGGCGTTGCAGGTGCTTTGCCGAAACGGAGCCTGGAGGCGTGATGGGCGTTTGGCGCTTCGGGGCAATCTTATCCTCAATGGCTGCCAAACCACCGTCCACCTTCATTTGGGTTTGTGCCAAAGCTGCCGTGGTCCCAGCAAGGGCGGCACCAACCAAGAAGGAACGGCGTTCCGTGTCAACGGGTTGGGGCTCCGCAGCAGGTTTTCTGGCGGTGTAGTGCAAAGCGTCGAACTTGCATTTTGCAAGGCAATCGCCGCACACCACGCAACGCGAGTAATCCACCGTACCGTTCTTGAAATCAATGGCTTGCGCCTTGCAGTTCTTCTCACACATGCTGCAGTTCTTGCACTTCGACTTGTCGAAACGGACACGAAATATCGAGTTTAGGGAGGCTAAACTGAGGAGACTGCCCACTGGACAAATCGTATTGCAGTAGAGGCGGCCTTTGCGCCAGGCGAGGAAGCCTAATATTAATAAGGTAAGAATAGCCACAACGAAAGTCGTCACGCTGCGCATCCAAACTTGCACTTCGCTGAAGTTGTAGCGGTCGTGGGCTGCGTCCAAGCCAGCGAGCCAGTTGTTGAGCAGGTCGTAGAGCGGCTTGAACAGGCTGTTGACAATGCGTCCGTAGGCGCTGTAGGGTGCAAACAAGGTCGTCATGGGAGCGAAGCCGATGATCATCAGGATGATGAAAACGGCCAAGAATCCGTAGCGTAGCCACTTGTTTTCTTTCGCGTAGCTGAAACGGTTTTTCTTCGCTTTGCCGCCGAGCCACGAGAAGAAATCCTGCATGATGCCCAAAGGACAAACCACGCTGCAATAAAGTCGCCCAAACAGCAGGGCGGCCACGATGAGCAGGGCCAATACGCCGAAATTCAATGCCATGAGGGCGGGCAAAAACTGGATTTTGGCCACCCAACCAGCCCACAGGTTAACCCCAAAGCCGATGCCGAGCAACAGCAAGGTGATTAAGGTCATCATGACCACCTGAAGGCAAATTCTGATTTTACGTAACATAATGTTTTTGAGTTAGTTGTTGTTGATTTTTCTTACAATTAAAATGCTTGCTTCGTAAAGCAAATAAATCGGCACGGTGACGAGCATCAAGGTGACGGCGTCGCCCGTAGGGGTGATGACAGCCGCCACGATGGCAATGCCCACAATGGCGTGCCGACGGTATTTCTTCAAGGTCTCCGCTTGAAGTAATCCAGCTTTGGCAAGGAGATAATTGACGATGGGAATCTCAAACAAGATGCCCATCAAGAGGCTGAGCATCAAGAAACTAGAGATGTATGAATCAAGTGAGATCTGGTTGCGTACCTCCGCATATACTTGATAATTGTTCAAGAAGCGGAACGAGAAAGGGAAGATGACGAAGTAGTTCATCAGCACACCAAGCACGAAGAGCAACGTCCCCCAGATTAATATAGGTGCAGCATGCCGTTTTTCCTTGTCGTAGAGGGCAGGGGAGACGAAGCCATAAAGTTGCACGATGAGGTAAGGCGAAACCACCACGAGCCCCGCCCAAAGCGCCACCTTGATGTGCGTCATGAACTGTGCCGCCAATTCCGTGTTGATGAACGAAGCCTGAAAACTTTCCGGACACAACGTCTGCCAACCTGTTTTTTGGCAGAGCCAAGCCATGAATCGGTAGGAGAGGAAAGTGTCTTGCGACGGGGCAAACAGCAAACCGAACAGGATACCCTTGAAGCAAAACGCAGCCACCGCCCCGATGGCCCAGGCAATCAGGCAGCGGAACAGCACTTTCCGAAGCACATCCAAATGGTCCCAGAAACTGCTGACCTCTGCTGTGCTCATTCTTCCTTTTTCGTTTCGTCTTTAACTTCAGTCGCGTCCTCGATACCGTTCACGCCGTCCTTGAAGCTTTTCACCCCCTTGCCGAGGCCTTTCATCAGCTCCGGGATCTTCTTACCTCCGAAGAGCAGTAACACAAGTAATACGATAAGGATGATTTCGGTCGTTCCAATGACAAGTAATTGCATGATATTGAATGTTTTTTGTTAGAATGCTGCAAAAATAGTAAAAAAACGCGATGCGTCAAATACCCATATTACGGATTTTAGTTCAAATATTTCAGCAAGATAAATTTTTTGGCGCTTTTTGTGTTGCTAAACAAAAAAGTTGTACTTTTGCAGCCTCAAAATTTAATTCAATAAGTACTAACCATTTAAAAGAAGGAAGTGTTTTAAAATGATTATTGTTCCTGTAAAAGAAGGCGAAAGCATCGACAGAGCTTTGAAGCGCTACAAGAGAAAGTATGAGAAGACCGGCGTCGTGAAAGAACTCCGTGCCCGTCAACAATTCACCAAGCCCTCAGTCATCAAGCGTGCACAGCTGATGAAGGCTATCTATGTGCAGAAACTCCGTCAGGCTGAAGAGAATATGTAATTCCGCCCCTCTAGGAAAATAATTTTTTTAGCGAACTTCGCCGTGGATTGGTAATTTATTACTAATTTTACGGCGAAGTTTTTGTTATGTACGACGAATCGTTCATAGAATACCTCCAATCCGAGAAACGCTTCTCGTCCTTGACCGTCGGGGCCTACCGTCGTGACATGAAGCAATTCGCCACCTATATGACGGTGGCGTATGCCATCGATGACCTCACAAAGGTGGATGCCACCATGGTGAAGAGCTACATCGTCACATTGAAGGAGGAGGGAATGGTCAACCGCAGCATCAATCGCAAGATCTCGACGTTGCGGACCTATTACAAATACCTTCTTCGGGAGGACAAGGTCGAAAAGTCGCCCATGGTCGGCATAAAGGCCCTGAAAACGCCCAAGAGTTTGGTCAAGTTCGTCACGGAAACGGATATTAATAAGGTGTCGTTCGGCGATGGCGATGATTTTGCAACACGGCGCGACCAACTGCTGTTCGAGTTGCTTTACCAAACTGGAATGCGACAAGCCGAGTTGCGCGGGCTGAGAGACCCCGACATCGACACTATAGAGATGGTCCTGAAAATTCACGGCAAACGCAATAAAGAACGGTTGGTTCCGTTATCAAAAGAGATGATAAGGATGATCGGACAATATCAGGCGTTGCGTGATGCAACCTTTGAGGTCAAGGCCGACAGGTTGCTGCTCAACAACAAAGGAGAGGTGATGTCGCCGACCTTTGTATATAATAAGGTGCATCATATGCTTGAGGGTGTGACCACGCTCCAGCAGAAAAGTCCTCACGTGCTCCGTCATACCTTCGCGACGCATCTTCTGGAAGAGGGTGCCAGCTTGATCGCCATCCAGAAACTTCTTGGGCATGAAGAACTGGCCACCACCCAGGTCTACGCCCATAATACAATCGAACAACTTAAGAAAATCCATAAACAAGCCCACCCGAAAGGGTGACAAAAGAAAGGAGTTATTATGAAAGTCATGATCAATTCAGTTCACTTCAAGGCTGACCAAAAACTTGAAGACTTCATCACACAGAAAGTGGAAAAGCTTTGCGCAAAGTACAGCGAGGTGATCAATGCCGAAGTCGTGTTGAAGCTCGACAACACTGACACCCCCGAAAACAAGATCGCCGACATCCGCTTAGTGCTTCGTGGCGACGACCTTTATGCCAGCAAGCAAAGCAAGACCTTCGAAGAGTCCATCGACACTTGTATTGACGCCCTGAAGAAACAGTTGGAGAAATACAAAGGCAAATTGACCAAATGACGCCTGATGGTCGGACGCGTTCCGCCAACTTTCTAACCATGGAAGCCTGCCTTGACCCTCAAGACAGGCTTCTGCTTTTGCCGAAAAACGTCTGTTTTTTGCCAGAAAAAGTCGAAATGAAGACCGAGAAACATACAAAATGCGTTGTTGAAGTATAAGATTAAAACGTTGAATAACAGAAATATAGGAACTAAAAGAGAAAAATTTTAGAAAAAAAATGCATAAAGTGCATTGTCAATTCAAGAAAAGTATCTATTTTTGCACACCTTTTCAGAGATGATGAGGGCGGCGAAAGAAGCCGACAGTTCTTTCACATCTTGCCGGTATAACTCAGTTGGTAGAGTAGCTGATTTGTAATCAGCCTGTCGGCGGTTCGAGTCCGTCTACCGGCTCAGTTAGCACGGGGGAGTCGCATAGTGGCAATTGCAACAGACTGTAAATCTGTCCGGGTATCCGTTCGGTGGTTCGAGTCCACCCTCCCCCACGAGTCAAGCGGAAGTAGCTCATTTGGCAGAGCGAAAGCCTTCCAAGCTTTAGGTGGCGGGTTCGAGCCCTGTCTTCCGCTCAGATGAATGACAAGCCGATGTAGCTCAGCGGTAGAGCACTTCCTTGGTAAGGAAGGGGTCGGGAGTTCAATTCTCCCCATCGGCTCGATTTTTTATGGAATAGAGTTCATAACCTTAAATAGAAAAGTAAAATGGCAAAAGAAAAATTCGAAAGAACTAAACCGCACGTCAACATTGGTACGATTGGCCACGTTGACCACGGTAAGACCACTTTGACCGCTGCTATCACCTTGCACCTGGCCAAGAAAGGTCTGTCAGAGATCAAGTCCTTCGACTCCATCGACTCCGCTCCGGAAGAGAAGGAGAGAGGTATTACCATCAATACCGCTCACGTCGAGTATCAGACTGAGAAGCGTCACTATGCACACGTCGACTGCCCTGGCCACGCTGACTATGTGAAGAACATGGTTACTGGTGCTGCCCAGATGGACGGTGCTATCATCGTTGTCGCCGCCACCGACGGTCCCATGCCTCAAACCCGTGAGCACATCCTGCTCGCCCGTCAGGTTGGTGTGCCGCGCCTCGTGGTGTTCCTGAACAAGTGCGACCTTGTTGACGATGAAGAGTTGCTCGAGTTGGTTGAGATGGAAGTCCGCGACCTCCTTGGCAAGTACGAATTCGATGCCGACAACACGCCTATCATCCGTGGCTCTGCTCTGGGTGCCTTGAACGACGACCCGAAGTGGACTCCCGCCATCGACGAGCTGATGGACGCTTGCGACACTTGGATTCCTGAGCCTCAGCGTGCCGTTGATAAACCGTTCCTGATGCCTATCGAGGACGTGTTCTCCATCACTGGCCGTGGTACCGTTGCTACCGGTCGTATCGAAACTGGCGTCATCCACGTTGGTGACCCCGTCGAAATCCTGGGTATGGGTGCCGAGAAGCTGAAGTCAGTTGTTACTGGCGTTGAGATGTTCCGCAAGATCCTCGACGAAGGTGAAGCTGGCGATAACGCTGGTCTGCTGCTCCGTGGTATCGACAAGGACGAAATCCGCCGTGGTATGGTTATTGCCAAGCCCGGTTCGGTGAAGCCTTACCACCACTTCAAGGGTCAGGTCTACGTCCTGAGCAAGGAAGAAGGTGGCCGTCACACCCCGTTCCGTAACAAGTATCGTCCTCAGTTCTACTTCAGAACCACCGACGTTACCGGTGAAATCACCCTGCCTGATGGCATGGAGATGGTTATGCCTGGCGACCACGTCACCATCGACGTTAAGTTGATTGCTGACATCGCCATGGATAAGGGTCTCCGCTTCGCTATCCGTGAAGGTGGCCGCACCGTTGGTTCGGGCCAGGTGATCGAAATCATCGACGACTAATCAATGTTGAAAACAAGTAGGGATGGGGCAACACCCATCCCTATCCTACGGGTGTAGCTCAGTTGGTAGAGCATCGGTCTCCAAAACCGAGTGTCGAGAGTTCGAGCCTTTCCACCCGTGCTTTTTATTAAGGTTCAATAAAATGAAATTCATTAACTACATTAAAGAGTGCTATACTGAGCTCAAAGAAAAGGTTACGTGGCCTACATGGCCAGAGCTCAGAAGTAGCGTATGGGTTGTGTCCATTGCTTCCCTAATAATCGCCTTGGTGGTTTTTCTGATGGACATTTCCTTCAAGAATCTGTTAGAAGCGTTTTACAACCTGTTCTGATAGATCGATTGAATCTTGATGAGCAAGTATCGGTTAACTTTGTAATTTGACAGGAGAAGATGAGCGACACGAACGAGTTGAAGTGGTATGTGGTGAAGGCCATCTCTGGTAAGGAGAAGAAGGTGAAGGAATACCTTGAATCCGAAATCAAGAGGCTGAATCTGCAAGACCTGATTCCTACAGTCTTGATCCCTACTGAGAAGTACTTCGAGGTGAAGAACGGCAAGAAGGTGTGCAAAGAGCGCAACTACCTGCCGGGTTATGTGCTTGTGGAGGCTGTCTTGGTGGGCGAGGTGGTTCATGTCATCAAGAATGTTCCTAACGTGCTTGGATTTCTGGGCACGAAAGGCGAGCCTGATCCGCTTCGTCCCCAAGAGGTGAAGCGTATTCTTGGCAAGGTGGACGAGCTCCAAGGCATGGGCGCTGGCAGTGATGTCATGTTCATGGTGGGGCAGTCCGTCATCGTCAACGATGGTCCTTTCAGCACTTTTAATGGCGTCATCGAAGAGGTGAACGAAGAGAAGAAGAAGTTGAAGGTGGCTGTTAAGATCTTTGGCCGCAAGACGCCTCTGGAACTGAGTTTCTTCCAAGTGAAGTTGGAGAGTTGATAGGTATTTGTGAGTTAAATTGTTGCCTAATTACACTTAATTAAGGATTTAGAAATGGCAAAAGAAGTAAGCGGATTAATTAAACTGCAGATTAAAGGAGGAGCCGCGAATCCCGCTCCGCCCGTCGGTCCCGCTTTGGGTTCGAAGGGTGTGAACATCATGGAATTCTGCAAGCAGTTCAACGCCCGTACACAGGATCAGGCTGGCAAGGTTTTGCCCGTCATCATCACGGTGTACAAGGATAAGTCTTTCGATTTTATCGTGAAGGCTTCACCAGTGGCCGTCTCCATCATCGAGGCAGCGAAGATCAAAGGCGGTTCGAAGGAACCTAACCGTACGAAAGTCGGTTCGTTGACTTGGGACCAAGTGCGTGAAATCGCCACCAACAAGATGAAGGACATGAATTGCTTTACCGTCGAGTCAGCCATGTCAATGGTTGCCGGAACGGCTCGCAGTATGGGAGTGAAGATTACCGGCGAATCACCTTTAAAGAAAGCCTAAGCGCTTTCAGCATTTGTAGAACAACAAAAAGTTAGTTAAATGTCAAAAGTTACTAAACAGAGGAAAGAAGCTTTGGCTAAGTTCGACAAAAGCAAGAGTTACTCCTTGAGTGAAGCGGTTAATATCGTAAAACAAATCACTTACACCAAATTCGATGCTTCAGTTGACTTGAACATCCGTTTGGGCGTCGACCCCCGCAAGGCCAACCAAATGGTCCGCGGCTCGGTGACGTTGCCTCACGGTACGGGTAAAGTTGTGCGTGTCTTGGTTCTTTGCAACCCTGACAAGGCACAGGAAGCTTTAGACGCTGGTGCTGATTACGTCGGTCTGGATGAGTACATCCAGAAGATTAAAGACGGTTGGACCGATATTGACATTGTGATCACCACCCCTAACATCATGCCTAAGGTGGGCGCCCTGGGCCGTATTCTCGGTCCCCGTGGATTGATGCCTAACCCCAAGACAGGAACTGTTACGATGGAGGTCGGCAAGGCTGTTCAAGAAGTGAAGGCTGGTAAGATCGACTTCAAAGTCGACAAGTACGGCATCATCAACGCAGGAGTCGCCAAAGTCAGTTTCTCTCCAGAGAAGATTTTTGATAACGCCAAGGAGCTGATCCAAACCGTTATCAAGTTGAAACCAGCAGCTGCTAAAGGTACCTATGTGAAGAGCATCTATATCTCTAGCACGATGAGCCCGGGTGTGCAGATCGATGTCAAATCAGTAGCAAACTAAATTGAAAGGAAGTTATTGAAATGAGAAAAGAAGATAAACAAGTCCTCATCGACTCCATGCTCAGTGAATTGAAAGCCTGCCCCAATTTCTACCTGACCGATGTCTCCGACCTCAACGCCGAGAAGACGAATCAGCTGAGAAGACAGTGCTTCAATAGTGGTGTGAAAATGATCGTTGTGAAGAACGCTTTGTTCCAAAAGGCCATGGAGCAGATGGACAAGGAGTACGACAACCTGTACGACGTTCTGAAAGGATCAACTGCCGTCATGTTTTGCGAGACCGGCAACGCTCCCGCCAAACTGATTAAGAGTTTCCGTAAGACCAGTGACCGTCCCATCCTGAAGGGCGCATTCATCGAAGAATGCTGCTACGTGGGTGACGATATGCTCGACGCCTTGTGCAACATCAAGTCGAAGAACGACCTCATTGCCGATGTCATCGCCCTGCTGCAATCACCGATGAAGAACGTCATCAGCGGCCTGCAATCAGGTGGCCACAAGTTGAGCGGCATCCTCGAAACTTTGTCTGAAAGACCAGAATAATTCAATCATTAAAAGCAAGTATTAACAATTAAAAATAATAGTAAAATGGCAGATCTTAAAGCTTTTGCTGAACAATTAGTTAACCTTACCGTGAAGGAAGTCAACGAACTGGCTAACATCCTGAAGGAAGAATACGGTATTGAACCCGCAGCCGCCGCTGTTGCTGTTGCTGCTCCTGCTGCTGGTGGCGCCGCTGCCGCTGCTGAAGAAAAGACTTCTTTCGATGTCATCCTGAAGAGCGCTGGCGCTCAGAAGTTGGCAGTCGTGAAGTTGGTGAAGGAACTCACCAGCCTCGGTCTGAAGGAAGCCAAGGAACTCGTCGACGCAGCTCCTAAGGCCCTGAAGGAAGGCGTGAGCAAAGACGAAGCTAATGCACTGAAGGCTCAACTCGAAGAGGCCGGTGCAGAAGTGGAAGTGAAATAAGGATTCATATCCCGTAAATAACGGCATTCAACCTCAGTCCCAAAATAGGGGCTGAGGTTTGTGCCGATTTTTCGCTTTATGCGAAAACTACCCTCTTCGTTTGTTCGTCTTTCCTTTTTCAACACTTAAAAACAATAATACCTTGGCAACAAAATCAACTGAAAGAATTAGCTTCGCGTCCATCAAGAAGTCGTTCGAATACCCTGATTTTCTGGATATTCAGCTTCAGTCTTTCCAGGATTTCTTCCAATTGGAGACCAATCCCGACAACAGGAAAAACGAAGGCCTCTACAAGGTCTTTGCCGAGAATTTCCCGATCACGGACGCAAGAAACAATTTCACACTCGAATTTCTTGACTACTACATCGACGCCCCTCGCTACAGCATCGAGGAGTGCATCGAACGTGGACTCACCTATAGCATTCCTCTCAAGGCAAAGCTGAAGCTTTCCTGTAACGATGAGGAGCACGAAGACTTTGAGACCGTTGTGCAAGACGTCTATTTGGGCATGATTCCCTACATGACGCCGCGTGGCACTTTCGTCATCAATGGTGCCGAACGTGTCGTGGTCTCACAATTGCACCGTTCCCCCGGTGTGTTCTTCGGTCAAAGCCAACATGCCAACGGCACCATGTTGTACTCGGCCCGTATCATCCCGTTCAAGGGTTCGTGGATGGAGTTCTCGACTGACATCAACAACGTGATGTATGCCTACATCGACCGTAAGAAGAAATTGCCCATCACCACATTGCTCCGTGCCATCGGCTATGAGACCGACAAGGACATCCTCGACATCTTCAACCTCGCCGAGGAAGTGAAGGTCTCGAAGGCTGGCTTGAAGCGCGTGTTGGGCCGTAAGTTGGCCGCACGTGTCGTGCATACTTATTTGGAAGATTTCGTCAACGAAGACACTGGCGAGTTGACCTCCATTGAGCGTAACGAAATCATCCTCGACCGCGACACCGTGCTTGAGGACGAGCATATCCAGCGCATCGTCGACAGTGGCGTTAAGACCATCCTGCTTCACCCCGAAGCCGAGGCCGACGAGAACAACCGCGTGTCGGACTACTCTGTCATTTTCAAGACCTTAGAGAAAGATATTTGCAACTCCGAGAAGGAAGCTGTCGAATACATCTACCGCCAGCTGCGTAACGCCGAGCCGCCCGATGAGGAAACGGCCCGTGGCATCATCGACAAGCTGTTCTTCTCCGACAAGAGATACGACTTGGGCCTGGTGGGTCGCTACCGCATCAACCGCAAGCTCGGTCTCTCCATCCCCGACGATGTGAAAGTCCTGACCAAGGAAGACATCATCGCCATCATCAAATATTTGGTCGAGCTGCTGAGCAGCAAGGCCGAAATCGACGATATCGACCACTTGAGCAACCGTCGTATCCGCACCGTGGGCGAGCAGCTGCAAGCCCAGTTCGGTGTCGGTCTGGCTCGTATGGCTCGCACCATCCGTGAGCGCATGAATGTGCGCGACAACGAGGTGTTTACGCCTATCGACCTCATCAATGCCAAGACGTTGTCGTCGGTCATCAACTCGTTCTTCGGCACCAACCAGCTGTCGCAATTCATGGACCAGACCAACCCGCTGTCGGAAATCACGCATAAGCGTCGTATTTCGGCTTTGGGTCCTGGCGGTCTGTCGCGCGACCGTGCCGGCTTCGAGGTGCGTGACGTTCACTACACGCACTATGGCCGTTTGTGCACGATTGAGACCCCTGAAGGTCCTAACATCGGTCTGATTTCCTCACTCTGCGTTTTCGCTAAGATCAACAACTTGGGCTTCATCGAGACGCCTTATCGCGAGGTGAAGGACGGCGTGGTCGACTTCAAGAAGGCTCCCGTTTATTTGACGGCCGAACTTGAGGAAGACAAGATCATCGCTCAAGCCACCACGCCTGTCGATGACGAAGGCCGTTTCATCGACAAGGAAATCAAGGCACGTTATATCGCCGACTATCCTATCGTTGCTCCTGAGGAGATCAACCTGATGGATGTGGGCCCCAACCAAATCGCCTCCATCGCAGCTTCGTTGATTCCGTTCTTGGAGCACGACGACGCCAACCGTGCCCTGATGGGTTCGAACATGATGCGTCAGGCTGTACCTTTGATGAATCCCGAAAGTCCTATCGTGGGCACTGGTATCGAACGCTCTGTTGCCAAGGATTCGCGCGTTCTTATCACTGCCGAAGGCGATGGCGAAGTCATCTTCGTTGACTCCAAGAAGATCACGATCAGGTACAACCGTACGGATGAACAACGTCTGGTCAGCTTCGACGACGACGTGAAGACCTATTACCTTACCAAATATGCGCGTACGAACCAGAACACGAGCATCAATATCAAGCCTATCGTGCGTCGCGGCGACCATGTGGTTGCAGGACAGATCCTGACTGAGGGTTATGCCACGCAAAACGGCGATTTGGCCCTGGGTCGTAACCTGAAAGTGGCTTTCATGCCTTGGAAGGGTTACAACTATGAGGATGCCATCGTGATTTCGGAACGTATCGTGAAGGAAGACCTGTTCACCTCCATCCACATTGAAGAGTTCACCCTTGAGGTGCGCGACACGAAGCGTGGTTTGGAAGAGCTGACCAACGACATTCCGAACGTGAGCACCGATGCCACCAAGGACTTGGACGAGCACGGTATCATCCGCGTGGGTGCCGAGGTTAAGGAGGGCGACATCCTTGTCGGTAAGATTACGCCTAAGGGCGAATCAGACCCGACGCCTGAGGAGAAACTGCTCCGTGCCATCTTCGGCGACAAGGCCGGCGACGTTAAGAACGCCTCGTTGAAGGCCGGTCCTTCGATGAAGGGCGTGGTCATCGGCAAGCGGTTGTTCTCTCGTCTGCAAAAGGATCGCAAGGCCCGCGCCAAGGACAAGGAGGACATCGCCAAGATTGACGCCACCTGCAACAAGGAGCTGGCCGCCCTGAAGGACGTGCTGGTTGAGAAGCTGATGACGCTGCTGAACGGCAAGGTTTCGGCGGGTGTGCAGAACAACTTCAAGGAAGTGCTGATTCCCAAGAAGGCCAAGTTCACGGCCAAAACCCTTTACGACATCGATTATCTCACCGTCAACCGCACGAAGTGGACTTCTGAGGACAAGGTGAACAAGATGATTGGAGCCATCATCGACAACTATACCGTCAAGTATAAGGAGATCGAGGGCAAGTACAACCGCGAGAAGTACGTGGCCAGCGTGGGCGACGAGCTGCCGAACGGCATCGTGCAGATGGCAAAGGTCTATGTGGCCAAGAAGCGCAAGTTGATGATTGGCGACAAGATGGCCGGTCGTCACGGCAACAAGGGTATCGTTTCCAAGATTGTCCGTGCCGAGGATATGCCTTTCCTCGCCGACGGCACCCCTGTCGACATCGTGCTGAACCCCTTGGGCGTGCCTTCGCGTATGAACCTGGGTCAGATCTATGAGACCGTTTTGGGTTGGGCCGGTCATGAACTTGGACTGAAGTTCGCCACCCCAATCTTCGACGGTGCCACCTTGGAAGAAATCAACGGCTACATGCGCAAGGCCGGTCTGCCCGACAATGGTCGTATGCAGCTGTATGACGGCGAAACGGGTGAGCCTTTCGACCAACCCGCCACCGTGGGTTACATCTACATGCTGAAGTTGCACCATATGGTCGACGACAAGATGCATGCCCGTTCCATCGGACCTTACTCGCTGATTACGCAGCAGCCTCTGGGCGGTAAGGCTCAGTTTGGTGGCCAGCGTTTCGGTGAAATGGAAGTCTGGGCACTCGAAGCCTTCGGAGCCAGCAACGTGCTTCAGGAAATCCTGACCGTGAAGTCGGACGACGTCAACGGACGTGCCAAGGCTTACGAGGCCATTGTGAAGGGCGATAACATGCCTGTTCCAGGCATCCCCGAGTCGTTCAATGTGTTGATCCACGAGCTCCGTGGACTGGGCCTTGAGATTACTTTCAAGGATAAGGATGGTAAAGTCTTGAATTGATAAAGCTTGTAAAAAAACAGAAATATGGCAACTAATAATAACGTAAACAGCAATTTCGCTAGCATTACTGTGAGTTTGGCTTCGCCGGAATCCATCCTTGCCCGTTCACACGGCGAGGTGCTGAAACCCGAGACCATCAACTACCGTACTTACAAGCCCGAACGTGATGGTTTGTTCTGCGAGAGGATTTTCGGTCCCGTGAAGGACTGGGAGTGCCATTGCGGTAAATACAAGCGTATCCGTTATAAGAACATCATCTGCGACCACTGCGGTGTTGAAGTGACCGAGAAGAAGGTCCGCCGTGAACGCATGGGTCACATCTCATTGGTGGTGCCCGTCGCACACATCTGGTATTTCCGCTCGCTGCCCAACAAGATTGGCGCTTTGCTTGGTATCCCGACCAAGAAACTTGATTCCATCATCTATTACGAGCGTTATATCGTGATCCAAGGTGGTATCCTTGAAGGTCATGAAATCCCGAACGACAGCGAAGGCCGTAAGGTGACCAAACTCGAGTTCCTTAGCGAAGAGGAATACCTCGACCTGATGGAGATGGTGCCTATCGAGAACCAATACCTGCCCGACGACGACCCGAACAAGTTTGTCGCCAAGATGGGTGCTGACGCCCTATATGACTTGCTGTCGCGTCTCAATATCGACGAGGAAGCCAATCGCCTGCGTGCCGAAGCCAACGAGGTGAAGGCCCAACAACGCAAACAAGACCTGCTGAAGCGTCTGCAGGTGTTTGAGGCTTTCCGCGAGGCCAATAACCACATCGAGAACCGTCCCGAGTGGATGATTGTGAAGGTGGTGCCGGTGATTCCGCCGGAGCTCCGCCCGCTCGTCCCGCTGGATGGCGGCCGTTTTGCCACCTCCGACTTGAACGACCTCTATCGTCGTGTCATCATCCGTAACAACCGTCTGAAGCGTTTGATTGAGATCAATGCTCCTGACGTGATTATGCGTAATGAGAAGCGTATGTTGCAGGAGGCCGTCGACTCGTTGTTCGACAACTCACGCAAGTCGAGCGCGGTGAAGACCGACTCGAACCGCCCGTTGAAGTCGTTGAGCGACAGCCTGAAAGGTAAGCAAGGCCGTTTCCGTCAGAACCTGCTCGGTAAACGTGTCGACTACTCTGGCCGTTCTGTTATCGTGGTCGGTCCCGACTTGAACATGAACGAATGCGGTCTGCCTAAGGACATGGCTGCCGAGCTGTTCAAGCCGTTCGTGATCCGTAAGCTCATCGAGCGCGGCATCGTCAAGACCGTGAAGTCGGCCAAGAAGATCGTCGACCGCAAGGATCCCGTCGTGTGGGACATTCTCGAAAACATCCTGAAGGGTCACCCGATTCTGCTGAACCGTGCTCCTACGCTGCACCGTTTGGGTATCCAGGCCTTCCAGCCGAAACTTATCGAGGGTAAGGCAATCCGTCTGCACCCGTTGGTGTGTACGGCTTTCAACGCCGACTTCGATGGTGACCAGATGGCTGTCCACGTACCGCTGGGCAACGCCGCTGTTCTTGAAGCCCAGATTCTGATGCTGGCTTCGCACAACATCCTGAACCCTTCGAACGGTGCGCCTATCACGTTGCCTTCGCAGGACATGGTTCTGGGTCTGTATTATATCACCAAGCCTCGTAAGAGCACACCTGACCATCCCGTGAAGGGCGAGGGCATGTCGTTCTATTCGCCTGAAGAGGTCATCATCGCCCACAATGAAGGCCGTGCTGACATGCACGCCGTCATTAAGGTGAGGGTGAACGTCCGTGAGGACGACAAGCTCGTCAAGAAGCTGGTGGAGACCACCGTCGGTCGCGTCATCTTCAACCAAGTCGTCCCTGAAGACTATGGCTTCATCAACGAACTGTTGACCAAGAAGTCACTGCGTTCCATCGTTGGCGACATGGTGCGAATGGAAGGCACTGCCGTGACCACTAAGTTCCTTGACGACATCAAGAACATGGGTTACTATCAGGCTTACAAGGGTGGTTTGTCCTTCAACTTGGGTAACGTTTTGGTGCCGCAGATGAAGGGCAACCTCATCAGCGAGGCCAATGCGCAAGCATCGCAAATCCGTGAATACGAGAAGATGGGCTTCATGGGCCCGAATGAGCGTTACAACCAGATTGTTGACCTTTGGACCGACGTCAACGCCAAGCTGACCCAAGAGGTGATGAAGGTGTTGTCGACCGACGACCAAGGCTTCAACCCTGTGTATATGATGCTTCACTCTGGTGCTCGTGGTTCCGAGGCTCAGGTGTCGCAGCTGTGCGGCATGAGAGGTCTGATGGCCAAGCCTATGAAGGCTGGCTCGGGCGGCTCAGAAATCATCGAGAACCCAATTCTTTCGAATTTCCAGGAAGGTCTGTCGGTGTTGGAGTACTTCATTTCCACCCACGGTGCCCGTAAGGGTTTGGCAGACACCGCTCTGAAGACTGCAGACGCTGGTTACTTGACCCGTCGTCTGGTCGACGTGGCGCACGATGTCATCATCACCGAGAAGGACTGCGGTACGCTCCGTGGCATGACCATCTCGCGCGGTGAGGAAATCAAGGAACCCGGCAAGCACTCCTTGTTATATGACCGCATCCTCGGCCGTGTGGCTTTGCACGATGTGTTCCATCCGCAGACGGGCGAACTCATTGCCGCCAGCGGTCAGGAAATCAACGAGGCCATTGCTGAGGCCATTGACGAGTCGCCGTTGGAGAGCGTCGAGATTCGTTCCGTGCTGACTTGCGAGTCGAAGCGTGGCGTGTGCGCCAACTGCTATGGCCGCAACCTGTCGTCAGCCAAACTTGTCCAGAAAGGTGAAGCTGTGGGCGTCATCGCTGCTCAGTCTATCGGTGAACCTGGCACCCAGCTGACCCTGCGTACCTTCCACCAAGGTGGTAAGGCATCTAAGGGTTTGGTGGCCAACAGCACCGAAGCCAAGTACGACGGCTACCTCGAAATCGATGAGTTGCGTTCCGTCGAGGTCAACAAAGACGGTGACAGCTATCAAATCGTTATTGGCCGTTCGGCTGAAATGAAGCTTCATGATAATAATACCGACGTCGTTTTGATGACGACTAACATCCCTTACGGCGCAAAGTTGTTCTTCAAGGCTGGCGACCAGGTGAAGAAGGGCGACAAGATTTGCGAATGGGACCCCTACAATGCGACGATTATCTCAGAGCATAGTGGTAAGGTCCGTTTCCAGAACGTGATTGAAGGCGTCACCTATCGTAACGAGACCATCGCTGAGACGGGCTTCAACGAGCGCGTCATCATCGAGGGTAGGAGAGGTGCCAAGAACCCGCTCATCGACATCGTTGATGAAAACGGCGAGACCATCGTTTCCTACGACTTGCCTGTGGATGCCCACGTCGTCGTCGAAGAGGGCGACACGATTGCCGCTGGCGACCAGTTGGTGCGTATCCCGCGTAACGTCTCTGGCGGTGGCGATATCACGGGCGGTCTGCCGCGTGTTCAAGAGCTGTTCGAGGCTCGTAACTCCATCGATCCCGCTGTGGTTTCTGAAATCGACGGTATCGTCCATCTCGAGAAGAAACTGAAGCGTGGCAACCGTGAGGTCGTCGTGACGGCCAAGACGGGCGAGGAGAAACGTTACCTCATTCCGACTTCGAAACAGATTTTGGCTCAGGAGAACGACTTCGTGAAGGCGGGTCAGCCGCTTTCGGAAGGTGTCATCACACCTGCTAGCATCTTGGCCATCATGGGCCCGATGAAGGTGCAGGAATACATCGTCAACGAGGCACAGAGCGTTTACCGTCAGCAAGGTGTGGTCATCAACGACAAGCACTTTGAGGTCATCGTGCGTCAGATGATGCGTAAGGTCGAAATCATCGACCCAGGCGACACCCGCTTCCTGCAAGGCGAACTGGTCAACAAACTGACCTTCCAAGAAGAGAATGACGATATTTACGGCAAGTTCTTCGTCGAGGACAAGGGCGCTTCCGACAAGCTGCAGGCTGGCGAAATCGTTTCTGCCATGAAACTGCGTGAGGAAGAATCCGCGCTGAAGCGTAAGGACTTGGCCCTGCCGACGGTGCGTCCAGCTCGTCCAGCCACGGCCACTCAGGTGCTGCAAGGTATCACTCGCGCTGCTTTGGCTACCGACAGCTTCATCTCGGCAGCCTCCTTCCAGGAGACCACCAAGGTGTTGACCAACGCCGCCATCGCTGCCAAGAGCGACTTCTTGCTTGGCATGAAGGAGAACGTGATCGTCGGTCACAAGATTCCTGCTGGCACGGGTCTGCGCGAATACGAAGACCTGATTGTGGGTTCCCGTGAAGAATACGAGGAACTGCAGGAAAAGAGTGCAGTGGAATAATTAGTAATGTATCGAACGGGGATGGCTGGATGGCTGTCCCCGCTTTTTAAATGAAAAAAGAATATGGAAAACAATCAGAAAAACCAACTCAACATCGAAATCAGCGACGAGATTGCTGAGGGTAAATATTCCAATTTGGCCATTATCACCCACTCGCCCAATGAGTTCATCGTCGACTTTGCCCAGATGATGCCTGGCACGCCCAAGGCCAAGGTGCGTTCGAGAGTCATCTTGAATCCGCTGAACGCCAAGCGTTTGTATAAGGCTTTGGCCGACAACATCGCTAAATACGAGCAACAGTTTGGCGCCATCCAGGACATGGGCAGCAACGTGGCTCCCTTCCCGATGGGAACGCCTACGGCACAAGCTTGATAATCATTAGTTATTAATAGAAAACGACCGTCTATAGATTCCCGAAGGAATGACATAGACGGTCGTTTTCTTTTAATACTGGTTCTGTTTAAAACGTCCCTGGCGCTTTCTCAGCTCCAGCATCGGCCTCGAAATAAGGCCGTTTCTCGAAAGCGAATAGTTTGGCAATCAAACTGCTTGGGAAGCGGCGGACGCTTTGGTTGTAGGCTTTGGCTGCTTCGTTGAAGCGCTCGCGCTCGGTCAGGATGCGGTTCTCGCAGCCAGCCAGCTGGGCTTGCAGGGTGCGGTAATTGTCGCTGGCTTTTAGGTCAGGATAGTTCTCCACCGAGACGATGAGGCGGTTCAGCGATTCGCCCAATTCATCTTGGGCGGTTTGAAAGTCCTGTAGGTTGCTTTCGGTAGAGTTCTCCATGTTGACCGTGGTAGCAGCCGCTCTCTTGGCACGCGCTTCCGTAATGTCGATAAGCGTGCCTTGCTCGTACTCGGCGTAGTTCTTCACCAAGGCGACGAGGTTGGGCACCAAGTCGGCACGACGTTGATAAACGTTCTCCACCTGGCTCCAAGCCTTGGTGACGGCTTCCTGCTGTCTGACCAGACGATTGTAAGTGGTCGTCCCCCAGATGAGGAGGACGGCCACGATACTCAGGATGGCAATCCAAGTTTTCTTCATGATCAGATGAATTCCAGCTTGTCTTGTGTGGTGTTCTTCTCGCAATAGTGGCAGTGCAGCTTGATGTTGCCTTCTGCATCCTTGATGACGACGAACTTGGTCGGCACGTCGTGCTCCTTGTTGGTCACGCAGTTGGGATTGAAACACTTCACGATGTTCTCGATGCGGTCGGGGATGCTGACGGTTTGTTTCCTGATGACCTCAAAGTCTTTGATTTCGATGATGGAAGCCGTAGGGGCGACAAGGGCGATCTTGTTGACCTCTTCAGGCGCGAAGTACTTGTTGGAGGCTTTGATGAAGCCCTTGGTGCCGTATTTCTTGCTTTCCACGTTGGTGCCGAAGTAGACGGGCGTGGTGACTTTGTCCAGGCCCAGGATCTTGACGACTTGGAACACTTTGTCGGCGGGGATATGGTCGATGACGGTGCCATTCTCAATGGCTGATACGGTCAGTTCTTTTCTTTTTTCCATGGCGATGTATGTTGAAATGTTGATTGTTGAATTGAATAATTGTTGTTTGACGGCCCTTCGACAGGCTCAGGGACCTGCAAAAGCTAAGGTCGTTGAGCCTGTCGAAACGCCGACTTGCATTATTTTAGTCCAAGAATGGAGGCGATGAGTGCCTGGCGGGCATAGACGCCGTTTTGCGCCTGTTGGAAGTAGTATGCCTTCGGGTTGGCGTCGACGTCGACGTGGATCTCGTTGACGCGCGGCAGCGGGTGCAGCACGCGGCAGTTGGGCTTCGAGGCATCGAGCATGGCGTTGCGCAGCACGTAGGAGTTCTTCACCTTCTCGTATTCCTCGGGGTCGGGGAAGCGCTCGCGTTGGATGCGGGTCATGTAGATGATGTCGGAGTGGGGGATGGCGTCCTCCAGCTCGGTGTACTGATGGTATTCGAGGTTGCGGTCCTTGATGTGTTGCTTGACGACGCTCGGCAGCTTCAGTTCGACGGGCGAGACGAGGTTGAACTTGGCGTTGAAGTTGCACATGGCCTCGACGAGACTGTGGACGGTGCGGCCGTATTTCAGGTCGCCGACGAGCGTGATTTCAAGGTTTTCGAGCGTGCCTTGCGTCTTGCGGATGCTGTAGAGGTCGAGCATGCACTGGGTGGGGTGCTGGTTGGCGCCATCGCCGGCATTGATGACTGGCACTTTCGACACTTCGGAGGCAAAGCGTGCCGAACCTTCGATAGGGTTGCGCATGACGATGAGGTCGGCATAACTGGCCACCATCGTGATGGTGTCGGCCAATGATTCACCTTTCTGGATGCTCGTTCCAGCCGTGCTGCTGAAACCGATGACGTTGCCGCCCAGGAGTTGGATGGCGGTCTCGAAGCTCAGGCGCGTGCGGGTGGAGGGCTCGAAGAACAGCGAGGCGATGATGCGGCCGTTCAGCAGGTTTTGGTGAGGATTCTTCTCGAAGTCCTCAGCGATGTCTAAGACATGGCAGATTTCCTCAGGCGTGTAGTCGCTGATGGAAATCAGGCTGCGGTTTTTCAGTGAAATGGACATATTCTTAGCGTTTTAGATTGTTGATACGACAAAAAAATGACGGCCAACAATGTGACCGTCAAATAAATAGCGATTGTTGCTGGAATCCGAGGATTCCGTTCTTGAACTCAATTCCGATGGTGTTACAAAGTTTCTCATCGGACTGCAAAAATAGGAAAGTTTTTTGAACGGAATCGCTTTTTCGGAAAAAAGTTTTGTTCAGAAACGCTTGTTTTTTGGAAATCAATCAAAACTGCTTCATTAAAAACGGGTATTTCTTCCTGATGTTGTCGGCGAGGAACTGTGCCACGAGGTCAGTGGGGAATTGGGTGATGTTGAACACGAAGTCGTAGTTGCGGGCATCGTAGCGCGACACGCCAGCGAAAGTTAGCGTGTAGTTGTCGCGGGCTTTGTCAACCTCATCGATGCGCTTGTTGGCAGCATCCTCGTCAAGGGCGAATTGTTCCATGACGCGTTTCACGCGGGCATTGCGGTCGGCGATGAGAAAGATTTTCATGGCGTAAGGATTGTCCTTGAAGACATGAAATCCAGAGCGTCCGATGATGACGCACGACTCCTGCTCGGCCAATCCACGAAGGATATGTGCTTCGGCGAGATATATCTGTTGCGAGGTCACTTGATGGTCTTCCAATTGCATGTGGCCTACTTGCCCAACAGCACCAAATTGTTGATAGAAGCGGCAGAACTCGCTCCACCAGTTAGTCTTTTGCGCCTTGATTTTCTCCATTTCCTCGACGGTGAGGTTGAATTGTGAAGTCAAGGTGTCGAGGATAGCCTTGTCGTAAACGTTGATGCCGAGCAGTTCGCCGAGCTTGCAGGCGATTTCCCTGCCGCCCGAGCCGAACTCGCGGTTGATGGCGATGATGAATTTTGGGTTTTCCATAGAGTTTTTGAAATGTTGCTGTGATGTACATTTGTTGAAAACAAAGGCGACCCCTTGGCCGCCTTTTGTCTTCAATTTGCTTATTGCGAAGTGATGATTACTTCTTCAGCTTGCCCAAGCGGGCCGTCACCTTATAAGTGGTTTTTGAGTAGAGGTCGGTGCCGAGGACGGGGGCGTGACGATAGCTTTCCACTTGTGGATAAACAACGACATCGTAGCCGGGGTTCTTCTGCATCAGGTTGTAGAGGGCGTAGTTAGCTCCGCTGGTGACCAAAGTGCCAATGGTGGGGACGCTACCTACTTGCGTGGTGCCAAAGGTGTGCTGCCAGTCAACGCCAAGCACGCGTGTGACGGTGGCTTCGCCAGTCACCTGCTCTGAAAGGGTGAAGTCTTCTGCATGGTACTCAACGTAGGCGTTGGGCTCTCTCATGCTGTGACGATACGTGTTGCAGCTGGCCAAAAACAGGCAGGCCAAGCTGACCAAAAGAAAACTAAGTCTCTTCATAGTTGATTAGGTTTTAATTTAATTAGGTGATTGTAGTGTTATTTCTTGAATTGGTAAAGGTTGAGCGTGATGTTGCCATACACGGCATGCGAAGTGCAAACGCCACCGATTTCGAGCCACTTGATGGGCTTCACCGAGAGGCCGAGGCCGTAGTTGAAGTGGTTGGCGATGGTCTCGCGCTCGTAGTCGTGGTAGATGGACTCGCTCTCCACGTCCACGCCGATGGAGTTGCCGATGGTCTTGCCCGTGGTCTCGTTGCTGTAGCCCACCAAAGGAATGAGGTTCAGCCAGGGCAGAACGGGAATCTTGTAGCCCGCATTGATGGTGAGGGCGGTGTGGTCGTCATACTCGGCTTCGGTCACCTTCCTGTCCCAACGGTGTTCGGGATCTTGGTAGATGAAATCGAGGTAAACGCCTAATACTGAAGCGCTCAGACCCGTTCCGAAGTCGGCGTAGGTCTTGTCGATTTGTCCGTCGAAATGATAGCCCACTGCGCCAAGATTGACGCCAAAGGTGAGATCGGTTTGGTTGTTCGAGAAATCGAACCATTGTGCCTTGGCGCTGAAGGTCATCAGCGAGAGGAGCACGGCTAAAACTGTTACTTTTTTCATTTTTGAAAGATTTTAATTGATAATGTGTTGATTATTTGTTGATAAATGCAATGCAAGAAAAAGAAGGGCACATGTTGAATAGTAATAGTATAGAAAAAAATGTAAAAATTGGTTCTTGATGACTGCGTCGTACAGCGTCTAAAAATACATGTGCCCTGTTCTTCCTTCATCGAAATTCGGTTCAGGATTTCGATGGCAAAAATACTTTCAAACCTGAACCTGGCCAATTTTTTTGCTCGGCGATTCGTGCTTTGAAATCGGCAATTCGTGCGTCGTCCCGTTCAAATTCGGCAATTTGTTTGTTTGATGTACTTTTTTGGGATTCGGGGCGAGATGAAATGATCAAAAAAAACTACTTTTGCTCTTCAAATTTTCAACATGATGAAACTACGTGTTTTCATACTTCTCCTTTTGTCTCTTCTCTTCGTGGGTTGTCGGCATAAGTCCGTCTCCTTGCCACAGCCTCGCACTGACCGCTACAGTTCCGACTCTCTGAAAAGTTTGGCAAGCCATGATTTCGAAGCTGCTTTCCGTCTCGTCTGCGAAGGCGAAAATTGTGGCGACCTCACCCAAATCGAGGCCGACATTCTGCGTGCCAGCCTCATTTATCAATATGACGATAATTATCCACAATCCATCCGTTATTGCAGGCGCGCCCTTGCTGCATTGGACGACGACGAGGTCGGGCGACGGGTGGAAACGCTTTATCTGCTGGCCACGGTTGCCTATGCCGACAAGAACCTGAGCGAATGCCTGCAAGCCTGCTCCGAGGGGAAGGATTTGGCGCATCGCTTCAGACTGCCTTTCCAGGAGTATTCCTTTGATTATCTGGTAGGTGAGTGTCAGTTTGCCTTGCATCGCGAAGACGATGGCCTTCGCATGATGTGTGAGTCCATTGAGAATGCCAAGCGCGTGGCTAAGACCCGAAGCGACTACGGTCACCTCATTTATTTTGAGAACAATCTCATCAGCGCCTATTCCATGTTCGATGATCATGATAATGTGCTGAGTATGATTGAATTGCTGGAGATTTCAATAGACGAGATGGAGTCGCTCTTCCCTGACGAGAAGCAGTATTACGACCGTTATCGCTATTATATTTATTCGGGACGGGCCGAAGCCAAAGCCCTTCAAGGACGACGCGTCGAAGCCGAAGCCGATTTCCGGGAGGCTTTGTCATGCAATTATGTCCACACCCGTGACGGCGCTATGCGTCAGATGGATTATTATGCTGCCATCGGCCAGGTGGACTCAGTGCTGACCATCGGCGAAAGGTTCCCTTATCAGGAAACAGACACTGTGCGTCGCAACTACAGGATGCGGTTGTGGCGCATCGAACACGCCTATCGTGTGGCTGGCGACACCGTGACTGCCGACCAATATCTGCATCGTATCGAGGCGCTTTCCCGACTCATCGAGCGTCGCGAGCAGGAGGAAGGCACCGCTGTGAGTGCCGCGCAATACGACACTCAGTATTTTCAGCTCGCCCTCAACGATATGGCGCAGACGGCCCAACTGACCCGCTTGCTGCTTTGCCTTTTGGCTTTGGCGGTGGCGCTCACCTTTTTAATATTGCATAGGGTCAACAAGATTAAACTCGCCAAGGCTGCCGACAATCTGCGCGCAGCGACCCGGTCGATGCAGGAGGAGATGGAACGTCTGCAAAAGCAGGTGCGCCTCATCGCCCGCGAAGGGGCCGAGGCACAGCCCGAAGCCACACGACAGTCTGCCAAGTCGTTGGCCGCCTTCATCGAAGGGCAGAAACTCTACCTCAACAAGGACATTTCGCGCTCGCTCATCGCCCAATTGATGGGTTGCTCGCAACAAACCATGACCAAGATGCTCAACGAAATCCAGCCCGACCTTTCCTTCCCCGACTACATCAAGAGCCTGCGCATCACCCACGCGCTCAACCTCATCAAGGAAAATCCCAACCTGACCGTTCAGGAGGTTGCCGATGCGTCGGGTTTCTACAGCATCAGCAGCTTCGAGCGTTCCTTCAAGGCCGTGACGGGCAAGACGCCGAGGGCGTATATGAAGGAGATGGAGGGCTGAAGATACGTTGATTGCATTTTTTGTCGGTTTTTGTCTTGTTTTTCAGCCCGATTTATTATTTTTGCGCAAAATAAACAAGAGCAAAAACTATGTTAGAACAAGTACTAAGACAGTTGTTTATCAAGTCGTTCACGACTTTATACGGTCAGGAGCCTCCTGTCCAGCAAGTGAATTTTCAGAAGACACGCCCTGAGTTTGAGGGCGACATGACCATCGTCGTGTTCCCCTTCGTGAAATTGGCGGGCCGCAATCCCGAGCAGTTGGCCAACGAGATGGGTGCCGAGATGATCAAGGAATCGGACATGATTGCCAAGTTTACCGTGGTGAAAGGCTTCCTCAACTTGTTGATTTCCGACAAGTTCTGGATGGATTTCTTCAAGGCGAACCACGAAAACCGCACGTTTGGCCGCAAGCCCGTCGAGGGCAAGGCCGTGGTCGTCGAGTATTCGTCGCCCAACACGAACAAACCTTTGCATTTGGGCCACATCCGCAACAATCTCCTCGGCTGGAGTGTCTCGGAAATCATGAAGGCCAATGGCAAGAACGTGGTGCGCGTCAACTTGGTGAACGACAGGGGAATCCATATCTGCAAGAGCATGTTGGCCTGGCAGAAATGGGGCAATGGCTGCACGCCCGAGTCGACGGGCAAGAAAGGCGACCACCTCATTGGCGACTTCTATGTGCTGTTCGACAAGAAATACAAAGAGGAAGTAAGATCCTTGTTGCCTGAGAATTACACTACTCTGAGCGAGAAAGAACAAGAAGAAGTCAAGGCCAAGGCCGAAGCCGAGGCGCCGCTGATGCAGGAAGCCCGCGAGATGCTGCGCAAATGGGAAGCCAACGACCCCGAGGTGCGTCACCTTTGGGAGATGATGAACCAATGGGTGTACGACGGCTTCGATGTGACATACAAGCGTTTAGGCGTGGCCTTCGAGAAGATTTACTACGAATCACAGACATACCTTCTGGGCAAGGAACTGGTGCAGGAAGGCCTCGAAAAAGGCGTGCTTTACCGCCGCGACGACAACTCCGTGTGGTGCGACCTCCGCGACGAGGGCTTAGACGAAAAACTCCTTTTGCGCCGCGACGGCACCTCGGTCTATATGACCCAAGACCTCGGTACGGCACAACTGCGCGTGAAGGAATATGACCCTGAGAAACTGATTTATGTCGTAGGTAATGAGCAGATTTACCACTTCGATGTACTGAAGCGCGTGCTGGTGCGCCTCGGTCGCGAGTGGGGCAATGATATCGAGCACCTTTCCTATGGCATGGTCGAACTGCCCAACGGCAAGATGAAGTCGCGCGAAGGCACCGTGGTCGATGCCGACGACCTGATGGACGAGATGGTGGCCACGGCCAAAGGCGTCTCCGAAGAACTCGGCAAGGCCAAAGATCTCTCGCCGGAAGATGCTGACAAACTGTATCATACCATCGGCTTGGGCGCCTTGAAGTACTTTATATTAAAAGTGGACCCGAAGAAGACGATGCTCTTCAATCCCGAGGAGTCCATCGACTTCAATGGCAACACGGGACCGTTTGTGCAATACACCCACGCCCGTATCTGCTCCGTTTTGCGCAAGGCGGAAGAACAAGGCATCAAGCTAGAGAGTGAAGTGAAAATCAACGACTTGCAGCCGAAGGAAAAGGAAATCATCGTGATGATGTACGGTTGGCCGATGGTGCTGAGCCAAGCGTCGGAGAACCGCAGTCCCGCGATGGTGGCCAATTTCATCTTCGACCTCGCCAAGGAGTTTAATCAGTTCTATCAGGAGTGCAGCATCCTGAAGGAACCAGATGCTGACCGTCGCATGTTCCGCCTGCAAATCTGCGACATGGTGGCGGCTTTGCTGCGTAATGCGTCTGAATTGCTGGGCATTGGAATGCCAGAACGTATGTAATTATGAACGTTTTCTACATACCCAACGCCGAAGAAGGCCTGACGACCCTCCCCGAGGACGAATCGAAGCACTGCGTCAAGGTGCTGCGGATGACCGAGGGGGAACGTTTCTGCGTGACCAACGGCGAGGGTTTTCTCTTTGACGCTGAGCTGGTTGAGGCTCTGCCAAAAAGGGCGACGGTCAACCTGACCAACAAGCGCGAAGGCTATGACCATTGGAGCTTCAACCTCGAAATTGCCATTGCTCCGACCAAGCTCAACGAGCGCACGGAGTGGTTCCTGGAAAAGGCTACGGAAATCGGCATCGACAAGGTGCGACTGTTTACTTCGTATCATTCCGAACGCCGTGCTGCCAATGTGGAGCGTTTCCAGAAGGTGATGGTGGCGGCCATGAAGCAGAGCATCAAGTCGCGGCTGCCGAAGGTGGAAGATTTGGTGTCGTTCGAAAAGCTGGTGAAGCAACCCTTTGACGGACTGAAGTTTATCGCCTGGATTGACGATGACGTGAAGGATTGCCTCTGCGACTTATATAAAAAAGGTGAAAACGTGTTGGTGCTCATCGGCCCCGAAGGCGATTTCAGTCCCGAGGAGGTGGCGCTGGCCAAGGAATATGGTTTCGTGCCGTGCAGTTTGGGCGAGGCGCGTCTGCGCACCGAAACGGCGGCACTCGTGGCTTGTCACACCGTACAACTAATCAATCAAATGAAATGAGAAAATTGTTGATAATCATATTGTTGTCGTTCTCTTTTGTGGCTTCGGCGCAGCAACTCAACATCGCTTTGCTGAAATACCGTGGGGGAGGGGACTGGTACGGCAACCCGACCTCGTTGCCCAACCTCGTGCGCTTCTGCAACCAGGAAATCGGGACGGACATCAATCCCAATGTGCCCACCGTGGAGCCGTCAAGTCCGGATTTGTTCAACTATCCCTATGTCTATATGACGGGTCACGGCAATGTTGTTTTCGATGCCGCCGAGGCACAAAACCTACGGAATTACATGCTCGCGGGTGGCTTCCTCCACATCGACGACAACTATGGCATCCGGCAATACATTGAGCCTCAGATGAAAAAGGTGTTTCCCGAGCTGGACTTCGTGGAATTGCCGCATACGCACGAGATTTTCAAGGCGCCGTATTCGTTCCCAAATGGGTTACCTAAAATCCACGAACACGACAACAAGCCACCCCAACTTTTCGCCTTGATTTACGAAGGCCGAATCGTGTGCATCTTCACCTACGAATGTGATCTCGGCGACGGCTGGGAAGACCAGCGCGTGCACCACGACTCGCAGGAAACCCGCGAGAAAGCCCTGAAAATGGGCGCGAACATCTTACGATATGTCTTTACTAAATAGAATAATCGAAGGTCCCTGAGCCCGTCGAAGGGCCGACCAAAAATGACGGTGCTTCGACAAGCTCAGCAACCTTCGCAAACTGAACAACAAACAACTGAATATTATGGAAGAAGAAAAAAAGAAATGTCTCTATTGCGGCGAACCCATCATTGGGCGCGTGGACAAGAAATTCTGCTGCGACTCGTGCCGCAATAGCTATAATTACGAAAAGACCCACAAGCAAGTCAATGTGGTGCGAAAAATCAACGGCATCTTGGCCCGCAATCGTAACATCCTTGAGGAATTGAACCCCAGCGGCAAAGGCTTTGCCAGCCGACAACAACTGAAGGAGAAAGGCTTTGATTTCAAGTACTTTACGAGTATTTATACGACCAAGGCGGGTGCAGTCTACCATTATGTTTACGAACAAGGTTATGTGCCGAAGGAGAGCAATCCCGACCAATTCCTTCTGGTGAAAAACGTGGAAGATAATTCAAAATAACATACCATGAAAAAGCTATTGTTTGCAATGTTGCTTGCCGTAGTCGTGACCGGCGTGCAAGCCAAACCTGTCGATGTGGCAACGGCCAAGTCGTTGGGTGTCAAGTTTATGAACACGAACACGGAAATCAAATCGGCTGTGGCGGAGCTGACCTACACTGCCTTGGCTGACAACGGCCAAGCGGCGTTCTATGTCTTTGGCATTCAGCCCAAAGGCTTCGTCATCGTTTCGGCCGACGACCGCGCCAAACCCATCTTGGGTTATTCCACCGAGAGCAACTTCTCTGCCCAACTACCTGACGGACTGATGACTTTCTTCGACAATTACAAGGCAGGTTTCAGCCAAATGTTTGCCAACAACGACGAGCGCACCGCTGAGGCCGTTGCCGATTGGGAGTGTCTTGCTGCAACGGGCAGACTTTCCAATGCGAGAACGGACCGTAGCGTTGGACCTTTATTGGCTTCGATTTGGAATCAGACCGACCTTTACAACAACATGGCGCCCGAAGACCCGACATCCATCTTCAGCGGTCACTGCAAGTCGGGTTGTGTGGCCAACACGATGAGCCAGTTGATGCGTTATTGGGAATGGCCGCGCCATGGAGAGGGCTCGCACGGTTATTATGCCAATACTTATTACGGTAACTACGGTTGGCAGGAGGCCAGTTTTGCCGATGCCACCTATCGTTTCGAGTTGATGCCTGATTTCCTCGATTTCGCCAGTCCACAAGCCGAGGTGGATGCCACGGCTTTGCTGGAATACCATGCCGGCGTGGGTGTTGACATGATGTATGGACCCAACGCCAGCGGTGCCTATTCCCAAAATGTTCCAGACGCTTTCCGTGACTATTTCAGGTATTCGCCCGACATGTACCTCACGGCCTTGGATTATTATGGTTTGGACGAGTGGAATGATATGTTGCGCGCCAACCTTGATGCGGGCATGCCTTTCTACTATGCTTCTTCGGGACCTGATGGCGGTCATGCCTACGTGTTGGACGGCTATGAGGATTTCGATATGTTCCACCTGAACTGGGGCTGGGCGGGCTTCGACAATGGCTATTTCAGCATCGACGGTTTCTATCTTACCTTCTATTCATTTCCTTGGGATCATGTCGCGTTGTTCAATTTGCATCCTGATGATGAGTATTACGATGCGCCGATGGCGGTGGAGGATGATTTTATTGCACCTTATCCGATTCCTACAGAAGGTTATCCGCTTTATGTTGATTTGTATATTGCTCCTGCTTATCAAACTCGTAACGGTGCTCCGATTACTGAACTTGACTCGGTCGTCATCATGCGTGATGGGGAAGTGGTGATGCAGTTCGACCATGTGAGTTCTAGCCATGTTTCGTACCGTGATTATGTGGACAAAAACGGCACCTATTATTATACGGTATATGCTGTCAACGAGGCAGGTCATAGTAAAGTGACACGTGATACGATTATGGTTGGCCCAACTTGCAATTTGCGTTTCGAGTTGGTAGATAGTGGTGATAATGGTTGGGATTTGTCGTCTATCGCAGTACTCGATGAAGATGGCAAAGTGTCGCAACGCGTGGGACTTTGGGAAGGCGGATCGGCTACCTTGTATGAGAATGTGCCAAGTGATCAAACCGCGACTTTCTTCTGGACCTACGACAATACTTGCTATTCGCATGGTAGTCTTTCGGAGGTGTCATACGAGATCTATGATTGGAACGACAATTTGATTGTGGCATCCAATGGTTATCCTGAAGTTGGCGAAATCATCGACTACGAAATTGGTTGTATTACAGATTGTCGGGCTGTTTCCAATCTTGATGGTAAATACCAATGGAATAGTGCAGATGAGTTTGGCGTCGAGTTGACATGGGAATGGGATGGTAATGTTGCTGATTTTCAAAACTTTGCCATTTATAGGAATGACTTGTGTATAGCTCTATTCCCTAATACTGAAGTGCAAGAGTTCTTTGATGTTACCGAAGAGGTTGGGACGATGATCTATTCTGTTGTTGTCAATTATGCAAAAGACAATGGCGAAACGTGCCAGTCCAATCCAGTGAGTGTCAACATTGAGGTAACTGGTATTGATGAGGCTATTGCAAAAACCTTGCTTTATCCCAACCCTGCTTCTGATAGCTTTACCGTTGAAGGCAATGTAAAGGAAATCAAGGTGTTTGATGCGCTTGGGCAGATGATTTACCAAGGTGAAACCAACACCGTTGAGGTGCACGATTGGAACAATGGCGTGTATCTTGTCCGCGTCGAGGATGAAAACGACACAATTTCGACGGTGAAATTCGTCAAGCAGTAACGACAACTTTCTTGTAGGCTTCAAATATTTGCAGTCCAATGTTTTGGGCTGCAAATGTTTTTATGGCATAGTCGCGAATGGCTGCGCGGTCGTATTCTTGGCAATGGTCGAGCATTTGGTTCATTCCCTGCAATAAGGCTTCTTCGTCGCCTTGCGGGATAAGGATGCCGCGCTCGGGCGAGACGATTTCAGCGATGCCACCCACCGCCGTACTCAGCACGGGCACGCCCGAGGCGAAGGCTTCCACGATGACGCAAGGCAAGTTCTCGAAATTAGAGAACAATACGAAAAAGTCGGCTTTTTGGTAGGCTTCGGCCACCTCGGCGGAGGTCTTTTTGCCATGGAAAAAGACGCAGTCCGAAAGGTTGTGCTCCTTGACAAACGCCTTAAACTCAGGAGCTTCATAGTCATGGATGACGTGCAGCTCGAAGTCGTTGCGCTGCGCTTTCAGCCTTTCGATGGTGCGCAAAATGCCGCTGAAGTTCTTGGCTTCGTCGCGCAAGGTGGAGATGTGGAGCATGCGTTTTTTCTGTTCCGTTTGGGCGAAGCCCAAACGGAACATATCCGTATTCACCAAGTTGTAAATCACCTGAAAACGGTTGTGCACACCGTGTCCTTCCATGCAGTGCTGCAAATCGAGGCTGACGGGCATAATGAGCGAGGCGTTGTTGGCAATCTTGACGGTTTTCTTCTTCAGTTTGCCGACCAAAACGTCCTTGTTCTGTGGCTGGTAAATCGTCCAATGCTCGGTGAGGACATATTGGTAGCCGTAAAGTTTTTTCCACAACAACGCCACCTGACCGAGCGGATAAGCGACGTGCAAGTGAATCAAATCCGGCTCAAAGAAATGCTTCTTGATGTATTTTAAGCCTACTTGATACATTCGCAGCATTTTCAGTTTGCGCACGGCGTTGTTTTTCGGTGGACGGACATAAATCTGCACATGAGTATGGTGCGCCCCTTGAATCTCCTTGATTTCGTAGGATTGCGTCATGTCTTTGCCATCGCAGACGGAGAGGATGACGGAATGGCAATCCTCGGGCAGAGCGTCAATCATTCGGACGCAGAAGTTGCCCAAGGTGGGGTCGTCGGGGGTGGGGAACCAGCTCAGTAGGTGCAGGATGTTCATTATCAGTTGTTCAGTTTGTAGTTGTCAGTTATTCAGTTTAGCAGGGACTTACGTCGCCTGCTTATTGGCTGTCGCCCCTACGGGGCTTTGCTCTACGTCGCTTCGCGTCATTGCGAGGAGGAACGACGAAGCAATCCAGGCATTTATTCAATTCTATGTGTCTTTATCTCAATTTCAAAGTATTTGCGCGGCTTTTCGTATGGCACAAGTTTGTGCGTAGGCAAATCCTCAGGCAAATAAACGGCACACAAAGTATTGGAAACATGATAGATATGCTTGCATTTCTCGGCAGGAGCGCCGTCAAGAATGGCGCCCATCACGTCCCAGCGGATGGTCTCGGGGTCGAGGCCGTAGTCGTGCCAAACGATAATATTACGCTCGCCTTTCAGCAGTTTGAAGGCGGTCTCGGTGTCCTTCCTCACGCTCTCGTAATGGTGGTCACCATCGATGAAAACCATGTCGTATTTACCGAAATGAGGTCCGAAATCGAAGGTTTGGGAATCACCATAAAGTTGCTCGACATTGCCCAAATCCTTGCTGAAGAAACTGTGCAAGTCGGCATATAACTGGTTGTTGGTCAGTTTGATGATTTCGTCCTTCGGCAGATTGAAGGTGACACAATGTTGCGCCACATCGGCCAGATTGGCCACGCTCTCGCCGCGCCAAGTGCCGATTTCGAAATAGTCTTGCACCTCGTATTTTTTTGCCAAGGCGCGCATTAAGGCGATGTCGATGGGCATCGTGGCTCCCGAAAGGTAGGCGTAGGGTTTGGCGATTTCGTCGAAATCGGGGAACAACTCATTGATTTCCAGCAGGGGAAGCCCGTCGGCGAGGCCATATTTTCGGATGACCTCTTCCTTGTTGCTGCTTTCATCTTGCAGGACGAGGTTGAGCAGGTAAGGATGCCTGACGATGCGCCCGATGGCTTTGGTGAATTTCTGTATCTTATTCATTTTCTGTGTTTTGTTTCGTGAATTGTTGCTTCATTTCGGCCACATAGTCGGTGATTTCCTTTTTCGTCAACAAAAAGTCCCTGCCCTTGAAATGCGATTCTTTCAGGAAGAAAACGAACAGGAAAACAGCGTTGATGGTATAGGAAATGGCTGAGGTGATGGCGGCTCCCGTGATGCCGAAACGCGGTATCAGCGTGAAGCCGAAGATGCAGGTGGCGGCCAGCCCGCAAAGGGCGGCGAAGGTGTTCATTTGGTAGCGCCCGATGCCCGAGTAGTAGTGCCCGAGAATCAGGAAGATGCAGTAGAACAGGATGCCTGGCGCGAGGATGCGGATGGTCGGGGCCATGGCGCTGAAGTCCTGACCGAAGATGAAGACATACACCTGCGGCGGCAGCAAGGCCAGCACGATGACGGCCAAAGCCGAGACGACGAGGCAGATTTTGCTGAGGTCGAGGGTCAGTTTTTGGGCATATTCGCGGTCTTCGGCGTTGGCGATGCGGGCATATTGCACCAAGGCGATGCTGCTGCTGATGATCCAGATGGCCTCGGCGAGAGAGACGGAGTTGGAGAATACGCCCACGCTGCCACGGTCCATGAAACGGTCGAGGAGATAATACCCCAAACGCAGGTTGAAGAACTGCACGAAATGGCCGGTTTGGTTGAGGAAACCGTATTTGAAGAGATCTTTCAACACGGCGTTGTAGGCCTTGTCCTTGTCGCGGAACATGTTGGTGTATTCCTTGCGCAACATCCAGATTCCCAAGAGGAAAGTTCCGAAGTAGGCCACATAAAGCCCGAGGACATAGCCATAGATGTCGCGTTTTTTCAGTAGCAGGTAATATGCCGCGAGGGTGGCTATCATCAGCACGGGTTGGAGCAAGGTGTTGTAGTTGGCTTTCTTGATTTCCTCCTTGCCGACCAAAAACCTGAAATTGATGCTGCTAAGCGAGGAAATGAACGACAAAACGGCCACATGGACGACCAAGTCGGGTTCCAGCTTGGGGTAGAATACTTGGATGCCGAAGCCCATCACCACGGCCACCAGTCCCGCCCAAAGCACCGAGGCGACCCAAATCTTCTTGAACGAATGGTGCGGGGTGAGGAAGACGATGCTCTCGCCGCACACGATGTCGGAGAAAATCAAGACGAAGCTGATGGTAGCCAGCAGCAGGGCCTGCGTGCCTTTCCCTTCGTCGCCCAGCACCTGCGAGATGAGGATGGCGATGAAAAAGTTGATGGCTGCCGCCAAAATCTTCGTTCCGAAGGTATTTAGGATTTTCTTGAACACGGGTGTCTTATTATAACCTGCAAAAATAGGAACTATCCGTTATATTTCCAAATCCTCCCGCTACAACTATCGCTCTCAGCCCCAGTTACTGAGGCCAAAACATTCGTTTTGCCCTCCAAGCGGCGCAGACCGAGGAAAGCGAAAATCAGGGCTTCCTTGTAGTCGATGATTTGCTTGTCGGGGACGACCACCTCGTGCTTGGTGCGGGCTTGCAGTCGCTCGATGAGGAACTTGTTCCTTGCGCCACCACCTGTGACCAGAATTTTCCCTTTCGGTAACCAACTGACTGCCAATGCAATTTGCAAGGCGATATGCTCGGTGAAGGTCGCCAACATGTCAGGTACGGAGAGGGCGCCTGAGCCTGTGGTCCCTGAGGCCGCTCGAAGGGTCGAAGGCCCCGTAACTAATACGCCTTTCTGGTAAGTTTCAAAATACTCGCGTCCCATAGACTTCGGTGGCTCTTGCAGGAAAAACGGGCTGTTGTTCAGTTTTTTCAGCAGGTCAATGTCGACTTTGCCGTTTCGGGCGAGGTCGCCGTCGCGGTCAAAATCCAGGCCTTTGAGTTGTGCGAGATAGTTGAGGGCTTGGTTGGCGATGCAGATGTCGTAAGCGATGCGCTTGCCGTCTTCGTCATACGAGACATTGGCGATGCCACCGATGTTGAGGCATATTTCGTAGTCGCTGAAGAGCAACAGGTCGCCGATGGGCACCAAAGGCGCACCTTGTCCGCCCTTGCTGACATCCTCACTGCGGAAGTCATTGATAACCATAAAGCCGCAAGCCTTGGCCAAGGTTTGTCCATCGCCGATTTGCAAGGTGTAATGCTCTTTGGGCTTGTGGAAAATGGTATGTCCGTGCGAGGCCACGAAATCGGGTGTGACCTTGTGCTTTTGCGCAAAGGCCAACACTTGTTCGCCAAGGTATTGGCCGTAAGCCTTGTCCAACTCCCCTAACTCATCGGGTTGCTTGAAGTAGGCTACTGCAAGTTGCTTTTTCCATGTGTTGGGGTAGGGAAGGGTCTCGGCTCCAAGGATTTGGAAACGGTATTTCTCGTTCTCCTCGATGAATCGGACAAGGGCGAGGTCCAGCCCGTCCAGCGAGCTGCCCGACATGAGGCCTATGGCGGTGACTGTTTCCATCATAGCAACGGTAATACTTTCTCCAACTGTATCCCTCTTGAGCCTTTCACCAAAATCGTTTTTCCATCAACGGAATGGTTTTCAATGTATTGGCACAAATCCTGAACCTTTTCGAAAGCCTTCCAATCGGGGTTTTCGTTGCAGGCGCTGAAGTTCGGTCCGACAAAAAACGCATCGCGGTAATGCAGTTCTTTCATCAAATCGAGGATGGCGCGGTGCTCTTTTTCAGAGTCTTGGCCCAACTCGCGCATGTCGCCTAATATTAATAGGTGTCGCTCGCCGCAGATGTTGGCGAAGTTGCGTAGGGCGGCCTGCATCGAGGTCGGGTTGGCGTTGTAGGCATCCATGATGATGTGATTCTTCTCGGTTTCAATCACTTGCGAGCGGCTGTTGGTGGGCGTGTAGGCTTCCAAGGCTGCAACGATTTTGTCCTCGTCAACCTTGAAATATTGTCCCACGGCGATGGCGGCAGCCACATTCTCGAAGTTGTAGCTGCCCACCAAGTGGGTTTGCACGATGCGTTTCTTCCATTTCACGCTAAGATAAGGGTTGCACGAACCTTGCTCCACGAGATAGTCAGCATCGCAATGGCATCCATAGCTGCTACGCGGCTGCTCTTGCGAGCGCTCCCAAAGGATGTCGTTGGCGCGGTTGACGAACACGGCTTTCCCCTTGGCCTTGATGAAGCGATACAGTTCCGTCTTGGTGTTGATGACGCCCTCGAAACTGCCAAAACCCTCCAAATGGGCCTTGCCGACATTGGTGATGAGGCCAAAATCAGGCTCGGCAATTTGGCACAAGGTGTCGATTTCGCCAGGATGGTTGGCTCCCATCTCCACGACAGCCAGCTCGGTTTCGGGCTTGATGTTTAGCAAAGTGAGCGGCACGCCGATGTGGTTGTTGAGGTTGCCCATCGTGTGGATGAGCTTGTATTTCTGTGCCAACACGGCCGAGACGAGTTCCTTGGTGGTCGTCTTGCCATTGGTGCCAGTGATGCTGAGCACGGTGGCTTTCATCTGTTTGCGGTGGTAATTGGCCAACTCCTGCAAGGTCTTCAGCGTGTTTTCAACCTTGATGATGCGTGGATGTTCATGCAGGTCTTGGCGGTCAGCCACAACGAGGCTAGCTTTGCCTTCCTCGGCCACTTGCAGGGCGAAATCGTTGGCGTCGAAGTTCTCGCCTTTCAGGGCGAAGAAGACGGCGTCTTGCTCGATTTTGCGGCTGTCGGTCGAGACCTTATAGGCTCGGGTGAAGTGTTGGTATATCGTTTCTAGCATAACTTTAATGAAAGAAGCCGC
Source organism: Bacteroidales bacterium (assembly GCA_017477425.1). Classification (GTDB taxonomy): domain Bacteria; phylum Bacteroidota; class Bacteroidia; order Bacteroidales; family F082; genus Limimorpha. The sequence goes on from JAFUVT010000033.1 coordinate 246,642, forward strand.
CTGAACGGGTCAAACGGCTTCAAAATTATCATGAAAAAATTCTACTTTACTTGGCGAACGAACTACCCACCTTGTTCATCGCGCAGCGGAAGCCGATGGTTGAAGCGGATTGGTTCTGGTTGAGGTAACGGCGTGTGCCAGGGCTCAAGTAGTAAGGACCGTCGGCCCAGGAACCACCTTTGTAGACTCTTGATTCGTCGCTGATGAGCGTAGTACCAGGAGTGTCGTTGGTAGCCGTTTCGTACATGTCTTTGGTGAAGACACTTTGGTCGTCTTGCGGGTCGCTCCAGCGGTTACGGATGGCCGACATATAATCGCCGTCATCATAGTTGGAGTTGAAACTGGTGCGGTAGTTCTGGCGTTGAGCGGCTTCTTCTTGTGGGATGGGCTCTCTGCGGATGCGACCGAGGGAGTCTTTCTGCAGCAGAAATCCTTCGTCGTCGACGGCCTTACGGGTGAACACGTTACCACGGAAGGGACTGTAGTCGGCCACATCTTCGTGCGAAAGGGGACGATAGACATCTTGGCACCATTCGGACACGTTACCTGCCATGTTATACAAGCCGTAGTCGTTAGGCCAGTAGGAACCCACAGGAGCGGGAAGGGCGGCACCATCGTTCAGGTGACCAGCAACACCCATATAGTCGCCAGGGCCTCTCTTGAAGTTGGCCATGAAGCTACCGTAGTATCTCTTGTTGTCGGTGCGCAAGCCGTCGCCATTCCATGGATACACCTTGCGTTCACTGATGATTTCGTTGTTAGTGTTGCCCACCAGACCAACAGCGGCATATTCCCATTCGGCTTCCGTAGGCAGACGGTAGGAAGGCAACATGATGCCGTCGTCCATGCGGACGTTACGCATGCCATCGCCGCCTTTCGAAAGGTCTTTCTTACCATTCTTCACCTTGCCAGTATATTGGCCAGCGAGGTATGCGTCGGTGTTGAAGTTCTCTTCGTCCTGCTGGGTTGGGTCCCAATCGAGGACACCGGCTTCGACGAGCATCAACTCGTTGACGCGGTCGGTACGCCAGGCGCAGTAGTCGTTGGCTTGCACCCAAGTCACACCCACCACGGGATAGTCATTGTAGGAGGGATGGCGGAAATAAATCTCCACCATGGGTTCGTTGTACGACAAACGGTCGCGCCAAACCAAGGTGTCGGGAGCGGCGTTGCGTACCACTTGAGGATAGTTTTGGCCATACACACGGTTCAGCCAGTAGATGTACTCACGATAGTCAACATTGCTGACCTCGGTGCGGTCCATCAAGAAGGAAGGGACCGTCACTTTGCGGGGAGAGTTGTCCCAAGAATAAGTCAGGTTGTCGGTGGTGGCACCCATGACAAAGGTACCGCCCTCAATGGCAATCAGGCCGGGACCAATCTCTTGATCGTTGACTTCGGTGACTTCGAAACCTCCGTTGTTGGCGTCGTTGTAGGCCCAACCCGTGGTGCGCGAAGATTTCTTGGAGCAGGAAACGGTGAGCAGTCCTGCCAAAACGATGATGGCTAATGTTTTGAATCCTTGTTTTCTATACATTGTCGTTCAAATTTGTTATCTAATAACTCAGTCGAAATAGATTTATTGTGTATGTATCAAGATTTTTCAAAAAAATCAGGCAAATGTACGGTCTTTTTTTCAATTATTCGCCATTTTTCAGAAAAAAACTTTTTTCGAGCAAAAAAAAACTATTTGCAATAAAAAAGTTGTATTTTCGTTCCCTTTATGAAAGACTATTATTTGGTTTGCCAATAGTTTATAATTAATTGATTATCAATAAAAAAGAATTTTTATGCACAATAGGATATTTTCATTTTTTGCAGTTTTGATGCAGCTTTCGGTGCTTCTTGTGCCGTGTTCTTCATCGGGACAAACGACGCAAACTCATCCTCTCGTGCTGCAGTGGAATGGTGTACAACATTATCGAATGGCTGACGACACCGTATATTATATTGGTCTGGAGGCTGGTGAGTATGAAACTCAGATGCCTGTCCTCCGTCAGTCATTCCCTATTTACGATGACGCCGTGAAGGTCAAGGTGGAATTGCTCAACGTGAAGACGGCTCCGCTCAGCAGCGAGGAGTTACTGATTGCTCAAGAATATCAGTTTTCCACGGATTTTCATTTGAACGCGATGCCCCTTCGCTCGCGCGACGAAGTGTTGCTCTCCGTCAGAGTCATTCCTTTCCGCCAAAATGGAGGACTGTATGAGAAATTGCTTTCGGCGACCCTTTCTGTGACGTTGACTCCCGATTTCACGCAACATAAAACCAATCCGACCTATGTGCATGAGTCGGCAATGGCTCATGGTAATTGGTACAAAATCGGATTGCCTGAGACGGGAGTCTACAAACTGACGGCCAGTGAATTGACCAATTTGGGCATCAACCTTTCTGGTCTCGACCCACGTCAAATCCGCATTTATCATAACGGAGGTGGCGTGCTGCCCGAGATGAATGACGTGGAGCGTTACGACGATTTGGTGGAAATTCCCATTTATGTCAGTGGCGAGGCTGACGGCAAATTCGACAACAACGACTATATCTTGTTTTACGGTCGCGGTCCTGTAACCTGGACACTCGATACACTTAGAACGGCTTACACGCATAACCAAAACCCATACGACGACTATGCCTATGCCTTTGTGGTGACTGGCATCGGCGCAGGCAAACGCATCGGCGAGATGACGGCTCCTGAGTCGGCAACAGAGGCCGTCGTGACGGAGTTCCTCGACTATAAGGTACATGAAAAGGATGACTATAATCTGTTTCGCGTCGGACGCACCTATTATGGCGATAAGATGAGCTTCAACGCTTCCGCGAATTTCGACTTCGACTTCGCCAATGTGGTGAAAACCAAGCCATGTTGGGTGAAGACGGGATTAGCGGGTCGCAATTTCACGCCAGCCTCTTTCGATGTGATGGTCGACAATGTGCAAAAGGCCACTTATAGCATCGCAATAACGACTTCGGCCTCAGACAAGCCATTCGGCTATGAAGTTGGTGGCTGGGTGAATGCCAACCCGACCAGCGATGTTGTGCGCGTCACGTTGAGACACAATGCCTCGGGTAGCGGTTCGACATCAGACGGATATGTGGACTATATCCTCGTCAACGCATGGCGTCAACTGAAATTCACGGGCGGCCAGCTGGCTTTTCGTAACCCCGATATCGCTATTAATAATAAGGTATGCGAATACCGCCTTGCGAATGCTTCGCAACAAGTGCAGGTGTGGAACGTCACAAACCCGGTCGAGCCTTCCATCGTGAGGGGACAGCTTAGCGGTACGACGTTGAGCTTCAAGGTCGACGGTACCCTACAGAATGAGTTTGTAGCCTTTAATGGTAGCTCGTATTGCACGGCAAAGGCGTTCGGCCAAATCAGCAACCAGAACCTGCACGGCCTCCGCGACGTTGACTTTGTCATCCTAACCTACGAGGGCTTCACTTCAGCCGCCGAACGCTTGAAAGCGCTCCACAACCGCATTGACCCCGATTTGAACATTTACATCACCACTCCCGAAATGGTCTACAACGAGTTCTCTTGTGGGGCCAAGGACGTTAGCGCTATCCGCGACTTTTGCCGGATGCTTTACCTTGATAGCAATGTGGGCCATAGAATCAAGTATTTGTTGCTTTTGGGCGACTGCTCATACGACTACAAGAATCGTACGGAGATAGTTGATTTCGTGCCAGCCTACGAGACGGTGTCGTCGCTTGAAATGAGTTCCACCTACGTGACCGACGACTATTTTGGCTTCATGGACGAAAACGAGGGTAACATTGCCGCATCAATTGCCGACATTGGCATTGGCCGTTTTGTGGTCTCTACCGAGGAGCAAGCCAACCAGATGGTGGACAAAATTGAACGCTATGTGACGAAAGACGAAACCACGATGCAGCCTTGGCGCAATACGGTCACCTTTTTCGCCGACGACGACATTTCGCACGGTTTTGTTGGCACAGTCGAAGGGCTGGCGAATGTCGTGAAGGAAAATAGTGGCAATGCCGTGGTGGTCGACAAGATATATCTTGATGCCTACCCGCAAGTGAGTGCCCCAGGCGGCGAGGTGGCCCCTGAGGTGAATGCGGCCATCAACAGCCGAATGGAAAAAGGCACCTTGGTGCTCAACTATATCGGTCATGGTGGCGAGGTGCAGCTGGCAACAGAGAAAATCCTGCAACGGAAAGACGTCGACTCGTGGCGCAATGCACCGATGTATCCCCTGATGATTACGGGTACTTGTGAGTTCAGCCGCTACGACGACCACTTGCGCACGGCCTTGGGCGAATATGCATTCCTCAACCCCTACGGGGGCATGATCGCCATGTTTACCACCTCGCGTGTGACCTATGGCCACGATAACCAAACTTTTAATTTGGGTGTTTATAACAACCTGTTCCGTGTCGTAGGCGAGGATCATTACCGTTTAGGCGATGTTTACCGTATGGCCAAAACCAGTGGCAGCAAAGTGGAGAAACGCTACGTGTTCTTCGGTGACCCGGCCTTGCGTTTGGTTTATCCCAAATGGAAGGTGGAGACCTTGAGTATCAACGGGCGATATCCTGGTTATGACTTGGATTCCATTCCACTTGCCGATACCACTTGGCAGACTTTCCCTGTCTATCACGATACCATCAGTGCCTTGCAACCTGTAGAAATCGAAGGCGTCGTGAAGGACATGAATGGCGACGTGGCTTCCAACTTCAATGGCGTGGTGCACGTCATCGTTTACGACAAAGAAGCTGAGCTTACTACTTTGGGCTCTAGCGATGCGAATGGCATAAAAATTCCATACAAGCTTCGCAATAGCGTGATTTTCAATGGTAAGACCGAGGCCAAAAACGGTCATTTCTCGATTGACTTCGTCGTGCCGCGCGACATCTCCTATCGGTTCGGTCAAGGACTGATCAATTATTACGCCACCGATTACGACATCGACGCCAACGGAAGCTGCGACTCGTTCATCATCGGCGGATTTTATGACGATGCCGTTGAGGACCAAGAACCGCCCGAGGTGCGCCTCTTCATCGACGACACACTCTTCGTGAACGGCGGCATCACGAGTGAGAACCCCATACTGCTGGCCTTTGTTGAGGACGAGAGCGGCATCAACACGACGGGTGCGGGTATAGGACACGATATCATGGCTACCTTGTCGGGCGGCACGCGCGCCTCCTATTGCCTCAACGACTACTTTGTTTCCGAACTGAGCGAGCCGGGCCGTGGCACCATCACATACAAGATGCTGAACCTGCCTGATGGCGACTATACGCTTACCCTCAAGGTATGGGATATCTACAACAACTCGGGCACCGCCACCATCGACTTCACTGTCGTCAACAGCGGCGGGATGCACATCGAGAATGCTTTCAATGCACCCAATCCCGTCACCGACGAGACGCATTTCGTTTTCGACCACAACCAAGTGGGCAATAACGTGAAGGTCGACATTTACATTTATGATATCATGGGACGTTGGGTGACCACGCTCTCTGAAACCATCACGGGCACTTCAACGCGCATCGCGCCCATCCGTTGGAACGGACGTGGCGCAGGCGGTGAGAGTTTACGTAACGGTGTATACGTCTACCGTATCATCGCCACCAACGACCAAGGCGAAACGGCAACCTTGGTGTCGAAGTTAATCCTTAGCAAATGAATAAGTCTATGAAGCACAAGAATATAATGAAAGCTATTTTGGGGCTTGCCTCCATGCTCCTCGCAGGACAAGGCATGGCTCAAGACAACACCTATACCTCCGTGCTGAGCGAGCACACTTGGCATCGCTTGTCGGTGGCACAAGAGGGTGTCTACAAACTCGACTATGTCACCCTTGAAGCGATGGGCATTGATATGACGGCGCTCAACCCCGACCAAATCCGGATTTTCGGCAACCCGTCGGGGGCCTTGCCTGAGAAAAATGAGGATCCGCGTTCTGACGACCTGACAGAGATGGCCGTTTATGTGACTGGTGCCGATGATGGCGTTTTCGACTTGCAGGATGTGGTCCTGTTTTACGGTCAAGAGCCGACACGATGGAAACTCATCGACTCCAACGCTGAGACCTATCGCAGAGAACGCAACTATTTCTCCGATTCCACCTTTTACTACCTCTGCGTCGATAGCGGCGTCGAGGGGCTGAGAGTGGGGGAGAAGGCCACGCTTCCCGTGGAGGGTACTACGACGGTCATCACCGATTTCCCCGACTTCGTTTGGCATGAGGCCGAGTTGATGAGCCCTTATTTTCAAGGCCAGAACTGGCTTGGCGAGTGCCTCGACCAACCTGGCTCCTTGTTCCAGCTACCTATGGTCTTCCCCAACGTGGTGGCGAGCAAGCCTGCCTATATGAAATCGCAGGTCATGGGAAGAATCAAGGAAGTGTCGATGTATTATGATGCATGGGTGAACGACAACCATGTGGCCAACCATGCCGCTATCAGCAAATACGGTGATAATTACTACGGCACCATGGCATCGCTCAATAAGCAAATCACTTTGGAGTCAGACACGGCCGAGTTCAAGTTGAGCTTCACGGCGTCAAAGTCGGCTTCGCTCTATCTCGACTATGTGGAGATTTTAGCTTGGCGTCAATTGAAAAGGGTCGGGACGATGTTCCCCTTCCGCCTGATGCCGAGTCAGTTTGGCGATGATGTGAGTGCCATATGGGTGCAAAACACCGATGCCAACTATTGGTTGTGGGAAGTCACAAATCCGATGCGTCCAATGCTGCAAAACGGAGTCTTGAGTGGTGGAAATTTGGTGTTCGCCACCGACGAAAAGACGGAGAAACGCTATATGATGTTCAATCCCAGTGCCGCGCTTCCGGTGACGCATTGGACATCTATCGCCAACCAAAACGTGCATGCCATTGCCGATGCAGATATGCTGATTCTCACGCCTGCCCTCTTCAAGGAACAGGCTCAGGCCTTGGCCGACTATCATGCTGAGCTCGACGGAATGTTGTCGGTGGTGGTGGATGTCGACGAAATCTTCAACGAGTTTGGCACTGGCACGCCCGACCCGTCGGCCATACGCGACTTCGTCCGCATGGTGTATCGCCGAAGTGGTGGAAGGCTTCAATACTTGACCTTGTTTGGCCGTGCCTCAGCCGATTATCGTAATATAAAAGGCTATGGGAATAATTTCGTCCCCACCTACGAGGCGCTGGCCAACCCACACCACGAGGTGTCGTTTTGCACCGACGACTTTTTTGGCATGATGGACGACGACGAAGGCTCCAACAGTGATGGTCGCGTGGATATTGGCATCGGCCGATTACCCGTCACGACAGTCGAAGAGGCAGAGACCGTGTTGCGCAAGATTCGGCATTACAATGACCTTGCCCAAAGCCATGGAGCCTGGAAGTCAGACCTGCTATTGGTGTCGGACGACGACAATACTGACTATGTCAACCACAATGAGATGTATGCCAACATGTTTGACACCATCAACCATGCCTTGACATCGAAAAAGGTCTATGTGGGCGCCTATCCTAGAGTCAACACCTCAAGCGGAGTGACTGTTCCAGGGGCCAATGCCGACCTGGTGCAAGCCTTGGAAAAAGGTGCACTGATGATGCTCTATGTGGGGCATGGTGGCGTGCGAGGCTTGACGGGAGAATATGTGTTCACCAACTCCGATATTAATGCGCTCACCAATTATGACCGCATGCCATTCGTCTATACCGCCACTTGCGAGTTCTCGAAATATGACAATCCGCTTTTGGTTTCGGCTGGCGAACAGATGTTCCTCAACCCCAACGGCGGCTCGGTGGCCATGTTCACCACTTGCCGTCCCACCTATGGCGGCAACAATGCCAAACACAGCAAAGCCTTTGTGAGCAACGTGTGTCAGCGAGGTGCCGACGATAAGCCCATGCGCTTCGGCGACATCGTGAGGCTCACCAAGAACGACCCGCTTAATTATTCCAGCATGGCTTCCTTATCCAACATCAATATCAGGTTTGTGCTGCTCGGCGACCCTGCTTTGCGCTTCCCCGAGCCGATGGAGAAGATAGCGGTGGATAAGATCAATGGTGTTGTGGTCGATGATGCCAACCAAAACGAGCTTCACGCAATGAGCATGGTCAGGGTGGAAGGGCTCGTCAATCGCGCCAGCGGCGTTTTCGATGCCAACTTCAACGGCAAGCTGTGGGTGAGGTTCTACGACAAGAAAAGCAAAGTGAAGGTGGAACGATATGGCGACGGTTCGAAAGACGTGTACTATCATAAGGACGTACTTTATCAAGGTCAAGCCACAGTGACCGATGGTCGCTTCAGCGTCTCTTTCCAGGTGCCGAAAGAGATTATGCCCGAAAACGGGAAGGCGCGTTTCAGCTTCTATGCCTACGACTCCATCCGTGGCATCGATGCCATGGGTGGTTTCGACGACTTGACTTTGGGCGGTGTCGATCCCGCCGCCATAGCCGACGACGAAGGCCCGAAGATTGAGTTCTACTGGAACACGCCCGAGTTTGAAAACGGCCAGTCGGTGGAACGCTTCGGCGTGCTTTATGCCGACCTCTATGATGCACAAGGCATCTACCATTACGACTACAGCTTGGGCCGCGACATCATGCTGAGCAGCAACCACTCGATTTTTGACCGTCTCGTGCTGAACGACCGCTACGAACCTGCCATGAATGACTTCCGTAGGGGCCGTATCGCCATCCCACTCAACGAGCTCGACCCGGGCACCTACGAGTTTAGCCTCAAGGTTTGGGACACGCAGGACAACCCATCAGAGGCCTCGTTATGGTTTGTGGTCGACGACGACCTCTTCCTATCGCAGGTACGCAACTTCCCGAATCCTTTCGCCGACGAGACTTACATCACCATGACTCATGTGGGCGAGGATGCCAACTTTGACGTCAACATCGAGATTTTCGACCTGATGGGACGGCCCGTAACCCGTCTTTCGCAGAAAGTCTCCTCGATCAATGGTGTCATCGAGCCCATCCGTTGGAACGGCTGCAACGACTATGGAGTGCCCTTGCGTTCAGGCGTTTACCTCTATCGTCTCACGCTGACGGATGAGACTGGATTCTTCCGCACCGTCAGTCAACGCATGGTGATTTCACGATGATGAAAAATATTTTTTTCAATGGCATACAATAAGCAATTTGAATTATCGTTATTTTTGCAATTTCAAACACACAATTTGATATGAAAGTTAGAAAACTCCTTGTGGCCGCCTTGCTTATGACTGCGGCTGTTTCTTACGGACAAAATTACATCGGTCAGGATTATGCCTCGCCTAATGTCATTACCACGGCAGTCCCCTTTGTTTCCATTTCTCCCGATGCCCGTGGCGGATCGATGGGCGATTGTGGCGTAGCTACCTCACCAGATGTCTATTCCATGCATTACAATCCCGCCAAGTATGTCTATCTGGAGGATAAACTGAGTGTTGGCTTAGGCTATAGCCCATGGCTCCGTAATTTGGTTCCTGATATGAACTTGGCGTATTTGGCTGGCGCTTACAAGATTGACGATCGTTCGGCAGTGGCTGCCACATTGCGCTACTTCAGCTGCGGTAAGATCGAGTTCCGAGACCAATACAACATCTTCCAAGGTGAGTATAGCCCTAACGAGTGGGCTATCGACGCCACCTATTCACGTATGCTCGGCGATTATCTCTCTGGAGCCGTGGCGGGTCGTTTCATTTATTCCGACTTGACACAGAACCAGTCTGACTATGGTCGTCCAGGTATTTCGGTGGCTGCCGACGTCTCGGTGTTCTACAAGCGCCCAGTGGAATGGTTCAACGTGGATGCCGACTTCTCATGGGGTGCTGCCATTACGAATATTGGTAGCAAAATCAGCTACAATGGCTCGTCTGACCGTCGTGATTTCATCCCGACCACGCTACGTGCCGGCGCCGGCTTGAATCTCGAGCTTGATGAGTACAACTCCTTGGCGTTTACGTTCGACCTGACCAAACTTTTGGTGCCTACAACGCCTGTCATTGAGAGAGACCCCGTCTCGGGTCAGCCTATCGTCAATGATGACGGAACCTATAAGATTCTCTATGGATACGACAACAACGTCTCCGTCGTGCAAGGCATGATTCAGTCGTTCTACGATGCACCTGGTCATGGCTACAACTCAGCGGGTGAGTTGGTTAATTACGGCAAGTTCTATGAGGAGCTGTGCGAGATCAACGTGGGTGTAGGTGTCGAGTATTGGTACAATAACCTCTTCGCCGTGCGTGCTGGCTATTTCAACGAGACCGCTCTCAAGGGCAACCGTAAGTATGTCACCCTTGGCGCCGCTTTGAAGTACAACGTGTTTGGCCTGGATGTCTCTTACCTCATCCCTGTCAACACCGTTGCGGGCAGCAACCCCTTGGAGAACACCTTGCGCTTCAATTTGACCTACAATATGGGTGGCAAGAAAGGATAAGCTTTTTTAATTTTACATGATTTTTGATTTGAAGCGACCTTTCGGGGTCGCTTTTTTGCTGAGTTTGAGTAAAAACCACTATTTTTGCATGTTATTTCTTTCAAAATGTCAGACAAGGATCACAAAGACGGCAAACTGAAATTATGGCTGAAGGCTAGGATTCAGGCGCTGAAGGATTGGTACAACCGCGACGAGAACTTCCTCCGCATGGTGCGCTTCCCAGGCACAAAGGTGCCGCTATTGGACGTACTGATCAACTTCATCAAGCTGTTCACCAAAGGCCGTACTGTCGACCGTGCCGCTGGCGTGGCCTTCAATTTCTTCGTGGCGCTCTTCCCGCTGATTCTGTTCTTTTTCACGCTTCTTCCTTACATCCCAATACCGCACCTCTACGACAGGGTGATGATGGCCATCAATGACTTCCTCATCCCGTCGGGAACACTTGATTTCGTTACAGATACCATCGATGGCATCATGAACCAACCGCACGACGGATTACTGTCGTTGAGTATCTTCCTCTGCTTGATTTTCGGCTCAAGTGGTGTCGTGGCGTTTTTCAATGGTTTCCGAAATGTGTATGCCAACTATGTGAGTGATAAAGGATTAAGTTTGAAAGATTGGCTCATCCAACGCCTTTTTGCCATCATCATGTTGATTGTCATTGGCGCGTTGATTGTGCTTTCAGTGGTGCTGATTTCGATGGGTGGCATGGCGTTGAAATATCTCGTGACGCATGAGGTCGTCCAAGGCGGCTCGTTTACCTTCTTCTTGTTCAGCGTGTTGCGTTGGGTGATCGGTATCTTTGCCTTGTGCTTCGGCATTGCGTTGCTCTATTATTTCGGCAACGTGCGATTTGACGAACACTATCGTATCGAGCGCAAACGCAGAGGGCCGCAAGGACAAAAGCTTTACCGCAACTTCGTGATTTTCAGTCCTGGAACGATTGTCGCTACCACCTTGTTCGTCTTGGGTACGGTGGCGTTCAACACGTATATCTCCAATTTCTCGCGTTACAACGTGCTTTACGGCTCCATCGGCACGCTCATCATCTTGATGCTTTGGATTTGGATTGTCGCCATCCTGATTTTGGCGGGCAATGACCTGAACTCGGGCATCCGCCGCAGCGCCGACAAGTTGAGTTATGCCGAAAACCAAAACCGCCGTCGCGAAATCGTTATCGAGGATTTGAAGAAGCACATTCAGACCTACCAGGCGGCCAACGAATATCGTTTGCAGAAAATCGAAGGCCTGCGGAAGACCATCAACGAGCAGAACCTGCTGATTCAGAATCTGGAGGAGGAATGCAAGAACAATGACTTGATTATCAGGGCTTACGAGGAGTTTGTGGAGCGCGAGAGGAAACGCTCGGACGAGGAGTATTCTATTTCTGAAGCATAAGGATATGGGCATTGTAGCACGACAGAGCATCAAGGGTACCATCGCTACCTATCTTGGGGTGGCTGTGGGCATCGTCACGACGTTTTTCGTGCAGACCAAGTACCTAACCACCGAGGAAATTGGTTTGGTCGACGTGCTGCTGCAGTCGGCATTGCTGTTTTCGGGTTTGGCTCAGCTGGGCACCAACACTTCGGCCATGCGCTACTATCCCTTCTTCAAGGATGAGGAAAACCGCGACCACGGTTTCTTTGGCTGGACTTTGGTTGTGCCGTTGATTGGTTTCATCGTCTTTTTGGGAGGTTTTTTCGCTCTCCGAGGGCCCATCGCCTCGTTTTTTTCAGAGAAGTCGGCACTGTTCATCGATTATATCTATTATGTGATCCCGTTGGCATTTTTCATGCTCTACATCTCGGTGTTTGAGACCAACTCCAACCTGCTGATGCGCATCGTGGTGCCGCGTTTCATCCGCGAGGTGGGCCTTCGTGTGATGACTTTGGCCATTTATCTGCTCTATGGTTTCCGCGTCATCAGCCTCACGGGAATGGTCGTTGCCTTCTGCGTCTCGTATGGCTTGGCCACGGTGGTCAACATTGTTTATCTGCTTACTTTGCATCGCGTGTCGTTCCGTGTCGAGCAGAAATACATCACGTCCAAGTTGAAGCGTGATTTTCTGATTTACACCGTTTTTCTCATCACTTCAGCTTTGGCGGGCAACATCACGCCGATTCTCAACCGCTATTTTGTGGCAGGCAAACAAGGCCTCGCCGTGACGGGTATCCTGACCATTGCCATTTATATCGCTTCGCTGGTAGAGATGCCGTATCGGTCGTTGGGCGCCATCAGCAAGCCCCAAATCTCGCAAGCCATGGCCGAGGGCAACGTGCGCGAAGCCGACCGCATTTGCAAGAGTGTTTCGCTTCATCAATTTTTGATTGGCTCGCTGGTGCTTTTCTTCATTTGGATCAACATTGACGCGATTTTCGCGTTGCTGCCCAAAGGCGAGGTGTTCAAGGCAGGCAAGTGGGCGGTGCTCATCTTGGGCCTCAGTCGTTTGGTCAATTCGACGTTGAATGTGGGCGTGACGGTGCTGAGTTATTCCAAAATCTATTATTATTCGCTGTTTTTCACGGTTTTACTCACCGTGTTGGCTTGGTATCTCAATGCGAGTTGGGTGGTCGACTGGGGCGTGAACGGCGCTGCCATGGCAACCTTGGTGGCCTACATGGTCCACTATGTCCTGCTTTTGGCATTGATTCGTTGGAAGATTGGCACCTCGCCGGTATCGACAAAGCAGTTGCTTGTCGTTCTGGTGATGGCCATCTTGTTTGGCCTCAACTGGCTGTGGTCCATGGTGCTGACTCCGAGAATCGTCGGTGTGGTTTCCAACTCGGTTATCGGAATGGTCATCGATGCGGTGCTGAAATCGGGATTGTTGCTCGTTGTTTCGGCCTTTGTCATCTACAAAATGAAGATATCCCAGTCTGTCAACAATGTGATTGACAAAGGATTGAAGATGTTGCATTGACCGAAATAAACGCAGAAGCCAAGTTATCGTGTCACTCCGAATTTCTTGCGGGCGATGCCATTTTGGGTGCGGATTTCGATAAGATAAATCCCTGATGTATATTGGTTGATAGGAATTTCAAGGTGCGAGCTTTCATTGCACTGTCTTTGCTCCAACAACTGCCCTTGAGAATCGAACACCCTGACGGTGAGCATGTCGTCGGCTTCAATGCGAACCTTGTCGTTGGCAGGGTTGGGGTAGATGGCCACGGGAATTGTCGTGAACTCGTCCAAGTCATGGAACCCCGCGTGGATAATGATTTCCTGTTCGGAGAAGCCGCAGTCGTTCCATGCCTTGACTTTGAGGGTCGCTGTGCCGGCAGTGGTGACGAGGAGCGAACATTGTGTGCCGTCGGGGCTCATCGGCCAGTCGGCGCCTTCCAGTGACCACTCGTATTGGAAGGCGTCTTCGACAGGGAGGATGGAATATAAGTATTCGCCCAAGACGAGGTCGGTGCTGACGAACACTTCCTGAGGACCAACGATATTAGGGACGGCGGGCAAACTGCCAAGGGAGAGATGGAGGGTGACGATGCTGTCGCATCCGGCAGGCGCAACGAATTGTTGGACGTAGTCGCCGGGTTCATGATAAACGGAGTCGTTCCAAAGGTATTCCCCGCAAAACGTGTCGGAGAACTCGTGGGTTACCGTTCCCCCAATGCTAACGTCGATATGATAAAGTGTGTCGCAGTCCGCCGAGCTCTCGACGAACTGGTCATAAAAGCCGCTTTGGGTGTAGGTGGTCCCATGGAAGGTATAAGAAGTGCATCCCGACGCCGACAAGTCCGCTTCGATGACTCCGCCAGGGTTGTAGGGTTCGCCGTATTGGTTGATATAGCCTGCTTGTTGCAAGAAGTTGTTGTAAGGCCGGCGCACGGTGCCGTCGGGGGCAGTGAAGACGGTGGCCTTGTCGAAGCAGAAGGTGGGAATGGTGAGGTCTTCGTTCACGTTGGTGACATGGTACATGTATTGGTTCCAAACGGGTCTGGAGGCCGCCCAGTTGCCTGGACTGCCAAAAAGGTATATGCCGCCGTAACCAATATTGTCAGAGAAGGTTTGTCCAAGCACGCCTGTCACCACGATTTCGGCGGCTCCATCGCCATTTACGTCGGCCACTACGGGATATTCGATGCCAGTTCCTGCACCTATCGTCCGGGTATAAATGTTGTAAGGCCGAATGGTGTCATTGCCGGTGATGTGGCTTTTGCCGCTTGCATTGATGATACGCAGATTGTAGCAGTCGCGGTAAACGAGTTCCATGATGTTGTCTTGGTTGAAGTCAAACAGGGTCATGGCAGTCATGCCCGACTTGTCGTTGTGATATTGCGACCAAACAGTTTCCAGCCCGTTTTGAGGCGTATATCGCCAACAATAAATCTTTTCATTTTGCCCGTTAGGCTGGTTTTCAAGGAAGACGATTTCAGGATGCGGATCGCTGTCGATATTGCCAATAAAGACATAACTTGCACTCGCACATCGAAGCGTTCTCTGGAAAAGAATTTGTCCGTTTGAAGGTTTGTAGGCGTAATAATAATTGTCGTCGACGATTTGGTCGTTGGTGTTGCATCGGATGACGAGCACTTCAGTTTCGCCATCAAGGTCAAAGTCGGCAATGCACACATGACCGTCGGAGGTATAGCCTGTTGGAGGGGTGATGGTTTTAGCCTCCGTAATAGAGTTGAGGTTTGGACTGGTACGACTGACAATGTTCACGTTGTAAATTGTATTGCCGCAAATCAGTTCTTGCTGCTCATCACCAAGCACGTCGTAGGCCAAAGACATGGCATAATAAGTGTGGTGTTGAACGCCATAGCTAACGGCAGGTGTTCCTCGGAAGCTCAAGCCTTTGTTGCCATTCTCAGGGCCCGAGCAAAGCCATTTTAGCGTGGCAGCGTCAAAGATGTCGCTGCCTGCATACACTTCGGGGAAACCGTCGCCATTAAAATCGGCAAGCGAAACCATGCCATCGCAGGAAGTGGGGCGGTCCGAAACGTTAAGCAAAGTCCCATTGATGCTATAGGCGCGTATCTTCTTGTCGTAGCAATGCAGGAATATGGCACCTTGCATTGAGCCATCCTCTGTGGGATATCGCCCAATGGCATAGGGACCATTGGATAGATAAATCGAATCGGGAAGCGAGAAAGAATGCTGTAGGCTTAGGTCGTTGCCGTTGTACACATAGATGTGGTTGCTGCGGTAATTGTTGTCTATGAATTGTGCCACTACGATGTCTGTTACGCCGTTGCCGTCGATGTCGCCAACTACGATGGGTGAATATGAGGCCACATCGTCCTCGTTGCTAGAGTGGAGCAATTGGATGTTCCACGGATTGCCTTCCAACGGTCGGTTGCAATCCGTCTCGATGACGTTGTCGGGGAAGGTTTGTCCGTAGCTGGAATGTGAGAAAAGGAAAGCCAATGGACAAATGGCCGCTATGATGAGGGATAGTCGAGTTTTCATTTTGATTCAATAGTTAACTTGGTTCTGGCAATGCCTTGTTCGGTGACCACTTCGACAATATACAACCTTGAAGAAAGGCTTTGCAAGTCGATTTCAGCTTTTGGGCTGCGGTCGCAAAAGACTTCCATGACGCATCGTCCCTTCAAGTCGTAAAGCTTGATTTTCACTATGCCATCAGCCTCGACGAAGACCTTGTCGTTGGCAGGGTTGGGGTAGATGTCCACGGGGATTGTCGTGAACTCGTCCACGTCATGGAAGTCGGCATAGATGACGATTTCCTGCTCGCTGAGGCCGCAGTCGTTCCACACCTTGACGCGCAGGATGGCCATGCCCGTTGTCGTAACCACGATTCTGCAATGCGCTCCGTCGGGGTCGAGCACCCAGTTGGCCCCTTCGAGTTCCCATTCGTACGCAGTGGCACCCTCCACGGGTTCGATGGAGTAGAAGTATTCGCCCAAGACGAGGTCGGTGCTGACGAAAACTTCTTGAGGACCAACGATATTAGGGACAGCGGGCAAACTGCCAAGGGAGAGATGGAGGGTGACGATGCTGTCGCATCCGGCAGGCGCAACGAATTGTTGGACGTAGTCGCCGGGTTCATGATAAACGGAGTCGTTCCAAGGGTATTCCCCGCAAAACACATCATAGATCTCGTGGGTTACCGTTCCCCCAATGCTGACGTCGATATGATAAAGCGTGTCGCAATCGGAAGAGGTCTCGACGAGCTGGTCATAAGAGCCGCTTTCGTTGTAGGTGGTTCCATGGAAGGTGAAGGAGGTGCATCCCGACGCCGACAAATCCGCTTCGATGACTCCGCCAGGGTTGTAGGGTTCGCCGTATTGGTTGATATAGTACGCCTGTTGCAGGAAATTGTTGTAGGGCCGGCGCACGGTGCCGTCGGGGGCAGTGAAGACGGTGGCCTTGTCGAAGCAGAAGGTGGGAATGGTCAAATCCTCGTTCACGTTGGTGACGTGGTACATGTATTGGTTCCAAACAGGACGTGCCGGCGACCAATTGCCAGGACTGCCGAAGATGTGGAGACCGCCGTAGCCCACCTCTTCTGTCGAATTCAATAGGCCTGTCGCCACGATTTCGGCGTATCCGTCGCCGTTGACGTCGGCCACGATGGGGTATTCCACGCCAGTACCGGCACTCATCCTTTTGCTATAAAGGTCGTAGGGCTGTATGGTGTCGTTGCCCGTAATGTGGCTTTTCCCGCTGCCGTTGAGGATGCGGAGGTTTTTGTTGTCACGATACACCAATTCCATGATGCCGTCTTGGTTGAAGTCGAACAGTGTGAGTCCAGTTTGTCCTGACGAGTCGTTATGCTCTTGCTGCCAAACGGTCGAAAGACCACCTGAAGGCGTGAATCTCCAGCAGAACAGATATGCTGTACTATAGAGCTGTTTTTCAAGCAATACGATTTCGGGATATGGGTCTTCGTCAATGTTGCCGACGAAAGGATAACTGGTGCAAAAGGCATGGTGTGCTTTCTGGAATAGTATTTGGCCTGTGGATGGCTTGTAGGCATAAATGTATATGTTACCATTGGTATGGTCGTCGGTGTTGTCGCGCAGTACAAGCACTTCGCTCTCGCCGTCGAGGTCGAAGTCGGCAATGAGGACGTGGCCGTCTTGTGTGAAGCCTGATGGCGGTGTGACGGTTTTGTTGACGGTAATGGAGTTTAATGTCGGGTTGGTGCGACTGACGATATCGACATTGTAGATGGTGTTGCCACAAATTAACTCTTGTCGTGTGTCGTCCAGGACGTTATATGCCAACGACATGGCGTAATAGGTATGGTGCGTATTGACCGCTGTCTGGAGCGGTGGTCCCCTGAACCCAAGGCCTTTGTTCCCATCGGCTGGACCCGAGCACAGCCATTTCAGCGTGGCCGCGTCGAAGATGTCGCTGCCCGAGTATAATTCGGGATAGCCGTCGCCATTGAAGTCGGCCAACGAGAGCATGCCATGACATGTGGTGGGCCGGTCGGAAACACGAAGCAGGGTACCATGGATGTCGTAGGCACGGATTCTTTTGTCGTAACTGTGCACAAAGATAGCTCCTTGCATCTCGCCATTGTCCAATGGGTAGCGTCCAATGGCATAGCCATTATAGTTGTAGATGGTGTCGGGAAGATTGATAATGGATTGTACGGCAAGGTTCGTCCCGTTGAAGACGTACATGCCGTTGGAATGGTATGCGTTGTCGGTGTATCTGGCCACAACGATGTCGGTCACGCCGTCAGCATCGATATCGCCCGCTAAAATGGGGGAGTAGGATGCAATGTCGTTCTCGGAACTTGCATGGAGCATCTGTATGTCCCAAGGAGTGCCTTCCAACGGTCGGTTGCAATCGGTTTCAATGATGTTGTCGGGTAATCCAGACTCGGGCAAAGACGGGTTGACAAAACTTAGGTTACGCACGGCACGCACACGATAGCTCGATGCCTTGTCGCGGCATGCAGAATTGCCAGCCCTGATGTTGCCACTTGGAATGCAACTCAAAGTGAAGGCTTCGTTGCCGTCGGTGCAAAGTATGTCGCCGATTTGAACCGCCTGCGAAAAAGCAATGACGGGCCAAAGCAGTAGAATGGCTAAATAAACAGTGACTTTCATGGGCACAAGAATTATAATGCCCCAAAAGTAGTCAAAAATCCGATATTAGTGTCTGTTGAATCGCTTTTTTACTCTTTTTATTTGCGGATTGCAGTCAAGGCCTCTCGTAGTTGACTGCTGCTGGTGCCTTGTGTATAGGGAAAGTAGATGATTTTCACGCCTTTGTCGGCGAAAATCTGTTCGTATCGGTTGAAGCGTTCCGTCCCTTTATAGTCCGACCCGACAAAGAGGTAGTCGTATTTCACAATGCCTTTCAGATACACGTCGCAGTCTTCCCGCTCAGAGGGGATGACTTTGTCGACATATTTGATGCTCCTGACGATTTCGGCTCTTTCCTCGAAGGAGATGAAAGTGCTTTTTCCTTTGTGAGAGGCATCTTTGTGCACGCCAACAACCAGATAATCACAATATTGCTTGGCGCGGCGAAGCAGGTTGAGGTGTCCGATGTGGAACAAGTCGAAAGTGCCGCTCAAGTATCCAATCTTCAGCTGAGGCTTGCTGCTGGTGCGTCCACTCGACAATTTGTATTGGTAGCTATCCAGTCCAAACTGGTGAGGATTGTCATGGTAGCGTTGAAGCACGCCTTTATAAACTTCTTCATACTGAGGAATATAGAGCGTATTTTGTTGCTCCATTTGTTCGATGATGGCTTGCGCCAAGGCTTCGGTCTGGCTGAGGTCGTTGGCGCCGCCATTGAATTTGGTCCCTTTAATGGACCCAGGTGAGACGTTCAGGATGCGGTTTTCGGTGCCGGCCATCTCCAACTCTGCGTTCAGGCTTTCTATGGCCTTGCATAGAGCAGCTTTGGTGGCTCCGTAGGTGACGAAAAGCGGCGAACTGATAAGTCCGGCGATGCTTCCCATCACCGCACAACGGAATTGTTTTTTTTGCTTCATCCTGGGGAAGAAGCGATGAATCACATTCAAGGCGGCGATGCTATTGACTTGGAAGTTGTTTTGGATTTCTTGTTCCAGAAGTTCTTCAAATGGGGCAATACGTCCGAAGCCTGCCGTGATGACAAGTGTGTCAATATCTTTGAACTCTTCCAAAAAGGAATAATCTGTATTCAAGAGGTCGGCTTGGTGGAAACGGATGTCTTTGTGCATAGCAAGCATGTCGTTTTGGGCCTTGTCGACAACGTGCACGAGATAGCCTTGGCTTTCCAAGTTCAGAGAAATGGCCAATCCTATGCCGTTGCTTCCACCGATGACTAAAGCTTCGTTCATTTTCTTGTCTGGTTTGGATTGAAATAGTGCGCAAAATTAGAAAAAAAAGTGGAGCGATGGTGTTTTTGCTTATTTTTGCACTTGAAATTATTTGCTATGGTCAATACAGAGGGATTGCGCGAAAAATATTCCCCAGAAGGTTCGCCGTTGCGTGAACTTCAGCTCAATTTGCTTGATGAGGTTTTGTTCCTTGACAAGATATGCAAGGAGAATGGGCTGACATATTTTCTTACTGGAGGCAGTGCCTTGGGCGCTGTGCGACATCAGGGTTTCATTCCTTGGGACGATGATATGGATATTGCCTTGCCCGAAAAGGACTACAAGAAACTCGTCAACATTTTGCTCAAAACCGAATCGGAGCAGTTTGTGCTCCATTGCAGGCATACTGATTTTAACTACACGTTTGGCTTCCCAAAGTTCAGAGCGAAGCAAGGTCATCTTTTGGGCTGTTTTCCGGCGCGTGGCATATTGTATAAATACAAAGGTTATGGCATTGATGTCTTTTGCGTTTCGGGTCACAGCTACCTTCGCGCATTGGTTTGTGCCAAGATGAGGGCTGGCTTACTTAACGGAATGTACAAATTGAAGAACGATGGGCTACGACGCGTTGTGACGAGGATCAATTGGTTAATATTTGATGTTTTACGACCATTGACATTCCCCCTCGATGTGTTCAAGAAGAAGGGCGAGATGCATTATGGCTTGGGAATGGGCACACCTTATCACCAGATGCGTGAAGAAGAGATTTTTCCCGTGCGTCAAACCGTGTTCGAAGGAGTTACGCTGCCAATCCCAGGCCGTGCGGAAGCGTTCCTTACTCGTATTTTCGGCGACTATATGCTAGTCCCGACTGAAGAGGAAATAAGGAAATCAATCCATAGCCAGGAGTACATTCCCAAAGAATAAAGATGTAGAAAAGCTGATTAAAATGGAACAGAACAAGAATAAGAGTTTTTTAAGGGATTTTGCTGTGACAATTGCAGTCAAATTAGGCATTTATCCGAAGATTGTAGCCAGTCTCAACCGCCAGATTGCCAAACGCGAGGCTGCTGCCATCAAGAAGAATGGTTTGAAAGTGTTGAAAAAGATTGACGAGGTGCTTACAAAAGAAGGTGTTACGCCTTTCTTCGTTTTTGGTCTCCTGCTTGGTGCCTATCGCGAAAAGGGATTCATCCCGTACGATTATGATCTCGATATCGGTATTATGGATTCGGAACGTCCAGAAAACCTACTCGACATAATGCGTCGGAACGGCTTCGTGCTGAAACGCCAGTTCTACTTCAAGGATAGCGGCAGAATCTCAATTGAACAGTTTGAATATGACAAGGTACCAGTTGATTTCTATTATTTTTTTGAGAAAGACGAGAATACGATTGCTACCATTGTTTCTTACAAACACGAGTACAAAGATTGGAAGGAAGCCAATGAGACTGATGGATTCCCAAGCGAAATCATTACTGCAGAAAAGACCACTTTCTCACGTAAAGATTTCCTTGGCATTCAGTTTAATATGCCTGACAATGCGGCATCTTGGCTTGCGGGATTTTATGGAAGCGATTTTATGACCCCGGTGAAGAATTGGTCATCGGAAAAAAGCGAAACCTGTCGCCGCCCATATCCCATAAGGCAGTATAGAAATCTGGAAATCGTTGAGCAACAAGCGAAACTTTAGCTTTCAGACAATAGTTGGCCAAGCTTTTCCATCATGACTGCTTCGGAATGATGTTCCAGAAATAGCTGACGCGAATATGCGTTGAACTTTGGCCTGGGATGAGCAATGAAGTCGTTAAGAGTTTCGATAAACTCCTTGGCGGTGTTGCATTTCCCTCCAATTTGATCAAAATCGCCCGTGTAGCCCTCAAAAGCCTCATCGGTACCAATGATGTTTTTCCCGTACATCAATGATTCGCAAGTCTTGACTTTCATGCCGCTGCCCTTGAAAATGGGCAGAACCATGATGTCGGCTTCCTTGATGTGTTCAGAGAGGTCGGGCACGTTGCCGATGACTTCAACGTCGCGCAAGATACTTTCCTCATTCTTGAGACGGTCCATTCCTTTCCCAACCACTTTCATCGTGATATTGACGTTGGGGAGCACGTTTTTTGCAAACCATACGATGCCCTCGTTGTTTGGAGCAAAATAACTCCCTATAAACAAGCATTCGGGTTTTTCGCGCGTGGATTCGTGAGTATTTGTTGTGTCTCCAAGTTTGTCGCGAAACACGATGGGTATTATTGTGTCGGCACGTTTCCCATATTGTTTCGAAAGTACGTCATCGTCGCGTCGGTTCAGTACGATTGCCTTGTCGGAGTATTTGAACGAAAAGGCGTCGTTATGATCGGCGCTTCGAATAATTATATTCCTAAAAGGGAGGTGCTTGGGTAGCTTTGCGTCGAAATAGGAAGCCTCCGCGTTGTGGAAGAAAGTGATGATTCTGCCACGGTAGCCACTCTCTTTTAGCTTTTTTGCTATGATGCCGAACACGCTTCTGTCGATGAAAACAACATCAAATGATTGTGCCTTACTGCACAACTGTTTGACTTTTTTCGGCGTCAATCCAAAGTGATAGTTGAATGGAAAAAACAAGACGCCATTTAGGTAGTCGCATATGGTACGCTTCTGGTTTTCGTCATGGACATAATAGGTGTCGATATTGGCTTTACCCACAATTTCGGAAAGCGCATAATAGTGCATTTCAGTGACTTGCTCGCCACCGTCCAAGATTCCGTTGTTCTTCTTGTATCTGATGAATAATAACTTGGTCATGCTTGGCTTTTTTTCTTGTAGGCAATGAAATAGATGGCTGCCCCGACAAAAGCTAACAATATCAGAGATGAGCTCACCAACGAAATCAAGCCTCCTACTTTCCAGATCTTTGGCTCATAGCGCATCACGATTTCGTGTTGCCCGGCAGGCACCATGGCGGCGCGAAGCAGGTAGTTGGCGCGAAGCAGGGGCTGTTCTTGTCCGTCAATGCGCATCGTCCAGCCTCTGCTAGTCCAAATCTCGGAGAAGACCGCCAGCTTGTCCTCGTTTGCACTGAAACTATAGGTGACTTGGTTGGGCTTATAGTCGGTCAGCGTGATGCTTCCTTCGCTATTCGTGGGGTGGTAGTTGCCCACTTGGCTTTCAAATTCCTTGTTGACGATGGCCGTATGGCGCAGGTCGGTGTCGGCAATGGCGTCAAACTCTTCGTTGGCGCTGCCGACAAACTTGATGTCATCGGCCAACCAGGCGTTGCCATAGGCGCAAGGGTTGAGCAGTGGTTGGGCCTTGCCATCGTAGATGACATATTTGGTGTTCAGCATGTTAAGCACCTTTTGTTGTTCCATCCTCGAGACAAGGTCGCCATTGGAATTAACGCTCTTGAAGATGCTGCTGAACTGCTGGATCTCCTTGCCGAGATAGCCAGAGATGACATCCTGGTAACGGCGCAACTTGGCGCCTGAATAGCCCCCAATTGACTTGTGGAAATAACTCGTGCTGGCATCGTTGAAGACGCTTTTGGTCAGGTCGACTACTCTGAAATCCAGATCTTTGTCGGCCAAGATGTATTGGTCGGCGGCAGTGGCCGTGAAAGGCTTGTCGAATTGTTGCTTCAAGATGAAATTGTCGTTGTTGAGATAGCGCTTGTCGATGGTGAACATGTCGATGAGAATCAATGCCGCAAGAATGGCAAAGGCTGGTGCGCTTTTCAGCTTACCTTTCCCATAAAGGAAAACCGGCACGGCGGCGAGCAGGATGAAAAGCAGGCTGCGGAGGGCGTCTTTGCGGAAGATGGCAACGCGCACGTTTTCAAGTTGCGTGGCAAAAGCGGCATAGATGGCGCCGTCTTTGCCCTTGCCCATGGCAGCGAATTGGCTCGCTTCTTCTTGGCTGAGGAAGCTGAAGAACGTCTTCGGCGCGATGTAGAACAACAGACAGATTCCAGCGGTAATGCCTAAAGCGATGTAAAATTTCTTGATGTTCTTTTGGAAAGCGTCGGGGCTTTTCACGATTTCGGCCAGACCTAGGAATGCCAACAGAGGCATGCATACCTCGGCCATGACCAATGTCATTGAAACGGCCCTAAACTTGTCGTAGCCAGGGATGTAGTCAAGGAAGAAATTGGTGAAGCCCATGAAATTCTTGCCCCAACTGAGCAGGATAGATAGCAGTGTGGCTGCGAGCAAGGCCCATTTCAAGTTGCCTTTCACCGTCAATGCTCCCAAAATGAAGAGGAAGATGACGATGGCACCCACGTAAACTGGACCGCTCGTCATGGGTTGGTCGCCCCAATAAGCGTTGCTTTGTGCGATGTTGTCCCTGAATTGCCGGTCGGCTTTGTCTAATGCACGATTTTGTTTGCCGATATAGGCTGATGCCCCACCTTTGGCATTGGGAATCAAAAGGCTCCACGTCTCACCGATGCCATAGCTCCATTGCGTGATGTAGTCGCGCTCAAGGCCTTTGGTTTGGTTTTCCGTGTCTTGGGTCAAGACGGGTTTGCCGCGCGAGGTCTCTTTGCCATATTCGTAGTTGGCATAGAGTTTTGTGGCAAAGGTCAACGTGCTGATAACGGCAACCGCCACTAGAAGGACGCTGGCTTTCGCGAAATGCAGCAGTTGTTTTTTCCTTAGGTCTGAAATGAATTCAGCGATGACCAGAATCACGATGATGAGCAATAGATAATAGGTAATCTGCAAGTGGTTGGCCCTGATTTCCAAGGCTAAGGCAATGGCGGTGAGCAAGCTGCCCCAGAGATATTTGCCCTTGTATGTCAGCAAGATACCTGCGATGACGGGTGGCATGTAGGCCATGGCGACGGCTTTGGCGTTGTGGCCGGCACCGATGACAATAAACAGGTAGGAAGTGAGGCCGTAGGCGATGGCACCAAGGAAACTAGTCCACACGCCGACATCAAGCACCAACAGCAGGATAAAAAAGCCTAACATGCTGATGAAGACGCTGCCGTAGGGACTTGGAAGTCCGATGGATAACACTTTGTGGACATAGTCGAAGAGGTTGGTTTTTTGCGGAGCGGTGATGTTCCACGCAGGCATTCCTCCGAAGGCCGAGTTGGTCCAAAGTGCGGTTTCGCCAGTGGCCTCCCTGTATTGGGTTAGTTCCTGTGCCATGCCCTTGTGCATTTCCATGTCGTGTTGCTTGACACGTTTGCCTTGCAGGACAGGGCTGAAGTAGACTAATGTGATAGCCGCGAAAGCGAGGATGGCGGCCACGATGCTAAGAAGTTGTTTGTTCTTTTGGAAAAAGTTATTCTTCATTGTGTTGAGATTGTCAAAATGGTAAAGTGCTGCGAAGTTACGGTTTTTCTGCTTTGACCGCCCTTTTTTTCTCTAAAATGTCCTTCCCCATGGCGTTTAGGAAGCCGATGCCATAGCCGAAAAGCTGGCAATAGGCGGCAGGGATGCTGAGCAAAGCGACTTTCGTGCTCCTGTTTTTGAGCAGTGAGTCGACGAACACCAAGACGATGTAGAGCGCGATAGGAAGCAGCCAAAGCCACGAGTGGAAGGCCGTGAGCATGAGAAGGAGCAAATTGCCCACCACGAAAGCGGCTGGGAGCATGTGGACGAGCTTGAAAGTCTCTGGGTATTTGTCTTTCAGGACGACACGCGCCTCGCCCGAGTGTTTTACCTGCCGGAAAAACGAGCTGAACTTGACGCGACGTTTGTGATAGACGAATGCCTCGGGGAAGAGTCGACAACTGTAACCGTTGGCAAAGATTCGGGTACTCAGGTCGATGTCTTCGCCATACCGCATAGGGGCGAAGCCGCCCAAGGCTTCATAGGCCGATTTCTTGATTCCCAAATTGAAGCTGCGCGGATAGAACTTGTCCAGTTTCTGCTTGCCGCCGCGAATGCCCCCCGTGGTGAAAAACGAGGTCATCGAATAGTTGATGGCTTTTTGTATGGGCGTGAACGACGGATGCGCTCGGTCGGGACCACCAAAGGCGTCGCATGGCTCACGGTCGAGTTCGGCTTTGACGATTTCCAGATAGTTGTCGGGCACGATGACATCAGAGTCCAATATAATAAGGTATTCGACTTGGCTGCGTTCGGCGCCGTAATTCCTCGACGGTCCAGGCCCTGAATTGGGCTTGAAGTAGTATTTGACGGATAGTCTGTCGGCATATTTTTGGCAAACGTCTTCGCACTTCTCCGTCGAGCCGTCCTCTACCACGACGACCTCGAAGTCGGTGAGGGTCTGCCTGCAAAGGCTTTCCAGCAGCTCGTCAACTTCCTGGGGCCGATTGTAGACGGGTATGATGATTGAAAACAGCATTCTTCGATTTTTTTGCAAAGATAGGGATTCTTTGCGTATTTTTGCGCTATCAAAACCGATATTCCGAAAATGAAGAAGTTAATAGCCCTCTTTACCAAGATTTTTCCCCGTCAGTGGCTCATCAAGTTGAGCTATGTATTCAGTTTCCTCATCCGTCCGTTCTATCGCGGCGACAAGGTGGAATGCCCCGTGTGTGGCAAGCATTTTCGTAAGTTTTTGCCTTATGGCTATGGCAAGGCGATGGATAACCGTTTGTGCCCCAACTGTTTGTCGCTCGAAAGGCATCGTCTGTTGTGGCTCTATTTGAAAGAAAAAACGGATTTCTTCACGGCACCGTTGAAGGTTTTGCATTTTGCGCCCGAACAACCTTTCCTGAAGCGTTTCCGTGCCTTGAAAAACCTGGATTACACCACCGCCGACCTCGATTCGCCCATCGCGGACTTGCATCTCGATGTGACCGCCATCGACCAGCCGAGCGACACCTATGATGTTGTCATTTGCAACCATGTTTTGGAACACGTCAGTGATGCGAACAAGGCTTTTTCGGAAATCAAGCGCATTCTGAAACCTGAGGGGTGGGCGATTCTGCTGGTGCCCATCAATCCCGATGTGGACACTTTTGAAGACCCCACCGTCACCGATCCGAAAGAACGCCAACGCCTTTATGGGCAATACGACCATGTGCGCCAGTTTGGCCGCGACTATGCTGACGTGCTGCGCAAGGCAGGTTTCCATGTGGTCGAGGACAGGATATATTACGAGATTCCCGAGGCGCAGCGCGAGCGAATGCATTTGGCGCGTAGGGGAGAGGAAATAGTTTATAGATGCGAGAAATGATCCTTTATAAATGCCTTAACGAAGTTTTCGCCTATTGTTTGACAAGCTTTTTAATACTCACCTCTCCGTCTTTACCCGTGATGTGGACAAAATACACACCTTTTGGCCAATCCCGCACGTCAATGGCGCTTGTTGTGCCGCTGTACATTTCATGCCCAAGGGAATTGAACACGGCAAGCGTCTTTACGGAGCCTTCTATGGCGAAAAATCCAGTGGTGGGATTGGGGTAAATGTTGGCTTTCTGCATTTCGGCCTCTTCAATCGTGGTAATGAGGCAGGCATCGTATTCCGGGTTCTGCCAAACCAAATCTCCATCATGATGGAAACACAAGGCACGAGTGTATCCACCCATTGCGCTAGTCCATCCACTATAAAGTAATCCCAAGTCACTGCCAATCCCTTCTGTCCAAGTCTCGCCCCGAGGAAGATAATCCATTCCAAACCATATCTTTTTCCTTTCCCTGCCGCCGATTTGTTCGAAACTGACGGAATCGACTACCCAGTACTCAAACTCTGCGAAATCGCCGAATCTCAAAGTGTCGCCGACGCTCACGTTGAAGTCATAGAGTAACATCTCTGTCTGAAAGCCATATTGACGTTTCCGTCCCCATAGCTTTCCTTCCTCTTCCCTGAGTAGAGCAACCAGATATGGGTTGTCTTCTTCGTTCACAGTTTCCATCGTTTTTGAGTACCGAACACCTTCCACGAGTGTGTCGCCAGAAATCCAATTGACGAAAGTGTTGTATTTTTCTGGGGTTGGATAACCGGCCACCATTACATAGAGTGTGTGCCATTCGTTCCCTTCCTGAAGGACGGGCTCGTATTCCTGTGCCTTGAGCCCAAGCGCTGCCAAAGCCAGCAGCGCAACCATAAGTAAGTTCTTTGTTTTCATGGTATTATTGTTTTTAGGTTATGTCATTCATTTCGTTATCACTAGTTTCCCTGTTTGCATAAATTCACCGCATCGCACGGTGTAGACGTACACAGCATCGGAAAGATTACGCAAATCTAACACTTTTTGTCCTTGGTGACCATTCAGTTCTGAAGAAAGCATTGTCACTCCAAGGGCACTCGTGATTGTAATTGTTGCTTTCGTGGCGTCTCCAGGAAGGGTGTAGTCGACCGTAGTCCATGTGGTGGCAGGATTGGGCTTGATGTTGACACTCATGCCCATGGCCTTGCCAAGGTCTTCCATGGTGTAGGCGTAGCTCCTTTCTCCTCCCTTGTCGTCTTCGACGATGGTCAGATCCGGACAATCGGACGGATTCTCATCTGTGTAGCTCTCCCAATCCGTTCCATATAATACGGCTTTTGCCATGGATTGAGGATAGCCCGTGCCGTAATGGGCAATGCGCTCCACCTGTGCCCGTTCTGTGCTGTCAAGCTGCATGGTGTTGCGACCGTCGACATAAAGGTCGCGGTAGAGTTCCAGCAGTTCCTCGTAGTCGTCGTGCTCGGTGAGGTCGTTGCCAGCCAGGCCATATAGGGTCGGCAGCATGTTGGCCAAAGCCAAGGCATCGGTGAAGTCGCCTTCGTCCACGTAGGTCGCAATGATGTCGCGGTCGGCATGGATGCCGTCAAGGTTGCCCAACCAGCCGCGAAGCTCTGTAATATCAAGGACGGTGTCGTTGACGAGGCTACGGATGATGTCGCCTGCAGCGCGGCTGTAGGCGCTCCTATAAGCCGCCATGCGTGTCTCCATCACCGTCCTTGCCGTAGCGCCATTGGCCACTTGGTCGAGGATATTCATCATGTACTGAGGCAACGGGTTCGCTTTGTTGCGCAGATAATCCATCAGCGAATCCTTCCTTAGCTCCTCTGGGTTGGACAGCAGGATCTCGAACAGGACGGATTCTGTGAATACATCGCTGCGGTCGGAAGCTGCCGTTAGAACGGAGCTCGACAGATAAGGTGACGCACCCAACAGTTGCGCCCTAAGCGTCCACATGTCGGTCGGCGTTGCCGTAGCGATGTCGTTCAACATGTCGCTTGTGCTGCCACCGTCGATATGGTTGTCGTATACCGACTTCAAACTGTTGTATGCAGTGTAGGCATTGTAGTATTCCTGCTCCCGTTGCTGCTTCTCGGTTGGCGTGAGCACAAGTGAAACTGGATTCTCTCCGAAGTTCGAAGGGCAGTTGTCGGTTTGGGTGGTGGAGTCCAGTATGACCTTGCTGTTGAAGTTCGAAGGCTGTTCGTCCTCGAATCCCGTTGCGCCATAGTAGTAATAGGTGATTCTGTGGTCGCCGCCGTTGTAGAAGTGGTAGCCGTTGGTGCTGAAGGTGTTGCGTGCCGCCGCGAGGCTGCTGCCCTGCGACGACTGGATGCCCGAGAACACGCCGTCCTCGTCCATAACGAAGAAGTCGATTGCGTTGCCCGTGTTCGTGTTGCATCCATACTCCAAACCGAGGTAGTTGTTGGACGACTTCATCAGTATGTTCCTGCCCCAGGCCAGGTTGCCGCAACGCAAGCTCTCTAAACTGTTGCGGTAGATCTTGCTTTGCACGGCGCAATCCTTTATGATGATGCCGATGCCATCGCCGCTGAACGTGTTGGTCTTGGCCAACGTGTTCTCCTCGATGTCGAAGTTATTCATGTGTTCGAGGAAGATGCCTGCGCCACACGGCCAATAGTCTTGCCGCTTCACATCGAAGTCACAAAAACGGACAATAGCGTTGCTCAAATTGTTGACATAGATTCCGTAGTCATTCTTGGTAAAAGTTGTATGGGTCACAGAGATGGCTGGAGGAGTCTTTGAACCGTCGTTTACGGCATGGATGGCTGAAAAGAAACCAGAGAAGGTGGAGTTATCATACGAGGGACAGGGTTGGATGTTGCTGTTTTCGCACGGCCCCGATACACTAAAACCGGCTTCGCAGCCTGCGATTCCGCTGGACCAATAGGAGATGTTGTCCGAGGGTTCCGTGACGGAAAAATCGCAGGACTGGAAACTGATGCCGCGCACATGGTCGAGGTCTACATGCTTGTGGAAAATGTGGTCTTCGTCACCTAAGTAGTTCCAGTTCACATCGAAACGGCATCGCATAAAATTGGCGTTGTAGTTGGTCTCCTTGCCGTTGGCATGGTAGTTCTTGTAGTGAAGGGCGTGGACGCTCTTCTGGTTGTTTCGGAATACGGCATCTTCGGCATAGACGATGCCGCCTGTGGTGTTCCAATGTCCTGGCTTCCACAACTCCAAGGCACAGATGGCGTTCTCGATGGTCGCGCCGTTCCTTAACTCGACATAGCCCTGGGCGTATTCTCCATTGGCATCCTCGGATTGGTTGGCGTTCTTGTTGCCCCACACTTCTATGCCTTGCCACATTTCACCCGTGCAAGAACAGGTCAACTTGCAGCCGTCAAGAATACAACGGCCTCCTGGCTTGACGATGATTTTAGCTTCTGGATGAATAGAAAACAAACAATTCTTTATTGTTAATGTACCGCTATTTTCAACATAAATAGTTCGGTTTGTTGAATGGTCGGTATCGCATGTTATAGCATTATCAATAATAATAGGCTCAGCATTATATTTTATTGGCGCTATTGTAATATTGTCAAGTGCCAAAACATTAAATTGTGATTTTCCTGTGGTTCCAACAAATCTAATCTTGTTTACGGAAGATGGAATTATAACACTTTGATATTTCCATTCAGAGCAATGGGTATCGGAAACATACCAAAAATTAGGAATCCATGTCTGCCCTTTATCATGACTAACTTGCAATTCTATTCTTAATATGTCATCATTATTACCCCAATGGTAGTAATCCATATAATAGTAAAATTCAATAATTCCAGCACAATAATTGCTAAAATCTATTGATGCCTCAATTGTATGATGTTTCTCTGGATAATTCCCATATTTACTATTGGTATATAGATAAAATGTCCCATCTTGAGCTTGGGCAGGACCAAAGTTTTCAAATTGGATTTGGCCTTCGACAATTTGCCAATCAGAATCTCCGTAATCTGCATTTAAATAAACCCAATAGTCACGCTCTTTTTTGTCTTCAAAACTATTATTATAAAAATCAATAATAGCGCATTGCCCACTATTGTGGACGGGTCCAAGAATCGCATTGTTATCATCGCCATCAGGTTCATCGGGACATTGTGGACAATGGGAAGGTTTTGGACCAATACCCCAAAAATAGTAACCGTCACCATCCTTATCATAACAATTAATGTCGTTATCAGTACGGTTCAAACTTGTTATAGGTGTGTTTATTACATAATAATCACGCGGAGGAACGTCTATTGGATGAATAATATATTTAAAACCATTATGACCTTCAGCAAGTCCATCGGAATCTTTATATATCCAATATGTAATTCCATACCAAACAGGGTCTATTTCGTCATCTACTCCAATAACTTTTGGTGTATTCTCATCTATGGTACCCCAACCTACTAAAGTCATACAATGTGTTTCATATATAGATCCAGGCTGATACCAGGGATAAGGGATGCCACAAACTGTCAATGGGCCATGATTAACAAGATTATGTCTGAGATCTTCAAAACTATAACTATTCTGAGTGTTGTATATGCTATGAATGCCAACACCATCAATAGAAATCCTTTCTTCGGGATCATTGCACAAATCTGCACAATCATTTAATGAGGCAGAATAAATCAAACAACTTTCATCAGGAACTCCTTCATTAATATAATAGGAGAAAGCCCATGTTGCCTGTCCATGATTTATAGTTTGCTTTCGGCAAGCAATATACTGCTCCGACAAATTCACATCAATATGTTCATTATAATATAAATTAGTCATAGCCTCAATAGTTGATGTTGGTCCGAAAATCCAACAAGTCGCGGCTTCTCTATAATCTCCTCCCAACACATCTACACATGTAATTGAATCGATATTACAAATATATTCGTTATTAAGCCAACATCCATTACTTTGGCATACAACAGGTGTAATCCATCCTGTTCCTAAAGGATCACCATCGTAATATGGCGATAGTGAATCATTAGCGCCATGACAACTTCTCCAATCATAATCATGAGCAAATCCATAGTTCGCTTCATAAGTGTCAAAAGGATTACTCCCTTGCTTTGGTGGACAATAAATTCCACCACAATAATACTCATACCCATACGAACCAAATCCTTTTCCCCAAAGTTTTGACTTTGAAGCATAGGAAAGATCCGAAATACTGGTGTGCCCAGCTTTCCATATCAATCCTTTTCTGGATATATAGTTTTGAACAGACGTAAGCCTGTTTTCATTAGCAACAGAGGCAGCGTTTCTTCTTTGGTATTCAGCATTAGAATACTGTGTATTACTAAGATGGACCGATGTAATCGTAACAATCGCATCGTGTACCTGAACAATAAGTTCGGTTGGTGTATATGATTCAAAGAAGCAACTTTCGTCGCATTTCTGGGAAAAACTGAACGTCGAATCGTTCTCAAACAAACGATATGACTCGTAGATCATATACTCGTCATCGTAGTTGTCGCTTACGACAAATCGCACGAATCCTAATTCCGAAGTGAAGGTCACTTGACCTGAAATCCCTATGCTCGTTGCAGGGTTCCCGTCAAAAGGATGTAACACTGTGTCCGCCTCAACCTGTAGGCCCATCTGAGTCACACGGTTGAAATTTTGCGCTTGCATCATTGTTCTAATGAACAAAAATAGAATTGGCAATAATAGATAGATCCTTTTCATGGCAAAGCTTTTTTGTGAGAATTCTTTTGCAAAAGTATCAAGAAAAAGTCAATTAGAAACACCTTATGTCAACGTGTTTTTCAGGGGTGTCGTTTTCTTCGGCTAGCGTGTCGTTTTTTGCCGTGAGTGTTTCAGAATAGAACTTGTTTTTAAACCCTGCCCACCTTCTGTCGGCTATGGGGAGTCTTTCGTCGCATTTCATTATCGCATTGCGTTTTCTCCCTTTGCATTCCACCCAGGCGATTTCTTCAAGGTTGACAATGGCATTGCGACTAATGCGAAAAAACGGTAACTCCGCCAATAGTACTTCAAAATAGGAAAGGCTTTTGGCGAAAGTTTCGTTGCCCCCCTTGGTTCTGTATAGGGTACACAGATAACCCTCGCACACAATATGTGATATGTTTTCAACGGCAAACTGATGATGCTTGTTGCCTTCCCTAACGATGAAACGATGCGTGTCCTTTGTTTTCATGTCATCGCTGTTTTTGCGGCAAAGATATAAAAAAATGAACAAAGTGTGATTTGCCAAAGTAAAAAATAACAAAACAACAAAAGGCGAATCCCTTCAAGGGTCGCCTTCGTTACCTTAAATAAGAAATATAACGGCTTCCGAAAATTAATACTCGTCAGAAACTGTAAGTTTTTTGCGGCCTTTGGCTCTTCTGCGGGCCAAAACCTTACGGCCGTTAGCCGTTGACATTCTTTCTCTGAAACCGTGTTTGTTTCTACGTTTTCTGTTCGATGGTTGATAAGTGCGCTTCATCTCTGTATCTTATTTTATTTGTTCTTTTTACGCTAAAATCCCCTTGTTTCGGGCTGCAAAAGTACAAATAATTTCTTTTGCTCCAACGCTTTTCTTGAAAAAAATGAAAAAGACGAAACCAAAACCGATTTCGTCTTTTCCAAATTGTTGGTTATGAATGGCTTATGCAACCACTTCCTTTTCGGGAATGTTCTTCAACGTCTCGACGAGGAAGTCCCAGAAGGGCTGCACGCTCTCGATAAGCAGGGCTTCGTCGGGTGAGTGCGGGTGAACCAAAGTCGGGCCGAAGCTCACCATGTCCCAGTTCGGGTACTTCGAGCCAAGGATGCCGCATTCCAGTCCGGCGTGGATGACCATCACCTTGGGCTCCTTGCCGAATTTGTCTTGGTAGACCTTCTTCATCAAGTTGAGGATGGTCGAGTTGATGTTGGGCTTCCAGCCGGGGTAGTCGCCGGTGGAATAGGCTTCAGCGCCGTTGTCGGTGAGGTTCTTGCGGATTTGCTCGGCCAGTTTGTCCTTATCGGCATCCACTAGGCTGCGGGTGAGGGCTGCGCAGGTGATCTTGCCGTCTTCCATCTTCACCGTGGCGAGGTTGCTCGAGGTCTCGGTGGTGCCTTCAAAGTCGGGCGACATGGCGACGACGCCGTTGGGATAGCGGGCGATGGCGGTGAACATGTTGTTCTGCGTCTTCACGTCGATGACCTGCTTGGGCATCTCGGTGGCTTCGCAAAGGATGTCTAATTCGGGTTCTGCTTGGGCGAACTCTTCCTTGCAGATGTTGATGTATTCGGGGACGAATTTCGCAAATTCCTCCACCTTGCAGGTCGGGACGACCACGATGGCTTCCGACTCTCTGGGGATGGCGTTGCGCAAGCTGCCGCCATCGATGCAGGCGAGGCGCAGACCGTATTTCTCAGCCGCCATCAGCAGCATGGTGTTCATCACCTTGTTGGCGTTGGCGCGGCCCAAGTTGATGTCCATGCCCGAGTGACCGCCTTTCAAGCCTTTCACGAAGAGACGGAAGGCCGTCATGCCTTCGGGAACAGCTTCAAAAGTAGGTGTCCAGGTGCCAATGGTGTCGACGCCGCCGGCGCAACCCACATAGAGCTCGCCTTCTGTCTCTGAGTCCATGTTCATCAGGATGTCGCCTTGCAGCAAGCCAGGTTGCAGCAGGTTGGCACCCGTCATGCCGGTTTCCTCGTCGATGGTGAACAAAGCCTCGATGGGGCCATGTTGCAGGTCGGTGGCTTCGAGGACGGCCATGGCGGCAGCAGCGCCCAGGCCATCGTCGGCGCCGAGGGTGGTGCCGTTGGCTTTCACCCAACCGTCTTCGATGTGGGTCTCAATCGGGTCGGTCTCGAAATCGTGCACCTTGTCGGCGTTCTTTTGCGGGACCATGTCCAAGTGGGCTTGCAGGATGACGCCCTTGCGGTTTTCCATGCCGGGCGTGGCGGGTTTGCGGATGATGACGTTGCCGCATTCCTCGACGATGGTCTCAAGGCCGTGGTCGGCACCCCATTGCTTCATGAAGGCGATCACCTTGGCTTCTTTTTTCGAAGGGCGCGGAATCTGCGTCAAGCTGTAGAAATTGTTGAACACGCATTTCGGTTCCAAATCTTTGATAGTGCTCATTGTTCGTTTTGATTTATTTGTTTTGGATTTTCAAGAATTAGTCGGCTAAAATACAACTTTTTTCTTTTGGTTTTTCCTACAACGGTCTTTTTTTTCTGTTGTCAGTGGCTCACTACAAGCCTCGTTTGATGCAGTAAGCCGCTTTCGTCGGTCGATTTCAGCAGATACAAGCCCTGCGGAAGGTGTCCCAAATGGGCCTCGTTCCCTTTGAAGCTCATGACTTGCTGCCCAATGGCGTTAAAGACTTGTGTTTCAGTGGCTTCTATTCCTTCAATGGTGAGAAGGCCGTTGGTCGGATTGGGATATGCAATCATTTTTGATGCGGTGGTTTCATTGACACCGAGTATGTCGGTGATGTTGATGATGATTTCTTTTCTGGCATCATCAAGTGTGACGACCAACGTATCTTGTCCGATATCAAGCAGTTGGGCGAAATTTTCGTAGAAATCGACCTTGCCTGTTGTGCTTTCCCAAGTGAGTCCGTAGAAGTCGTTGTTGACGCGGAAGTCGTCGCGAACGTCGTCAAAACGGTCGTATTCCGTTTCGTTAGCGAATCGGAACCATGCAGGAGCAATGGCCACAAAAAGGGTGGCGTTGTAATGATTCCAAAAAATGCCAGGTGAAGGGTAGCTCTCATTGCTGACACTCCATCCTAATTCCCCTGCCATATTGTAGCTGGTGAGTTCGTGGGTGAAACGTGGCTCCACCACCCCTTCCACGTCATTACCGGGTGTGACGCCTGTTTTGTCGGTCATCTGTCGGTCGTAATAACAATTGTTGGCATGGCTGGGCTGTCCGTCTTCTGTCCAAAGGCGACCAATGACGGCCTTGATGCTAGGACCGTAGCAACCGCCAACATTGAGCAGCCTGGCAGTCGTGTTCTCTGAGTCGTAGTTGGTCACGAAGCCAACCACGCCGCCCGAGTATCCACTTGTGGCATAGATGTTTCCAGCGTTGAGGCAATCGGCGATGGCGGCGTTGGCACTATAACCAACAATGCCTCCTGTGGAGGTGCTGCCACTGATGTTGCCCGTGTTGATGCAATTGGTTAGGTCCCCATAGAAGTCGCCGACAATGCCGCCGATGAAGTCCATGCCCGAAGTGATGTTGCCGCTATTGGTGCAGCGTTCTATGACACCCCAACTGGCACCTGCAATGCCGCCTGCATAATAATAGGTGGCATCCACATCGCTGAAGTTGTGGCAGTTATAGATTTCTGAGCCCTCGCCTGCGGCACCGACGAAGGCACCTGTATATTGCACGCCGGTGATATGGCTGTCTTTGATACTCAGGTTGCTGACGGATGCACCCGCACCAATGACCGAGAACAGTCCTTGGTTGGAATTGTTGGTGCTGAAATCGGTGGTGAGGTGGGTGATGGTGTGCCAGTCGCCATCGAAATGACCGAAGAAGATTTTTTCTCCCGGGATGGAGATGGGCATCCAAGGCGTGTAATCACTCAAGTCGATGTCTTTCGTGAGGAGGAAAAACTGGTCGGCGTAGCCCGGATTGCCATTCGGGAAGATGGTTCCAGCAGCTTCTGTGCCATTGTTGACACGAGTGGCGATTTCGGCCAATTCTTCTGCTGACGAAACGAGGTATGGGTCGTCGTAGGTTCCTGTGCCGCCACTTCGGGCTGGCGTGGTGTTTGTGTTCAAGTCGCCTACGGGCCTCATCGCATTGAGTTGCAGCCCGATATTAGGCGTAGGTTGAGGATAGCCAATCCTTTCTGACATCTGTCCGAAAGCGGCAAATGCACTCAGCAAAAGTGCGGCAATGAGAGTGGATGTTTTTTTCATAACTGTAGGGTTTAAGACGTTGTTTTACCGAGGCAAAAGTAATGTTTTTTCATCGTGGAGGCAACTTTTCAGGGCAAAAACATAAAAATTACTATTTTTGCAGCCAAATTTGAAAAACAGAATAACGATGAAAAAAGTATTACCACTTTTGCTGTTTGTCGTGCTGGCATTTGCCGGCTGCAACTCCGGCCCAGCCGAATATGAAATGACCCAAGACCCGCGTCAGATTGTCACCAATGCCGAAGCATTTGTGAACAAGGTGGCCAAGAAGTCGAAGCATTATTCCGCTGAGGACTGGGAGAATGCGATTCGCCAATTTGTTACCATGGGCAAAAACCATTACGAATACAAGGATTATTTAACCACCGAGGAACAGATTGCTTTCGACAACGCCCGCATGAAGTTCATCGGCGCCGTCGATGCCACGGGTAACGAGGAACTGGCCCTTCATGTGAAGGAAGAGTATGGGCGGATTTTAGGGAATTGATCTTCGTTTTTTTTATCGCCTGCTATTTCCCAATCCAATGTAATACAGCAGCGAGGCCAACGATGACAAGGCAGCCACCACATAGGTGCTGGCGGCCCAACTCAAGGCCTCCTTGGCCTGCGACAACTCCTGCTGGCTGAGCGAGTTGGACGATTGCAGCCATGCCAAAGCGCGGCGTGAGGCATTGAACTCGACGGGCAAGGTGACTACACTGAATAGAAACACGGTCGCAAACATGGCGATGCCGATCCAAAAGAGGGCAGGGAAGGTGTTGATGATGAACAGCCCGATGAGGATGACAATCATAGAGAGTTTCGAAGAGATGTTGACGGCAGGCACCAAGGCCGAGCGTAGCTTCAAGGGTGCATAGCCCACCTTGTGCTGCACGGCATGGCCACATTCGTGGGCAGCCACGGCAGCGGCAGCCACGCTGTTGAGTTTGTAGACGTCCTCGCTGAGGTTGACGGTCTTCTTCGTGGGGTCGTAATGGTCGGTGAGTTGCCCGCTGATGCAAGTGATTTGAACGTCAAAGATGCCGTTGTCATTCAGCATCTTCTGCGCGATTTGTGCACCGGTAAGACCTCCAGGAGAAAGCACCTTGGAGTATTTGGCGAATACGTTTTTCAATTTCCATTGCACCAGCATCCCAACGATGCCGATGACGATGATGAGAATCCAATTGATGTTCATGGTAATGTTGTTAGGGTGTTTGAATCAATTTCCTGGTTCGATTTTGCGGCAAAAATACACAATTCTTCATATTCGTGGATGGACTTAAGATGGTGATGTGGATAATTTTTACGCCTTTTTGGTGAAAAATATGCGGGTGGAATCGGTTTTTGTCTATTTTTGAACTTCATTTCCAGAACTATGACTATACAGCACTTCAATCTATTCTTGATCGTCATGGCCGTGATTGCCGTGGTCGTTTTTGTGAGCCTCTATTTCGTGGATGCGGGCTATGGCAAGTTCTACGACAAGAAATGGGGGCCAGCCGTAAATAACAAGCTGGGCTGGGTTTTGATGGAGGCACCGGTTTTCATTGCCATGCTGGTGCTTTGGCTTTGTTCCGACCGCAGGCAGGATTTGGTGCGGCTGGCGTTCTTGTTTTTGTTCGAGCTCCACTATATCCAACGCGCTTTCGTGTTCCCGTTCCGCTTGCGCGGCCATAGCGTGATGCCGCTTTCCATCATTGTGATGGGCGTGGTCTTCAACGTGTTGAATGCCTTGATGCAAGGTGGCTGGATTTTCTATGTCTCGCCCGTCGACTATTATCCCTCCGATTGGCTGACCACGCCAAAGTTCATCGTGGGCTTTCTCGTGTTTATTATCGGGATGTACATCAACATCCAATCGGATGACATTATCCGGAATTTGAGGAAGGACGGCGACACGCGGCATTATCTGCCCCAAGGCGGCATGTTCCGCTATGTGACCTCGGCCAATTATTTCGGTGAGTTTGTGGAATGGATTGGCTTTGCCATCCTCACTTGGTCGTGGTCGGGGGGCGTGTTTGCCTTGTGGACCTTTGCTAACCTTGGTCCTCGTGCGGCACGCATCTATGAGAAATACGAAGCTGAGTTTGGCGACCAGCTGGATACGAAAAAAGTGAAACGAATCATACCTTTTATATATTGACCTATGGAAAACTCAGCAATATTTACGCCGTGCCAGATTGGGCCTGTCAGCTTGCGCAACAGGGTGATACGCTCGGCAGCATTCGAAAACATGGCATACGGCAATCGTCCTTCCGACGATTTGTATAACTACCATACGGCAGTGGCGCGTGGTGGCGTGGGCATGACGACGGTGGCATACGCAGCCGTCAATCGCTCGGGCTTGTCGTTCAACGGCCAGCTTTGGATGCGCGAAGAAATCGTCCCCGACCTGAAACGTCTCACCGATGCCATTCATGCCGAGGGTGCCAAGGCCTCGATTCAGTTGGGACATTGCGGCAACATGACGCACCGTTCCACCTGCGGCTGCAAACCCGTTGGCGCTTCGGGCGGTTTCAACATGTATTCCCCGACTTTCGTTAGGAGATTGAAGAAATCTGAGATTTACGAACTCGTTTTGGATTTTGGCAAGGCGGTCAACTTGGCCCGAAAAGCGGGTTTCGACTGCGTGGAAATCCATGCGGGACATGGCTATCTCATCAGTCAGTTCCTGTCGCCTTACACCAACCATCGTCGTGATGAGTTTGGCGGAACGCTCGACAATCGGATGCGTTTCATGAAGCTCGTCATCGAAGAGGTGATGCGTGCGGCGGGCAACGACATGGCCGTGGTGGTCAAGGTGAACATGCACGACGGCTTCAAGAAAGGTATGGACGAGGACGATTGTATCATCGTGGCAAAGGAACTGGAAAAGCTTGGTGTTCATGCCCTTGTGTTGACGGCGGGTTTCGTCAGCAAGGCCCCGATGGAAGTGATGCGTGGTGCCATGCCACTCAAGACCTTACGCTATTACATGGATCCGAAGAAGTTCTGGTGGCTCAAGGCGGGATTGGCTCTGTTTGGCCGTCAACTGATTCCCACGGTGCCGTTCAGCGAAGGCTATTTCTTGGAGGATGCCAAGAAGTTCCGCGCCGCGCTGAAGTTGCCTTTGATTTATGTGGGCGGCATGGTCTCGAAGGAGAAGATGGAAGAAGTGCTCGATTCAGGCTTCGTTGCCCTCCAGATGGCGCGTGCCTTGATCCGCGACACCGATTTCGTCAACAAGCTGCATAGCGGCGAGGTGACTCGCAGCGAGTGCAAGCATTCCAACTATTGCATCGGGCGTATGTATACGCTTGAGATGAAGTGCCACAGTTGCTTGGACGAAGATTTGCCTAGGAGCATACAGAAGGAAATCAGGAAAGCGGAGAAGAAAGGATGAATTGTCACAAAACCTGCAAAACAGGCAAAATCTTTTTCAAAAGGGAAAGCTGCCAACCGGCGGCTTTCCGGCGGCGACATGGTTGTGTAGCCGCCAATGCCAAATCTGGGTTTTGAAGGTTTTGGGAGTTTTGTGATTAAAAAAGAACAAAATGAAAGCCAAAAAATGGTTGAATGGTTTTATGGAAAAACTCGGGCATCGTCCGTGGGCGTTGGTGACGGGTGGCAGCTCGGGCATGGGCTTGGAGTTTGCACGCCAGTTGGCCGAAACAGGTTGCAACTTGTTGCTGGTCAGCAATCAAAAGGAAGAATTGGAACGTGTCGCAACGGATTTGAACGCGCAATTCCAGATGCGGGTCATACCTTATTATATAGACCTCACCTCCGAGAATGCCGCCGATGAATTGTTTGCCCTTTGCCATGCCGAAAATCTGCAAATCGACATCCTCATCAACAATGCAGGCATGTTTTTCTTCGAGGAACTAACCTCCGAGAACGAAACGAAGGCGTTGAAAATGATGCAATTGCATATGCTGACTCCGACAAGATTGTGCATTTTATTTGGCGAGGAAATGAAGAAACGCGGTTTCGGCTACATCCTCAATATGTCGTCGATGGCGGCCAAATTGCCTTGTCCGGGCATCACCATTTATTCCGCCACGAAAGCCTATCTGAAGAGTTTTGGTAAGTCGCTCTATTTCGAGATGCGACCTTATGGCGTTGGGGTGACCACGGTTTGTCCTGCCGCCATTGCTACACCGCTTTACAAGCTGAAACCCAGTCTGTTGAAGCTTGGCGTACGCATGGGCCTCATCGGCACGCCTCAGTGGTTGGTGCGCAAGGCGTTGAAAGGCATGATGCGCAAGAAAAGAGTGGTGAAACCTGGCTTTATGAACCTCTACTTGCCACCGTTGATTGCTGTTTTGCCCAAGGGATTAGTGAACAGATTATGGCAAAGATTCAAATAACCCTATTGACGCTGTTGCTGTCGCTGACGGCTTTCGGTCAACGCTACGAGAAGGTGCCGTTCGGTGACTTTGAACAGTGGACGGTGCGTTATGTCACTGAGTCGCAAATCATTGGCGGTCAGGAGAAAACCTTGTATGTGGTCGGCCCGACGGATACGATTCGGGGCAATGAAGCCTACAACTACAAGAAAACGATTTGGTCGTCGTCGAATGCCTTTGCCAAGGTGGCTGGTGTGGTGAAGACCAGCACCAACGTCACGCCCGACAAAGGTCCGAAGGGTCGTTGTGCCAAATTAGCCACCCAATTTGCCTCGTGCAAAGTGGCCGGATTGGTGAATATCAAGGTGTTGGCAGCAGGTTCCATCTATTGGGGCAAGATGCTGGAACCCATCACAGGCGTCAGTGACCCTTACGCCTTCATGGATTGGGGCATTCCGTTCACGAAAAGGCCGAAAGCGCTTGTGCTCGACTATAAATCGGTTGTTCCCAACACCGGAAAACTCGTGAAAGGCACCACTTTTCGCACCACCGAGTTCGATGGCTATGACCCCGCCGAAGTGCTTTTCATCCTGCAATACCGTTGGGAGGACAAAAAAGGAAACATCCATGCGAAGCGCGTGGGTACTGCCGTGGCGCACATCGACAAATCTTCCAACGGTTGGGTGAACAACTTTCGAATCCCAGTTGTCTATGGAGATGCTAGAAAATCAAAGGATTATAAGCCTTTTATGGACTTGGTTTCAGGTGCCAAGACCATGTATGCACTCAACAGCAAGGGCAAGAAAAGGCCCATCCAAGAAGAAGCCTGGGCTGAGGCCGATAGTCCTGTCACTCATGCGATAATGATGATTACCTCGGGCAGCCAAGGCGCATTTGTGGGCGCTTTGGGCAATGTGCTTTGGGTGGACGAAATCCGGCTTGAGTATTGAACAAAAATCAATCGTTGTGTTTTCATACCAAACTTTTTCCTATTTTTGCAGCCGTTTTTGAAGAACAAACTTTTAATATTTGAACTATGGATCTGACTAAAATTGTATCAATATCTGGCAAACCTGGACTTTATCTGATTAAGTCTCAAGCCGTTGGAAGAATTATTGTTGAATCGGTTGTCGATGGCAAGTGCATTCCTGCCTTTGCTCGCGACCGTATGAGCTCGTTGGAAGAGATTTCCATCTTCTCCACCGACGAAGACCGTCCGCTGAAGGAAGTTTTCATGATGATTCATGAAAAAATGGGCGATAAGGTCGACTTTGATTTCAAGAAAGCCTCCAACGACGAGTTGCGCGAAAAGTTCGCTTTCGTCATGCCCGATTATGACGAAGATGCCGT
Source organism: Bacteroidales bacterium (assembly GCA_017477425.1). Taxonomy (GTDB): domain Bacteria; phylum Bacteroidota; class Bacteroidia; order Bacteroidales; family F082; genus Limimorpha. Next base: position 288,976 of record JAFUVT010000033.1, read on the forward strand.
TTATCCTTCCGACATGAGAAAAGTCTTCGCATGGTATCAGATGCTGAACGACAAGAACCTGCTCGACTTCACTGTTGAGGAAGAAAAAGCTGAGACAGAAGCCGCTGAGGATCAGCCTGAAGCAAAAGAAGAGTGATTTTTCATAGGATAAGTTGACAAGAAGCCGCGTTTTGCGGCTTTTTTTGTATCTTTGTCCCGTTTATAGTCATTGCGAGGAGGAACGACGAAGCAATCCAGAAACTAATGGATTGCCACGCTTCGCTCGCAATGACAAAACCCGTAACTAATGCAATATGAAACAAATCAAAGACTTCAAATTGGCCGAAAAACACGACTTCGGGCGCTCGGTGGTGCTGAGGCTCCGCTCCGAAAAACCTTTGCCGGAAATCTTGCCTGGACAGTTCGTGCAAGTGCGCGTGGACGGCTCACCGAGCACCTATCTCCGTCGCCCCATTTCCATTCATAACGTTGACACTCAGAAGAATGAAATTGATTTGCTAGTGCAGCAAGTGGGCGAGGGAACGCGCCATTTGGCAGCGGCATCGGTCGGAGACCTTATTAATATCGTACTGCCGTTGGGCAACGGTTTTTCCATGCCCGAAAAAGGGGAGAAGGTGCTGCTCGTGGGTGGCGGCATCGGCATCGCGCCCTTGTTTTATTTTGCCAAGGTGCTGAATGAAAACAGCGTTCAACCCGTTTTACTTTTGGGCGGAAAGACGAAATCCGATTTGCTGCGACTTGAAGAATATCGGCGACTTGGAGAAACTTTCGTAACGACGGAAGACGGCTCGTTGGGCGAGAAAGGCTTCGTCACGATGCACTCGGTGTGGAAGGAACGGACTTTCGACAAAATATACGTCTGTGGTCCCAAGCCGATGATGAAAGCCGTGGCGAAAATCGCGACGGAAAAAGAAATTTGGTGCGAGGTATCGCTCGAAAACCTGATGGCTTGCGGCCTCGGTGCCTGCCTCTGCTGTGTGGAGGATACGACCGAAGGTCATGTGTGCGTCTGCAAGGAAGGTCCAGTATTTAATACAAGGAGGTTGAAATGGTGAACACAACGATAGATTTGGGTCGCGGCTTGGTGTTGCGCAACCCCGTGATGACGGCCTCGGGCACGTTTGGCTATGGCGAGGAATACACCGATTTCGTGGATTTGTCGCAACTTGGCGGCATCATCGTGAAGGGCACGACCTTACATCCGCGCGAGGGCAACCCCTATCCGCGTATGGCCGAAACACCTTCGGGAATGCTGAACTGTGTTGGACTGCAAAACAAAGGTGTTCAATACTTTATTGATACGATTTATCCTCGCATCAGGGATTTTGACACCAATGTGCTGCTCAACCTTTCGGGCTCCACTTTGGAGGATTACGTGAAAGGCGCCGAGATGGTGAACGAATTGGAGAAAATTCCCGCCATCGAACTCAATGTTTCGTGTCCTAACGTGAAACAAGGCGGCATGGCCTTCGGCGTGACCACCACGGGCATTGCGCAAGTGGTCTCTGAGGTGCGCAAAGTGTATCATAAACACCTGATGGTCAAGCTTTCGCCCAATGTGACCAACATCGCCGAAATCGCCTTGGCTGCAGAAACTGCTGGCGCCGATTCGGTTTCGCTCATCAACACGCTGATGGGCATGGCCATCGATGCGGAGAAGCGCAAACCGAAACTCTCCGTGATAACAGGCGGTTTGTCGGGTGCTTGCGTGAAGCCTGTGGCTTTGCGCATGGTGTGGCAAGTGGCTAAGGCGGTGAAGATTCCTGTGGTTGGTTTGGGCGGCATTTCCAACGCCACTGATGCCGTGGAATTCATGCTCGCTGGCGCCTCAGCCATCGAAATTGGCACGGCCAATTTCATTGATCCTGCCGTTTCTGCGAAAATCGCTCGCGGAATAATTGAATATTGTGAACATCATGGTTTCCAAAATGTTACGGATTTGATTGGTGCGCTGGAATGCTAAAGTAATGGCCGTTACCGTAACGGCTATTACTTTTTTGTTGAAAGTGCTTGCACATTCGGAAATTCTTTGTACTTTTGCAAAATGGTAACGGCTATTACCGTAATGATAGTTACTATAATTGAGGAAAGATGAAATTCTACGACAGGGAAAAAGAGCGAGAAGAACTTGAAAGAGTGCTTCAGCAAAGCAAAAACGAGGCAAGAATGACCGTGCTGATGGGCCGTCGGCGCATCGGGAAGACCGAATTGGCGCTGAACTGCGGCGATACTACGGTGCTGTATTTCTTCGTTGGCAAAAAGGCCGAGGCACTGCTATGTAGAGATTTTTTGCTCGAGATCGAGAACAAACTCGGCATTCCGATTATCGGGCAAATCAATGCGTTTGCAGACGTTTTTCGGTTTGTGTTGCAGCTTGCAAAGAGAAGGCCTTTCACGCTGATTATCGATGAGTTCCAGAACTTCATGAAGGTGAATCCAACGGTGTTTGGCGATATGCAGCGCGATTGGGACTTGTTTCGTCACGAGAGCCATTTGAACTTGATTATCAGCGGCTCTGTGTTCACGTTGATGAAGCGGATTTTTGAAGACTACGAGGAACCGCTTTTCGGTCGGGCAAACGCGAGAATCATGCTTCAGCCGTTTTCCACCAGCGTCATGAAGAACATTCTGGCCGATTACAATTCCAACTATTCCCAAGAGGACCTGCTTGCCCTGTTCAGCATCACGGGTGGCGTGCCATGGTATGTTTCGCTGCTGCTTGATAATGGTTATATTGCTAAAGATCAGATGCTTTCCGCTTTGACTTTGGAAAATTCGCCCTTCATCAACGAGGGGCGGAATATTCTCATTGAGGAGTTCGGGACGGACTATATCACCTATTTTTCCATCTTGACCTGCATTGCGAGCGGCTTGAAGACCCGCGCGGAAATCGAAGGCGAATTGGGCATCGGTAACCTCGGAAGTTATCTTGCGAAGCTGGAAAACTACTACAATCTCATCAATAAGTCGTTGCCGATTTTTGCGAAAGAAAACAGCAAGAAAGTGCGTTATCAACTCAATGATTGTTTCCTAATCTTCTGGTTTCGTTTCTTTTACAAGCATCAGGCACTAGTCGAAAACAAGGCTTTGCGCTCTCTTGCGGAAATCATCGAGCGCGATTACAGCACTGTTTCTGGTTGGATGATGGAGCGTTATTTCATCAGGAAATTTGAGGAGGAAGGACGTTTTATCGTCGGGAAATGGTGGGACAGAAAGGGCGAAAACGAGATTGATTTGATTGTCGCCGACCCGATCAAGAAAGAAGCGTGGATTTATGAATTGAAGAAACGAGGTGAGCGGTATAACGCGAAGGCTTTCAAGGAGAAAGTGAATAAGGTCGTGGCTCAGACACCCGAATTGGCGAAGATGAAAATCCATGTGGGTTCACTTTCAATGGAAGATATGTAGCCTATTGAAATACAGTTGTTTACGTTTGTTATTTAATAATAGTAATGGCCATTACGGTAATGGCTATTACTATTTTGTAAAATCAGAGTTTTTTAATGTATAATCTATTGTAAATGAGTATTATACAAAGTTTACTTCTGGAAAAATATGGATTCCGAACTTGTTTTTTACGGATTCTTGGATTCTGTTGGCCAGTTCCACGATGTCCTGACCTTTGCCTCCGCCGTAATGCACTAAGACAAGGGCTTGTTTCTCGTACACGCCCACATGCTCGTTGCGCCAGCCTTTCCAGCTTGCGGTCCCTGAGCCTGTCGAAGGGCCGCTGTGTTCGATGAGCCAACCTGCTGGTACTTTGACCTTTCCGTCGGCTTCGGGATAATGGGGAATGTTGGGATATTCCTTTTGCAAAGCCTCAAATTGCGCTTGTTCAATGACAGGATTTTTGAAGAAACTGCCGCAACTTCCGATTTGCTTTACATCGGGCAATTTGGCATCGCGGATGGCGCAAATGGCATCGTGAAGTTGCTGCAAAGTGGGATTTTCCATTCCGTTTTGCTCCAAGTATGACTTGATGTTGCCGTAATCAAGGTTTAAAGGTGCGTTTTTCTTCAGTTGGAAATCCACCGAGGTGATGATGTATTTGCCTTTCAGTTCGTTTTTGAAAATGCTTTCGCGATAGCTGAAACGACAATCATCCTTCATGAAAACATGCTTTTCTCCTGTCGTGACAGAAATGGCTTCGCATCGCAAGAAACTGTCTTTCAATTCCATACCGTAGGCTCCAATGTTTTGCACTGGTGCCGCACCTACTTTGCCTGGGATATGGGCTAGGTTCTCGATTCCGTGATAACCTTTTGCGACCATCGTTTTGACGAAATAAGGCCAATCCTCGCCAGCTTGGGCACGCACAACGACCTCATTTTCATCTTCTTGTAGGATTTCGATGCCTTTCGTGTTGATATGAACCACGAGGCCGTCGAAATAGTCGTTTTGGAAAAGGATATTGTTGCCGCCGCTGAGGATAAGGCGCTTCTCGTTCCTGAAAACATCGTTCTGAATCAATGCTTCAAGTTGCTGAATTTCATTGATTTCGATGAAGTATTTAGCGACGGCATCAAAGCCGAAACTATTGTAGGGCCGGAGGTTGAAGTTGGTTTTCATGGCGCAAAAATAAGCAATAGAAAGATAAAATCACCGTTGGAAGGAAAACATTTGTAACTTTGCACTATGAAACGCGCCATTGTATCGGTGATCAACGACCTGGTTACGGACCAAAGGGTCAACAAGTCGTGTCTGGCTTTGCAAAAGGCTGGGTATGAAGTGCTTTTGGTGGGCCGCAAGCAACGCAAAAGCCCGCCGATGGACGAACGACCGTATGCGTCGCATCGGATGAAATTGTTGTTCGAGAAAGGTCCGCTGTTTTACGCTGAGTACAATATCCGGCTGTTTCTCTTTTTGTTGTTCCATCATGCCAATCTTTTGCTTTCCAACGACTTGGATACGATTTTGCCTACTTATTTCATTTCAAAACTGAAAGGTAGCAAGATGATCTTCGACAGCCACGAATATTTTACGGAAACACCAGAATTGGTCGGGCGGCCAAGGGTGCAAAAGGTGTGGAAACGCATCGAAGGCTTTGTGGTGCCCAAACTGGACGAAATGATTACGGTTTGCGATTCCATTGCCGATTTGTTTCGCGAGAAATACGGAGTCAAATGTCAGGTAATCAGGAATATACCGCTTCGGAAAGCTTTGCCGCCGAAGGGTGACAAAGCGGCATTGGGTTTGCCGACAGACAAACAGCTTTTGATCTTGCAAGGCTCGGGCATCAACATCCAGCGCGGGGCGGAGGAACTGGTGCAGGCGATGGCGTTGCTCGACGATTGTTTCCTAATGATTATCGGTGGGGGAGATGTGTTGCCTATCTTGAAGCAAATGGTTGAGGAACTGAAGATTACGGACAGGGTTCGATTCTTCCCGAGGATGCCTTACCAACAGATGATGGCTTACACCCAATTGGCCGAGTTGGGCTTCTGTTTGGACAAAGATACGAATTTGAACTATCGTTTCAGCCTGCCTAACAAGTTGTTTGATTTCATTCAGGCAGGTGTGCCGATTGTGGCTTCGCATTTGACTGAAATAGAGAAAATCATCCGGCAATACGACATTGGGACTTTTATCGAAAATCATAGACCTGAAACGATTGCTGCAACCATTCGAGAAGCTTTGTCCAATGAGGAAAGAATGGTGCTTTGGAAACAACATTTGGCGGTTGCCGCTCAGGATTTGTGTTGGGAAAACGAAGAACAGATGCTTTTGGCGTTTTATTCGTCAATAGAGAGGAAATAGCCTAATTTGTAAGGGTTTAACCATGAAATGCGAGGCTGGGCGCCCGTCAGGTTTTTGCGCAAGCTTTGTGAGACTTTTCTGAAAAAGGACCGTGTAAATGCAAGCATTCCCGTTTTTTTCAAACGTTCAGCAGTAGAAAGCAAAGGCGAATAGCCTCTCAATTCGTCCTGCAAATCGTGGAGTGTATGCATGGCTTCCTCAAGTTTGGCCATGTAGTTCTCGTTGGCCTCAAAATGCGTTAAAACTACTGGATTTTCAGTGTGTTGGATTGTGATATTGGCATCGCATAAATGTTTCCCGAAAAGAACGTCTTCGTAGCCGTATCGGGCAATGGCTTCGTCAAAAAGGTGGGTCAGCATCATCTCGCGGCGAGCCATGAAATTCGTCGTTCGGAAGCTTTGGTAGGGATGCATTTGCCGCTGTTGGGCAGTATGTTTTGGGGCTATTTTTTGCTCGTATTTGTAGCGGAGATTGCTGCTCGAAAGTTGGGGGTCGTTTTTTATGGTGACTCCACCACTCACGACGTCGGCTTTGTCGCAGGTCAGGTAGTTTTTGATGAAATTCTCGTCGATGATGCCCACATTGCAGTCGAGGAAAAGCAACCAGTCGTAACGCGCCTGCTTGACCAAGAAATTCCTATTGGCCGCTCTTCCGATATTGGATGGTTGGCGCAACAATCGACAATGATACATAGATTCGATTTGTGCGTTTTTTTGCGCGATTTCCTGGTTGGTCGACGCATCATCGGAGACGATGATTTCGTATTGTAATCCATTAATGGAGTTTGCACAATGCTGCAATTCAGTTACTTGCGAAGTGCAATCTTCGTTGTAGGTAGGAATCAATATCGAGAGTTGGTTGATCATCGTGTTTTAATAACGATACTTCGCGGTAATTGTTGCGAGGCTTCATTCCATTTCGGAGCAAATGACGGTCCCGTTTTTGCAGTTGGCGATGCGCGAAGGGTATTTTTGCATGAGCGTGTAGTTGTGGGTGGCCATGAGAACAGCTTGTCCGTTTTCACTGATGCGACGCAGGAGTTTCATCACGTCAAGGGTGGTGTCGGGGTCGAGGTTGCCCGTAGGCTCGTCGGCGAGGATGACGTCAGGGTCGTTGAGCAAAGCGCGAGCGATGGCAATGCCCTGCTGTTCGCCGCCCGAGAGCCGATGCGGCATCACTTTGCGCTTGTCGGCCAGTCCGACCATCGTCAGCACCTCATCGATGCGCTTTGAGATTTCGGCCGTGTTTTTCCAACCCGTGGCGCCAAGCACGAACTCAAGGTTTTTTTCGACGGAGCGGTCGAAAAGGAGTTGGAAGTCCTGGAAGACGATGCCGATTTTGCGGCGCAGGTAGGGGATGTCTTTCCGTTTCAGTTTGGTGAGGTCGTAGCCGGCTACATGGAAATAGCCGTCGCGGGCAGGCAGTTCGCCGTACAAAGTCTTTAATAACGAGGACTTTCCGCTTCCCGTGCGACCGATGAGGTAGATGAATTCTCCCTTGTGGAGCGTCAGGTTGACGTTCGACAAGACGAGGTTCTCCCGCTGGAAAATCGATGCGTTTTTGAGTTCGATGATGGGTTCTGACATATTGTTGATTTTTATTTGTTTATTCGTTTAGTCACAAAACTTTCAAAACTTGACAAAACCTTTTTTTGTGGTGGGAAAGCCTGCCAACCGGCGGGCTTCCTGCGGCGACACGGTTGTGTAGCCGCGACTCTTTTTCTGAGGTTTTGCATTGTTTTGTCAGTTTTGTGATGAATTACCAACTTCCTGAGGCGCCGCCACCGCCGAAGCCGCCGCCTCCAAAGCCTCCGAAACCTCCTCCTCCAAAGCTGCCACCACCACCGAAACTTCCACCGCCGAAGCCACCTCCGCCCATCGGAATCCAGATGGTTCGGGTGCCGCCGCCGGAATAGTTTTGGCCTCCGTCTTTGGAAAACTTGATGAAAATGAGGATAATGGCGATGATGAAAAGAAGGGTGAGCCAACCAGGGATTCCGTCGCCGTCAGTGTATTCGTCCTGCGTAAACTTGCCCGAACAGAGGTCCATCATCACGTTGATGGCGTTGTCGATGCCGGTGTAATAGTCGTTTTCCTTGAAGGCGGGAATCATCTCCCGATCGATGATGGTTTTGGCCGTGGCGTCGGTGACGTATTCCTCAATGCCATAGCCCGTTTGTATGGTTACCTTGCCCGACTCGGTGCCTTTCTTCGGCTTGACCAAAATGACTGCACCGTTGTTCTTGCCTTGCTGCCCCACACCCCACGAATGCCCGATTTCGGTGGCGTATTGCTCGATGCTGTAGCCTTGCAGGTCGTCCACTAGGAGGACGAGGAACTGCGTGGAAGTTGAGTCGTTGTAGGCCACGAGTTTATGCTCGAGTGTGTTGATTTGCGATGCGGTCAAAGTGCCGGTGTAGTCGTTCACCAAGCGCGGCGGATTGGGTGGGCTAGGCAATTGGGCTTTCAGGCTTGTGCCAAAAAATAGCGCAAGTATAAGGCAGAGCAGCCAGCTATATCGCTCAGTTGTTTTCATAGGAAATATCGTCAGGGATTTCGTTGATGTCGTCGGATTGGTAGGGGAAATAGGTCTTCAGCTTCTCGCCGCAGCGTTGGATGCCTTGCTCTAGGCCTTCGGTGAAACGACCTTCCTTGAAGTGGCTGAGCATCAGGTCTTTCACGTCGTTCCAGAAGCCGTCTTCCACCACGTTGTTGATGCCTTCGTCGCCGAGGATGGCAAACTTGTGGTCCTTCACGGCGAGATAAATCAGCACGCCGTTTTTGAGTTGTGTCTCGTTGATTTTCAGTTTCTTGAAGACGAACAGGCTACGCTCTTCCACATCGCCCTTGCAATGGTTCTCGATGTGCACCTTGATTTCGCCCGAGGTGTTGAGCTCGGCCTGCTTGATGGCCGCCACGATGCGGCGGTCTTCTTCGCGGTTCAGTATGTTGATGGCGTTGGACATTGTGCTTTGATTATTTGAGTGCAAAAATAATAAAAATCTGTTATTCAGATGCGACAAACAAATCATCCATCCTTACTTGCGACTGAACTATGCCACTATGCGCGTTTTGCTTCACGCCGTATGTCGTAATCATGCTCAATTGCAAGGCATTGCGTGATTTGTTGGCTTCGCGGAAGATTTGGATTTTCTTTCTCAGTTTGTCCTCATAATCTTGGTCGATGGCGAACTCGCTCATGGAAAACTTGATTTCGCAGATGTTGGTCACTCGGTCGCGGCGGTCGATGACGAGGTCGATTTGGGCTTTGCCGCTCTCCGATTCGCCTCTCCATGATGAGATGTCGGTCAGCAAAGCGCTGATTCCCATCGCTTTCTTGACTTGCGAAATGTGGTCTTTGCAAACCTGCTCGAAGGTCTGTCCGGCCCAACTGCTTTTTGCGGGATTGTCCAAATAATGTGTCCAGAAGTGCTCGTCTGGGTTTTGTTTGCCTTTCACGAAGCGCAGATAGAACAAGGTGAAGTAGTCGGCGAGTTGGTAAACCACGTTCTTCTCGCCGTAGCCAAAAGTGTTGTAGGCTCTCACGAATTGACTGTCTTTTAAGTTTTTCAGCATTTCGGTGAGCATTCCGTTGTCGTCCAATTTGGTCTCTTGGAGTATTTCTTTCCGGGTCAGCCCCGATTTCTTAGTGGCAAGGGCTTCGATGACCTTCAGATAGGCTTTCGATGAGCCGAACAAAGTCTCATACAGATGGTCGAATTCGTCCCAAAGCGGCCCGTTGCGTTTGAAGAAAAGTGTGTCGATGTTGGCGAGATAGGAGAGGCTGTTGTCCAAGAGTTTGAGGTAATACGGGATGCCGCCCATGGTCATGTAACATTCCACGATGTCGTAGCGGCTCCAGTGTATGCCTCTCGAAACAAGGTATTTTTCGGTTTCTTGCAGCGTGAAAGGCATCAGATAAAGCCTTCGGGCTGCCCGATTGAATAGGCCGCCTTTGTCGGAAAGGATTTTGTTGGTGATCCATGTGGTGGCTGAGCCGCAAACGATCAGCATCAGGTCGTTTTGTTGTGCTCCCCAACCGTTCCAAAAGGCCTCGAAGGCAGAAAGGAACTCGCTTTGTCGGGTGTCCAACCACGGCAGTTCGTCAATGAAGACGATTTTCTTCCTGTTTTCCTTGACGCCTTTCAGTAGTTTCTTCAGTTCAGCAAAGGCTTCCAACCAGTCCGTTGGGACTTTTTTGATGTTAGCCCCGTATTCCAACAGCGCAAGATAAAAGTTCTTGAGTTGCATCTTTTTGGGCTTCTTGTAAAGCCCCGTGACCTTGAAGTCATACTTGTCGTCAAAGAATTCCTTGATGAGGAAGGTCTTGCCCACGCGCCGGCGACCGTAAACGATGATGAACTCCGATTCCTTGGAATCGCGGTATTTTTCCAATTGGCGAATCTCGTATTCGCGTCCGACAAACAGGTTCTTGTCCATGATAATGCTGTTTTTCGGCTGCAAAGATAGAAATAATTCCGTAAAAATTGAAACTCGGGTGCGGAAACTTGTGATTTTTACCCTGTTTCCGCACCTGAGTTTGAGTTATTCTCGTGTTTTTATATACAACTCATGTGCGGAAACTGGTATTTTTACCATAGTTTCCGCAGTTGAGTTTGAAAATTGTATGGGGAACAATTTTACTTCGGAACGCCAGCGAAATGGATTTTTTTGTTTCTTTGCAAAGTGAAACACAAAAAAAGCTGATGAATGTAGTCAATCTATATGGGCAAACCTTTCGCTCGCGCTTGTCGCCTTTTAAGTTGGTTTCGGGGATTGTGGTGGCACTCCTCATGTCGTTTGTGTTCTATTTCTTTTCTTGCGTCATGTTGGAGGCTTTTCGTCTGATGACGGTAACGCCAGAGTATGACATTTGGGTTCCAAGTGAAAAGGGACGCTCATTCTATCAGTTGTTTTTCGCTTTCGTTTCGGTTGTTTTTGCTCAGTCGTTTTGCTTGGCTTATTGGTTTGACGGTCCAAGACGAGTCTTCGAACGAGGCCATCGCTCGGCGGTGCAGATTGTCAACGGCCAGCGTAATCTGAATTGGTATTTCTTGTATTGGTTTGCAAAGGTTCTATTATGTTGGTTCTGCATTTTCAGCTTTCCTGGTTCCTTTTACGCATTTTCCTTGTATCCCGACTTCAAGCATCTTTTCATTTTGCTCATGATCGTATTGTTTTTGCATCCATGGGTGGCGATAAGGCAAGCATTCAAGAGAAAAACCGTGAAGTGGATGGCCGTTTCTGCTGTGCTCGTGACCGTCCTCGCATTTGGCATGTCAAGAATCAATGTGGTTGACTATAAGTCACTCGACAACGCCTTTTTGAGCCGAAATGCTCCTCATAGTTATAGTTTGGAGTTGCCTGAAACGGAAGCGTTAGTAAAAGTGGAACATGCTACGCTTTCTAAAAATGCCTATTTGGTGCAATCCAAAGACAAAACGGAATCAAAATGCTTGATTATTGTAGATGGGAAAACAGTTGATTTGAAAGCGTTTTCTGAGTCAATGGAAGATTGGCGCTTATGCCATAATGAAGCAGACATTCCTTTGCTGAATTGTCGTTTGAATATTGACAAAAATGTGAAAATGAAGGATGTGGATGAGGTGAGACAAGCGCTGGCCGACATGCGATTCTATAGGGTTCAGTATGCTGTAGTACCTAGACATCGTGAGTTGGATGTCAGGTATTATACTTTTTTATCCTTGCATACGCAAAGATTACCTGCTCGGTTTTTGGGCGATTCGCTTTATCAGAAATGGATTGAGGATGTTTCTGAAATCCCTAATCAAATTGTTGTAATGCCAAAAGGGACTGGGACATTTGAAATCAATGGTGTAATGACGGAAGGAAAGGGGGGCAAAGCAAGATTTAGGGATTTGATTGAACAAGATTTGGATTATATCATTCGCTTCAAGGTGGACGAAGAGATGCTTTATGGTGATTATATGGTAGTCGTTACGTCTGCGATGGAAGCTCTTGATGAGCTGAAAGATGAGTATGCAATGGATAGGTATTTGAAGCATTGGGATCAGCTATATGAATATGAAGAACAGGTAGATATTCGCAACCATTTTCCATTCCGTTTCTTTGAGGAAAAATAGTGTTTACAGTAAACAGAAAGCCGCAGCCAAGCAAATCCTTGCCTCGCTGCGGCTTTTTCTATTCCTAAATTGTTGATAATTACAACTTCTCCATATTCCTCTTCACAAACTCGTTCAAATCCTTGCCCTTGAGCAGGTTCTTGGAGAGAAGTGCGAGGTCATAGATTTGTCGGATGGTGGCTTCCTGTGCGGCTTCGTCCTTGTCTAAGAGGCCGACGATGACGGGGCTGTTGGTGTTGAGCATCAAGGTGTAGTTGTCGGGCATCGAGCCGTAGAACGACATTGGGCCGCCGCCCATCTGCTCCATCTCTTTCATGCGGCGCATCCACTCGTTTTGGGTGACCTCAACAGGAGCATCGGTCTCGCCTTCGTTGCTGAACTCCACGTTGAAGCGCACCTTGTCGATGACCTTCTCGAAGGCGGCTTTCAAGGTCTCGCGCTGCTTGTCATCGAGCTTCGAGGCGGTTTCTTTGTCGTCTTTCACGATGAGTTTGTCGATGGTGTTGGAGTCAACGCGGGCGAACATCGTGCGGCTGTCCTCGCCCTTCTCGCTTTCCTTCTGCTCAAAGGCGCTGATGAAATGCGCGTCGAGCATGCCGTCCATCATCAACACATTGTAGCCGCGCGACTTGGCTGCCTCGATGTTGGCGTATTGGTCGTCCTTGTCGGTGGCGTAGAGATAGACGAGTGCCTTGTCCTTGTTGGTCTGGTTCTCCTTGATCAAGGCCTTGTATTCCTCGATGGTGTAGTACTTGTCGTCGGTGTCCTTGAAGAGGAAGAACTTCTCGGCGCGCTCGTAGAACTTCGGGTCGCTCATCATGCCGTATTCGATGAACACTCGGATGTCGTCCCAGTTCTTCTCGTAGGCCTCGCGGTCTTTCTTGAAGAGTTCCTCAAGTTTCTCGGCCACCTTCTTGGTGATGTAGGTCGAGATTTTCTTCACGTTCTGGTCGCTTTGCAGGAACGAGCGGCTGACGTTCAGCGGGATGTCGGGCGAGTCGATGACGCCGTGCAGCAGCGAGAGGAACTCGGGCAGGATGCCTTCCACCGAGTCGGTGACGAAGACCTCGTTGCAGTAGAGCTGTATCTTGTTGCGCTGGAACTCGTAACGGTTCTTCACCTTCGGGAAATAGAGGATGCCCGTGAGGTTGAAGGGGTAATCGACGTTGAGGTGGATGTGGAACAGCGGCTCGCCGAAGTTCATCGGGTAGAGCGTGTGGTAGAAGTCGTTGTATTCCTCGTCCTTGATGTCGTTGGGCGACTTCTTCCACAGTGGTGCCACGTCATTGATGATCCAGGGCTTCTCCACTTCCTTGGTCTTGGGTTTGCCGTCCTTGTCGGTCTCGCCTTCGATTTCCTCCTGCACTTTCTTGGTGCCGAATTGGATCGGGATGGGCAGGAACTTGCAGTATTTGTTGAGCAGTTCGCGGATGCGGCCTTCTTCGAGGAACTCCTGCGCGTCGTCAGAGATGTAGAGGATGACGTCGGTGCCGCGGTCGCCCTTCGGGATTTCGTTCATCGTGTACTCGGGGCTGCCGTCGCATTCCCAAATGACACCGTTCTGGCCTGCGTCCTTGCACGACTTGGAAATCAACGCGACCTTCGAGGAGACCATGAAGGCAGAGTAAAAGCCCAAGCCAAAATGTCCGATGATGTTGGCGGCTTCGGCCTCGCTTTGGGTCTTGAACTTGGCGATGAACTCCTCGGCGCCCGAGAAGGCGATTTGGTTGATGTACTTGTCAACCTCTTCGGCGTTCATGCCGATGCCGCGGTCGCGGACGGTGAGGGTCTTTTTCTTCTTGTCGATTTCCACCTTGATGGTGAGGTCGCCCAACTCGCCCTTGAACTCGCCCGAAGTGGCCAAGGCCTTCAGCTTTTGCGTAGCATCCACGGCGTTGCTGATGATTTCGCGCAGGAAGATTTCCTGGTCCGAATAGAGGAACTTCTTGATGACAGGGAAGATGTTTTCTGTCTTTACTCCAATGTTACCTGTTTGCATATCTGTAGTTTTTGAAATTTCAAATTGACGGAGGGACATAGTCAAATTATGTGCCATTGGGAAAACTGACATTTTGGCAAGGAATCTTCTTTTATGTTGCAGAGGAAAATAGTGTTTATCCAGCGGTGAAACGCCATTTTACCCTGTTCACCGCTGGATAAAAGCATTTTTTTTGAGGAAAAATTAGGTAAAAAATATGTTTTATTCAGCGGTGAACGAATGTTTTTGTATATTTGCCGCTGAATAAAACGATGTTTTTATGATGAATATCATTGGTAGAAAAGCGGAAATCGAGGAAATAAAAGGACTGTATTCCAGTAAGATGCCTCAATTTTTAGCGGTTTATGGTCGCCGTCGCGTGGGGAAGACTTTCCTTATCGACGAAGCCTTGAAAGGAAAAATCACCTTTCGCCATTCTGGATTGTCGCCCGTGGACGAGCAAAACCACAAAAACAGCCTGAAAGAGCAACTGAAGCATTTCTATTTGTCGTTGCAAATCCAAGGGATGAAGAAAAGCAAGTGTCCGACTTCGTGGCTTGAGGCATTCTTCATGCTTGAGATGCACCTGCAATCCATTGACGATGGGTCGCGTCAGGTGGTTTTCCTTGACGAACTGCCTTGGATGGATACGCCTCGGTCGGGTTTTGTCACGGCGTTGGAGGCGTTGTGGAACAACTGGGGCTGTCATCGCGACAATTTTATGCTGGTGGTTTGCGGTTCAGCCACGTCGTGGATTACCGACAATTTGATCAACAATCATGGTGGCTTGTATGGGCGACTCACTTGTCAGTTGAAATTGTCGCCCTTTACCCTCAACGAATGTGAGCAGTTTTTCCATAGTAAAGGCATCCGGCTGTCGCGCTACGACATCGTGCAAAGTTACATGATATTTGGCGGAATCCCATATTATTTGAGTTGTTTTGAGCAGGGGAGGAGTCTTGCACAGAATATTGACAATCTGTTTTTTAGGAAAAACGCGATGTTGAACGACGAATTTGACCGTTTGTTTTCCTCCGTGTTCTCGCGTCCTGAGGAGATGAAGCAGATTGTGAAGATTCTCGGCAACAGAAGGTCGGGATACGCTCAAGAGGAACTTGCAAAAGCCGCTGGTTTGACTTGGGGCGGCACATTTAGCACCATGCTGAAGGCGCTTGCTGCCAGCGATTTCATTGAGTTCTACATCCCATTTGGAGCGGGCAAGCGCGAAAAGCATTACAAGCTAATCGACCCGTTTTGCCTGTTTTACATGAAGTTTGTTCAGGGCCGAACCGAACTTGACCCCGATTTTTGGATGCACAATGTGACTTCGCAGAGCGTGTCGTCGTGGCGGGGTTTTGCGTTTGAGGAAGTATGCTTCTCGCATATTGCTCAAATCAAGAAGGCACTTGACATCCTTGGGGTTTCGTCAACGCAATCTTCTTGGGCGTTGAAAGGAGATGACGAAACCGAGGGCGCACAGATGGATTTGCTGATTAATCGGAAAGACAATGTGGTGAATTTGTGTGAGATGAAGTTCTACAATGAGAAATTCACCGTGAACAAGGCTTATTATTCGAAATTGGTTCATCGTCAGAACTTGCTGGCGGAGCGTTTGCCGAAAAGAGCGGTGATACACAATGTTTTAGTAACCAATGAAGGCTTGACATATAACGAGTATAGTGGCGTTTTCCAAAGGGTGGTCACGATTGATGATTTGTTTGTGAAATGACGGAAATGTGTATTTTTGCATCGTAAAATGACGAAAATGAACGAAATCTACGACTTCTACAACAACGGTGCGGAAATAGGCCGACTTGAGCGCGGCTTGGGCATCGTTGAGTTCCATCGGACGAAGGAAATCCTGTCGCGCTACATTGATGGCGGCAAGGTGATTTTCGACATTGGCGGCGGCATCGGGATGTATGCGGCTTGGCTGGCGAAGAAAGGCAACGAGCTGCATCTCATCGAGTTGGCGGAGAACGCCGTGGAATATGCCAAGGCCAATATGATGCAGGATTGCCATTTCGTCGCCGAGATGGGCAATGCCTTGCAGGTCGATCGTCCTGACGAGAGTGCGGATGTGGTGCTGCTCATGGGACCTTTGTATCATTTGCGCGATAGGGGAGACCGTTTGCAAGCACTTCGGGAGTCCTTTCGTGTGCTGAAGAAAGGCGGCCTTTTGGTCTCGGCAGGCATCTCCAAGTTCAGTTCCATGACTTGGGCGCTGTCGGTCTATGGCGAGAAGAACGACTTCATCGACGACCCCGTGTTTTTCAACATGATACGCGGCGAGATGACCACGGGCGACCATATCCGTCCGGCGGAATATCCGAGGTTCATCGCGGAGTCGTATTTCACTACTACGGAGGAGATGAAAGCGGAAATCGCGGAGGCTGGCTTCGAGGTCGAGAAGGCTGTTGCCGTGGAAGGCTGCATTTGGTTTACGCCGCACCTTGCTGAGAAATGGGAGGACGAGGCCAGTCGTGAGAGACTATTGGAAATCGTCCGCATCACCGAGTCGGAGCCTGAGATGATGGGCATGAGCCCGCATTTCTTGGTGGTGGCGCGGAAATGAAAAAAGCGGCAAGGTGAGTGCCCTGCCGCCTTTTGTTTGCCGAAGGAGTTGTTAATCGTCCAAGTCGCAGCCCAATTTCTCGGCTTTCTTCTCGGCGTCTTTGAGGAGGTTTTCAGCGATTTCCTCAATCTTCTCTTGTTCCTTTTCGGTCATCTTTTCGTCGTCGGCGTATTTGCTGTCGCCGAGTCCGCTGGCCAAGCTGCCCATCACCAGACCAAAAGCGGCCTCCTGCAATTCGTCGCAGCTCTTGGCGTCTTTGATCATCTTTTCGAGCTCGTCATACATTTTCTTGGTTTCCGTGAATTGCTTGGTGCCTTTCACGCTGCCAGTGTTTGCGTTGCCGTTGCCGCCACATTGAGTGAAGGCAAACATCATCATGCCCGCGAGGGCGATCAGTAGGGTCTTTTTCATGGTGTTGATTGATTTAAGTGCGCCACAAAAATAGTAAAAATCAAACAACTGCATCCCTTTTTGGAAAATTATTCAAAATCGGCTGCCTTTGTGACGGACGGACTGTAAAGAATCTTTACACCTGTAAAGAAACTTTACACTGTTTTACAAGACATAAAATTTACAAATCATTGATTTATAATGTTTTATAATTTTGGCACGAACTATGCTATGGCTTTTGGTGTATGTTTAACACTAAATTCAAAGCATTATGAACAAACACATCCTAAGCATTTCGAAGGCCATCCTTTGCGTGGCGCTTCTCCTGGGCAGAAACTGGGTTTCTGCACAATCGGCCATCATTGATAACGGCGCCATAACCATAAAAAATGGCGTATTGACCATTGGAAGTGGCGATGTCATCAAAGGCAACGGCAATGTGGTGACGCGCGAGTATGAGATTACGGGCGCGTTCGATGAGATTACGACACTGCTTCCAGCGACGATAAACTACACGGTATCAGACCAATATTCTTGCATTGTACACGTCGATGAGAACCTTTTGGAGTATCTTGACCTCCATTTGAACGGCGACGCGCTGCACCTTGGCGTTGGCGGCGACAAATACAATAATGTCAGCCTGCGCCCGACAGTGTTCGTCATCGACTTGGCCGCGCCGCAATTGGAGCGCATCGGCATTGTTGGCAGCGGCAGCTTCAGCTTCCTTGATGCAATTGACGGCGAGGAGTTGGAAGTTAATGTGATTGGCTGTGGCGATGTCGTGTTCGAGAAAGAGGTCAACATGGCCAAAATGAACTTGAATCTCATCGGTTCGGGCGACATTTCCTTTGAGGAAACGGCGCGCATCGATGATTTGAGACTGACGCTTTCAGGTTCGGGTGATTTGCGTTGCAAACAGCTTATTTCTAGGAAGATGAGGGGGGCGATTGCAGGCTCTGGTGATGTCAGGATTGCGGACGGCGACATCGAAATGATGGATGCGAAAGTGGCGGGTTCGGGCTCGTTTGTGTCGCACGCCGATGTGGACCAAATGGACGCCCAAGTGTCGGGCTCGGGCGAAATCACCGCCAAGGTGAACGGCGAACTGAACTACTCGATTACGGGCTCGGGCGGCATCAACTATTACGGCGACCCCAGCGTGAAAGGTGTGATGTTGGATCGCGAAAAACTGAGGAAAATCGACCCGTCGAAGGCGGGCAAAACGAAACGAAAGTAGATTTCTTTTTCATACCTTGTGTGGAACGGCTGGCCAATTTGGTCGGCCGTTTTTGGTTTACTGTGTAAAGAATCTTTACACCTAATGCATGTCATCTTCACAAAGTTCCTCGTAAAACTCGTGCAATCTTTTTATCTCGACAGGCGGAAAAGGCGTGGTTTTGAGGATGTTGAAATGATTGTCTTCAGTGACGATATATTCAGCATTGGAAACAATGGCGCAGTCCACAAACTTGTTGTCGTCGGGGTCGGCAGTGATGAGGTGGAATTGGTAATGGGCATCAACGCGGACGACATTGTTCGCACGAAGAATAGTTTCCACGGCAATGTTGGCGGCAAGAGGCGACATGTGGGAAGCGATGATTTCCTCGTATTCCTCCAAAATACTGTTGGAGATGCAGAGTGTGTATTTGCCCATAACAAAGTCTTCCCAAACCTTGTAGTAGGGGCTTCGCCTTGACAAAGACTGGAGCAAACAATTGGTATCGAGCACGATATATCGGTTCATGGCACTTGCCTATAAGGTGTCCTCATGTGTTCGTGGCTCCATTGGTCGACTTTTTCTTCTGTCAGGCTGCCGTTTTCCCAAAGTCGGTCGATTTCGTTTTGCAGGCGGGAGTTCAGGAATTGCACGATGACGTTCTTCAAGGCGGCGATATCCTCTTCTTGCGTAAGGCAGGAGAGCATATTGAGCACCTCATATTGTGCAGGTGAAATGGCGGTTAGTTGTCCCATAATAGTTGCGTATAGTTTCCGAGGGCAAAATTATACATTTTTTCGGAAACGGATAGATTTGTTTTTGTCCGAAGGAAGAAATCCGTAAACCCTCCAGTGTAAAGTTTCTTTACACCTGTAAAGAAACTTTACACTTTTTTGAAAAGCGAAATTTTGTAATTATTTGATTTTTAATTGTTTGCAAATTTGGCACGAGATATGCTATCCCCTACGCATAATTTAAATATGTGTAAAGTATGAAAGCAACTCGAATCCTTACCTTGACTTCCGTCTTTGTTCTTGTGGCGGCTTCGATGTCGGCGCAGGACACCGTCACGATGAACCTGAAAGAGTGTATGCGCTATGCCGTGGAGCATTCCACGAAGGTGCGCATCCAAGAGGCCGACAACCGCGACGCACAAATCGACCGCCGCGACGCCATCCTCGCCGCCTTCACGCCGCAGGTGAGCGGCAGCACCTACGCCTATTCCAACTTCGGCCGCAGCATCGACCCCGAGACCAACACTTACATCCGGACGACCTCGTTCCACAACGGCTACAGCCTCTCGGCGGGAATGTATCTCTTCAACGGCTTTCAGGCGGTGAACAACCTGAAAATCACCAAGACCGCGCAACTGATGGGCTTGACCCAAGCGCAACAGTTGGAGGACCAAATCTGCCTCGCCACGATGGAGGCGTACTGCAATGTGCTGTATTACACCGAATTGGAGAAAGCCCTGCAAAACCAAGTGGCGACGGCTGAAAATGCCGTGCAACGGGCCGAGCGGCAGGAACAACTAGGCCAGAAGTCGCGCGCCGACGTGGTGCAGATGCAGGCCGACCTCGCCGACCGCCGCTACCAACTGACCACCTGTCGCAACAACCTCGCCAACGCCTTTATCACCCTGAAGGATGTGATGTTTTGGCCGATTGATGAACCGTTGAAAATTGATGAATCGTTTGTAGGGCTGTCACACCGTGGCAGCCGAACGGATGAATCGGAAGAAATTTCGCAATTGTTGTCATTTGCCCAAACCAACACACCTTCGATTCTTTTGGCGGAAGGCAAAATGAAAAACGCCCGCCTGTCGCTGAAAACGGCGCGTTGGCAACTTCTGCCCACGCTGGCGCTGTATGGCGGCTGGTCGTCGAGTTATTTCACCTATCCTGGAATGGAAGGCTATGTGCCCACGCCGTATTTCGACCAAATCAAGAACAATGGCGGCGAGTACATTCAGCTCTCGCTGAGCATCCCCATCTTCGACCGCCTTTCGGCACATTCCAACATCGCGAAGAAAAAGAACGCCTACGAACGCGCCCAAGCCGAGTACGAGCAGACGCTCCAGACCGTCGAGGCCGAGGTGCGCCGCGCCGTGGCCGACCGCGACGGCACCGCCGATGCCTTGCTTCAGGCCGAGGCCCGCGCCTCGTTGCAGCAGGAAGCCTACACGCTGAATGCCAAGCAGTTCGAGCAGGGCTTGATTTCGTCCATCGAGTACCAAACCGCATCGAACAACTACCTCAACGCCTTGGCGGAACAATTGAACGCGAAGCTTCAATACTTTATTAAAAACAGCGTTGTAACTTTTTATGGGGGAACACCGTATATACAACAGTAAAACAATCAATAAAAACACAGACAATATGAAAAGCTATCTCAAATTCTTAAGCAGAAACAAACTCTACACCGTCATTGAGTTTGTGGGGCTGAGCGTGGCCTTGGCCTTTGTCATCATCAGCGTGTGCTATGCCGTGCAGCAATATGCCGTCACGCGCGAGAACCCCGACCGCGAGCGCATCTACGCCGTGGGAACCAAGAGTTTTTCCAACGGCTACGGTATGAAAGACCTCATCGGCGACAAACTTCCCGAAGTGGAAAGCGTGACGCATTTCTTCTACAACAAAAACCATATCCTCAAGGTGGGCGACGAGGCCTCCGTCAGCAATTTCCTGTATTGCGACCGCGAGTTCTTCGACTTCTTCCCCGTGCGGTTCAAGGAAGGCAGCCCCGACAACCTTAACGAGGCCAACGCCGCCTTCATTTCGGAAAAAGTGGCTTCCAGAATGGAAGGCGAAATCATTGGCAGGCAAATGATTGCAGGCCGCGACACGCTGATCGTGGCAGGCATCATCTCCGACTTGGGCAGTTCGCTGTTGTACGACGCCGATGTCATCGGCAACATCGCGACCTGCAAGCCAGTGAATATGTTCAGGAAGACCCCGTTTTTCTCCACGCATAACATCCATACTTTCCTGAAAGTCAGCCCGAATGCTGACCGCGCACTGCTGAAAGAAAAAATCACCGACCTTTGCAAAGAAGAATACGGCGACCACTTTACGACTTTCTACGATGAAAACGTTGAAATGCTTCGGATGGATGAAATCTTTTTCAGTGGCACCGAAATCGACTTGCAACAAGGCGACCGCTCTATGCTGCGCACGGTGGTTATCATCGGGCTGCTGTTGCTGCTTTCGGCGCTCATCAACTACATCAACCTGAATGTGGCCCTCGTGGGAAAACGCGCCAAGGAGATGGCCTCGCGGCGACTGCTCGGGGCACAGAAGTCCGACATTGTGTGGAAATTCCTCGGCGAGGCCTTTGTCTTCACCTTGGGTTGCTTTGTCGTCGGGCTGCTCTTGGCCTACGCCTTGGCACCTTCGGTCAACAGTTTGCTGAAAGCCGATGTGGCGGTGCAGGTGCCGTTTACGCTACGTTATCTCGTTAGCTATCTGATTGTTGTGGTTGTGGTGGCGTTGTTGGCGGGCTGTTTGCCAGCCGCCATTGTTTCGCAGGCCAAGCCCATCGATGTGGTGAAAGGAACTTTCCGTTTCCGCACCCGAAAAGGTCTGTTACGGTTTTTCATCGTGTTCCAAAACATCATCTCTATCGTGCTGATTGCCTTGACGATAACGATGGAGCTACAGATGCGCCATCTGGTGGAGCGACCTATCGGATTGCAGACCGACAACCTGTATTACCTCAGTTCGCAGGTGAACTATTCCAAGCAACACGAAGCCTTTGTCGATGACCTTCGCGCCTTGCCTTGCGTAAGGGAATTGTCGAGAACCAACAATATTCCGACTGTTTCCAATATGACGATGCTGATGCCCATATTGGGAGAGGCAGAAGAAAGAACGCACGTGAGTTTCTTTACCTGCGACACGGTGGCGTTCCGGATGTTGGGTTTTCAGGTGGTCGAGAAGTTCAACGAGCCAGGGGAGAACAGCGGTTGGATGACGCAAAGCACTGTGGCCGGGGTGACGGGTCTGCCTTACGGAGTCATCAACTACGACACGATTATGACTTGGGCAACGGATGCAATCGGTGATCTCGATATTTGTGGTGTCATCAAGGATTTCAATATGCTTGACGCGCTCCACGCCACCGACGAGGATTATTGCATTGTCTTTAGCGGTGCTGACAAGGTAATGGGCCAGAGAATCGGCGGCATCCTGTTGGAGATCGTCGGCGACCACGACGAAGCCAAACGCGCCATCGATGCGGTCTATGAGAAGCATTGCAAGGAGGCTTTCGGCACTTATATGGAGCCTAACAACAACGATTTCGTGAAGAATGTCATCGCCAAGAAGTACGAAAAGACGCACCGCCAGATGCGCCTCATCGAAATCATTATGGCCATTGCCGTGCTGCTTTCTTTGCTCGGCCTTGTGGCTATGAGCACGCATTTCGCTTCTGAACGCGAGAAGACCATCGCCATCCGCAAGGTGTTTGGCGGCACGATGCAGAGCGAAATCCGCCGCAACCTGAAAGAATATATTATTATGATACTGATAGCCAATGTGATAGCCATTCCCGTGGCGGTGTGGCTTTGCCAGCGTTATCTGGAGGAGTTTGCCTATCGCATCGGCCTTTCGCCGTGGATTTTCGGGGCGACGGTGGTCGTGTCGTTTGTGATCGCCATCGGCTCGGTGCTGTGGCAAATCGTCTCCGTGGCGCGGGTGAATCCGGTTTGGGCTTTGAAGAAAGAGTAGTTTGAATGTGGAATGATGAATTATGAATGCAGAATGGCGCGAAGCGGGTCTTCGGACTCCCCCCTGCCCCCCTCTCAGAGGGGGACGCGCAAAGCGACGCAGGGTTTGGGTCGAAAATTTGCGTCCGGCAGGCCAGCCCCGTAGGGGCGACGGGCATTAGGCAGGTGGTGTCAACCCCTGCCAGCATCGGGTACGCCAACCCCGACAGGTTAGCCCCGTAGGGGCGACAGGATATTAAGCAGGCGGTGTGAACCCCTGCACAACAAAAAGAAAACAATCAACAAATAACAACGAATATGGAAACAAACACAATGGACCGTAGAATCGAAAAGAAAAAAGGCATTCGTCGTGCCTTCACCAAGAAAGCCATCCCGTTTTGGCTGGGCGGCTTGCTTCTCATCTTCATCCTTTGGCTCGTCCTGCGCGACGACTCGAAGAAACTCCGCGTCGATGCCGACAACATCACCGTCGGGACGGCGATTTGGGCCGAGTTCAACGACTACATCCGCATCAGCGGGCAGGTGGCCCCGATGACCACCATCCAAATCAGCCCGTTGGAAGGCGGCGTGGTGCAGCAAATCGTGGCCGAGGAAGGCAGCCGCGTCAGCGCGGGCGATGTCATCCTCATCTTGAGCAACGAGAACCTCGATATGCAAATCCTCAACGCCGAGGCGGAACTGGCCGAGAAGGAGAACATCCTGCGCAACACGATGATCCAGATGGAACAACAGAAACTGACGCTGCAGCAGGAGAAGCTGCAACTGCAAATGGATGTGCGCCGCAACCGCCGCACCTACGAAGCGCAGAAGGCTCTCTACGATGACGGCCTCATCGCCCGCGAGGACTTCCTGAAGGCCGAGGAGGACTACCAACTCTCCAACAACCGCCTCCAACTGGTGGAGAACCGCGCCAAGCAGGACAGCCTCTATCGCTCGGTGGAAATCATGCAGATGCGCGAGAGCTTAGGCAATATGCGCCTCAATATGCAGATGATCCGCCACCGCAAGGAAAACCTCACCATCAAGGCTCCCATCAACGGCGAACTGGGCTTGCTCGATGTCGTCTTGGGCCAGTCGGTGGGCGCGGGCACCAAAATCGGGCAAATCAACAACCTCGACAGCTACAAGATTGAGGCACAGATCGATGAACACTACATCGACCGCGTCACGGCGGGCTTGGAGGCCACCTTCGAGCGGCAGAGCGAGCGCTATCAGGCGCAAATCCGCAAGGTGTATCCCGAGGTGCGCGATGGCAAGTTCAAGGCCGATTTCAAGTTTGCCGACGCACAGCCCGACAACATCCGCAGCGGCCAGACCTATTACCTCAACCTGCAACTCGGTCAGCCCGTGGAGGCAGTGCTCGTGCCTCGTGGCGCGTTCTACCAAAAGACGGGCGGCAAGTGGATTTATGTGGTCACGAAGGACGGCACCAAGGCCGTGAAGCGCGACATCAAGATTGGGCGACAGAACCCGCAGTATTACGAGGTTGTGGAAGGCCTGGAGGCCGGCGAGAAGGTGATTGTTTCGTCGTATGATAACTTCGGGGATAGTGATGTCTTGGTGTTTTAAAAACCAATTATTATGAACAAATTAACCGACAATCTAATCAAAATCCTCTCCCTCGGGATAGGTCTCGCCATCGGCATCGTGCTGATTGCCAAGGCGTGTTTCGAATTGTCCTACGACAGCTTCTACAAAGATGTGGACCGCATCTACTGCATCAAAACGAATTATGAACGACAAGACAAGTCCTACGACTATCCGCAAGTGAGCGGCGCGGTGGCCCCGGGCTTCAAGGCCGAAGTGCCGGGCGTGGAGGAAGCCACGCGCACCACTTGGTACTTCAATGGCGACCGTTATTTGGACGAAGACGGCCGTGTCATCACGGGCAATATCAGCTTGGCCGACTCGTGTTTCTTCAAGGTCTTCGACCAGCCCATCTTGGCCGGCGACCCCGCCACGGTGCTCGCCAAGCCGCTGTGCCTGATGGTGTCGGAATCCTTCGCCAAGAAACTCGGTGGCGTGGAGGAATGCCTCGGCAGAACCATCTGCAACGAAGATGTCCCCGAGTTGAAAATGACCATCGAAGGCGTGTTCAAGGACTTCCCGAAAAACGGCTCTTTCGATGCCGATATGCTGCTGTCGATGGTGAGTTACGCCAAACGCAGCACCGAAAACTGGAACGGCAACGACCGTTACAGGGCTTTTGTGAAATTGCAGCAAGGCGTTGACCCTCAATCGCTTGACATTGCCATCCGCAAGATGCAGGAGGCACATCAGCCTTTGGAGGAGTGGGAAGAGAATGGAATGAGCCTGAAATATTATCTTTCGCCTTTCGGCAAACTTCATTTGGAAGACACTTCGGTGCGCTCGATGGTGCTTTTGCTTACGATAGTGGCTACGCTGCTGATTCTCATCAGTTTGCTGAACTATGTCCTCATCGTCATTTCGTCGATGGTGCGGCGGGCAAAAGAAATCGGGGTGCGCAAGTGCTATGGCGCGAGTGCGTTCAACATCCATACCTTGTTGGCGCGCGAGGCCTCGATGCACCTGCTGTTGGCCTTGGCGCTGTCGGCGGCCATCATCTTTGCCGCGCGTGGCCTTATCGAGCAGTTGGTCGGCGTGCCGTTTGAGGATTTGCTTGTCCCGCAAAGCCTGTGGGTCATCGGGGCGGTGCTGCTTTTCGTGTTGCTCGTTTCGGTCTTTGTGCCGGCGCAACTCTTTATGCGCATTCCCGTTTCGGTGGCGTTCCGCAACTACACCGAGAACTCGCGCCGCTGGAAAATCGGACTGCTTGGCGTTCAGGTGTTTATCAATGTCTTCATCGTGTCGATGCTGCTGGTGATTGCCTCGCAATATCGGCGAATGATGAACGACGACCCAGGCTATGATTATGAGAATGTGCTGTTTGTGGATATGTACGACGGCAACCAAGCCGCCCAGCAGCGTGTGATGGATGCCCTTGGGCAGATGCCGGAGGTCACGCATATCGCTGCGAGTTATGATCTGCCTTATCGAGGCTCAAACGGCAACAACATCTATTTGCCCGGCGACGACCGCGAACTGTTCAATGTGGCCGACCAATGCGAAGCCACGACGGGTTTCTACGACCTCTTTGGGATGGAATTTGTGGACGGTCGCGCCCCTGCCGATTCCACTGAATTGGTGGTGAGCGAGAGTTTCGTGAAACGGATGGCCGACTTCGCCGACTGGAGCGACGGCGCGGTGGGGAAGCAGATACAAATTACGGGTCACGGGCGTTATGGGATGCCGCTATTCACCATCTCTGGCGTCTATCGCGACATCCGCATCGGCAGCATCGTGGATTTGGATACGCGTCCGAGTGTGCGTTTTTACGGCAGTTTGGACGACGGCGTGTCCTTTATGCCGCATATCCTGTTCAGAGTGAACAAGATGGACGAAACCACGATGGCGAAACTGACCGCTGTCGTTTCCGAAGCCCTTGACGGGAAAGAGGTGCAGTTGCACGTCTATGCCGACAAAATGAGTTCGGCCTACGACGACAACCGCAAGATGCGCAACACCGTGGCCATCGGCTCCGTCTTCGCCCTGCTGATTGCCGTGGTGGGACTTATCGGTTTCGTCCGCGACGAGTCGAACCGAAGGAGCAAGGAGATGGCCATCCGCAAAATCAATGGCGCGACGGCGGCGGATGTCCTCAAGATGTTCGTTTCCGATGTGCTGAAGTTCGCCTCGGTGATGGCGGTGCTGGCTTGCGTGGCCACCTATTTCGCAGCCCACAAATGGCTGGAGCAGTTTGCCGAGCGCATCGCCTTGTCGCCGCTCTATTTCATCATTGGTGCCGTGGCCGTCCTTCTCGTCGTGATGGTCGTGGTGGTGCTTTGCAGCGAGCGCATCGCACGGATGAATCCAGTGAAATCATTGAAAAACAATTAAAAATCAATAGTTATGACTCGATTATTCAAAAAAGGAAAAACCACCTTCGCGTCGTCAGTGCTCAATGTGCTCGGCCTCACCGCCGCCTTTGCCGCACTCTATATCATCCTCGTGCAAGTGCGCCACGACCTGTCCTACAACAAGGCGCTCAAGGACAGCGACCGGATTTATTGTATGATGGTCGGCGACCAGTTTGCCGACTATGGCGCCTCAAGTTGGATTTGCCGCCCGATTTCCGAGGCGGTGATAGCGGCCTCGCCCGATGTGGAGGCCGGCGGCTGCGCCTATGTGGGCAAGAACTGCGCGACCGCCCACATCATTCTCGAAGACAATCGGCAGATGAGTGTCAGAATCGGGGCCTTCAGCGAGGGCGGCAGGGATGTGTTCGGCATCGAACTCGTCGCGGGCAACTGGGACGACTGGATCAACGGCATCACCTACGCCATCTCGGAATCGGCGGCCCGGCGCATCGGCGTGCAGGTGGGCGACGTGGCCAAGCTGCGCAAGCAGGACTGGCGCGGCATCTCGATTGAAGACGCCAACATCGTCGCCATCTACAAGGACATGCCCGCCAACAGCGACTGCGCCACTTTTGATTTGTTCTACAACATCGGCAAAGAGGGCTTGGAGAACTGGAGCGAATGGGGCTACAACTATTTCGTGAAACTCCGCGAAGGTGCCGACCCCAAGGCTTTCGACGAGGCCGCCAAACCCGCCATGAAGGAGGCCAATATGCGCATGAACGGCGTTGACCCCACTTCGCTTTCGGAGGAGGAATTGGCCCAATGGGACGAGGCGGTTGGCAACATCAAACTCCACCTGATGAAACTCACCGACACGTATTTCGCCCCCAACATCAACGCGCCGGGGAAAACGGGCAACAAGACCACGACGTTGACCTTGCTCGTCATTGCCATCCTTGTGGTGGTCATTGCCTTCATCAACTACATCAACTTCTTCTTTGCGATGGTGCCGATTCGGTTGCGGAGTATCAACACGCGCAAGATTTTGGGCAGCAGCCGTTTTGAGTTGGTGATGTCGTTTGTGGGTGAGTCGGTGACGATGGTCGTCCTCGCCTTGGCCTTGGCGGTGGCCGCCGTGACGCTGTTCAGGCAGTCCACCTTGGCCTCGCTGATTGACACCAACTTGGATTTCAACCAAAACTGGGGTCTCGTCGCCTTGACCGTCGGATCGGGCTTGTTGGTCTCCGTTGCGGCCAGCCTCTATCCGGCCTTGTTCGCCACCTCGTTCAATCCCGCTTTCGCCCTGAAGGGCACATTGGGCACCACACAAAAAGGCAAGGCCTTCCGAATCGGATTGATTGGCTTGCAGTTCACCGTGTCCATTGTGCTGATTATCTGCGCGATATTCATTCGCGAGCAGCGCCAGTTCATGCTCAACCGCAACATGGGCTTCGACAAGGAACAACTGCTCACGGTGATGACTACGGCGAGACTAAGCTACTTGGAGCGCGAAGCCGCCGAAAACCGTCTCAAGGCCGATGCCGCCATCAAGGACGTGGCTTGGGGCGACGGTCCGTTTATCAAGGACGAGCGCATGGGCTGGAGCCGCGACTTCAAGGGCGACAAGGTGCATTGGCAATGCTATCCCGTTTCGTGGAACTTCTTGGATTTCATGGGCATCGAATTGGCCGAGGGGCGCAATTTCACCCCTTCCGACGAGCAATCGGAGAACGGCGTGTACATTCTCAACGAGACGGCT
The DNA here is from genome assembly GCA_017477425.1 of Bacteroidales bacterium. Classification (GTDB taxonomy): domain Bacteria; phylum Bacteroidota; class Bacteroidia; order Bacteroidales; family F082; genus Limimorpha. The sequence goes on from JAFUVT010000033.1 coordinate 317,361, forward strand.
CAGAAGATGTATGACATTCATTTGGGCGACCAGATTCAGGGTCATACCAACGGTTTGTCCGAGGTGGCAGGGATTTGCAAGGACTTCAACTATTCCGCCTTGCGCAACGAGATTGGGCCGTTTGCCTTGTATGTCTTCGGAAAGAACCCGTGGCGGCCTTGTATGCAGCTTTTTGTTCGCACCGAGGCCGGCGTGGATGTCCCCGCCGTGATGAAGCGTATCCAAACCATACTGAACGAGTTGGACCCCGACATTGCCGCCGAGGATTACGACGTGCAGCTTTTCGACCAAACGTTGCAAAGCCAATACAAGAAGGAGCAAAACCTCTCCAAATTGGTGAACTTGTTCACGGTGTTGGCCATCGTCATCTCGCTGATGGGCGTCTTCGGCTTGGTGATGTTCGAGACGGAGCACCGCCGCAAGGAAATCGGCATCCGTCGCGTGCACGGCGCCACGGTGGGGCAGATCCTGTCGATGTTCAACTCGCGTTTCGTGAAGATTGTGCTGGCTTGCTTCGTGATTGCCGTTCCGTTGAGCGTGGTCATTATGAAACGCTATCTGGAGGGCTTCGCCTACAGCGTGCCTTTGTATTGGTGGGTGTTCGCCTTGGCGCTACTGGCGGTTCTGGCCGTCACGGTGGGCGTGGTCACCTTGCGGAGCCTGAGGGCTGCCACGGTGAATCCGGTGCGGTCGTTACGGAATGAATGATGAAAAATAACATACTAAAACCAATAAACAACAAGTTAAACAATTAAAATCTTAAAGCAATGATGATCAAAACAGAAAATCTTGAAAAGGTCTTCCGCACGGAAGAAATCGAAACCACTGCACTGAACGGCGTTTCGTTCGAAATCAACGAAGGCGAGTTCGTCGCCATTATGGGCCCCTCGGGCTGCGGCAAGTCCACCTTGCTCAACATCCTCGGCCTTTTGGACAACCCCACCTCGGGCAGCTACGAACTGCTCGGGCAGCAGGTCGGCGACCTCAAGGAGAAGGACCGCACCCAGTTCCGCAAGGGCAACATCGGCTTCGTGTTCCAGAGTTTCAACCTCATCGACGAGTTGAATGTGTACGAGAACATCGAACTGCCGCTGCGCTATATGAACATCCCCGCCGCCGAGCGCAGGGAGCGCGTCGATGCCATCTTGGGGCGTATGGACATCCGTCACCGCAAGGACCACTTCCCGCAGCAGTTGAGCGGTGGTCAGCAGCAGCGTGTGGCCATCGCCCGCGCCGTGGTCGCCAATCCGAAGCTCATCCTCGCCGACGAGCCCACGGGTAACCTCGACTCGAAGAACGGCCGCGAGGTGATGGACCTGCTCACCGACCTCCACAAGGAAGGCACCACCATCGTGATGGTGACCCACTCGCAGCGCGACGCCGGCTACGCCGACCGCATCATCAACCTCTTCGACGGTAAAGTCGTGGAGGAGGTGCTGTCGCAATTGTAAACAAACCAAATGATTCGTCACAAAACCTACAAAACAATGCAAAACCTCAATGATAGGTGTGGCGGCTGCACAACCGTGCGCCGCCGGAAGCCCGCCGGTTGGCAGGCTTCCCCAACCACAAAAGGGTTTTGACGGTTTTGTGGGTTTTGTGACCTCAAAAACGACTTGACTATGCGATTATTCAAAAAAGGAAAAACCACCTTCGCGTCGTCGGTGCTCAATGTGCTCGGCCTCACCGCCGCCTTCGCCGCGCTTTACATCATCCTTGTGCAAGTGCGCCACGACCTGTCCTACAACAAGGCACTCAAGGACAGCGACCGCATCTATTGCCTTGCACAGAAAGCAAAAGGATATACTGGGTATATGCCTTTTCTCTGCCGCCCCATCGGCGAAGCAGTGGTCGCCAATTCGCCCGACATCGAAGTGGGTGGCTATGCCGACCTTAAAGGCGAATATCGGAACATCCGTCTGGGCAGCGACCAGCCGCTGGTCGAGGCTGGAATGGCGCGTTTCACGCTGCCAACCATCGAAGTGTTCGGCTTCGAACTCGTCTCTGGCAGTTGGGACGACTGGATGGGCACTGCCTGTGCCCTCTCCGAATCGGCGGCGAAGCGGTTCGGGCTGCAAGTGGGCGACGCTTTCCAGTACGAAGCCGGAACGGTATGGAGCGATGCCACCGTGGCGGCCATCTACAAGGATATGCCTCTCAACAGCGACCTCGGTTCTTTTGATATGATTTACAACTATGGAGACCGTTTCATCGACGATTGGAAGGAGTTCTCTTTCCATTACTTCGTGAAACTTCGCAAAGGTGCCGACCCCGATGCAATCGACGAGATTTCGAAACCTTTCTGGCGGCAGTTTCTGATAGAGGCGAACAACCCTGCGGCCAATGACGATGAGGTTACGTCTTGGATTCATCCGATATTGCTGACGGATATGTTTTTCCCCGTCGATGGCGTTCCCGTTGGCAAGTGGGGCAACAAGACCACGACGATGACTCTGCTCGTCATCGCCATTCTCGTGGTGGTCGTTGCCTTCATCAACTACATCAACTTCTTCTTCGCGATGGTGCCCGTCCGCCTGCGCAACATCAATACGCGCAAGATACTGGGCAGCAGCCGTTTCCAATTGGTGATGTCGTTTGTTGGCGAGTCGGTGACGATGGTCGTCCTCGCCTTGGGTTTGGCCGTGGCCGTGGTGACGCTGTTCCGCCAGTCCACTTTGGCTTCGCTGATTGACACCTCGCTCGATTTCAGCCAAAACCGGGGCCTCGTCGTCTTGGTTGTCGGCTCGGGCTTGCTCATTTCCGTTGCGGCGAGCCTCTATCCGGCCTTGTTCGCCACCTCGTTCAATCCCGCCTTCGCCCTGAAGGGTACACTCGGCACCACGCAAAAGGGCAAGGCTTTCCGTATCGGCTTGATTGGCTTCCAATTCACCGTGTCTATCGTGCTGATTATCTGTGCGATATTCGTTCACGAGCAACGCATGTATATGATGAATCACGAAATGGGTTTCAATCAGGAATGTCTGTTGCAGTCGCAGGTGTCGTGGAACCTTGCCGCTGACCGCGAAGCCGTTGAGAGTCAGTTGCTTGCCGATGCTGCCATCAAGGACATTGCTTGGGGCGACGGCGCATTTGTGCGTGATTCACGAATGAGTTGGGGGCGGCGAGTGCGTGGCGAGGATGCCGGTTGGCAGGTCTATCCCGTTTCGTGGAACTTCCTGCGTTTTATGGGCATTGACATTGTGGAAGGCCGTGATTTCACCGAAGCCGACGAGCAGTCGGATGGCGTGTACATCTTCAATGAAGCGGCGCGTGATGCGTTTAATATCACTCTTGAGGACCAAATTGGAGGATGGAACGACCAACCCGTAGGGGTGGCTGGTTTCTGCAAGGATTTCAACTTTGCCTCGCTGCGCCAAAGCATTATGCCGTTTGCCTTTTATGTTGCCGGCAAGGATCCGGGTCGGCTTTGCCAAAGGCTGTTCATCCGTACCGAGGCCGGCGTGGATGTCCCTGCCTTGATGGAACGCATCACCAAGACCCTCAACGACCTCGACCCCGACTTGGGCGAGGGGATGTCGTACGAAGTGCAACCTTTCTCGCAAACCATTGAGAACCAATATAAAAAGGAGCAAAACCTTTCCAAGTTGGTGAATTTGTTCACGGTGCTGGCCATCGTCATCTCGCTGATGGGCGTCTTCGGCTTGGTGATGTTCGAGACGGAGCACCGCCGCAAGGAAATCGGCATCCGTCGCGTGCACGGTGCCACAGTGGGGCAGATCCTGTCGATGTTCAACTCGCGTTTCGTGAAGATTGTGCTGGTGTGCTTCGTCATCGCCGTGCCTGTGAGCATTGTCATTATGCGGCGTTATTTGGAGGGCTTCACCTACAGCGTGCCGCTGCATTGGTGGGTGTTTGCCTTGGCGCTGCTGGCGGTTCTGGCCGTCACGGTGGGCGTGGTCACCTTGCGGAGCCTGAGGGCTGCCACGGTGAATCCGGTGCGGTCGTTGCGGAATGAGTAAATCACTCGAAACGCGAAAAATTTCGCGTTTCGGGTGATTATTCCACCAAAAAGTTGTATCTTTGCAACTGCTAATATTTAAGCAGTTGATTGGTAAAAATGAATACAATTGATAATATATTATCATTTGATATTGTATCTCCAGAAGGCAAGGCAAAGGCTTTGGCGGAACGGGTGAAGACGCGGCGGTTGGAGATGAACCTGACGCAGGAAGGACTTTCGGTGCGTTCTGGAGTGCCTTTGGCGACCTATCGCCGTTTTGAGCGGACGGGCAAGGTTTCCTTGGACGGATTGCTCCATATCGCATACGCTTTGGATGCGTTGGACGATTTCGATCAGCTGTTTGCATCACGCAAATACGCCTCCTTGGACGAGGCACTTGATGCCGACCAAAAAAACAGAAAGCGAGGGAAACGCAATGAATGAGAAGATTGTCGAGGTAACGATGGGCTCCCACAAAGTCGGGCGGTTAGCCTTGGACAGAGAGGGGAGGGCTTTGTTTGAATACGATTCGGACTGGATTCGGAACGGCTTTTCCGTTTCGCCGTTTCACCTGCCTTTGGAGCCGAGGTTGTTCACCGCCGAGGTCAAGCCCTTCGACGGCAATTTCGGCGTGTTCGACGACAGCCTGCCCGACGGCTGGAGTGCCTTGGTGCTCGACCGTTATTTGAGGTCACGGGGCAAGTCGTTGGCTTCCTTGAACCTGTTGGAACAGCTGATGTTCGTCGGGAGCCGTGGGCGCGGTGCCTTGGAATACCATCCCGATATGAGTACCGTCGACGAGCAGGACTTCATTGACCTCGACCGTATGGCGGAAGAATCGCAACGGGTGCTGAACACCGACTATTCCGACGACTTGGACAAGGCCTGGCGACGCGGCGGCTCCTCGGGCGGCACGCGGCCCAAGGTGTTTGTGCGTTATGACGGAGCCGAGTGGCTGGTGAAGTTCCGCGACCGCACCGACCCGCCCGATGTGGGCAAAATCGAGTACGAGACCTCGCTGCTGGCGCGAGAATGTGGTATCGAGATGGCGGAGACACGGCTTTTCGACGGGAAGTATTTCGGCACAAAACGCTTCGACCGCACCGAAGACGGCGGCAAACTGCACGTTATCAGCCTCTCCGCGCTGATGAACCTCGACTACCGCTTGCCCGCCGCCGACTACGGACATTTGTTCTGGGCTTGCAGCCAACTGACACATTCCGTCAAGGAACTGTGGAAAGTGTTCCGCTTGATGGCGTTCAACCTTGTCATCGGCAACTGCGACGACCACGTGAAGAATTTCGCCTTCATCCGTCGCAACGGCGTTTGGCAACTGGCTCCTGCCTACGATGTCTTGCCTTGCGAGGGCTTGGGCGGCTTCCATAGCCTTTCGGTGAACGGCAACTATAGAAATCCGGGCAAGACGGATGCCGTTCAACTTGCCGCAAAGTTCGGCCTGCCACAAGACGAAGCCGAGGCCGAGTTTGAGGAAATCCGTAAACGGTCAGTGTAAAGTTTCTTTACACCTGTAAAGATTCTTTACACTTTTTCAAGAGGGGGTAAAATTATATCTTGTTGATTGTCATTGTTTTGCAATTTTGGCACGAATAATGCTATACGGTTCCCGACAATTAAACACACCAACAAATCAACAATCAACAATAATGAGCAGTTACATCAAATTCTTATCCAGAAACAAATTCTTCACCATCATCGAGGCCATCGGCCTCATCGTTTCCATTGCCTTCGTCATCCTGATTGGCAATTATGTCTATCAGCAGTATTCCGTGGCTTATGGCAACCCTTATCGAAACAGGATTTATGCCGTTGGAAACCAAGATTTTCTCTCACTCTCGTGGTGGGACAAAGCCGTCTTCGAGGCCGAACTGCCCGAGGCGGAGGCCGTTTGTCGTATCTCCAACGCCGATGATGCGGGCTTTGTCTCCTTTGGCGACGAGCATATCAGTGCAACCGTCACCGAGGCCGACCCCGAACTCTTTGACCTTTTTCCCAACTTGACCTTGCTCGATGGCAGTCTCGACGAGTTCCGCCTCAAAGGGCATTGCCTCATCTCTGAGTCGCTCGCCCATCGTGCCTTCGATGGCGATGCCCTCGGCAAACCCGTCACCATCACCTTTTTTGACGATAAAATGGAAAGTATGGTTTGCGGTATCTTCAAGGATTCTGAGAACTCGATGGTGCCTTACACCGATGTGCTTCTCAATCCTGAGTTCGATGAACTGTACGAGCCTGAAAAGCAGGCGCCTTTCAGTTCCATCGGCTCGTATATGACTTTGATAAAGGTGCACGAAAACACTGACCGTGAGGAGTTTGCAAAGAAAGTGGAGCAGGTGGACTTGTCCAATTATGGGGGAAGTATGGTGCAGTCGATGCCGATTTACACCTTGCCCGAGGTCTTTTTCACCGAAAACCAGTGGATGTTCAAGAAGGGCAACAAGTCCTTGCTGCAAATGCTGACCGTAGTGGTCTTGTTGCTGTTGCTTTCGGCGGTTTTCAACTACATCAACCTCAATATGGCCCTGTCGGGCAAACGCGCCAAGGAGATGGCCACGCGGCGGCTTCACGGTGCCACCAAAGGCAATATCATAATGAAGTATATCCTTGAATCCGTGTCGTTTACGGCAGTGTGTTTCGTCTTGGCGTTTTTGGTGGCCTACGCATTTTTCCCGATGATGAACAACCTGTTAAAAGGCGTTTCGGGCGGCGAAATGGGCATCGATGCGCCGTTTGAGCAGTTTGTGCCCATCCGTTTCGAGTGGTCGGTGGGCATCGTGGCGGCTTATCTTGGTGCCATCGTGCTTTTGGGCGTGCTGGCGGGCATCGCGCCGGCTGCCATCGCCTCGCGTTTTGCGCCCATCGACATTGTGCGCGGCACCTATCGTCGCAGGAGCAAGATGGTGTTCAGCAAGGTGTTCATAGTGTTCCAAAACACCATCACCGTCATCCTGATTGCCTTGTCGCTGCTGATGGAAGTGCAGATGCGCCACATGCTGAACCGTCCCATCCATTCGCGTTCCGAAGGCTTGTATTCGTTGCAAATGTGGGTGAGGGATTACGCCGATGTGCAGCCGCTCATCGACCGCTTGGAGCAGATTCCGAATGTGCGTGCGGTGGGTTACGGTCGCGGCTTCGCGGGCCAGTTGAATATGGGCACCAGCGTCAAAACGCCCGACGGCGAAACGGTGAATATGCAACTCATCCTTTGCGACGAGACTTATTTCAATATGCTTGGTTTGCAGGTCGTTGAGGATTTCGGCGTGCCGAAAACCAATTCGGTCTGGATGTCGAAGGCTTTGGCCAACAAACTCTCGGTGAACGACACGACGGCATCATATTATGCGCGGCGGATGCGCATCAACGGCAGCAACCCCGAGACCGTGGGTGGCATCTACGAGGACATCCCGACGCGGTCGGCCTCGGCTTCCGAACCCGACCAGTTTTCTACAATCATCATCGCCAAGGCGGAAGACCTGATTTGGGGTAATGGTGTAATGGTTGATGTTTCAGGCGATTACAAAGAAACGGAGAAAGCCATTATGGAGGCTTATCGCGACTATTCGGAGCAACAAAACGGCACATTCGTGGAAGCCGCCCAAAACGGTTATGTGCAAGACTTGAACAACTTGTTGCTGCGCCCTTCAAAGATGGCGATGCGCCTGCTGGAATTATTTATGGTGCTTTCGGTGCTGATTTCGCTGCTTGGCCTCATTGCGATGAGCACCTACTACAGTGGCGAGAGCACGAAGAGCATCGCCATCCGCAAGGTGTTTGGCAGCAACGTGCAGCGCGAGCTGTGGCGCACGGTGAAGGACTATATGATTCTCGTCGGCATCGCCGCGCTCATCGGCACCCCAGTGGCCGTTTGGGTTTGCGGCAAGTATCTGGACCGTTTCGCCTACCGCATCGCCCACTACGGCTGGATTATCGTCGTGGCGGTCGTCATCGCCGTTTTGATGGCCTTCGGATCCGTCCTTTGGCAAACCTTGCGCGCCGCCCGTACGAATCCCGCCGAGGCGCTGAAGAAAGAGTGAATATAACTATCTTTGCAAATCAAAAAATCATCACGATGAACAACACCATCCTAAAACCCAAACACAAGCATTTCCTCATCAGCGCTTTCTGCCTGATGGTGGGCATCACTGCTGCTACCATGCTGTTTCAGTGGGTGTTGCACGAACTTTCCTACAACCGTTTCGTTGAGGACGGCGACCGCGTCTATCGCTTGGTCTCGGTGGATAAGACCACAGGCACAAAATACACTGGTGGAGTCTGTCAGTTGCGCTATGATTTGCCTGATGCGGTGCCGCAAGTGGAGGAATGTGTAAGCGTGATTACACACTATTCCAACCTGAATCCCAACACGGTCAGGGATATGGAACGCAACGAATCCATCGAAGTGAAGTCCTTGACGACCAGCGACAATTTCTTCAAGGTGTTCACTTTCCCCGTTGTGGAAGGCGAGCCGTATCACATCCTGCAACCCAACGAGGCGGCCATTTCAAAGGAGATGGCGCAAAAACTCTATGACGGCTCGGCCTTGGGGAAGCCTTTGGCCTATTCGTATATGGGCCAAGAGAGCGTTTACACCGTCGCTTTGGTGGTGGATGTGCCTTCCAACACACATTTGCCTTTCGAGGTGGTGGTGCCGTTGAGCAGTGGCGAACTGAACCTCTATCGCAACATCACCGAAACCCAGCCGATTTATGTCAAACTGAAGGATAACGCGCTGTTCAGCAAGGCGGAGATGAAGCGTTTGGCCAACATCCAAAAGGAGAAATATGATAAACAGGCGTGGTTGCAGTTCCAGCCTTTGTACGACATCCACTTGCACACCGATTTCGTTGACCCAACCAGCGTGAACAACGGCAACGCCTCGTATGTGTGGATTATCATCGTGGGCATCTTGCTCATCGTGGCGGTCACCGTGGTGAATTGTGCCACGCTCGATGTGTCGTATTCTGTCAGGCAGACCAAAAACAGGGTCGTCAAGCGGGTGTTTGGGTGCAGCGAGTTTAGGCTTTTCTCGGGCAATATGCTGGAAACCTTGCTCATCACCCTTGTGGCGATGGGGCTTTCGTTGCTGGCGGTGTGGCTGTTGCTGCCCGCGTTCCAGTCGTGGATTGGCGCGCCCGTGCAGTTGCGCTTCGACAGATATCTGCTCATTTTCTGCCTCGTGCTGTTGGTGCTTTTGCCTTTGGCTTCAAGCCTTTTCGGACAGTATTGCCTGCGCAGCGTGGCCTTCGCCGATGTGCTGAAAGGCAAGATGCGGCACTTGAAAGGCATCCGCATCAGTAATGCGAGTTCGGCGTTTCAGGTGGGCATTTCGTCCTTGACGGCTGTCTTCACCTTGGTCATCTTGTCGCAACTCTCGTTTATGCGCCACGCCGAAAAAGGTGTGGACACTTCCAACGTCGTGTCAATCAACAGTTTGATAACGCCTTGCTACAAAGTGGCTTCCATCCGCAACGAACTGCTGAAGAACCCCAACATCCAAAGTGTCGGGCTCTGTAGTGGTGATTTTTCCCAACCTAATGGCTTCATCAACGAGGTGGAATGGGAAGGACAAGAAGAAGGAAACGGTGCTGTGTTTCAGTCGCTTATTACCGATGGCTATTTCCAAGAAATGGTTGGGATGGAGTTGCTGGCGGGCGACTATTTGAGCAAAGACCTCAATGTGGACGATTATTTTGAAGGAAAATACACGGGGCAATGGGAATATGTGGTAAACGAGGCGGCAGCCAAGGCGATGGGCTGGAGCGCGGAGGAGGCCGTCGGCAAGGCTTTGGCATTGCCAGCGACATCAGGGAGGATTGTCGGCGTGGTGAAGGACTTCCATTTCTCCGTTATGCGGAACACTGTGGCACCGCTCATTATGGAATACGGACCGGAGGCGTTGCCGAATATTGTGGTGAAAATCGCGCCCGAGAACCGTCAGCAGACCTTGGCCTATATCCAGGAAACGATACGCTCCATCAACTATACGGATGTCTTTTCCTATTCGTTTTTGGGCGAGAAGGAACTCTACCGCGAGGAGCGGCAGATCGGGCATCTTTCGCTGCTGTATTTCCTTGCCGCGATGTTGCTGTCTTTGTTCGGCTTTTTCGGGGTCATTTCCTACCATCTCAACCAAGAGTCGCTCAATATGGCCGTGCGCAAGGTGTATGGCGCCACCACTCGGGAGGTGATGGCCTATTACCTGAAGACCAAGTTACGGATGTATGTGTTGCCCATACTTTTGGGAACCATCCTATCGTTCTATTACTCAATGCGATGGCTGCAAAACTTTGCCTATCATATTTCCTTCCCCGTCGTGCTTGTGGTGGCGTTGCTGTCGTTCTTTGGCGCGTTCCTGCTCCTCTCGCTGATCATCTCCGGCGTGGTGGAATCCATCTGCAACAGAAGGATTACGAAGGTGTTGCAGAAGGGGTGAAATCACATTCTATCGTCGAAAAGTGTGTAAAAAATCACATTTTTATGCGATAAAGTGTGATTGTAAAGAGAAAGTTTTGTATTTTTGCGCCAAAATAAAGGCTGAATGAGTATGGAATTCATCGAAAGGGATATTACGCAAAAACTATTGGCGTGGAAAAACGAACATGACCGCAAGCCGCTGATTGTCAGAGGTGCGCGACAGATTGGAAAGTCGTGGGCAGTGGAGGATTTTGGCAAAAGGTACTACGAACATTTTGCCGTCTTCAATTTCGACCGAAGGCGCGAACTGGCCGAAGTCTTTGAAAAAACCAAAGACCCATTGCGCATTATCCATGAATTGACCTTCTTTACGGAGGTTCCTTTGTTGCCCGAGAAGACGCTTATCTTTTTCGATGAGATTCAGGAATGTAAGGAAGCCTTGAACGCATTGAAATATTTTTGCGAGGATGCGCCTGAATATCATATCATTGCGGCTGGCTCGTTGCTTGGCGTGGCCATAAATGAGGGAAATTACTCGTTTCCTGTGGGCAAGGTGACTTTTTTGCAGATGTATCCCGTCAGTTTTAAGGAATACTTGCGCGCTGCTGATTCGATTTTGTTTGGACAACTGACCGAGTTTGCAGGAAAGTTGGAGCCTTTACCGACCATTGTATTCAATAGGGCTGAAGAACAATACCATGCCTATCAGGTATGTGGCGGACTGCCGTTGTCGGCGCGTTCGATGATAGGCGGCAACGGCATCGAAACGGTTGAAAAGGTGCTGGAAGACAATCTGATGGCCTATGAGATTGATTTCAGCAAGCATACATTGCAAGCTGACATTCCACGAATCCATGCCATTTGGAAATCGACACCCGAACAGTTGTCGCGGGAGAACAATAAGTTCGTCTATCGTGTGGTGCGCGAAGGTGCAAGAGCGAGAGAATATGAGAATGCGCTGCAATGGTTGGTCGATTCGGGGATGATATATCAGGTGAAGTTGTGCGAAAAACCCGAACTTCCCTTGAGTTTCTACGAGAACTCGTCGGCCTTCAAGGTCTATATGCTCGACATCGCCTTGTTGCGCAAGTTGGCGAAACTGCCAGCGGAGATTTTTGTGAGTTCTTCCAATCTGTTCACGGAATTTAAGGGTGCTTTGGCGGAGAATTTCGTTTTGACTTCCTTGCTGGCACAGGGTTTTGGAGTTCCGAATTACTGGACCTTGCAGGGAAACAAGGCCGAGGTGGATTTTCTTGTTGCGAATGGATTGACTGTCATTCCTATCGAAGTAAAATCGGACAGACGCATCAGCGGAAAAAGTTTTGCGGAATATGACAAGAAATACCATCCCTCGTTGCGGATACGTTTCTCAATGAATAACATCAAAAAAGACGGTAACTTGCTGAATCTGCCTATCTTTATGGCCGATTGGGTTGGCAGTTATCTTAACTAAGAAACAGAATGACTATGACCAAACTCAAATCAAAAATCCTAGTCGTCGACGACAACGTGGGCATCCGCTCGGCGCTGAAGCTGCTGCTGCCGATGCGCTTCGCTGAGGTGGAACTCATCGCCTCGCCCAAGGAACTGATGGACACGATGCGCCGCTTCAAGCCCGACGCGGTGCTGCTCGATATGAACTTCGAGGCGGACATCAACACGGGCAACGAGGGCCTGTTCTGGCTCTCGGAACTGAAACGCGACTTCCCCGAGGTGGAGGTCGTGCTCTTCACGGCCTACGCCGACATCGCCCTCGCGGTGGAGGGGATGAAACGCGGTGCCTTCGACTTCGTGGTGAAACCTTGGGATAATGCCAAACTGCTCGGCATCCTCGAAGAAGCTTGCAAGAAACATAGGAAATCCGCGTCCGACGAAATGCTGACGACCTCCGCGCCATCGATGCAATGGGGCGAGAGCGAGGCGATGAAGCAATTGCGCCACGAAGTGGAACGCATCGCCCCGACCGATGTCACGGTGCTGATAACGGGCGAGAACGGAACGGGTAAGGACGTGTTGGCCAGCGAGATACACCGCCTTTCGATGCGTTCGCGCAAGCCGATGGTGAGCGTGGATATGGGCGCCATCACCGAGACACTGTTCGAGAGCGAGATGTTCGGCCACGTCAGAGGGGCTTTCACCGATGCCCACGCCGACCATATCGGGAAGTTCGAGCAGGCCGACGGCACCACGCTCTTCCTCGACGAAATCGGCAACATCCCGTTGAGCCAGCAGGCCAAGCTGTTGCGCGTCATCCAAAACCGTAGCATCACCAAGGTGGGCGACACCAAGTCCGTGCCCGTCGACATCCGCCTGATTTGCGCCACCAATATGGACTTGGCCGCGATGGTCGCCGAAGGGCGTTTCCGCGAGGATTTGTACTACCGCATCAACACGATGCCGCTGCACCTGCCGCCTTTGCGCGAGCGGAAGGACGAAATCGTCTCATTGTCAGAGCTTTTTGTGAAGCAATATGCGGAGAAATACCACCGTCAGGCGAAGGGACTCTCCACCGAGGCGAAACGCCTACTGAAACGCTGCCGTTGGAGTGGCAACATCCGCGAGTTGCAGGGCTGCATCGAGAAGGCGGTCATCTATTCCGAGACGGAACTCATCCGCGCCGAGGACATCCAAATCCGCGCCTCCGAGCTGATGGAGGAGAAGCCCGTCAAGTCCGCCGAGTCTTTGGAGAAAGCCGAGGAAGAGGTCATCCGCGCCGCGCTCAAGAAGCATAACGGCAACCTTTCCCTGGTGGCCAAAGCCTTGGGAATCAGTCGCCCGACCTTGTACAAACGCCTCAAAGAATACGGGATATGAGCACTTGGGCTTGGATTGGGATTCTGCTGGCCGCCATCGTTTTGGCCGTCGTGCTGACCGCCTTTTTGGTGCGGCGGCACGATGCGCACAACGTCTCTTTCATGATGGACGCCTTGGAGGACGGCGAGCTGAACTTCCGTTTCAAGGAGAATTCGGCCCTCAACCGCGCCCTCAACCGCATCCGAGGCATCTTCGAGCGGCGCACGGCGGTGGATGAGGCCGCCTCGTGGAGCAAGCTCTTCCGCGTGATGACGCACGAGATCATGAACACCATCGCGCCCATCGCCTCGCTGAGCGACGCGCTCTCCAAGTCGGACGACCTCGATGTAAAGGCGGGCTTGGAGACCATCGCGGCTTCGTCCAACGACTTGATTCGCTTCGTCGACTCTTACCGCACCTTCAGCCAAGTGGCGCCGCCCGTGCGTAAGGCCGTGATGGTCGACGATTTGATAGAGCGGGTGCTGAGCCTCAACAAGGCCAAAGTGGCGGAGCAGGGCGTCACCTTGACCTACAAGGCCAACACGCCCGACTTGCTGATTTATGCCGACGAGGGCCAAATCATTCAGGTGTTCAACAACCTGATTAAGAACGCTGTGCAAGCCGGAGCCAACTCCATCCGCATCGCCTCCGAACTCAATGCGGAGGACCAGACCATCATCCGCGTGACCAACAACGGCAAGGCCATTCCCTTGCGCCAAATCGACGAGATTTTCGTGCCGTTCTACACCACCAAACCCAACGGCACGGGCATCGGCCTGAGCCTTTCGCGCCAAATCATGCTCAAGCACAACGGCAACCTGAGCCTCGTGCAAAGCGACAATAATGTCACGATTTTCGCTTTGATTTTTAAATAACTAGGATCTTCTGGTTGATATTCAGCTGTTTGTGGTTTTTAGTTTTTGGACTAAAAATCCAAAATTCTGTGTTATTTTTTGGCGCGACTTTACACCAAACATTATATAAAATAGGAATCGTTAACTAAACTTTAAGCTCTATGAAGAAAACTGTATTAAGTATCGCCGTGGCCTTGATGATGGCTTCGACGTCGTTTGCTCAAATCAAGAACGTGGCACGCGAATGTGTGCTTTTTGAACTCCTTACGGGCGTGGATTGCTATGCCTGCCCCGATGCGGAACACGCCATCGAGTACATGCTTAACCAAGGCTGCGCCATCGCTCCCGTGGCCTATCAGGACCCGTATTTCTCGGTGCCTTCGCTCTACACGCCTGAGGTTTCGGCGCGCATCAATTACTACATGAATCAGGTTTGCCCCGACCTTTTCGTTGATGGACTGACCGAGGTGGAAGGTTGCTATGGCAACACCTACTACATGTCGTACTACAACAACCGCGTCAACGTGGAAAGCCCGTTCACCATCGCGATGAACTTGGAGCAGGTGAGCGGCAACCGCTACAAGGTGAACTGCCAAGTGGAGCAGGTGGGCGCTTGCAACGGCACCGACGTGAGGGTGTTCATCGTCCTTACGCAAGACCATTTCCCCTATTCGTGGCAGGGCGAAACCGAGCTCAACCATCTGGTGCGCGACATGATCCCGACCAACCTCGGCACGCCTTTCACGGGCCCCGTGATGACTTTCAGCGAGGAGTTTGACATCAACTATCCACTGGAGAACTGCCACCTCGTCGCTTGGGTGCAGAACTACGTGAACCCCAAGGAAGTCTATCAAGCCGTGATGATGGTCACCGAAGTGACCGACGGCGTGGAGGAAAACGAGGCTCCGCTTTGCCGTGTCTATCCCAATCCTGCCCAAACGCAGGTGTTTGTCGAGGCCGACAACGGCATCAAGTCGGTGAAGGTCTATGATATGTTGGGTAATTTGGTCAAGGAACTCACTGCCGACAGCAAAATCCTGAATGTGAGCCTCTCCGACTTCAGTAATGGTGTTTATTTCTTCAACGTCGTGGACGCCAACGGCTTGGTGAGCAGCCAGCGCGTGGTGGTTACGCATTAAAAGTGTGTTTATGATGAAAAAGATGTTTTTTATCGCGTTTGCCACGTTGTTCGCGATGGCAGCGCAAGCGCAGCAGCGTGCAGTCTTGTTGCACGAATCCTTTGACGGGATGGAGCTTCCCGAAGGTTGGTCCATCGTGGGCGAAGGTGTCGACAATTGGTCGGTCTCGGTCACGGCAATGGCGGGTGGTTTCGCCAACGAGATGAAGTTGGATTGGGCGCCCGAGTTTGAGGGCATTTCGCGCCTCGTGTCGCCGCCTGTCAACCTGACGGGCGTCAGTAGTGTGAATTTCTCCTTCAAGCACTACCTCGACGGTTACGCCGATACGCCCAGCTACCTCGGCATCGCCACCTCCTCTGATGGCGGCAATACGTGGCATAACGGCTGGCGACAGGGATATCACCAGACCAACATCTACACGGTGAGCCAGCAAATCCAAACGTCCGATATGGGACAACCGAGCGTGCTTTTCTGCATTTTTTTCGAAGGCGATACTTACGACATCAACACTTGGTATTTCGATGATATTGAAGCCTTTACGGTGGAGAATTTCGACCTTGGCATTACCAGCATCAGTTTGCCTTCGGTGGTGCCCGTCGACGCTATGAACATCGGAATGGAGGTGTTCAACTATGGCCTCACGCCAATCACTTCCGTCGAAGCACAATATGTCATCGATGCACAAACGCCTGTGGTTGAGACGTTTTCGGTCAACATCGCTTCGATGCAGAAGGGAAATCTGGAATTCGTCACGC
Organism: Bacteroidales bacterium; assembly: GCA_017477425.1. GTDB lineage: Bacteria > Bacteroidota > Bacteroidia > Bacteroidales > F082 > Limimorpha. Next base: position 333,295 of record JAFUVT010000033.1, read on the forward strand.
CCGTCAATCTGATGCCTGGCAGCTACAACCTTACGGTGAAGTTGCGCTTGGTGAACGGAACGACGGACGACAACGTGGCCAACGACGTGACTTCGAAGACCATCGAAACGACTATCGGCTCGGTGGAGCGCATCGTGATGATTGAGAATTTCTCGTCCACGACCTGCGGCCCGTGTGTGGAGAACAACGAGGCTTTGGAGGAAATTTGCGCCAACCATCCTGGCGTTTGGACCTACACGAAGTTCTCGACGCTTGGCGACCCGTATTGCATCCAAGAGTGCATCGACCGCGAGAATTACTACAACGTGATTGGCGTGCCTCAGACCTATCTCGACGCTGAAAACCAAGGTTTTGAGCCAGTGAAGGAGTCGGCACTTGTCGCCCATCTCGACGATTACGCCTTCGTGGACATCAAAGGCTCGTTCTATATGGACGGTTCTCATCTTTATATGAAAGCCGACCTGATGCCTTACCGCGATGCCGAGGCCACCGTTTTCATCACGGTGAACGAAAAACAGACGGTGGGCAACTTGGGCAACAACGGCGAGCACGAGCTTTTCCACGTGATGATGAAGATGCTTCCCGACCCCAACGGCACTCCGCTGACATTTGTCACGGGCGAAGCGCAACATCTTGAGTTTGACTACGATATGTCGACTACTCACGTTGAGGAGTTGGACGATTTGGAAGTGGCTATCTGGGCGCAGCTCGCAACGAAAGAGGTCTTGAACAGCCGCTTGGCCTACGAATACACCAATGTGCATCCTTATCCCGTTGGAAACCTCAGTTTGACTGATTTGGGCGATGGTCAGCTCCGAGCCTCGTGGAATGCCCCGAGCCAAGGCAATCCGACGGGCTACAACGTGTACGTCAACCGTGTGTTGGTGCTTGAAAACACGACGGCATTAAGCCATAGTTTTACATCCGCTCCTGGTCGTTACAACGTCGTTGAGGTCGAGGCGGTCTATCCCGATGCAATGACTTCGGTGAAGAGCGTCGCGGGTTTGAATGGCGTTGAAGGCGTTGATGAAGACGGCCCTTCGACCCCTTCGACAGGCTCAGGGACCGCAGGGACCTTGATGGTCTATCCCAATCCTGCCCACACCCAAGTGCGTATCGAGGCTGAAAATGCCATCAAGATGGTGAAGGTTTATGATATGCTGGGCAATTTGGTGGAGACCATTTCTTCCAACGGCAACGCGCTGAATGTGAACTTGTCGCGTTTCAGCAATGGCGTTTATCTTTTCAACGTCGTGGAAAACGACGGGAAGACGAGCTGCCAGCGTGTGGTGGTCACGCATTGAGTACCGATTTTTCAAAATGATTTGAATTCGCCGTTTTGGAGGTTTTTCCAAAACGGCGAATTTCTATATCACAAGGAATCAGATGGTTAAGATGTTTTTTTTTTTTTTTTTGAAAAATTTCATAGGATGACGTTATTATTTTGAGGATGTTTGCACCTAATAGTATATAAAAACCAAACAAATCGTAAAAACAAGTTTATTATGCGAAGAAAAGTATTCTTTATTGCGTTTGCCTTGTTGCTCGCAACGGCAGCACAGGCTCAGCAACGCGCGGTTTTGTTGCACGAGACTTTTGACGGTCTCGAAATGCCCGAAGGCTGGACGCTTTCTGGCCTTGGCCTCAACCAATGGTCGGTGTCGGGCACGGCCTTGTCGGGCGGTTTTGCCAACGAGATGACTTTGACGTGGTCGCCGCAATTCAACGGCACTTCGCGCCTGGTGACGCCTCCCGTCGACTTGACGGGCGTCGGCAGCGTGATGTTCTCGTTCAAGCATTTCCTCGACAGCTATCACGGCCATTCCAATCCCATAGGCATCGCCACTTCTTCGGATGGCGGCAACACTTGGAACGAAGTGTGGCGGCAGAATTACGGCGCGACGGGTGCCTATCAGGTGCGCGTCGAAGTCCAGAACGCCGACATGGGGCAGCCCAGCGTGCTGTTCTGCATCTTTTTCACCGGCGATTCTAGCAAGATCAACAACTGGTATTTCGATGATGTCGAAGTGTATACCGTTGAGAATTTCGATCTGGGCATCACCAGCCTCACTCTTCCGGCTTTGATTCCCATTGACGCGAAGAAGGTGGGAATGAAGGTGTTCAACTACGGCCAAACGCCCATCACTTCCATCGAAGCCCAATATGAAATTGCGGGTCAGATGCCTGTGACAGAGACGTTTGCCGTGAATATCGCCAGCGAAGAAACCGAGACGTTGGAATTTGCCAAGCCGGCCGTCGTGGAGCCAGGCAACCACGACGTGACTGTGCGCCTGCTTTCGGTGAATGGCGGAAATGACCAGTTTTCGGGCAACGATATGTTGACCAAAACCGTCACCTTCGCCATCGGTTCGGCCGAGCGTAAGGCGATGATTGAGAATTTCTCGTCGTCGACGTGCGGCCCGTGCGTCGAGACCAATATCCATTTGCAGGAACTTTGCGCCCGCTATCCCGATATGTGGACCTTCTCCAAGTTCTCCACCATCGGCGACGCCTATTACAACCAGGACTGCTCGGCGCGTTCCAACTATTATCACATCGTGGCCGTCCCGCAGCATTACCTCGACGGCGAGAACCGTGGCTACGATCCCATTGCCGATTCGATCTTTTTGGAGCATTGCAATCGTTACGCCTATATGGACATCCGTGGCTCGTTTGTCATCGACGGCACCACCATCACGGTGAAGGCCGACATTATGCCTTACATCGATGAAGAGGCCACGGTTTACATCACGGTGAACGAGAAAATGACCACGGGCAATGTGGGTTACAATGGCGAACGTGAGTTCTATCACGTCGTGATGAAGTCGCTCCCCAGCTCGAATGGCACACCGTTGACTTTTACGGCAGGCGAGAACCAATACCTTGAATATGAGTTCAATCTGTCAAGCACACACGTCGAAGAATACGATGATCTGGAAGTGGCCATTTGGGTGCAGAAGAACACGAAAGAAATCTTGAACAGCCGCTATGCCTACGAGTATTCCGAGGTGCATCCTTATCCCGTCGAGAATCTCGTATTGTTCGAGGAAGCACGCGACAGAATGTTGAGAGCCTCTTGGGATGCTCCGAGTCAGGGCAGCCCGTTGGGATACAACGTGTATGTCAATGGCGAGTTGGCTTTGGAAAACACGACGGAATTGACGTATGCTTTCCCTGCCGAAGCCGACAAATACAATGTCGTTGAGGTGCAAGCCGTCTATCCCGATGGCCTGACTTCGGTGAAACGGGTTGCAGGTCTGATGAACTACGATGCCGTGACGGAGCAAGAGGCCTATTCGTGCAGGGTGTATCCCAATCCCGCCAATACCCAGGTGCGCATCGAAGCCGAAAGCGACATCAATGTCGTGAAGGTTTACGATGTGTTAGGCAACCTTGTGCAGACCTTCTCTGCCAATGGCAACGCGCTGAATGTGAGCCTTTCGCGTTTCAGCAATGGTGTTTATCTTTTCAACGTCATGGAAAGCAACGGCAAGGTAAGCTGCCAACGCGTCGTGGTGACGCATTGAGAATGACGCCAAATCGTTTGAAAAAATCTCCGTTTCGACTTTGAAGCGGAGATTTTTCTATTTTTGCGCTATGAAAATGAAAAAACTATGAAACGGATTTACCTTTTATTGATGGCTTTTGCGTTGGGCGCGACTTGCGTTTCCTGCGACAATGGCAATGCGAAACCGCAGCAAAATGAACCTGCAACCGACACCCTCATCACGCGCACGGTGCTTTATCGCCCGGGCGACTACAACTCGACGAACTACCGCATTCCGACCATCATCACGGCCAAGGACGGCTCGCTGGTGGTGGCCACCGACAAGCGGAAATACAACGACTCCGACCTGCCTGAGGACATCGACATCCTTATCAATAGAAGCACTGATGGCGGTCGCACCTGGAGCGAACCCTACACGCTGGCCGAAGGCCAAGGGGTGGGGCAGGGCTTCGGCGACTGCGCCTTGGTGCGCACCCACGACGAAGGCGGCCTCTTGGCGGCTTTCGTGGGCGGCTGTGGCTTTTGGCAAGGCCGATCAGAGAACCCGCTGCGCACCTACATCGCGCGGAGCTTCGACAACGGCCAGACCTGGACGGATCCGAAAGACATCACTGACGAACTTTATGGCGCCAACTGCAAAAATGAGGTGAGCCGCACATGGTGGTCTGCGTTCTTCGCCTCGGGCAACGGCCTGCTGACCTCGAAGGGGCGCATTATGTTTGTGCTCGCCGTGCGCGATACGGAGGAATGGGCGGCCTGCAACTATGTGGTCTATTCCGACGACAACGGCGAGACCTGGCAGATTTCGGGGCGTGCCTCGCAACGCGGCGACGAGGCCAAAGTAGTGGAGTTGGCCGATGGCCGCATCCTGATGAGCATCCGCCACGAAGGCGAGCGGTGGTACAATATCTCCGAAGACGGCGGCGTCACATGGCAGCCTGAAACCTCCGCTTGGCCCGACCTTGTGGCCACGGCCTGCAATGGCGACATTATTCGCTATTCCACTGAAAACAAGGGCGGAAAGAACGTGTTGCTCCATTCCTTGCCTTGTGCCGAGGGCCGCAAAAACGTGACGGTTTATGTCAGTTACGATGAAGGCCAGACCTGGCCCGTGAGCAAGTGCATCGTGCCTTACGATGGCGCCTATTCCTCGCTCTGCATCCTGTCCGACCGCAGCATCGGCTTCTATGTGGAGGAATCCGACGGCGACACATTGGGCTATTCTATGGTGTTTTATAATTTCGGTTTGGGATGGTTAGAGAAATAAATCTCCTGCGTGAGATATTTCCGTACCTTTGCAGCCAAATTGAATCTTCATCGCTATGCATACCTACAAACACGAAGTGAAGTATTACGAATGTGACCGCATGGGCATCACGCATCACTCCAATTATGTCCGTTTCATGGAGGAGGCTCGCGTCGACTACCTCGACCAGCTGGGCTACGGCTTCGACAGGATTGAGGCCGAAGGCGTGGTCTCGCCCGTGGTGGCTATCCAATGCAATTACAAGAGTCCGACAACGTTTAAAGATATTATTGACATTGAAGTCGTTATCAGCAAACTTAGCGAGCTGAAATTCGAGTTTACCTACACGATGCGCGTGGGCGAGAGGCTGGTTTGCGTCGGCCAGAGCACGCATTGCTTCACCGAGAATGGTCGCCCCGTGGCCATCTCGAAACGCCTTCCAGGGCTGTATCAGGCAATCAAGGAAAGAGAATAAAGGTCGAAAAAGATGGCAGAAAACATTGAAAAATTCCTGAACCGTGTGGCCGAGGTCGCCGAGCAAAGCACTCTCGTGAAGATGACGCTGAGCAAGCCTGCCAACAAACACGACGACTTGCGCAACATCTATGTGAAGCCCGTCCTGATCAAGGGAAAACGCCTCTTCGCTTTCACCTACCATTACGAGCGTCGCGATGAGGTGAAGAACTACGATGCCGCACAAATGCTTGAAATACTGCGCGAAATGCTTCCCGAGCGCTTCCTTAATGCCGTGCTTTTCACGGTCAGTGAGGATGTCACTTTGTTGGTTTCCAGCAAGGGCAAGGCCACCATCCAAACCAAGAAAGTGCAGGAAAGCCGCGCGCAGAACCTCGACCACGACAAGCAGAAAAACCGCCTCCTCAATCCGGCTAACCCGTGGTGGTATCAACTCGGTTTGACCACGCGCGAGGGGAAAATCACGGCGGACATGCAGCACAAGTTCAAGCAGATTTACAAGTACGCTGAAATCGTGGAAAGCCTCGTCAAGCCAATGAAGTTCGATGACACGGTGCACATCGCCGACATGGGGGCAGGGAAGGGGTATCTCACTTTTGCCCTCCACGAGTTGTTGACGCAACGCCTCAACCTCGATGTCGACATCAAAGGCGTGGAAATACGCTCCGACTTGGTGCTGAAAATCAACGAAATCATCCAATCTGACCATTTGAAAGGCTTGGAGTTTGTGGAGAGCAGTATCGAGGCCTATCATCCCGAAAAATTAGACGTGCTGATTGCCCTTCACGCCTGCAACACCGCCACCGCCATTGCTTCGGGCATCAAGGCGGGTGCCGACCTGATTGTGTGCGCCCCGTGCTGCCACAAGCAAATCCGTCAGGAGATGGAACGTTCGGGCCGCTTCGACGCCATCACGCGCTACGGCATTTTCCTCGAACGTCAGGCCGTGATGATCACCGACACCATTCGCGCCCTGATTCTGGAGTATTTCGGCTACAAGACCCAAGTGATGGAGTTCATCGAGATGGAACACACGCCGAAGAATGTGCTCCTCGTGGGTAGGAAAACATCGAAAAACGCGAAAGACCCGAAAATCCTGCAACAGATTGAGGATTTGAAGGCCCAGTATGGCATTGAGAAGCATTATCTTGAGACGGCTTTGGGCTTAAAGTTGTAAATTTCTCCGAAAAACCTTCGCGCATTCAGAAATATTTCGTAATTTCGTGGACTTTTTGGAAACAACAGAATTTAATCATCTAAAAAATAAGAATTATGCAAAACATCGATTGGGCCAATTTATCATTTGGCTATTATCCAACGAATTACAATGTCCGCTGCTATTATCGTAACGGCGAATGGGGCGAACTCGAAGTGAGCTCCGAAACCACCATCAACATCCACATGGCCGCCACCTGCCTGCACTATGGTCAGGAGGCTTTCGAAGGCCTGAAGGCTTTCCGTGGCAAGGACGGCAAGGTGCGCATCTTCCGCCTCGACGAGAACGGCAAGCGTTTGCAAAGCTCTTGCGACGGCATCATGATGGCCAAGCTCCCCATGGAGAAGTTCGAGGAAGCCATCATCAAGGTGGTGAAACTCAACTCTGATTTCATTCCTCCGTATGAGACGGGCGCTTCGCTCTACATCCGTCCGCTGCTCATCGGTATGGGCGCCCAAGTGGGTGTGAAGCCTGCCACCGAGTACCTCTTTGTCGTCTTCGTGACGCCCGTCGGTCCTTACTTCAAGGGCGGCTTCATGGCCAACCCCTACGTCATCACTCGCAAGTACGACCGTTCGGCCCCGCTCGGCACGGGTATCTACAAGGTGGGTGGCAACTATGCCGCTTCCATGCGTGCCCACGTTGAGGCTTGCCACGGCGGTGAATACGCCTGTGAGTTCTACCTCGACGCCAAGGAGAAGAAGTTCATCGACGAAGCTGGCGCTGCCAACTTCTTCGGTATCAAGAACGACACCTACATCACGCCTCAGAGCACTTCGATTCTGCCTTCCATCACCAACAAGAGCCTCATCCAAATCGCTGAGAGCCTGGGTATGAAGGTGGAGCGTCGCCCGATTGCCGAAGAGGAACTGGCCACCTTCGAAGAAGCTGGCGCTTGCGGCACCGCTGCCGTCATCAGCCCCATCTCGCGCATCGACGACCCCGAAACGGGCAAGTCGTACACGTTTGGCGACGGCAAACCCGGCAAGTGGAGCGAGAAGCTCTACAACAAGCTCCGTGGCATCCAATACGGCACCGAGCCCGACGAATTCGGTTGGATTACCGTGGTTGAAGGTATCTAAACGGAAATTTTTCCGAAACGACAAAAAAATGCGTCACAAAGTGGCGCATTTTTTTGATTAATGTGTATTTTTGTGGCGGAAAAACAATCAACAATTAAATCATTGCACTATGAAGAAATTTACTTTTGCCTTAATGGCTTTGCTGGCTTTCTCTTTCTCCTTGAAGGCCCAGCAGTTTGTCTCGACGGAGCCTGCCAACAGGAACGTCATCATTGAAGAATTTACGGGACGTACATGCCCGTACTGCCCCGATGGACATAGGATTTCGAATGAGATCTTGGCAGCCCATCCAGGTCAGGTATGGTCGGTCGCTTATCATGCCCAAAGCTCTCTTTCGCCCACAACTTATCCCAATCTGAACACCTCTATCAGTGCTACGCTGGAGAGTGCGTTTTCTGCCAACTCGCTTCCTTCGGCTGTCGTTAATAGGAGTACGGCTACAATCCTTCAGAGAAATGTGTGGGCAAATTACACGAACACCCAGTTGAACGAGGCTGCCGAATGCAATGTGGGTGGTATGGTGGTGCTTAATCCAGATACGCGTGTCGCAACTATCACGGTCGAGGTGTTTTATACGGGCAACAGCAGTGCCGATGAGAACTATCTGACCATTGCCATGACGCAAGACAGCATTCTGGGATCGCAGTCGGGCGGTAGTACCTATAACCCTGAACAAATGATTGGCAGTCAGTATGTGCACATGCACGTTTTCCGTGACATGATTACTCCCACTTGGGGTGAAGTCATTTCTCCTACCACCCAAGGTACATTGATTACTCGTACCTATACTTATGAGGTGCCCGAGAGCATCGGAAATCCAAATGGAGTTGAGGTAGACCTTAACAATATCCATTTTGTCGCTTGGGTTTCAGAGAGATACCAAGGAACCCCCACACGTCCTATCTTGAATTGCAACAAGCTTGATGTGGTTCTTGGATCCAACGAACCTATTTATCCCGCCGTTACTAGCGTTTCTTTACCCTCCTTTACCTGTTCCCATACTAAAGATATCGAATTGAACATTCAGAATCTGGGCACGGAAACCATTACCAGCATGGCCATCGAGGTGGAACTGGAAGGCGAGACTCAAACCATTAATTGGGAAGGCAACCTTCCGCAATTCAGCGCAGAGAAACTGGTGGCCCAAATGGATGTTCCTTTTGGAACACATACTGTGACAGCCACCATCATCGAAGCTAATGGCACTTCGTATTCGAATAGTGGCTCTGGCAGTATTAACTGCCTTGAATGGGTCGGCCTCGAAATTGAAGGCGAAGAGGAAGAGCTGAGACTCGAAATCATGCAAGACAAGTTCGGCAACCAAACCACTTGGACAGTGACTGACTCTGAAGGAAGTCTGTTAGGCAGCGGCGGTCCTTACGATATGCTGCTGGGTGGTACGGCCACTCAAATCCACGTCGAGCATGTTATGGTTCCGGTCAATGAGTGCGTGAAGTTCACGATACACGATGATAACGGCAATGGTATCTGCTGCGCTTATGGACAAGGCTACTACATCGTCAAGGACAGCCATGGCAATGTGCTGTTTGGCGACCAGAACGACGGTGATTTCGGTGAAGAGATCTCCCATCTGATTTCGGTCAGAGCCCCTGGGGCTTCTGTTAGCGTCGGCGTTACTGAGGTCAACAACGTGGACCACGCCCACGCCGATTTTGCCGCTCCTCTTGAGTACGATGGCTATCCCGACCAAGTGGGCTTCTCGGTCCGCAAAGTCACGAGCCCCGATCCTTTCATCGTTCCTGGTTTCCTGAACGAGTTCCGCAACATTTTGGGCACAACTGATGAACTTGAACCTGCCAGCATTTACATGGTGAAGGCCTTCGCCGTGGTCAACGGTCAGACCTACTATGGCGCTGAGACCACCTTCCAAACCACAACCGAAGGTGTTGACGAGCTGGCTGCCACTTTGAAGCTTTATCCCAACCCGACTTCGAATGTGCTGAACATCGAAGGCGAGGGCATGAGCAGCGTCGAGGTGTTCAATGCTGTCGGACAACGCATGATGACGGTGAACGTCGAAGGCGACAAGGCTCAAGTCCATACCGAAAGCTTGAGCAATGGCCTCTACTTTGTCCGCATCCACGCCAATGATGGCACGGTGCTCAACCGCACTTTCTCGGTGGCCCGCTAATCGCGACCGACCGAACGCAACAAAAAAGTCGCCTCATTTCGAGGCGACTTTTTTTTGTTGGGTCATAACCAACCCTTGAAAGTCATAGCGGGCTTGACCCGCTATCTCCTTAACTTTATTTGAGCCCTCTCTCTTTCAACAACCCACTCATCTGTTCCTGCAACTTCTTTGCCTCTTCGCCAGCGCGAATGGCAAAGTCACCGCCATTGGAAGCATAGATGATGCCTCGCGACGAATTGACCAATAGGCCACATTCGTCGTTCAATCCGTTGTGGGCCACGGCTTGCAGGTCGCCGCCTTGGGCACCCACACCAGGCACGAGGAAGAAATAGTCGGGCAGCATCTTGCGGATTTCGCCCAATTCCTCGGGGTGCGTTGCGCCCACTACAAACATCATCTGCTCCGAAGTTGCCCAAGTAGTGGCGGTTTGCAGCACTTGTTGGTGCAGCATCCGCTCGCCAACATTTAGGTATTGGAAGTCCTGCGAGCCTTTGTTGGAGGTCAAGGCCAAGAGGATGACCCATTTGTCCTCGAAGTTGAGGAACGGCTCCACGGAGTCCTTGCCCATATAGGGTGCCACGGTCAGGGCGTCGGCTTTCAAAGTGTTGAAGAAGGCCTTGGCGTAGTTGGCCGAGGTGTTCCCGATGTCGCCGCGTTTGGCATCTGCGATGATGAAAATCTCGGGATGGTTGACTTTGATGTATTGGATGGTGCGCTCCAGGCTTTGCCAGCCTTTGGCGCCATACACCTCGTAGAAGGCGGTATTGGGCTTGTAGGCCACGGCGTAAGGTGCCGTCTGGTTGATAATCTGTTTGTTGAACTCAAAAACGGGGTCTTCCAAAGCCAACAAATCCTGCGGAATCTTGTTGATGTCGGTGTCCAACCCGACGCAAAGGAATGACTGTTTTTTCTTGATTTGCTCGAAAAGTTGTTGCTTGTTCATATTGGTGTGCTGTTGAGGGGGCCCTGAGCCTGTCGAAGGGCCCGATGGTTACGATTCAATGTTTTCTTTCAGTCTTTCAGCGTTTTCCGCCATTTGCAGGCGGTTGATGATTTCTCCCAAGTCGCCATCCATGACGGCGGCGAGATTATAGACGGTTAGGCCCTCTACGCGGTGGTCGGTGACGCGCCCTTGGGGATAGTTATAGGTGCGGATCTTGGCCGAACGGTCGCCGGTCGAGACCATCGTCTTACGCTTGGCGGAGATGTCGCTGATGTATTTCTGGTATTCCATGTCGTAGATGCGCGTGCGCAGCCGTGCCAAGGCGCGTTCGCGGTTCTTGGGTTGGTCGCGGGTTTCGGTGCATTCGATGAGGATTTCCTGCATTTCGCCCGTGTTGGGGTTCTTCCACATATAGCGCAGGCGCACGCCCGATTCCACCTTGTTCACGTTTTGGCCACCGGCGCCGCTCGAGCGGAAGGTGTCCCATTTGATTTCGCCCTCGTTGATTTCCACGTCAAACTCCTCGGCTTCGGGCAACACGGCCACCGATGCGGCGGAGGTGTGGATGCGGCCTTGTGTCTCGGTTTTTGGAACCCGCTGCACGCGGTGTACGCCCGACTCGAACTTGAGGATGCCATAGCAGCCGTTGCCCGTCACGCTGAAGTCGATTTCCTTGTAGCCGCCGCTGGCGCCTTCACTGACTGAGGTCACCTCGACCTTCCAGCCTTGGGCTTCGCAGAATTTGGTGTACATACGGAAGAGGTCGCCGGCGAAGAGGCAGGCCTCGTCGCCACCCGTGCCAGCACGGATTTCCATGATGGCGTTCTTGCTGTCCTGCGGGTCCTTGGGAATCATCATCACGCGGATGTCCTGCTCCAGCTGCTCGATGCGCGTTTGCGCCGTGTCGATTTCCTCCACAGCCATCTTGCGCATTTCCTCGTCTTTTTCAGTGGCTAGGATTTCCTTGGCTTCCTCAATGTTGGCTTTCAGCGTTTTGTATTCCTTGAAGGCCATAACGATAGGCTCCAAGTCCTTATAATCCTTGTTGAGCTTCACGTATCGCTTCATGTCGGAAGCCACGGCAGGGTCAGCAAGTTGTTCGCCCATTTCTTCCCAACGGTGCTTTATCGTTTCAAGTTTTTCGGTGATGTCCATGGCTTATTATTTCCAAAAAGCAAGGGGCTATTATTCAGCTGGTGTAGTAAAACAAATGTCTTTGCCAAATACGGGCTGTTCACCCCATGCAATTGCAAACGCCCTGAAATGATACTCGGTTCCAGCCTCCTGAACAGGAATCATCCATTCAAAAGGTCGGGGAAGCGAAAGGTCGGGGTGGTAGTTGATATCTTGTTGCTCAATGAAGTACATTTCATCCATATCAGGATTGGGATTCTTCCCCAAACAATATCCGTATGCCTGAAGTTCGTCAAGATTCTTGTCAATCGCTTTGATGGTGCCAGTAATCTTTGCGTAATGTGCCTGTACTTCTTCGGGCTGATTGGTCTTGATGGTGACTTTTTCACCGTTTTTGTTGCAACTTGTGAATCCGAAAATGAGCAAAATGCCCATTAAAACAAAAAACTTTGATTTAATCATGACGGTTATGATTTTGGTGATTGTGTGTCGTTGATCATTTTTGAAACTCTTTCTATCAGTTCTTCCTTGTTTGGTAGGCAAAGTGTGTATTTCGAAGCGAATATCTGGTTCGAAAGTCCGCCCAAGGCGTATTCAGCAGTAAGGTTGTCTTTTTCGGCGCAAAGAATGATGCCAATGGGAGGATTGTCGTCTTCATCGTTTACTTCTGTGGCATAGTAATTCAGGTACATATTGAGCTGTCCAGCCGCTTCAGGTGTCAGTTTGGTTCGTTTCAACTCAATCAATATGTATGCTTTTAGGATTTTGTTGTAGAAAACCATGTCCACATAATAATGGGTGTTGTTGAGGGTCACTCGCTGTTGTGTTCCCACAAACATGAAGCCGCGTCCCAATTCCAGCAGAAAGTCCTCGATTCCTCTCGTCAACATTCTTTCCAAATCACTTTCCATGATGGGCTTCTTTTCAGGAACACCAAGAAATTCAAAGACATAAGGATCTTTGATGATGTCGGAAGGTTGACTCATTTCTATTCCCTTGGTTGCCAGTTGATAAACTTTCTCTTTGTTAGCTTGTCCATCTGACAACAGCAGGCGTTCAAACAGCGAACTGTCAATTTGCCTTTTCAGTTCCCTTAGAGACCAGTTGGCATTGATGCACTCCTTTTCGTAGAATGAGCGTTTATTGTCATCGGAAATGGTAAGTAACTCACAGTAATGGCTCCAACTCAATTTGCTAGACAGTGTCTGGCAAATTGGATATTTGATATATAAAATTCTCATCCACTGTAAGTTGGCTCTTGAGAATCCTTTGCCGAAACTCTTGGTGAGACGCTTTGAGAGTTCTTTCAGAAGCTGCTTGCCGTATTCCGCCCTTTGCTGATGGTTTTGCTCATCTTCCACAATCAGCCTGCCTACATTCCAATAAGTGACCAGCAAAGTGGTATTCACTTGCGTGGCTACTGCATACCGCGCCGATTGTAGCAATCCTGCAATTTCGGTGTACAGTTTATCTGTAGGCTGGTTTCCCACTAATGTATTCATTTTGCTCAAAATCAATACTCAAACTCTCCAAACTCGCTTCGAATCGTCAATCGTTTGGCTTCCGAATTCTCCACATGGCCAATAATCTGGCTGTCGATATTGAATTCCTTGGCAATGGCAATCATCTCGTTGGCGGCCTTTTCGTTGGTGTAGATTTCCAAACGGTGGCCCATGTTGAAGACCTTGTACATCTCGTGCCAATCCGTGCCCGAGGCGGCCTGAATCATACGGAAGAGCGGGGGCAAGGCGAGCATATTGTCCTTCACAATGTGCAGTTTGTCAACGAAATGCAGCACCTTGGTCTGGGCACCGCCGCTGCAATGGATGATGCCGTGGATTTGTTTGCGGAATTCCTTCAGAATCGGGATCATCAGCGGGGCGTAGGTGCGGGTGGGCGAGAGGATGAGTTTGCCCACGTCCACGCCTTCGATTTCGGTCGGGTCGGTCAGTTTGTGTGGACCGGAATACACCAATGCCTCAGGGATGCTGTGGTCATAGCTCTCATCGTATTTCTCGGCCAAATAATGGTTGAGCATATCGTGTCGCGCCGAAGTGAGGCCGTTGCTGCCCATGCCGCCGTTGTAGCTGTCCTCGTAGGTGGCTTGTCCGTAGGACGCGAAGGCCACGATGACATCGCCTGACTGCAAGTTGTTATCAATCACTTCATCGCGGCGGAGACGGGTCGTCACGGTGCTGTCCACGATGACGGTGCGCACCAAGTCGCCCACGTCGGCGGTCTCGCCACCAGTGAGATAGATGCCAATGCCGAGTTTGCGCAGTTTCTCCAAGAAATGCTCCGTCCCATTAATCAAGGCCGAAATGACTTCGCCTGGGATGAGGCTCTTGTTGCGCCCGATGGTGGAGGAGAGGAGCATGTTGTCCGTTGCGCCCACGCAGATGAGGTCGTCGGTGTTCATCACGATGGCGTCTTGCGCCACGCCTTCCCACACGCTCATATCGCCCGTCTCTTTCCAATAAAGGTAGGCAAGCGACGATTTGGTTCCGGCGCCGTCGGCGTGCATGATGTTGCAATACAGCGGGTCGCCGCCGAGGATGTCGGGGATGATTTTACAGAAAGCGTTGGGATACAGTCCCTTGTCGAGGTTCTTGATGGCGTTGTGGATGTCTTCCTTTTCGGCAGAAACGCCGCGTTGACTATAACGATTATCCATGTTTTTTGACTTCGGGCCCTTCGACAGGCTCAGGGACCCTTAACTATATGTGAAAGCCAAGGTTCCTGAGCTTGTCGAAGGACCGACATTTTATTTAAACTTTAACTTTTTCTCTTTCGTATCAAACTCGAAATTGCCGAGTTGCTTCATATTCTTTTGTCCGATGACCCATTGTTCGACCATGCGGCTCACCACCTTGCACTCCACATTGTAGAGCGAGCGGCCAGCGATTCTCACTTCCTTGATGACGAAGATGGCACCATTGGCGATGCCGCCTGTGGTGAGGATTTTATCTACGTCGCCCTGGAAGTCGTCGGCAGTGATGCGACCGTCCTTCAGCAGTTGCAAGGCACGGCTTTCGCTGACGCAGAAGTCGGCGTTTTGGCTGTAGGTGAAAGGCTCGTTGTAGCCGTCCACGTTGCCGAAGAAGTTGAAGTAGCCCTTCTTGTCGACGGTGAACATCTCGGATTGTTCTTCCTGCGGGTTGATGGCGATGTTGACGGTGCCGCCTTCGGCGATATGGTCGCGTGGCACGTAGTCCTTGCTCAAGATGCGGAACTCGGTGCGGCGGTTCATTTGGTGGGCGGCTTCTCTCACGTCGTTGTTGGGCAGCTTGTTGATGAAGTCTTCGGTGAGTCTCGTGCCTGCCTTGAAGGTGTAACCCTTCACGGTCATGTCTTTCTGGATGGTGCGCGGCACACGTTCACCGTAGCCTTTCGCGGTGAGACGCAACGGGTCGATACCACGAATGATGAGGTAATCCACCACGCTTTGGGCACGTTTTTGAGACAGGATGTCATTGTGCTCGTCGGTGTCGCGGCTATCGGTGTGCGAGGCCAACTCGATGGTGATGGTCGGGTTGACTTGCAGGGTTTCGATCAAGCCTTGCAGCGAGTCCTCAAATTGCGGCTTGAGGTCCCATTTGCCCAGGTCGTAAAGGATGTCGGGCAGCATAATGGGTTCCTGTGGAATGGGTTCGATGTCGTAATCTTTCTCAATGTCCTTGCTGAACTCCAGCCCGATGGTGGTCTCTTGTGTGCTGAGGGTGAAGTAGTTGTCCTTGTCGACGGTAATGTCGTATGTGGTGTTCCTCCCGATTTGGCTATCGCTAAAGTTGAAGTAGCCTTTATCGTTGGTGCGGGTCATCATGCTGGAACCATCGCTGCCGACTAAGCGGACAGTAGCATTGCTGACGAATTGTTTGGTCTTAGCATCCTTGACTGTTCCCGAGAAAGTGAACAGGATAGGAGGCTCTTCGAAGTAATAGATGTTGTCCAAGCCGCGCGTGTTGCCACGGTTGGAGGAGATGAAGCCGCGTTCCTCGGTGGGGTGGAAGACGATGGCGAAATCGTCGCCCGTCGAGTTGATAGGATATTTCAGGTTGCGAGGCTCGCCCCATTGTCCGCTGGTGTCCATTGAGCTGACGAAGATGTCCAAACCGCCCATGCCGCCATGACCGTCGGAGGCGAAGTAGAGGACGGTGTCGTATCTCAGGAAGGGAAACACCTCATTGCCAGGCGTGTTGATGCGTTCGCCGAGGTTGAAAGGATGTTTGAAAGGCTCCGTGGCGTTATCGCGCATGGCCACCCAAATGTCGTTGCCGCCGAAACCGCCTTTGCGCTCTGCGGCAAAATACATGATGAGTTCATCGCTGGAGAGCGTGGGATGACCCACAATGTCCAATGTGTCTACGCCAGCAATTTCCACGGGACGGGCTTCGGAGAAAGCGCCGCCGCTTTTGCCAGCCACCATGATTTGGCATCCGTTCTTTCTGTGGGCGCCGTTTTGGCAGCGAGTGAAATAGAGTTTGGTGAACCTCGAGTTCATGAAGGGTGAACCCTCACTGGCCTCGGTATTGATGCTTTCGCTTTCGTCGGCAAGCACTGGTGTGCTCCAGTCGCCTTTGCGGTCTTGCTTTGAGGTGAAAAAGTCGGCAAACTCTTGTCCCGTTATGCCGTCTTTTTCCTTTCCAGTGGCGGCGTCGCGGTTGGAGGTGAAGATGATTTCGTTGTAATTGTTGCTGAGCCAAGTGGCACCATAGTCGGAATCACGTGTCGAATTGACCTTTTTTAACTCCTTGAGCTCGTATTTCGAAGGATTTTCCTTCCATTCCTGGATGAGCGCTGTCGTCTCAATGCCTGCTGGTCCGCGAGGGTCGTCGGGTACTCTTTGGGCATAGGCTTCGTACATCTCGGTGGCATCCTTGAACTTCTCGTTCATCTTGTAAGTCTCGGCCAGATAGAGATACAACTCGGGATGGGTGTTGGGATATTCCGTTTTCAGAAGCCGCTTGTAGTATGGCTCGGCGCGTTTGGTGAGGCCGATAAGCCGGTAGCACTCAGCCATTTGGAAACTGATTCGGTTGCGCTCGTCTTTGTTGCGGCGCACCTTGCGGTAAGCTTTCTTGTAGCGGTCAGCGGCCTCGATGTATTGTTTCCTGCCAAAGGCGAGGTCGGCGTTCTTGGCGGGATTCCTTCTTTGTGCAAAGGCGTCGGTGCTCATGAAAATGAACAGAGCCGACATGACGATAAGAATGTATCTTTTCATAGGGTTAAATTCTCTTTTTGCAAAACGCGAAATTGCCGTTTTTATTATCGGACAAAAATACAACATTTCGCTGAATCTGCATAGGCTTATGCAACAAAAAAATCCCGCCGTTTCCAGCGGGATTCTTTGCAAGCAGTTTAGAAGGTTATTGATGAATAATTATTTCTTCTTACTTGTTTCGTCAATCTCCTTGTCCTTCTTTTCACCCTTCATCAGGATGTAGGCGAAAGGCGTGGAGAGAAACACTGACGAGAAGGTACCGGCCAACACACCGACCAGCATGGCGAAGATGAAGCCACGGATGGTGTCGCCGCCGAAGATGAAGATGGCGAGCAACACGACCAAGGTCGTACCTGAGGTGTTGAACGAACGGGTCAAGGTGCTGTTGACAGCGCTGACCATATTCTCCTTCCATGAGGCTTTCGGATGCAGGTTGACGTTCTCACGCACACGGTCGAAGATAACCACAGTGGCGTTGATGGAGTAACCGATGACGGTCAGCACGGCGGCGATGAAGCTCTGGTCGACTTCCATGGTGAAGGGCAGGATGTTGTAGAACAACGAGTACATACCCAACACGATAATGGTGTCTTGTGCCAAAGCCATGATGGAGGCCACACCATATTGCCATTTCTTGAATCGGATGGCGATGTAGACGAACATCAAGGCCAAGGCCACGATGATGGCCCAGATGGACTTGCGGGTGACGTCGCTGGCGATGGTGGCACCCACCTTCTGCGTACTCAGGATGCCCACAGTCTCGTCTTCCGATGAGAACTGCTCAGGTGTAAGGTTGTTACCGTAGAGGCCCTTCAAACCGTCATAAAGGATGGTTTGAATGACGGAGTCGACGGCGGGGCTGTCGTTGTTGATTAAGAACTTGGTCGTGATCTTCACCTGGCCGTTGGTACCATAGGTCTTCACCTCAGGAGCGGTCCAGTCTTCCACTTCTTGGTTCTCTCTCATTTCAAGGGCGCTGTGGATGGCCTGCTTGTTGATGTCGAGGTCGGTCAAAGCTTCGCGGACGGTTTCAACCTTCATATTGGGATCGTCAAATTGGACGACGTAGTTGCGACCACCCGTGAAGTCGATGCCAAGGTTCATGCCACGGAAGGCAAGCGAAGCCAGGCTGATGACGAGGAAGCAGATGCAGATGATGAAGCTAGTCTTGCGGAAACCGATGAAGTCGTAGTGCTTATCTTGCAGGAAGTTGCGCGTCCAAGCAGTCGAGAAGCTGATTTCCTTATCCTTGCTCAACATACGTTCGAAAATCAAACGGGTGATGAAGATGGAGGTGAACAAAGAGGTCAGGATACCGATGCAGAGGGTGATGGCGAAACTGTGGACAGGACCCGTACCCAAGATGATCAGGATGACACCCGTAATCAAGGTGGTGATGTTACCGTCGATAATGGCGGAGTAGGCGTTCTTGTAACCATCGGCCACGGCGAGCTTGATGCCCTTGCCAGCCTTCACTTCTTCCTTGATGCGTTCAAAGATAATCACATTCGAGTCAACAGCCATACCCAAGGTAAGCACGATACCTGCGATACCAGGCAAAGTCAGCACTGAACCGAGGCAAGCCAGCACACCAAACAGGAAGAACACGTTGACCAACAAGGCAACGTCGGCCACGAGACCTGATTTGTTGTAGAAGAACACCATGTAGACCAGCACGAGGATGAAAGCGAACACCATCGACCACATACCCTTTTGCACGGCTTCCTTACCCAGCGAAGGACCAACCACCTGCTCTTCAAGGATTCTTGCGGGTGCGGGCAACTTACCAGCCTTCAGGATGTTGGCCAAGTCTTGGGCCTCTTCGATAGTCATACCACCACCGCTGATGGATGAACGGCCGTTCGGAATTTCACCGTTGACGACAGGATAGCTGTAGACATAGTCGTCAAGGACGATAGCAATTTGCTTGCCCACGTTCTCGCCAGTGAGGCGCTTCCAAGCTTTGGCACCTTCGGGATTCATTTGGATGGTGACTTCCACTTGGTTGTTTTGACCGTAGTCTTGACGGGCGTCGGTGATGACTTCACCACCGAGGGCGCACTTGTTGTCGCGTGACATTTTCAGAGCCACGAGGTCGAGGAACTCGACGGTCTCGCCGTTTTCGCCAGGATAGGATTCGGGCTTCACCGTCCATGCCAGCTTCAACTGACGCGGGAAGAGGCTCTTGGTCTCAGCCAGCATCTGGTTGATGGCAGCGGTGTCCTTCACCTGTGCAATGCCGACACGGGCCGAACTACCGTTGATGGGCTGCAGCTTAGCGAACAAAGGATGTTCTTGGGCAAACTGGCTCATGTCTTCGTCGGCAGTCAGCGAGTCGGTTTCTTGGTTTTGGTTAAGCTGACCGAGCAGGTCCTCGTTGGTGGTGTCGGCCACGGCAACTTCGGTGTTTTCTTCACCTTCAGTAGCCTCAACGCTTTCGGTACCTTCTTCAGTGGTAGCAGGCTCTTCGGTCACGGCAGGAGTGTCGATGTCGGCTTTGGCCTTTCTGGCTTGAGCCAGCTTGGTGTCGGCATCGGTGAAGTATTGCTGTATCTCAGCAAAGTTATAGGTCTCCCAGAATTCGAGTTGGGCGGTACCTTGGAGGAGCTTACGAACACGCTTCGGGTCCTTGATGCCAGGCAGTTCAACGAGGATGCGGCCCGAGTTTTCCATCTTCTGGATGTTGGGCTGTGCCACACCGAAGCGGTCGATACGCGTTCCCAAGATTTGATAGGAACGATCGATAGCGCCATCGCTCTCGCTCTTCAACACCTTCAACACGTCGTCGTTGGTCGAGTTGATGTTGATGCCCTTGTCCTTGAATTCATAGAGGAAAATGGAGACCAGGCTAGCATTGGGGTCGACTTCCTTGAAAGCCTCGCCAAAAAGGGTGACGAAGTCGCCCTTGCTCTCTTCCTGTCTTTGCGTGGCCAAATCCATAGCCTTCAGGAAGGTGGGATCTTGAGAGTCACCCGACAAGGCCTTGACGATGTCTTTCACAGAGACTTCAAGGGTGACGTTCATACCGCCCTTCAAGTCCAAACCCAAATTGATTTCTTTTTCTTTTGCATCGCGGTAGGTGTACTTTTTGAATCCCAAGTTGTACACATTCACGTTGCTGACCGAGTCCAAATAGTACGTCTCCTTCTCATTCTTCAGAAGGTTGAACGCTGACTCGTCTCCGTTTGCAAGTTTGCTAGCCTCGGCTTCGGCGAACTTAGCAGCCTTCTTTTCCACGCGATTCGTCACCAAAGTGAACGAGAGCTGGTAAAGAAAGATGAGCGCGAAGATAATGGCTATCGCTCTGATTGCTCCTTTGTTTTGCATTGTAAAACTGATTTAATTATTTGACTTTTAATTTGTTAAATTTCTAATCGTGTCTAATTTACCCTATTTTGAGCCTGCAAAAATAAGAAATATTTCTATTTATATTTCAACCACTTGAAAATTTCCTTGTAAGAAAGTTTTTTTCCGTACATCAGGATGCCCGTGCGGTAGATTTTGGCTGCGAGCCAAGTCATCAGGACAAAAGTACCGGCCAACAAGACGATCGAGGCCACAATTTGCCATATGGGCACGCCGAATGGAATCCTGACCATCATCGAGATGGGGGAGGTGAACGGTATCATCGAGAGCCAAACCGACAGCGCACCGTCGGGGTTGTTGACGATATAAAACGAACTGATGATGGCTACAATCAACGGCACGGTGATGGGTAGCGTAAACTGCTGCGAGTCGGTGTTGTTGTCGACCAACGAGCCGATGGCGGCATACAGCGTAGCATAGAGTAAATATCCTAAGATGAAGAAAATCAGGAAACTGACGATAATGGTGCCGAAATCGATGGATTGCGCGATTTGAAGGATGTTTTGCACGCCTTCATTGCTCATGATGTCGTTGGCAGTGATTTCCTGGTTCATCACAGTGCCTTGCGAGAGCATGTCGGGATGGCTGAGGCCGATGAAGGCCGAAAAGCCCAAATAGAGCGCGCCTGTCAGCAAAATCCACATCACGAATTGGGTGAGGGCCACCAGCGAAACACCGATGATCTTGCCCATCATCAGCTGGAAGGGCTTCACCGAACTGATGATGACCTCGATGATGCGGTTGGTCTTTTCTTCGGCCACGCCTTGCATCACCTGTCCGCCAAAGAAAATGATGAACATGTACACCAAAGTGGCCAACAAGATGCCGAGGACGAATTGCACCCTCGTGAAAGTCTCTTTCTCGTTGCCTTTGTCGTCCATCCGCATCACTTGCAGGTTGACGTTGGTCTTGACCGCACTGACGATTTCGGGGTCGACACCTTTGGCCATCAGCTTCTGGTCTTCGATTTCCTTTTGCATCACGCTGCTGATGTAGGTCTCAATCTCCATCGGCACTTGGCGGATGCTGTAGACGATGGCGTTCGACGGGATGTTGAGCTGTGTGGGCGGCACGTAGAGTGCCATGTCGAAAATCTCGTTTTTCACCAGCTCCTTGACCGAGTCGATAGGCTGGCCTGGCATCAGGACGAAAGTGTGCTCCTTGTTGTCGGTGAAACGGTCTTCAAACCAATGGCTTTCGTCGACGACGGCAATGCGCATCTTTTCGTCGCCCGAATGCAAGGCGAGCATGATGGGGATAATGTAGATGGCGGCCATCAGGATGGGGCCGAGGAAGGTCATGATGAGGAAGCTGCGCTTGCGCACGCGCGTCAGGTATTCGCGCTTGATGATGAGTCCGATTTTGTTCATGAGGCTTGATTTTGGGATTGAACTTCGCTGATGAAAATGTCGTTCATCGAAGGCAACACTTCCTTGAACGAGACCAGTTGCCCCATGCCCAGCAGCTGAGCAAGCAATTCGTTGGGCGAGGCGCTGAACAGGGTAAGCTTCAACTCGTCGTCGAGGTCGGTCGGCTCCACCTTTATATTATTATAGGTGTCGGCCAGGGCCAAAATCGGCTGTTTGTCGTCGGTGCGGACGATGATTTCCCTTTGGTGGGTGTCGTGTTGTCGCTTGATGTCGGTCACCTTGCCTTGCAGGATGCTCTTGCCGTGGTTGACGAGGGTGATACTGTCGCACAGCTCCTCGACCGAGGCCATGTTGTGGGTCGAGAGCAGGATGGTGGCACCTTTGTCGCGCAGCTCGAGGATCGACTCTTTCAGCAGGTTGGCGTTGATGGGGTCGAAGCCGCTGAAGGGCTCGTCGAAGATGAGGATGTCGGGCTCGTGGATGATGGTGGTGATGAATTGCACCTTCTGTTGCATGCCTTTCGAAAGCTCTTCGACTTTCTTGTCCCACCAGCCGCCGATTTCAAATTTGTCGAACCATTCCTTGAGCCGCTTTTGCGCCTCGGCTTTCTTGATGCCTTTCAGCTCGGCCAAATAGATGGCTTGCTCGCCGACTTTCATTTTCTTGTAAAGGCCACGTTCCTCGGGCAGGTAGCCGATGCGGGCGATGTGTTTCTGGCTCAGTTTCTCGCCGTTGATGCACACCTCGCCGCTGTCGGGCGCGGTGATTTGGTTGAGGATGCGGATGAGCGTGGTTTTGCCGGCGCCGTTGGGACCCAAAAGACCGTAAATGCAGCGCTCTGGGATGTCGATGCAGATACGGTCTAAGGCGGTGTAGTCGCCGTAATGTTTCGTGACTTCGTTGACGGTTATTTTAGCCATTGTCAATTAAAGTAATCCTTTATTTTACTGAAGAAACTCTTCTCTTCGGCGGTCGGGTTGGGCTTGAAGTTCTCCGATTGCGCCAGTTGGTTCAAGAGTTCCTCTTCTTTCTTGTTGATTTTCTTCGGCACCCACACGTTCACGTTGACGAGCATGTCGCCGCTGCCGTAGCCATTGAGGATGGGCAAACCTTTGCCTCTCAGCCTCAGTACCTTGCCGCTTTGCGTGCCGGCGGCTATCTTCACTCTAACTTTGCCGTCGACGGTGGGCACTTCGGCTTGGGTTCCCAAAATGGCTTCGGGTATCGTGATGAACAGGTTGTAAATCAAATCGTTCTCGTTGCGCTCGAAGTCGGGATGGGCTTCCTCCTCGATGAGGACATATAGGTCGCCGTTGACGCCATTGCGCGGGCCGGCATTGCCTTTGCCGCGCACGGTGAGCTGCATGCCTTCGCCCACACCGGCGGGGATGTCGATGTCAATCACTTCGTCGCCTTTCATCACGCCTTCGCCACCGCAGTGGGAGCATTTTTTCTTGATGACGGTGCCTTGTCCTCCGCAGGTGGGACACACCGAGGCGGTCTGCATCTGCCCGAAGAACGAGTTGACCGTCTGCACCACTTGGCCGCGACCGTGGCAGGTGGGGCAGGTCTCGGTGGAGCCATCTTCCGAGCCGCTACCGTGGCAATGCGTGCAAGCCACGTATTTGCTCACCTTGATTTTCTTCTTTACGCCGTGGGCGATTTCTTGCAGGTTGAGCTTCACCTTCACGCGAATGTTGGAGCCGCGTTGCTTGACGGTGCCGCCTCGACTTCCGCCGCCAAAACCACTGAACCCGCTAAAGCCGCCGCCAAAGTCGAAGCCGCGACCGAACACGCTGTTCAGGATGTCGTTCAGGTCGAAGTCGGCGAAGCCGCCAAAACCACCGCCAGCCGAGCCGCCGTCCATGCCGGCGAAGCCGAACTGGTCGTAGCGCGCCTTCTTGTTGGCGTCGCTCAACACGGAATAGGCCTCCGAGGCTTCCTTGAAGTTCTCTTCGGCGGTTTTCTTCTCGGCATCGGTGCCGTTCACCCACTTGTCGGGGTGCCATTTGAGCGCGGCCTTACGGTAGGCGCTCTTTATCTCGTCGGGTGTGGAGTTTTTGTTCACTCCCAGCACCTCGTAGTAATCACGTTTTTGTTTGTCTGCCATAACTCAAAATCCTTATTCTATTATTATTGGGTCGGCGTTTCGACAGGCTCAACGACCTTAACTTTGACTAATCCGCTAAGGTCCCTGAGCCTGTCGAAGGGCCGTACCTTAATTACCTACGACCACTCTCGCGAAGCGAATCACCTTGCCGTTGAGCTTGTAGCCTTTCTGGATGACATCCAGTACCTTGCCCTTGTGGTCTTCATCAGGAGCGGGAATCATCGTCAGGGCTTCGTGCTCGTCAGTGTTGAATTCGGCACCCATTGCCTCGATTTCCTCTAAGCCTTTCTTTCTTAGCGTGTCTTTCAACTTGTTGAAAATCAGAGTGACGCCTTGCATATCGGCCTCGTTGCCGTTCTTTTCCATGTTTTGCAGGGCGCGCTCGAAGTCGTCAAACACGGGCAGGATGTCCTTGATGACGTTTTCTGAAGCCGTGACGGTCAAGTCCAGTTTTTCCTTGGCGGTGCGTTTGCGGAAGTTGTCGAACTCGGCTTGCAGGCGCAGGTGTTTGTCGTTCAGTTCGGCATATTTCGCTTTTTCTTCCTCCAAAGCCTTTTCTTGTGCGTGACGAATCTTGAACCGCTTTGACTTTTTGTCCGAAACAGTGTCATTCTGCTCAGCGTTGGTTTCGGGTTCGGTTTCTTGTTTGGACTGTTCCTCAACGGGCTCTTGGTTGACTTCCATGTCGGGATTGACGGTGTCTTTCAAGGCATCGTCTTGATTGTTAACGTTTTGGTTTTCTTCCATGATATGTGCTGCTTTTACTATTCTTTCATTTTGCCGCAAGATTCATCAAATCCTTTGCCAAAGCAAGGATTTTGACAAAATGGCAGTGTTGAAATGATGAGTCTTATAGCCGCTCAATGATGGGGCCGTCAAGGCTGAGGGCGTTGACCCGCTTGTCGATATACTGATAGCCGCGTTCAATCTGGTCGCTGTTGTCGATGATGCTGGTGCCGTTGGCGGAGAGGGCTGCAATGAGTAGGGCGACGCCGGCGCGGATGTCGGGTGAGGCCATACGGATGCCGCGCAACTGGTGCGCGTGGTCGAGGCCGATGACGTTGGCACGGTGTGGGTCGCAGAGAATGATTTGAGCGCCCATGTCGATGAGCTTGTCGACGAAAAACAGGCGGCTCTCGAACATCTTCTGGTGGATGAGCACGGTGCCTTTGGCTTGGGTAGCCACCACCAGCACGATACTGATGAGGTCGGGCGTGAAGCCAGGCCACGGGGCATCGGCCACGGTAAGGATGCTGCCGTCCATGAAGGTCTGCACCTCGTAATGCTCTTGCGCGGGGATGTGGATGTCGTCGCCGCGATAGCCCATCTGGATGCCGAGTCGGCGGAACACGTCAGGGATGATGCCCAATTGGGCGATGCCTGCGTTTTTGATGGTGATTTCGCTGCCCGTCATGGCGGCCATGCCGATAAAGCTGCCCACTTCGATCATGTCGGCGAGTAAAGTGTGTTCCGTGCCGTGCAATCGGTTCACGCCTTTGATGGTCAATAAGTTGGAACCCACACCTGTGATGTCGGCACCCATGCTGTTGAGCATGTTGCAAAGTTGTACGAGATAAGGCTCACAAGCGGCATTGAAGATGGTCGTTGTGCCTTTGGCCATCACGGCGGCCATGACGATGTTAGCCGTGCCGGTCACCGAGGCTTCGTCGAGAAGCATGTAGCAGCCTTTCAGGCCTCCTTTTTGCACCCCGACTTTATAAGTGTCAAAGTCGAAAATGGCGCCGAGTTTCTGTAGACCGATGACATGCGTGTCGAGCCTGCGGCGGCCGATCTTGTCGCCGCCAGGCTTGGGCATGTGGGCTTGGCCGAAACGGGCCAGCATCGGGCCGGTCATCATCACGCTACCGCGCAATTTTGAGGCGGTTTGTTGATAGGCCTCGCTTTCAAAATAACTGAAATCGATGGTTTTGGCTTGAAGCACAATGTCGTGGCGGGTGATGCGTTCGACGCTCACGCCCATGCCTTCCAACAGGGCAATCAGGTTGTTGATGTCGAGGATGTCGGGCAGGTTGTGGATGGTGACTTTCTGATCGGTGAGCAGACAGGCACAAAGAATCTGCATGGCTTCGTTCTTCGCGCCTTGCGGAATGATTTCGCCCTGCAGCTTGCAGCCGCCTTTGATTTTCAGTGATGCCATGGTCAGTTTGCAGTTGTTCAGTTGCCAGTTGGAAATTCTTGTTGGCTTATAGTTTGCCTAATTGCTGCATCCGTTTCTTATAGGCCGGATTGTTCGGGTTGTTCATGTTGGCCTTCAGGTTCGGCACTTTCTTTTTCTTCTTCTTGCCTTGCTGTTGCTGCTGTTTCTGAGGCTGGTTCTTGCCCAAAATCTCAGAACTGCTTTCGAGCTTCGATTCCTCGGGGATGACGAGGCGGCCATTGGAGAGCCGTTTCAAGTCGTCAAAGATGACTTGGTCATTCACCACACTCTTGTTCCATTCCAGATAGTCGCGTTTCATCTGCGAGGCCAGTGATAAGGCTAGGGCTTCGCGCACCTCATCGTTTTCCTCCTTTGAGGCGGCTTCAATCATCTTGATAAGGTATTGGCCATAATGACCATATTTGATTTCATTATTTTGATAACCAATATGTTGCGGCTTTCTTTTCTGGGTCTCGATTCTGGGTGGGTCGTAGGGACAGTCCACGTCGAGGTTGAAGTTAGAGATGATGTAAAGATGGACCCAAAGCTTGTGCTCGTAGTCGCTCGACTCCTTCACCTGTGGGTTCATCTGGACCATCACGCTGATGATGTATTTTGCGGCTTCTGTACGCTGCTTACGGTCCTCGATTTCAGGTAGTTTCTTAATCATTTCCTGTATGCAGCGGCCATATTCCGAGATGGCGATTTGCTCTTTCTCCGTGTTGTATGTCAGTCCTATTCTTTCCATTTTAAATTCAAATTGGGTGCAAAGGTACAAATTATTCTTTCATTATCGCTAATTTCGCGAATTTCAACATGAGCATCTTGACCCCTGCCGTGTCGAAGTGCACCGAGGCTTTTTTGTTGGCACCAGCGCCTTCGATGCTCAGGATGGTGCCTGCGCCAAATTTGCCGTGCATCACGCGCATGCCTTCTTGAAGCAGGTCTGGATTGGACGGCTCAAGATTTTGCGGGATGGGCGTACTGGGCATTGCTGGCCTGCTCGATGGCGTGTTTTCAATCTTTCTAAAACCGTGTTGTTCGGGCTCGGTGATGGGCCGACCGAATCGTCCGCCGCCAAAGGTGGTGCGTCCGCCCATGGGCGAAGTGCCCCTGAACGAGGCTTTTTGCGTCTGCTCGATGAGGTTGGCGTCGATTTCGTCCACGAAGCGCGAACGCTCGCTGAGGGTGAGGTTGCCGTAACGGTAGCGTTGCTCGGCGTAGCTCAGCGTGAGCTTGGTCATAGCGCGAGTGACGGCTACATAGAACAAACGACGTTCTTCCTCCAACTCCTCGCGCGTGCTGAGGCTGAGGATGCCAGGGAAGAGGTTTTCTTCCATGCCAACGACATAAACATACGGGAACTCCAAACCCTTAGCGCTGTGGATGGTCATCAGGCTGACGAAGTCGTCGTTGCCGTCGTCTTTCTTCATCTCGGCGTCGGTGAGCAGGGCCACGTCTTCCATGAACTGCACCAAGTCCACGCGGGCGGTCTCGCCGGTGGTCTCGTCCACCTGGCGGTCGCTGAATTCCATGATGGCGTTGAGCAGTTCCTCCACATTCTCGACCCTCGAAACGCCCTCGGGCGAGTCGTCTTCCTTCAGCACCTTGATGAGGCCGATGGTGTTGGTGATGTGTTTGGCCAGTTCGAAAGCGTTCATCTTGGCTTGCAGGCTCTGGAAGCTCTTGATCATCACCATGAAGTCGCGGAACTTGTTGACGGTGCCCATGTTGAAGTCCTGCGGAAACACGTTGTTTTCCATGCACTTCCAGATGCTCGTGCGTTGCTCGTTGGCCGTGACCATCATGCGCTCTATGCTGGTCTTGCCGATGCCGCGTGCTGGGTAGTTGATGATGCGCAGCAGCGCCTGTTCGTCCTCGGGGTTGATGACGACGCGGAAATAGGCCAGCAGGTCCTTGATTTCCTTGCGGTCGTAGAACGAGAGGCCGCCATATATTTTATAAGGTATGTTTTGCTTGCGCAGCGCTTCTTCCATCGAGCGGCTTTGGGCGTTGGTGCGGTAGAGGATGGCGAAGTCCTTGTTGGCGAGGTGGCGACTCATTTTGTAGCCGAAAATGCTGTTGGCCACGAGGGTGCCTTCCTCGGTGTCGCTGTTGGCGTGGATGAGTCCGATGAGCTCGCCTTGTTCCTTGTCGCTCCAAACTTTTTTCTTGATTTGGTCCTTGTTGTGTGCGATGATGCTGTTCGACGCGTTGACGATGTTTTGGGTGGAACGGTAGTTTTGTTCCAACCTAATCAGCTTATAATCAGGGTAGTCGTTCTTGAAGTTGAGGATGTTTTGGATGTTGGCGCCACGGAAGGCGTAGATGCTTTGGGCGTCGTCGCCGACCACGCAAAGGTTCTCGAACAAGGCCGCGATGCGTTTCACGATGAGGTACTGGGCGTAGTTGGTGTCCTGATACTCGTCGACGAGGATGTACTTGAAGTGGTTCTGGTATTTGTAGAGCACATCGGGATTGTCACGCAGGAGGACGTTCGTAAAGTACAGAATATCATCGAAATCCATGGCATTGGCGCGATGCAGGCGGTCGTTGTAGAGCTTGAAAAGCTGGGCGATGAGCGGCTTGTTGGCCTTGCGGTCGGCCTCTTGCACTTCGGGGTTGTTGGCATAATCCTCGGGCGAGAAAAGGCTCGACTTGGCCGACGAAATGCGCGACAGCACTTGCTTGGCAGGATAGACCTTGGTGTCTAAGCTCAAATCCTTAAGAATCTGCGTGATGAGAGCCTTCGAATCGTCGGTGTCGTAAATGGAGAAGTTAGGTGTGAAGCCGATTTTCTCCGCCTCGATGCGCAAAATCCTTGCAAAGATGGAGTGGAAGGTGCCCATCCACACGTTGCGCGCGTCGCTGGCGTTGACGAGTTGCATGATGCGTTCCTTCATTTCGCGGGCGGCCTTGTTGGTGAAGGTCAGCGCCATGATGCTGAACGGGTCGATGCCTTCTTGTATCATGTAAGCAACGCGGTAGGTGAGGGCCCGGGTCTTGCCCGAACCGGCGCCCGCGATGACCATCACGGGGCCTTCTATGGTGGTAACGGCCTCACGCTGAGGCTCGTTGAGGTCTTTCAATAGGTCGATCATAGTGATGATTTTGGAAGAGCAAAAATAGAAAAAAAAGCCACAACAACATCCTTTTGGATCGTAAAACATGTATTTTACGATGGATCTTTGTGGTCGTTATCTTTAAAAATATAATAGTTTGGAATTGCGGAGGTAGTAACAAATGCTCCAGCATGGTGCAGAATCATTCGATAGCATGGCCCAGAACCATTTCGAAGAGCTTTTGTTTTTGCGACTCTTTCAATTTGATTTGGACGGTCACCTCGGCTCCGCTAGCAATGTCGGCACTATTGAAAGTGGTGGAATTCACATATCGCTCTGGATAGGTCAACACGTCGATAATAGACATGCCCATGACCGAGGCAAATTTCTCTAGACGTTCCAAATCGATCTTTGTCTTGGTCAGCTCAAAACGAGCGTAAGCAGATTGACTGATATGCATCTTCTCTGCGGTTTCCTCTTGACTCAAATTCCGTTGTTCCCGAATTTCTCTAAGTTTAATTTCCATCTTTTTCCAAAAAAGAAAAATACTTTGTTACAATGTAAATTTGATGTTAGTTGTGAATTGGGTAATTCTCATTACAAAAACCGAACCAATATAACAAAAACAAGAGGAATCTTTTTCTTTAATTTATGGCCTCTTTTCCAATTATTGGATGTCTAACAAGAACCTACTCCAATTTTGACGCAAAAATAATATATATCGTTTTGCGAAAAAGTTCTATTTTTGAAATAATTATTCGATTTTTAGTTTGTTTTTATTCGTTTATTGTTATCTTTGCAGTGGAAAATATGACAATAATGGATGAATACGTGTATTTGGAATCTATTATTTCCGTTTTGTATTTGGCGTTGGTAACGTTGTAGTCGATTTTTGAATATCGAATAATAAACCTAAAATCACATAAACAAACAAAACAATGAAGCACTTGATATTAAGTTTTAGCCACGAGATCACTGTCCTTATCGTTTTTGCTGTGGTCGCTGCCTTTTTTGCGTACATGTTTTCGGACAGGAAGCGAAATAGGGACAATAAGAAACATCCGCCTCACGACCCACTGTAATGGTAGTTCGTTATGGTTGATTTGCGAATACTGATGGCCGACGCCCTCCGTGGTGTCAGAATTTGGCTTGGGGGAGTTCCCGATGTCTATTGGTCCATTTTGCTATGGGTCATTTTGTTGATCATAATAGCCTATCGCACCAAAAAAGATGAAGGACGATAAGGAGAAATGAGGGTGTAAATTTCGAAAATTGGATAAAATTTATCCTATTTCTATTTTTGTATTCGAAAAAAGACTAATTTTGCGGCCTGAATGTGGTTACTTAGTCGAGTAATAATCAAAGTAACCTAATTATTAACCAAATTATGTATATGTTAATCAATAAACGAGATGAAATCAGCCGGAAACAAAATGATTTATGTTAGTCTTTTTTTGAAAGGCAAACACAAGGGAAAGACAATCGTAAATAATGTAAGGCGCTACACCTTATTGTTAATAGTAGGAGCTTTGGCCTGTACAAGCTCTGCATATGCGCAAACGTCTCCTCCCGAAGGGTTGAAAATGGATAAGAGTTGGACCGCTACTAATGAAACAGGCACAGAAGGCTATGTTACCCTTGAAGCTTTCGTCACTGGAGAGTCAGTTACAACTTATACGGCAGTGCCTACGGATATCGTATTGGTAGTTGATCAGTCAAACTCAATGGAGGATTTTTATTTGGGGACGGTTACGAGACTTGTGGCATTGCGTCAGGCGGTTGCCTCTTTTGTGGAAACAGTGCAGCAAAAGGCGGAAGACGAAAATGTAAACCATAAAGTGGCCATCGTGGGTTTTGCCGCAGGACCAAAAGGTCATTATCAAAACACGGAACTTCTTTCAACGGAGAATGAAGTAAATTACCTATCGGTTACTCCCGACGATTACAGGGCGGCTCTTGTCGAAGCCAATGTGCAAGGTCAAGTGAATGAGCGTCTCACTCGTGCCATTGATGCGATTAGTGCTGGTGGGGGCACGTATATGCAATACGGTTTGGAGCTAGCCAAAGGCATACTGGACCATAGGCAGGAAACCACTTACGAAACCGATGAAGGAACTCGCCCTCGTGCTACGGTTGTGGTTTTCTTTACAGACGGATATCCTGCGGGCTATCAATATACTTTGGAGGATGCGTTTTGTGAGGGAAGGTATAATAGTATTGAATATGAGCAACAATCCACGGCTGATGCGGCTGTTTCAGTTGCCAACTCGATAAAGGGAAACGATGCCAGGATCTTTTCAATTGGCATTTTCGACAATGCCTCTTCCGAAGAGGCTTATTCGACAACAAAGCAGGAATTTAGTGATGGCTATGGAGCTAATTCTTATACATTATGGAGAGCTGGAATTGCTGCAGCCAACGGCCTCATGCATTTCATTTCAAGTGACTTTGGGCCAGGAGAGGCTACTTCTTGGTCTGCGCTGACAGAATCTTCTGATAACGTGGCGGGGTATCATGACAATGGATTTTATTATTCCGCAAACGACGCTTCTTCATTAACTCAGGTTTTCACCAGCATCGCCAATATGGTCTCTTCGGTGCCCATGCCTTTGAATGCCCAAACCATCGTGCAAGACGAGGTGTCGCAGTATTTCCATCTGCCAACTAATGCTTTGGATGACATTAGGGTTTATACGGCGCCTTTTACAGGAGGCAACCTTGAATTTGGTGATAAAGTGCTCATGGATAATCCTGATGTTGTCATTGAGGGCAATAAGGTTCGAGTTTCAGGCTTTGATTTTGGAGCCAATTGGTGTGGCATGCATAATGAAACGGAACCGCATGGCAACAAACTCATTATTGAGATTCCCTTGATAGCCAACGAAGGCATATGGGGTGACGGCTTGCCAACAAACGACACCATGTC
This sequence comes from Bacteroidales bacterium, assembly GCA_017477425.1. Classification (GTDB taxonomy): domain Bacteria; phylum Bacteroidota; class Bacteroidia; order Bacteroidales; family F082; genus Limimorpha. The sequence goes on from JAFUVT010000033.1 coordinate 365,263, forward strand.
GGTCATTTACCCTGATGGAGACTTGACAAATCCCTACGGCCCGTTCCCGATTCCGTATGCCAACATCCTCGGCGAGGTGTGGACGGAAGTGGTGACCGAAGAGCCGGCAGGCTTCAGGGCAGACAGCCTTTATCGTCCGGAAGACTTGGCTTGGTTCATCAGCTTGGTGAATGGACGACAAGGCTATTCAAATTATGACCCGAGTCATCCCGTCGATCCCCATCCAACACTTCATGGCAAGCTCGCCGCCGACATTGACATGAGCGCCCATAACTGGGTGGCGATTGGTTGTAATGGAATCTCTTACGAAGGTGAGTTTGATGGCAACGGATATGTCATCACGGGCTTGAAAAACAATGCATCCAAGTACTACCAGTTGGGTACGACCAACGCCGTGGTCTATCCCGGTATGTTCGGCAAGGTGAGTGGAACGGTGCACGACGTGTTTGTGCTCGACTGCGAGTTCCATGCCAAGAAGCACGACGGAATCAAAATACACTACGGCATCATCATCGACACGCTTGACCGACAAGGCATGCTCTATAACAGTGAGGCTGCAGGACGACTCATGACCGACAATGAGGAAGGAAATGACACATTGATCTTTGGAGGATTGGTGGGACTGAATTGGGGTGAGATACATTCGTGCATGGCAATGGCGCAATTGACGGGTTTCAATATGGGTGGAGTTATTGGCCAGAGTTACAACGTGACCGGTGATAATAATAAAAATCAGATTGAGAATCTTTTCACCAACCCTCAATTCAACTATATCGGAGATAATAAAAAAGGTTTTGTTGGAGGGTTTACGGCAATTAGCGAAGGGAATCGTTATCGTTATTCATATATGCGTTTTGAGCGACAAAACATAAACTTGGGTCAAGCCGTTTTCGGAATGGCAGTAGGACAGTTAGTCTTGACACAACCCACAGGAACATACTATCAGATTGTTTTTCCGCAAAGAGGCTTGTTCGATGTACCATACGAATATACTGGGCAAACAATCGGCGTTTATGGAGGTTTGGTGATGACACATTATGGTAATACTTGTGCAAAATACCTTTACGATAGAGGGAGTGATGTAGAATGGATGTTGGTTACATTAAAGAACCCAAGTTCTTCCCGCTCTAAATGGAAACGCACTACTGCCGGCAACTATTCCTCAAGAGCTGGCGACATCAACGACGACTATCCCATCCTCTGCTTTGACTACGCTTGCGTAGGTTCGTCGGATGGCATCGTGCTCGACTACAGTCGGAGCTTGGATGAAATGCTCGACCGCCATAATATAGGAACTGTGAACGAGCATACCACCTTGGGCGACAGCTACAAGAAAACCCAGCATGCGGCCATCTACGGAGGCACCATCAACCTTTACGCCAACCAAAGTACCGACAGGAGTACGGCAGACAATGTGATGGTCTACATCGACGAAGACATTTCGCTGCTGCAAGACGAAGGCTCGGTCATTGATGCCTACACTTGCCAGACTATGAAAACCTTCTGCAACGAAAATGGCGAACGTTGGCACAACGTCAGCTCTTCGCTGAACAGCGACATCGGTTTTTCCTACGCTAACAATGAAGTAGTGCCCCACAATTGGGATCACGACCCTTGTGGCCTCATCCTTAGTCGAACTGACGACCATGCTTTGTTCCCCAGCGATGCCCCTGTGTCGGCCATTGATTTCTACTGTTTCTACGAACCGCAATACCATTGGTTGAATTTCAAACGCAATAGCCTCAGCCATTGGCATATGGATGATTACACATTGAACATTCCATACAATAATGAGGCGACGCTCACTCCAGGCAAGGGTTATTTGTTGGCTATCGACAAGGAACAGTTCCTCCAGAATAGAGGTGTGCTCAACAACGGGGCCGTCAGCATTCCCGTCACCGCCAGTGCTCCAGAATGGACCGGGCTGAGAGGCTACAACTTGTTGGGCAATCCTTATCAGAGCTATCTGGACTTTGACCAATTTGTTGCCGAAAACTCCAATCTTTGGGGAAGCGATGATGCTTGTGCACAGACTTATGCAGTTTACGACCCAGCCAAGGATAGCTATTTGCAGTACGCACAAGGCGTTTCGGTAGGGGCGGTGACGGCTTCGCGCTACATCAACATGCACCAGGGCTTTTTCATCAGGACGAGCCAGAGTGGGAATGCACGCTTCAGTAATGCCATGCGTACACACGAAAAAGATGGGCAAACTGGTTTCAGGGAAGCCCAGCCCGCCTATCCGCTCATCAATTTCGGGCTGAGCGATGGCAGCAATAGTACTGACGTGGCCGTCCTTGAACTTGGCCGTCCCGATGAGGGCGGTGCTGAAAAGCTTCGTGTGGGCGCTGCCAAAGGTCGCATTGCGTTGAGGCATGACGGCAGGGACTTCGCCATCCTCTTCCGCGACATGAACCAGGGCAGCCAACCGCTCTACTTCGACGCCAAGGAAGACGGAACCTTCACCCTCAGCTGGAACACGGCCAACGCCAACTTCCAAAGCCTCACCCTCGTGGATAACATCACGGGCGTGAAACTCGACATGCTCACCCACGACCACTACGAGTTCCATGGCAACATGTCAGACTACAAGTCGCGCTTCAAGGTCCTCATCGGCGAGTTCACCGACATCGAGGAGAACGAAGAGGTCACCGAAAACAGCTTCGCCTTCTTCGACGGCTCGGAGTGGGTCGTCAACGGCCAAGGCCAACTCGAGGTGGTCGACATGCTGGGCCGCACGGTCCGCAACGAACGCCTCGCCAACGACCAGAACCGCGTCAGCCTCAACGGCGTCGCCAACGGCGTCTACCTGATGCGCGTGGCCAACGGCAACGATGTTAAAGTCCAAAAGATAATAATCCAATAAAACCCAAATAACGATGAAAAAGAAAATAATCGCAATCGCAGCCGCACTGATGATGGCCTCCGCTCCGGCCATGGCCCAGGTGTTCATCATGGACGACGACGAGTTCAACAACCAACGTGTGGGAAGCAGCTCCATGGACGTCGACCTGCCCGGCACCTACAATTCGGGCGAGGATTGGTACACCCCGTTGGACGGAGGTACCTTATTGCTTGTCGGATTGGTCGGTGTCTATCTGATAGAGAAAAGAAAAAACAAGCATAGTTTTGTGTAATTAACGATAGAAAACCTCTTAGGGGGGTAATTGTTTCATTTGTATTTTCGGAATGGTCCCGTCGTGAGACGCGACCATTTTTTTTGTCTGTCGAAGATGATTCGGTAAAAACAAAAAATCCCTCTACAGGGATTTTTTGTTGGCTTTCTGTGACCCGGCTGGGGCTCGAACCCAGGACCCCAACATTAAAAGTGTTGTGCTCTACCTGCTGAGCTACCGAGTCATCCTTTTTGCGGGTGCAAAATTACGCTTTTTTTCGTTATCAACGCCTGTTTGAACCAAAATTTTTTCATTCGTCAAGCAATCCTTTGCCTTGACGAATGATAACGATTTCATTATCAGTGCAATCCACGACAGTGCTCTCTTCGTTGTCGCCAGCTCCTCCGTCGATGACGATGTCCACAAGGTCCTTGTAACGGTCGTGAATCTCTTCGGGATCGGTGAGGTAGGGGTTGATTTCGTCGTCTTCGTCAGCCAAGGAGGTGGTCATGATGGGCTGCCCGAACTCCCTGACGAGGTTGGTGATGATGGGCTGGTCGGGGATGCGGATGCCTATGGTCTTCTTCTTGCTTTGGAAGATGCGCGGGATGTTGTTGTTGGCTTCTAGGATGAAGGTGAACGGCCCTGGCAAGTTGCGTTTCATCATTTTGAAAACGTCGTTGTTGATGGGCTTGGTGAACTCGCTCAACATGCTGAGGTCGTGGAAGATAAAGGAGAAGTTGGCCTTTTCTTTGCGGATGCCTTTGATTTGGCAGATGCGCTCCAAGGTCTTTACGTTGTTGATGTTGCCTCCCAAGCCGTACAAAGTGTCGGTGGGGAAGATGATGAGTCCGCCGTCGGCCAAGCATTCTAGGATCATCTTGACGTAGCGCGGGTTGGGATTCGTTGGGTAAAGTTTGAGTATCATGGACTTACAAAAAAAATCGCGCAAAAATACAAAATTGTTGTCGAACAAAAGCAAAAATCCGTATTTTTGCAGTCCATCTAAGGGGTAGTACTCTTGGATGGATTTTTGTTTTATGACCTAAAAATTGCAAAACTATGGGAGGCTTCTTTGGAACCGTTTCGAAACATGCTTGCGTCAAGGACTTGTTCTATGGCGTTGATTATCACTCACATCTCGGCACAAAACGCGCTGGTATGGTAACCTATGACGGCGAACTTTTCCACCGTTCGATCCACGACATTGAGAATTCGTATTTCCGTACGAAATTCTGCGACGAATTGGACAAGTTTGTCGGCAATCTTGGTATTGGTGTCATCAGCGACACGGATGCGCAGCCAATTGTGGTTAATTCGCACTTGGGCAAATTTGCCATTTCTACCGTTGCGAAAATCAACAACTTGGATGAACTGGTCAATCATTGCCTCGACCAACGCCAGCATTTCGCCGAACTGAGTTCGGGTGCGACCAACCCCACCGAGCTGGTGGCGTTGCTCATCACGCAGGGCGAGGACTTCGTGGATGGCATCAAGAACGTATATAATAAGGTGAAGGGCTCCTGCTCCATGATCATCCTCACCGAGGAAGGCATCATTGCTGCCCGCGATTATTATGGCCGTACCCCTATTGTGGTGGGCAAGGGCGAAGAGGGCTATGTGGTGGCCTCCGAAAGCCATAGCTACATCAATCTCGATTATACGACATGTTATAATGTGGGCGCGGGCGAAATCGTCAAGGTGACGCTCGACGGTGTGCAACAGCTGTTGGCACCCAATCCCAAGAAACAAATTTGCTCCTTCCTTTGGATCTATTACGGCTATCCTGTGACCGACTATGAAGGCGTCAATGTGGAGGAGGCGCGCTACAATGAGGGACGCGAGATGGGCAAACGTGATTATGATGCCATCGATTATGTTTCCGCCATTCCCGACTCTGGCATTGGCATGGCGTTGGGCTATTCCAACATCAGGAAAATACCCTATATGCGCGGTGTGGTGAAATATACGCCAACCTGGTCAAGGAGTTTCATGCCGGTCAACCAGAGCCAGCGTGAGCATGTGGCCAAGATGAAACTGATCCCCAACCGCGCCTTGCTCGAAGGCAAGAAGGTGGCTTTTTGCGACGACAGCATTGTGCGTGGCACCCAGTTGCGCGACAACGTGAAGATGCTCTACGACTATGGCGCCAAGGAGGTGCATGTCCGCATCAGCTGCCCGCCGTTGCTCTTCGGTTGCCCCTTCCTCAATTTCTCGGCCTCGAAGAATGTCATGGAACTGATAACGCGTCGCTGCGTGGAGGAAATGGAAGGCGATAGCGAAAAAAACATTGACAAGTATTGTGACCCGACCACGCCCGAATATGTCAATTTGGTGGAGATGCTTCGCAAACATGTCGGAGTGGATACGTTGAAATTCAATACTTTGGAAAGTGTAGTGAACGCCATAGGTCTCCCCAAATGCGACCTTTGCACGCATTGCTTCGATGGCTCCAGCTACGGCCACGAATAAAAATTTTCGATTTTCGCTTGCCAATTCGGGAAAAGTCCGTACTTTTGCATCGGGTAAGTCTTATACGACCAGCTCCCTCTGAAATCCCCCAGGACAGGAATGTAGCAAGGGTAGGAGGTTGTAGCGGTGCGATATAAGTAGCTTACCCTTCTTTTTTCCCTTTAGGAGGGCATGAAGGAGTTTAATAACACAACTTAACGCTATGAAAAAGGTTCACTTTATCGCCATAGGCGGGAGCGCCATGCACAATCTCGCCATCGCCTTGCACCGCAAGGGTTATGAAGTTACTGGTTCGGACGACGAAATCTTTGAGCCGTCGAAGTCGCGTCTTGCCAAGGAAGGCATTTTGCCTCCGCAATGGGGATGGTATCCTGAGAAGCTTGATATTTCCTATGATGCCGTTATCCTCGGTATGCACGCCCGCATCGACAATCCGGAACTCGTTCGCGCCCAAGGGCTCGGCTTGAAGGTGTATTCCTATCCTGAATACCTCTACGAGCAAAGCAAGGACAAGACACGTGTTGTCATTGGTGGCAGCCACGGCAAGACAACCATTACTTCCATGATCTTGCACGTATTGAAACATGTTGGCATCGAAACGGATTTTATGGTGGGTGCCCAGCTGGAAGGCTTCGATGTGATGGTCCGCCTTAGCGAGACGGCAAAATACATGGTGATGGAAGGCGACGAATATCTCACTTCGCCTATCGACCGAGTGCCGAAGTTCCATCATTACCATCCTCATGTCGCGGTGATTAGCGGTATCGGTTGGGATCATGTTAACGTGTTTCCGACTTTCGACAATTATTTGGAACAATTCCGTATTTTTGTCAATACGATCGAACAAGGCGGTTGTCTGATTTACGACCAAACCGACGTGGAGGCTGAAAAGATTGCCCAAGCCGCACAATGTCACACCTTCGGCTATGGTGTGCATCCTTTCGAGAGCAAGGGCATCACGACTTCGTTGATTTTGCCCGACGGCAGCAGGAGGGAAGTGGGCGTTTTCGGTAGTCACAATATGAAAAACATTAATGCGGCGCGACTGGTTTGCAAACAATTAGGTGTGACCGATATACAGTTTTATGATGCCATCGCTTCCTTCAGAGGAGCTGCTCGCCGTTTGGAGCTGCTTTTTGAAAATGAAGACAACTTTGTTTTCCGTGATTTCGCGCATGCACCATCAAAGGTCAATGCCAGTGTCAAAGCCTTGCGCGAGCAATTTCCTGAGAAATATCTGATTGCTGTCTTTGAATTGCACACCTACAGCAGTCTCAGCGAGGTCTTCATCGACCATTACCGTGATGCCTTGAAGTTGGCCGACCAAGCCATCGTCTTCTACGACCCGCATGCCGTGGCCATTAAGAAGTTGGAACTGATGCCCGACTCAAGAATCATCGAAGGCTTCGGAAGACCAGATTTACAGGTTGTCCATAACAAAGCCGAGTTGCTCAGCCTATTGGAGAAAGGTCAGCGTAAGAATATTATCGGTGCATTTATGAGCTCTGGCGACTTCAACGGTTTGACGACAGAGGACTTGAAGGCGCTGTTTTGATGCGTTTTTGATCGTCAAGCCGATGGATGAGCTAAGCCGAGTCGTGAATCATGGCTACTTGATTTTCCTTTCTATATAATAAATAGGAGTGTGTGGGAGTAGGAAAATTCGGGTTATGTAAATTTTTTCATGTTGGAAGTCAGCGAGATGCGTTGATTGATGTAAATTTTTTGAGAAAAGTCATTGCGGGGAAGGAAAAAGGTAGTACTTTTG
>JAFUVT010000034.1 GCA_017477425.1 Bacteroidales bacterium
CTCAACGACCTTAGCTTTTGCAGGTCCCTGAGCGGTCCCTGAGCTTGTCGAAGGGCGGCGAAGAGCCGTCCCTACTGGTACCAACTTCTTCCCGTTGCCATCGACCGTCTCCACAAACAGCTCGCGCTTGATGGTGAAGCCAGATTCGTCGCTCTTCACTTCGTCAATCGGGACGAAATACTGGCGGAACAGGCCGCCCCACACCAAGTGGTTGGTCGGGTTGTTGACGGTGAGTTGGCGCATGTCCGGGGTCACCTCGTTGGCGTTCCAGCGGCGTTGGATGAAGCCCGTGCCGGCCACACCGCCTTCAGTATTAATAGGTGTGTCAGCGAAGTGCAATGTCACTTCCTTGCCTTCGGCAAACCAGTCGCTGCCGCGCATCAGCAGGGCGTAGATGGCATCGGCGGTGGAGGCGGAGTTTTCCCATTTGTTGGTCTGCTTCTGGGTGAGCAACCACACGCGCAGTTGGTCGATCATCTCTTCGTCTTGGTCGATTTCGGCGAAGGCCGCCATGATGTTGGCGTGCGTGGCGATGTGCGACTCGAACGAGAAGTATTTCTTCGGCCAGTACATCCCGATGTCGTCGTTCTTCTGGGCACATTCCTTGAAACTCTGAATCATCAGTTTGGCGGTCTTCTCGTTGCCCGAGCGGTACAGCAGCACAGAGGCCTTCGAGCGTTGGTTGAAGTTGAACGAGGTCCACTCCTTGTCGAGGCTGCCGAGGTAATATTTCTTGGCCGTGGCAAAGTCCTTGTCGGAGTTCTGCTCCTTGAAGAAACTCAAGGCGTAGAGTTCGGCCAAAGTGGTGGAGCCGATGGGCCAGTCCTTGCCTTTGCTGAGGCGTTTCATCTCGCGGTAGTTCTCGGCCACCGAATATTCGAGGAAGCGGACGGCCTTGTCGCAAATCTGCTGCGCCGTGTTTTGGTCGGCCTTGCTCAGCGAGCTCCACGCGCCCATCTTCTGCAACTTGCCGAAGCCGGTCAGGATGTAGGTCGTGATGTAGGGACTTTCGGGCATGCCGTCCATCCAAGGCCAGCCGCCGTTGTATTTCTGTTTCTGCTGGATGAGGTTCAAGGCGCGGGTTTGCTGGCCGCGAAGGGTATTCACCTCAAACAAGGTGGCGATGCGGCTGCGTTGTTCGGTCTCGCTCTTGGCTTCGAGCACCCACGGCGTTTCTTGCAGCATGATGGCTTTCAGGTCTTGGTCCTTTTCGAGTTGCGAGAGCAAGGCATCGGGCGTCTCGATTTGCCATTTCTTGATGTAAGCCAGCAGGTTCGGGATGTGGTCGGCGATGTAGGACGAGAGCGTGTTGGCGTAGAACACGTAGAAGGCGGTCTCGGCGCGGTCGGTGCTGATGTTGGCCAAGTAAGGCAGGGCTTGAACGGCGTACCAAACGGGGTTGGTGCTGAAGTTCAGGGTGAGGCTGTAGTCGCGCTCGTGGCTGTCGGGGTTGGCGATGGCCTCGAAGTCGAAGGTCTTTTCGGTCTCGGCCTTCACCGTGATGGGCAGGGTTTGCGTCATGAAGATCTCGCTGCTCAGCACGGGCAGGAGGTGTTGCTCGGCATCGCTGAACTCGCCTGCGTAGGCCGTGAAGCGGAACGCCAAGAGGCTCAAGTCGTATTTTGCGGCCACCTTCCAGCGCACTTCCTTGCTGCGACCGGGCATAATTTGTTCCATTTGGGTAGTGAAGGCCCCTGAAGGTCCCTGAGCCTGTCGAAGGGCCGAAGGGCCGTCTATAACAATCAGGTTGACAGGTTGCATCGTGGCGGCATCAAAGATTTCGAGTTTCGCCTTCGGCGTGACGGCCTCGTCGCCCGTGTTGATGACGTTGGCCACGAACCACAGTGTGTCGGTGTCGTACATATAGCGCGGCATGTCGGCCATGATCATCACCGGCTTGGAGGAGGTGAAGGTGTAACTATTGCTGCCCGTCTTGCGGTCTTTGGTGTAGGCCAGCAGCATCAGGCGCCAGCGCGTGAGGGCATCGGGCATCGTGAAGCTGAAGGTCGCGCTACCGTCTTGGTTGGTGCGCAGTTGCGGGAAGAAGAAGGCGGTCTCGTTGAAGTTCTCGCGGAGGGTAGGCTCGGCTTCCGTTTTTTCTTCAGGCTTTCCTCCCTTGTCTTCAATTTCTTTTTCCGTGATTTCGACCATTTCTTCATCAGCCGTTTCAACCGTTACGTTTCTAGCCATTACCGCTTCTTCAGGCATGGCCATAGGCATAGCGACTTCTTCCACCATATCGTACATCACGCGACCCGGACCCGCGCCAAGGGTTTTATACATTCGTCTGCCGTACATATACCCGAAATCAAAGAAGGGGGCATCGGAAGGCAGGCTGAAGTTGAAGAGTTCGACAAAAGAGAAATAACCGGAATAGGTGGCTGACGAGGTGAAACCATGGCTGTCGGTGCCGAAACTTTGGCTATAAACGCCCGAGGGACTCATATTGAACCACCAATAATTACGGTCAAACTCGTCCAATGAAGCGTCATACATTCCAGCCAACAATGCGGCTTCCAAAGGTTTGTCCTTGTAGTCGCGGACGGTCACTTCCCAAGTTTCCTCGGCACCGGGCGAGAGTTTGTCGCGCATCGTGGCGAGTTTCACGTTCAAATCATAGTTGTCGAAGGGTACGGACACGCTCAAACGGTCGGTGTTGAAAGTATTCTCCTTCACAAAAGCATAACGCCACGCGAGGCCGCCACGGTCTTGCTCGCTCACCTTATAAGATAAGGTCTGCATGGCATTGTTCAAGGTGAGTTTCTTGTCCAAACGGATTTCGTCGCCGTGGAGCAACTGCACCCAAACCTCCACATCCTTGGCCGAACTGCCGATGCTGAACTGGATTTCGTCGCCAGGATGGGCCGTCGATTTGTCCAGATGGTTCCATTTCATTGTGGTGAAAGGCAGGCTCTTGGAAGTGTTGTCAAAGATGGTGAATTTCTCGGAGGTCATTGCCAACGGGTCGTCAAGGCTCTTGAGTTCCACGATGTATTTTCCGGGTTCCAATGCCTTACCTTCGTAGAACTTAGCCTTGTCGTCAACGGTGATTTCATCTTCATAAACCAAGGTCCCTGAGCCTGTCGAAGGGCCGGCTTGTTTGTCGTAAAAACTAAACTCTGGGAATAATCTCGCCAATTCCTCATCACTAAGCAATTGCCTGTCAAGCGTTTCCATGTGTCCGATTGCCTCGAAATAGTTGATTTTCTCGGTATCCTCAATGCGATAAATCTTGCGCGAGATGCGGCTCTTGGCGGGTTGCCAACTGAGGTTGCTCACGCTGATGTTGTAGTTGCCGATGTCCGATTTCTCGATTTCGGAAGGCAAGTCTGTGCTGATGGCGATTTCGTTGTAACCTGCACGAATGCTGTAGGTGTCGCTGTGCGTCTCGCCCTGCTTGCTCGTGGCGGTCACCTCGATTTCGTAGGTGAACATGGGCTGTTTTTCAGGCGCAATGCTCAGCGAAGGCTTCAGGTTGAAGGTGACGGCGAACTTGCCGCTCTCGTCGGTGCGGGCCTTGCCGAAGGTGATTTGCTCGTCCTCAACGACGGGGTACCACCACCACCAGCAACGCCACGGGAACGAGGTCTTGCGGATGACACGATATGAATATTCCACATCGTCCAAGCCGAAGCCGGCATAGGCATCCACGCTGCCATGCACCGTAACTTCTTGGTTGAGTTTGTATTGCTCCTTCGGGCGCTCAAACTTGACCTCGAAGGTCGGGCGCTTGTATTCCTCCACGCGGATGGTCGTGCTGCCGTTGTTGGCATTGAGGTGAAACACGCCATTCAGTCGGTCAGTAGGGATGACGAACGAGCCACTGAACGAGCCGTATTCGTCAGTGGTGAAGTTAGCCGAACTGATTTCCTGCCAGTTGGCGTCAAGGAAGGAAACCCTCTCGCTGTAGCCGTTCACCAAGGTTTGGTCGTCGCCTTGGTGGCGTACCACAATGCCTTGGAAATAGACGGTTTGGCCGGGACGATAGATGGCGCGGTCGGTGAACAAAGTGGTCGAATATTGCTCTCTATTGTTTTGGTAGGGTGTTCCGATACGGAAAGCACCTTTCGACAGAAGCACATCATCGTCTTTGCGGAGATTGATGAAAAACATGTTGCGATCTTTCACCTTGTCGTTCAGGAAGACCTTGCCGTTCTTGTCGGATTTCACTGTTGCCAAAATAATGGTCTTGTACTCGCGCATCTTGTAGTCGTACTCGCGGCGGTAGAGTTCCACGGTGACGCCTTCCACGCTTTTCCCCGTTTTGCGGTCGACGGTCACCACAGTCAGGTTTTCATTCATTTGGTCGATAATATAGCCGAGGTTGGAGACTTGGAAGTTGAGCACCAGCATCTTTTCTTCATCCTTGTTGTCCTTTTTGATGTTGCCGACGAGGTAATAGAAGCCACGTTCCAAGGCAGGCAAGGCGATAAGAGTGCGATGCTCGCGGTAGTCGGTCTCGGCGGGAAGCGTGAGTTCCTGTTCGGCCACGACGGCTTTCTTATTCAGTTCTTTCAGCAAATCTTCCTTGTTCAGGCTGTTCAACTTTTCAAGGTCTTTCTCGCTGACCTTCATGATTTTATAATAAGGTGTGGTCACATTTCTAAACGCCAAAACGGCTGGAATGGCCTCGTCGGGCAGTTGCACGGAGTTCAAGCTGAGGTCGATGCGCGGTTCCTCGATGCGCTTGATGAGGTTTTGGCAGTTCTTCGCGCCCTGCGACTTGGGGAACTTGGCGATGGCTTGTTCGCACAACTGCTTGGCTTTCTTGTAGTTGTCGAAATAGGTACTGTCCTCGCTGTGGTTTTCGTACTGGTTCATCATGTTCCGCGCGATGAGCGAGGTGATTTCCGCCGAAAGCGGGTTGTCCTCGTGCTGCGCCTTCAGGTTTTCCATCGCCGACTGGTAGCTTTCGTCTTTGCCGAGAATGGAATTGACGAAACCAAAACGCTTGAAGTCGTTGTAAATCAACACATCCTCGTTGTTGTTCTTGAGGTTGTAGGCAATCAGTTCCTGATAGATTTTCAGGCATTTGATGAGCGGGTTGTCGCTCGTGCCCAGGTCGAGTTTTGCGAACTCCTTGGCGGGCAGCCACCATTGCTCGGTGTCGCCTTCGGCTTGGTCGGCGTTGGCCTCGTCCTGATAATATCTGGCCACGCGGTGGAACATAAACTCGAACAGCGAAGCCTCGTATTCAATGTATTTGCTATTGTTGTTATCGTTGTCATACAGCACCATAAAATCCGCCGTCTCAGCCTTTTTCAAGGCTTCGACGGGCTTCAGTGCCTCGGCGTAATGCTGGTCGATGCGCGTCTTGAAGCTCGCCTTGTCCCAATATTTCATCTCGATTTTGGAGAGGTCGCCGCCCTCGATGGGCAGGTTCTCGCTGATTCTCCATTCGTTCTGCGAGAGGTAATCGGCGTAGGCCTTGGCCAGTTCCTCGTGCAAGAGGGCGTCGTGCACCGCGTCCAGCTGCCCGATTTTCTCTTCGGCATATTGTATGAAATGCTGCTGAGCATCCTCCTCAATGGTAAATTGGAAGATTTTCTGCCGATAGAGCCAGGTCTTCAGCAGTTGGGTTTGGTTTTTGTCCTTCGAGGCCTGTTTCTCGATGGCATCCAGTTCTTTTTCAGCCGATTCCGGCAGGTTCTTTTCAAGGTTTTCCTTTACTTTTTTCCACATGTCTTCGTAGTTGTTTATTGGCGATTTGAAGCCGAACAGGCCCAAGGCGGCCACGGCCACGGTTGCGATGATGATACTGGTGTATTTCATAATTCAGGGTTTGTTTTCGAACAATAACGCAAAAATAGCAAATATCGTGCAAAACAACAAAAAATCATAAAATGTGTAATTTTGTTGCAAGAGTGGTTCATAAAATGTGTAATTTTGCGCCAAAATTGGTTCATAAAATGTGTAAACGATATGATGAAACGCAAAATCGACCATTATCTACTGCAATGGAAGCAAAGCCCAGGACACCTTCCGCTGATTGTAAGAGGTGCGCGACAAGTGGGCAAGACCTTCTCCATCCGCGAATTCGGCAAGTCGTACCAATCGTTTGTCGAAATCAACTTCATCACGCATCCTGAGTTCAAGGGCATTTTCGCTCAAGGCTATTCCGTCAGCGAGGTCGAAAAACAAATCTCGTTCCTTCGCCCCGATTTCCAGTTCATTGCCGGCGACACGCTCATCTTTTTCGACGAGATGCAAGCGTTTCCCGACTGTGCCACCAGCTTGAAATTTTTCTGCGAAGACGACCGTTATGATGTGATTTGTTCTGGTTCGATGATGGGGCTGAACTATAAGGAAATCACCTCCAACAGCGTGGGATACAAGGCCGACTACACGATGTATTCGCTTGATTTCGAAGAGTTTCTATGGGCAAAAGGATATAAACCCGAACAGATTGACGACCTGTTCCAGCACCTTGCCGCTCTGATTCCTTTCTCGTCCCTCGAAATGGATGTGATGAACCGGTTGTTTCTCGAATATGCCGTGGTGGGCGGTATGCCAGCCGTGGTGAGCCGCTTCATCGAAACGGGTAATTACAACGGCATTTTGGAGATGCAACGCCAGCTGTTGTTTGACTACGAGGAGGACATCACCAAATATGCACAAGGCATCGACAAGGCAAAAATCAAGAATGTGTATCGACATATCCCTTTCTTTCTGGCCAAGGAAAACAAGAAATTCCAAATCAGCAAGGTGGCCGCCCATGCCCGCAGTCGCGAATACGTGGGATGCATCGATTGGCTGCAAGATGCAGGAATTGTCTATGTTTGCCATTGCATGAGCCAACCCGAACTGCCACTGAAAGGCAATTACGACGAGTCGAAATACAAGGTCTATTATCACGACAACGGTTTGCTCATTGCCAGCCTTGACGAGGAATCGCAAAAGGACTTGAGGAACAACAAAAACCTCGGTGTGTACAAAGGTGCAATCTATGAAAACATTGTGGCAGAGGCACTTGTAAAACTCGGCTATCCCGTGTATTACTACAAAAAAGAGAATGCCCAACTGGAAATGGACTTTTTCCTGCGCGATGCCGACAGCTTGATTCCCGTAGAGGTGAAAGCCAGCGACAATGCCACCGTTTCGCTGAACAACCTCATCAAGAGCAACGCTTATCCCGACATCAAATACGGCCTCAAACTCTGTCACAAAAACATCGGCTTCAACGGAAAATTCTACACATTCCCCTATTTCTGTTCTTTCTTGCTGAGACGTTGGCTGGAAAACAAATGATTTTGTGCGACAGGGAAAGGATTGAATTATTATTTTTGCACCCATGAAAAACTTGGAGAACATCATCGAACCCTTGCAGGCCGAGTTGGCGCAGTTTGAGGCCTATTTCGAGCGTACGCTTCGCGCCGAGACCGAGCCCATGAACAGCATTATGCTTTACTTGCTGGATACCAAGGGCAAACGCTTGCGCCCGATGTTGGTCTTGCTCAGCGCGAAGCTGTTCGGCGAGGTCAACGAGCGGACTTTGCGCGCGGCCACTTTCGTGGAGATGGTGCACTCGGCCACACTCATCCACGACGACGTGGTGGACGACGACAACCTGCGCCGTGGCCAAGCTTCGGTGAAGGCGCATTGGGGCAACGCCTCGGCGGTGCTGGCCGGCGATTATCTGCTGGCCAAGGCCCTGCTGCTCATCGCTAACGATGCCGATTTGCTGAACGAGATGCTGCGCACCTCCATCGCCATGAGCGAAGGGGAATTGATGCAGAACACTGTCGCCAACTGCGTCCCGCAGTTGGAAAAAACAGCCCAATACCTCGACATCATCACCCGCAAGACCGCCACACTGATGCGCTCCTGCTGCACCGCCGGCGCCATGTCGGTCGGGGCAACGCCCGAACAAATCCAGCAAATCTCCGACTTTGGCCTCCATTTCGGCATCCTCTTCCAGCTGCGCGACGACCTCCTCGACGGCGATGATGCCGAAACCGTTGCTCTCGCTCAGGAACTACTGCCCATTTATTTGCAAAAAACCTTTGACACCCTCCGTCTTTTCCCCGCCTCGGAAACGCTTGAAACACTAAGACAACTGACGGCGTTTTGCGCCGAGCGGGAGGTATAAAAATCATCTTATTTGTCGTCCTTTCATTAAGATTTCGTATTTTTGCACCTTAAAATATAGAATTCGAATTTTATGAAAGACAACTACAGGGAATATAAACAGCTGAATCTCAAAGAGACAGCTGACAAAATCCGTAAGTTTTGGGAAGACAACGACACCTTCCAAAAGAGCCTCGACAACCGCGACAAGGACAACGCTTTCGTGTTCTTCGAGGGCCCGCCGAGCGCCAACGGCACCCCAGGCATCCACCATGTGATGGCCCGCTCCATTAAGGATGTCGTTTGCCGTTATCAGACTTTGAAAGGCAAACATGTGGTCCGCAAGGCCGGCTGGGACACCCACGGCCTGCCCGTCGAACTCGGCGTGGAGAAGAAACTCGGCATTACCAAGGAAGACATCGGCAAGAAAATCTCGGTGGACGACTACAACCGCGCCTGCCGTGAAGAGGTGATGAAATACAAGGACATGTGGGACGACCTCACCCGCAAGATGGGCTATTGGGTCAATCTTGACAATCCCTATATCACTTTCACCAACGACTACATCGAGACCCTTTGGTTCTTGCTCAAGGACCTATACAACAAGGGTTTGCTTTATAAAGGCTACACCATCCAGCCCTACTCGCCCGCTGCCGGCACCGGCCTCAGCTCACACGAACTGAACATGCCTGGCTGCTACCGCGACGTGAAGGATTTGACTTGTGTCGCTTTGTTCAAATTGAAAAATAATATACGGCTGCCACAAAGTGACAGCCCTACATACGCCATCGCATGGACGACAACGCCTTGGACACTGCCTTCAAACACCGCACTTTGCGTCGGCCCCAACATCGACTACGTGCTGCTCAACACCGTGCATCCCTACACCGAAGAACCCTGCCATATCCTGATGGCCAAGGCCTTGGTGGAAACGATGTTCAAGGAAGCGCCTGAAGTCATCGCCGAATACAAAGGCACCGACCTCGTCGGCATTGAATACGAGCAACTGATTCCTTGGGTCAACCCGGGCGAAGGTGCCTTCCGCATCATCCCTGGCGACTACGTCACCACGGAAGACGGTACGGGCATCGTCCACATCGCGCCGACCTTCGGTGCCGACGACAAGCGCGTGGCCGCCGCCGCAGGCATCCCGCCTTTGCAGATGATCGACAAGGACGGCAAAGCCCAGCCGATGGTGGACCGCACGGGCAAGTTCTTCCGCATCGAAGACCTCGACCCTGAGTTTGTCAAGAACTGCATGGACGTGGAAGCCTATCGTCCCTATGCAGGCCAGTTCGTGAAGAACGCCTACGACCCCACCAAGACCGAGAAGGACAAGAGCCTCGACGTGGACATCGTGGTGATGCTGAAGGAAGAAGGCAAGCTCTTCAAGAGCGAGAAACATACACACAACTACCCGCACTGCTGGCGCACCGACAAACCCGTGCTCTATTATCCCCTCGACAGCTGGTTCATCAAGACCACGGCCCTCAAAGACCGCATGATCGAGCTCAACAAGACCATCAACTGGAAGCCCGAGGCCACGGGTAGCGGCCGCTTCGGCAACTGGTTGGAGAACCTCGTCGACTGGAACCTCTCGCGTTCGCGCTATTGGGGCACACCGCTCCCGATTTGGCGCACCGAAGACGGCAAGGAAGAGATCTGCATCGGCAGCGTGGAAGAACTCCGCAACGAAATCGAGAAGTCCATCAAGGCGGGATTCATGACTGAAAATCCGTATGCCTCAGAGGATTACACCAAGTTTGACCTGCACCGTCCGTATATCGACGGCGTCATCCTTTGCTCGGCCAGCGGCAAAAAGATGTTCCGCGAGCCCGACCTCATCGACGTGTGGTTCGACAGCGGCGCCATGCCTTACGCCCAATACCATTACATGGGCAAGGAAGGTCAACTGGGCAAGGATGTGTTCCCAGCCGACTTCATCGCCGAGGGCGTCGATCAAACCCGTGGTTGGTTCTTCACGCTGCATGCCATCGCCACGATGTGCTTCGATAGCGTTGCCTATAAAAATGTGATTTCCAATGGTTTGGTACTCGACAAGAACGGCAATAAGATGTCCAAGCGTTTAGGCAATGCCGTCGACCCGTTTGGTGCCATCGAGAAATACGGTGCCGACGCCGTGCGTTGGTACATGATCACCAACTCGCAGCCTTGGGACAACATGAAATTCGACGAGGCCGGCGTTGACGAAGTGCGCCGCAAGTTCTTCGGCACACTTTACAACACCTACGCTTTCTTCGCCTTGTATGCCAATATCGACAAGTTCGACTACAAGGAAGCCGACATCGACATCAAGGACCGCCCCGAAATCGACCGCTGGATTCTTTCGGAACTCAACTCTTTGATTCTCAATGTTGATGAAGCCTACAGCAGCTACGAGCCTACTCGCGCCGGTCGCGCCATCGCCGAATTTGTCGATGCCCACCTCAGCAACTGGTTCGTGCGCCTCTCGCGCCGTCGCTTCTGGAAGAGCGACGACAGCAAGGACAAACTGTCGGCCTATCAAACCCTATACACCTGCCTCGAAACCGTGGCACGCCTCAGCTCACCCATTGCGCCGTTCTTCAGCGAACAGCTTTTCCGCGACCTGAATAACGTCACGGGACGCAACAAGGCCGAATCGGTTCACCTGACCGACTTCCCTGTGGCCGACAAGTCGTTCATCGACAAGGCTTTGGAGGAGCGCATGGAAGCTGCACAGCTCATCTCGTCGTTGGTGCTCTCGCTGCGTAAGAAAGCCAACATCCGCGTGCGTCAGCCCCTGTCGAAGATCATGATCCCCGTCACGGGCGAGGAGATGAAACAGCAGCTCGAAAAGGTGTCGCACCTCATCAAGAGCGAGGTCAACATCAAGGAAATCGAGTTCCTGGCCGCCGACAACAACATCCTGGTGAAGAACGTGAAGCCCAACTTCAAGACCTTGGGCAAGAAGTACGGCAAGCAGATGAAGCAAATCCAAGCCTACTTCGCCAACATGAGCCAAGACGAGATCCACGCCTTCGAGAAGAACAACGGCGCCCACCTCGATGTGGACGGCGTTGACGTGGAACTGACCCTCGAAGACGCTTTGATTGCCACGCAGGACATCCCTGGCTGGGCTGTCACTTCCGAAGGCAACTTCACCGTGGCCCTCGACATGACCATCACCGACGAGCTGATGCAGGAAGGTCTGGCCCGCGAAATCGTGAACCGCGTGCAGAACCTCCGCAAGACCGGCGGCTTCGAAGTCACCGACCGCATCGAGCTCTTCATCGAGAAGAACGACAAGATTGACGCCGCCGTCGACAAGTTCAGCGACTACATCTGTGCCGAGACATTGGCCAGCATCACGAAGGTGGAGGCGTTGGAAGGCGTTGAGGCCGAGGAACTGGTGGAAGGTGTGAACGCGAAGATGAGGATTCAAAAACGATAAACCCTGTAGAGACGCAAAATTTTGCGTCTCTACCTGCAAAATATACTATTATGGACACGAACAAAAACACCCAACAAGTGCGCTACTCGGATGAGGACCTTGAAGAATTCAAGGTGCTGATTCTCGAGAAGTTGGAACAAGCACGAGCCAGTCTGGAGACCTTGAAGGCCAACCTCTCTGGCGGCGAACATAGCACCGACGACACGGCTCCCACTTTCAAGATCCTAGAAGAAGGCTATGCCGTGGCCGAAAAAGAAGAAAACGCCCGCCTCGTGGCCCGTCAGGAGAAGTACATCCACAACTTGGAGCTCGCCCTGATGCGCATCGAGAACAAGACTTACGGTATCTGCTGCGAGACCGGACGACTGATTCCCAAAGAAAGGCTCCGCTGCGTGCCCATCACCACCCGTTGCCTGGATGTCAAACTGAAAAAGAAGTGAAAAAGCAAGGCAACCGCGGCCTGTTGTGGTCGTTCGTGGTGATTTTTATCGTTTTGGTGCTCGACCAAATCCTCAAGATTTGGGTCAAGACAACTATGACGCTCGGTCAGGAGATTCCTGTCATCGGGCATTGGTTCAATTTGTTGTTCATCGAGAACAACGGCATGGCCTTTGGCTGGCTGGGCGGCGGCGGCATCCTGAAGCTCGCCCTTAGCTTGTTCCGCATTGTGGCCATTGTCGCCCTGTTTTGGGTTATGGTTCGCTTGTCGAAAAAAGACACCAAATTCGGCGTGCTTTTCGGCCTCGCCCTCATCACGGCAGGCGCGATGGGCAACATCCTCGACAGCGTGTTCTACGGTCGCATCTTCAGTGAGAGCACCTATTCGCAAATCGCCACCTTGTTCCCCGACGGCGGTGGCTATGCCGGCTGGCTGCATGGGCGCGTGGTCGACATGCTCTACTTCCCCATCATCGACGTGGCGCGCGAAAATGCCACCTGGCTGCCCGACTTTTTCTTCGGTCCCGACGGACATTTCATCTTCTTCCGACCCATCTTCAACCTCGCCGACGCCGCCATCACCATTGGGGTGTTTTATATGCTGATTTTCCAGTGGTCGTGGCTGAAAACGCTGAAATGATACAGAAAAACAATAAAATCCCGCCATTGCTGACGGGATTTTTTCGTTTATCCATGTAGAGACGTTTCCTGAAACGTCTCCATTTGGCGTTTTTCACAGAGACGTTTCGGGAAACGTCTCTACAATCAATCATTGTTTCCTCGCCTCCATCAGCAAATCCAGCATCTTGATGGCGGAATCGCTGATGACCGTGCCGGGACCGAAAATGGCCACAGCGCCGTGGTCGTAGAGGAACTGGTAGTCCTGGGCGGGAATCACGCCACCCACAGTGACCATGATGTCGGGACGCCCCAATTTCTCCAATTCTTCAATCACCTGAGGCACCAGGGTCTTGTGACCGGCAGCCAACGAACTCACGCCCAAGATGTGAACGTCGTTCTCAACGGCTTGCTTGGCAGCCTCAGCGGGCGTCTGGAACAAGGGACCCATATCCACGTCGAAGCCGATGTCGGCATAACCAGTGGCGACCACCTTGGCGCCACGGTCGTGACCGTCCTGACCCATCTTGGCAATCATAATACGCGGACGGCGGCCTTCCATCTTGGCAAACTCGTCGGCCTTGGCCACAGCCTCGGCAAATCTTGCATCATTTTTCGTTTCCATAGAATACACTCCTGAGATTGAACGGATAACAGCCTTATAACGACCTGCAACCTTTTCGCAAGCCATGGAGATTTCGCCCAAGGTGGCGCGGCACTTGGCAGCCTCGACGGCCAAAGCCAGCAGGTTGCCTTCGTGCGTCTCGGCGCACTTGGTGATGGCCTCAAGGCAACGCTGCACGTCGGCCTCGTTGCGGTTGGCACGGAGTTCCTTCAAACGCTTAATCTGTGATTCGCGCACGGCGGTGTTGTCGACCTCCAAAGTCTCAATCGGGTCTTCGTGGTCAAGGCGGTACTTGTTGATACCGACGATGGTCTCGCGACCCGAGTCGATCTTGGCTTGCTTGCGGGCGGCAGCCTCTTCGATACGCATCTTCGGCAGACCCGTCTCGATGGCCTTGGCCATACCACCCATGGCTTCCACCTCTTGGATGTGACCCCAAGCACGCTCGTAGAGGTCGCGGGTGAGGCTTTCCACATAGTAGGAACCCGCCCACGGGTCGACGACGCGGCAGACGTTGGTCTCTTCTTGGATGTAAATCTGGGTGTTACGGGCGATACGGGCGCTAAAGTCGGTGGGCAGGGCAATGGCCTCGTCCAAGGCGTTGGTGTGCAGCGACTGGGTGTGACCCAGGGCGGCACCCATAGCCTCGATGCAAGTACGAGCCACGTTGTTGAACGGGTCTTGCTCGGTGAGGCTCCAGCCCGAGGTCTGCGTGTGCGTACGCAGGGCCAGCGACTTGCTGTTCTTCGGGTCAAAGGTCTTCACGATCTTGGCCCAAATCATACGGGCGGCACGCATCTTGGCAATCTCCATGAAGTGGTTCATACCCGAGCACCAGAAGAAGGACAGACGCGGCGCAAAAGCGTCGATGTCCAAGCCCGCCTTGACACCCGTGCGGAGGTAATCCCAACCGTCGGCCAAAGTGTAAGCCATCTCGATGTCGGAGGTGGCACCGGCTTCCTGCATGTGGTAACCCGAGATGGAGATGCTGTTGAACTTCGGCATGTTCTGCGAGGTGAACTCGAAGATGTCGGCGATGATGCGCATCGAGAACTCAGGCGGATAGATATAGGTGTTACGCACCATGAATTCCTTCAGGATGTCGTTTTGGATGGTACCAGCCAATTCTTCGTACTGGGCACCCTGCTCCAAGGCGGCAACGATATAGAAGGCCAGAATCGGCAACACGGCACCGTTCATGGTCATGGAGACGGACATTTTGTTCAGCGGAATCTGGTCGAACAGGACCTTCATGTCCTCGACGGAGCAGATGCTCACGCCAGCCTTACCCACATCGCCCATGACGCGCTCGTGGTCGGCGTCGTAGCCACGGTGAGTGGCCAAGTCGAAGGCCACGGACAGACCCTTCTGACCGGCCGCGATGTTACGACGGTAGAAGGCGTTGGACTCCTCAGCGGTGGAGAAACCAGCGTATTGACGGATGGTCCAAGGACGCATCACATACATCGTCGAATATGGTCCACGGAGGAAGGGAGCGATACCTGCGGCATAGTTGAGGTGTTCCATGCCTTCCAGGTCTTTCTCGGTATAAGCGGGCTTCACCATGATGTGTTCGGAGGTCTCCCAAGGCTCGCCGTTGGGCAGAATCAAGCCGCTGTGCTTAGGTATAGCGTTGATGTTTATTTCTTTATAGTTAGGCTTCATCTTTTATTCCTTTCTTTTTTGAGTCGGGCCCTTCGACAGGCTCAGGGACCCTTGGCGGTCGTTGAGCTTGTCGAAACGCCACATTTTATTTTGTTATACCTAATTGCTTTTGGAAGTCCTGCAAGGTTTCAAGCACGTTGCTCTTCACATGGATGAAATACTTCAAGCCAGCCTCTTTGAGGATGTCGGCGGTGCCTTCGGGGTTACCGGCCAGCACCACGATGGTCTCGTTCTTCAAGGCTTCGTAGATTTGGAGGGCGTTGCCTTCACCGTATTCCTCGTCGGAGGAGCAGATGACCAAGATTTCGGGCTTCACCTCGCGGGCGGCGGCGATGCCTTCGTCCAAGGTCTTGAAGCCCGGGTTGTCGACGACTTGGAAGCCGGCGCAGGCGAAGAAGTTGGAGGCGAAGTTGGCGCGGGCCTTGCGCATGGCCAGATTGCCGTAGGTGAACATCCAAGCGACGGGGCGCTTGTGGTCTTGGGCATACACGTCGGTGGCATAGCGCAGCTTCTCGAACTGCTGGGCAGCGCGGAAGGTGACGATGGTCTCGATTTCGGCCTTTTCGTCGCGACGGTTGTCGGCCTCAAAGACCCAAGCCTCGGGCGTGAATTTCATCGTCTCGGTGAAGTTCGGGAACTGGTTGGTGCCGAGGATGGTCTCGCGGCGCGTGGCCACGTTGCTGAACTTCTTGGTGGCGCTTTCCTTGATAAGGCCTTGGATCATGCCTTTGCGGACGGCTTCGAGATAGCCGCCTTCGTCCTGGATCTTGTTGAACAAGTCCCAAGCGGCCGTGGCCAGACTCTCGGTGAGGTTCTCGATGTAGTAGGAACCTGCGGCGGGGTCGGCCACCTTGTCGAAGTGGGCCTCTTCCCTGAGGATGAGTTGTTGGTTGCGGGCGATACGGTCGGCGAAGTCGGTGGGCAGTTCGAACGGTGCGTCGAACGGCATCACCGTGAACGAATCCACACCGCCCAAAACGGCCGACATCGTGCCACTCGTCGTGCGCAGCATATTGACGTAGGCATCATACAAGCTCATGCCCAGCTCTGCATTGGTGGCGTGAATGTGCATCTTGGCATTTGCGGTCCCTGAGCCTGTCGAAGGGCCGTTTTCTCCCCAGTATGCCTTCACGATGTTGGCCCAAAGCAGGCGGTAGGCACGCATCTTGGCCATTTCCATGAAGTAGTTCTGCCCCACGGCGAGGTTGAAGCGCATCTTGGGCGCAATCTCGTCAACGGTGAGCCCTTTCTCGGTGAGTTTGTCGAGGTATTCGGCACCTACTGAAAGGGCAAAGGCCATCTCCTGCACGATGGTTGAGCCAGCGTTGGTGAACACATGACCGTTGACACCGATGGTCTGGAAATCAGGCATTTCGGCCTTCACCATGATGTAAGCCAGCTCCATGTCTGTGGCTTCGCTCACATACCAAGTGCCACGACGCAGGTAACGCGTCAGCGGGTCGTAGTTGATGGAACCCTTGATGTCAGGCACCTTCGACATCATCTCCAGCAACGGGAGGTGATACTTGTTGTTGAACAGGTTGATTTCCACAGCTTTCTGGTCGATGCCGTTGAGCAGGGTCGAAATTTCGACGGTGTCGTAGGCCTTGTCCATCTCCAGCTTGAAGCCGATGCTGTTGGCCCCACGGCTGATGGCGTTGAGAGCCACCTTGTTGGCTTCGTGCACATCCTTCACGGTGATGTCCTGACGGATGAGCCATGCGTTGCCCTCGGGCTTGTTGCCACGGACATACGGGAACTCGTCGGGTTGCTGACCCGTCCAAGGGATGTCGGCCAGGTTCTCAGCGCGGTAGTAAGGCCTCACGTTGAAGCCTTCGGCCGTGCGCCAAACCAGCTTTTTGTTGTAGTCTGCCCCTTTAAGGTCCTTCTCGATGACCGCTTCCCACTGTTCGGTGGTCACGGGCGGGAATTCCTCAAAGAGTCTCTTTTTTTCTTCCATGTTGATTTATTTAATTGATATTCTTGTTGTTGTATTCTGTTAATATTCAGCATTTCTCTGTAGTAGATTGCGCAGGGCACGCGGAGCGCGTTTCGACCAATACTCGGTGTTGCGTATCGAGTGGAGGTCGGAGCCTGCCAAGTCGTAGTAGTCCTTCTTGAGGATCCAGCGTGCCTTATCCTTAGCTTCTGAGCCATAGCTGCCTGCCAAGGAAGAGAGGTTCATTTGAAAGGCGATATTGTTGTCTTTTAGCTCGTTATAGCGTTCCTTGTTCATATAGACATAGCGTTCGGGGTGGGCGAGCACGGGAAACAGTCCTCTCTGCTTGATGCGACGCAGGATAGCGTCCATATCCATAGGTGGGGTGAAGTAAGAGGTCTCCACCAAGATATGGTTGCCCAGATGGCCCAAGGTAAGCAGGTCGCCTTGTTCCAACCGCTCCTCGAAGAGGGCGTCCATCATGTATTCGGCTGCAAGGTGCAGCTTGATGGGACCGTGATAGGCCTCACAAAGCTCGGCGAAGCGTGCCTTCAGGCCTTCTGTGGTGTTGGGGATGTCCTCCATCACGTGGGGCGTGCACCACACTTCGGCGATGCCCAGCTCCTCGTAGCGGGCGAGCACCTTGAGCGAAGTCTCCATCTTCTTCACGCCGTCGTCGACACCCGGCAGGATGTGGGAGTGGTGGTCGATGAAGCCCTGGAGCAAGGATGTGATTCTCGGTGAAAACATAGGAATGCCTTATTCGTCTTCGTGATAATAGCCGTTGCCCTTGCCGCCGTAGTAGCTCTTGTTGTGGTAACCGTAGCCGTAATGATAGCCATAACGGTAGCCATAGCCGTAACGGCCGTCGTTGCCCGTCGTGCCGTTGAGCACCAAGCACATGTTCTTGTATTTGTGCTGTTGGTAAAGGTTCTCGAGTTCGGGGATCATGCTGCGGTCGAGCAAGCCAGCGCGGACCACGAAGATGGTGCGGTCGACACTTTGGTTGATGATTTGCGGGTCAGCCACGATGTCGACCGGCGGGCAGTCGATGAGCACATAATCGTACTCCTTGCCCAAGCTACTGATGAGCGCTCCGAAACGCGGGTCTTCGAGCAGTTCAGTGGGGTTGGGCGGAATCAGGCCCACGGGCAGATAGCTCAGCCCCGGATAGTCGTTACTCTCGATGATGAGTTTATGGATGTCTTCCTCCTGACGGGCAAGATAATTGGTGATGCCCTGCTTTGGCGAGAAGATGTAGGCCGAAAGTGAGGCATGACGCAAGTCACCGTCAATCACCAGCACCTTCTTGCCCTTGATGGCCAAGGCGATGGCCGAGTTGATGGCGATGAACGACTTGCCCGAGCCCGGATTGAACGAGGTGAACATGAAGATGTTCGACTCGCCATCCTTGCTCATGAACTCGAGGTTGGTGCGGAACACGCGGAACGCCTCGTTGATGACGTTGCGGCTGCCTTCCTTCACCACCACGCCACCGGCAAAGCCTTCCTTGACGGCCTGGTCTTTTTGCTCATCACGCTTCTTGGCTGCGGCCTTCTTGTGCTTCTTCTGATCTGCTTGGCTGTAGGCCAAGGGAATTTCACCCACGAAGGGCAGCGAGAGCTTCTCAATGTCTTTACGGCCGCGGATGGTGGTGTTGAACTGCTCGTTGAGGAAGATGATCAGGCCCGGGATGAGGAGGCCGAGTACCAAGGCGATGAGTTGAATCATCGACTTACGCGGTTTGGTGGGGAAGGCCGATCCGTTGGGCTGCTCGATGACACGGGTGTTGTAAGCCGTGAAGGCTTGCGACAGCTGGTTCTCTTCACGCTTCTGGAGGAGGAACAGATACAGCGATTCCTTCACCTTCTGCTGACGTTCGACCGAGAGCAGGTATTTGGCTTGGCCCGGATTGGCCGCCAGCTGCTGGCTGATTTTGTTCTTCGTGCCCTGCAAACTCGACAACTGCTCGTTGAGGGTGACCAGCTGGTTGTCCATACTCGACAAGATGGACTCGCGCATCGACTCCAGGTTCTTATCCAAGTCGAGCACCAAGGGGTTTTCTTCGCTACTGTTGGCCACCAGGCTGTTGCGGCGCAGCATCATCTGGTTGTAGGCGCCAATCTGGCTCTCGATGTTGCTGTTGTTGATGCCTGAGTTGACGGGCAGCAGTTGGTTCTTCGACAATTCGCTCACCATCATCTTCTTCAGGAAATTGGTGATGGAGATCTGGTTGTTGATTTCGAGGATGCGGTTGTTGGTGGCTGTGTTTTGCGTCAGGTAGATGTTCGACACCGCTTGGACGTCGGGCAACAGGTTCTCACTCTTGTAAGTAGAGATGTCGCTATCCACATTACCCAGTTCCTTTTCGATCAGCTGTAGGCGGTCGTCGATGAACATGGAGGTGCTCACCATGATTTGGTTCTTGTCTTTCAGCCAGTTGTCGTTGTAGACAGCGATGAGGGTGTTGAGGAAGTCGTCGCCACGACGCTTGTTGATGTCTTCGATGGAGAGCGACATGACATCGGCGTTTTTGGCGGTCAGGGCGACATTGAGTCTACTGCCATAGCCACGGGCCGTGTTCTCGATGCCCGAACGACGCACGTGGATGCATTCATAGCTCTTTCCTCCTTCAAAATAGTCGGTCGGCAAGGCGAATATCAGGCCTATGGGGGTGCTCACCGTATCGCCCAGCTTGGCACTCGCGCGGCCGGGCAGCTCCTCGTCGCCCATGAGGAAATTCGAGAAGACGACGGTGCTGTCAGCAAGAGCCATATCGAAAGCCGCCGAGGCGTTGTCGGCCAGCCCCAGAAGGGTGACGTTGACCGGCAAGGTCCTATCATAAAGCAGGACGGGGTGGAAACGTCCGTCGACGGTATAGTTCATGTTCAAGTTGAGGCGTTGGACGACATCCTTGAGGTTGTCGAGCGAGTTGATGGTCAGCAACTCGTTGTTGATCTTCACGCTTTGGGCAAAGAGGCCCATATCCGAGAAGTCGCTGACATCGTAATACGACGACATGCCTCTCTCGTCCGACTTCACCAATAATTTGGCGGAACGGGTATAGACGGGTGCTGTCTTGCGCAGATAGAAAGTCGCCACGACGAAGGCCAGCACCACCGAAATCACAAACCAGTACCATTTGGAGAGGAAGAGGTAGAAGATGGCCTTAAAATCTATGGTCTGCTCGTCCTTTTCTGCTTGACTTACAGCTGTTGTCTTGATTTCTTGCATGGTTTTCCGTTGTTTGAGGGTTATGGGTTATTTTGACCTCGTCATCAGCACCGAGACGGTAGTGGCCACGGAGGCGAGCAGCGACACGACGGAGATCCAGAACGAGGCCGACTGCACTGTGTTGGCGTTGACGGTCGACTCGTTGGCGCGTTTCTTGTTGGGCTCCACGTAGATGTAGTCGTTTTGGTGGATATAATAGGCCGGTGAGTTCTGCACACTGTCGAACGAACGCATGTCGACGATAAAGGCCACAAGATTGCCTTTCGAGTCGGGACGAAGCACCAGCACGTTTTCGCGCTTGCCGTTGATATTGAGGTCGCCAGCCATCGACAAGGCATCGAGGAGGGTGATGTGGTCGCGGGTGATTTTGTAAGTGCCCGGAGCTTTCACCTCGCCCATGACGGAGAACTGCAGGTTGACGAACTCGACAGTCACCACGGGGTCGTTGACCAGGTTGCGGTTGATGAGTTCCGACTTGATGTGGGCCGACAACTCATCACGTGTCATGCCCGCAGCTTGCACCAGTCCCAGCACGGGGAAGTCGATGGTGCCGTCGGCCTTGATGATATAGCCCGAAGTACCTTGGTTGGTATTGCTGAGCACCTCGTTCTGTTGTCCCAACACACGAGCCGTGTAAGGCAGGTTGAAGAGCGCCGTCAGCTCGGGCACCTTGCTGTTGACGATGATGGAAATCTTGTCCTCGGGACGGAGCCGGATCTCGGGATTGGGCTGTTCGTTGGTGCCCATGGTCACCTGACGGTCTTGGATGTCCTGAAAATAGGTGATGCGCTTCGACACATCACAGGATGAAAGAAGGGCCAGCAGCGACAAGGCAAGAAGCACATTTCTTCTCAAACTACGACCCAAAACAGGGGATGAATGTAAGGTTTGTCGGTTTCCTTTGAAGAACAACATAACTTAAACGGTTTTATTTCAACAAATTAAAGCGCAACAAGAGCCGCTTTTACGCTTCAAAAATACAACAAATTATTCAAACCGCAAGCGGTTTTCTCGCAAAAGGTGATGAAAGGCCCAGGAAGGCCTTACGGCCAGTCTCCAAAAAAACAAAACAGAGGACCCGACCGAGACCGAATCCGCTGTTTTGGAATCTTGTGTTGGGAGACGCAAGCATTGCGTCTCTACAAGTCAGGCAATCGCTTCCTTGATGCAATCCACGATATAATACACGTCCTCGTCGCTGACGTAAGGCCCGCTCGGCAGGCACATGCCCACCTTGAAGAGGGATTCCGAGACGCCGTTCACATAGGCAGGAGCGTCCTTATAGACGGGCTGCTTGTGCATCGGCTTCCAAAGTGGACGGGCTTCGACGCCAGCTTTGTCCAAGAACACACGTAAGGCCTCCACGTTGCCGTTGGGTTCACAGTCGGAATAGGTTTTAAACGGACCTTCCTGACCTTTTACCTGAATAGAAGGGGCGATGGTGACGGTGGTCAGCCAGAAGTTGCTGTCGTACCTATCGGAAGGATTGTCCTTCACTAGGATACCTTCTACTTCACCCAACAGTTTCTTATACAATTCGTGGACGTGTTTGTGATGGTTGACATGTTCACCCAACACCGTCATCTGTCCCCTACCGATGCCAGCACAGACATTGCTCAAGCGGTAGTTGAAGCCTATCGTTTCATGCTGGTAATAGGGCGCATTCTCTCGGGCTTGTGTGGCCATGAAGATGGCTCGTTGCTTAGTCGCTTCGTCGTGGCACACCAAGGCACCGCCACCGCTCGTGGTGATGATTTTGTTGCCGTTGAAAGAAAATGTGGCCAGTTGTCCGAAAGAGCCACAGGGCTTCCCGCCGTAGCACGAGCCCATCGCATTGGCGGCATCTTCGATGATGGGAATGCCATATTTTTCGCTGATGGCTTTCAGCTCGTCCCATTTTGCCGGCATACCATAGAGGTCCACCACGATGATAGCTTTGGGCTTCTTTCCTGTGATGCGGATACGGTCGTTGATGGCTGTTTCGAGCAGCATCGGGTCGATGTTCCAAGTGTCGGGTTCGCTGTCGATGAAGACGGGACAAGCGCCACAGTAGGTGATGGGGTGTGTCGAAGCGCAAAATGAAAAGCTTTGGCACAGCACTTCGTCGCCGTTCCCCACACCGAGCATCCGCAAGGCGAGATGCAAGGCAGCGGTGCAAGAAGAAAGGACGGCTATATGTTTCCGGCAACCCACAAATTCCTCCAAATCCTGCTCAAACCCAGCCACATTAGGTCCGAGTGGCGCCACCCAGTGGGTGGTGAAGGCCTCGTTGACGTATTGCTGTTCGAGGCCGGCCTCGCTCATGTGGGCCAGGCAGAGGTAGATGCGGTTGTTTGGTTTGTAGGACATAATGATGGTGATTATTGGTTGCAAAGATAGGAAAAAGTATGATAGGAAGACAAAAAAACAGTCCCAACCGAAGTCAGAGACCGCTTTACCCTAGAATAGGCTTTTCCATAAAGACAATGCACCTAACATTTTCCATCTTCTTCCCCAGCACCGTGCAGAATATCATCTTTATGTCCTTGATGAACGAATAATGACGATAATAATAGCGAGACCCTATCGAATATCCATTTCAGTATCATAACACATTATTACTTCATGATATAATATCCACCCGTCTTCTTGCTACCACGTCGCTCAATCAGCATCAGTTCAAGAAGAACCTTAATGTGCTTATCAATTGTCCTGAATGGTTTGCCCAGAGCATCTGCGATCTTAGTTGTGTTAAAACCTTCATGGGCCTCTATAAACTCCAAAGTTTCTTTCTGGCTATCATTTAATTGACCATTTAATTCGCCACTTGCACCCTCATTTACATCTCCAGCCCCTTCCGGTCTCCTAAACACTATTGTAACAAACCCACCCTTTACCTCATACTCCGGTTCGGGCAATCCCTGTGCCCTGCAGGCATCCACCATCCTTCCCACGCCTGAGCCTCAACTTACCCAGTAGCGACTCCACGCTCTCTGTCTCAGCCGTAGCTGGCATTCTGCCTCGTTCCACGCCTAATCGAACAGCACCGCGTACTCTTCTTTCATCCAAATCTTCCACGCTGATACCGTCAGCCTCCTGACGTTCCCACGCAAACACCTCAGGCTTGGCAGCCCTCAGACGTTCCTCATACATCTCCTGTGGCATCACCTGCGTAGTGCTCTCATTCTTGTAATAAGGACATCCCCGATACGTATAAGGCATCTGACCCCACTTCCAACCGCCAAAGTGCATCACGATAAGCTGGTCGCTAGGCCTTCCCGGCACATCGATGTATTCAGGCTTCACCTCCACCGCAGGATACAGCCCTGCCAGAGCCTGTGCTATCTCCCTCTGCGTATCGTCAGACACCTGCTGCCCCAGCATCTTCAACGATTTTGGAGCCACACCAAACACCAGCCAACCGCCTTCCGTGTTCAGGAACGCACAGGCAGAGTGCATACCATCCTGCAGCTCCCCCGTCGTCTTCTTCAACTCCAGACAGCGGTGCTCGTCCTTCGCTATAAGTTGTTGTATCTCTTCGAATGTCATATCGATACTATCGTCATTATTTCGTTTCCGTTATGGTTATCGTTCCTGAACCTGTCGAAGGACTACTGCGTCACAAACACACGCCAGCTGCCGTCCTTTTCGCCTCGCTCCACATACTTCTTCGCCTGTAGCTGGTCCAACAGCTTCTGGATGGCGGCCACACTGATGCCCGTAACTTCTTTCATGTCTGCAAGCGTCAGCACGGGCTGCGACTGCATCGCGCCAAGAATCTTCGAATAGTTGGGCGTACGGAACTGAATCCGCTCGCCGTCATACCACCACACGTTCTCATCGCGCTCACTCACGAACAGCACGTCGTTGTACACCTCCGTAGCCACCAGCTCATTAAAGTACTTCATAAACGGCTTGATGTCACGAAGCTCTGCATGAGCCCCATCGCTGGGAACAGGTCCCACGGCCAAGTCCGCTTGATGCAACGCCTCCAGGTACTCGCTCTTCCTCCGGCTCCGAACCACGATCATCGGGTAGTCGTGCCTACTGAGGATGAAATTCACCATCATGCGGGCGATACGACCGTTTCCGTCCTCAAACGGGTGGATGCGGATGTAGCGGTAGTGGAACAGAGCAGCCAACTCCACGGGCGACAACTTGCCTTCCTGCTCCGCCTCGTTATACCAGTCCACCAAGTCCGTCATCAGCGAAGGTGTCTCCTCGGGCGATGCATACTCGAAGCGGTCTCCGTAGCGCGTCATCACGCTATTGGGCCGAGTCTTATACGTTCCCGCATGCACCGTATAACTCGTTTGCACACCACCCGGCAACTCACGATACACCGTGTAGTCTTCGCGCAATAAAGTCTTGTGCAACGAGCGGATGAAATTCTGCGTCAGCGGCATCTCTTTCACCCGAGCCTC
>JAFUVT010000035.1 GCA_017477425.1 Bacteroidales bacterium
AGGACTGAAAATCCTCGTGTCACTGGTTCGATTCCCGTCGGTACCACCCAGAAAAACCCGGACAATTGTTCGGGTTTTTTGTATTAAGCCGCATGCAATGAGGCATAAAAAAAGCACCTCCCGTTGGGGAAGTGCTTTTTTTCGTTTCTGCTAGAAATTAAAGAACTTGAGCAGGAGCAAAACCGGTAATAGTACCGGGCTTGATCTTATAAGAGTTCTTCGGGTTAGCGTAGTTGTTGATAACGGCGTTTGTACCATCCGTAAAGTTGACGGTGATCGTAAATCCCTTGATGAAGGCACCCGGACGAACAGCAATATAGAACAGCGTTTGGGTTGACGAGTTCAACTGAACGCCATTGGGGCAATTCAAAGTGATTTCATTACCAGTAGGCTTGGCATTGTATCCCAAATCCTTGCTGTAGTTATACCAATCTTCCACAAAGGAAGCATTGAGTTCAGGACTGCCATCTTGCACCAGTGTATACTCATCCAACAATTGTGAGAACTTACCCATTTGCACGGCATGAAGTTTCATCGACACTTGACCTGCCAGACCGTATGCATTGTCGTGCAGGACGATGCTGCTGACGGTCTTCGTTCCCTTCAGTTTCAAACGGCAGATTCCGAAAATGTGTTTCAGCGTTAAGGCTTGGCCAATTGAATTCACTTCGCAAGCTGCGGCAAGCGAATTGGGATCAACAGTCGGGTTTCCATTGACGAGCGTGTAGGTCTGCTCCGCAGGGACGGTAAACGTCTCATAGTTATCATGGTCAAGACCTTCGGTATTCACCTTCGAAGCAGGGTAAAAGAAGAAAAAGTGATCCATCTTATCACCCATGTCGTCGCCCGTGAAGTGTGCAGTCGTCTGCCCTTCGGCAGCGGCATTGGTGGAATACACAGCCTTCACAGTGTTTTCGCCATTCGCTGCATCAAGGTTATAAACCATAACTTCGTCGTTAGCATTCCATTTGAACTTGTTGCCGTCAGCAAAATCCACATAAAGTCTATCAACCTCATTGGGCTCGCCATTAACTTCTTCGAAAGTAGGCAAACCTATCGTCATGTCAGCCTTTTCATCGGTTTTCATGCATGAACTAACAAGAAGAGCCATGGCTCCCATCATGCAAATCGAACCGAAAAATCTCATTGTCTTTCTCATTTCGTTTCGTTTTTCTATGATTTTCTTTTATTGGATTTTAGTTATCGTCACCTTCCTCTGCTGGCAAACCTGCATCAATATCAGCTGATCCCATCAGGACGGCGACATTGTTGATTTCGATCACTTCAGCCTTAGGGGCTTCATACATTTTGTTCATCTTTTTCATTTTTTTAATTTTTAATTTGTTAGACTATTTTGTTGATTAATTGTATGCCTTACACAATTTGGCCGCAAAAGTACACATTTTTTTCATACGAAAAGAAAAAAAAATCAATTTTTTGAAATTAATTGTCCGTCCTTCCTTTGTTTTTCCACATCTTTGCCCATGCATAACTCAGCGACGCCTTCAATTCACGACGCGCTTGCTTGGGGAAGATTCTGGCGATGTGGAAATAATCCACGAAGGTATTGATGAAGGAGTGCAGCTTCTGCCACACACGACGCTTTGGGCGCCTCTTCTTGAATTTAAGATCGCGTCTGAAATTGCCTTCCTCCATAATCCTTTTGTACAGCTTTTGCGCGGTACGCCCGCATTTGTCAGTATAAAAAGGCATCTCCGCCTGCGACAGTCCGATGTGCTCAACCATCAAGGAGCCAAAAGCCTGCCAAGGCTCTGTCAAGTGCATACCTGCAATCCAAGAATGCAGCTTGTTCAAGTCCATTTCCCCTGCATAGGCATGCAGCGCCATGGCCACATCGCTGAGTTGGCGCAAACCCACACCCGAAGTAAGGAAATGGTGCCAAGCATGAAAGAAGGTGAAAAACACCATGAATTCCTTGGATGGGACCGACAACTCGAAGCCTTCCCAATCGACCTTACGTGCGTTGTCGAACAAGCCATCCTGCTCGATGGCGGCATAAGTCTTGTTTTCCTCTTCATCAATCACATCGGCGCTAACGCGGTGGATTTCCATCGGATAGGGACCGAAATCGACATTATAATGCCGACCCACATCCACTTCCATGCCCCAATTGTAACACCCTGGCATTTCGCGCACCAAGGCGCACGCCTCGTGAAACTGGCCGAGGCCAACAAAAAGATCGATGTCGCCAAACTGCCGAAGGCTCGGATTGGGATATAGCATCGCCAAGCCAAAACCCTTGAGCAGCACAGGCTCGACGCCATGCTGACGGAAATTCTGGACCACCGAAATCAAAATCGACTTCAGATTCATTTGATGAACCAGATTGGAGCGCATGCTGTCGCGCATCTTGGCCTGCATCTTGGCCCCGGGGCTGTTATCGCCCGTCATCCTGGTGGCCACATCACTCAGAAGTGCCGTATTGCCATGATGATTTGCGATGCGCATGATGCCTTTCCAATCGATGGGCTCCGACATTGAAACTGGTTGAGCCCACAAGGCGGCGCGGAGTAAAGCAAAATATTGGCTTTCGGTAGGGGTCATCATACACCTATTAATTAATCGACAATAATGCCGGCACGTTTCCAAGTCAGCAGAAGGGCGTTGACGTCGTTCTTGGCCGTTTCTCGAGCGACTCCATATGCATCGACGAGTAAATCGGCCAACGTCTCAGCATCAAAGTCCTTTTCCTCCACTTCTTGCCATAGGTAGGCGGCCGTTTCGTTCATCGAAATCATTTTGTTGAAGTCGGTGGCCTCAAGGCCTTCGGCGACCAACACATATTCTCTGCCAATCGTACGCAGCGTGAAACCTTTCTTTGTTTTCATATCTGATTTTTCTTTATTTCCCAAACAACTTATTCCATTTCCTATTGATTTTCAGCATGATCCTCCTATCGGCGAGGGTGTTCCGCCACAGCCAAGCCCTATGGGGCTTACGGATGCGTCCTGACGGCGAGATGATGGCTTTCACGGTCCCGTAGATATCAGCCTCTTGCACCAGCTCGACGCCTCTCACGTTGCCATCACCCATCAAGGTGATACGTCGGGTATCCTTGTCGTAGACGCGATGCAAAATCCATTTGCCACGGTAAAATGCCAGCACGATGTCGCCCACCTTAATCTTATCCTCATGCCGAACCAGCACTTTATCCTGCCCGCCCCGGATAAAAGGCAACATGCTGTTGCCTTGAGGGGCTAGTTGGATGGTCTTGCCCTCGCGCAAATACTGCACCATTTCGTTGCTTACCACTTCGTCCATCATCGGGAGACCGTTTTATAGCAAAGCCAAGCTGCCTCGGCATTAGGAAGGTTATCGAGTCTGAAGCACGGCACACTGCTGACGATTCTCTCGTTGGTGGCATGCAGTCCGTCAGCCATTTCCTTGATAAACCGATAACCAGAGAACGAAACATACATCGCCGCATAGGCCTCAATCATCGAAAG
This sequence comes from Bacteroidales bacterium, assembly GCA_017477425.1. Taxonomy (GTDB): domain Bacteria; phylum Bacteroidota; class Bacteroidia; order Bacteroidales; family F082; genus Limimorpha. Next base: position 3,468 of record JAFUVT010000035.1, read on the forward strand.
GCGACGGATTTGGTTTGTCTTGGCCTGCTTCAAGTCAACGATGGCAGCAACAGGATAGTCCAAATTTCGATAGCAGGGCGTCTTGCCGCTCCAAGGCGAGCCGTAGACGCGCACCTCGCCATCGTCAGACACACGCAAGACAGGATTGTCATCGTTAAGCAATTCGCACCCCTCTATATTGTTGATCCACAATTGGCTATGGGTGCTCTTACCCGTGCCGCTCTTGCCAAGAAAAAGATAGCCCTTTCCGTCTTTGACCGTAACAGAGGCGTGCATCAACAATGTGCCTTTCTGGGCGGTACTGAAAGCGAACAGCAACATCATCACCGTTCCGATGGAAAACCTCATGCTCCCAAGCACCCAAAACTGTGCCTTTTTGAACGCCTTGTCGACGAGAAGACAAACACGCACCGGAGCCTCGAGAACTGGCGCCATCTCCATCAGCCATAGGCCGTTCCACTCAAACAGCTCAATACGAGGAGCGTCGGGAGCCTCACAACTTACTGTGATTTTCTGCTTTCCAGACGTGTCGGGCATCACGTCAATCATCTCAGCCGAAAAAACCAAGTCGTCGCCAACGTCCGTCAAAAAGGGTTCGTATGGCTTCATCTCACTCCAAGCCAAATGATTGTCGGGCATGACAACCGAAAACCTGTGACCTGCGACTTGATATATTCTCTTCATCGGACTAAAATTTGTGGCAAAGATAGGTCAAAAAAACGTACCTTTGCCCGAATTTTCAAAAAAACGCAATGAATAAGCAGAAAAAAAGACACGAAAGCACGGGGCGTGTGGCCAACAGCCATCGCACCTACAATATCATAATGACCATTTTGACTGGAGGACTACTTTCGGCGGCATGGCCCACATGGGGCATCGCACCTTTGATTTTCATTGGATTGGTACCTTTGCTGATGCTGGAAGACCGTATTGCGAAGGACGGAAACGGCAAGGTGTTTGGGCTCGCCTTCTTTGCCTTTCTTATTTGGAATGTAGCCACGACTTGGTGGATTTGGAACGCCACACCTGCCGCCACCGCCGCATGGATATTGAATGCGCTCTTCATGGCCACCGTGTTTTGGTTGTTCCATGTTACCAAGAAGAAAGTGGGCAATCAGCCATGGGGCAATTTCTTGCTTATTCCCTACTGGATGGCTTTTGAGCTGCTCACCTATTGGTGGGCTGCCAAATGGCCTTGGCTCAACTTGGGCAACGTGTTCTCCTCGACCGTGAGCTGGGTGCAGTGGTACGAATATACGGGCGTGGCAGGCGGAACGCTTTGGATATTGCTTGTCAATATATTGATTGCCAATATTTTACAATACTTCAAAACAAAAGAGACCAAGCCTTTGTTGCTCAACATCGGCTTAGAATTGCTTATTCTTTTCGTACCCATCCTCATTAGCAAAAACATCTACAAGCACTACGAAGACCAAGGTACAGACACCGAAGTCGTCGTCGTGCAGCAAAACTGCGACCCTTGGAACGAGCAGTTCGACGCAAAGTATTACGATGAGGTAATCCAAAACAACATCAATCTCTCGTTGCCGTTGGTGACACCCAAAACGAGATTCATCGTCAGCAGTGAATCGGCCATTCAGGAAGGCATCTGGCTTCACGAAACCGACCAAGTTCGTGCCTTGAAGATGCTTCACGATTATGTGAAACGAGTCCCAAAAACGGCATTTATCATCGGCGGCACCACATACGAATTTGTCCCCCAAGGCATGGAAGACGACTTCCCCGCGCGGCCCATTGGCGACGGGCATTATTACTACTGCCACAACTCGGCCCTGCTCATCGACACGATTAATATGCAGCACCGCAACAAGTCGCAACTCACCCCTGGTGTGGAAGCCATTCCCGAATGGATGGGGTTTCTGAAGAACTACAGCATCACCATGGGCATCGCACGCGGCACCTTGAAGACCGATTCCGAGTCGAAAGTCATGAGTTATGGGGAGCACAAAGCCGGCGTGGCCATCTGCTACGAATCCGCTTTTGGAGAATACGTCAGCTCGTTCTGCAAGAAAGGTGCCGACCTGCTTTTCGTCATCACCAACGACGGATGGTGGGGCCACACGCCAGGTTACCGCCAGCACTTCGAGTTCTCGAAGCTACGTGCCATCGAGAACCGCCGCTGCGTGGCACGCTCGGCCAACACGGGACGTTCGGGCTTCATCAACCAACGTGGCGACGTGCTTCAACAGACCCATTATTGGGAGCCCGATGCTATCCGCGAGACCTTGAAGGCCAACACAAAAGTCACATTCTACGCCAAGCATGGCGACTACCTCAGCCGCATTGCGGTTTACCTCACCTTCGTGGAACTCATCGCGCTGATAGCCTGGACCTTGATGGGATTGGGCAAGGCGAAGAAAGCCAGCAAAACAGCCAAAGGCAAGAAAAAATGAATGCATCGAGCCTCATCCTCTCTCTAGGTCCCTTCCAGGGCATCACCGACGCGCCTTTCCGCAATGTCTTCAAGCGGCATTTCAGCGGCATCGACAAGTTCTACACGCCCTTCTTCACGGGCATCCATAAAGAAGAACATGCCAAGAACCTGCAAGGCGAGGAAATCGACCCGAAGTGCAACGACGTGGAGACTTTGACACCACAAATCCTCAGCACAGATGCAGATGAGATCTTGCGTTTCGCTAGGCAATGCCAGCAGTTGGGCTACAAGGAAATCAACCTCAACATGGGCTGTCCGTTCCCAAGGGTAGCCAACAAGAAACGCGGCTGCGGTCTCCTGCCCTATCCCGAAAAGGTAGAAGCAATGTTTGAGGCCGTCTTTGAACAAATCGGCGACATGAAATTCAGCGTGAAATGTCGGTTGGGCTATTTCAGTCCCGATGAAATCGAGGCCATCTTGCCGATTTTCAACCGTTTCCCACTGAGCGAATTAATCATCCACCCGCGCATCGGGAAGCAACTCTACAAAAGCGAAGCCGACGTGGAGCGCTTCAAGGCACTGACACCTTATATTAATGCGCCGTTGGTGTATAACGGGGATATCGTCTCGGTGGAGAGCTATTGTAGAATTAATGAAATAATAAACGACGGCCCTTCGACTCCTTCGACAGGCTCAGGAACCGAGGGCTCAGGGACCTTAATCAACCATTTCATGCTGGGACGCGGGATCTTGGCGAATCCGTTTTTGGCGGAGGAGATTAAAAATGATTTGGCGGACGCACGCGGTGTTGCGGACGCACGCGGTGCGTCCCTACAAGGGAAAACCGAGCGCCTGCACAATTTCGTCCTTGACCTTTACGAAGACCGTCTGCACCATGCAGGAGGCAGCCCGAAGGTGTTGGGCAGGATGAAAGAATTGTGGTCGTACTTGATGAACGACTTCGAGGAGCCGCAAGCCGTTTGGCGCAAGATAAAGAAAATCAACGCGCTGAAAGAATACGAAGAGGCCGTTGAAGAGATTTTCAAGAACAATAATATAATCCTATAAACCATGAAATTAGCAGAAGCATTACAAGAACGTTCCGATTTGAGCCAGCGCATCGCGCAACTGCGCTCGCGCCTGGCCGTCAACGCCACCGTGCAAGAGGGCGAGAAAACCGCCGAAGACCCCGTTGCCCTGCTCGAAGAGCTGAACCGCTGCATCGACCAGCAGGAACAACTGATTGCGCAAATCAACCTCGTCAACAGCCGCACAATGGTTGAAGGCCACACCTTGACCGAGCTTTTGGCCCGTCGCGACAGCCTCAACCTGCGCATCGAGGCCTATCATGAATTGATTAATGACGCCAGCCGTTTGGCACAACGCGCCGTCCGCACCGAAATCAAGATTTTAAGTGCAGTGGACGTGCCCGCCTTGCAGAAAGAGGCCGACCAGCTGAGCAAGGAACTCCGCAAGGTGGACAACACCATCCAGGAAACCAACTGGCTGACTGTGCTCTAACACCCCGACATGCGTTCTGCGGGCGAATGCTCAGCTCCGTGGCTGAGGTGTAAGTCCACAACAACTGGTAGGTGCCGAGGCAGGCACATCAACGCATCGTTACGCCTATACGCTTCACGAAGGCACAATAACAAATCACATTCACTACCGGAGCATTGACGCAGACGCATGTTTTTCAACAAAAAAGCCTTCCTGACGGAAGGCTTTTTTGTTCATTCAAAGGAGGCAATGGCCTTCTTGATGATTTCGATGGCTTCGCGGAGCTCGGCCTCGGTGATGACCAAGGGCGGAGCGAAGCGGATGATGTGCTGGTGGGTGGGCTTGGCCAGCAGGCCGAGGTCGCGCATCTTGAGGCACACATCCCAAGCCTCCTTGCCATCCTTAGGCTTGATAATCACGGCGTTGAGTAGGCCCTTACCACGCACTTTCTCAATCATCGGGCTCTTGATCTTGGAGATTTCCTCGCGGAAAATCTTACCCAGACGCTCGGCGTTCTCCATCAGATGCTCTTCCTTGATGACCTCAAGGGCGGCGATGCTGACGCGGGCTGCAATCGGGTTGCCACCGAAGGTGGAGCCGTGCTCGCCGGGTTTGATGTTCAGCATGATGTCGTCGTCGGCCAGGACGCAAGAGACCGGCACCACACCGCCACCGAGGGCCTTGCCCAGGATGAGGATGTCGGGACGCACGCCTTCGTGGTCGCAAGCCAGCATCTTACCCGTGCGGGCGATACCGCATTGCACCTCATCGGCCATAAAGAGCACATTGTGCTTCTTGCAGATGTCGTAGCACTTCTTCAGGTAGCCATCGTCCGGCACATAAACGCCAGCCTCACCTTGGATGGGTTCCAGCAGGAAACCAGCGATTTCCTTACCGTCCTTTTCGAGCACCTTCTCAAGGGCATCGGGATCGTTGTAAGGAATGCGGATGAAACCAGGCGTCATGGGGCCATAGTTGGCATACGACTCGGGGTCGTTACTCATCGTGATGATGGTGATGGTGCGGCCGTGGAAGTTGCCTTCGCAGCAAACGATCTTCACCTTGTCGTTCGGGATACCTTTCTTGACGACACCCCAACGGCGGGCCAGCTTCAGACCCGTCTCGTCGGCTTCGGCGCCCGAGTTCATGGGCAACACCTTGTCGTAGCCAAAGTATTCGGTGACATATTTTTCCCACACGCCCAGCGCGTCGTTATAGAAAGCGCGGCTGCTGAGGGTGAGGCGCTCGGCCTGGTCGGTCATGGCCTTGATGATTTTCGGGTGGCAGTGGCCTTGGTTGACAGCGGAATAAGCCGAAAGGAAGTCGAAATATTCCTTGCCTTCGACGTCCCACACCTTGGCGCCCTTACCCTTGGCGAGGACGACTGGCAGCGGGTGATAGTTATGGGCACCGTACTTGGCTTCCAGGTCCATAGCTTGTTGTGATGATGTGATTTTCTCGATCATGGTTTGTTATTTAAGGTTTGAAAATGAACTGCAAATTTAGGGTTTTATTTCAATCATTTTGAATTTTGTCTCTTTTTTTCAGAACAATTATATAGCCAATCAACGTTGCCAAAGCGAAAAACACGATGACCAACAGCCCGTAAAAGGCAAGGCGGTAGTGGTCGCGTTGGGATTGGAGTGTCTCCATTTGCTCGTTTTGGGAGTCGTATTGCTTCAACAATCCCTCAGTATGTTCCCTCAACTTGGTCAGTTCTTCATCCAACGCATTATTCTCATTGATGATGCCTTCATAGTTATCAATCATCAATCCCAGCTCCTTCTTCATCTCCATCAACTGACCCAAACGAGCGTAATCGGCTATCAAATAGGGGCGAACAGTATTAACATATAATTGGTTTCCTTTCTCTGAGGCCAAGTCCATGCACCGCCTTAGGTAAACAGCAGATGTTGTAAAATCACCTTTCTCATTATAAAAGATTCCGAGATTCTTGTAGGCTTCTAATAAACCATTCGTATATCCAATAATCTCAGACGAATGCAAAGCCGACTGATAAAGATTTACTGCCTCGCCATCCTTATTTAAAAGTTTAAGAACACCTGCCAATTCGAGCTCATCTTCTATCAGAGTAAGTTGGTCTCCTACATTTTCGGCACAAACAATAGATTTATGCAAGTAGAATATGGAAGAATCCAAATCGACATGACCTGAAGCGTAAACCGTTCCCAAGTTCTGATACGCATGAGCCAATGAAGCCTCATCACCATAAAGCACAAAAACAGGAATCGCCTGCTGCAAAATAGCGCACGCTTGGTCATATTGCTGCCATTGGACATAAATGTTGCTGATATTATTATCGCACTGCGCTGTAGATAGCGTATCGCCTAATTGCATATAACGGCGACGCGCATCCTTGAAATAATCCAACGATTTGTCCGACTCGTCTTGGTTGAAAAAGATATATGCCAAATTGTTAATAACATCGGCGCAATTTGCCTCATCACCAAATTCCTCTGACACTTTCAAGGCCTCATGAAACGTAGATTGAGCGGCATCCATCTCGCCCATCAGCAACTCAACGCGACCTTTATAATTGAGCACATCCATTAGCAAATCGGAAACGCCCTCGCCATCAAGGATTTCCAAAGCCTGAGAAAAATTGTCATACGCCAAGTCAAGCTCATAGTGGTTAAGGTAACGTAAACCTATCTTCCAAAAAGCCTTGGCAACCAATTCGTCATTCTGCAATTGGGTTGCCTCAACAATGGCTTTTTCGCCCCATTGGATACATTCGTCAAACGACACCTCAGCCAATGCGCGTGAATATTCCATCATCGTCTCAACTTTCTCTACACCCTCCTGCTTCGCCATCACCTCTTGAAGGCTGTCTATTTTTTGTGTCTCTACTTGCTGACTATAGGTAGAAACAGACAAAACGATGAAAACCAATATGACAAGCAGCCTTCTCATCACAGGTACATATTATAACGTTGCTCATCGAATATAGTTGTCGATTCACCGTGACCAGAAAAGACCTCAGTGTCGTCGGGCAAACAGAAGAGCCGCCCCCTGATGCTCTCGCGCAACTGGGCATAGTCGCCGCCAGCGAGGTCGGTGCGCCCGATGCTGCGACAGAAGAGCGCATCGCCCGTGAAGACCCAGCCTTCCATTTCGGCATAAAGGCTGATACTGCCTCGGGCATGGCCTGGGGTGCAAATGACTTCCAGCGTGCCGCTGCCCACCTTGATGACTTCACCGTCTTTCAAGCTCACGTCGGGAAGCTCGCAGGCGGCACCCGTGTTGAGTCCGAACAACATAGCCTGTTGGCGCACCTGTTCATAATCACTTCTCACGTCGGGGTGCGCCGCCACCTTGATGTCGTAACGACGTTTGACGGCGGCGTTGCCAAGGATGTGGTCGATGTGGCCGTGCGTGCTGATGACCAACGATGGTTTCAACCTATGGCTGTCGATGAAACCGAAGAGTTGGTTTTCCTCGCTTGGGGTTGAGCAACCCGGGTCGATGATGACGCAGCCTTTGGTGTCGTCGTCATAAACGACGTAAGTGTTTTCCGCAAACGGGTTGAAGATGAAGGATTCGAACTTGAGCATGACTCAGATTTTGGGGCAAAGATAAGGTATTTTCGATAATAATCTAAAGATTTTGCCTATCTTTGTCCGCTTAAACTGAAATTTGACAAATGTCGTCGAAGAAAACATACGCGATTCTCACAGCCTTGCTCCTCGCCTTGGCGCCGATGGCCCATGCCCAGTTCTATAACGGGATGAACATGCCTTTCGGGAAGAACCGCGTGCAGTGGAACGACTTCCATTGGTCGTACTACACGAACGACAGCTTCGACGTGTATTTCTACCAAGGCGGCAACGACCTCGCCAAATACGCCCAAGCCTACGCCAAAGACCAGATTCCGCGCCTTGAGTTGCGCCTCAACAGCCGTTTCGGGAAGAAAATCCAGTTCATCGTTTTCAACAGCATGGGCGACTTCAAGCAGAGCAACATCAACCTCGACGAAGAAGAAAACGGCAACACGGGCGGCATCACCAATATCATCGGGTCGAAAGTCATCCTTTACTTCGACGGCGACTACACCCACTACGAGGCGCAAATCCGCGAAGGCATCACGAGGCTGCTGTTTAGCCAAGTGATGAATGGTATCTCAGTGGGCTCGCAAATCCGTAGTTCCTACCGTTACGATATCCCGCAGTGGTTCCAAGACGGGCTGGTGGCCTACATCGCGGGCAACTGGGACAGTCATAAGGAAGCCCAATTGCAACGCGGCATCACATCGGGCAACTACAAAAAAATCAACCATTTGCGGGACAACGATGCCTTGATTGCCGGCTATTCGTTCTGGAATTTCATCGACGAACAATACGGCAGCAAGGCCTTCAACGACATCTTGACTTTGGCCGAAAACAGCCAAAACGTAAGGAAAGCGTTGCTTTACGTCACGGGCAAAGAATACAAAGCCCTCATCAAGGAGTGGTTCGCGTTCTACAAGAGCCGCTACGAAAGCCTGATGACGAGCGTGCCCAACGACGTGATGAAGCTGAAATACAAGAAATACCGCACCTTCACGCAGCCCAGCATCAGTCCGAACGGGAAATTCATCGCATACGTCAGCAACGACGAGGGCAAGATACGCCTTTGGTTGGAGGATTTGCAAAGCGGCAAGCGTCAGCAACTGTTCAGCGCGGGCTACCATTCCGACGAGAACATCGACACCTCGTTCCCGCTTTTGGCATGGCACCCCAACGGCGAAATCTTGTCGTTCATCATCGAGGAAAAAGGCAAAATCCAACTCTATAACCTGGACGTCAACTCGGGGAAGAAAGCCAACACTTATCTGTTTGATTTCCAAAAGGTAAGTTCTTTTTCTTACGCACATAAAAGCCGGAAAATCGTGCTCGCTGCCACGCGCATGGGCAAGCCCGACATTTACGTCTACAACCTGTTTTCCAACACTTTGGAGCAAATCACCAACGACTGGCACACCGACCTCGACCCCGTTTTCACCTACGACGACCGCCAAATCGTGTTCAGCTCGAATCGCAACAACGACACCCTAAAGGCAGACGACGAAATCGGCTTCCAGAACAAACAGTTCGATTTGTTCGGCTACAATAATATTAATAAAGGTGTGGTCTTGCAGAACCTGACCCAGCAACGGTTCTCGAACAACGTCCGGCCTGAGCCATTGAAGGATGGCAGCATGCTTTACCTCAACGACACGAGCGGCTACTACAACCTCTACCAAATCCGATTCGACAGCGCCATCAGCCATATCGACACTATTGTGCACTATCGCTATTTCGGCAAGAAAGAACAACTTACGGACTATTCCGCCAACATCATCGACTACAGCTACCAGCCCCGCGACCACAAAGTCGCAATGCTGATGGCCGAAAAAAACGGAGAGAAGTTTTTCATGTCTGGAATCCTGCGCGGACGTGATGAAATCATCAACCAGATGAGTCCGTATGCCCAAAAGAGATTGATTGAAGAGTTAAAGGAAGAGAAAAAAGACACTCTTGCTGAACCTATTTCAAAGCATAGATTCTCAGCAAGTTATAGGTTTTCGAGGCGCAAGCAGCAAATCAACGGACCGTTGGGCGGCGATTCCGTGCAATACGTGCAACAAGGTCAAGGAGCAGCACCAAAACCAAGACCGAAAGACACCATACAGCGGCCCAACAACTACTATGTGGAACTCTTTGCCGACCAACTGATGAGCCAAATCGACTTCACCAGCATGAACTATAGCTACCAGCCGTTCACGGGAGGCAATGCGCCTATTTATCTCAACTCGGGGTTCAATGTTTTTCTTGGTACCAAGTTGAAAGACTTAATGGAAGACTACACAATAGAGCTCGGCGTGAAGCTCAACACCAGCCTCACCAACAACGAGTATATGCTGCGTTTCAGCGACTACAGCAAACGCCTGGACAAAAGCATCACGCTGCACCGCTATGTGACAGACAACTATGTGAGCTACTATTACCGCACCTTCACTAACGAAGCCTTTTATACGCTGAGTTATCCATTCAGTGAGATTTTAAGTCTTAAAGGTACAGCTATTTACCGTAACGACCAAATTGTCAATCTAGCCATCGACGACCACAGCTTGGCCGACAAGGACGTTTTCGAAAACTGGGGCGGCGTGCGTGGTGAACTCGTTTACGACAACTCAAAGAAAATTGGCACCAATCTGCTCGTTGGTGCAAGAGGAAAAGTTTTCGCCGAATACCACCAAAAAATCGCCAAAAACACGGCCAACATGATTGTGGCAGGCTTCGACTACAGGCATTACACCCGCATCAGCCGCAACTTCATTTGGGCCAACCACATCGCGGGTAGTACCTCGTTTGGTCAGCGGAAACTCATCTATTACATGGGCGGCGTCGACAACTGGATTTTGGCCTCATTCGACCAAGGTGCGCCCATCGACTATACTCAAAACTATGCTTATCAAACTTTGGCCACCAATATGCGCGGCTTCAGCCAAAACATCCGCAACGGCAACAACTTCGTTGTGCTCAACAGCGAACTGCGGTTCCCCGTGTTCAGCTATTTTATGAATCGGCCCATCAACAGGAAATTCATCCGCGACTTCCAAATCGTGGCTTTCGGCGACCTTGGCACCGCCTGGACTGGCTGGAATCCATACGATCCGAGCAACTCGCTGTATAACACCCACATCAGCGACGGCAACCTCAACATCACCGTCACCGAGATGAAAGAACCTTTGGTGGGAGGTGTAGGCTTCGGCCTGCGCACCACCATCTTCGGCTATTTCGTCAGAGGAGATGTGGCTTGGGGCATACAAGATGGACAAATCGCAAAAAAGCCCAGGTATTATCTGTCGTTCAATCTGGACTTCTGAGTCATTGATTTTCGCATCGCGTGTCGTACGGTGAGGAAAGCTGAAGTGCAACCTACAGCCAAAATTGTGGCAAAAATCAGCAATACATCCTTGATTTTCAGCATGACGGGATAGGCATCCACGACATAATTGCCGCCTCCCGAGCCGAACTTCACGAAACCGAATTGCTGTTGCAAGAGCACCACAATGATGCCCAACAACAATCCGATAATGCCGCCCGCCACGGAAATCAGCAGGCCCTCGTTCATGAAGATTTTGTGTATCAAGCGGTTGTCGGCGCCCATCGCCTTGAGGATTTCCGTGTCCTTCCGTTTGTCAATCATCAGCATCGAGAGCGAACCCACCACGTTGAAAGTGGCCAAAATCAGGATGAAAGTGAGGATGACATACACCGCCCATTTTTCGGAACGCATGATTCGGTAAAGCGTTTCCTGCTGTTCCTGCTGGTTTTTCACGGTGAAGTCCTCCCCTATCACGGTCCTCACTTCCTTTTTCACCTTATTAATATCTGCATTGGCCGCAAGGAAAAGCTCCACATTATTGGCTTTGTCCTCATATTCAAGCAGTTCCGAAAGCCAATCGAAAGGCACGAGCACCAATTTTTCGTCCTGTTCCTGCTCGGTGGAGAACACGCTGCGCACCGTCAGCACATCGGAGTTGAAGCTGTTTTCGAGGCTCATCAGGGAGGCGTTGCCGCGCTTGGGCACATAGACGCGCACCATCGCGTAAGGGTTGTAGGCATTGATGCCCAAATACCAAGCCACGCCCGCACCCGGGACGGCAAAGCTATGCTCGTCCTCATCGGAAAGTTGAAGAGCGCCGTCACCAAAAATGATTTCATTCAATCTTTCGATGTTCTGATATTCCAGCCCAACACCTTTCACTTGGCCAATATGTTGCTTGTCGTTGGCGCGGAAAAGCGCGTCTTCGGTAATCGTTGGAATCACATAATCAACGCCTTGGATTTCTTGCAGTCGTCCCAATGGGAAAGCCGTAAGGTCGATGGTTTTGCCTTTCACGGGAGCGATTTGCAAGTCGGGCGTGAGGCGGTTGTTCATCGACGAAATCACCTTCTCCAGCCCATTGAAGGCAGAGAGCACCACGATGAGCGCAAACGAACCCACACTAATACCCAAAATGGAAATCCAAGTGATGATATTAATGAGGTTGTGGCTCTTCTTGGCGAGCAGGTAACGCTTGGCTATGAACAGCGGCAGTTTCACTTTTCGGGATGCAGGAGGTTGTCGATGTTTTCGATGTAATCTAACGAGTCGTCCTCGATGAAGCGCAGCTCCGGCACCACGCGCATTTGGTGGCGGATGCGATTGCCGAGCAAGCCACGAATGGCCTTGCCGTTTTGCGCCACTTCCTCGACGACCTTCTTCTTGTCGTCGACGCCGAAAACGCTCAGATACACCCGCGCATATGACAAGTCGGAAGTGACATTGACGCGCGTCACGGTAATCATCAGCGACGGAACTTTCGGCTTCAGTTCCTTCTGGAAAATATCACCTAATTCCTTCAATATCAATCTGTTTACTTTTTCTAATCGTTTTCCGTCCATCTTTGTCAGTTATCAGTTTGTAGTTGTTCAGTTGTCAGTTTGAAGTTGTTCAGTTGTCAGTTGAAAGATTTGTGCAAAAATAGGCAATTCTTCGCTATTCCCGTCGTTTCGAATCCATCAAAATCGTCACGGGGCCATCATTGAGCAACTCCACAGCCATCATCGCGCCGAATTCACCGCTTTGCACTGGCCGGCCTGAGATTTCGGCAAGACGTTTCAGGAACAGCTCATAGAGCGGAATGGCCTGCTCGGGACGGGCGGCACGGATGAAACTCGGGCGGTTGCCTTTCTTCGTCAAGGCATGAAGGGTGAACTGGCTCACCACGAGGAACGAGCCGCCCAATTGGTTGATGTCGAGGTTCATCGCATCGTTCTCATCGCCGAAAATGCGCATTTTGGCAAGTTTTTGGCAAAGCCAATCCACATCTTCTTCGTTGTCGGCTTCCTCGATGCCGAGCAAAATGAGCATACCGAGGCCGATTTGCGACTTCACCTTGCCGCCAATGGTGACGGAAGCCTTTGTAACTCGTTGTGCAACAATACGCATAGTTATAATAGTTACGGGCCCTTCGACAGGCTCAGGGACCCTTGGATTAATGCATTAGTTTGAAAATCATTTCCCTATACAAATCTTTCTCGCTCACCTCACCGCTTTCGTAGCCCTTCGATTTCAGGTCGAACTCGCGGAGGACGGAGATGTTGCGAATGCATGTTTGTGGCGGATAATTGCGGGCAGCGTTAAGGTAGTCCTTGACAAAGAAGGGATTGACACCCAACACGGTCGCCAGATTGCCCTGCGACTTGTCCTGCGTGCAATGCAACTTGATGAGTTTGGTGAAATAGCCATAAAGCGTTATCGCCGTGACCAACAGCGGGTTATCTTTCCCGTTGTCGCCGAAATAGTTCACGATACGGTTGGCTTTCAGCACATCGCGACTGCCGATGGCGTTTTGGAGTTCGAACACGTTGTAATCCTTCGAAATGCCGATGTTGCGCTCCACATCCGCATCGTCGATGCTGCGGTTTTTGGGCAAGGCGATGGTGAGTTTCTTCAACTCATTGGCGATTTTGTGGAGGTCGGTGCCGAGGAAATCAGCCAACATCTGCGTGGCTTTCGGCGTGATGGAATAGCCTTCAGCCTTCAGATAGTTCTGAATCCAGCCGGGGATGTTGTTGTCGTACAGCTTCTTCGACTCGTAGTAAACGCCTTTCTTGTCGAGTTTCTTGGCGAAGGTCTTGCGCTTGTCGAGTTTCTTGTATTTGTACACAAAAACGAGGAGCGTCGTCTCGGGAATCGTGTCCAAATACTTCTCAAATTCCTCGATATTCTTCACATCCTGCGCCTCTTTGACGATGACCACCATACGCTCGCCCATCATCGGAAAGCTGCGGGCGTGGTTGGCAATGGTCTCCACATCCACATCGCGGCCGTAGAGCACGATTTGGTTGAATGCTCGGTCGGCTTCGTCGAGGGCTTCGTTCTCGATGGTTTCCGAAATCATGTCGATGAAATACGGCTCCTCGCCCGTCAGGAAATAGACTGGCGCAAACTGTTTCTTGTGGATTTCGGCAAGGATTTGTTCGTAGGTTTTCATGTTCGCCTTTTTGACACGGGGCCTTCGACAGGCTCAGGCACCCTCAACCGCTGAAAAGCCAAGGTCCCTGAGCTTGTCGAAGGGCCGACTTAGAATTTCAAGTGCTTTACCGTTATTCCATTATTAATGAGTTGCCTGAGCGAGTCGATACCAATGCGCAGGTGCTCACCAACGAAGTTCTTGCTGACTTGCTTGTCGCTTTCCTCCGTCTTGACGCCTTCGGGAACCATCGGATTGTCGGACACCAAAAGCAACGCGCCCGTCGGGATTTCGTTGTGAAAGCCCACCGAGAAGATGGTCGCAGTCTCCATATCGACGGCCATGCAGCGGATTTTACGCAGGTAGTCCTTGAACTCCTCGTCGTGTTCCCAAACGCGGCGGTTGGTGGTATAGACCGTACCCGTCCAATAGTCGCGGCCATAGTCGCGGATGGTAGTGGAGATGGCTTTTTCGAGGCTAAACGCCGGAAGCGCAGGCACTTCGGGCGGGAAATAGTCGTTCGACGTACCTTCGCCACGGATGGCCGCAATGGGCAAAATCAAGTCGCCCACCTTGTTGATTTTCTTCACGCCGCCGCATTTGCCGAGAAACAGCACCGCCTTAGGCTGGATGGCGCTCAGCAAGTCCATGATGGTGGCTGCATTGGCGCTACCCATACTGAAGTTGATGATGGTGATTTCGCCGTCGGTGGCGCAAGGCATCGAGCGGTCGCGGCCCACCACTTCCACGCCTTGCCACTCCGCAAAGCGATCGACATAGTTCTGGAAGTTGGTCAGCAGGATATACTTCCCGAACTGCTCCAATGGAAGACCCGTATAGCGCGGCAACCAGTTTTCAACGATTTCTTTCTTCGTTTTCATCTTCGTCAAATATTTGCGCAAAAATAAGAAATCTCATTCAAATACGACAACTTTATTTATCTTTGCGGCGCAATGACCCACTACCCCGTAAAGATCCTGATGGCTTTTGCCTGCACCTTCGAGCCCGCGCAGGGCAACGAATTCTCCGACTGGCTGATGCGCAACGGTTATCCCGAATTGGTCGCATTGAGCCAGACCATACAAGGCGACACCAAGGCCAAAGACTGGCTGATGGAACACAAGTTTCCGCATTTGGCCGCCATCGACAGCGTCATTGATAAGGAAGACAAAGCCGAAGAATGGCTTGTCCGAAACCACTTCGAGGTCAACCTCGCCTTCGCAAAAGCCGTCAATCGCGACGACGACGCCACCGCTTGGCTCGAAAAACACGAGCTCCAAATCCTTATCATTATTGCCGACAAGATTCGCAATTATCTGGATGACAAATACTTAAACTTCCATAAAATCCATTTTTAAAATCAAGCAAAAATTTTTGCTCCACATAACGGAAAAAATCCTAACTTTGCCGCCACAGAAAAGTAAATAATTAGAAAACCATACGAAAATGAAAAAAGGATTATCCATCATCATCAACATCGTGCTTTTTGCCATCATCGTGCTTTTAGCCATGCAAGTCGTCAAGAGCATTCAAGCTCCTATCAAGTTCAACAACGAGCAGAAAATGCGTGAAACTCAAGTTGTGGAACGCCTCATTGACATTCGTAACGCCGAGGTGCTTTACAAGAATGCCACCAGCCAGTACACCAACAACTTCGACTCGCTGATCAAGTTCTGCCAAAACGCCGAGATTCCGATCGTGAAAATTGTGCCCGACCCGAATGACACCACCTTCACCCGCACCATCAACGACACCCTCGGATACGTGAAAGTGATGGACTCCCTGAAGGGTAAGAGAGCTGATTTCAACATTGGCGACATCAAGTTTGTGCCTTTCAGCCAGCCCCAGCAACAGTTTGAGCTTGAAGCCGGTACGATTGAGCGCAACGGCATCAAGATTCCGGTATTTGAGGCCCGCACACCTTATGAGGTTTACCTCGCCACTCCTGGTTCAGCCTTCGGTGAGAAGGAATGGAACCAACGTCGCGATAACGCCAAGGCCGAAAAGGAAAGCATCAACCGCTATGCCGGTCTGAAAGTCGGCTCGATGGAAGAAGCCACCACCGACGGCAACTGGGAGAAACTCTAAACCGTTAGGATGAATGACGGCATTGAATCCCTATATCTCGCAATGCAGCGAGGCGTTTGATGCCGAGAAGTCATCGCAATACAGAATGGCCATCCAATTTGCGTTGGGTGGTCTTTCTTTTGCGCTTCTCGACAATACTACCAACGCCCTCGTCGGTTTGGAATTCTACCAATCTGACCTTCTGAGCAGTAGCAACGACCTCTTTCGTACTCTGGAACGCGCCTTGGCTTCGAAAGGGCTGAACAACCAATCGTTCCTATCGGTTACATGCCTCTTCGACAACCGTTTCTGCACCTTGGTGCCCGCCCCGCTGTTCAACGAAGCCGAACAAGACGCCTTTTTGAATTTCACCTTCCAAATCCCGGAAGGCCATGTCACAAGCTTCGAAAGGATCGAAAAAGCCAGCTGCTTCAATGTGTATGCCTTCCCAAAGGCATTGCATGACATGGTGGTGGCCAAATGGAAAAACGTACAAATGGGACATACGACCACCCTATTTATTAATGAGGTATTGGCAAGTCGCCCTGCAACCAGCATCTCCCTCAACGTGCGCAACCGTGATTTCGATATGGTCATCCTCAAAGACGGCAAGCTGCATTTCTTCAACAATTTTAGGTTCAACACCAAGGAAGACTTCACGTATTTCCTGCTTTTTGCGATGGAACAAAACGGAGTCACGGGGGAAGACGTGCCTGTTTGCTTCTCGGGTCTCATACGTCCCGCTTCCGAAATCATCGACCTTTGCGGACGTTATGTCAGAGACATTCATTTCGTTGAAGCTCCCGAAACACTCCGTTCAAACAAAGCCTTCAACGAGGTGCCCTATCCATACTATCACATCCATTATCAAGCATTAAAATGAGAATCATCAGAGGAAGATACCAACGGCGGCAAATCACCGCGCCGAACAACCTGCCCGTGCGCCCCACTACCGACATGGCCAAAGAGAGCCTGTTCAACATTATTGAGAACCACTTCGACTTGGAAGAGACTGAGTCCATGGACCTGTTTTCCGGCACGGGCAACATCTCCTATGAGCTGGTCTCGCGTGGCTGTCCCAAAGTGGTTGCCGTCGACCAGGATTTTGGCTGCGTGAAGTTCATCCGCGACACAGCCAACAAGCTCAACATGCACGAATTGCTCGTCATCCGTTCCGATGTGTATCGCTTCCTCGAAAAACATAAGATGCAATACGACCTCATTTTTGCCGACCCACCCTACGACTGCCAGCACTACAACACTTTGGTAAACCTCATCTTCGACAATAACCTGCTGCGCGAAGGCGGCATGTTCGTATTGGAACACGACAAAAGCCAAAACTTCGAAGAGCATCCACATTTCATGGAGCAACGCCATTACGGAAAGGTGAATTTCAGTTTCTTCGCCCAGACGATAGAGGAAGAAGACACGGAGGAATGACACTCCTTAACTAACATACCCAAAACGTTTCCTGACGATTTCCTTTTCCTCGTCGCTGCTGTCGCGGAAGAGCGGCATCACCTCGTCCTCGGGGAAGTCGGTGAAGGTGAGGAAGAGCAAGGCGTCGAGCGTATCGTTGAAATCGGGATCGACGTTGAAACAGAGGAATTTGGCGTTCAACTTTAGGTATTTTTTGAACAAAGTGGGCAAACGATAACTGCCATTGCTCAAGCGAAACATGAACTTGTCGAAGCGGTCGACTGAATCCATATTGTTGCACATCAAGACATCGGGATCCACTTTCAGGAAATCGGGATGGAAAGGCGTGGTAGGCGTGGCCACATGCGCCAGCTCGGCCTCCACGGGATGCCTCTCCGTCACATATTTCACAATCATGCTTTGGTAGAACTTGGGCATCCATGCGCTAATGCTAACCGGACCTATGAAATGACGGATATCGGGGTAGCGCACCACCACATCCGAGAGTCCGCGCAACAGCAGCATCAAAGGCAAGACTTCCTTTTGATACTCAAGAGCGACGAACGAGCGTCCCAACTCGATGGTATGCGCCAGATGGTCGGAGAAAGCCTCCTCGAACTTCATCAAAGTACTGACATAGAAACCGTTAATACCAAATTTCGGGATGATTTCGCTGCCAATGCCCAAACGATAGCAGCCTGCTATCTGTTGTTTGGCATTATCCCAAAGGATCAGGTGCTTGAAATGCACGTCAAACCTATCCTGATCGAGACTCTTCCCAGTGCCTTCCCCAATGGCACGGAAAGTCTCCTCGCGCAATCGGGCTATCTCGTGCATCAAGTTGGGAATATCATCGTAATCAGCAAGATAACAGTCGAAATCAGAGGCTGAATACAGGAATGACTTTTCGCGGATGGCATTCAGTTCGGCCTGCATGAGCGACAATTCCTTAGATGCTTCGATTTCAGCAAGTTGAATTTCCTTCTTTTCAGTCACCAGTACGGGGATATTGGCTTCGAGTGCATAAGAACGGCTGCGCAAATAAGCCGCTAAATCCTTGGGATTTTCGTAAAGCGCAATCTCAGCTGGCAAGATTGGCTTGCCCATTTGCAGGTTGAAACAAGTCCCTTTTTTGTTGGCCAACTCGCGGCACAGCCGTGAAGTCCCCAACATACTATGGATCTTGTCGACGGAATAGAACAGCTTCGAGTTACAGCCTTCCCAAAACACAGGAATCACGGGTACACCGGCATTCTTAATAATACGCGCAATCGAGGTACTCCAAGGCAGGTCCTCGGGATAGTCGTGTCCATGGTAGCGAGACACCTCGCCCGCCGGGAAAACGCCCAAGCCGTTGCCCGCAGCAATATGCTGGATGGCACCCTTGATGCCGCCCACGCTGCTCTTCCATTCTGGGTTTTTCTCGAAAGGATTGACGGCGAAGAAGTTTTCCTTGAGGTTAGGGATATGCGAGAGGATGAAATTGGCCATGATCTTGAAATCGGGGCGCACTTTGGCGATGGCACTGAGGAGCATCACGCCCTCGATGCCGCCAAAAGGATGGTTGCTAACCACCACAAAGCCGCCCTCCTTGGGGATGTTTTCCAACTGTTCAGGAGCCACATCGATAGTGATGTGCATGTTTTCCAACAGATGGTCGGCAAATTCACGGCCTTGATAATCAGCAGCGCCGTCGAACAAACGGTTAATCTTGCCCAAACCGAGCACACCATAAGCCATCCCCGCCACGCATGTGCCGAAGAAGCCTTTCAAGCCCAAGGCTTTCTTGATATCCGAGTTTGTTACTACCTTTCGCATAATAATAGAGGGCAAAAATACGGATTTTATCAATCAAGTCGGACAATTTGTCCATAAAAACTACCTCACCATCTTTACAACTTTCTTTCCACCTGCTTTATCAACACCTTCAACGAAATAGACACCAGGCGCCCAAGTTGTAGCATCAAGTTGTAAAATCGCTTGATTGTCAGTATATAAAACCTTTACGATTTGACCATTGACATTATATATGTCGATGCGAGCAATGCCTTCCGTCTCGATGTTGACCATAGAAGAAGTGGGAACAGGATATATGGCCAAAGCATTCCCGTCATGAACCTGTTGAAGGCCTGTCGGATCGTAACTGTCGCTGCCATCGGTGAGCCATTCGAGGCTGAAGTTGTAGAACACGGTTGAATAGCCAGAGGTGCCTGGATACGACTCCTCAACATAAAGCCCGATGGTGCCGTCGGGCATAACACAGAGCGATGAGTAGGCCGCGCTGTATGGCACGATGCACTTGCTTGTTGGCCAAGTCTCGCCTTCGTCGTAGCTGACGTAAACCGTCACCTTTTCGCGTGCCGTGCCATAAGGCAAGGAATGCAACAGACGGTTTTTATCATCTCCTTGATTGACAGATGTGTACCGAATCATGTCTCCATTGCAAGCTGGAGCCACGAGGTCGTACCATGTGGAGGTTGCGGGCTGCCAGGTTTCGCCACCGTCCTCAGAGATGTTGTACCATCGGTTGCCGCCGTGACGGATGCTCATCAGGATGCGACCATCGGCGAGTTCGGTCACCTTGGCCTCGTCGCCGCCCACTGAGGCACGACCTGAGACCTGCCAAGTTTGTCCGTTGTCATCGGAATAGACGGCATAGTTGTTCAACGACTGTGCCGAGCCTTCGCGGATGGCGGCCACAAACATAATGCGGCCTGTAGAAGTATGCAAGCCATTGCCCGAGCCAAAGAACGAAGCCCGCCATGATTGATGTTCGGGGACGATACAATTGTCGCCGAAGATGAAGTCGGTGATGTCCTCGGGAGTGGTCCACGTCTGACCGTTATCGTAACTCTTTGTCATATAAGAGCGTATGGGGTTTGAAGGGGTGGAGTTCCAAAGGCCGGGACCGCCCACAAAGACAGCGATGAGACCGTTGTCGTCATTGCTCCATGCCACAGCACAGTCGCCGAAGCCGTGGTTAACACCTGTGCCCAATGCGATAGTGTATGGCTCGCTCCAAGTGTGGCCACCGTCGGTGCTGCGGTTGCACACGATGTCGATGTCTTGCGGCAGATCGCCGTCATTGTATTTGCGCTTGTCGGTGACTGCCACAATTGAACCGTCTTTGGCGGTGATGACCGCTGGGATACGATAATGTGCCGAATTATAATCGCCTGGTTGATAGATTGTTGTGCAAGCAAGGATGATTTCACGATGGCCCACGGGCGAAGGATTCTGTATCTCAAAAGTTTCGTCAACCGTGGTTATCGACTTCAATGAAGCATCGATGAAATGGCCTTCGGTGGCGTCGGCGGCGACATGGGCCACAATCCAAAGATAATTGGTGCCCGACACAAGGGTACCGTTGAGGTCGCAAGAGAAGTCGCCCGAGGCAGGCATGGCATTCCCCAACAGTGTTGCGCCCTGCAGGTTGCGCCAATCGAAAGCGTTGACACTGCCTGTTGAAAACACTTTGATTTCCTCGAGGTCGGTGAGGTCGGTAGTGCCATCCAAGTTGAGCATCATCGATTGCAATGCAACCGTGGCGTCGTCACCGCCATAAGTGACAGCGGCTTTGAGCAGCACGTCGTTGGGGTTGCCACGACCCGTCATACGGGTCTCTTGCGTCAAGCCAACATTGAGGATCTCGAGTCCACCGAAGGTGAAGTTCACCATCGTGGCTTCGTGGCCGTGGCCCGAGATGTCGGCAAGACGGTTGTCGGAGATGTTGTCCACCGTGAAGTCGTAGGCCGCAAGGAGGTTGTCGCGCATCGTATCGGTCAGGTCGTTGAGGGCACTATTGTTGAGATCAATGGCCATCTCACTGGCAGTAAGGGCCATGCCGTAGAAACGGATATTGCCGAACGAGCCATTGCAATAATAGGCAGGAGCGCCGCCGTTGTTGCCTGCCCCGATGAACACGTCATGCGTGTTGCTGACGGCCCAATCGTTGACGGCCGCAACCCAATTATCGTTGGTCTCACCGTTGTGATAGATACGGATTTCGTTGTTCGCGCGGTCGACCACGAGGGCAAAATGCATCCACTCGCCAGCCGGCACAGTGACACCCGTATAGACCGACAGCGCATGACCCGATGTGGCCGTAGGTGTGTTGAGTCCGAGCGACTGCCCAGAACTACCCGTACCGAAGAACTCATATCCTGTACGCTCGTTGCCTGTGCCTTGCACTGACATGTCGCGTTTGCACACATAGCGCGGGTTGTTGGTGTAGACTTCGTTGCGCACCCACCCTGTGAGCGTGAAACTCTCGTCGGCGCTGATATTAAAGTCGTCGTGATGAGGAATGACCATATATTGGTCGGTACCATTGAATGTGATGTGATGCAACGGTTGCGCAATGGCGGTCGTTGTAGCCACCACAAGGAGAAGGGTTAGTAGTCCTTTCATGTTTTGAGGTGTTAGTTTGCGGGACAAAGATAAAAAAGAATCCAACACACTCCAACAAAAAATCAAACATAACTATCGATAGGATAACCAGTTTCATTCCATGCGATCTGGTAATGCTTGCTGAAATACTTCTTGGCGTGACGGTTGGCGCGGATTTCGGTCCAAAAACGGCTGTGGTCGCCGTGTCCGTTGGCACTCAAAAGGCTGGGCAAACCGATGACAAGCAGATAAAGCCATCCAAAACGCTGGCTGTCGGCAGTATGCCCGAACTCGTGCATACAGAGTTGGTCGCTGAGAACGAAACGCTCGTTCTCGCCTCGCATAGCGTGCCACAGCCACAAGTCGACGAAGGTGCCCAGCGACACACCGCCGCCAAACGAACGCGCCCTGCCCGAAGCAAAGGTGATGCCGCCCAGCACATCCACCCTATCGACCCGTCCCGTCAAGGCACGAAACATGGTGAAGAGCCAGCCCACCAACGTTTGCGGCAGCTCCCAAGTGAACCTCGAAACGAGCTGCCACACACGCCCCCACGCCGGCCGATTCGGGTCGGTGAGGAAGAGGCCTCGGGTGATTTGGAGGAAGAGGCGAAGATAACTTGAAAGAGGCGCAGACATCATTTAAACAAGTTTGTGTTTTTGATAAAACACCCCACAAACCAAAGTCAGGTATTCGGGGAGGCGGCCGTCGCGGCTCCACTTGATTTCAAGGCCCAGCAGGTCGCTGGCGGTCTTGCTCATATCGAAGCCAAAGGCTTCAAGCGAAGGGCGCACCTTGTCGGGATGACGACAGGGCAATCCATCGATGCGAGCACAGGGTACCTCGCCGCAATAAGGGCACGAACCGGCAAAACCGAAAGCCATACCACCCAATGATTTCTCCATCGCAAGCAATTCATCATTCAGCTCGCGTATCACAGGCAGCATCAGTGTGTTGGCCTCGCTCAAAGGAAGATTTTCATCGTGAGGAATGATTTTCACCCCGATGACATGTATTTTCCGATAAGGCGCGATGACCGACAATGGGTCGTAGTCGAAGGGCGGACAGCCGTACCTGCGACCGTAATTACCGCACTCGCGGCAGAACTGCATGAAATAGTCCGCCCTGCGGAAATTAGCGATATAAGCGGCGGCATCCATTTCCGCGCTGAAGCGTTCGGTCGTATAGGTCAAGTCGAGGGACATGGGGCAGTGAAATTGGAATGAAAAACGAAAAAAGATTCCCAGACTGGCCGAGAATCTTTTTTCCAACTGATAATCATTCAGTTGATAGATTAGTATTCATCTTCGTGGAAGAAGAAGTCGTCCTTGGTGGGATAGTCGGGCCAGAGGTCTTCGATGCGCTCGTAGATTTCGCCCTCGTCTTCGATTTCCTGAAGATTCTCAATAATCTCTTCCTGAGCTCCGGTGCGCAAGGCCCAGTCCAACAACTCATCACGGGTGGCTGGCCACGGCGCATCTTCCAGTTTTGAAGCTAATTCTAGTGTCCAATACATTGTATTTTTTTGTTTTTGTTTAACCTATTTTTTGAGCGCGCAAAAGTACAAGTATTTTCTGAACTAGCAAGGGGTTTTTAATAAAAATAATAATTTTTTATTTTGTTGATTCCCAATTATTTTCACCAACTTTGTCTAAAAAGGTAAAAAATCTTGCCAGAACGAAGAAATAGTCTGAGAGACGATTAAGGTACTTCAAATCGAGTGAATCGATAGGGTGTTGTGAGGCCAAACGCCAGCCTTGACGCTCGGCACGACGGCACACCGTGCGGCACACATGCGCGTGACTCGCCTTCAAGTTTCCACCTGGGATGACGAAGCTCCTCAACTCGGGCAGTTGCTCGTTCATCTTGTCGATTTCGTGCTCCAAAAAAGCCACATCGTCGAGGGTCAAAACGGGAATCATCTTTTTCACCTCGGAGTTTTCGTCCAAGGCGAAGTGCGACTCGATGGTGAACAATTTGTTTTGAACAGTGTTGAGCACGGTCTTCATCTCGGCAGTGACGCCGTCCTGGTCGTAAAGCACGCCGATGAAGGCGCTCAATTCATCGACGGTGCCGTAGGCTTCCACGCGGTCATCGTATTTCGCGACGCGCAGGCCGCCAATCAGTGAGGTTTGGCCTTGGTCGCCAGTCTTGGTATAGGTGATGTTTTTCATATCTCGTGATTTTCAATATTTCAATACAAAATCCTGTTTTTCAATGCCTTCGCGGAAGAAAACCAACCCAACGGAATAGACATCGATGCTCAGAGTGACGTCCTCGTCGGCCTTGATGGCTTCCCATGCGGCTTCGGTGCGGTGGGAATGGTGGATGCCCTCGAAGATGAGCACGGTCTCCTCGTTGGCTTGCGCGTAGGCTTCCTCCAGCTTGTTCCAAGTGTCCTCGCCAAAGTCGTTCAAGCCAAAAAAAACAAAGTCGAGGACCAGTCGCTCCAGCTGTTCCTGCTCAGGTTTGTCGCGGCGCAACAGGTTCACATTCACCACGCCCATCGAGTTCATCGTTTCGAGGAAATCGGCGGAATGGTCGAGATAGACCTTGGTTTGCAAGTTACCCAAAGCCAACGCCGTCGTATTGAGCGCCGAAAGCGTGCCAAACGACACCACGGTCTCGGGTTCGAGGTAGTTCACCAAACGATAGAGCAAACGGCCTTCCTTGCGGCGCGGACGTGTAGCATAGCGTTTTCCGTCCAACAAACGACTGATTCTCAGCATCGTATCATAATCACGATTGGAGCCTTTGTCGTACAAAACCTTGGTCATAAAGTCATAGACAAAAGGCGAATGAACCGAGTACTTGGTCTTGCGCTGCACCAGATATTTCAGATAACTCCACAACATAACTCAATCATATTGAACCTTTTGCAGATAGAACACCGTCCGCCTCGGCTTGGGTTGGGTGCTGTTTTGGATGATCTGCGAACCAAAAATGAGATAGCGGTTGCCATACCATTTCGCGATTTGGGCGAAATACTCGTCTTCCACATAATCCGCGCCGTGAATCGGGTCGATTTTCGCGTTTTGCTGGTTCATCAGCTGCTGACCTTGTGCATCAAACGCCGTGTAACGCAGATGGTTACGATAGGGCGAAGCCACCACCAACTCATCATAGCACACCCCCTCCGAAGCGTGAGGCGTCAACTCGTAGGTGAGCTCGTTGTCGAACTTCACGGATTGTTGCCATTGCAGATGTCCGTCCTTGTCGAAACCCAACAGAATCTCGCTGAAGAAGTCGTAGCCGTCGAACACGGTGTAGGTGTAAGGATAGCCACCGTAGTATCCGTAATAGCCGTAGCTCATGCGTGTTTCGGTGTGGTAATAAGGCATGAAGGCCTCCGCCGAAAAGACGGTCAAGTCGCCGAAATCAGTCAGGCGCGGGGTGAGGAACTGGAACGCGATTTCGCCTTGGGTCGCCTTTTGGTTTTTGCTCAGCTTCAGCTTCTCCTCGCGTAGGCGCACACGGTCGGACGCAGTCAAGGCGTGCTCGATTTCGGGCATGTCCTTGAACAAATAAACCCTGCTGTCCGGCGTTACCGAAGTGAAACGCATCCACACCACTCCGATGCTCTCCTTGTCGAAGTTCTCCGTCACGCCTTCCAGGTTGACTTTGCGTCCGCTCTCGCGTTCCAAAGTGCCGATAACCAACAAGTTGCGGCTTTCGTCGAAGCGGAAACCCATACGACCCAAAGCCGCATTGGGGATGTTCTCGTAGCGATAACCACCCTGCAAACTGCCGGAAGTGGAATAAACGAGGAAGGATGTCGAGGCAAAACGCTTGTTTTCAAACTCTTTCGCGGCCACCACAAAGCGATGTTCCTGCGGAAAAGCCGCCGTTTGGAACAAGACGAAGCTACCTGATGACGAAGGCGTTACTTCACGATTGGAATCGCCCGCCAAGTCGTAGAAGCGCAGGCTTCCATTGCCGCTTTTGTTGTTTAAGGCCAACAGCATCGTGCCATCAGCGACGGCGATGGAAAGCGGGACGGTCTTATCGGGCCATTTATCCCAAAAGGTCCGGTAGCTTCGCTCCTTCCGGTCGTAAGCCACCACGAGGAAATCCAACGAGTCGGCTGCCTTTTTGTTGCCGTCATTGACGAACAAAAAAGCCGCAAAACGTGCATCGCTGCCCGAATCGAAGTAGGTCAGTTTCTCGGGCAGGGGGATGAGGTCGCTGCGGGTCTCATACAAAGTGCTGTCGAGGCAGGCAAACTGCCAAAGGCGATGTTTCTCCTTGTCGGTCTTCTCAGTCTCGACGCACATCAGGCCGCCTTGCTCGCCGAAGGACTCGAAGTGGCAGCCTTGGGCCTTGTTCCAGCGGTCCACCTCATAGCGCACGGGCTCCACCGGCTGGGCGAAGGCCTGGCTGGCGAGAAACAAGAGCGCTATGAGGATAAACTGCTTCACTGGATTTAATACTTCACGAACTTGGAGACAGCCATGGTGCCGTCAACGAAGCGGAAGTGGACGAAATAAACGCCGTTGCCGAGTTCCGAAACGCCAAGTTGGGCTTCGCCAGCCTTGCATTCTGTCTCGCTCACCTTGCGGCCCGTCATGTCGAAGATGCTCACTTGGGCGTCGCTCTCCAGCACGAAGGAAATTTGCTCGCGGGCGGGATTGGGATAGAGGCTGATGACAGCCATCTCATTCTCATAGACAGAAGCCGTGAACTTGCCCCAGACCTTCACATAATCAATTTCCCATGACGAAGCAGCTTCGTCAGTACTGGTATAAATAAACGCAATGTAGAAGCTTCCATTACCAGCATAATCGATCACATTCAATTCGCCCGATTCAACCCATTCGTAGTCACCCGTTGAATAGTCGAAAGCGTCAGTGATGTCATCCCATTCGAAGTCGCTGGGATCGCTTTGGCCGTCATAATCCGTTGAAATAGCCACGCGCAACGGGTCGCCGTCGAACTTCATTGCAGTTCTGAATTCCATGAAAACATCGGTGAAAGTCAGATCCGGGACTTCCACATAAGCAATCAGCCAGTCTTCGTTCTGATGATTCGCTTGGTTGGCATAGCCGTTCATGTTGGCGTAGGTCGTGCCTTGATAAGAGCCTTGATGCCATGTTTGTTCGCCGTAGGCATCGTAGGTCGTGAACACGCCGAGTTCTTCATTGAAGTCTTCATACAATAGTATCTCGACAAAATCCGTGGTGATGTCTGCCGTCGGATAGTTGCCATCAGTCTTGTAGTCGATATTGGCGCCGCTGTTGGTGTAGGGGAAGATGGCGAAATGATAGGTGGTGCCGCCTTGCAAGCCGCTGAAGGTATAGGTCTGGGCACCGTAGTTCACATTCATAGCCAGGTCGCCGTTGGCAACGGGCGTGCCATCGGTGGGAACGGTAATGTTGCCCGTCGAGGCCAACACCAAATACTTGCTGGGCAGTTGGCTACCCATGGCATCGGTCCAAGTGAGGGTCACATCCGTGCCGTCCACCGAAGCAGCAAAGTTGGTGGGATAGTTGCTCGGCTCGGGGTCGGGCTGGGCAGCGCCGCCAGCCTTGAAGAAATAGACGGGAGCAGCCACGTTTGACGACTCCTTGTAGCAGCCGAACAAAGTGGAGGTGATGTTGTAGCGCATATAGCACTGCTCGGCGCCACCGTTGCTGACGGGCACCATGCCGCCTTCTTCGCCGTCGGTGATGGTCCACTGACCTTTGTCATCAAGGGTGCTCTGCGTGCGGAGGTAGTTGCCGCCACCAGGAGCATAGAGGTAACCGTTGTTGAGCGGGTCGAAGAGGGTCCAAGCGCCAGCCGAACCGCCAAGGGTGAATTCGTAAGGCTCGTCCTGCGAAGACGGGTCGGTGGCCACCGTGGCCGTGATGACGCCGCCCGCCTCGTCAATGGTGAGGGCGTGACGGTTGTTGGATTTCTGGTAGCTCATCACGAAGGCTTGACCGTCGTTGTCGTAGCCGACCAGGATGTACTGCCCTGCCTCAAGTTGTGAGGCCGAGTTGACCATGGTATAGGTCGTTTGCGCGATGCCGCTCACCGAAAGGAGCAGCATGGCCACTAATGAGAATAGAACTTTTTTCATTTTTCGTAAGGTTTATGTTATACATTGAGTTGATTATTTCATAGGTCGGGCCTTCGACAGGCTCAGGCGCCTTAAACTATCGAAAAGTGAAGGTCCCTGAGCTCGTCGAAGGGCCGTTTTATAAGTCTAATGCTTCAACCTGTTCGACGGCCTTGATTTCGGGGATGGCTTTCTTCATCACGTTCTCGATGCCGTTTTTGAGGGTCATGGTGCTGTAGGGGCAACTGCCGCAGGCACCCGTGAGTTCCACCATCACCACGTTGTCGTCGGTGAGTTCCACGAAGTTGACGTCGCCGCCATCCTGCTGGAGGTAGGGACGTACTTGTTCGAGGACGTTGATTACTTTGCGTTGTATTGTGTCTTTATCCATCTTAATCAGTTGTTCAGTTGGAAGTTATCAGTTGTTCTGTTAAACGTTAATGATCGATTGTGCGATTTGGTCGAAGGCCTTGCTGACGGGCGAATCAGCGTCCAAAGCCAGCGGGATGCCTGCGTCGCCGCTCTCGGCAATCTTTTCTGTGATTGGGATTTGTCCGAGAAAGGGTACACCCAGTTTTTCGGCGAATTGCTTGCCCGTCTCGCGACCGAAGATGTAGTATTTGTTATTGGGCAGGTCGTAAGGCGTGAAGTAAGCCATATTCTCCACCAAGCCGTAAAGCGGGATTTGCAAGGCTTCTTCCTTGAACATCATCGCGGCGCGCAGCACGTCGGCAAAGGCCACCTTCTGCGGTGTGGTGACGATGATGGCACCCGACACATTATATTGCTGTGCCAGAGTCAGTTGGATGTCGCCCGTCCCAGGAGGCATATCGACCACCATCCAGTCGAGTTCGCCCCAAAGGGTGTCGTTCATCAGCTGGTTGAGGGCGCTGGTGGCCATAGGTCCACGCCAGATGAGCGGACGCTCGGGGTCGACGAAACTGCCAATGCTCATCAATTTGATGCCGTATTTCTCGATGGGCAGCATCACCGTCTTGCCGTCTTTCTCAAACGCGGCGGGCTGTTCGTTGCCGAGGCCAAACATAATTGGGACGGACGGACCATAGATGTCGGCGTCAATCAAGCCCACGCGCTGGTTGGCACGAGCCAATGCGATGGCGAGGTTGGCCGCCACCGTCGATTTGCCGACGCCACCCTTGCCCGAGGCCACAGCGATGATGTGTTTCACCTTCGAGAGGGCCGTTTTCTCCTCTACCACCTTGATTTCGATGTCGAGGCCTTCGCCAAACACCTCCGTCAGCGTGCGCTTGGCTCCGTTCACCAAGATGTCGTTTTTCGGGTCGTTGGCGTGTTCCATAATCAGGTCGAAACGGATGGCATTGTCCTTAACCATCAGATTGTCAACCATATTCAATGCGATGATATTGTCCCCTTTGGGGAAATAAATGACGTCCTTCAGGACTTCCAATACGTTTTCTTTGTTCAACATGATTTTTCTAAAATGATTCTAAATTACGCTGCAAAGGTAGTAAATAGTTTGCAGTTGGAAGTTAAGAGTTGGGAGTTTTTTAGTGGGTCACTGCAATGCGGTGGTTCAGCGTTCCCATAGCCGTCTCAACCTTAATCAGATACACACCTGAAGCGACATGTTTCAAATCAAGCGAGGTCGAAGGGCCCGTATTCTTTTTCTGCAAAACACACTGTCCCTGGGGATTAAAGACCGAAATCACGGCTTCATCTTCGGCTTCCACCGTCACAAAACCATTGGTGGGGTTAGGATAGACTTTCACCTGCAATTCGTTCTCTTCCAATCCAGTAGGCGAATAATAAACATGCAACTCAAACTCATTGGGACGATATTTGCGATTGGCGGGTGCTGAGGTGCAGTCCAAGTCGCCGTAATAGGCATAAAGGCGGTAATAATAGTCGCCTTCTTGGTTGGCGGTATTGTCGGTATAAGTTACCGCATTAGCGCCCAACAGCTTGATTCTCTGATATTCGCCATCCTCGAATTTCCTGAAAAGGTAATAGCCCGCGAGGCCTTCGTTAGGTTGCGGCGTTTCCCAAGTCAGTTTAGGCTTGTAATTATTGGTCAACGAATAATCGAGATTTCGCGGCGGATAGCAAGGCCCAAATGTGGCGCACGACTCGTTGGAGAACTCGCCGTTTTCACCGCCTTCGCAAAGCACAGCGATATGATAGCAATGGCCGCCCAAAGCCATGTTTTCGTCCAAAAATGCTGTGCCTTCCTGAACGAGGCGATACAGCAAACCGTCGCGATAGATATTGTAGCCATAACCTTGATTCTCAACGCCGTCCCAAGTCAACAGGATGCCATCATCTTGCGTGGTAGCCATCAGGTTTTGAGGCGTTTCGCAATCCAAAGCACCGCCGCAAGTGTTGTTGGTCTCAAAGAAAATGCCCTCGTTCAACTCGTCGGACGAACCGCTGAAGCTAAACACCGTGTTGTCGTCGGCATCCTTGATGACAAACGCCATCTGGTTGACCGTCTCAGTGGGAGCCGTCCAGCCGAAACTGAGCCTTCCCAAAGGCATCGTAGGCTCAACGGAAACAGCCGTCGATGAAGTCATGGTGCATTGTGTGACTTCGTGACCCGAATTGTTGTACACCGTGATATGGCCACCGTTCCAGCCTTGGAAAGCATTGGTCGTCATGATGACACGCCAAGTGCATGACGGACCCACCATCACATTGGTCGCGTTGGCGTGCTTGCCGTGACGGGTCTCGGTCTCGGCGTATACCGCGTAATGGTACATATCGTAACGCGGCACGTCGTTGTCCACGATTTCCATTGTTTCTCCTGGAGTGACCTCCGTCAAGGTTTGGATGATTTCGTTGTCGCGCAGCACTACCACCCGCTCGATTTTCGTCAGCGGAGTGCCGTTGAGGGTTGTCGTGGGATTGGTCCAGCTGAGGCGCGTCTTGAGTTCCGTGTCCGAAACGGCGACCGCATTGAAATCGGCAGGCGCCATCGGGGTTTCGTTATAGACGGGTGCCGGCACGAAGTTGAACATCGCGTCGGCGGGATGGGTGTAAGGGGCCTCGTCGATGATGTACCAGCCGTTGCTGCTACCGCCCCAACCGAGGTTGAAGTGGAACATATCGTAGTCGTCGTAGCCGTCGCACACGAAGGCGTGACAACCGCCATCCTGACAGCCGCCGTAATACATCGGCCAGCCCATGTCGAACTGCTCGCGCACCATGATTTTCCACTCCTCCAGCTCGAAGTCGTCGCGACGGAGTTGCACGTTGGCCTCGCTATAGTTGAAATAATCATGCATCGCACCAGGGATGGGACCCGAAGCGCCACCGCTGCCATCGGGGCCATAGCCCATGTCGATGATCACGCCGCAATGGAAACAAAGCGTGCCCGTGGCCAGCTTTTCCTCGTCGGTTGATGTGTTATCCAACACATTGGGCATGTTGTCCCAGTCGTAGGTCGTATTGCCGAAGTCGGCGCAGATTTGACCGTAGTCACTGTGGTTATAGCAGTGACTTCCAATACCTTGCGCAGGATAAGCCCAAAAACGCATCAACTGCGACATGGCCGTGGCCAGACAGCCTACATAGGTGTGGCCGCCCGAACCAGCGGGGTCCTCAGGACAAAGACAGTTGTAGGGATAATCCTGGTTCCATTTGGTTTGGCAGAAATAGCCCGTGCCACGACCGCCGTTGCGCGAGATGAGCCGTCCGTGGTTCATCACCGAAGCCCATTCGGCGGCCACCATCGTCGATGCCGTGGCGTTGCCGCGCGAGCGCAAACGCAGTATGCTTTCTGCAATGCCATCGAGATAATCCATCAGCGCAGGCGGGATGTCGGCCGCATCAAACGCCGATTCATCGGAATAGCCGATGACGGGACGATAGGCGTCGTCGCCAGCGATGATGACGAAGGCTTGGTCACCGAGATTGAAAACGAAGAAGGCTTCATTTTGGCCCGTGTAAACCAACTCGGGAGCAGTGCGCTCCATGGCGAGTTGCGCGGTGGAGAATTTCTGGGCGGCAGCAAGCGCCTTGGTAGCATCAACAGGATTGGCTTGCAGGGTCGTCAGGCCAAAAGCCAACACCAAAAAAGAAAGGTAAATCTTTTTCATTTTCAGGACAATTATTTGCCTGCAAATGTAATATTATTTTTTCAAAAAACGCTCCACCACCTTATTAAATGCTTCGGGATTCTTGTTGGCGATGAAATGGTCGCCCTCGATGAGATTCATCTGTGCATCGGGCAAACTCTTGTAAATAAGCCTCGTATGCGATTCCTTGATCATGTCCTTCGTGCCCGCGACCACCAAGACGGGCATCGTCAGTCGGGAAAGTTCCAAAGGCTCGATGTGTGGCTCGTTGACCATCAAGCCAAGCATTTCGGCATTCTTTTTGGCCCCTTCCGATTTCTTGGCAAAGCATTTTGCGATATAGTAACCGAACACGATAGACCATTGATAACGCGGCTTCACCCCGTTGGGGAAAAGATTGGCACCGTTCAAAACCAGTTTTTCGACCCGTTCGGGGTGTTTCAGAGCAAATTCCAAGGCGATGTTGCCGCCGTCAGAGAAGCCCAAGATGATGGCTTTCGGGAGGCTCATTTCATCCAGAAAGCCGTTCAAGTCCTCGGCAAACTGCTTGATGGTGAATGATTTCTCACCTCGCGGCGACTGTCCGTGTCCGCGCGTATCAACGGCGATAACGCGATAGTCCTTTGAGAAATAAGCGATTTGATGCTCAAAGTAATCACTGTTCTCGCCGTTACCGTGAAGCAGAACCAATGGTTTGCCTTGGCCTTTTTCGATGTAATGGAGTTTAACATCTAGCATAATAACCAACATTCTATGTCGGCGTTTCGACAGGCTCAACGACCTTAGATTTTTGTTGGAGCAAGGCCCCTGAGCTTGTCGAAGGGCCGTTTAATACTTCATAAACAACATCCTTTCTTCTTCCGAAAACTTTTCGATTGCATAACGGAGCATCGTGCGAGGCATGGTCTTGTATCGCGTTGACAGCCAATCTTTCAAGTGTTGTACGTCGCGCTTGCCCGCTTCGCGGAGGAGCCAACCGACGGCTTTTTGTAACAAGTCATGCAGCGGCTGTGGTCTCGCTAGAAAAATGTCGGCGATGGCGAAAGTGTCGTCCACTTGTCCGTGGCGGACAAATGCCATCGTGCTCACCATACCGATACGCTGTTCCCAAATCGTCTTACCATCTCGGGCGAGGTCGTAGAGCAAAGTGCGGTCCTTGTCGAGGAGCCACGTGCCGAGCAGTTCGTAGCACGACAAATCCACCAAGTCCCAATTATTAATGTGTTGCGTATGAGAAAGATAAAAGTCGATGCATTGCTGTTGCAGCGCTTTGTCTTTCTTGGCATGTTTGAAGATTTCGACCAAAGTCAGCAGGGCGGCGAGGCGCATCTCGTGGTAGTCGGACTGAATACAATCCTCCAAATCTTCGAGACTCGTCTCTTTCCAGCATTGCTTCACCACCTCACGCGTAACGGGCACTTTGATGCCCAGAAACTTATCTCCTTCACCATATTGTCCCTTGCCCGTCTTGAAGAAACGGGAGAGGCCTGCCACTTGGGTGGGGTCCTGCTTTGCGAGAATGGAGTTATATAAAATGTTGTTTTCCATAGTTATACAAATTTGATTCTATCGGCAAGTTGAAGGAAATAATCGTTACTCCAGATGTCGAGTTCATGAGGGTTGTCGATAAAGCCCAACACATCCTCTTTGAAAATCGTGGCAAGGCGTGGAAAATTCGAAGACATGTGCCGCCGTAGAACGCAGCATGGTCGAAAAAACCGCCGCGATATAGCCCAGCCAACACAATTTGTTGCATCACTTCGTGTGAGGCTCTTGGCGATGCCACTCCCTTTTCGTTTTTGTGCTCAGAGAGCATTTGCTCATATATTGTCATCGCTTTAGGATTTTGATTAAGTTATTGAATATTGTCTTCTTCCCTCCAAATTCAGCGCACAATTTGAGAATATCAATGTCGAATTTCATAAACTCATCCATGTCAAGCCTTATGTCCTCACTTAAATATTGCTCCAAACGCACTACAGACCGATTGGGGACGTACATGTCAAGTAAAATCATGTCGCACAAAGCCTTTTCAGGACTTGCCATCAAATATGAGACATCACCGTCTTGTACAACATTGACACCTACCGAATGATAATCGGGTGTAATCTGATGGAAATCAAATACACCCAACGGAGTTTCGAAGCATCGCGAATGCTTGGTGGTCATGGAGTCTACTCTATAGATACGTTCAGGTATCAATCCGTACCATTGCAACGCCCACCTCGAAGACACATACGATGGCCCATAAATATGATTGGCACACAAGGGAATACTGATTAGCTTCCCGCTTAATTCCGCATTAACGACATAAAGATTGCGTTTCAATCGAATGATCTCGCCAGCTTTTTCCAGAGCAATGATCTTCTTTTGGGGAGCCTCTAGACCCGTGAAACACGACCGCAGTGTCGACACGGTTATTGGCACGTTTCCAAATTGTATTAATGGGTTTTTCTGCATAGAAACTGTAAATTCGTGTACAGATAAGGAAGAAAAACTTCCTTTTCTGGACGCAAAAATACATAAAAAATGACAGAAAGCGTAAAAAATTCGTTTTCTATCAAAATTTTGGTGTTTTTATCGTTTCTTCTCCCCCAGCACACACCACCTGACAAACGGAATCCGCCGAACCACCTCATAGATGGCGGGTGAAAGCAACATCACGGCAATGAAGAGGATGACATACATCATCCAAGGGGCGAGCGTGGTATACATCTTCATCATGTAGCCCAAAGAGGCAATCACCAGATAATGAACGACATAAATGCCGTAGCTGGAACGGGTCATGTAGGTGGCGAAGGGACTGGTCTTGTCGGCCCATGCCTTGAAGCAGCCCACCATGGCGAGGATGGCAAATCCAGCATAAAGATTACAAAGCGAACTTTCGAGGACAATCGGGTCAGTGTCGTTCTTGCCATAGTTGACGATAGCGAAAGCCACGCCCGTACCGATAGCGAAGACTAGCGACCCAATGCGCAATTTGGCCAGCATTTCCTGAATGTATTCGCGCGAAAAGACATAATAGCCCAACAAAAACAGCACGAAATAAGTCACGGGACGGTAGAGGTTCCACAGGCCATCGGCAGTTTCGGGGCGCGGATGGGTGATTGAAAACAGAGCTCCTATGAAAATGAGTAGCATGCTAACGCATAAAACCGGTGTGATAAACGGAATCGAGGCCTCATTAAAACGCGCTTCCATGCGGGCAATCCAGCGATAAAGCCAGTCTTTTCCGATCACGCGGAACAATACCAGTAGCAGCGAAAAAAGCCACAGATCCTGCACGAACCATAGTGGCCCGATGCCCGACAACGAATAGGCGAAATACTTGATGAAGCTCTGAACGGCTTGAGGCACCGTATCAGGCATGTCGCCGAAAGGGTTGCTGCCCGTGGCCACGGCTGCGACCTGTGTGTTGAAATAGCCTGCCATCCATTGAAAGACGAACAAGCCTATCGTGGCGGGAACCAACAACTTACGGGTGCGGTTCTTGATGAACTCTTTGTGGGAAAGATGATGCGGCCCTTCGACTCCTTCGACAGGCTCAGGGACCGCAGGCCCTAAAGCATAGCGCGAACTGATGCCTGCCACCAAAAACAGCAGCATCATGAACCAAGGATAAAGCAACGACATGATGGCATCCCAAGGCTGCACCTCATAAAAACCGCCAATGCCACCGAACACGCCCTTTGCGTTGTAGAAATAAATGACATGGTAGAACAGCACCAAAAGCACCGTCACCCAACGCAAGTTGTCCATCCAATGCTTTCTTTCCATGGTCAGTCCTCCCCTAGCATTTCGTCGATTTTGTCCTGAAAAATCTCGGTCTTCACCACGGCCATGCCTTTCTTGTCGCCGAGGACCAGCAAGTTGTCGCCTGCCTTAATGTCGTACACTTCGCGGGCTTCCTTCGGGATGACGATCTGTCCCCGCTCGCCCACTTTCACTACGCCAAAAATGTATTTTCCTTTTTCCGCTAACATAATGCTTGAATCTTTGTTTGATTTGTATGAATTTTCATATTTTTTTGCAAAAGTAGGAAAAATTTCCATACGGAAATCATTTTGCAAGAAAAAAATTCCCGTTTCATTCCAAAAAGTGGGCTCAACTATGCGTTTTTTTCTACCTTTGCACCACGATAAAAACCTGACAAATGAAAAAACTAACCTTCCTATTGGTTCTGGCCATGAGCACCTTGTTTGCCACGGCACAGAACGGCCGCATCGAGCTGCGCAGCACTTCGAAGGCCGAAATCACGAACAGCGACTTTAACTCGCTCCGCGCCACCTTTAGCTACGGCTCCGTTGAGAGCATCGAAGTGGCCACCGAACGCGGCACCTTCTCCGAAATCGCCATCGAAGGCACCTATGCCTCAGGCGAAATTGGGGCTCCCGAGCTACCGGCTTCGCACCAACTGTTGGCGGTGCCTTTCGGCGCCACGCCACAAGTTTCCGTAATCAGTTATTCGACAACGGATTACAACCTTTCCGATTATGGCATCAACACCATTTTGCCTCACCAGCCTTCTGTCCGTAAGGACCAGGACATGGATGAGGTGG
Source organism: Bacteroidales bacterium (assembly GCA_017477425.1). Taxonomy (GTDB): domain Bacteria; phylum Bacteroidota; class Bacteroidia; order Bacteroidales; family F082; genus Limimorpha. The sequence goes on from JAFUVT010000035.1 coordinate 39,898, forward strand.
AATTTGTCTACAACACCGCTGCCTACCAAACCCGCAGCCTAGCCACGGCACCCGAAGCCACCATTGAGGTGCAAGGCACAATGCGCGGCATCCGCGTGGGTTCGTTGGTGATCAATCCCGTGAGCTACAACGCTGCCACCAACACCTTGCGCGTCTTCAATGACATCGAGGTGGAAATCAACTTTGTGGGTGCCGACCGCGCCGAGACCGAACGCATGTTGCTCAGCACCTATAGCCCGTATTTCGACATCGTCTACCGCCAGATGTTCAACTACCGCCAAATTCTGGACGTATACGACGACCACCCCGACCTGATGGCCTATCCCGTCCACATGATCGTGATCGCCCCCGACAACTATGTCTCCGCTTTGGAACCTTGGACCAACTGGAAAATCCAAAAAGGTTTCGACGTGAACCTAGTGACCACTTCGCAATGCGGCACCACTTATAGCGCCATTCGTAGTTATGTCCAGAACCTTTACAACACAGGTGTCGACCAAGGCGCTACGCCTACGTTCCTCGTCCTCGTGGGCGACGTGGCACAAATCCCGAACACCCAAGGCTCCAGCACCCAAAAGGTGACCGACCTGTACTACGGCAGCGTCGATAACGACTACTTCCCCGACATGTTCTACAGCCGCATGTCGGCCGAGAACACCACGCAACTCACCGCCATCGTCAACAAGATCTTGCAATACGAGCAATACACCATGCCCGACCCGAGCTACCTCAACAACGTGACCCTCATCGCCGGTTGGGACTCGTATTGGACTTCCTACGTCGGTGCGCCCACCATCAACTATGCCACCACCTATTATTATAATACGGCGCACGGTTTCAACGAGGTGCATTCCCACGTCAACCAAAGCCAATACAGCGGCTGCTACAACGCCTTGAGCACGGGCGTAGGCTTCGTCAACTACACCGCCCACGGCGACAACAACATGTGGTATCAACCCCAATTGAACAACAGCGGGGTAAATGCTTTGACCAACACCAACAAGTACTTCTTGGCCATGGGCAACTGCTGCCTGTCGGGCAACTTCGGCTACAATTCGGCTTGCTTCGGTGAGGCGATGATTCGCGCCGAGAACAAGGCCGCCTACAGCTACATCGGCTCCTGCCCCAATACGTATTGGTATGAGGACTATTATTTCGGTGTAGGCGCCACCAATACCTTCGGCAGCACACCCAACATCAACAACACCTCAACTGGCGTTTACGACGGCATCTGGATGGACGACACCTACAACACCGTTTCTTCCATCGTGTTCCTCGGCAACTTGGCCGTTTGCTACGCCCATGCCGGCAACTATCAGACTAGCGTCACACCTTTGTATTATTGGCAAGCCTACCACGTCTTGGGCGACGGCTCCATCATGCCTTACCGCGTGCAACCGACCGCCAACACCGTCAGCCACGCCTCGACCATCCCCGCTGGCGCAGGCAATTTCACGGTAAATGCGCAGGCCGGTTCCTATATCGGCATCTCGCAGAACAATGTGCTGAAGGGTGTCGCATTGGTGCCCGCCTCAGGCTCGGTCAGCGTGCCTTACAGCGGCATCGCTTCGGGATCCCAGGTGAGAATCGTGGTGACCAAGCCGCAACGTCAGCCTTACATCCAAGACATCAACGTGGGAGGCGGAACACAAAACTACACCATCAGCGTCTCGGCCAACCCGACCAACGGTGGCACGGTGACGGGCGGCGGCACCTACCAACAAGGGCAAATCTGCACCGTGCATGCCAATGCCAACAGCGGTTACACCTTCACCAACTGGACCGAAGGTGGCAACGTGGTCTCCACCAACGCCGACTACACCTTCACCGTGACGGGCAACCGCACCTTGGTGGCCAACTTCCAAGCGCAACCTCAAAACTACACCATCAGCGTCTCGGCCAACCCGACCAACGGTGGCACCGTCACAGGCGGCGGCACCTACCAGCAAGGACAATCCTGCACAGTGACTGCCACACCTGCCACGGGTTACACCTTCTTACGGTGGACTGAGAACGGCAACCAGGTCTCGACCAACGCCTCATACACCTTCACGGTGACAGGCAACCGCACGCTCGTGGCCCAGTTCCAAATCCAAAGCTATACCATTTCTGCCACTGCCGACCCGACCAATGGCGGTACGATTGCGGGCACTGGCACCTATAACTACGGACAAAGCTGCACCCTCACAGCCACGCCCGCCACGGGCTATAACTTCGTCCGCTGGACCAAGAACGGGCAACAAGTTTCGACTAACGCCACCTACACCTTCAGCGTCACCGAATCGGCGACATTTGTGGCTCAATTCCAGTTGCAAAGCTGCGCCATCTTTGTGTCGGCCTATCCTGTTGAAGGCGGAATTGCCACAGGAGGAGGCTCATACCTCTACGGAGACAACCTTACCGTGACGGCTACGGCCAACGAAGGCTACAATTTCATCCATTGGGTTGAGGACGACAATGTGGTTTCGACCCAAGCCAACTACAGCTTCACCGTGACGGGCAGCCGTTCCTTGACCGCCATCTTCGAACTGCAATCTTTTGAAATCAAGGTTACCATCGACCCAGAAGAAGCCGGTACAGTGACTGGCGAAGGCACCTACAACTACGGCGACGAGGTCACCTTGGTCCTCAACCGTAACGAAGATTGGGCTTTCCAAAACTGGACCGAGAACGGAGAAATCGTCTGCGAAGAGATGACCTATACCTTCATCATCACAGCTGACCGCACTTTGGTGGCCCACTTCATGCATACCGAAGGTGTCGGCGAACACAACGGCACAACCTTACTCTATCCCAACCCCGTCAGCGACAAACTGACCATCGAGACGACCGAAAACATCAATACGGTGGAAGTCTTCAACTTGGTGGGAGCCTTGGTCTACAGCCAGAAGGACTGCACCAACAAGGTGGAAATCAACACCGCCGACCTGCAAAGCGGCATCTATTTCATCCGCCTGACAAGCGCAAATCTCTCGGAAACGAGAAGGTTTGTGAAAGAATAAGGAAATCGATTTATCGATGATGGTTGGTAGAGACGCAAAATTTTGCGTCTCTACTATTTTATGGGAACCAGCAAAGGGGAATGGAAAAGGTCGTCGGGATTGGTGCCCAAAACGCCTTGCGGGATCTCCATGCCTTGCGCCTCAAACAGTTCCACCCAATACGGGTCGAACTCGCCCTCAGCGTTGCGGAAATTCATCGGGACGGCCTCGAAAATAGGCTGTCCTTTGCGTTGGTAGCAGTCGTAAATCAATTCGCTACAATAGAATTTGCCGTTGTCGGGAAGGAAGGTGAAGTCATATTCAGCACCCACTAGGCTTTTGGCCTTGGCCACGAATTTCAAGGCATCGCGGTTGTCTTTCAGCTGCATGATTCTGATGTTGGGCAGGTTGCCGTTCTCGTCTTTCTGTGCCTCCAAAAAAACCTCGAGTGGACGACGCGAAACGCCCGTCCGAGGCGCGGCGTCGATGACGAAAAGGCTGTCGTTGCAGCCTTCGATGATGCCCACATGCACCATCGCGCCTGTGCTGCCCATGATGGCTTGGTCCATTGCGCCCGCCGAAGCGCCTTCCACGAAAATCAAGTCGCCGGAAAACATCGGTTCTTGATGACTACAGGCTACCAATAGCAAAGCCAAAAAAACGACAAAAACGGTCTTTTTCATTTTGTTTCGCTGACTTTCGGCGTTGCCGCCCGACTTTGGTTGACAATCCATACACCAGAGAAAACCAAAACCATGGCCACAACCTTAAGCCAGGTCATCTTGTCCAACCCAATGACGACGCTGATGATGGTGGCAATGGTGGGCTGCACATAGTTGTACATGCTGACCACGGTGGGGCGCAGACGTTTTTGCCCGACGGGAATCAAAAAATAGGCAATAAAAGTGGCGCAAACCACCACGAAAGCCACCTGCCAGAGCACCTTGCTCTCCATCTGGCCAAATGGCGCCTGGACCAGATGCCGCGCATTGAACGGCAACGCCATCAGCATGGAAAACAGGAACATCCATTTCATGAAGGTGACCACGTTGTACTTCGAGATCAAGGGGCGGAAAATGCCGAGGTAAAGGGCGAACGTCAAGGCGTTGACGATGGTCAGCACGATGCCCAACGGCTTGGTCTCTGACGCGCCTCCGCCCAAACCGACAGAATTGAAAACCAAAATCAAAACTCCCGTAAGGCTCACCAAAATGCCGCCGACTTTCTTCCCCGTGATAGGTTCTTTCAGGACGATGGCCGCCACCACCATGGTCAAGATGGGCGTGCAGGTATTGGCAATGGCCAAGTCGATGGAAGTCGTCATGGTGACAGCTTTCAGGAAACTGATTTGAGTGAGGTAAAGGCCGAGCATCGAGGCCACGAAAATCTTCGGCAGGTCCTTCAAATCCACCTTTTCCTTGGGCATGAAAAGCGACAGCAGCCAAAACAAAATGGTGGCTCCCGTCGCTCTCAGGCAAAACAAATCCATTGGGCTCAACAGACCCGCGTTAGAGATGTTTTTGCAGCAGATGATGTTGAACCCAAAGATGCAGTAGGCACCAAAGCAGGCGAGGTGCCCAATGAGTATGGACGACTTATTCAATCCAGTAGACGTAATTCTCCTTGCGCGGTCTGGCCTCAGGATAGTCGCCAGCGGTATAGCCAAGGATGCAGTTGCCGATGCCGACGTACTTGGTGTCGTCGATGCCGAGTTCACGCAGGATGGCCTTACCTTCCTCGGTCTCGAAGACCTCCTTGGCGCGGTGGATCCAGCAGGAGCCCAAGCCCTTGGCGTGGGCGGCGTTGAGCAGGTTGCCCATCACCAGCGAGCCGTCTTCTTTCCAAGTGAAGGCAGCGGTGGTGTCGGCCAAAACGACCAATACCACAGGAGCGCCGTAGAAAGGATCTCTGTCGTTGTCGGGACCAAAGACGGCACCGTTGAGCTTGCTCAGCTTGTCGCGCACCTCGCGGTTGGTGACGGCCACAATGACAGGAGCCTGGCGATTCATGCCCGTGGGGGCGTATGTGCCAGCCTCGATGATTTCTTCAATGACCTCTTTGGGCGGCATCTGGTCGGTGTAGCTGCGCACGCTGCGGCGCGTCAGCAGGTCTTGCATAGTAGTGTTCATGGTAGTTTCGTTTGTGTTGTTATCAGCAGTTGAGGCTCCTGAGCCTGTCGAAGGAGTCGAAGGGTCGCACGAACTGAAGGCGGCGATTACAGCCAAAGCGAAAACGAAAAGTAGTTTCTTCATAACGCAAATGATTATTTGTCGATGTTAACCAATTCATATTCACGAGTTCCGAGGCCGATTTTAGCGGCATGTTCAAGGATGTGGATGCCGTGTTGACGGTTAACGCGGTTGATGAGTGCGGTGGCGTCGTCGCCTTCGGCATTGGGATAGTTGAACACGAGGTCGATGCAGGCCTGGTCAAGAGCGACGGGGTCAGTGGAGGCCAGGATGCCCACGTCCTTCATCTCGGGGTCGGCAGGATGGGCGTCGCAGTCGCAGTCGACGCTGAGGTTGTTCATCACGTCGATGTAGATGATGTCCTTGCCTTCTTGCTTGAAGTAGTTGTGCACGCCTTGCGCAGCGGCGGCCATCGATTCGAGGAAGCCGTCTTGGTTTTCGATATGGCTCCAACACTCAGCGGGGTCGGTGGTGTAGCCGCAGGAGTGGATGTAGGCCTTGCCGCCCGTTGAAGCCACACCGATGCTCTGGTTCTTCAGCACGCCGCCGAAGCCGCCCATGGCATGACCCTTGAAGTGGGCCAAATTGACCATGAAATCGTAGTCGGCCAAGTGCTCGCCCACGATGTCGTGTTTGATATAGGTGGTGTCCACGACGGGAATCTGCATCTCGCCGAATTCGTCCATGATGTCGACCTTAGCGATGTCGAGGAAACCGTGCTCCTTGATGGTCTCCCAGTGCTTCTTCACATCTTGGCGCGAGCCACCGTAAGCGGTGTTGCATTCCACGATGGTGCCGTTGACGGTGTTCACCAAGTCCTTGATGAGCTCGGGCTTCAGGTAGTTGTGCCCGCCACTTTCGCCCGTGCTGATTTTCACGGCCACGCGCTGACCTTCGGCAGGTTTCACGCCGAGGGCTTCGTAAATCTTCACCAGGCCTTCGGGGCTGATGTCCTTGGTCATGTAAACGACGGGGGTCGTCGCTTCGGGTTGTGCTTGTTGTTCCATTTCGTTGGTATTGGTGTTTTCTTGAGTCGGATTGTTGTTGCCGCAGCCGCCGACGAGCAGCGCCAATGCGGCAAGGGTTAGGATGCTTTTCTTCATATTATTCTGATTTAGGGCGCAAAGTTACGCATTATTTTCGCAATTTTGCAGCCCAAAACTGAAATTGCATGCAAAAACTGAAAAGTTACGTCCTGCCCATCGCCATCGTTCTGGGTTTGCTGCTGCACGACTATTGTGCCGCCCTGAGCGTGGTGGTGCCCTATATCATCTTCACCATCTTGCTGCTGACTTTCACGGCTGTCGACATCAAAAAGCTGCGTTTCAAGCCGCTGTTCGTTTGGATTATCTCCTTTCAGGTGGCGGTGAGTTTAGGTGGATATGAATTACTGAAAGCATTGAATGTCAACGAGATCATCGCTGAAGGCGTGCTCATCGGAGTGCTGTGTCCCGTGGCGGCTTCGGTGGCGGTGGTGAGCACCATGCTGGGCGCCGACCGCAACACAGTGACTTCCTACACCGTCATCGGCAACTTGGTGATTTCCCTCGTCGCGCCCATCTATTTCTCTTTCATCGGTGTCAACCAAGACATGCCTTTCGTGGCGTCGTTCCTGCAAATCCTAAAACGCATCGGGACGGTCATCGGGCTGCCGTTTTTTGTGGCCTTGGCCTTGCAACTATGGTGGCCCAAAGCCAACGGTTTCTTGAGTCGCTACAAAGGCTTGGCCTTCTATTTTTGGGCCGTGGCCTTGTTTTTGACCTTGGGCCAGACCATCGACTTCATTTTCCTGCACGGCAAGGGCAACTGGGGCAGCATCGGCTGGCTTGGCGTGTCTGCCTTGTTGTTTTGTATCATCCAGTTTGGCTTAGGGAAATGGATTGGGCATAAATACGGTGACACGATTGCGGGCGGACAGTTGCTCGGACAAAAGAACTCGGCCATGGGCATCTGGATGGCCAACCATTATTTGCATCCTTTAGCTTCCGTATATTTGGCCTTCTATTCCGTTTTGCAAAACCTGTTCAACAGCTGGCAGATCTGGTATCACGAGAAGAAGAAAAACACATCAATGCCGAACTAACCAATACGATTATTGGACTATTTCGTGATAGGCGAAAACCACCTCCAAACCTTTTCCTTTGAAATAGGCCCTTATCTGGGTTTCAGGCCATTTCGTGGCGGCCAAAACGAAATCACCGCCCCAAGCGCCGAGCGATTTCAGTGTGCCTTCGAAGTCGGGGAAACGCTTTTGCACGGGCTCTTGCCCGATGCAACGCGCAATGATGCGCTCGTGGCATTGCATCAGCAGGCAGAAGTCGTCCAAAGTCTCACATTTCGGCAAGGTACGACTGATTTCCGAGACGGTTTCGATATCTTTCTGTAAATCATCGGGGTTGACTTTCTCTCGGAAGGCCTTGATTTCTTTTGAAGAGCTTTGCTTTTGGCCTTGATAGACGAAAAACAGATGATCGGCAAAAGGAGGGTTGAAATCAACGGCTTTGACCATTGGTGTCGGCGTTTCGACAGGCTCAACGACCTTCACTTGCTGAGGTCCCTGAGCCTGTCGAAGGGCCGATTCGGCAGATGATAGTTGATAATAAATCGGTTGCTCCGCCGTGGCGCAGGCGATGTCGTAGCCCGAGCCGCCGAAGGTCAGTCGTAGCAATTCGTAAGGGTCCACGTTGGCCCAGCGCGCGAGGTTGGCAATCAAGGTGGAGCTGCTGCCGAGACCCCAGTTCGGGTCGAAGTCCAATCGGGTGGCGAATCTGAGGTCGTTCCCTTCAAAAGCCTTGGGATTCAGCTGCTTGACGGCTTTCAGGATTTGCGACAGTTTTTCGGCCTTGGGCGGGTCGTCGCAATCGAGGATTTCAAGGTTTTCAGGGTTCAAGGTGACCGAAAACCAGGGACCATCGGGTTGATGGGCCTCCCATTGTAGAGACGTTTCCTGAAACGTCTCTGGTAACCCGTTTTTTGTATTAGGAGACGTTTCGGGAAACGTCTCTACGGTCATTGTCTGTCCCAATTTTAACGGCAAAGCCAAGGCCAAAGCGCCTTCGAGAACGAGGTATTCGCCTGTCAAGAGGAATTTTCCGTGGGAATAGAAACGGTTCATTTTTTCAAGGAATCGAGGTACTGTTCAACGCCGGCATACGACACGGTCTTGTCCTTGAAATACTCTCGCGCCAGGCGCTTCTCTTCGTCGCTGGCGTTGAGTTGGTTGAGGATGTTGTTGAGGTGCATCTTCATGTGGCCGGCTTGGATGCCTTTGGTGGTCAGCGAACGCACGGCGGAGAAGTTGTTGGCCAAGCCCATCGTGGCAGCCACCGTCATCAGCTCGGGAGCGGTGGGGTTGCCCAAAAGTTCCAAGGTCTTTTTGGCCAAAGGATGCAGGCTGGTGAGGCCGCCCACGGTGCCCAAGGCCATCGGCACCTCCAACTCAAAGTGGAAGATGCCATTTTCAATTGAGACGGACGAAAGGCTCTCGTAGCGACCGTTGCGCGATGCAAAGGTGTGTCCAGCGGCCTCCACGGCGCGGAAGTCGTTGCCCGTGGCGATGACCACAGCGTCGATGCCGTTGTAGATGCCTTTGTTGTGCGTCGTGGCACGATCCACGTCGATGTGGGCGATGTCCACGGCTTTCTTGAATTTCTTGGCGTATTCTGCCCCCGAAAGGTGCTCGTCAATGCCGTCCAACTGTTCCACGGGACATTCCACCCAGACCTTCACGCGGCAGTCGGGCGTGTTGTTCGACAGGATGGTCATGATGATTTCCACTTTGCGGAGGCCTTCGGGCAGCTCGTTTTGCTCGGCGAAGAAGTCCTGCAAACTATGCCCAAACTGCTCCAAAGCGGAGTTGATAAAGTTGGCGCCCATGGCATCTCCTGTGTTGAACTCAACGCGAATCTGGTAATAGTCAGGGATTTGCGTGCTGTAGTCGATGAGGCGCATCCCGAGGATGCCGCCGCCGCGTTTGCGCATTTTCTCCGTCATGCTGTCAGTGTCGGCCAGCAAGCGTTTCTCGATTTCGGGGAACAGCGCAAAGAGTTGTTCTTTCGGGCCGCTCCAGCCGAAATGCACCTGTCCGACCTTGCGCACATCCACGACTTCGGCATGGAAGCCGCCGCGCTCGCCCCAGAACTTGGCCGCCGCCGAGGCAGCTGCGACCACGGAGCTTTCCTCGATGACCATCGGGACGATGTAGTCCTTTCCGTTGATGGTCACGTTGGGCGAGATGCCGTAAGGAATAAAGAAATTGGTGATGGTGTTCTCGCTGAATTCGTCAAAAAGCTGTTGCTGTTTCGAGTCGGAGTGCCAATAGCTCTTCAATAGGCTGATGACTTCGCCAGGGTTCTCGAAGTAGTTGGCAATCAGCTTCAGCTTCTCTTCCTTGAGAAGTTTCGAAAAGCCTTTCTTTATGCGTTCGCGAGTGGCCATCTTGATTTGCCATTAGAAAAAGCCCATGTCATTCCTGAAGGAATCTATGGGCTTTTTCGTTTGTTTTTACCATTCCTCTTCTTCGATGACTTTCTCGGGCTCAAGGCTTTCCTCAAACTGCTTGCCCCAGTCTTCGGCAAAAGCGGCAATTTGTTGCAGGTAGCTGTCCCAAACAGGCTGGTATAAAGGGTCTTCCTTGTCCATCCATTCCTCGCAAGGGTGGTTGCTTTGGGTCTTTTGCATGAAGTCGGTCAGCGTGTAGCGCACACGGCCTTCGCGCACTTCGATGACGAAACGATAGGTGATCCAGGGCCATTTCGATTTCACTTCCTCGCCGTTGTCCAATTGGAACTGGTGTTTGCCTTTCATCGTGCGCCCGTCGTTCTGGTTGAGCAGGGTGGCAGGACTCTTGTAATACTTGTTCATAAACTCGCTGAAGATGCGGTTATAAACTTCGTCTTCAGAGCCTACTGTGTTGATGACCTTGCGGAAGCAAATCTTCTCCGTCTTGGCGTCGATGGGCAGGTTGGATTGGGCAAAGGTGGCGGTCGCAAACAAAACGGCGACGATAAGCAGTGCTACTTTTTTCATTGCGTTAGAATTTGGTTACAAAATTAGTAAAAATTAATGTTGCTTCGGTGCAACGGGGATGTTTTTATCAAATATCTTGCCAAAATCAGAGCGGGATGACTTGCGAATCATCGGAACAGTCGACGTTGAGTTGCGGATGGCCTTTATAGAATAAGGTAGAGGCGTCGGTCAGTGAGCCTTCCATGCTGTCGCTCACGTTGACGGTAGCTTCGGAGGCGCCCGAGAGGTCGACGTGCATCGTGCCGACTTCGGTTTGTGCCATGTTCAGCAGGCTTGCGTCTTGAAGCTTTATGCTACCGAAAGATGCCGCCCCATCCAATGTGATGAGCCGCGACGCACCGCTCAGGTTGGCGTCGAAGTGGGAGCTGACGTAGAACACACCCTTGCAGGTGGAGGCATCGCTCACACTCACTTCGCTGTTTGTGCTTGTCAGGCGAAAGCCCAGTAACTGCGAAGCATCTTCGATAGCCACTTTACAATCGTGTCCCGAATAGTCCAAGCCATTACAAACCGAGGCTTCTTCCAAACGGATGCTTAGGTCGTCGCTCGTGGCGGTGAAATGCCCTGTGAACTGCAATTCGGAGGCGTCGTCGGCTTCGATCTTTTCGATTTTGTCGGTATGTACGGTGGCCCGGAATGCTGAGTTGATGGCAGGGCGCACGATGCCCGAAAAGCCGATCTCGAGTTTTGTGCCTTCCATCTTGGCTTTCAAGTAAGGCTCCAAATAGGCGGAATATTCCAAGTCGACAAACGTGTTGATGGAATCGTACACCACGGTCACCTGCCAAGCATCCTCGACTTCAATTTCTCGGATGTCCGCGTTTTCGAGTACGGTCTTCTGCACGAGCGTCATGTCGACGTCTTTTCTGCACGAGGTGGCGAAAACCACGGCCACGCAAAGGATAGTGAAGATTTTAATGCTTTTCATGTTTTGCTAACGAGAAACTTGATGTTTTATTATTGATGATGATAAGGTTCGCCTTTCATTATGGTGAAGGCGCGGTAAAGCTGTTCGACGAAGATGAGCCGCACCATCTGATGGCTGAAGGTCATGGGCGAGAGCGACAGTTTGGCGTTGGCGCAGTCGTAGACTTCTTGGGCGAAGCCGTAAGGCCCGCCGATGATGAAAACGAGACGCTTGGCACCAGTGGCCATCTGTTTCTCAAGGCTTTCCGAAAATTGGACAGAGGTGAGTTGTTTGCCGTTTTCGTCCAACAGCACGACGTGGTCGGAGGGTTGCAGTTGCTGCAACAGCAGGAAGCTCTCGGCTTTTTTCTGTTGCTCTTCGCTGAGGGTCTTGCGGTTGCGCGGGTCGGGGATTTCCTTCATCTCGAACGAGACGTAATGCCCCAGCCGGCCCACGTATTTCTTGATGCCGGTGATGAGGTAGTCCTCGTCGGTTTTCCCTATGACAAGCAGCAAAATCTTCATCACTTCAAGATTTCCTTAACTTTTTCGCGGTCTTCCTCCAGCTGGGCTTTCAGCGCGTCCAAACCGCTGAATTTCACCTCGTCGCGGATGCGGTCAAGGAAACTCACGCGGATGGTTTTGCCGTAGAGGTCGCCGTCGAAGCCGAAAAGGTTCACCTCGATGATGGGCTGGTCTTCGCTGCGGTCGCCGATGGTGGGCCGATGCCCGATGTTGGCCATCGCCTTGTAGGGCTTGCCGTCGTAATCCACCAGGCAGGCGTACACGCCGCCGTTGAGGAGCATGTATTCGCGCGGCAGTTCGAGGTTGGCGGTGGGGAAGCCCAAGGTGCGCCCGATTTTGTTGCCCACCACCACCTCCGCAGTGACGGAGTAGGTGTAGCCCAACAGCCGGTTGGCGCTCTTCACGTTGCCCACGGCCAAGGCGTTGCGGATCTTCGTGGAGCTCACGGCGATGTTCTCAACGTCTTGTGCGGCAATGCGTTCCACTTCGAAGTTATATTTCTTCTTCAAGCCGTTGAGCAGTTCGAAGTCGCCCATGCGGTTCTTGCCGAAGTGATGATCGTAGCCCACCACGATATAGGCAGGCCTAATGTTGTCGATGATGTAATCCTTGAGGAAGGTCTCGGAGGGCGTGCGCGAGAACTCTTTCGTGAACGGGATAATCACCACGTTGTCGATGCCAAACTCCTCGAATTTGGCCAGTTTTTCCTCGGGCGTGCAGAGAAAACGCAAGTTGGAGCTGTCAATGTTGAGCACCTGACGCGGGTGGGGGTGAAAGGTCACTACAACAGTTTGTCCTCCAATGTGTTGTGCCAATTCCTTCATCTTGCCAAAGATGGCTTGATGGCCCAGGTGGACGCCATCGAAGGTGCCGATGGTGACCACGGCGTTGGGGATGTGGCGGGTTTCTATGATGTTTCTATAGACTTTCATAGTTATCAAACGGGGCCTTCGACAGGCTCAGGCACCCTTAACGGTTCAAAAAGTGGAGGTCCCTGAGCTTGTCGAAGGGCCGAAATTCATTGTATTGATTAAGTATTTCGCTATCTGCACCGCATTGGTGGCGGCACCCTTGCGGATGTTGTCGCTGACCACCCAGAGGTTCATGCCGTTTTCAACGCTGTGGTCGCGGCGGAGGCGTCCCACAAAGACCTCATCCTTGTCGTAGGCGGTGATGGCCATGGGATAGAGGTTTTGCAGCGGGTCGTCCTGAACAACGACGCCTGGCGTGGCTTCCAGCAGTTGGCGGACCTCCTCGATTTCAAAGGGTCGTAAAGTCTCCACGTTGACGGCCTCGCTGTGTCCGCCGGTGACGGGCACGCGGGCAGCCGTGGCGGTGATGGCGATGCTCGGGTCGCGCAGGATCTTTCTGGTTTCGTTCACCAGTTTTTCTTCCTCGGTGGTATAGCCGTTGTCGGTGAAATCGCCGGCGTGCGGCAGGACGTTGCGGTAGATCTGGTGCGGATATGCAGGTTTCATCGTTGTTGTAGAGACGTAGCGCGCTACGTCTCTACCAGCGTTTTCTTCGTCGTTCAATTGATTAATCCCCTTCAACCCGCTGCCACTCACACTTTGGTAGGTGGCCACCACCAACCGTTTGATGCCGAAGGCTTTGTGGATGGGTGCCAAGGCCATCACCATTTGGATGGTGGAGCAGTTGGGGTTGGCGATGATGTGGGTGTCGTTCGTAATGGTGTCGGCGTTGATTTCGGGGACGACCAAAGGCACGTCTTTGTCCATGCGCCAAGCCGAGCTGTTGTCGACGACGAAGGTACCCGTTTCGGCAAACCTCGGTGCATATTGCCGCGATGCCGATGCCCCTGCCGAGAAGATGGCGATGTCGGGCCGTGCGGCGATGGCGTCGTCCACGCTGACCACCTTGTGGGTCTTGCTTTGGAACGTGATTTCCTTGCCCACGGAGCGCTCCGAGGCGGCCACGATCAATTCGTCGATGCGAACTTTCTGTTCGTCAAGCACTTGAAGCATCTTCGAGCCAACCAGTCCGGTGGCTCCAACCACTGCGATTTTCATTTTTCCTTCTTTTGCTATTTGGGCGCAAAAATAGGAAAAAAGTATCATGTGGTTGATTTCATTTGTCGCTTTCTCTACGCCGCATTCCTCCATGCAATGCGTCGCGCTGCAGTATTTCGGCAGTTAAAGCTTAAACAACACCGTGCCCACAATAGGCCTGTTGATGCGCAAAGGATAGCCCAAATACTGCGCCGTATAGTCCTTGTCGAAATGGTTCAGCAGGCCATAACTTGATGAAATCTTGAAGCAGATGTCGTTGTATTGGATTCCGATACCGAAGTTCCACGACAAGCCCATCCAATGCCAGGTGGGTTTGCCGCTGTTTTCGAGCGGACTCCCGAAAATATAGCTACCGCTTCCCGATACGATTCCAGATGCATCCGTCTTGCGGTACAATACCAAATCCAGACTTGGCCCTGTGAAAAGCTGTAGCTCGGTGCGGTCGCCCAGCTTGTCGTGGTATTGCAGCATAACGGGAAGCACACCTGTAAGGTCGTGGGCTTTCAGTTCGAGGATTTGTCCATCTTCCTCGAATTTGGCGTAAGGTCGGCTGTACTCAAAGCGCACACCCGTTAGAATGCCAAGAGGCGTTTTGCCCAGCATGTACTCGCGGTCGTATTCCAAACCGTAGGCAAAGCTCATCTTGCCTTGCTCCGATGCAATGTACGACATGTTGATGCCATTACACAGCATCGTCTTGCCCATCATGCAAACGCCGAGCGTGTTGTTGACCCTGCGGCTGGCAGGTTCGTTTTTGGTTTCCTGCTGGGCAAATGTCGTGATGCTCAGCAACAATGTGATTAGTAATAAATCTTTGTGTTTCATTGTGATATGGGTGCTTAGGTTGTTGTTCTATACCTGTATGTAAACCGTAAATGCTTATCTGCTTATCATACAAACACTAGTATTTAGTCTCAACGTGTTTTTTTCTTTTTACTTCCGTTTACATCAAACGTTCCGTAAGGCGGCCACATGTGGATGTGTTTCATTTGTTCGGTCGGCGGAAAATGCAACATGGAGCTACCTTTGCTGAACATTAAATTTTCCAAATCGAACATGCTTAAGTCATAGCGCTGTAATACCATGTTTTTCCTTACAGCAGTATCCCACGAATAATAATCAACAGAGTCGGAATCAAAAATAAAAAATGAAACCGTGTCAACTCTTGTGCCGCCATAATAAAAGAAATCAGGCAATTTTCCAATTTTTTCGTAAATAAGAGCCGTATCTTGCGATTGAGTTGCGGAGTTGTAAACACACCCCGTTCCCAACAGGGTTGTGTCGGGATAACTTGAAACATAATATTCAACATAGACATTCTTGTCGTACCTATTTACAAAATAAATGCTATACAAGGGATCGCAACTTGCCAACATAGTAACAAGGAATAGAAAGACAACTGATTTTAACGTATTCATTATGTTTAGGTATTTAGTGGTATTTCAAATTAGGATTATTTCACAAATATAACAAAAAAGGGAACAATCCAATTCCAGGGATGTAGATAGGTATGTCTGTCCAATGAAATTTGCCGGATATCGGATTAATAGACCGATTCGGTGAACCAGTACGAGGATTCAAGTATGGAGAAGGTTTTCCTTCGATAAAGCTGTTCCTTTCAAAATAATCTACACTTTCTGTTTCATAATTGTTTTGTCCGCTGCTATAATGACTATAGAAATACTCTGCTCCTTTATAACTCGCATCGGCCTCAAACCATCGGATATCATGACGGGGGGAGTCGGGATTTTTTGTTTGAAGAATAGCACTTTGCAAACTTGGAACGCCAACTGTCAACAAATACAAAGGGCCATGTTGCTGGCTTTGAACATAGTGCCCGTATTCGTGAACAAATAGATGATCTCGCCAATCGGCTTTATAACCTTCAGGGCCAGCAGTATAATAGCCAATGGTTACAGCTCCCGTTTTCAAACCCATATCCACTGCGGTTATTCCATATCCGTGTGTTACGTCATTTACCGCGCCAAAAGCATTTGCCGTTGAAACAAATAAATCTCCAACTAATGTTTGGGGAAGCTGCCATGTGAGTCTAGAAACGACCTCCCATATTCTTCCCATTGTACTTTTATTGGAGTCTGTATGAAATAAACCCATGTCAATTTCCCATCCTAGTTTTGTTTGAGTCCAGTCCCATTCTTCACCTTTGTAAGTTCTTACAAAAACATTGTTAACAAAGTCCGATATAATACCAAAAATAGTTCCGAACAACTCTCCGTCTGGATCGATTAGCATCACCGGATTATTCAAGCAATAGCTATACCTATTGTAGTTCTGCGTGAAGCCAGGAGCTTGCACGAATGGATCGGGCGAGAAGAAGCGTCCAATCACTGGGTCATACAAGCGTGCATTGGCATTAATGATTTTGAAACGGTCGTAATGCTCATGTCCCGTAAAGCCTCGTCTGAAGGTGAATGATGTCTGTGTCTGAGGTGTGTTCCATGCAGTATAGCTCATGCGGTTGCCCCAGGGGTCGAAGTGGGTCTGCTGCACGATGTTTTTTCCCTCGTCCATCACCTTGTTCCAACTGCCAAGGTGGTCGGTCATCACATAATAAAGGCTGTCAACAGTTCCTCTCTTCACATGTACCGCTACCAGTTGCCCCTCGGCATAGATGTAATCCAACTTGCGCTGAGCGCCTGAACCCAATTCAATTTCATGGACATCGGAAACTGTAGCCGTGGCTTTTTGCATCGTATTGCCTTGATAATAGCGAGTGTGCCGCCTCATACCCACCGCGTCATAATCAATGGTAATGCGATAGCCGTTTTCAATAATAACAGTAGGCTTGTTACGCAGGTTGTAGGTCACATCACATTGCGAGGCAGAGATAGGACAAGAGGAATTACCAGCGATATCCGTAACTGCATGAGGCTTGCTGTTGCCATAGCTGTACGTACCCACTTTCGAATTGGTGAGGATATTACCCGTGTTTCCGTATGTAAATGAGGCTGCCGTTGTGCCATTGACGGTGTATGAGGTCAGACGATCCAAATTGTCGTATGTATAGGTTTCAGATTGGTTCACCTTGGAATCCGTGCGCGAGGCGATGAATCCTCGTTCGTCATAGGTATACATCAATTGCCTGTATTGATTATTAATGGAATACCCTACGTCACTATTATCACCAACTCCGATGCCATTCACATCTTGGTTTTCAACAATATCACCATTCCTGATAGCCGTCAACATGCCATAAGCATTATAGGTGTATTGCACGCCGGTTTCGTTTCCGTAGCGACATTTAAGCGGTTGGCGGAACTTGTTGCGCGTATCGGCGGCATAAATCAAGGAATTATCCGTTGCATTTTTTATTTGTTTCAACTCTCCGTATGAATTATAGACGTTTTCAATGCAATAACTATCGGGATAGGTGAAATATTGCAACCGTCCCAAATCATCGTATTCATACTGGTGATTATAGACCGTATAGCCATCGTACACCTTCCGGTTGGAAAGTCTTCTCCGTCATTAAATGAAGTATTGTTAGCAATACCCCATGCGGCTGGTAACAATAGCCCAAGGAGCAAAACGAATTGTTTGATTTCTACGTGTCGCATGATTGTAGCTTTTTTAAATTTTTCGCTGCAAAAATATGGCGAAAAAATGGGTTGGAGGCAAAATATACGGTTGCAAAAAGTTGCAACACTTAATAGCGTGATTTTTATGAGTTTAAAACAAGATTCCTCATAAATGCCACCATGTTTTCTTGGGTCTGAAAAGCTGTTTTTAGTGTTTTTTCGTACCGCTTCACCGACGAATAGTCCCGATTGAGGAGGATGGCGGCTTGTTTCTCGTCCATGCCTAAGAGATAGAGATGGCACAAGTTGACCAAAGAGGGTTTGGCTTTCAAGTCGTGCTGTTCGAGCAATATTTCTATTGGGACAAAATGGCGATTGGCAGCCAGCGACAATTGTTGCAATTGCGCATCGGTGAGTACCAGTTCGGGGAAAGCCTTCGGCGTGGCCATGCGCTTGATGTTTTGCCCTTGGACGGACTGGACAATCTCTTGGCAAATGGGCTCTTCCATAAAGGCAAGAAGCCTGTCCTGGGCTTTGGCTGGCTCTTCCGGCTTTTGATCTTCTATCAGCATGAGTCTTCGTTTGTTCTTGTAGTAAAAACAAATGATAACTAACATGATGATAAGTAGCGCACCTATCACCACAGCAGTCCACTGCGCATTTTTCCTTACAATGCGCTGATGTTGTTGATTCAACACTTCCTGCCGAAAACTGTTGTACAATTCGGTGAGTTGAGATTTTACGATGCTGTTATTCTCTTCTTGGTTGGCAAAGGGTACCAAGAAATCGGCATATTCCATGATATCTGCTTCTCTGCCTTGGGCTTTGCAGATTTCAATTAACCATTCCGCGGCTTGTTTCTTGGAATCAGTTCGCGAGCTTCCCTCAAAGACCTTTTTTAGATACACAAAAGCGGAATCATATTGCTTTTCATGATAGTAGATTTCACCTATAGACAAACTGCGTGCCACTATTTCTCTTTCGTCTTCCGCTTGTGATAGTAAACGATCCAGTTCAATCAAAGAAAGATTAGATTGGCTGGTAATCTCGTATTTCAAATAGGCTTGATGAGCGGAAATATCTCTATAAATCAAGAGATTGGTATCGCTTATGCATAGAATGGCATTTGTGTAGTAATAATCTGCACTATCCCATTGTTTCACTATGTCATAGTTTGTACCTATTTCACTCAGCATTCGAGCCAAATACCAAGAAGGAGTATCTGGCGTTTCATAATAAGGAAGTGAGTGTTGTGCAAAATATATGGCCTGTTCATGAAGATATAAATCCGAGAACAACATGGCTAATCTCGTATACGTCAGCGCCATGAACTTTGCCTTATAGCCTACCAACTCCTTTTCCTTGAAATGGTCTTCCATCAAAGTCAAAGCCTTTATGTATTCCTTGCAGGCGTCCACAGCGCTGTCGTTCTCGTAGTAGCCTACGCCGTTCATGTAGTGGGAGCGGGCGGAGAGGAAGGCGAGGTTGGTAGAGACGTTGCGAGCAACGTCTTTACAACTGCATAGGGTATCATAATACGCCATGGCTTGCTGCAATTCCTTTCGGTTGGCTTGCGCCGAATCGTTTTTGTATAAGGCCTCGGCCAACAACAATTGGTAATAGTTGAAATCGTACGGTTGGGTAGAGACGTTGCGCGCAAAGCCTGTACAAATCCGATTATCCTGTAGCAAGGCCAGCGCGCTGTCGGGCCGCTGCTGCATCACGCTGTCGATGGACGAAAGGCATTGCAGCATCGTGTCGTGGCTCGAGACCACGGCATCGCCTTCGTTCGACGTGCAGCCTGCCCACACGGCCAGCCCTATCAGGATACCTGTCAGCCATCGCTGTTTCATGGGAACAAAATTAGGAAAATTCTTCCAAAATAATTTCGGTTTTTTCTTGCCATTTACATTTTTTTCTACTTTTGCATTTGTCAAACTAAGGATTTTGGTCTGTTAATCCACTTTAAAATCACATAATTACTAACAAAAACGTTTCACGATGAAAAAGACTGTATTAATGATGGCCGCCCTCGTGTTGGGCTCAATGGCCTTCGCACAGAACGCCGACAACAAACAAGCTGTCGACCAGTATGGCAACACAGTGGACGTCAAGACGCTGGAGGCTTCGAGCCGCGACGGCATCTTGGTGTTCGAGTCCAAGGAAAAAGACTATAAGCTCTGGCTCGACTCCAGAGTGCAGGTCGACTTCGGTCACTACTTCGGTGCCCAGGAATGGGCCGACCCGATTGGCGATGGCGCCAGCATCCGCCGCGCCCGCTTTGCCGTCAAAGCACAAATCACCCCCGACTGGTATGGTGAGGTCGACATGGAACTGGCCAACGGCTCGTTCGAACTGAAAGACGCTATCTTCCGCTACAACGGCCTCAAGAACTGGCAGTTCAGCATCGGTAGCCAGAAACCCGACTTCTCGCTCTCGCGCAACACCTCATCGCGTTACCTCGAGTTCATGGAACGTCCGATGATCGTCAGCGCCTTGGCCCCCAGCCGGCACCTCGGTATCTTTGGCAAGTACACCAACAAGTACCTCTTCGCCAGCGCCAGCGTGCTGTTCCAAGAGATTGAAGGCCAAGAGACCCGCGACTACGTGGAGAACAACAACAAGAGCTACGGCATGGACGAAGGCCTTTCCTACGTCGGCAAGATCGTGGTGCGCCCCATCAACGAACCCGACCTCGGCATTCATGTGGGCGGCGCCGTCATGTATGACACCCCCAAGACTTCCGATGAGATGGGCGTCTACAGC
Organism: Bacteroidales bacterium; assembly: GCA_017477425.1. GTDB lineage: Bacteria > Bacteroidota > Bacteroidia > Bacteroidales > F082 > Limimorpha. Next base: position 59,862 of record JAFUVT010000035.1, read on the forward strand.
GGAACACGTTTCAGCTGCCGCAACGCCACCAACATCAGCCGTAAGAAATATGTCGACACCGACGACATCAAGGACACCCACCACAACCTCATCGCCACTGCTGAGTTGGCCGGTCACGTCAACGGACTCCGCCTCGAAAGCGCTTGGATGTCGGATTGGACCTATATGAAGCCCGAGACCAACATTACTGAGCCTTACCACTTCCAAGGTTGGTACGTCGAAGGCGGCTATCTCCTCTTCGGCGGCAAGCAGAGCTACGACGCCGGTGGCGCTAAGTTCAACCGCGCACGCACAGGTCGCAGCTGGGGCGATGTGGAACTGGCCCTCAAGTATGAATTCATCGACATGAACGACTATGAAGGTCGTCCCACCGACCAAGCCATCTTCGGCGGCTCCGCCGAACTCTATGGCGCTGCCCTCAACTTCTACCTGGGCAAGTAAGGGGATAAAAACCAAAAATACAAAACCAAAAATTAAAAATGCTGATTTTGTGTTAGTTACGGAATAACGATAAAAAACGAAAAGTACAATTTGCGCGAACTTGCTATAATTTTACTATAACTGAATGTGCGTGGAATTATAACCAGTTGCAACCAGTTATACTTTGGAGCGGCCAAAAGCCGCTTTTTTTTGTGCCAAAAATGCCCCGAAACACCACAAAAACAAAGGTTTTAGGCCATTTTGCCGATGCCAGCAAAATGATGCCAGAAACGCCCTTTAACCACCCATTAACGACCATTGAAACGGCCCGCCGGAACACCCCTCTGGCGGGCCGCTTTTTTTGCCCGTTTTTCGGCTAAAATGCAGAGTTAGAGCCAAAGTAGTGCCAAAAGTGGTGCGAAAACGACCACATTAGACCACCCTTGCGGAACGAAAAAAAGCCAAAAACGGCAGTTTTGCCCGAATTACCCTACCCGATAATCCAAAATTGCGCGGGGGATGCTTCCCAAACGGAAAATATGTAAATAATTGAAAAGCAACGAAATAATACAAAATATGCCGAAAAACCGTTTTTCGCTGTTTTTTTGGCGTTTAACTACCATATAATAGAGGTAATCTCATCGCGTTCCAAGTCCTCAACAT
>JAFUVT010000006.1 GCA_017477425.1 Bacteroidales bacterium
CAGCATAAAGGCGATTGAGGCTGCATTGGTTTCAGAATCATCTGCATCTTCTACCTTTGCCTGCCTTTCTACGAAATCTACATCGTGCGCAGCATGGTCTGCCGAAATGGTGTGCTGTTCATATCGTGTCTTGTATGCCTCCACCAGCCTGAGCAGCAGTTCGTGGATTTCTTCTTGGTTAGCCAAGGTTTCATTCCATACCTGCATGAAATATTTGTTGAAGGCATCTTTCATCAGAGCCTCCACCTTGGACAAAGCCGCCTTCTCTGGAGAGAGCAAAACAATCTTGCCAAACGTTCCGGGCAATTCGAAGTCAGCTGTCTCAGCAGTGATATAGTCTGTATGCCATACATTACGGTATGCTTCGTTCTCCAGAATAACCTTGGCTAACGTCTTGGCTTGCGGAGCACTGATTTCTCTGCGGTAGTTGATGGCATCAAACTCTACCGGCAGCTCATTCCTGACACGTTCGAGTATCTTTTTCTGCTGCTCGCTGAGTTCCACAGCCTCTGCATCATCCTTCCTTCGATAGCAGTTATACCAGATATGGTCAATCTGCAAGTCTGGAATGTCTTTCAGCATTTTTGCCATCCCTACGATGTGGTCACCATCGATATGTGTTGTCACCAGCAGATTGATATGCTTGTGAAGCACTGTCTCAACATATTCTCTCACTGTAGCTGTCATACGGCCACAATCCACCATAATGGCATATTGCTCATCATCGTCCACCAGACGGATGACATTACAGTCGCCAGCTCCAACATCAAATGAGCGAAAGAAACAATGCTTCATAGGGATTGGAACAATATCAAATTACCTCTATCCAATTACCTATATTCTTTGAAACATCAAAACTGTCAGCAAGTTTTTGAGCATTAACACGAATTTCTGAATATTCAGATTCGGAAAGTCCCAACGCTTGATCCATACAAGCAGCTATACGCTCTGGTGAGTTGTCAATCCAGTAACCTGCCTTTTCATCATTAAGGCTCTGCCAAGGCGTACCTTTAGAGGCAATAACAGGAGTTCCTTGGCTCAATGCTTCTATTACGACATTTCCGAAGTTCTCGGAATGTGAGAGCAAACAGGAGAAATAGGCATTTGCGTATAGCTGAAACTTATCTTTCCCGAAGACATTCCCGATGAACTCAACTCTACCTTCTAATTGGTTATCAGCAATCATCTGTTCCAGTTCTGCCTTGTAGTTATTCTGGTCGGGACCGGCAATGATAAGTTTATACTTAGATTCTTTGAATAGTTTTGATTGAGCAAGCCCTATAATAAGCTTATCGAGGGCTTTAATCTTTGTCACCCTCCCCACATACAGGAAGTAAAGCGAAGGTACTTCGACCCGCTCCAACTTTGTAGGCATTTCTATATAGTTAGGGATAACCACCACTTTTGCACCAGTGCCTACTTGCTGAAGAATCGCCTGTTTTTCCTCTTCAGAAGTGGCGTGAAACAGCGCATATTGGGAGAAGTTCCTGCGAACCATCGAAAGATAGAATCGTTTCATTCTGTTTCCTGCAAGGGCTGGCCCCATCAACTCACCACGAGGCGACCAGATAATCTTTTTTTTGCGCCATTTAGCCATGAACGCCACTGGAAGAATTTGGCGCTGGAACATATCGCAAAGCATCACTGTGTCGCAATCCTTCATTTCCCGCCAAGAATGCCAAAGTACCCTGAGATAGCAGGAAGGGCCCGTCTTACAATATTGCACCTTGATGCCATCAACATCCTCCCATTTATCGGTAACGACCTTCTCATCCTCAATATGGCGATTGGTTGTAATAACAGATGTATCGACACCGCTTGCCACCAAACTCTTGGCCATCCAATACAATGTATTTGCTGGCCCACCAAGTTTAGAGGGATAGAAAAGAGTTGAAGATATTAGCAGTTTATGCATGTTTACTTTTACAATATTTTAGTGAAAAGCCAACGAACATCCACAAAATAGGTAAACTCCACAGGTCGTGGGAGAATAGTGAACCAGGCACCGATGCACTGAACAACACAAGTACCATTAGGTAATCATCAAAAGTGCAGGTTCTAAACCAATACTTTATGGAACGGAAAAGAGGATAAACAACTAACAGGAATAGTACTAAACCTCCATCAAACAATAGCTGGATGACAGAGTTGTGAATCCACGGATAAGTATCATTGGTATAATCAGGGAAAGTGGAAACGCCATGGCCGAATAACGGTTCGTGCAGAAAAGCGTCCCAGGCTATTTCAACAATATTATCTCTTCCTGTGAGCACATCACCGGCCTTGTGAAACTCTACTGTACGGTCGAGGCCATAAATGGTAATTCCGACGGTTTTGAGTATCGTGTTAAAGAAATCCAATATATTCCAAAAGTAGATTCCAATCAAGATAGCACCCAAAAGTATCAGCAGGGAACGCCAGCTTTTCATCCTAATGCCATCGCGCTCATTATCGAACGGAAAGATATAGATGGCAACAATTGTAAAAATCAAAGAAAGGACAACACCTCGGGAACCGGACGAAAGAATCAGGTACATGAACAGCATATTGACGGCAACCAGTAACCACATGAACATTTTCTGCAGTCGCCTGTCATAACGGATATACTTCAGCAAATACACTATTGTGCATACTGCTGGCAACATGAACGCATACGAAGTACCCATACCCAGGCTATCCTCCTGCGAAACATACAAGAACAGGGTGTCGATAAAGGGCAAGCCAATCAGCGGCATCAGCATGGACGTGAGCAGGAAGGCGCGCGCATTAATCTTCACCTGCACCATCAGGAAACTTAAAATGACTTCGCAGAAAAACACGACAAAGGTAGCTGAAGTCTTGTATTGCGAATACATGACGGTGAACAGATAGGCAATCAGACACACAACCATCATCACGAATGCCGGAGCAGACATCTTCAGCCCTTTGCCTGCCGAGAAAAAAGTGACGAGAACCCATGCCGTCGCAACAGCAATATAAAGGTATGTCATGATGCCATGCAATGAGGGCGATGCAATGAGCAAAAGGGTTGTCAACGTCCATACACCAGCACTGAGTGCCAAGAGAATGGAGTAGGCGTTGGACACTTGATTATTACTATGTGCTGTAATCTTAAGTCGTTTCTGCATAAACGTAAACTAAATATTAGGGTATGAACCGCACTAACTTCTTATTGACCCGAGGAAGAAGACCCGCCATGATTTCCTTGTAGGAAACCTTGGCAATCAGACATGCTACATAGTAGATAACGCCAAACAGCGCAACGGTTATGGCGGCTAATACAAATTTGTTGACCACGATGAAGAACGTGAGCGCATAGGCTATGCCCGTTGATGCCAGACAAGCGACAAGTATCATGGTCAGTTCCTTAACAGGGATAAGCTGACGCATAGGACGCTGGGCATAGTCGGCTACAACACGCATCATGAGATAGAGCTTAAACACCTGGCAACACTCAGAGATAACAGCTAAAGCAACAGGTGAGTCTATCGTCTTGACAAAACCAAACTCTAACACCACAATCAGTATGGCTGTCACCATGTGAATATTGGCAAAAGCCTTTGTCCTTCCGATGGCGAGCATTATGGGCGCAAACGGAACTATATAAAAGAGGCTGCTAATGTTCTTGATCATGAAATAGACACCAGAAGCGTCATAGATGTCGCCATACAGGCAGACCATTATCAGACGGGCAAAGACAACGGAGAAAATCAGAATCGGGAAAATAATCTTGGCGGATTTGACCAGTGCCGACCGCCAGAGGGCAAGCACCTCCTCCTTTTTGTCGCTGTTGCCATTTTCTAACTCAGACAGTCTTGGCAGCAACACGGCGGCCACAGCGGAGACGACCATCGTAGCGAAAGGTATCTCCATAAAGCCGTTGGAGAAGTCGGCAAACTCCTCATTGCCATAGTAGCGACTAATGAAGAACTGCGTGGCGGAGGTGATGATAAGTCCCCAGATGGAGGCATACAGCAACGGCAGGGAGAATGAAAGTATCTTCTTGTAGGTCAGGTCGGATTTTTGGTGCGTTTCATGGCGCACTGGAGCATCCTTCATCCATAGGGCGATAACGAATATCAGGAAGGAGGCCACATCGAAACCGACGATGGCATGGATATAGTTGCCATTGAACAGAAACACAGGAAGAACGGTAATACCCACTTTCAGCACACGAGTAGCCACGGTATAGATGGCCAGGTACTGCGTCTTGCGGAACGAAGCATAGATGCCGTCGAGACCGAAGGAAGGCAACAAAAAGAAGGGCGTGGGCGAGAATACCTTCAAGGCCAATGACAAGTCATCATTGTTTAACCACTTGGCAATAAGGCCTGACCCAAAGAATATGACCAACGAGAACACAATACCCATCAGGAAAAACAGGTTGGTGATCTTGTTGATGATATCTTTCGAGTAGGTATTGTCATACTTTGGCAGGAAATAGGAGTAAGCACGAGGCAGTCCTATGGTAAAGACCGTAACAAGCGATGAATAGACAAACATCACCTGTTTGTAAGTCCCGTAGTCAGCCTTGGTGAAAACACGGCTGAGAATCATGGGACTCACAATGGCTACCAAGAAGGAGAAGAAACTCCCGATGCCTATCCAAAGTGCCTGACGTGAGTTATTTGTTGACATATATGATATTATCTTCTTATTTTACGATGTATTTAGCGTTCTTTCTCTCGTTCTTGAGAAAACGTTTGAAGCCGGGAAACAGTTTTTGGGTGTTGATGAAGATGTTCTGCTTGTACTGCCATGCTTCCTTCAACATCATCCAAAGTTTTGAAAAACCGTACTCTCTACTCTGATATAGGAAATGGATAACCATTGCCTGATGTTTCCCTAGTTTTTCGCTTTTAAGTAATTGATTACGCCTGAGTGCAACTAAATACCTTGAATGAAGTACTTCAAAATCACGACGTTTTGTAAGACTTCCGCTTGATACCGTGACAACATAGGCATCTGCATCTATTGCAGATATGCTTTTCGCTAAGAGGCCGGCTTTTGTTGCAAACATTGCGTCATTAGCCGCCCTCACTTCATCAAATGTAATACTATTCTCTTTCACCAGAGAATGTCGTATCATTTTTGCCCATGGCACAATATGCTTTATTCTTAGAGATAGTTCATCTTCTTTTTCAAGATAATCAATTATCATCTTGGAATAAGGTTCTGCCCTATCGGAATACTCGCCTGTATCAGTATATATACCTGTTGACTTAAAAAAAACGATATCAGCTTGTGTATTTAACTGCTTTTGGAATAAGTCAAATGCCCCTTCTGTAAAATAATCATCAGCATCGGAAAAGATTAACCATTTCCCGGTAGCAGCTTCAAGCCCCACATTCCGTGCACCCCCAGCATGACGGGACGGCTCTGACCAGAGAAGTTTATAATCGCGCTCGACTCCAATCTCTTCCTTGGTCACTGGCGTAGGAGTATTATCAACCACGATAATCTCAATCCTGTCCGAAACGGGTATGCTGTTGAACAGTCTTGGCAACGTCTGGATCGAATTCCGCTGCGGTATAATGACCGAGAAATCCACATTATTTGAACTCGCTTCTTTTTCCATATAAATATCTTGTTTTCTACATAGGATTGTTCCACTTTCCGGCAGAAGGATCTGATGACGAAAACCATCTGTGCATGGAGGGTTTCGGCAAATCAAATCCAGCATGTTAACTGTTAACCGTTAATTGCTTTTATTGTTCTGGCAGGCAGTATCGAACTGCAAACTTCCGTTCCACCTATGCTGCCAGAAAGGTTGTTTAGATATGCTCCTCAAAGCCTCTGAAGTGAACATTCAGTTCATGCAGATGCTCCAACAGCGTTCCCAGCGGGGTTCCGGCAGTCATCTTGGCAAAGGCGTTGACATCCTTGGGGAAGCACTTACCACCATAACCGAACTTACCGTCAGGGCCGGGGACGTAAGTGTGGGTATCGTTGATATAGCCAGAAAGCAGCACGCCCGTGTGCACCTTGCGCCAGTCAGCCCCCATTTGCTCGCAGTACTCGCGACAGGCGTTGAAATAGGTGACCTTATAGGCCCCGAACACGTTGTGCATGTACTTGGTGAGCTCTGCCTCTAACGGGGTCATGACGGTAAACTTCTTGCCCACGAAGATCTTGGTGAGCAGTTCGTGGGCTCCGGTGAAGACCATGGTCTGCTTGCGGAAGTCCTCAAGGTGTGTACGCTCGGTGAGGAACTCGGGCATGTAGCATACCTGATGGCCGTTATCCTTGGAGAGGCGGTCACTGGTGCCGGGAAGGATGGTGGTGCGCACGAAGACGGGCACATCGGGGAGCTTGGTGATGAGTTCCTTCATCAGCGTGAGGTCCTGCGTGCCGTCGTCCTCGGTGGGGACGTGGATCTGCAGGAACGCGATATCGATACCACTCAGGTCATCGTTGTAACCCTTGGGAGGGTCGCTGATGAACAGTTTACACTCGGGGTTGTTATGCTCCAACCAGTCTTTCAAGGCTCCGCCTACGAAGCCGCATCCGATAATTCCAACGTTAATCATTGTGTGTATGTTTTAGTGTTTATTGTTTTAGTTAGTTGTTGTTTGGTTAAGAAGAATCAAGGGATATGAATCATGGGACGGTTCCTCGATCACTTTTCTCTATTCTAACTTGTTAATCACTCCATAAGTTACTCTTGTGAGCCGTGAGAGCTGGCGCAGACCAACACCCAGTTCCAAGTAGCTCATGATAAGCTCGTTTCTCTTATCTTTCTCCAGTTCATGCACCTTTATCGGGTCTGCTGCAGAATCGTAGAATCGGGAGACGGTTCCTTGCACTTTGGTTGCTTGGTTCAGACGTGTTATCACGACACAATGTCGCGAAAGATGTCGCGAAAAACATTGTCGTAATAATCAAAACAAATATTCGCGACACAATGTCGTAAAAAGAGTCGCAATTGTTCTCTTCTCTAATCCTTACTATCTTCTGCAACGACATAAACGGTTCCCCTTCCTTCACCCCTACGCTCTATTCTTTTCTTTTCAACAAGTGATTTCATCAACCGCTCTGCCGTCTTTTTCTCCAACTTAAGATATTCTTCTACATTTTTTCTGGTTGTTTCTCCGTTTAAACGGATAAAGTCAAATGCTTTCCTTTCTTTCTCTGTCAACTTATCTTCACTGACACCCTCAGTGTTTCGTGACAAAACAAACGAAAGATAAGGTGCTTCCCATTTTGCTACAGGCAGAGGAAAGCTATATACATCAGGCAAATCCCGCATGGTTTTGAACCCCAAACCTCTCTGCTCAGACAAATTCATAACACCAAACACGAACATCATTCTGGGATTACGACTTATCGTTGGAGCCGAAAAGTTGTTTATTTGTTCCAGAGTTATAGGTTCTACAGGGTATCCAGGCGACTTTACAACTATCTCACGACTACTGATTGTAAGATAGATTGGAGAACCAGAAATCTCATACTGGCGATGTATGATGGCATTGATAAGTACTTCTCTTATCACCTTCAAAGGATAATCATATATGGGTTGTCTTTCCGGGTGCGACCGATCTATTTGCTTGCCTATTTTTTGTTCATACCATTGATAAGCATTGTCAGGTTGCTTCACCAATGGGCCTACAATGTCGACAATATCACCTTCAGTGCCATCATCATTTATGAATGTAGCCTTGATGATTGCATTGGGGAACGACACTTCAGGATGCTTTCCGAACAACAATAATCCTGTACCGGACGGAACATACCCATTTTTGGTCGAGACCAAAATGCCAAATTGTGTAAGCAGCTGCATACATTCCCTCTCACCAAACTTTACATCCCATCCCGCTTTATCCAAAAAGGCTTGAACAAGTTCCGTATCAAGCGATTCAAGGGTACAATTCTTGACAGGTGCATCAAGCGTGCCTTCTGCCTCTTTCATCTTTTTAGATTCATCTTTTGCGAGTAGGCTCCTTTCGTTTGCCGCATTAAGGAATTCCGCATTACATTTCCTGATTTCTTCTTGAAGATCTCTGTCAAACAGAGCAACTTCAACGCCATGCGTTTTAAGGTGGTCACAGCCTTTGCCACTGACAGTCGGGTCTGGATCTTCTATACCATAATACACTTTGGCAATACGTGCATTAGTAATGCGTTCAGCACACGAAAGCTTCGGTGACTTCCTTGCTCCTGGAGCACATGGCTCAAGAGTGGCAAATAGTATAGCCCCAGTAAGATTTTGGTCTCTACACTTGCGTTCAATGAGAGTATATTCTGCATGGTCTCCCTCTCGCAGTTCACCCCGGTAGGCTGTTTCTATGGTTCCATCTGGTTTGACAATAAGTGCACCAACTTTGGGCGTTGGCTTTCCGTCTTCCCTAACTTCGGCTACGGAGTTCTTCATTACATTCACCACCTCCTCCATATACCTTCTAATCTGTTCCTTCGTCAGTTCTATCATAGTATGTATTAATGTATTGTTACAAATCAATTTCTTATCTTTGCATCATACCTTTGGCACCTTCGAAAAACAGGGGACGGGGCTTTGATCCGTCAATTGCAATTCGATTCTTTATCATATTTGCAATAAGCCCCCAAAATCACTTTTCATTCGTTCCAAGGCAAAAGATTCCGATTCTGCCACCTCTCCCAGTGTAGTGTTAACAACTGCCTTGATTGACAAAGAAGGGTCTTCTGAAAGTAGCCGTATAAACACCTTTGCAATTTTGGAATCCACTCTATATGAAGCAGTGAATTGTTGACCAAATTCAAGTTTTACTGGATAGCTGTTGGTATCTATTACTGTTAATATGCTGAAAGCATCAGCATTTCCATCAAAGGGTCTTGACATTTTAAAGAAAGGCTCTTGAAAGTATCGATGTTCCTTTGATGAGTTGGTGACAGTTACCCTGATTTGCAATCCTCTTTTGCCAGAATACATATAATTATATGTCTCAAACACATGGTAAAAACTTAAATAAACTAAGGCCACAGTATCTTTTCTTTCTCCATGTTTCAATGTTGTCGATCTAAGTACACTAGGAAGCGGCCTCTCGTTTTGCAGAGCCTCTACCATCTCCTTGATAACAGTATCGTATTGACTATCATCCGTCATGTCATCGCCTTTCCTGCCTTGAAGAATCGGTGGAAATGACGTCTCGAAAGTTCCTGCCCGTAAGACGGGGTAGTATTTTGTCGTATCAATATCATTCATCATCTCTGCACCGATAATCGACTCCTCAAATGCCACCCCTTTGCCTGTTTCGGCTTTTTGCTTGTATTGAGGCGTACCAATAACCAGAACTTTATCCGCCTTCGACAAGCCAAGCTCCATAAAACGAGTGAAAGAAGAACCCTTGGGCATGTACTGGTCGAGAAGGATTTCAAAACCACCCAAGGCCGACAAATCATCGGCAAATTTCTTCACCCATGCTTTATGCTCTTCACTATCGTGTGAATATGAAATAAAAATCACTTTAGCCATATTTCTATTATTTCAGTTACAAAACACAGATCGGGGTCTGGCTTTTTGCTTGTTTTCCCTGTTATTGCCCTAAGCTATTTATTTCTTTAAAAGTCTCTGTCAAGCGTTCAACCTACCAGGAGCCGACTTTCCCATGAGCTTTTCTTCAGATGTTCGGACATCTATCTGAATATTAAAAATTGGATCATGAATCAGAATCAGAAGACGGTTCCTCGATCACTCTTCTCCAATCTAACTTGTTAATCACTCCATAAGTTACTCTTGTGAGCCGTGAGAGCTGGCGCAGACCAACACCCAGTTCCAAGTAGCTCGTGATAAGCTCGTTTCTCTTATCTTTTTCCAGTTCTTGCACCTTTATCGGGTCTGCTGCAGAATCGCAGAATCAGGGGACGGTTCCTTGATCCGTAATAACTTGTCAGTTATCCTTCAAAGCAGAAAGTATGCCCACTCTTATGCTAGTTTTTATCTGTTCTGTTGCCGAAACGATAACGACTTTTTCAAAAAAGCTAGCTTGCCCCATTTTTTTACAAAGCTGTCCAAATATCTGTTTGGCACAGAAAGTGGCCATTGTTTTAACATCTTGCATGTCAATTGTTACAGAACCTTCTTCTTCAATGCAATCGCTAATTGTCTTGTATATTCTACTGCCCAGTTCTTCGTCACTGATTATAGTTCCAAAATCTTTTATTATTATTATCGTGTTCATTGAAAATTGATTAATAAGTCATTTAATTGTTCATTGTTTTTTTCGATATCATCAATCGTAATCGGATTAGTCAAAAAGAGTTTTACATACACTATTGTCCCATGCCATGTCGCAGAAGTGTAAAAACGCGTTTTGCCTGCCATGTTCTCATAGCAATACTCTTCTGACCGCAATAAGAATCGGCTTCCCGATTTGGTGACTATTTCGTTGATAAGCCACAACCCATACCCCATGTGGTTGCTACCTTTTTTTGAGGTTACGTCTTTTTTTAATGCCATCTTCAACGCATCTTCTTTTTTGCAACGCGGAAATGCATCTGTAATGCTTTTTACAACCCCTTCGCCAGAATCGGCACATGCAATCTCAATCATTTCCTGGTTTCCATGGGCAACAATAACAGACTTCGAGTCGCCCAAGGCATGAGCCCAGAAGTTCAAAAACATCTCTGAAAAAACAGTGAAGATCATCGCGTTGACCTTATGATTATGATAATAACCCTCAATCTTCCGCGAATAATCGTTATTCAAGTAGTCGGAAGAGCTGGTCTCCTTCAGTAATGCCATAGGAGCGATGATAAAATCATCGGAAACACTTACCTGTAAGTTTTTGTATTGTCTATCTGAATCCTTGTTTTTCTTCAAGTCGTCTATTAAATTTTTGAACCCATAGTAGGCCACTCGGTCTCTAATAGTTCTGTTTTCTTCATAATTCAGAAGACAAGGGTTGAAAAAACACTTGTTGACAACTGAATAATCCAAAAACTTATATAGGATAAGCAGCCCTAATAAGTCAAGTTCGACCACGTCTTGAAAATCCAAGTAGAAAGAATGCTTTTGTAATTGTTTGTATCTATAAAAACAGCCTAACTTTCTTATGATTTCGTCATCGTAGTTTTTGACCATCCTGCTTGGAACCTTTAATATTGTAGGGCTATTGGCCATAGTACAATTTATGGTATTCGTCGAATAATTTTTCTTCCTTTTTTAGATCTTTTTTTGTTAAATCTGAATTAATCCTTTTATAATAGTCCAGAATGGTTATTGAATGATGATATATTTTCTTTGAATAGAAAATCCTGTTTTTCGACATAAGACATTCCACATTGGAAATGTTATCTAGCAATGTATGTTCTTCTCCCTTTGTAAACAGCGATATCTTTTCCAATTTTTCAAACAATTCAGCTTCTTTTTCAATTGATAATTCCGTGATTTTCCTTGTCCTATAATGCTCGTTTTCCTTCTTGCCGTTACTTCTATCCAAGAAAAACTTCACTATTATCAAAAGAAGATTTATCAGAACTATAACAAGAATCCATATAGAAGAACCTGTCCAACTGCTATTACTTACTTCATTTGATACCGAATCTGAATTCATAGAAGTAAATTGCTCAACGCCTATTTGTATTAAAACCAGTAAATTGTTCATTGTTAATATTTTTGCATTATTTCGTTATTGTTTATGGTTTTTGAACCAAAAGTAGTCCATTTTTCCGTTTTCCCAAAATTCCCAGTCGCACCTGCCAAGCGCAGGAGGACACAGAAGACTAGCCGTTAGCTCCCCATCCTTCTTCAAGGCTCCGCCCCGTTAATCACATTTCGTGGCGACAAATGGCTGTTGATCAATAAATTGATTCAGAATCCATTTTTTGGTCCTTTTTGGTCCTTTTGGTCTGAAACGTCTTCTGCAAATATAGTAAAAAAACTGGGTCATAAACAAACAAATTATTGGTCGGTTTTTTGCTTTTCAAGCCGCCTCCCACAGATGCCCGCTCTCCCATGGGCCCACGTTGGCATGACATGGGAGGCTAACTGTCAGCCATCCGTTAATTCTTTGGACACAGCGCTTCTTAATGATAAACTTCATACCTTTGCGTATTCCTCATGGATGGCAGCGTGAACCATAGCACGTGCCTCTTCAATACTCATTGTCTCTTCATCTTCCATTCGCATTTGCTGCATACGGTGGTCAACAAGTTCCTGTGCCCATAGGCGAATGGCTGCCGTGGTGTCCAGCTCCGGGCGCATGTCCCGAAGCGCAGCCTCATCGACGTTTATACTTACCATGCACATAGTCAAATCGATTTATGTTTGTTTTTGCAAAGTTACTACTTTTCAATCTCATTCAGAGGAATCAAGGAATCAGGGGAAGATTCCTTTGTCCATTTTTTCAAGCCGCCTCCCATAGATGCCCGCTCTCACACAAGCCTGCATCGGCATGACATGGGAGGCTAACCGATTAGGCCAAATAAAACTCCTTATACCACTCCGCGAACTTCCGCAAGCCCTCTCTCAACGTAATCTTCGGAGTAAATCCAAAATCCCTTTCCAATGCCGTGGCATCGGCGTATGTGGTAGGCACGTCGCCAGGCTGCATCGGGACGAGTTCCTTGTGCGCCTCGAAGTCGTAGTCTTGCGGCAATACGCCCGCACGAACCAATTCCTCTTGGAGGATGGTCACAAAATCCAACAGGTTCTCGGGCTGGCCGCCGCCGATGTTATATATCTTATATGGTGGAATCGGCAGACCATCCTCGCCCATCTTGCGTTCTGGGGCTTTGGCCATCACGCGTACAATGCCTTCAACGATGTCGTCAACGTAGGTGAAGTCGCGGCGGCAGTTGCCGTAGTTGTAGATCTGTATCTTCTCGCCTTTCACCAACTTGTTCGTGAAACCGAAATAGGCCATGTCGGGGCGACCCGCAGGACCATAGACCGTGAAGAAACGCAAACCCGTGGTGGGAATGTCGTAAAGCTTGCTATAACAGTGCGCAAAGAGTTCGTTGCTCTTCTTGGTGGCGGCATAAAGGCTCACGGGATTGTCAACGCGGTCGTCAACCGAGAAAGGCACTTTCTTGTTGCCGCCATACACGCTGCTGGAACTGGCATAGACCAGATGCTGCACGGGATGATGACGGCAGGCTTCGAGGACGTTGTAGAAGCCAATGATGTTGCTCTCGATGTAAGCATCAGGATTCTCGATGCTGTAGCGCACACCAGCTTGGGCGGCGAGGTTCACCACGATGTCGAAGTGGTATTGCTCGAAGAGACTATCGATAAGGGCCTTGTCGGCAAGGTTGCCTTTGATGAACGTCCAATGGTTATCAACATCCTTGGCGGTTTCTTCTATTTGCGCCAGCCGATATGCCTTCAGCCGCACATCGTAATAGTCGTTGATGCTATCAAGGCCGACGATATGAATGTCATTTTCGGTCTTCAGCAATCGAAGTGCCAGATTGGCGCCGATGAAACCGGCGGCACCAGTGAGAAGTATATTTTTCATGCTTTGTTTTTGTTAAGAATCAAGAATCAGGGGTCGGTTCCTTGATCCGCTATCCGCCTCCCCCAGATACCCGCTCTCCCTCGGGCCCACGTTGGCATGACATGGGAGGCTAACTTCCAACTGAACAACTGAACAACTCCCAACTAAAATACAGCTTCGCTCCGTCAGTCACATTCCGTGGTGACAAGGGTTTGGTATTTAATGAGTTATAAACTCTGTTCACAACAAGGTATTGAAGATGAACTTTGTTCTTATCGTGCAAAGATAAGGATTTATTTTTTGAGAATTGAAAAAAATTACCAACACTCATGAGCGGGACAACCAGCTTCCGCAATTTCACAAAACATACGGTCAAAAACTTTCGCCATCAACCTATCATGCAGTAACCCCATACTTGACAATATAATCTCTAAGACGCATAGCTTGTTGTTTGGTAATCATTGTAAATACCATATTATTCTTCAACTTGTCTACCCCCCACTCGTCAATAAGTCGGCCTATAGACACATTCAAGAAGACCGAAGGCAATGCGGTAACGTCTGACATGTCAACAATAACCTTATCAGAATCCTCCATTCCTTTCACAATCTGTGAATAAAACAAGTTGCCCGCTTCGGGTAGCAGTGTCGAGGAATCCATTATGTCCTTTAATACTATTGTACACATGTTTTTTATCTATTTAGTTAAAAAAATCAAATTCATCAATAATTTCCTCATCATCCATTTGAGACAAGTCTATCTCATAATATATTAGTGCCCAGGGAAAGACATCTCACAATAAAAGCCTTCAATAATTCCATCATGCTTGTAAACCAATCCGTTATGGCTAAATATCCTTGCTTCCTTCGCTGGAGCTATGATAATACTTAATCCCATACCTTTGTTTCTATCCGTCGATTTCACCGTGAAATTATCTTCCAGAGCTTTAAGGATAGCATCTTTATCGTTTGTTATATCTTTGTCAAAATCACTTACAGATTGCGCAATTCCTATGCCAAAATCGGAAACTGCAACATGTAAAATGCTTGTTTCTTTGTCATATTGAATCAAAGAAAACGCATTCCCTTTAGCATGTGCATGATCAAAAACATTATAATAAGCTTCAACCAAACCAACAGAAACTACACTTAAATCCTTGTTTGTAAAATATGTTCTTCTTAAGTATTCCTCTACTCGTTTTGCATATAAGTCTTTCTCGGGTTCTGTAATTCTCCACAAATTGAAAACGCTCTCATGAGTTGGTGCTTCTACATAATTCTTCCCTCCTCTCCAATATTCCGAAAACCCCAAATCCTTATATATATACTGAAAAACATCTTGGTTATTCTTAGAAATAAACACATTCATTTTAAGGTCAATCAAAAAATGAATCAAGCAAGCAAGAGTAACCAAATGAAATGGTTTGATTTTATCAGGAGCGATAGCTGTATCAAAGTCAAATACAATGTCATGAGTTGATATGACACCACTATGGCAATTATACTCATTATGAACTTTTGTTATGGTCTCAAGCCAATAACTTCTTTCGGTATTTTGAAACACTATCTTCGTTTCTCTTTTCATAGCATCACTAGATAAGTTGACTCAGAATCCATTTTTGGTCCATTTTGGTCCATTTCATCTGAATTGTCTTCCGCAAATATAGTGAGAAAAGCTGTGACACAAACAAATTTTTTGGGTGGTTTTTTTGTGTTTTCCTATCCGCCTCCCCTAGATGCCCGCTCTCACACAAGCCTACGTCGGCATGACACGGGAGGTTGCGGACAATGGTTCCAAGCAGCGGAATAGACTTGAAACTAAATGTGTTCCTCCACGCCCCTGAAATGCACATTCAACTCATGAAGATGCTCCAAAAGTGTTCCGAGCGAAGTGCCCTCGGTCATCTTGGCGAAGGCGTTCACGTCCTTCGGGAAGCACTTGCCACCGTAGCCGTATTTGCCATCGGGACCAGGGACGTAGGTATGCGTGTCGTTGATATAGCCAGAGAGCAACACACCCGTGTGCACCTTGCGCCAGTCGGCACCCATCTGCTCGCAGTACTCACGGCAGGCGTTGAAATAAGTCACCTTGTAGGCGCCGAAGACGTTGTGCATGTACTTGGTCAGCTCGGCCTCCAACGGGGTCATCACGGTGAACTTCTTGCCGACGAAGATCTTGGTGAGCAGCTCGTGGGCACCGGTGAAGACCATCGTCTGCTTCTTGAAGTCTTCGATGAAGGTGCGCTCGGTCAGGAACTCGGGCATGTAGCACACCTGATGATGGGTCTCCCGCGAAAGCATCTCGCTGGTGCCTGGAAGGATGGTGGTGCGCACAAACACGGGCACGTCCGGAAGCTTGGTGATGAGCTCCTTCATCAGCGTCAAGTCCTGCGAACCGTCGTCCTCGGTGGGGACATGGATCTGCAGAAAAGCAATGTCGATATTACTCAAGTCATCATTATACCCCTTGGGCGGGTCGCTGATGAACAGTTTGCACTCTGGGTTGTTGTGTTCCAACCAGTCCTTGAGGGCTCCGCCTACGAAGCCACATCCGATAATTCCAACGTTAATCATATTTTTATTAAATTGTTATTTTTCAAAATCCAAGCCGCCCCCCCCACAGATGCCCGCTCTCCCTCGGGCCGAGGCTGGCATGACATGGGAGGTTAACTTCCAACTGAACAACTGAACAACTGAACAACTCCCAACTAAAACACAGCTTCGCCAGGTCGGTCACATTCCATAACGACAACTCCCTGTTTTCCAATAAATTGATTCAGAATCCAACATAGGTTCTTATTGGCTTTATCTTTCTGAATACGTTCCCGCAAAAATAGAAAAAAAATAAATACTCAACCTTCAGCCAACATTATCTTCCTCCATCTCAAATACCCAAACACGGCGATGACGACATAAACGGCATAAAGCGAGGCCTTGAAAGGGATGTCCTTGTAGAAATAGAGCCCGCAGGTGACCACATCCACCACGATCCAAACGAACCACTGCTCCAGGTATTTTCGTGCCAAGGCCCAGATGCCTACGACGCTCAAGGCGGTGGTGAAGGCGTCGAGGACGGGGACGTTGCTGTTGGTGAAACGCGACAGCAGGAAATAGATGGCTACCCATATCAAGGCCGCGAGGCCGAGCCAAATGAAGGCTTTCTTGCGGGGCATGTGACGGATGGGCAAGTCGGTGGCCTTCTGCTTGTGGCGCATCCAGGCAATGAAGCCGTAGACGGTCATGGCCAGGTAGTAGAACTCCATGCCACAATCAGCGTAAAGGCCTTTTTGATAATACAATACGATGCCGAGGCTTTGCATCACGAAGCCTACGACCCACATCCAGACGCTGGCCTTGTATTCCAAAAGGATGTAGGCCAGGCCAAGGGCCGTGGTGGTGATGTCGAGCCAATGGGCGGAGAGGAAATCCATATTAATGTTAATTGAGAATTGAGAATTTTTTAATTGACAATTATTTGTCTTTTAGGGATTTGATGATTGAAGTAAGAATTTTTATTATTTCATTACAATCCTTTGCAAGAGAGTCATACATTTGATTGTCCAAATAATCTGTGGCATGGAGAAGGTCAAGCCAATAATCGGTTTCATCAGCTTCTTTTAAGGCTATGCTCAACTTGCTGATAAAGTCGTTTCGAGATTGAGCGTTTTTGCTTTCACGTGTGTTTGCCCCTATACTTGTTCCACTGCGAACCAACTGTTTCGATAGGATATATTCGTGTTGCTCTTCAATCAAATACTTATAACAATTGATTATCTTTATTGCAAAATCCCTGCTTTTATCCTGTATCAAATTAGCCATAATTCTCAATTCTTTAATTCTCAATTATCAATTCTATTATTTTCAATTCTCCTAGACATTTCCTCCGCCAAATCCACAAACTCCTCCGCAGTCATTTCCTTCAAAAAGATCAACCCATGCGTGGCGCGGATAAGCGGATGCTCGTTTTCATAGAAGAAGTCCTTTCCCAGGATGAGTTGTATGTCCTTGTATTGCTTCACCCAGATGCTTTCCGCCAACTCGCTGAAAGGCCCGTCGAAGTCGGGATTGGGAAACTCGGCCTTCACTTGCGTCAGGTAGCTGTCCTTGAAGGCTTTTTCGAAGACGGCGAAGGCGTTGAGCGACACGGGCACATACATGTTGGCTTCGGCAGGATGGAAGGTCGACCACACGTTACGATAACCGAAGATTCTCAAGTTCTTAAGGTCTGCTTCCTTATTCCACAACCTCACGGCCTCCGCAATGCTTTGCATGACCTTGTAGTGGGTGTTGGGCCCTTGCCCCTCCGAGTCAATGGCCACTGTGATGATGGTAGGCTTCAGAGCCCGCAGTTGGTTGAGGATGGGAGCGACGTCACGCAAGAAGTCAGGATCCTTTGTTTTCTTATCGTCATACAAGCCCAACCTCAGATGATGGATATGATTCAACGCCGTGCCGGCATAGGCCCAGACGAGTTCCTCTTCAAACTCACGCACCTGCCCCTTGAGTTTCTGGATCTCGGTGCTGTTGGCCTTACCTTCCCTTAGGTTCTCTATCTCCGTCTTGAAGCGAGCCTCGACGTCTTCCACGCTTTTCAACTCCCACAGCCCTACGGCGTCGCGGAGGATGCGATGGCAGAAGCCACGGCGCATCTCCTCGGGGTTCTTGCGGGCGACATTGTCGAGATAATGGTGGATGTCTTTCTCCTGCTTGAAGCGATAGCCTTGTTCGAAGAAGTCGGGGTAATGCACCATCTGGATACGGTCTTGTCGCAGGCATTCCAAAGTATCTTCCAAGGCCTGGCGCAGGATGGCATCGGTGACAGAGTGGTAGCCCGAAGTCATGATGGCGAAATGCACTTGGTTGGTGGCCGACCGTAGCTGTCTGTTGATGAGCGGCATGAGACCCAGCATGATGTCGTCGTGATGAGGCCCCGTGTGGTAGATGACCTCGTTTTCGAAAGGTTTGGCGCCGCGCCAGAGCTTGGCTTCGACGTCGGCGATGACTTCTTGCACACGTTCCAGGCTGAGGTTGGGGATGCGGGCGCAACGGGGGTCGTTTTGTAGGTCCTCGAGTGTCAGATTATGGGCGTAGCGGTCAAGGATTTTGCAGAGTCCGAGGACGGCGCGTTCGGTCTTCTCGAAGCTCCACTCGCCGTCAAAATAGGATGGGTCGGTTTTGTTGAACATGAAACATTAATCCCTTTTGAAAATATCACGCGTGTATACCTTTTCAATGACGTTGTCGAGGCAGGCGTCGTAGCGGTTGGCGATGATGGCCTGGCTCATGGCCTTGAACTTGGTCAAGTCGTTGACCACAAGGCTACCGAAGAATGTGGTGCCATCGGGCAAGGTGGGCTCGTAGATGATGACCTCGGCGCCTTTGGCTTTGATGCGTTTCATCACGCCTTGGATGCTGCTCTGGCGGAAGTTGTCGCTGTTCGACTTCATCGTCAGGCGATAGACACCGATGACGCAATGGCGTTCCTGTGAGGCGTCGTATTGTCCCTGGTCGTAGTAGTCGTAATAGCCCGCTTTCTTCAGCACCTGGTCGGCGATGAAGTCCTTGCGGGTGCGGTTGCTGTCGACGATGGCGCGGATGAGGTCCTCGGGCACGTCCTCGTAGTTGGCCAGCAGTTGCTTGGTGTCCTTGGGCAGGCAGTAGCCACCGTAACCGAAGCTGGGATTGTTGTAGTGGTTGCCGATACGGGGGTCGAGGCAGATGCCGTCGATGATGGCTTGGGTGTCGAGACCTTTCACCTCGGCATAGGTGTCCAACTCATTGAAATAGCTCACACGCAAGGCGAGGTAGGTGTTGGCGAAGAGCTTCACGGCCTCGGCCTCCTTCATGCCCATGAAGAGCGTGGGGACGTCTTCCTTGATGGCACCCTGCTGCAATAAGGCGGCAAACTGGTGCGCTTTGGCCTCAAGGTCGACGCTGACCATCTTCATGATGGCTTCGTTTTCCTCATCGTAACCGGCAATTTTCTTCGGGAAGCCCACGATGATGCGGCTGGGGTAGAGGTTGTCGTAGAGGGCCTTGCTCTCACGCAGGAACTCGGGTGAAAAAAGCAGGTTGAACTTCTTGACGCCCTTGGCGGCGTATTTGACATACAAGCCACGGGTGTACCCCACGGGGATGGTGCTCTTGATGACCATTACCGCATCGGGGTTGACGCTGAGAATCAGGTCGATGACTTCTTCCACGTGCGAGGTGTCGAAGAAGTTCTTCTGCGGGTCGTAGTTGGTCGGGGCGGCGATGACGACGAACTCGGCGTCTTTATAGGCCGTTGCGCCATCGAGGGTGGCCGTCAGGTCGAGTTCTTTCTCGGCGAGGTATCTCTCGATGTATTCGTCCTGGATGGGCGACTTCCGCTGGTTGATGAGGTCGACCTTTTCGGGGACGACATCCACGGCGGTGACATGGTTATGTTGCGCCAACAAGGTGGCGATGCTCAGGCCGACATAGCCTGTGCCTGCTACTGCGATGTTCATTTCAGTTGTTCAGTTGTTCAGTTGTCAGTTGTTCAGTTGGTTGGTCATTTCCATCCAAACGGATGTCCGCTCAGGGGCAGTTTGGCCATCGGATGATAGTCGCCGACAAGGCCGATGGGCTTGGCGTTGCGGATCTCGTAGACGATCTCGATGCAACGGCGCGCCTCTTCGAGACCGAAGCCACGACCCGCCAGAATCTCTTCGTAGCTCTTGGTGTGCAGCTCGGTGAAGCCTTGGCTGAACTCGAACTCTTCGCCGTCGATTTTCAGGGTGCGGTAAGTGCGCTTCTCGCCTTCCACGGCATTGGGCGGCAAGGTCTCGCCGTTAATGCTGAGAAAGTAACGCACGCGGGCGCGTTTCAGCTCGAGGTAACCCGCCACGCGGTCGTGCGAGGCCACATGGACGATGTTCTTCTGCACGTCGCCGAAGATCCAACTCAGCATGTCGTAGAAATGCACGCCGATGTTGGTGGCGATGCCGCCGCTCTTGTTGATGTCACCCTTCCACGAGGCATAGTACCAGTTGCCGCGCGAGGTGATATAGGTCAGGTCGATGTCGTAGATCTTGTCCTTCGGACCTTCATCGACTTTCTTCTTCAACGCCTTGATCTTGTCGTGCAGACGCAGTTGGAGGATGTTGTAGGCCTTATGTCCTTGACGTTCCTCGACCTTCTGCAAGGCGTCGATGTTCCAAGGGTTGAGCACGAGAGGCTTCTCGCAAATGACGTCGCAGCCCAGACGCAGTCCGTAACGGGTGTGGGCGTCGTGGAGGTAGTTGGGCGTGCAGACGCTGACGTAGTCGATTTGCTTGCCTTGCTCGTCACGCAACTTGGTGTTGTGACGGTCGAAGAGCTCCTGCTCCGTGAAGAAGGCGGCATTGGGGAAATAACTGTCCATGATGCCGACGCTGTCGCTCTTGTCGTAGGCCGAGACAAGGGTGTTGCCCGTGTCTTTGATGGCTTTCAGATGGCGCGGGGCGATGTAGCCGCCTACGCCGATGATTGCAAAGTTTTTCATAAGTTATTCTTTTCAATGTCTTTGAAATACTTCACCGTGCCGTATTTCAGTTCGTCGCAGGCCGCATCGTCGCAAACGATGATGCCTTGGGGGTGCATCTGCAACACGCTGACGGTCCACATCTGGCTGACAGCACTTTCTATGGCATGCGCCAAGGCGCGGGCCTTGCCGTGGCCATTGGCCAGAATCATCACCTCGCGGCTGTCCATCACAGTGCCCACGCCCACGGTGAGGGCGGTCTTCGGCACCTTATTAATATCGTTGTCGAAGAAGCGTGAGTTGGCGATGATGGTGTCGGAGGTGAGGGTCTTCACGCGGGTGCGCGAGGTCAGGCTGCTGCCAGGCTCGTTGAAGGCGATGTGGCCATCGGGACCGATACCGCCCATGAAGAGGTCGATGCCGCCATAGCTCTTAATCTTGGCTTCGTAGTCGGCACATTCTTTCTCCAAGTCTTTGGCGTTGCCGTTGAGGATGTTGACGTTCTCCTTCTTGATGTCGATGTGGCTGAAGAAGTTGTTCCACATGAAGCTGTGGTAGCTCTCGGGGTGGTCTTCGGGGATGCGGACGTATTCGTCCATATTGAAGGTGACCACATTCTTGAAGGAGACTTGGCTTTTCTTGTAAAGCTTCACCAGCTCTTTATAGGTTCCAATAGGGGTGGAGCCTGTGGGGAGGCCCAGGATAAAGGGTTTCTTGGCCGTTGGTTTGAAAGCGTTGATACGCTCCACGATATGGTTGGCGGCCCAACGCGACATGGCGTCGTAGTTTTTTTCGATAATGACTCTCATTACTGTTTATATTTTTGAATTAATTTCACGAAATTCTCCGTCTCCTGACGGATTTCCTTAACGAAACTCACATCGTCGATGCTGCCGATGACAGCCAGTTTCTCGGCTTCGTTGCGGAAGGTGGCGTTGCGGAACTCGTTGTCGTAGTCCTTCTTGCGGCTTTCGTAGACCTGGTCGCAGATGTAGTGCTGGATGCGAACGGCCTTGTCGAGGTTCTCGTGCCACATCTCCTCGGTCAGCACGTCAGCATCGTCCTTGTAGAGGAACATCAGCGAGAAATAGGCGTGACGCAGCTTTTCCTTCTGATAATTAGCCCACAGCTCGTCATAGCGATGGTGGATTTCGTCCCAGGTGTCGAGCACGCCGTCGCGGATGTCGGCGCGCAGCTGGTCGACGTATTCCTCGGGCATCGTCTGACCGCCCAAGTTGATCCATTTGCGGAGGCGCTTGCCCTTCATGTGGTTGACGATGGCTTCCATGTCAACGTCGGGATGGGCTTCGAGATAGCGCAGGCAGGTCTTGACGGCGTAATAGGTAATCATGTCGCCGTAGGCATGATAGGCCTGCAAAGGCTTCAGGATGCGCACCTTGCGTTTGCCTTTCTCCATGTGTTCGCCAAAGACTTCAAGTTTTTTGACGGTTTCGGGTTCGTTGTCGAGGAGGTTCTTGCCGCATTCGCGGAGGTCGTAGTACTCATATTTCTCAGGGTCTTCGCCTTTCGTGCGGAGATAGGCCTTAGCTACCCAGACCTCAAGGAGTTTTCGGGCCTCGATGGTCTCCTCGATGGTATCGGGAGCAAGCGTCTCGAACTCAATGTTTTGGATTTTGCGTTTGCGTTTGTCGCGCTTTTGGTATTTCGACGTGTTGCGTGCGATGGCGTACATGTTGTACATCCACCAATAAGCCGGCATGACCTCTAGCTCGTTGTTGGTCACGTTGTTGTTGACCAAGCAGAACGGCAGCATGATGTTGAGCTCGCTGGGATAGTCGGCCTTGCTGAGCAAGGTGAACGAAGCGAACTTCGACGAGTGCTTCACACTGGAGCAAAGTCCCGGCCAGAAGCCGCGTGAGGCCACGATTTCGCCGTCGGTGGCGCGACTGTTGTGGTTGGAGCCGATGGTGGCGCCAGCGGCCATGTTGCTCTGACCCATCACGCAGGCGGAGATGAGGAACGAGTTGTTGTGGTGCTGCTCGTGCGAGGGGAAGATCAGGTTGTTCAAGACCTCGCAGCACGAAATCGTGGAGTTGTCGCCCATCACCGAGTGAATGAGGCGCGCGCCGTATTTCAGGTTGCAGTTGTCGCCCAGCACGAAGCGCGTGGCCACCACCGAATAGAAGATGCGGCAGCCGTAGCCCGTCACGCCGTTCACCAAGATGACACCCTCACCGATTTGCGAAGGCTCTTCTTTCGACGAGTTAATGGTGACATTCTTCAGCTTGCTAGCCCCTTTGATGTAGCAATGCGGTCCCACCTTGGCATCCTTCAGGATCCAGCAGTTCTTGATGACACACGACTCGCCGATGGTGCCATAGTAGCCACGATGGAAGTCGACACTGGCTTGGGTGATTTCCGCGAGGCGTTCCTGGAGTTTGGTGTCGTCGGTGTACTTGGCCCAAAGGTAGGCATCAGCCGTGGTCATGCCGTCGAAAGGCATGATCTTGCGGCTTCCGATTTCGTTCATCACTTCGAGCCACACGCGCACGTCCTCGGGCTCGCCTTCCTTGATGGTGCCATTGCCGAACTTGGAGTGGTCGGTGGTGGAGAGTTCCTGGATGTTGAAGAGGATGCTGCGGTCGCCGATGATGTAGTTGGCCATGTAGTGCACATCGTGGATGGCCACGTCGTCGCCGATGTCGCACGAGATGATGCTACTGCTGGTGATGCCGATGGGAACACGCAGGTCGTGGTATTGCAGCACTTTACGGGACACTCTTCCGATACGCACCATGCCAAAGAAGTGGTTGTTGCGGATCATGTTGGTGTCGAACTCATCGGTGACCCAAATGTCGTCCCAGTTGGTGGCCGAGTTGCTGTTCTTGACGAGACGTTCGATCTCGTCGGAATGCAGATGCCTCCAGCCGCCTTCGGGCTTTTTCACCTGCTGGTTGCGATAATAGTATTCGTCGTGACCGTGCAGATACTTCTCGTCGATGAAGTTCTTGTAGATCCGGTCGTAGTCAATGATGGTTACCTGGTCCATTTATCTTCCTTTGTACATGTCGTCGTAATATTTCTGGTAGTCACCTGATGTGACGTTGTCCATCCAGTCTTGGTTGTCCAAGTACCAGCGGACGGTCTTTTCGATGCCTTCCTCAAACTGCAGGCTCGGCTCCCAACCCAATTCCTTCTGGAGTTTGCTGGAGTCGATGGCGTAACGCAAATCGTGTCCGGCACGGTCAGTGACGTAGGTGATAAGGTTCATGTCCTCGCCTTCCTTACGCCCCAACAGACGGTCGGTCGTGTTGATAAGCACCTTCACAATGTCAATGTTCTTCCATTCGTTAAAGCCGCCAATGTTGTAAGTCTCAGCGATCTTCCCTTCGTGGAAAATCAAGTCGATGGCGCGAGCGTGGTCTTCCACATAGAGCCAGTCGCGCACGTTCTCGCCCTTGCCGTAGACGGGCAACGGCTTGCGGTGGCGTATGTTGTTGATGAACAGCGGGATCAGTTTCTCGGGGAACTGGTATGGGCCGTAGTTGTTCGAGCAGTTGGTCACGATGGTGGGCAGGCCATAGGTGTCGTGGAAGGCACGCACGAAATGGTCGCTGCTGGCCTTGGCGGCACTGTAGGGGCTGTGGGGCTGGTATTTCAGGTCCTCGGTGAAGAACTTGTCGCCATAGGCCAGATGGTGCTTGCCGCTGCTGGCCTTGGTGGTAAACGGCGGCTCGATGCCTTGCGGGTGGGTCAGTTCGAGAGCGCCGTAGACCTCATCGGTCGAGATGTGGTAGAAACGGCAAGGAACGCAGGTCGTTGAGCCTGTCGAAACGCCGTCAGTATAGGTCGGCCCTTCGATGCTTCGGCTTTGCTCAGCAACCGCAAGCTCAGGGACCTCAACTTTATACGGCTCTGGCAGGTTTTCCCAATACAATTTCGCGGCCTGCAACAGGCTCAGCGTGCCCATCACGTTGGTTTGCGCGAAGGTGAACGGGTCTTTGATGCTGCGGTCCACATGGCTCTCAGCGGCCAAGTGAATGATGCCGTCGACGTGTTCGTCCTGCATCAGCTTCAGCACGCCTTCGAAGTCGCAGATGTCCATCTTGACGAACTTGTAATTCGGTTTGTCCTCGATGTCCTTTAGGTTAGCAAGATTGCCGGCGTAGGTCAGCTTGTCGAGGTTGATGATCTTGTATTCAGGGTACTTGTTGACGAACAGGCGCACGACGTGGCTCCCGATGAAGCCCGCGCCGCCCGTGATGATGATTGATCGATTGTATGTCATGTTTTTTTATTCGTTTGGTCAGGGAGATTGGTACTAATTCCTATTCAGGTGTGTCAGCGTATCCGAGGTGATCTCCGACTTGTATTCGTCGATGACGCGGAGCAGGTATTGTCCGTATTGGTTCTTCAGCATCGGCTGCGCCAACTGGCGCATTTTCTCTTCGTCGATCCAGCCGTTGCGGTAGGCGATGCCTTCGAGGCAGGCGATTTTCAGGCCTTGGCGCTTCTCGATGACTTCGACGAAGGTCGAAGCCTCGCTAAGGCTGTCGTGGGTTCCTGTGTCGAGCCAAGCGAAACCGCGTCCGAAGACCTGCACTTTCAGTTCGCCGTCTTCCAGAAAACGCTGGTTCACCGTGGTGATTTCCAGCTCGCCGCGTGCCGAAGGCTTGATGGTCTTGGCCACGTCGACGACCTTGTTGGGGTAGAAATAGAGTCCCACGACGGCGTAGTTGCTCTTGGGAACCTTGGGTTTCTCTTCGATGCTGAGGCAGTTTCCGTTTTTGTCGAACTCGGCCACACCGTAACGCTCGGGGTCGCTGACCCAGTAACCGAACACGGTGGCCTTTTTGTTCTCCTCTGCATCTTTGACGGCATTGCGGAGCAGACCCGTAAACCCACTTCCATAGAATATGTTATCCCCTAGCACAAGGCAGGCGCAGTCGTTGCCGATGAACTTCTCACCGATGATGAAAGCCTGTGCGAGGCCATCGGGAGAAGGTTGTTCGGCATACTCGAAATGGACGCCATAGTCGGAGCCGTCGCCCAGCAGACGCTGGAAACCCGGCAGGTCATATGGAGTGCTGATGATGAGGATGTCGCGGATGCCAGCGAGCATCAAGGCCGAGATGGGGTAATACACCATGGGCTTGTCGTAGATGGGGAGCAGCTGCTTGCTCACACCCTTGGTGATAGGGTAAAGGCGGGTACCCGAACCGCCTGCTAATACTATTCCTTTCATATGTTTTGTTTTTATCTTTTGAATACAAAACTCAATACCCGTCGGGATTATTGCGCTGCCAATTCCAGGCGTCGCGGCACATCTCTTCGAGACCGTATTGTGCCTTCCAGCCTAGCTCGCGTTCCGCCTTGGCGGGGGCGGAATAACAGGTGGCAATGTCGCCCGCACGACGCGGCTTGATGCTGTACGGAATCTTGATACCGTTGACCTTTTCAAAAGCCTTCACCAACTGCAACACCGAGTAGCCTTGTCCCGTACCGAGGTTGTAAATCGCGCAGCCACAACTTCTTTCGATGGCTTTCAATGCCGCCACATGGCCACGGGCCAAGTCGACAACGTGGATGTAATCGCGGACCCCCGTGCCGTCGGGCGTATCATAGTCGTTGCCAAACACGCCAAGTTCAGGACGTTTGCCCACGGCCACTTGCGTGACGTAAGGCATCAGGTTGTTCGGGATGCCGTTGGGGTTCTCCCCTATCCTGCCGCTCGGATGCGCACCGATGGGGTTGAAATAGCGCAGCAGCACCACGTTCCATTCCTTGTCGGCCTTTTGCATGTCCATCATGATCTCTTCGAGCATGCTCTTGGTCTGGCCATAAGGGTTGGTGCAATGGCCCTTGGGACACTCCTCCGTAATCGGGATGATGGCCGGGTCTCCGTAGACCGTGGCCGACGACGAGAAGATGATGTTTTTGCAGCCATGCTGGCGCATCACGTCGAGCAGCGTCAAGGTGCCGCCGATGTTGTTTTCGTAGTATTCCCAAGGCTTCTCCACGCTCTCGCCCACGGCTTTCAGTCCCGCAAAATGGATACAGGCATCAAAGCGATGGGCACTCATCACGCGGTTGAGGCCTTCGCGGTCGCGGATGTCGACTTCGTAAAAAGGGATTTGCTTTCCTGTCAGCTCCGCCACGCGTTCCAAGGATTTGCGGTTGGCATTGCTGAGGTTATCGACGACTACGGTCTCGTGTCCCGCAGTGTTCAGTTCCACTAAAGTATGGCTGCCGATGAAGCCGGCTCCGCCTGTGACTAAGATGTTCATTGTAGTTCGCTTATGATTTTAGTTTCTTCTGTATCAAATTGATACAAATCAAAAATAACCTTATCGATTTCTTCAACCGCTCCCACATCGCCTTTCAAAGCCTCGTCAACCAAGGCGCTTAATTTGGCATTGACATCTTCCGTGATCTTTGGGAACGGCAAGGCCGAAAGGTTGCCCTTCAGGATCTTCAAGTCTCCAAAACGCTTGACATACAAAAAGTTGAACAAAGACGAATTCAAGAACGCCATCACTGTTTTGATGCTCATGCCGTCCACCTCGGGAATGAGAATGTTGGCGCTATTGAGGAAGAGGCTTTGCGCATTGTCGTAAGCGAAGCAAAGGTGGCTCGAAACGAACTTGTACACCAACTTCTCAGGCGCACGGTAGAACTCATCCTTGGCACATTGCTGAAAGTCAGGGCGATGGTATTTGATGTAACGACTGGCAGGACGCAAGCGGTATTTGCCGATGTCCTTACCCGTATAGATCCGCTCCAAGCCCTTGGCGGGACGTTCCTTCAGCACCTTGGCGTTGTTGCCCGTGATGATGCCCAAGGCCCAGCGGCTGTGCGAGAGGTCGTCGTGACGCTGACGCTCCACCTTGCTGATGATGGCCTCGTCGCGGTCGTTGAGCATCGGGATGGCACAGAAGTCGTCCTCGCGAGGCTTGAACTCCTTGCGCGACACCGTGTTGTTCTCGGTCGTGACGGTGTAATTCTGCGTCCCAAAAACAGGTTTCTTGCTGACTTTCAGGCTGATGAAGTCCGTAAACACCCCTTTGAAGCGCTCGCGATAGCATTTGATGCTCTCCATACGTGTTTCGTGCGTCACGAAACGACGCAGGTCGGCATGCACCTTAATCTTCATCAGCGAAGAAGGCAAAAGGAAATGCTGAATGCCATTCTTGTTCAGAAACTTGAACGACTCGGTGAAAAACAGCGACGCTTTTTCTTTCGAATGGATGGTTTCGGAATGATGGAGTTTGCCTTTCTCGGTGCCCCAAGGCGGGTTGGTGACGATGTAGTCGAACTTCAAGTCGCCCAAGGCCGAGGCCGCATGCTGCAGGAAATCCATCTGGTAGATCTGAGGATAGACCGTCGACGCGTTGTATTTCACCATCAGGTTGGTTTTAGCGATCATCACCGCCAGCGGGTCGTTGTCGATGCCATAGAGTTGCTCCAGCTCGGCATGTTCCACTTTCAGCAGGAAGATGCCACTGCCGCAGCAGGGGTCGAGGAAGCGTTCGCCCGACAAGACATGGATGTCAGAAAGCATCTCACTGACGATGACGGGCTTGGTGTAATAAAGGCCTTTCAGGATACGGCTGCCTTCTGTCGTCAGTGACTGGTAGATGAAACCAATCCAGTCGTCTTGCCTGTTTTTAAGGATCTGGCGCGGCACACTGAGACCCAGCCGCTGATATTGGGTATATTCCGCAAAAAATCGGTTCTTGTTGGCCTCGCTCACCCTGTTGTGCTCGATATACGAGGCACAAAGTGTGTAAATCAAGTCATCGATGGGATAGGTGGTATCCCTGAGCTCTTCCACAAAACGCGGCAGACTGCCTGCCATCACATAGCCTTCGGGGGTGATGATTTTCTGTGAACGGCTCTTGTTGGCACGACTCGTCAAGCGGTCGCCGCCGTCGTGCTGCAATTTGTCCCAGTTGCGTTGCGTGGCCTTCGAGATGAAAAAGTTGGATTCCTTCATGGTAAAGCTTCGCCTTCTAAGTCACATTGAATTAACTCAAGTAACTAAAAATCAATAAACTAAGCAATCTATCCATTTTGGTAGGATAAAATTCACGCAAAAGTAAGGAAATTTGTCGGTTCTCTTCTTATTTATTTTTTAAAAATATTAAAAAAACGATGAAAAAAAAGAATCCGTCACCAAAACGGCTTTCTTCTCAACTTAATTCCTTATTTTTGCCTGACAAAAACGACAAAATATGATTCTGTGTTTGGAAACGGCCACTCCAGTATGTTCGGTGGCGCTCAACGAAAGCTGTTGCACGATTGCCTTGCGCGAGACGGAAGGACAAAATGCGCATTCCGAGAAGATTACCAACTTCATCCGCGAAGTGATGGAGGTGGCCCATGTCGATTATCGACAGTTGGACGCCGTCGCGGTCAGCCAAGGGCCAGGCTCGTATACGGGCTTGCGCATCGGGGTGAGCACGGCTAAGGGCATCTGCTATGCCGCCGACCTGCCTTTGATGGCCATCGACACCTTGGAGGCCATGGCCTACGGCATGAAGACGAAACTGGGCAGCCAAATCGGTGAAAACGACCTGCTGATCCCGATGATCGACGCACGCAGGATGGAAGTCTACGCCTCCGTTTTCGATGCCCAACTGAACAAAATCAACGACACGGCCGCACTCGTCATCGACGAGCATTCTTTTGAAGACATGCTGAAAGACCATCGTCTCTGGCTCTTCGGCGATGGAGCGCCCAAGCTCGGCAAACTCTTTGAGAACCAACCTAATATCAGCATCGTTGACGGCTTCAAGCCTTCGGCTGCCTTCATGCTTCCTTTGGCAGAAAAGGCTTTGCGCGAACAAAAGTTTGTCGACGTGGCGTATTTCGAACCGTTTTACTTGAAGGATTTCATTGCGGGCAAACCTCATGTGAAAGGGTTGAGCTAGGAGTGGGGAGTTTGGCTCCGCTCATGTCATTCCTGCGGAGGATGTGCGATGGCTGGAATCTATGAGCGGGAGAAGTTTAGAGTTTAGAGTTATAAATTATTGTATATGAAGAAATTATTATTTATCGGCTTGCTTTTGGCGGGAGGATTATTGGCTAAGGCCCAGGCGCCTCACATTTATGAACACGATTATCCCGTCGTTACGGGCGTCGACCCTCACCTCCGCATCCTGATGGATTCGGTCTCGGTCGACAGCATCCAGGCCAACATCGAACACCTCAGCTTCTATTGGACACGTCGCTACGACAGCCGTTACATATGGGAGGTACAAGACTGGCTGATAGCGCGTTACAAAGGCTTCGGCGTCGACACGGTGATGCTGCACGACTTCCCCGTGCCCGAATCCGACATCGAGACGGCCGACAATATTCTTGCCGTGAAATGGGGCACTACGAAGCCCGAAGAATTCGTCATTTGCGGAGCGCATTATGACTCGTGGAACTCCGACGGCGCTGACCCCGACACCATCCGCTCGCCTGGCGCCGATGACAACGCCTCGGGCGTGGCCGGTATCCTTGAGACGGCACGTCTGCTCAGCCCTTATACCTTCGACCGTTCCATCATCTTCGCCAACTGGTGTGCCGAAGAAATCGGCTTGGTGGGCAGCGCTGCTTATGCGCACGATATGGCCGAACAGGGCATGGACATCGTGGCCTATTTCAACCTCGACATGACGGGCTATCTCGCCGAAGGCTCCGACATCCATGTCAACCTGATGTACACCACCCAAGACTCGCTCCTGGGCGACTACGTCAAGAGCTTCAGCCGCACCTATTTCCCCGACATGCGCATCTGGCAGGACTGGCTCGCTTGGGGCGACAGCGACTACTCGTCGTTCAACCGCAACGGCTATGCCGCCATCCATCCCTTCGAAGACACCCACGCCAGCTCGCCTTTCATCCATAGCAGACAGGACGTCATAGGCCTGAGCGTCAACAACTTGGACCAATGCAAACGCTTCACCGAACTCAACCTGGGCACGGTGGCCCTTATGGCGGGACTCAACAACTGGTCGGTGGCCGAACACGACGACCTGACGGTGGCCCTGTTTCCCAACCCCACCAGCGAGGCCGTGAACATCAAGTCGGCTGAGGGTTTATGGAACATTGACATTTTCAACCTGTTAGGACAGCGTGTGGCGACATTGGAACTGAACGGCCAAGACCATTGCTCGATGGCCACAACCGGGATGGCTGAAGGCGTCTATTTGGTTAAAATCACCACAGGAAAAGGGGTTGCCACTCAGCGGCTGATGATTCGATAATTAATACAAAAACCTGCCCTCTATAGATTCCCAAGGGAATGACATAGAGGGCAGGTTTTTGTCGTGTAAAGGCGATTGGTTACCCCAAAACCTTCACGCCAGCATCGATGCGCTTGAGGGTCTCTTCCTTGCCCAAGAGTTCAAGGATCTCGCCAATGTGGGGGCCTTTGCCGGCGCCGACCACCATCAAGCGGAGACCATTCATCACGAGGCCCATGTTGAGCTCGTTGCTGGTAATCCAATTGTTCAAGGTCTCGTCAATGTTGGCCAAGCTGAAAGGCTCGATGCCGTTGATGACTTCCTTCACCTTGAGCATCGTCTCGGCGCTGTTTTCCTTCCAGCGCTTCTTGACGGTGACGGGATCGTATTCCGTGGGCGCCTCGAAGAAGAAGAAGCTCTGGTCCCAGATTTCCTTCACGAAGTTCACTCTATCTTTCACCAAGCCAGCCACTTTCACGGCAAAGTCGAGCGAGGTCTCGATGCCTTTTTCGGCCTTCAGCCAAGCCTGGTAGTCCTTGCCGACTTCCTCGTTCGACTTGCGCATCAGCCACTCGTGGTTGAACCACTTGGTTTTCTCCACATTGAACTTGGCGCCGCTCTTGCTGCAACGCTCCAACGAGAAGGCTTGGATGAGTTCGTCCATGGTAAAGATTTCTTGCTCGGTGCCCGGATTCCAACCCAGCAGTGCCAGCATGTTGATGAAAGCTTCGGGATAGTAACCCGACTGCTTGTAGCCCGAAGCCGTGTCGCCAGTCTTCGGGTCTTGCCAGAACAACGGGAAGACGGGGAAACCGAGGCGGTCGCCGTCGCGCTTGCTGAGTTTGCCGTTGCCATCAGGCTTGAGCAGCAGGGGCAGGTGGGCGAACTGCGGAGCTTCCCAACCGAAAGCCTCGTAGAGCATCACGTGAAGCGGCATCGAAGGCAGCCATTCCTCGCCACGGATGACGTGGCTGATTTGCATCAGGTGGTCGTCAACAATGTTGGCCAAGTGGTAGGTGGGCATGCCGTCGCTCTTGAACAAGACCTTGTCGTCGAGGGTGTTGGTCTGCACATGCACCTCGCCACGAATCAGGTCGTGCATGACGATTTCGCGGTCCTCGGGAATCATGAAACGCACCGTGTAAGGCGTGCCGTCAGCGATGAGTTTGTCAACCTCTTCCTTGCTCATCGTCAGGCTGTTGCGCAGGTGCTTGCGGCTTTGGCAGTTGTAGATGAAGGTTTGCTTGTTGGCTTCGGCCTCCTTGCGGTATTTGTCCAACTCCTCGGCCGTGTCGAAGGCGATGTAGGCGCAGCCTTTGGCCAGCAGCTCGTCGCTGTATTGTTTGTAGAGGTGTTTACGGTTGCTTTGCTTGTATGGACCGAATTCGCCGCCCACATAGTCGCTTTCGTCGAACTTGATGCCGCACCAGTCGAGCGACTCGACGATGTATTGTTCGGCACCCGGCACGAAGCGGGTTTGGTCGGTGTCCTCGATGCGGAGAATCATCTTGCCGCCGTTCTTTTTGGCAAACAGATAGTTATATAACGCTGTGCGCACGCCCCCGATGTGCAAAGGGCCCGTCGGGCTGGGGGCGAATCTTACTCTTACTTCTTTCATTGTGTTATGGTTTTTCGGCTGCAAAAATACGGATTCCAAATGATTTAGGGCACATAAAATGAAAAAAGCCCACTGAAATTCAGCAGGCTTTTGAGGTACCTGGCGGACTCGAACCGCCGTCCCCGGTTTTGCAGACCGGTCCCTAACCGCTCGGGCAAGGTACCCTTTTGCGGCTGCAAAGATACAACTTTTTGCTGAACCGCAACATATTTTCATTTAAATTTTTCAAACGAGACCCCGTGCCGAGAGTTTCAACCCATTCCAAACGACCAAGGCAATCAAGAGCAATACACAATATACATAAAAGATTTTCAAGTCTTTATGGCGCAAATGCGTCATGGCATAAGCCGCCATCAGTATGATTAATGGTATGGCGGGCTCGTGATACCGTTCGCTGTTGGCCGCAAAAGAGAACATGATGATGGCCAGATACGACAACTCATAGGCACCCATGAGCGAGAAATCGCGCCACTTCTTTTGCCTGAAAGCGATCGCGATGGCCATCATGGCGAAGAAGGCGAGGAAATTCTTGACATAGGTGCTGCCATGGATCATCTTATTATGGTCGGGGCTTTCCTCCACCATGGGCGATAGAGGCAACACAAATGCACCGGGAGCCATAATCCAACTTTGCGCCAACTCTCCGTGCTTCATCCCTAAAGATTCATATTTTTCCGACTGATAGCTCAAGTCGCTAAACTTCAGGCGATAGATAATCCGCATCTCGCGTCCTACAGGTGTCAACAAAAAGACCAAAAAAACCAACACGGTTGCAGCCCCAGTGATGATTTTCCCCTTTTTGCCGACTAAGTCTTTCGACGAAAGTACCACAAAGACCAAAAAGGCGAAAATGAGGCACATCCCAATGATGGTGCGGAAGCCGAAGGTCAAGCCCGTCAGCAGAATGGGACAAAAGACATTCCAGAAGGTGTATTTCTTGCTGCGGATGAGGTAGTCCATACGCTCAAGAGCAAGGATGGACAGGAATATCATCTCCATCTCCTTGGTGTGCAGTCCGCAGCTTTGGATGAAGATGGGCATGAAAACCGTCATCACAGCGGCCAATCGACCCGTGCGCTCGCCGAAGGTGCGTGTACCTAATCGATAGATAACGACACAGAGGTAGGCACTCATCAGCGCCTTGAAGAGTCGCGGGAAAAGCAGGTTGCGACCAAAGATGGAATAAACCAATGTCAGCCAAAGCGGATAGCCTTGGTCGGAGAACCCCATCGTGTAGGCATTCAAATACTTGAAAATGTACAGGAAATAACCATGGCGCACACATTGCGATAGATAGGCCGCGGTGGCATGATAGGCGCGGCTGTCGCCGGCATGGTATTCGAAGGCGATGCCTGTCTCGTAATAGTAATAGTAAGAGACCAAGACCGCGTAGACGGCTCTTATCACGAGTGCCGTCAGGAAAACCTTCCACAGGAACCGTTTCGTGTCGTCGCTCTTCCAACGGGGATAGAAAACGGCCGTCAGCACGAAGAAGAACAGCACCTCCCCTACTCCCCACATTATCCATTTGAACTGCAGGACATGACCGGAAAAAGCCACGCTGATGACGACTAGTGCCAACAAGTATAAGCCGACACCGCAGAGGAAGAGATGACGTAGGAGCTTCGTGGACATGTCAGTCCATGATGAAAATCGGACTACCCTTCTCGCGTTTAACAACGCGTTGTCTCGTTGACAAGGCTTTCATGATTTCATGGTATTCCTGTGGCGTGATGACACCCACCTTACGCATGTCGGCACGTTCCCAGAAGTGGGATTGCCATTCGTGGATGAAACGATAGAGCGAGTCGCTGGCGGTCAGCACATTGACATCATAGTTTTCAGGGCTTCCGTCCATCAACTCGAACTCAAAGTGCAGGATTTGGTTCATTGGGTCATATTCATAATGGAAAGGCCAGAAGGCGATCGTATCGGTGTGGTGATCACGCTGCACGCCCTCACCATTTTCGAGGAAATACAAGTGGTATCCCGTCGTGGTATCATAGGGATTGTAGGTGGAATCGTGGTAGGTGTCCTCGATGATCTCGCCAAAGTAGTCTGTGTTCCAGTGTTCCAGATGCATCACCCCGAAAATCTTGTTGATGAGGCCGTGGAATTCAAGCTTGTTCTGTGAGATGAACACCGTGCGACGGATGTGGCCGCCAGGCGAAGTGACGACGATATAGGTGCTGCGGAAGTCCTCATTCTCCATAGGCTCGACACTGACGGTAATGGTGCCATCCTTCTTGCCGTTGTCGGGAGTGATGGTATACCATGTTTCGTTATCGCTGAACGTGACAGTCCATTTGCAGTTGGCAGTAACTTCAATGGTCTGCGATTCCGCCTCAAAGCCGAACCATAAGTCTTGCGACGAGACGTGGAGGTCGTATTTCTTGATGCAGCCAACGAGGGTGACGGCTGTCATGACTAACAGGGCGGCCATGGTAAAGAGTGTGTTTCTTTTTTTCATATTCATTAATACTTATTAATCGGATTAATTCGGTGCAAAAGTACATATTTTTATTTAATAGAGATGTTTTTTCTGTTTTCCTTTCTTTTTGGAGGCAGGCGCGTCAGCCAGCATCTCGAAGTCCATCTTGTGCTTAAAGAGGTCGACAGCCTTGACGATGACGCGCACTTCGTCGCCCAACTGGATGACGCGGCCCGTCTCCTGCCCGATGACGCGGAAGTTGTCGTCGTCGAGGTAATAGTAGTCGCCAGGAAGGTTCTCGTAGCGCACCAAGCCCTCGCATTTGTTGCCTTTCAGCTCGACGAAGAGGCCCCATTTGCTCACGCCGCTCACCAGACCCTCAAACACCTGCCCGATCTTGTCTTGCAGATACTCGGCCTGCTTGTACTTGATGCTCTGGCGTTCCATCTCCTCGGCTTGCTTCTCCATCTCGCTGGCGTGGACGCACATGTCCTCGTAGTGCTTCTTGTCGGCCGAGCCCTGACCTTCGATGAGGTATCTTTCTATTAATCGGTGCACCATCAGGTCGGGATAGCGGCGGATGGGCGAGGTGAAGTGGGTGTAGTAGTCGAACGAGAGGCCGTAGTGCCCGATGTTGTCGGTACTGTAGACGGCCTTGGCCATAGTGCGGATGGCCACGCTCTCGATGAGGTTCTTCTCGCCCTTGCCTTCCACGTCCTCAAACAGTTTGTTATAGGAATGCACGAGTTTGCTGCGCGAGCTGACGTCCATCGAATAGCCGAGGCGCGAGATGAGCAGCATGAACTTGTTCAGCTTCTCGGGGTTAGGCTCGTCGTGGACACGATACACGAAGGTGTTGTTGTGCCATTGGCTCTCAGGTTTGCCGAAGGTCTCGGCCACGGTGCGGTTGGCCAGCAGCATGAAGTCCTCGATCAGTTCATGGCTTTCGTTTTGCACACGCACGTAGGTGTCGATGGGTTTCTTGTTCTCGTCCAAGACAAACTTCACCTCTTCGGAGTGGAAATTGATGCTGCCCAAGGCCATGCGTTGCTCGCGCAACTTGGTGGCCAAATGGTGGAAGGTCAAGATTTCATCTTTATAGTCGCCGCCGCCGCCTTCAATCATCGTCTGCACCTCCTCGTAGGTATAGCGGCGGCACGACTTGATGATGGTCTTGCCGATCCAGCGGTCGTAGATCTGGGCTTCGTCGTCCATCTCGAAGACCACGCTGAAGGTCAGCTTCTCTTCGTCGGGGCGGAGCGAGCAGACGTTGTTGCAGAGCTTTTCGGGCAGCATGGGGATGGTGCGGTCGACGAGATAGACCGAGGTGCCGCGTTCGAGAGCCTCTTGGTCGAGGGCCGAGCCGGGGCGGACGTAATACGACACGTCGGCGATGTGGACGCCCACTTCCCAATGGCCGTTTTTCATCTTTTGCAGGCTAATAGCGTCGTCGAAGTCCTTGGCATCGGCCGGGTCGATGGTGACGGTGAACACCTTACGGAAGTCGCGGCGCTGCTTGATTTCGTCCTTGCTGATTTTCACAGGAATTTTGGCGGCTTCACGTTCCACCTCTTCGGGGAACTCGATGGGATATTCGTGGGCGGCCAGGATGCTCTCCATCTCCACGTCGTTCTCGCCAGGTTTGCCGAGCACGCGGGTGATTTCGCCGAAGGGGTTGCCCGAGCCGTCAGGCCAATCCACGAGGTGGGCGATGACCTTTTGGCCGTCTTTGGCACCGTGCAGGTCGCCACGCGGGATGAAGATGTCGACTGGCATCCATTCCACGTCGGGGCGCACATAGACATAGCCGTGCGAGATGCTCAGCAAGCCCACGAAGTCGGTGTGGCGGCGTTCGAGCACCTCCACGATCTCTCCTTCGGGCTTGGCGTTATTGCGCTTGGGGAACATGGCCACGCGCACGCGGTCGCCATGCAACGCCTTGTAAGTGTTGTTGGCCGCGATGAAGATGTCTTCGCTCTCGCCGTCGTCGAGCACCACGTAGGCCTTGCCCGTCGACTTCATCTCCACCGTGCCTTCCACGTATTTCTGCTTCGGCCCGAACTGCGCCAGACCCGCCTTGCTCATCACATAGCTATAGGGGCGCGCCTCGTCGAGCAGGCCTTCGTCTTTCAAATTAATTAGGAGTTTATAGACCACATCTTTGCCCGCCTGGTCCTTGATACCCATGATCTTGCAGACCTGCTTGTAGTTTTTCGGGCGGAAAGGCTCGTCGGCAAAGATGCCCATAATCACACCGGTGAAAGTGCTGAGTTTGTTCTCTATTTTTTTCTTTTTTGCCATAGTTCTTTTGTCGCATTCTAAATTTCGGCTGCAAAGATAATGAAATCACACAATTAGCCATGTTGATAATTTTGTTGACAAAAAAAAGAAGAATTAATTTGGTCGGAGACACCAAAATGATATACCTTTGCAAAACAAGGTTCACCGAGAGCTATCTATCATGAACCAATTGAAAACCAGCAACTTTACTACCAACAGAAAACGAGCATTCTTTTATGAGCAACGGAGGATTGTACATTACCAAACGAGACGG
Source organism: Bacteroidales bacterium (assembly GCA_017477425.1). Classification (GTDB taxonomy): domain Bacteria; phylum Bacteroidota; class Bacteroidia; order Bacteroidales; family F082; genus Limimorpha. The sequence continues at coordinate 37,700 of JAFUVT010000006.1, forward strand.
CAAGCAGGAAGCCTTCTCTCTTGAAAAAATCAAAGTGGCCATCAGCAAGGCCTTCCTCGCCTCGGGGTTCTACGCCACCGACGAGGACCTCAACGGCATCCTGAGCCGCGTCCGCGTGACCAACGGCATGACCGTCGAAGAAATCCAAAACCAAGTGGAGACGGCATTGATGGCCGAACAGTACTACACGGTGGCCAAAAACTACATCCTGTACCGCCAAAAACACACCGAGGACCGCGAGATCCGTGAGAAAATCGACTTCCTGAGCAACTACGTCAACGCCTCGAACGCCGCCACGGGCTCGAAGTACGATGCCAACGCCAACGTGGAGAAGAAGAACATCGCCACGCTCATCGGCGAGCTGCCCAAGTCGAGCTTCATCCGCATCAACCGGCGCCTGCTCACCGACCGCATCAAGGAGATGTTTGGCAAGGAACTGGCCGACCGCTACCTCTATTTGCTCAACAACCACTTCATCTACAAGAACGACGAGACCAGCCTGGCCAACTACTGCGCCTCCATCACCATGTACCCGTGGCTCAACGAAGGCACGGCCTCCATCGGCGGCAACAGCACCGCCCCTACCAAGCTGCGCTCGTTCTGCGGCGGCTTTATTAATATGGTGTTCATGGTGTCGTCGCAACTGTCGGGGGCCTGCGCCACGCCCGAGTTCCTGATGTACATGAACTATTTCATCGGCCTCGACTACGGCAAGGACTACTACAAACGCGCCGACCAAGTGGTCGACTTCTCGCTGAAACCGCGCACCATCGACAAGGTCATCACCGACTGCTTCCAGCAAATCGTCTATTCCTTGAACCAACCTGCGGGCGCAAGGAACTACCAGTCGGTGTTCTGGAACATTGCCTACTACGACAAGAACTACTTCGAGTCGCTGTTCGGCAACTTCTACTTCCCCGACGGCTCGCAACCCGACTGGGAATCGCTGAGCTGGCTCCAGAAACGCTTCATGAAGTGGTTCAACGCCGAGCGCCTGAAGAGCGTGTTGACCTTCCCTGTCGAGACGATGGCCCTGCTCTCAAAAGACGGCGACGTCATCGACCAGGAATGGGGCGACTTCACCGCCGAGATGTACGCCGAAGGCCACTCCTTCTTCACCTACCTCAGCGACAACGCCGACTCGCTGTCGTCGTGCTGCCGCCTGCGCAACGAAATTCAGGACAACGGCTTCAGCTACACGCTGGGCGCTGGTGGCGTCAGCACGGGCTCGAAGAGCGTGCTCACCATCAACCTGAACCGCTGCATCCAGTATGCCGCACGCAACAACATGCACTACCTCACTTTCCTGGAGGAAATCGTCGACCTCTGCCACAAGGTGCAGATCTGCTACAACGAGAACCTGAAGGAGCTGCAAAAGAAAGGCATGTTGCCGCTCTTCGATGCCGGATACATCAACTTGGGTCGCCAATATCTCACCATCGGCGTGAACGGTCTCGTGGAAGCAGCCGAGTTCTTGAAGATTCCGATTAACGACAATCCTGATTATGAGCATTTTGTGCAAGACGTGCTCGGCCTCATCGAACGCTACAACAAGAAATATTACTCGAAAGAAAACGGCCTGATGTTCAACTGCGAGATGATCCCCGCCGAGAACGTGGGCGTGAAGCACGCCAAGTGGGACAAGGAAGACGGCTACGAGGTGCACCGCGACTGCTACAACAGCTACTTCTACATCGTGGAAGACCCCAACACCAACGTCCTCGACAAGTTCCGCCTGCACGGCGAGAAATACATCAAGCACCTCACTGGTGGCTCGGCGCTGCACTGCAACCTGGAGGAGCACCTCACCAAGGAACAATACCGCCAGCTGCTGCGCGTGGCTGCCCGCGAAGGCTGCAACTACTTCACCTTCAACATTCCGAACACCATTTGCAACGACTGCGGCCACATCGACAAGCGCTACCTGAAGGAGTGCCCCGAGTGCCACAGCCATAATATCGATTACCTGACCCGCATCATCGGTTACCTCAAGCGCGTGAGCAACTTCAGCGAGCCGCGCCAAGAGGAAGCCGCACGTCGTCACTATGGAAAAATGGAGATGGACAGATGCTAAAATACGCTAATTTCGATATCGTCTTTCAGGAAGTTCCTGAAGAGGTGACGCTTGCCATCAATATCTCCAACTGTCCCAACCAATGCCCAGGTTGCCACAGCAGATACTTGTGGGACAACATCGGCAAGGAGTTGGATACCAATGAGTTAAATCGTCTTGTAGAGCAATACAAGTCGGGCATCACCTGTGTGTGTTTCATGGGTGGCGATGCCGAGCCGAAGGCCGTCGCCGACTTGGCCAAGCAGGTGAAAGCCAGCCATTCCAACCTGAAACTGGCTTGGTATTCCGGCAAGAACGAACTGCCCGAAAACGTCTCGACCGACCATTTCGACTACATCAAGTTGGGACGATACATGGCCGAGCTGGGGCCTTTGGACAGCGCCACCACCAACCAACGCATGATGAAACGTCTGGCCGACGGCCGCGTGAAGGACATCACGGAGTGGTTCCGACGAAACAAACACGTCGAAATCCTCGAGGTAGAAAAAAATCCGGCAGTTTAGGCTGTCGGATTTTTTTGATTAATGCCATTTATTTTGAAAAAATATCTATTTTTGCGAACTGAAAATACGAAAATTTCGGATGATTGGTTCGCAAGAAAATATCATGTTAGGCCTGAGCGGGTCGCCTCGGACAGCTTTCAGCACAAAGAGTATTTCATTGTTACTCAATGAAAAACGAGACGCTTCTCTTACAAAAAAGTTGAACTATTATGTGCAGAAAGGCTTGTTGCTCAATCCCCGAAAAGGGATTTATGCCAAAAGAAACAACAATCCAGAGGAATTGGCGGGATTGGTTTTCGTGCCGTCGTACATCTCTTTAGAGTATGTGCTGCAAAAGGCAGGAGTGATTTTCCAATATGATTCGGCCATCACTTCTGTCAGTTATTTGAGCCGCGAAATAGAAATGCTGGGACAAACTTTCCGCTATCGGCAAATCAAAGGTGAAATTCTTTATAACCTTGCCGGAATCGAGCAACACGACAACATCAACATGGCTACGCCAGAAAGAGCCGTTTTAGACTTGATGTACCTGAACCCTGAATGTTATTTCGATAACCTAAATGCGGTCAACAAGAAAGTCATCAAACAACTGCTTCCTATTTACCAATCAAAGCGACTGGAAGAAAGAGTTAATGAAATGTTTAAATAATCGATGCCATGGATCTCAATAAACACAAATTCTACATGTTGCAGATTCTGAAAGACTTTTTTTCGGATGCAGAATTGGCAGACTGTTTAGGTTTCAAAGGCGGAACTGCGTTGATGTTTTTCTACGACCTGCCTCGTTTTTCCGTGGATTTGGATTTCAACTTACTTGACCCGAACGAGGAAAAATCGGTGTATGAAAAAGTGAGAAACATTTTGTTGAAATACGGGAAAATCCATGACGAGGCGTTGAAGTTTTTCGGGGCTGTCTTTGTCTTGGATTACGGACAAAACGAGCGAAAACTAAAAGTGGAAATCTCCAATAGGCAATACGACAACCATTACGAAATCAAGAACTTACTGGGAATCGAAATGCGAGTATTAGTCAAATCGGATATGTTTGCCCACAAACTGTGCGCATTGCTCGACAGAACCGAAATCACGGGGCGCGACATTTTCGACTGTTGGTTTTTCCTGAGCTCGCATACACCTGTAAATGCGGCTATCGTAGAAAGCAGGATGGGAATGCCATTGCAGGATTACCTCCAACGCTGCATCGAAACCGTGGAACAAGTGAGCGACAAAACCATCATGAACGGCTTGGGCGAACTGACTGACGGTAAAACGAAGAAATTCGCCAAAACCAAGCTCAAGAAAGAAACCGTTTCGTTGCTGATGTTCTTTAAGGCGTTTCCTGTGACGGTGTCATAACAAAATCGGCTCAAATCCTTCGCGAATTTGAGCCGATTTTAGGTAAAAAATGAGCCGATTTAGTCTTCGGGCGTCAAAGCCGCAATCATTTCAGCAATCTTGGCCTTCACCTCGTCGACGAAATTGTCGGGGTTGAGGTCGGCCTTGAAGCTCTTGTCGCGCGAGGCGAACTCAAGGGCGTTGCGCTCCAGCGTCTTGGGGCTGACCACGATGCGCAGCGGCACGCCGAGCAAGTCGGCATCGGAGAACATCACGCCGGCGCTGATGTTGCGGTCGTCGTAGATGACCTCAACGCCAGCTTTCTTCAGGTCTTCGTAGACCTTGTCGGCCACGCGACGCACGTTCTCGTCGGCCACGCGCAAGGCGCACACCTCGACCTGCCACGGGGCGATGGTGATGGGCCAAATGGGGCCGTAGTCGTCGCGGCTCACCTGGCAGACCGAAGCCATCAAACGACCCACGCCGATGCCATAGCAGCCCATGATGGGATATTTCAGCGTGTTGTCGCTGTCGAGGTACTGCATGTTCATCGACTCGGTGTATTTCGTGCCGAGTTGGAAGATATTACCCACCTCGATGCCACGGCTGATGGTGATGCTGTGCTTGCCGCACACGGGGCAGATGCCGCCTTCGGTGGCCTTGGCGATGCTGTCGTATTTCACTTCGCCAAGGTCGCGGGCCATGTTCATGCCTTTGTAGTGATAGTTCGTCTTGTTGGCGCCAGCCACAAACGAGTTCAAGGTCTTCAGCGACTCGTCGTACACCACGGTGATGCCTTCCGGCAGACCCTTCGGTCCGATGAAGCCTGGGCAGATGCCCATCTCGGGCGTGACATTGGCCGCGTGGACTTCAGCGCCGAGCAGGTTGCGGAGCTTGGTCTCGTTCACTTCGAGGTCGCCGCGCAAAAAGGCGATGACCAACGAATCATCCATATTACGCTGATACAGCACAGCTTTGCACGATTGCAGCGGCGAAGCGTGGAGGTAGTTGCACACATCCTCGATGGTCTTTTGGTCGGGGGTGTAGACCTCTTCCAAAGGCTCGATGGGATACTCCTCGTTATGAACAATGCAGTCGGCGGCTTCGCTGTTGGAGCGGTAACCGCATTCGGGGCAGATGACGATGGTGTCCTCACCGATTTCCGTGAGCAGCATAAACTCGTGTGAGATGCGGCCACCCATCATGCCCGAGTCGGACTTCACAGCCACCACCTGCGGCACGCCACAGCGGCTGAAAATGCGCTCGTAGGCGCGATAAGCCAAGGCATAGTAGCGTTCCAAATCCTCCTGCGAGGTGTGGAAGCTGTAGGCATCCTTCATCGTGAACTCGCGAGTGCGGATGAGGCCGGCACGCGAACGGGGTTCATCGCGGAACTTGGTCTGGATTTGGTAAATCATGAAGGGATACTGCGTGTAGCTCTTCGCGGCGTCGCGGGCGAGTTGCACGGCGGCTTCCTCGTGGGTCATGCCCAGCACCATGTCGATGCCGTTGCGGTCCTTGAAGCGGAGCAGCTCCGAGCCGATGCTCGTGTAGCGCCCCGACTCCTGCCAAAGCGTTCCAGGCATCACCACGGGAAACATAACCTCTTGACCATCAATGCGGTCCATTTCCTCACGGATGATGTTCTCTATCTTTTTCGCGATGCGTTTGGCGGGCATGAAGAAGGAAAACAAGCCCGTGCCGACCGACTTGATGTAGCCGCCACGCACCATCAGTGCCTGACTCTCGACGACGCAATCAGCAGGTGCCTTCTTGAATCTTTCTCCCAATAAAACTGAAACTTTCATATCTGGTTATTTTATTTGTTCGTTTTGGGCGGCAAAGGTACGGAATTTTTCGTTGTCCTTAATGTTGAATGACGACCTTTCTCGTCACCACCTTGCCACCGACCACATGCACAAAGTACATTCCCGACGGCAGGTCGCTCACGTCGATGGTGGTCGAGCCCTTCACGCTAAAGCCACGCACCTTGGCACCCAGCGAATTGATGATCACGACGCTGGCACTGCCTTTGTCATAATCCGTGGTGATGGTCAAATGGTCGTTGGCGGGATTGGGAGTGATGGACAAATGGAACGGCTCGGCATCCACATCGGGCAGTTCGGGGACTTCCGTCAGGATGTCGGTGTTGTGGCTGTAGGTCACCACCTTAGCCGAAACCCTCAGAATCGGGTTGCTGGAGTTGTTGCAATCGGGGCAGCTGTTTTGGCCGCTCACGCAGTCGGGATAGTTGGGGTGGCATTGGTCGACATAGGTCGGGTCGAACTCATAAAGCAGGTCGGCACTGCCATTGGCGAGATAGCTGTCGAGGCTGTAGTCCCACACCATCGTCATGCTGCCTGGACACCATCCGGCGCGGTTATAGGTCCAAGTGCCGTTTTGGGGTTGGCAGCCAGCGGGGTTGGGATTACAGGTCTGCCAGAGATCCTGCGTGTAAACCGTGCCTCCGTTGATGTTGATGTTGTGGGTGGCGTGATAGAACTCAGCGGCATTGCCCGTGTTGTAGGCGCCGTTGCCCGTATCGCTCCAGTTGTGGCCCGAAGTGGTGAGTTGTAGTTTGGCTTTCTCGACGCAAGGGTCAAATTCCACCGTGCGCATTGGGATGGGGCAAAGGTTTTCGTAATCGCCGAAAGAATAGTTGCCGTACCAGATTTCCTGCATGTCAACATATGGATACTCGGGCATACCTTTGGTATACTCAAAGACGGCCGTGGGATTGTAGCCATCGCCCGTGGCGTAGTTCTCGCAGTAGTATTCAAACTCGACGAGGCCTTGCAGCACGGAGGTGAAATCAGTCACATCGAGGTCGTCGATGCATTCCACGCCGAAGGGGGTGATGTAGCGGCAAAGCTCCACCCATTCGCCACGGTAGTTCTTCACGCGCACATGGCTGGCATGGTCGTAGGTGTTGCAGTTGCCGTTGACGCAGTTGTGCAAATAATGCAAGTTAATGGCATTGAATGCGTTGACATGCGTCGGGAAGGGGAACTCGCCGTAGGCAGTGAAATTCGTATTGTCGACGATCACCTCACCATTGAGGGCGGTCACCACCATGTCATCGTAATCGGTGGTCACCTCAAAAGTGTTGGAAGCCGTCGTGACCTTGCCGCCGGTTTGGGTGATGCTCACGGTCATGTTGTAGGAGCCTTCGCCCGAGGGTGTCCAAGTGGTGTACCAATAGCCGTTGTCAGGGTTGTCGGGATAGTCGGTCTTCAAATAGAGCTCTTGACCATCGACATTGCATGTCATCTGCTCAAACTTGATGGCGTTGGCATGGTCGATGTAGGCGCTCAACACAATCATCACGGGGTTGTCGAAGTTGGGCATATACACCTTGGTGCCCTCGTAGGGACGACGGATGGTGATTTTTGGCGCATAGTTCTCAGGGTCAACCACATAGAAGGTACGCATCACCGAGGGAGCGGGTTGCCATTGCGTGCCGTCACCAGGCTGGATGGCACGAACTTTCACTGTGCCTTCCTCGCCCGTGAGGGTGAGGATGTTGCCATCGATGGTAGCGGGGCCTTGCACGACCTCGAAGGTCACGGGCAGGCCCGAGGTAGCCGTGGCTTGCAGCGTGATAGGCTCGTTGTAAACCAACTGGTCGGGGATTTCGGCGAAGTCGATGAACTGTGCTGCCAAGCCGCCAGGAATGTAGCGGATGACGAGGTTGTCGAAGCCGCACCAGCCACTGTTGAGCATGAAGATCTTATCCCACTTGGCGGGGTCGAATTTGTCGCCGCTGCCTGGGGTCAGACCCACATTCAGGCCTTGGCATTCCGGCACGGCTTCCCACTCGCCGTTGGGCACATTGGCATACATACCGTAAAGCGTTACGGCACCTGCGCCATCGTTGGCATCCAGGTCGATGGAGACCTTCCAACGAACCCATTCCTTCTCCGGCACTGGCACCGGGAAATTGCAAGCGGGTGTGTTATTAGGCAGGACAATGCCTTTGATGAAGAGCGGGTCCGTGTCGCTGCCCGTGAGAAGCATATACACGCCGCCATCGGGGCTGGTGCTGTTCGCGTCGGGGTTGATGGGCTCGTAATTGGCGTGACCAGGAGCCGGCGTAACGGGAGGCAGGACGGAGCCGTCGCCATCGCCGTCGTAGCCGATGCCGAACAAAGTGCCCCACCATTCGCGCAGCTGGTCGCATTCAATCTCGATGATACCGCCGTTGGAGAAGTCGAAGCCATACTGCGAGATGTCGTGCGTGGCGATGTCGCCAAAGCCCGTACCCGAGGCGTGCGAAAACACGCCGATGGTCTCGTCGGCCGTGGGGGTCACCGGCGTGGTGCCCCAAAACTGGCCCAAGTAATCGGTGTACATGGGACCCATGCTACCGTTGCCGGCGCTGTGCACGCGGACGTACCAGCCGTCTTGGCCATTCAGGATTTGTCCTTCAGCGTAATTGTTGAAGTCGAAGACTTTTTCAACTTGGGCCATCAGCCCGATGCTCGTCAGGAGCATCATTACAAGGAGAGATAAGGTTTTTTTCATTGTATTATGAGTTTTATTTTAAAAATCAATTGTTTAACAGTCTGTTCATCTATCATTCCACCACACCTTGGTTTGTCGCGTGTCGCCGTGCGACATTCGGGCAAGTTGCGTGGTGTAGTTCTCGTAGTTGTATTCGATTTCCTTCTGGGGGTATTCCATGCGGAATGAGGTCAGCTTGGCGTGGTTGGTGGTGGTGGGCGTCGCCATGGTGCGGCGTGCCAGAGCCCAAGCTTCCCAAGGCTGACGGAAGAGGTTGAGCCAACGCTGCTGATAAATCATGTTCAGATAGGCCTCATTGGAATAGTCGAAGTTGGGGTTCATATACACGGCATAGTTCATCACATTGGCCGCCATGTTGTTGCAGTAAGCCCAAATGTTCAAATCGCCAATGTAGTTGGTATACTGTGGGTAGAAATAGGTCCAGCGACTGGTTTGCTGCGGCATATGGGTCCAGAAGAGGAACGACTGATAGATGCCCGAACGGATGGATTCGTCGGCGTTGAGCGGCGGCGTGATGCCACCGATATTTCTCACCTCAATTTCGGCCTTCATGAAGAGCACATCAGCGTAGGTCACGAGGATTTGGGGAACATATTTCTCATCGCGAGTGAGATAATAGTTGAACGGCGAATAGAGGCACGAGGGGCCTTTGAAGGTGTAGCTGCCGTCGCGGCTCTGGGCGTAAGGCGAACCGCCTTCAGTGGGCGTCTCCGTGGTGCGGATTTGCGGATAGGCGTGCCAGGCACCATCGGGGAAGCTGTCGGTCTTGTGGCTCGTGTCGAAGAAGAGGAAGGTGCGATAGTCGAAGATGCCGCTGCCGTCCATGTCGTCGGTCGAGGAGAGGACGCTCCAGATGGTTTCGCCCATGCGGAGGTGCTTGTGTTCGCGGAACGACCAGTTGACATCCCAACTCGTACCCAACACACTGGGCCACAAGCAGATGCCGCCACCCGTAGCCATACCGCCCGAAGAGCTCATCTTGGTGTAGATGAAGTTGTAGGCCTTGACCAATAATGGTGTGGCATATTCAGAGTCTTTGTCGTACATGCGCAAGCCGTGGCGCAGGATGAGCGAGTTGGCGAACTCGGCCCAAAGTGTGTAGTCGTTGTTGAGCAGCACGTCGTAGGGCAGCTTATAGTATTCGTTGCCGCTGACGGTGGTGGCTGAATCGGCATGGAGCACGTCGCGCGACCAAACCAAGTCTTCCAACAGCGACTTGTAGATGCTTTCCTGGGTGTCCCACTCGGGTTTCATCGTGGCCTGCGAAGCGGCGTTTTCCCAGATGCGACCCGCCTGTGAATAGGGCATGTCGCCGAAGATGTCCGTGACCTTGAAGGTCTGATAGGCCTTCAGGATGTTGAGTTGGGCGCGAGCCTTGTCGCACACGGCAGCGTCGCCTTGCTCCTCGCCGTAGGCATCGAAGCGATTCTCAATCTCGCGGATATTGGACAGCATGAGGTAGTAGTCCGACCATACATTCGAGGTTCCGATTTGGGAGTTGCCCCACGACTCTGACGTCAGGGCGCCGAGCTCCGTTTCGGGATACCAGATCTCATTTTGCAGATAGAACTGCTCGTTCATGCTCTGCTGCATGGAGCTCACCACGCCGTTAAACAAGGCCTCGATGGTCGTCCCCGTCGGCGAAAACGGGTCTTGGTTCATCTCTTCGAAGCCTTTAGTACATGAAGCCAACAATAGGGCAATTGCACTTATTACAATGATACTTTTTTTCATGACAATTCGAATTACAGGTTGACTTTAAAGGTAAGCATAAACGACCGCGTTCCAGGATAGGAGGCGTATTCCAGGCCTTGGGCGTTGCCGGAGCCTTGGGTGCCTTCGGGGTTGATGTTGTCGGGAAGGGTCTTGTAAATATAGAACAGGTCGCGGCCCACGAGGGAGATGGAAGCCTGCTTGAAGAGGTTCTGCTTGTCGAGCCACTTGCGCGGGAAGTCGTAGGTGAGCGAGAGCTCGCGCAGCTTAATCCAAGTGTTGTTGACGATGCCAGGGGTGCTGAGGATGTTGCCCCAGCCGCCGAAGTTGGGCATGTATTTATAGAGGTAATGCACCACATGGTCGTTCTCGACAGCCTCGCCCGTCTCGGTGTTGATGCAATAGCCAGGCAAGATGACGCCGTAGTTGCCAAGGAACTCGTCGTTTTCGTAGTAGGGCAGGCCATTGCCGTCGCGCTCATACAGCGTTTCGAGGCTTTGGCCCGTCTGCATGGCCACCACATAGGAAGCGCAATAGATCTGGCCTCCCAACTTGGCATCGACCAAGGCATAGAGCGACCAATTCTTGTAGGAAGCCCTTAAATTGACACCGCCCGTGACCAAAGGCGCACAGTTGCCTACCGGCACGCGGTTGCTGGTCTTCAGATAGGTGGTGCCCGTCTCGTTGAGCAACGGCATCGGCTTGCCGTTTTCGTCGTAGAAAGGTCCCACCGTCGAGCCGTCGGGCATGGTGTATTCATACACATAGTCCCAGCCGTAGATGGTGCCGTACTCCTCCCCTTCTTCCACGGCGATGGCGGGACCATTGGAGCCCCAAATCTCCGAAAGCAGGTACATGTCGGAGCCCGCCAGGTCGACGATGCGGTTCTTGTTGCGGGCCAAGTTGAGGCCAACTTGCACGCCGTAGTCCTTGCCTTGGGCAAGGTCGTAGGTCAAAATGGCCTCGATGCCCTTGTTGGTCACCACGCCCGTGTTGATGGTCACGTTGTTGGCGCCCGACGAAGGTGCCAGCGGCGAGGAAAGGATTTGGTCCCAGCTGTAGATGTCGTAATAGGTGAAGTCCATGTTGAAACGGGCACCCAAGCCGAGGTCGAAGCCCAATTCATAGGCGCGTTGGCGCTGGGGTTTCAGCTCCAACGGTGGCACCACGGTCGGCAAGGTGGCGGACAACTGATTGCCGAACGAACCCGTGTTGTATGTATAAGTCAACTGATACGGCTCGGTGTCGCTGGCGGTTTGTGCCCACGACGCTCTCAGTTTCAGGAAGCTCACCGGACCCCAGTTCCAGTTCTTGAAGGCCGAAGTCGGCACAAAACTCAAGGTGGCCGAAGGATAGAAATAGCTGTTGTTGGTAATCGGCAAGGTCGACGACCAGTCGTTACGCCCCGTGATGTCCAGGAACATCCAGTCGCTGTAACTCAAGTTGAAGAAGGCATAGAGCGAATTGACTTGCTTCTCCCACATCGACTCGCCGAAGGTGCGTTCGGTGGCGTTGGAGTAGTTGTTGATGGCATAGAGGTTGGCGTAGGCCCATCTGCCCGAGGTGCCGTTCAGTCCGTCGCGATAGCCATAGTATTGTTCACCGCCCGCCGAGAGACGCACGTTGAACTTCGAGCCGAAAATCTTGTCTTTGTAGGCCGTCAGCAGGAAGTCCATGTCGCGGGTCACTGAGTTCGACTTGCTCTTCGAGTAGTAGCCGCCCGCCATGCCGTCGATGGTGGTAGGCTTGTGCTTGGTGGTATAGCTGTCGGCAGTCCAGTCCAAAGCCACTTTCGCGCTGGCGCTCAGCCAAGGCGTGATGTCGTACATCAGGCGTACGGAGCCGTACATCTTGTCGCGGTCGAGGGTCGTGTTGTTGTTGTAGAACGTCCAGAACGTACTATTGTAGATGTACATGTAGGGATAGCCGTCGAATTGGTTCATCGTACCGTCTTCGTTCTCGTAGGTCGTAGTCTCGAGGCCTTTCCAGCTACGCGGCCAGCTGTAAAGCAAGCCCTTGTTGAAGTTGCTGTTCGACTCACCGATTTCAGGCGAGTTCAAGCGGTAGTAGTCCAAGTAGTTGAACGCCACGTCGACTTTGATTTTGTCGGAGACATTAATTAAGGTACCCACGTTGACCGTGGTCTGACGCAAGTTGCAGTTGTCGATGATGGCATTGGTGCGCGAGTCGGTGAACGACACGCGGACGCTGCCGAAGTCGCCGGCATTCTGGAACGCCACGTTGTGGTTCATCGTGTGGCCGTTCTTGAAGAGCATCTTCAAGTTGTCGGGTTGCGGATCGTATTTTCGGATTTGTCCATCCCACCAAAGGACGCTTTCGCCATTCATCTCGGGGCCCCAACTCTGGGCGCCGCCATAGTAGCCGAAGGTGGTGTTGGTGGGTTCGCCTGCGGGACCGTCGTCGACGCTGTAAATGCCCGGATATTCATACACTTGGTTGCCGTTCTCGTCGGTCATGCCCTCGATAGGCTTCAAGGTCGGCGTGTGGAAGGTAATGGGGCCGCCAGCACCGTATTTGTTCTGCACCGTGCGGTACATATACGGCGTAGTCACCTTGAAACTAGCGGAATAGCTGATGCCGAGGCCGCGTTGTTTCGAGCCTTTCTTGGTCGTGATGAGCACCACGCCGTTGCCGCCACGCGAGCCGTAAAGGGCCGCTGCCGTGGGGCCTTTCAGGATGTCGAGGCTCTCAATGTCCTCCTGGTTGATGTTGTTGAGGGCCGTACCCCAGTCGCGACCGCCGCTCCACGAGGTGACACCGCCTTCGTTGGTCATCGGAACGCCGTCCACGACGATGAGCGGTTGGTTGTCGCCGAAGATGCTGTTGTTGCCACGGATGGTGATACGCGACGAGCCGCCGTCGACGCCGTTCGGGTTGATGATCTGCACACCTGCCGAGCGGCCGCTCAAGGCGCTGATGACGCTGCCCGAGCCCGACTTGGCAATCATCTCGCCGCCGATTTCTTCGGTGGCATAGCCCAACTCGCGTTTCTGACGTTTGATGCCGAGGGCGGTGACCACCACGTCGTCGAGTGTTTGTGCGTCCACTTCAAGGGTCACGTCGATTTTGGTTTTGCCTTTGATGGCGACTTCTTTGGTTTTGTAGCCTACAAAGCTGAAAACCAGCACGTCCTGACCGTCGGCTTTCACCATGTAGTTACCGTCCATGTCGGTCACGGTACCATTTGAAGTGCCTTTCACTTGCACGGTCACGCCAGGCAGTCCGTAGCCGTCGTCGCTCGAGACCACCTTACCGCTCACCGCGATGCTTTGTGCGAGGACGGCAAAAGGCGAAAACAACATGGCAAGAAAGAAAAAGAAAAGGAGTAAAGTTTTCTTGTTCATAACGAATTGTATTAAAATTTCGGCAAAGATAAGGTTTTTCCGAAATATGCTTAGCCAAAACAAATATTTCCTATCTTTGACCCCGAAAAACTTCAAGAATAATGACAGAAGACAACGAGAAATGGCTGGTCATCGTCAACCCGAAAGCCTCCATCGGGAAGGCGGAAAGAGACTGGCCTCAAATAAAACAATTCCTTGAAAACGAGGGAATTGACTTTGATTTTTTGATTACCCAACACCAAGGTCATGCCATCGAATTGGTGCGCGACAACATCACCGAGAATGGCTATCGAAAAGTTGTTGCCGTGGGTGGCGATGGCACTAACAACGAAGTGATCAACGGCATCTTCACGCAGCAACGCTTCCCTACCGAAGAAATCACGATGGGCATCATCCCTATCGGCACGGGCAACGACTGGCGTCGCACTTTCGGCTTCAACATCGACCATCAGGAAAACGTGAAAATCCTCAAGGCAGGACATACTTTCAAGCACGACATCGGCAAGGTGACGTATTACAACCACGGCGACCCGCAGGTGCGCTATTTCCTGAACGCTGCCGGCACGGGCCTCGATGAAGCTGTCTGCAACAGCACCAACCTGATGAAGCAACAAGGCAAAGGCGGATCGGCGCGTTACATGCTGAATGTGGCGAAATGCCTATTCAAGTTCGACTGCATCCATATCCAACTCGAAGTGGACGACCAACTCGTCCTCGACGACGAAATCCTCAGCCTCTCGTTGGGCAACTGCCGCTTCAATGGCGGCGGCATGATGATGATGCCCAACGCCGTGCCCAACGACGGCATCTTCGACATCACCGCCATCCGCAAGGTAGGTATTCCGAAGTTTGCCGCCAACATCGGCAACATCTACGACGGCACCTTCATCAAGAAACTGAAGGAAGTCAGCACATTCCGCGGCCGCAAGATACGAATCGTCTCCATTCCGTCCCATACCCTCAACTTGGAGACCGAGGGCGAAAACCTCACCAACTCGCCCTTCGATTTCGAGATGCTGCAACAGTCCATTAATATGGTAGTCCCTGAAAAACATCCATTCTGAATACGGCCCTTCGACAAGCTCAGGGACCTTTGCTGTTCAGAAGTTGAAGGCGCCTGAGCCTGTCGAAGGCCCGACATAAACTGAAATCTTAAATCCTTAAATACAGAAATATCATGGTAAACATCGATCAAATCAATTTCGAAAACAAGCGCGTGGTGATTCGCGTGGATTTCAACGTCCCGTTGGACGACAACTTCAACATCACCGACGACACCCGCATGCGTGCCGCCCTGCCGACCATCAATAAGGTCTTGAACGACAAAGGCATGGTCGTGCTGATGTCGCACCTCGGAAGGCCGAAGAAAAACCCCGACCCGAAGTACTCCATCAAGCCGATTATCAAGCATTTGGAAGAACTTCTGGGCCGTCCCGTGCAGTTTGCCGACGACTGCATGAAAGCCGCCGACCAAGTGAATGCCTTGAAACCTGGTGAGGTGCTCGTGCTCGAAAACCTCCGCTTCTATGCCGAGGAAGAAGGCAAGCCGCGTGGCATCGAGAAAGGCGAAGAAGGTTACGACGAAGCCAAGAAAGCCATCAAGGCCTCGCAAAAGGAATTCACCAAGACGCTGGCCAGCTATGGCGAGTATTACATCAACGACGCCTTCGGCACCGCCCACCGCGCCCATGCCTCCACCGCTCTGATTGCCGACTACTTCGATGCCGACCACAAGATGTTCGGCTACCTGATGGGCAAGGAAGTGGCTGCCGTCAACAAGGTGATGAATGAAATTCAGCATCCTTTCACCGCCATCATGGGTGGCTCGAAGGTCTCCACGAAGATCGAAATCATCGAGAACCTGCTCACCAAGGTCGACAACCTCATCCTCTGCGGCGGCATGACCTACACCTTCAAAAAGGCCCTCGGCGGCAAAATCGGCAACTCGATTTGCGAGGAAGACAAACTCGACCTCGCCTTGGAAATCATCGAGAAAGCCAAGCAAAAGGGCGTCAACCTCTACCTCTCGTTCGACGTGGTGGTGGCCGACTCGTTCTCCAACGACGCCAAGACGCAAGTCGTTGACCCGATGAATGTTCCCGACGGTTGGGAAGGCCTCGACTGCGGTCCCGAGAGCCGCAAGTTCTACGCCGAAATCATCAAGAAGTCGAAGACCATCCTTTGGAACGGTCCCTGCGGCGTGTTCGAGTTCGACAACTTCGCCCACGGCTCGCGTGCCTTGGCCGAAGCCATCGTGGAAGCCACCGAGAAGAACGGTGCCTACTCGCTCATCGGCGGTGGCGACAGCGTGAGCTGCATCAACAAGTTCGGCTTGGCCGACCGCGTGAGCTACGTCTCGACCGGCGGCGGCGCCCTACTCGAAGCCATCGAAGGCAAAGAACTGCCAGGCATTGCAGCCATCAAGAAGTGATGAATCTAATAAAAACCAACAAAGGGGTGTAGAATAAACCACTACACCCCTTTATCTTGTGATGCCATAATATATGGCAACCTTTATCTATCTTTCTTTATAATTATGTTTTGCGTCTCTAAACTTAATTCAAAACAACCATCTGTAATACGGATAGTATCATTATCTTCCTTCAATGCCTGCATATTAAAGTAGCCACATAACAAGTCAGATTCTTCTTTTGTAATTTCCAATGTTGCATCTATTGCTGGGTAACTATTGCCTGACTCATGATAATAAACTAACCTATTATCAAAATCTTCTATGTTAAAACTAGTTTTTAAAGAAGTACTGTCAATCACTTGAAAATAAACACCGCCATTCACTTCATCTATCCCATTTATGGTATATTTATTGTACATAAAACCACCATCGTCTTGTCGAAAAACTGCCTTAAGTGCATAGCACTGCACTCCAAAAGACACCTTCTTTCCATTTACATTAGCGGTCATCGTCAATATCTCTTTAGGTTTGTTGCAAGCTGCAAAACACAATAACCCTAAAACAATATAAATAATATTTTTGATCCTATTTAACATATCTAATTTGAATATACCGTTTATTACATTGTTTTTCCTGGAATTGGAATGATATATGATTTAAAACTCCATTTAAAGCCATTAATCGAATACTCATTTGTAACATATGGATTATCCCAGTAATAAACAGAAGTGAAACCTACTGGTCCATTATTACTAACATTAAATGTCAAAGTTCCTCCAAAATCAAAAGTACCAGTAGTTTTGTTCTCATACTTTGCTGTCAAAGTAATACTGCTAAGCAATGTATTATCCTCCTCTTCCCAATCAAAGACCAATATACTTCCTAAAACATCTGTATACCAATTTGTTATATTTATCAAATTATTCCACCATTGGCCAACAATTGCATCACGACTTGGTGGTGAAATAATACTAGACCTATATACATATTCAGCAGTTGAACTATTGGCTAATCCTCTTATCACCCTAACTCGAAGTTCAGGAACCCCTCTAATCCATGATTCAACTTGATTTAAATCACTAGTTGTGTTAAACATCATGCGACTTATTGAAAGATTTTGACCATCTGTTCTTGCAGATGCTATAGTCGTACTTATTGGTGAAAAAGCAGATTCTCCATCGTTATTATAAGACTTAATCTTATACCAATATCTTTTACCATAACTAAGATATTTATCAATATAACCATTATTATTAGCTGATACGGTGGCACGCAGAGAAAAATCTCCCGCATCAACTTTACGATAAATTTTATAACCGTTTTCTCCTATAACATCTGGCCATTCAAGAATAATCTCATTAGCTGCTCCGTGATGTAATGTAAGAGAAGAAGGATTAACTGGAATATCCCTTGATGTGATACTTAAAGAATCGAATGAAGATAATAAAGTAACTGGTTCCTCTTCTTCCCATCTGAACTTGCCGTTTTCATCGATCCTTTCCGAAACACTCACTACAATAATAGGTATATCAGGATCTTCTTTAAGGCTAAATGTATACTGATTACCCAACCTATCATATCCATCAATAAAATCATTGTTGATATCATCAAAATCAACTGGTACAGGTACTACAGGTGGAATGAAGTTAACTTCGTCCCACTCATCGCATTTTATAGGAATTGATACTTGTAGATTAGGGATTAGTGAAGCAACTTCATCTAAATAATCATCTTCAATTTTTATTCCATTTTTTTCGAGGTTTTCTAAAAGAAATTCTCCAACTAAAACCCCTTTGTTTTCTAGTTTTCTTTTTTGTAATGAGGTAGCAAGGATGTCATAATCACCATCAAACTTTTTTTGGGCTTCTTCCTTAATTATGCTACGAAATTCTTCATCACAAAGAGAGATTGCTATACCAAGAGCATACAACTCTATGTAATCATTCACCTCTGATAATAAAGACTTATTATCAGTAGTTGTAAAATTCGTCTTATTAATACGTTCTTCTTCTTTCTTACAACATGCGAGTAAAAGAAAGGTTGTCATTATTATGACAAACCACGAGATGTGCTGTGTTTTCATTTGGTTAATAGTTTACTTATTCTTTTAATATGACTTTGGTTTCGTTTTTGCGTTGCAAAAGTATATAAAATACCTTTTGTTTCCTTCGTTTCATCATTGATTTTTTCGTGATAAATGTAACTTGTTGACGTAATGATTAAGAACAATGATAGCTGATACTTCTTTTCTGTTTCAAATTTTACTCTGTAAAGTAAAAAATGAAGTCGGTTTTTAACTTTCAAAAGTAAAAAATTGGGTTGAAATTTGTTTTTCTAAAGTAAAAAATCGTATTTTTGCAACCGAAAAATAGTTACAAAATGACCAAAAAAGACAAACTCATTCAAAGACTTTGCCAACAGCCAAAAGACTTCACTTTTGCGGAATTGGAAAGCGTATTCCTAAGGCTCGGCTTCGAAAAAGACGACAAAGGAAGAACATCAGGGTCGCGAGTGAGATTCTATAATAAAGACAAACATCTGCAATACCTGGCACACAAACCACACCCATCAAGTATAATAAAGGAAAAAGCTCTGAAAGACATCGTAAATTATCTTACCGAAAACAATCTCATATAAAATGGATACACTGAAATACAAAGGTTTTATCGGAAGCATCGAAGCGGAACTGGAAGACAATACGCTTTATGGAAAAATCCTCGGATTGGACAAAGGAACATTGATTACATACGAGGGAAGTACGCTTGCGGAATTGAAGGAAGACTTCATCAATGCCGTGGAAGACTACATCGAACACTGCAAAGCCAATGGATTGCCACTTCACAAGTCGTACACTGGCTGTTTCAATGTCCGTATTCCTGCTGATCTTCACGCCAGGGCCGTCGCTATGGCGCAAGCGGAAGGCGTTTCTTTGAATGCCTTTGTTAAAGAAAGCATTTATCGTGCTGTTATGTAATTCATCGAAAACCAGTACTTATCAAAACCAAATACTATGCTAAAACAATCCATACACAAAACTCTCTTTGTTCTGATACTCTTTCTCGGCCTTGTCCCGATGATGAACGCCCAATGGACCAGCCCAGGCAACGGAACGACTTACACCCTGCCCGATTTGGCGGCAGTCTCCAATGGCGTCGTCACCAACGACGGCAATGTGTTTGCCATCCACAGCGACCTCACTATTTCGCAAAACGATGTGCTGCAAATCGACGACCAAGTGTCGAGAATCGACGCGGGCAACGTGCTCATCACTATACAAGGATCAATGGTTTGCACCAATACGCAACGGGTGAAACTCTACGGCACCATGACCGAGCATTTCAGCATAAGGTTCGAAAACGCCACCGATTGCGAGCTGAAAACCATGTATTTCAGCGACGGCGCAGGCATCAAACTGATTGAGTCGGAGGTAACTTTTGATGATGTGAAATTCGTTTATTTCACGAGGGACTACTGCAATGCAGTCATCGACGCTTTCAATTGCGACCCGACCATCAGCAACTGCTACTTTATGCTGAACGAAGGCGCAGCCATCAGCTCGCCGGCCAATGGACAAAGCTCGCCGCAAATCATCAATTGCGAATTCGACACGAATGTGGATGGCCTCAACAGTCCGCAAATCAACCTCGGTCCCGGTGGCGAAGACACGATTCGCATCGTTGGGAACGAAATCTACACGATTATGGCATCGTGGTATGTCGGGGGCGTTTCCGTCGCCGACCTCATGGGAACCGGTTCGACCAAAGTGCTGCTCAAGGACAACGTCATCAAGGAAGGCCGCTACGGATACAACCAGCAGGGCCTGACGATATCGTCGGTAATCGAAGGCAACCAATTCGTCAACAACTATCACGAGGACAACCCGATGAACGGCGGCAGCGGCATCAGCATCTATGGCATGGACGAGAACAACAAGGCCATCATCCGCAACAACGTCATCACGGGCAACCTGTGGGGCATCACCGCCATCAATGGCTTCGACATCGACCTAGGCACCGAAGACGACTGGGGCCACAACGAAATCCACGACAACGGCAACGGTGGCGTCATTTATGACTTGTACAACAACTCCGCCTACGACATTATGGCCGTGGGCAACAACTGGGGCACCAGCAACGCTGACGAAATCGAGGCGCACATCTTCCACCAAAACGACGACCCAAGCCTCGGATTGGTCACCTATGTGCCTTTCATCGATTATGACGCTGTTGGCGAGAATAATACCCACATTTTTGAAGTTTGGCCCAATCCTGCTCAAGGGCATTTCACGGTGGAAGGCTCGGGGGTGATGACCATCACCAACACCCTTGGGCAAACCGTCCTGACCCGAGAAATCGACGGAAAGGAAACCATCGAATTGCCGCGAGGCCTTTATGTTGTGAAAATGGGCAACGCCACGCAAAAGGTCATCGTTGAATAATCATTGAATAAATTCCGTATCTTTGTAGCCAAATTTCGTTTTATGTCAAAGACCATCGTCAATATCATCGACCAAAGCAATCCGTTGCCTGCCTATCTTTTCACCAAGGAATATTACGAAGAAGGCGACGAATTGCTGTTTATCTCCACTGAAGAGGAAGCCCATTGCATTCAACTCTTAACCCATCAGTTATCGGTGGATGAAAAGCTGGTGAAGAGCATTATCGTCAAGCGGTATCAGGACAACCTGCTCTACGAGCGCATCTGCCGCACCATCAAGGGCAACCTGATTCCGAACAAGCAATATTACCTGAACTTGGCGGGCGGCAACCGTTATATGACGCTTTCGGTGCAGCACGTCTTCGAAGAGTTCAACACCTTGTTTTTCTACACACAAACGCGTGAAAACCAGATTGTAAAGACCATCTTCGACAATAGCATTTATGACGATGACGACGAGGTGTTTCCCGTCAAGCACCGCATGACCTTGAAGGAATATTTCGGCCTTTACGGACTGCAAAGCGACGTGGACCAGCCCCGAAAGATGGTGAAAGACGTGGCTTTTTCGCAGCACTTGTTCACGATGTTCTCGCAAAACCTACTCGGACAAGGCGACTACAAAGTGATGGAGTTACTCCGCGAGAAGTACCGCAACTGGAAGTTCCTCATCGTCTCGCAAGTAGAAAAACCCGAGAAAGACTATATGACCGCCATCCCCAACTTGGGCAAGTTTCTGGATTTCATTGGCTTTGAGCCCGAGCGGAAAGGCTCGTTGCAAAGTTATGAAATCGAGTACCTCACGGGCGGCTGGTTTGAGGAATACGTCTATTCGCTCATCAAGGAGGTGCTGCAGCCCGACGACATCGCCATGGGCGTGCACATCTCCAACGGGAAAATCAAGCACAACAACGAACTGGACGTTTGCTTCATCAAGGCCAACAAACTGTTCGTCATCGAGTGCAAGACCGGCGTGACCAGCGAGAGCCTCTTCAACGAAATCGTCTACAAGGTCTGCGCCCTAAAGGAAGTGCTACTCGGCAGCGGCAATTCCTACATCTTCTCGCTCAAGAAAGACTCGAAAGGCACCTGGAAAAAGACGGCCAAATACATGGGCATCACCTTCTGCGACTGGCTCAACCTGACCAAACCCGAAAATCTGAAGCATATCTTGAAGGAAATGAACCGGATTGCGAAGGAGGCGTGAGTTCATTTGTCTTGACAACTTCCGGCATATAAATGACATTTTTTCTGACGAGTTTTGAGCCGTTAGCATATCTTCCCGAAAAGAAAAAACATAAAATCTTGGATTATACTCCAAAAAAAATACTAAAATTTTGGATTATATTCCAAAAAATACATATTTTTGCAGTGCTAATACAAATATGATGATACAAAGAGCCTTAAAAGAAGTCATAGAAAGACAACTATATCATGGCAAAGCCATCGTGTTGGTGGGTGCCCGTCAGGTGGGAAAGACCACCTTGCTCAGCCTATTGGCAAATGAAAGCAACCAACCCGTCTTGATGCTCAATTGCGACGAAACGGAAGCACGCAACCTATTGGAAAACACCAATGTTGCCAAACTGAAAATGCTGATTGGCACCAACAAACTCGTTATTATCGATGAAGCGCAAAAGGTGGACAACATCGGCTTGACGCTGAAACTCATCGTTGACAATTTCAAGGATATACAGGTGATAGCCACAGGCTCGTCTGCCTTCGAGTTGCGCAACCGACTGAACGAACCCCTTACGGGACGCAAGTTGGAATACCATCTCTATCCCATATCAAGTGCCGAAATCGTGCAGACCTATGGCCTGCTCGAAGAAAAACGGACTTTGGAAAACCGACTGATATACGGCAGCTATCCCGACATCATCCAGCATCCGGAACAGGCTCGCAGATACCTTACCGAACTGACACAAAGCTATTTATATAAGGACATTTTCTCGTTGGGCGACATTCGCAAACCCGAGTTGGTCGAAAAATTGGTGCAGGCACTTGCGTTTCAGATTGGAAGCGAGGTCTCGACGAACGAATTGGCCAAAATGCTGCAAACCGATAGCAAGACCATCGACAAATACATCGACTTGTTGGAGAAATGCTATGTGGTGTTCCGTTTGAGCGGCCTCAACCGCAACCTGAGGAACGAACTGAAAAAAAGCAAGAAGATATATTTTTACGATACAGGTGTTCGAAACGCTGTCATTCAGCAGTTTGCGCCTGTTTCCTTGCGTGGCGACATGGGGCCTTTGTGGGAAAACTTCTTCATCGCTGAGCGAAAAAAGCGCAACCATTACAACGAGCATCTCTGCAATTCCTATTTTTGGCGCACCACACAACAGCAGGAGATTGACCTCGTTGAGGAATGTGACGGCCAAATGACCGCATTCGAGATGAAATGGAACCCCGAAAAGAAAGCGCATTTCCCCAAGAGCTTCTTGGAGGCCTACCCCGTGAAAGAAACCGTGGTGATTACTCCCGAAAACTATCTGGATGCCTTGATGACCCCTTAAGATTGGGCATCACCTTCTGCGACTGGCTCAACCTGACCAAACCTGAGAATCTGAAGCATATCTTGAAGGAAATGAACCGGATTGCGAAGGAGGCGTAAAATAGCCTGCTCTCAATTCAATTGGCTTTCACAACGACTTGGCTGGGCAACTGCCCAAAATGTTTCTTGAACGCCCTTGAGAAATGTTGCGGATACTCGAAACCCAGCATTTCGGAAGTCTCGCCTACGGTCTTGCCCGTGCTGAGCAAGGAATAAGCCCGTTGCATCGTGTAGTTTTGGATGATATGAAAGGCCGTATCACCCGTTTGCTGGCGAATGAGGTCGCCGAAATAATTGGCTGAGAGGCAAAGTTGCTCAGCAAAATACTTCACCGAAGGAAGCCCGAATTGTCGAGCCATATTTTGCTGGAAATACATGGCCAACAGGTTTTCGAACTGACGCAGCAAGTTGGTGGATTCTTGGGTAACCGTGGCCAATTGCTGCGCATAATAGCGGTTCACATATTCCAACAACAGCCCGATGTAAGACATGACGATGGGGTTGACATGCTCCTTATCTTCATCGGCCAGCAGTTCCCTGCGGATTTGCTCCAAAAGCGAAACGATGGTCTGCCGCTGCTCGTCGGACAAGGCCAATGCTTCGCTCGTGTCGTAGGAAAAATAAGTGTAATTGGGCATCCGTCGTCCCAACTCCGTGCCATGCAAAATCTTTGGGTCGAACAAGAAACCCCAGCCTTTTTGTTGCACAGCATCGTCGGGACTGGCTATGCCGCACACTTGCCCTGGTGCGCCACATATCAGCGTATGAGCATGAAAATCACCTTTTTGCGTTCCATAAACAAAACCATTCACCTCGTTGTCGCTCAAAAACATCCCATAAACTTCCACATAATTCACGGCATTGCGGCATTGCTCCAATTCATCGAAATGAATCACGCTGACCAAGGAATGCAGCTCTGGGGCACCCAAAAAGCGTGCTTGGTCGTTCACATTGCTGATTTTCAAAAAGTTCTTGTCTTTTGGCATAATGGTTTCCTTCTCGGTTTAGCGACTGCAAAAATACGAAAAAACCGTTTTTGTCAGTAAAAATGGTAGATTTTTATTGAAATTGGTAGATGGATTCTTTTTTTGACCTATCCTTCACTATGGCAAAACGCCATGCGAATGAATGAATTTCGGTTGCCGTCAAACCTAGACCTGAGGCCAAAAATCGTAAAGCAGGTACATTTTCCGTAAAAATGGTTGATTTTCAGCTGATTCAAGCAAAAAAGTTCCGCGAAAATGGTTGATTTTGCCCTGAAAATGGTCGGTTTCGGGTCAGAAATCCGTTATACTTTTGCAGCGTTTTCGAAAACAAAAAATCAACCTAATGCTTAACAATTAAAAAGAAAATGAAATGTTTAAGAAACAACGATTAAAATCAAAACTTCTCACCAACTATCCAAATAAAGCCACACAAATCAACCAATTGTTTACTAGCTATGGCTACTAACAAACAAAAAAAAAGGAGAATAGAAATATGAAGCACAGAATTCATTTCACATCAAAAAGAATAGCAGTATTAGCTGTCTTGTTTGTCACTTTAACCATCGCTTCATGCAAACCTCGCGTTCCTGTGGAGTTTAAAGCGGTCTACAATCCAACTATCGCAATAGATACCATTACTTTTGAAGGATGGAGCTTGGGAAACCTCGTCAAGAAGAATACAGCCGTGTTCTACCCAACCCCTTCCAGCATACAGAATGGACAATACGAAGAACTGCCCATCTTCATATATGAAGGCATAAGAAATGTCTCTACACAAGACGCTTTCAGATTCCTTTCCTCTGACTATGACAGCGTCAGATTCATCCGTAGTTCTGATGGTGCCTCTACCATCACCTACTGCCATGACGAGAACGCCACGGAAAATCAGCGTTTATTCTTTAAGCGTGAAGCTTGGACTTGCAATCCTGACGATGAAGGATATGTTGGAACACGAACCTACACCTTCAAACTTACTGATGATATGTTCAAGTAATGTCGCTTTTGAATCAAAAAAACGCCTCAATCCTTCATTCGGATTGGGGCGTTTTCGAAAACAAATATTGTTTTTACGGTTTTAATGATACTATTTGTTTAAACTTTATAAAACATGAAAAAACCACAAAATAAAAACTACCTTATCCTACTTGCTATCTGTGTAGTCATTATGGCTATCGTTGTAGCGCTTTCCAAAAACAAAGAGACAGCAATAGCTGTATTACTTACAGGAATTGGAGCTGTTGTAGGCCTTACCATTGGCATTTTGGCCAGAAAAAAAACGGCCGTTGGCAAGGCTGTAGACGAAATGGAACCCAAAGCATATCGCCAACTAACTGTTTTCTTAATGCTTGGTGCTGCACTGACAATGGTAGCCATTGTTTTGTTAGTTCTCTATTTGAAATGAACATAATAACGCCTCAATCCTTCATTCTGATTGGGGCGTTTTTTCATATGCAGATTGCCAAGGAAGCATAAATTTTTTGCCGCCAATCTGTAAGATTTTCAAGACACAGACGATATAAGATAAAGATAATGTTTAACCCTTAAAACTTATCATTATGTGCGCAAAAATCGTAAAAACCTGTGCCATTGCGGCTGCGTTTCTTTTCGTTTTGGCCATCCAATCCTGCATCAGGTTCCAAGTGGCCATTCCCAACCGTTGGAACGAGCGTTATGCACAGAAGCAAGACTTCATCGAATGCCTCAATGCTCAACAATTGAAAGAAATGATTGTCTCCGACACGGCACATTACAAAGTCGTGATGATTTACAGCACGGGTTGCGGGGCTTGCTCACAACATCTGCAAAGAACCTATGCGCCTGCCTATGCCCAGCATCGAGAGGATGTGAAGTTTTACTTCGTTAGCGAAAGCACGGGAGGCATCAAGTATTGTCGCGAGGAGTTGGAACGCTATGGCCTTTATGATGGCAAGGTGCTATGTTTCCTCGACGACGACCCCGATTTCGACCAACAAAACCAAGGAAAGGACTATAATTTGGAAAGCCTCAACAACATAACGAATCATATCTTCAGCAATGGGCCAAAAGTGACAGGAAACATTGGGCTCCCGTGTGAGTTCATCGTCAGCAAGGACAACCGTGTCTTGAAACAGCTTACCACCACGCCTACTTCAGGTTCGGCCATCACGACAACCCAACTGTGGCAAATCGATTTCGCCCATATCCAAGAAATTGATTTCGACTCCATTTATCGCCAAGACTTGGACTTCGACTTTTTTGAAGGAATTCCCATCTGTAATGATGACCGATGCGTAATTCCTGAAAAAGAAAGGAAATAGTCTGATTTCCAAGTGCAATTTCCGTATGTTTGCCTTTTTATAGATTCACCAAAACCATCTTCCTTACAGCAGATGGAGTTATGATCTCGCTTTCAGCGCTTCTTTGAACGCAAACAGGGGAAGGTTCTCCACCCACCCTTGGTCGATGTGGTTCTGCATGGAGAGGCGCAGCGCCTTTAATTCGGGGTGGTCTTGGATGAAGGTCTTCAACGACTTGGACTGCAAACTGACTTCAGATTTCACCTCAACGGGATAGACGTTTTCCCCGATTTGCACGGCAAAATCAATCTCGATAGTGGAATTGTCGACGCTATGGTAATAAACAGGAATGCCCGTTGTGACCAACTGGGTATAGGCAAACAGTTCGGTGAACGCGCCTTTGTATTCCTTGAAAATGTCGTTGCCAATAAGGACGAGCGAAGAAGGTGCCTTCACCATGGCACCCATCAGACCCACATCGAGGAGAAACAGCTTGAAGGCCGAAAAATCCTCGTAGAATTTGAGCGGCATTTTGATGTCGCTCACCCGATTCACTTTGTGGACCAGTCCGGCATCAATGAGCCACTGGATGGCCATCTCGAATTGGGAGGCGCGCGCACCTTTTTTCAGTGCGCCGTAAATGAATTTCTTGTTGTCTTTGGCTAATTGCGCAGGGATGCTGTCCCACACCATACCAATGCGCGGCACTTCGCTGGAGGGTGCGTGTTTCGAGAAATCGAAGCGATAGGCCGCCAAAATCCGCTCCTGAATCTGCCGCACTTCCTGCAGGCCACGGCCTTCAGTGTAGGCTAGCACCGCCTCGGGCATACCGCCAACGTAATAATATTGCCGCAAAAGGTCAATATAGACCTCGTTCATGTTGTTGACAATTTCCCAATTTTGCTCCTGCAAGGCTTTCAGCAGGCTTTGTCGGCCCATGGCGGCAAGAAATTCCTCGTAAGTCATGGGAAACAACCGCATCATGTCCACCTTGCCAACTGGAAACGAGGCGTTGCCGTGCAAGGAAATCCCCAACAGCGAACCCGCCACAACGATGTGATATTGAGGCATTTCCTCTTGGAAATACTTCAACGATTCCAATGCGGCAGGACATTCTTGTATTTCATCGAGAATGACAAGGGTGTCGCCAGCGGTGATGTCGGTTTCGGTATGTGCCGAGAGCAACCTGACAAGCCTTTCCGCGCCGCCGCCTTCGCTGAAGAACTGCCGCGCCTTTTCGTCGCGGTCGAAGCTGATGTGCACCGTTTTGGCATACTCCGAACGGCCGAATTCCTTCAAAATGTAGGTCTTGCCCACCTGTCGTGCGCCTTGCAAGATGAGCGGTTTTCTGTTGGTGCTTTGTTTCCACCGTATTAAATCCTCAATTACAGCTCTATACATAATCAAATGACATTTTTCTTGACGACTTTCCGCTGCAAAATTACACTTTTTATGACGACTTTTCGTCTAAAAATGACATTTTTTCTGACGAGTTTTGAGCCATTAGGGTATCTCTCCGAAAGGAAAAAACATAAAATCGTGAACGAGATGAACCAGGTCGCCAAGGAGGCGTGAGTTCATTTGTCGCCATAATGGCCGTAGGCGGAAATCACTTCAACAATAACCCTATCATCTATGATTTTGTAAATCATACGATGTTTCTGTGAAATTCGCCTCGACCAAACCCCTCGTTTGTCGTATTTCAAATATTCTGGCTTGCCTGTTCCCGACCTTGGATGTACCTTCAATTCGTCGACCATCTTCATTAATTTGTCAAACGACTTGGGCTCTTCTCTTTTCAATTTGAGCGCATCGCGCGAGGCATCATCCCAAAATGTAACCTTATAACTCATGCTCAATTCTGGTTAAGAAATCATCCAACGATTCGTCTGGAAGCATTTCATGAAACACGGCATCTTCCTTCTCTGATTTTTTTAGCCTTTCCTCTATCATGTCGATATTTCTTTGGTCGGCGAAGAACGGGTCGCCACTGGGGCTGATTTCGTAAGGGTCGCGACGATATTCTGGCGGAATGTTGAGTATGGCATCATCCCTTTTCACGGGCTTGATGCTGACCTTAAACGAGCCATGGTCGCGGGTCTTGACGATGAAATCATCACCGTTTGACTCCGTGAAATAACTCATCATGTTCGTTCTGAACTCTCTGCTACTGACTACTACCATAATGTTTTTCCTTTCTTGTTTTATGGCGCAAAAATACACAAACTTTTCGGTTTGTTACCAATTTGGTACCAAAATGTTACCAATTGCTTTCAAAAACCACTTTGGTTTCAATACAAACATTGCTTTTCCTTCCCAAAATCACCGCCCGATTGTCAGAAAAATGCCCGGCCGGAAAACTGAAACAAACCGGATAATCATAGTCTGCAACGGCAGCGGCAATCACTTCCTCGACGCTTTGTCCAAACGGGTCGGGGTTGTCGTGGATTTGGGTCAGGCCTCCGACGATGAGGCCTTTCAGCTTTTCAAGTTTCCCTGCGCGTTTCAATCCGCGCATCATCCTGTCAATGTGATAGATATATTCGTCCACATCCTCAATGAACAGGATTTTTCCGTCCGTCTCGGGGAAGGAATCGGAGCCCAGCATTCCGTAGAGAACCGACAAGTTTCCGCCCACGATTTCGCCTTCGGCATTGCCGCAACGATTCAACGGATGCGCTGGAAACTCATAATGCAAAGGCTTGCCCATCAAGGCATCGAAAAGGGATTGTTTGGCGGCATCGGTCTTGTTGCCGAAGCAATAGGGCATGGAAGCATGGAGGCTCGGCACGCCCAGACGGCTCAACTTGCCGTGAAAAACGGTTGTGTCGCTGAAGCCGATGATCCACTTCGGGTGCTGCAAGAATTTCGTAAAGTCCAGCTTGTCGATGATGCGGATGCTACCGTAGCCGCCTCGGGCGAGCCAAATGGCCTCGATTTCCTCATCATCCAAGTACTCCTGAAGCACAGCGGCCCGAAAGTCGTCGTCACCGGCAAAGATGTGATGCTCGGCGAAAAGACGGTCGTCGTAAACAGGGACAAAGCCTTGCTCCCCAAGCCAATTGATGGCATAGGCCATCTCTTCGCGCAACACACGCCGCGCCGGAGCGGCTATCGCTATCTTTGAGCCTGGTTTTAAGAAGGATATTTCCATTTATGTAACTATTCAAATTAAACTGTATACAACTGCCGCAAATTTACACATTTTTCCCCAACCAGCCCGCCAAAGCCAAATGTGTCATAGAATCGTTACATTCGTTTAGGGAAATCTCATTTGTCGCTTTCGCTCAGTCCCATCCCACCATGTATCCTTTCTCTTCGAGGAATTAGCCTATAGAATGTTTTCATGGAGTCATCTTTCAAGCTGTCTGGCTTGAAATCGGCTCGCTCAACATTTTCCTTTTGCGTGGGATGTCCGTTTCGGTTCCCTTCATGACATCCCGCCAGCAGCAGGACGGCTATAGCCGCCACTGCTGCTGCAAGGATCATTGCCTTTGTCATGTTTTTCATTTCATGAACTATTCTTCCGAATCATCCATCACAAGGCGAACAGATGCGCCAAACTCTCGGTTGTTGGCATCCACGCCACGTTGTTTCTCGCCCACAACAAAATACATCGAATAGGCTAGGTCGTTGGATTGGGCGGTTGAAGCCCAATATACGCTGCCCGTCTGGACATAAAGAACCTGTGTGCCTTCTGCACGTATGCCTGCAGCAGGCAAAAAGACCACACCATTGGCCTCGAGCATGGTCCAATCGGCTATTGAGACCATGTTGTTCGTGAAGTCAGCCGAATATTTGTCGGGCTCGTTGATATGATACGCCCCATCCCAATCGTCGGGGAAAAGGAGCATGCCTTTGGTGCCGTCAACAACTGCCGTGGCAAAATGGATTCCTGTGGGTGTAGTGCGCTCCGACATCAGATAACTCCACTCTTCTCGACGCAGTGTGCGCCAGCCAACGTTTTCGGTGTTGCCTCCATTGATAATAGCATTGTATCCCCAATCAGCCTGTCCAGTCTGGTCATAGAGATTGTTACGACCATTGCCGTAGGCAAAATAGTCGCTGTAATGCTCGCTGGTCGACCAGGGCTGGTAGGCGTTGGCGCCGTGGTTGTAGCCGCTGGTGCCCCAGCCGAAGAGGTCGATCCAACCGTCGTAGCTCTCGTTGATGTTGGCGTTGCCTTCCCCGATGTAGTCCGATTGGCGCTCGGCAAAACGCCAAGTGCCGGTAGAGGCCTGGTATTGCAGGTTGCCTTGGCTGAAGCGCACCTGAAGGGTCGCGCTCACCGAGAAAAGGCCTTGCGCAAGCCCTTCTGGCGTCTCGGGGTCTGGCTCTGGATCGGGTTCGTCGCCTCCGCCGTTGCCGGCCAAGGTGGTGAAGCTGTGGTCTTCGCCATAATAGTATTCCGACTCATAGAGCGCGTAGGCGCGCACGTGGTACTGCGTCTCGGGCAGCAACCCTTCGAGCGTGCAGTTGAAGGGTTCGCTGGTGGTCGTGGTGGAAAGGTGGCTGTCGGTGGCCACTGGGTTTTCCTCCGTGCCCCAGCACACGCCCAATTCGGCCAGTCTTGCCGCACCCGTTGCGGTGACATGGCCGCCGCAAAGTGCCGTGGTGGCGGTGATTTCGGTGGGCGCATAGGTGGTCACCTTGATTTCCGTGTTGTTTTCGTTATTCTCGGGGTCTTTGCAACCCGTGAGGGCCGTTGCCAGCAGGAGGGCAAGCAGGCCGATTCTCGTTGTTCTGTTCATGGTTCTTTTATTTTGTATTATTTTGTACTTGAACTTAAGTTCGAAATAAGAAATCTTTGGTCATCGTTCTATACATTCTACAATTTCCACAAATCCCTTTCTGTTGAAACGAAATCGTATAGCAGGGTCATACGGGTAATTACCTTCATTATTAGGGTCTAATAAATATTCATCTAGGACAACATTATCGGAACTTTCAATGAACTGCTTTTGTAAGAAAAGATTATTTCCTTCTTTTATCGTCATCGTAGAACCGGAGTCTCCCCAATAAGAACAGTAATCATGTACTCGTATTATAGATTTTACATATTGATTTTGCATATTGACAATGAATACTTCGTACTGACGAAACTCATAATTGTTCAGCATATTATTCGATAATAGCACCAAACTTCGGAATCGTCTCGAAAAAGGAATTTCTCCTAAATAATAGAGTTTTCGTTCTTGTTTTAATTTACGAATGAAGTCATTGCGAGTTTCGTTTTCATACATTATACCGCCAGAATTAAACGCCCATCCGTTAATTATATCAAATTCAGCCAACAGCTCAAATAATTCACCATTAATTTTAGATGTCGTATCAAATTCGCGGTTTTTTTCAGAGAACAGCGTATCGTATAATTCAAATTTCTTTATCGCAAATTGTTCGAGCAATGATTCCGAGATACGGAGATTGTTATTGTAATAGTTTTCGAATGACACAAAAAATGGGAGCATGGACGACTCCATATTATTGCGACTATTTACACTACACCCTGTAGATAATAGCAATGTAAGAAATAAAGCAAAAATAATACTTTTCATAACGGCAATTAAGGTATTTGTGGTCTAATATTAATTGAAAAAAAACCGAATTTGCTCGGAGTATAGGAATCTACTGAGGTTGAATAAAAATGCTTTATCATATAGTCACATTCCGCAACCACATCGTTCATTTTCCAAATCTCCGCTTGGCCTCTTTCCCATGAATAAGCTCCGTTGTCTTGATACTTGGCATTACTTTTGCCGCTATAATTGTATGCACAATGAAGATATTCATGCCCCATTGTCAAATACAATCGTTCTGGAGATTGGAAGGCAACCTTATACAAATAAACATTTGATCCTTTCCCAAATCCGTTATAAACCGTTGTTCCACGAACGGGCTTGCCTTTTGAATTAATAACCAAATCGCCGCGTTTTGTATAACCATCAGGGATAGTTCCATCTGCATACAGATTATCAACTCCTTTTGCATCTGAAAAATTCATTTCGGAAAATTTTTTGGCATATTCATTTGAATATTCCATTCCTTCTCCGACATCAATTTTTTTATTATTGTTTGGGGTAACAGAAGAATCTATAACATCAAATCTAGCTCCTTTCCCTGTCAAAAAATTACCTTCATTTCTAACAGCTGCAACTCCCCCCATTACACCGCTCATTAATCCACCTATAGCGGCGCTCATTCCGCCAGCTTTAGATCCGGCCAAAAGGCCTTGGCCCAAGTTAGCACCTTGCATCCAAGCGTTGCCCGCTCCTGTGGTAAAGCCACTAGCAAAGCCACTTGCCGCTCCTGTTAGTGAAGCACCTGCGAAGCCAACCGTACCAACAACTCCCGCTGCCGCACCACCAGTAGCTGCTCCCAATGCCCCCGCAGCCGCTCCAATACCGAAATAAGCCAAGCCCTCACCGAAGGTGTCTATCTTGCCCCAATTGGAAGCCAAATTGGCTATGCCGCCAATGGCAGCACCGATAATAAGATGCCAAAACTCTCCATCAGAGTCGGTATACTTCAGCGGATTGTTCAGGCAGTAGGCGTAGCGGTTGAAGCTTTGTGCGTTGTCGGGGCTCTGCACGTAGGCGTCCACCGAGAGGAACGAAGAGGTCTTGGGGTCATACACGCGGCCGTTCATGTTAATCAGGCCGAAGGCCGTCATGTGTTCGTGGCCCGTGAAGCCGCGGTCGAACATGGGCGTGCCAGAATAACTTCCACTCCATGTCATAGGGTTACGCAAATTACCCCAAGCGTCGAAGGAGAGCTCCTGCTCAACTGTGCCTTCGGCATCTGTTATCGTGGTCCACGAGCCAAGGTGGTCCTTCAGGATGAATCGAAGGGTCTTATCGTTACCTGTGTTTTCCATCACAACGAACGTACATCGTTTCAGCAAAAATGCAATCATATTATGTCTTTTCTATTTCCCATTATCGATCTTAATAAGACGGCGAAGCAAAAACCACTCTTCCTAAACCATGTTCGGTGCAAAAACCATACAAATAACCCTCTACGTCATGAAACCATTCTGTATCTAAAGCTATACTATCGTTTTTGCAAAGCAATATCAATCCATCATCAGGTTCGTATCTCAGAAGGTGGTATTTTGATATTTCAACCTGTTCCACTTTATATTTATTGCAAATTGCTTTTAGGCCCCATTTGAAGACATTTCCCAATTCTTCATTTGGAATAAAAACAAAATCCTTATCATAGAACAAATACACTAACTTTTCTCTCCAATAATTCGACGAACAAATAGAATTCCTCAGAGAAGGCCCTATACGATAATCGATAGTATCACTATCTGAAATCATAAGAAACAATGTGTCGTTACTCATCCAAGTGATTTGATTATCAACTTTTTCAAGGTATTCCAATGTGTGTATAATACATCTATCAAACACATCTTCCTTTGTTCCCTTCGTAGCCTTATCATAATTAATCAAATCTTTCAACGAGCGTGGATACTCCAAATAATTCCTTTCGTAACTATCAATTAAGTCGTCAAGAAAAGAAAAATGTTTCTTCCCTAAATGATGAAACAACACTTTCCCTTTTATTTTAATTGTCAATTCTTCTTGAACAATACTTGGATTGGAAAGACTCCATTTTATATCCCTTTTGTTATTTTCAATATATGAAATCATGAAGGTTGTACTGTCTTGTGTTTCATAATAAGACAAGAATTTATCTACCGAGGATGGGTATTCTCCATTATAATAGAAATAACTATCAAGCAAAGAAGACAAAGCGGCTTTGTCTTCAGTATCAATCGTAGTATTGCATGAAAAGAATGTAACGCAAAACACTATTGATAGTAAAGTGTGATATTTTTTATTATTTACCATGGCCGAAAACTTGAT
Organism: Bacteroidales bacterium; assembly: GCA_017477425.1. Lineage (GTDB taxonomy): Bacteria > Bacteroidota > Bacteroidia > Bacteroidales > F082 > Limimorpha. The sequence goes on from JAFUVT010000006.1 coordinate 71,751, forward strand.
TATATCTTCCTATAAATTCGTCTCGTACAAGAGCCGTCGGAAAAACTATCATAGCCCTCCAACATCTTGAATTGGCATATGGATTGTTGAAGTAAATATTATATCCTGATTGAAAAGTTGTATGAGCAGAATGTCCCCAATTGGAATTTGGATTAAATCTATCCGCATCATCAAAACCTCGAAAACAAGCATCCATACTGTTTTGCTTCAATCCTAATGATTCATTAAATACTTGTAAATACAAAGTCATGTGATTAGTCTTGAAATAATAAAGATTGTCTTTGCCTTGGTTATAATTCCTTACCCCCAAATTAATAGTGCTTGATTCCTGAACAAATACATCTTGAGGGTCCGTTGGAATAAAACTTCGATCGGCATTATACTTACAAAAAGCTTCATCCAGCAAAGGTATTAAATCTCCTGCTAAATTATCACCAGCGGTCATGTCAATCTTATATCCAAGTAGACTGTAGTAAATACTATTTTCTTTATCAATATATGTTTGACCGAGGTATTCGATGCCCAACTTTTCCAATTGTTCAGAAGAATCTATATAAGGATACCAAACAATTTGACCATTCTTAAGTTTATACCACGCTCTGTTTGGATTATTATTGTTTCCACTCAAATCATTGTTCCCTTCCGCATACCCCGTTCTCGTAACCGCCGTTCCGTTGATATATCCCGAGGAACTATTTCCGCACGGATGCACGCTCCTTCCCCAAAGCACGTCGTTGGGGTCGTCGGAATGGTATGTGGTGTGGCCACCCGTATTCAGGTTCGGATTGACATCGCTGCTTCCCGGGCGCTGGTACCACCCCGTCGGGTCGGTGTAACGCAAGGGATTGTATCCGCAATAGGCATATCGGTTGAAGGCTTGGGCGCTTGTCGGGTCCTGCACGTAGGCGTCCACCGAGAGGAAGCTGCTGGTCATGAGATCGTCATTCATTGCGGTTCAATTCATCTGCAAAAATGTAGAGCCATTATGAAGCTCACAAGAGAAAGAATAATAAATAAAAACACTAATATTCCTTTTAGCCAAGATAGTTTTTCGTTCAGATGCTTCTTCTCTAATTCTTTGTATCTTAGTTTTAAATCTCCTATGAATCGTTCTGCAAAAATATAAAGAAAAGCAAACGGAAGTGCCGTGACAATAATCAGCTGTGTGTTTATTTTGAATCCAAACTTCCACAAAACAATCGTTTCCAAAGACAATGTGTAAAACCATATTGCAGAAACAAGCACTAGTAATCCCCAACTGAAGCAGCTTTGAATTAGAAGATACCCAGGCGCATCTTCTATCCCAAAAATGTCTCTGTATGCTTTTGCTATTTTGAAATACATGTATAATAATAAATTCTTCATGGCAGAAATTGGTTATTTGAATGGTTGATAGGCTGGCATTCCCGGGTTGATACCTTCTTTCATCAACTCACCCATAGTTTCTCCGTATTGGAAAACCAACTCTCTGCCACCCAAAAACCAAAATGTACTTATTATAGAGCCTCCCGGTGCATACCCCAACCCTCCATAAACCACATCAGCACCATATTTTATTTTATCTTCAATAGTTGAGGCCGAATAATACTGACCAATAGAAATCCCAACTCCAACGGCATTGAGTACGCCAGAGGCCCTTCTGAATTTCTCCCCAATCGCTTTCCCATATTTCAATTTCCCACCTGTGTGTTGGTTCCCATTTGCACAAAGAGGTCTTCTCTTGCCTTGCTTGTCCGTCCATTTCCCCAGCACTTCACTATAATGCAATACACTTTCAAGATAGGTGTACAAACCTGCAACATTTACCATTCCACCAGCAACTCGAGCGTTTTGTTTGTCATAACTATCTGGCGTTTTGTTTGTCATAGTGTAGAAATCGTATTCATTGCCTCCTACATAATCCAGTTTTTGTGCATAGTAGGCTTGACCTGTTGCATCAGTCCAGTTATAGGTTGAAGCTCGAAAACCATCCACACCGTTTAATGCTCCAAAAACACAACCAACATTTACGGAAATTCCTAGATCTTCTAATGCTTGACTTGTTTCTTTACATGGATTATTCTGCCATGCTCTAATGGCTTTTAATTGAGATAGAGAATAATTGCTAAAGACATATCCATTGCCGACAGAAAAACCCGAAGAGGTGATGTTTGGTATGTTAAGATTAGCGGATACACTCGGATGCACGCTCCTTCCCCAAAGCACATCATTGGGGTCGTCGGAATGGTATCGGGTCGTGGGGTCGTAGCACTGCGGCTGGGGTTGGCGAACATAGCCGTCGGCGTACCACCCCGTCGGGTCGGTGTAGCGCAAAGGGTTGTAGCCGCAATAGGCGTAGCGGTTGAAGGCTTGGGCGCTTGTCGGGTCCTGCACGTAGGCGTCCACCGAGAGGAAACTGCTGGTCATGGGATCGTAGCAGCGGCCGTTCATATTGATGAGGCCGAAGGCCGATATATGCTCGTGGCCGGTGAAGCCCCTGTCAAACATCGGGGCTTCGACAGGCTCAGCCACCGAATAGTTCTGCCATGTCACGGGATTGCGGAGGTTGCCCCAGGCGTCGAAACTCAATTCCTGCTCAACATTGCCTTCGGCATCTGTTATCGTGGTCCACGAGCCAAGGTGGTCCTTCAGGATGTAGTGGATGGCTTCCTCGTTGTCCTGCTGTTCTACCACAGCGAAAACGCCATAAGGGCCTACAAGATAGGTGAGTGTCTTCTCCGTAGTGTTTTCCCCGTCGTTCTCTGCAATGTACTCGCAGACGCCTACGTAGTCCTTTGTTCGTGTTATGTCTCCTATGTTTTCCATCATGCGGATGCGCTGCTGGTCGTAGCCGTAGGTGTAGGCCAGCGTGTTGCCACCTTCGGCGATGGTCTTCACCTTGTCGAAGCCCGTGTAGGTGATCTCCTGGGGGGCCGATGGGAACACGCCTTCCACAGTCTCGGCGCTCGTCATGGCGTGGGGCCGTGAAGGTTGCCCTTGGGCTGCGGCAAATCCTGCATTGGCAAACACGGTCTGCCCGTCGGCCTGCTTGTCGGTCATGCGGCCCAGCGGGTAGTAGACGATTTGGCTGTGCGTCGTGCCAAGGTATATGTCGGTCAGGCGGTTCATCTTGTCGTAGTGGAAGGTCTCCTCCAAGTTGCGAAGGTTGTCCTTTCGGCTGGCTAAATTACCAAATTTATCGTAATCGTACGACAAATTCTGTAAATTATTTGAGGTGACGATGCTGTCGATGTAATGCATGTCCTCCTTATAGGCACGGTGGGTGGTTGCCCCATTGCCCAATGTGGCATCGACAAGTTGCCCGAAGGCATTGGCCTTGTCGGTCCTCCACAACACGTTGTTGCCTTCATCCTTGACGGTCTGCAAATATCCGTTACGGTATTCGTAGTTGACGGTCACACCCGTCGGAAACACGGTCTGGCAAACCCGCGAATACTCGTCATAGCAGGTATTGGTTTCATAAATGCCGGAAGGACGGGTCTCAACAGTCTTTATGTTTCGGCCAAGGTTGTCGTAATCATAGTTGATGCGTTGGATGGGGTGGTAGTCATAGGTATGGTGGAGCACCTCAGCCAAAGTGCCTTTGGCAGGGCCGTCCGCCTCGTTGTAGGTGTAGCGGGTATAGGTGCTTTCCATGTCGCACATCTCGACCTTGAGACGCCCTAAGCCATCGTATTGGTAATGGGTCTCGTTGCCATCCGCCAGCTCTTTGGGCGACACGCGTTTGCGGAGCTCTCCATAGGCGTTGTAGGTGGTGGTGAGGGTGCCATAGTTCGGGTCATTCAGAGTGTGTCGGTTCCTGGCATTGTCGTATGTTATGGAAATTGCCGTTGTTGCCTCATTATTCACCTTTGCCTCGGCCAAGAGGCCGTCGGCATAATGGTCGTAGGTGACGTAGGAGTTGCCCGACGCATCGTCGCTTCTCACGGTCCACCCCATTGCGTTGGAGGTGACGGTGCTGGATTGGGTCTGACCCAACGTGGGAGTGACAATGGTTGTCACTCGGTTGCCACGGTAAACCGTGGTTGTCTCCGTACCATCGGGTGTAATGACACTGATGGGGCGGTCTAGGTTGTCGTATTCGTAACATGTACTTTGCATCGCATCGCCAAGATGGTAGGGGTTATACTCTTTCCCCAATCTGCCTCTGTCATCATATGCTTTGTCGGCAAAAACGACTTCACCGTTAAGCCCAAAACTGACGGTACGGAGTTCCACACCTGTCTTGTGGTAATAAGTCAGCATTTTCTGGCTACCCGAAGAACGGCTCCATTTGAGATAAGAGGCGTCTCTGGGAGCATAAGGATCACCCTCCTCAACCCAACGTAGGGCCGTGCATGTCTGTAATTGGTCGGGGCCGATGCTCTTCGTATTGGCGCCCAGCGGATCTGTCTCATAAGCGGTGACGAGGCCGTTGCTGCCAACCAAGGTGTCCAAATTGTCGTAATTGTCATAAGCATAGCTTGTCTCATACCGAAGGTCGCCACTGCTGGCAATTTTTTTGGTGACCATGCGCCGTTGGCTTCCGTCGCCTTCGCCTGGACCATATTCGTATTCCTCCGTCCTGTCCTGCTCGCCCAAGATGCCGTGGGGAGCCTTAATGGTCTGCCTCTTCAGGTTGCCTTCCTCATAGTACTCGAAGTTGGTCCTGGTCATCAACGGGTTCTGGTCGATGCACATCGGGTTGTCGTACAAACGGCTCACGAGATAAGAGTCTGGAGCTGTATATTCATAGGTCCAGCGGCGGCTCACGTCCGGCTTGCCGTTACGTTTCCGCGTAACGGTTTTGTGGTGAGGCCGGTTGATTGTCCAAGTGTTGTAATCGTTGCCGTAGAAATCTACTGTCTCCACGGTCTTGAACTCGCATTGGCTGTAACTGGTGACTTCGTTCGCATCGGTTCCTGTGCGCGTCTCGGTGCAGTTGTAGGTGTTGAAATATGTGTTACCCGTTCCAAAACTGTAGTCATAGTCGATGATTTCCCTGCGCAATAGGTCGTTGGGGTTGGGAGTGTCGAAGTTGTAGTATATCGATGACAGCTCGATAACGGCAGGCTTCACCACCTTCTGGTTGCGGGTGCAGGTCACCTTACGGAATTCATAACCGCGTTCCATCATTGTACGCCAGCCTTCATCGACATACACTTGGGCCGTTTCGTTTTCCGGAAGCGAGAAGGCATGGCTGCCCATGGTCCTGGTTTCAAAGTTGGTGGTATGCTTGCTGACGGGATTGCCGTTGACCTCGTCAAGCGTCTCTTGTCTTTGAAATCCAAGATAGCCATGCCCATCCTTATGGAACATGGCTTTCTCGAAGGAATAGAAGGTGCTGTATGCCACATCATGAATCTTGTACTCCGTTACCGAGAGGAGTGTTCGGACTGGCATATTGATGCTGCATATGCCATTCCCCAATTCTGTCCTCCGCATACCTGCTATGGCAGGATAGCGATATGACATCCGCGTTTCGTTACCCAGGCCGTCGGTTACGCAGGTCACGCTGTTGTACTCATGAAGCGAATACAGCGAGCAAAGCACAGGTTTCTTTTGCTGAACCCTGTCGCTCTCTGGGACTTCGTTGCCGAGAAACGACATGTTGTCTTTGTTGTAGAAGTTGCCCACATGAAGATATTGGCTTCGGGTCCTGATGCCAGAAATGGACGCTTTAGCCAATGAATTGTAACCTCCTAGATATTCATATTGGTTGTGTTGGTTTAGTTGTTTTATCACACAAGGGACGAATTTGGAATACACGCGGATGGCATGCTCTCCGTTGATCCAACATGACTGTGCTACGTCGCAAAGCCCGTCGCCGTCGAAGTCTGATGCGAACATGGCGAAACCGCCTCCCACTTCCACCTTTTCCAGCGAGTATGTGTAAAGCTTCTCTGGCGGAGAAAAGCTCAAGCCTAGAAAAGACGATGTAGCCTGATAATCGAAGGAAGTGCCTTTCGAATAAAGGAAAAACCATTCCAACTGTTTGGCTTCACCATGGCGTCCGTAGCATAACAGGTCGGTCTTACCGTCGCCGTTGTAGTCGCCTGGGAAAAGATTGAGTTCGGGGACGTATTTAATCTCAGGACAACTGTGCATGGGATCGAAAGAATACCTTCCATCGTTATGCCTGAGACGATACATCCACCCGTGGTTTTGGTTTACTATCATGGTCTCAGTTTTTCCGTCACCCGTAAAATCGCCTGCTACAACATCGTTGGCTATGAATGCTTCAAGGTTGGAAATCGTATCATAGATACTGATATTGTTTTCACAATGAATGTAAAACAATGGCACCATAACGGGGATGGTATCAACGAGATCATCAAGAAAAAAAGCCATGGAGCTCTGTTTTCCTTCTCCCAAAAAATCACCGAATGTCAAGTACAGCTTTAAAGGAGACTCCAAAGGTGTGTTCCAAGCCGTGGCGAATCTTTCTCCCGATTGGTTGATGTACAAGGCCAATGAGGTTGTGGAATTAAAAGGTTCCAGCTCGTCTTTATTATAGTAATGTAGGATAATGTCGTCAAAACCGTCATCATTGATGTCGATTACATGTATCCAATCTAGATTGGTTGCCAAGGGGGAGCCGTTTGCCGTATTCATCGACAAACTTGGCGAAAGGCAAAAGCTTCCATCGCCTTGGTTGAGAAGAACGTTCATGTCGACTGGGTCGGGATATGTGGCGCTCCCTTTTCCCTTATAAGGTACAGTTAAGATATCGGAGAAGCCGTCGGCGTTAAAGTCCCCGACAAAGATGAAGTTATTGAGATAGGTCGTGTCCAGTTCGCTTTTATATGAGTCATTGTACTGGTAGGCCGATGTCTCATCCCTCTCCCAAATAATTCTTGTGGGATTCAAGGTCTTGCCCTCTTTTTCCAAAAATATGCCAGTGAGACGGTGGTACATCCTATTGCTTCTGTAGCTTGACATGGCATAGGTGGTCGTTTGAGAATAATCCATGGTGTATCTTGTCAATTCTCCATGGTCACGTTTCGCTATGCTTATGCTTGTCAGGAGCCTTTTCTGTTGCACGATATTGCCGGCAATGTAACCAAATTCATAGTCCTTCTTGTCCTTGTACCCAAACCTTACCGTAAACTCTGGGGCTATGGAAAGCCTTCCGTTTGAGGTGTATTGGATGGAATCAATATAGTACTCACCTGTTTGCTGTATCTCCGTATAATAGTACCCTATGCTGTTGCCGTTCCTGTCCGAAACCTTGTTAAGCAACCAGCACATAGCCATCATTATTCCGCTTTGAGGATTGATGCGCGAGTCCTCTGTGAAACCATATTCCAGAACGGTTCCGTCAGCCTTCCAAATCCTGAATTTGTCAATCACATTGTATGTACAATGATGTCCATACAATTCTTCCGTGACTTTATATGCCATGATTCTTGACATGTCATCCTGCTCGAGTTTGTACTCGATGCTGTCGCCATAACTTGCGACAGCCATAAGCCTCTGCCCATCCAAAAGGAAACGGTCGTTGCCATCATCCAAGGATACACCGCCTATTGCCCCATCATGGTAAAGTGTCTTTCCCGTTCTCGTTATGGACGACAAGCCCGCCAAATCCCATTTCCAACCAAGCAGTCCGTTGCCGCCTTGGCTGTTGTAGGTAAGCGCCAACGACGGCTGCATCCCGTTAATGCCCGCCGGCAGCTCGATGGGTATGGAATAGAATGCGCCACCTATTGCCCCGACATCAACACTGCCACCCAGTGCGCCAACATAGCCCTGGTCACCTTCATTTGGCCCTCCTTGCTCGCCGTTGCTGGGCGGGAAAATGGCATAATCGTCTACAACAAGTTCAGTATTGAATACATGGTGTGGAAAAATGTGTGAAATACGTCTGAATCCCGGGTTGAGGACTATAGAGTCGCCTGCAAAGAACTGATAGTCGACAGTTTCCTCAAGGTCGGTGTCGAGGACAATAACCTCGTCATGGACTACCACTGGTGACTGGGCGTACGCAATGATGGCCGATAGCCACACTAAAACCGTAAGTATTGTTTTTTTCATCTTTCGGGAAATTGGTTATTTAAGGTCTATCTTTTGACCACCTTCCAGGTCTGCTTCTCTTGCTCGGATGACAGTCGCAGGAAATAGACACCGGCTGACCTTTCACCTAAGTTGAATTCCTCGTTCAGGTTGGAAAGAATGCGCCGTTCGATCAAGATGCCATTGGCTGTGTATAGTGAAGCTTCAATAGGGAGTGTGGCTGTGCCAGACTGTCGGATCGTAAATCTGCCTTGGGTCGGGTTGGGGTAAACCGAAACGTGAAGACCGCCCCAAGTCTCTCCTCGCCCGTCAAGCGTAGGAACCGAATCCATATTATCCTCTCCGGTAAGGAAATCGTCGCTTTGTATACGCCTGATTTCCAAAATGCGGCTTATTCGGTTTCCATTGGCATCGTAACCGAAATGCACAGTCGTGTTTTGCGCCAAGGCCGTTGCCGATAGTAGCAACAGCAAGCAAATTGGTATGTAGAGTCTCTTCTTCATGACAGCGTTTTTTACTTTTTTTTCAGCGTGTTAATTTCAGCTTGCATCGATTCTATCTGCTCTTGCAGTTGGATGGTGTAAAGTGTCAGTTCTTCAATCTTCTTAAGCAGAAGGCTCTGCATCTCATAGACTTCCACCCCATTGTCAATCACTTCCTTCTCTGAAGGAATGTCGGGCAGGTGACAGTTTTCATAGACATATTTCTTCAGCTCTTGCAGCGGCATGAGTTCGTAGTCAGGGTTAAACACGTGGTCGAACCAATCTGCTTGTCTTTTGATGATGATTCTATCAGTCAAGATCCCTCCCGTTACCCAAAGGCCGTATGCATCCGTCAAGTCGTCGTAACGGTACGGGTCGATATTCACACCCACAATGCCACGGAGAATAAGCGGCTGTTTTACGTCACTGCCGTTATTGATGTTGGTTGTAAAGCTATTCAATATCATAACACCATCTTTGTCCACCTCGATTCTGTGCTTTTCGTCTCGCATCTTGATGTAGGTGTTTTCGGTTGTTGGGTCCTTTGGCTCAAGGATAATGCCCGCGTCCTCCCCATAGTCGGAACGGATATGCAACTTGGCGGCAATGTCGGGCACGGGTACGTCGCCGATGGCGACCTTGCCGGTCTTGCACAGTGTGTCGCCTTGTGGATAGTCGTTGGGCGACGGGCCGACGGTCAATGTCGGGCGCGTACTCTTGAAGCCGACCACCAGGCTGTTATTATGGCTGTTTTCAAGGAAAACGTTGGGATTGTCTCCCGACCCTATGATGCCGTTGCCAATGGCCATGCAGCCTGTATTTCCCGTAAGCCTCAAGTCGTGGCCGAGGCCGATACTGTAGCTGTAGCCTATTTTTACATTGCTTCCTATCGCAAATGACATCACGCCTCCGATTCTGTTCAAGGAGCCCAACGCGATGGAACTGTTGGCGTTGTTCAGAATGGTGTCGTTGTTGCCTACAGCCAACGAATTGTTGCCTCCCAGCCAATGGTCTATGCCAATGGCATTGCCACGATGGCTGCTCAAAGTGTTATTGCTACCGATGTTCAAATTTGAACCTGTTACGATGGTCTGAGCACTTGCCCCAAGGTTTATCAAAAGCCCAAGCAATATCAGAAGATTACATTTCAATAGTTTCATATTGTAAGATTTATGATGTTATATATTTGCTTATTCCTTCGCAAATTTTCCCTTGGCTATTTCCTTGTTGCCCGAGACGACACGATAGACATACAGCCCCGCTTCAAGGTTCTGTGTGTCCACGGTGATGAGGTTGCCTTGCTTGGTGATAGCGCAATCAAAGCATTTCTCTCCCTTCATGTCGAAGATCTGGAGCTTGGCTGCTTGGCTTCGTGTCTCACCCATCGGGATGTTGAGGATGCCGTTGGTTGGGTTGGGATAGGGCGAAAGTAGTGATGCTGTGCTGCTTTCTTGCACCACGTCCCAGGTGATCTCGATGTCTGCGCGACGGAATTTCATGAGTTGGTTCTGCTTGAAGGGATCGCCAGGATAATAGTCGCCGTTCCAAGAGCGGACGAAGGCGAGGCATCCCCCGTCGTCGAAGGCCGCCGGCGGGGCCCACATGCTGAACCTCACGTCGTCTTTCCTGATGACCTTGCGCCCGAGCAGGTTGAGGTCCTTGTCGACGAGGATGACGTTGAGCTGCTGCATGTCATGGTCATGCATGGCACGGCGGCAGAAAGTGAAGGCAAAGATGGTGGTGTCGTCGACGTACGCAGTCGAGGTGCTCTCAGGCGAAAACGAGCAGGAGTCGTAAGGTGGCAGTCGCAGCTCGGCAAGAACGTTGAGTGCCGAATCCAGCTTGTAGAGCTTGTCGTAGTAGAAGGTGGGGCGTAGGGAATCCTTGCCGTCATATCGGAATGTATAGGCATCGTAGATGACGCAGTCGCTGTCGAACCACCTGCCCTCGCAACGCGTCTCGTAGAAGCGGTCCCCATACGGATTCAACCCACCGGTGAGATGGAAGAAGTCCTTGCGAGCGATAATGGCAAGGCTTGTGTCGGCTATATATAGGCCCGTCGCGTCGTTGGGCGGGAAAGACCCTTGGACCGATATCATCAGGTTATCGGAATGAGGAGCATAGAAGAGTTCGTTGATGCCTGCCACTATTTTGTCGTCATCGGACACCCTGAGGATCTCACCGTCCTCGTCAAACTCATAGAAGCGCATCTTCTGCCTGTATACGAGATAGGTTCCCGAAGTGTCACAAAAGGTCGGCTTGCAGGCCAGGATGACCGAGCCCGACTTGGAAAGGATAGACTTCATCGTGACGTTGTTATCCGTTGTATAGAAGTAGTCGAAAGTCTGGTCGTCAACGTCGTAGGTCCTCGACGACACGATCTCGAGCTGGTCGTTGAAGACATCCACGCGGAGATACTGTTGGAAAAGGGGATCGCGCAGACTGTCGTCGCAGAGACCGAAAACCATGTAATTGCCGTTGCCGAGCTGGACGGCGCTGTGGTACTGGAGCGTCATGCCTGGCAGGTGGACCTGCCTGTCGACGTACTGGCCGTCCTTCTCGACCATGAGGACGAGGCCGTCGTAGCGGTAGTTGACATTGGTACCTCCTATGCCCAAGATATGCTCGCCCGCGTCGACAGGCACCATGTCGCGCATGAAGCCCATGTTGTAAGGCACGTCTACCACCCATTCCTGGGCGAACATGGGCTGACCGAGTGCTAAAACAAACAAGAGTTGAAAAAGTCTTTTCATGGCTGTATTCCCTTTCTTTTCTTAGAGATGTCCCCTGTCTCCCCATTCGTGGGCGATGACACCGCGGATGCCATACAAGGCTTCGGTTTGGTGACCTATCGCCGTGTCGTTTTCATATTCCTTTACTTGAACCTGGAACAACGAGTGGGTCGACGGCACTGGATCGTTGCCACTACGGAATTCCACTTGCACAAGATGACATTCACCGTAGTAATGGAAATTCATCAGATCTGGATCAAGCCAATAATCGTCTGGTGTAGGGTAAGCCCTATAAAACTCGCAATGATGTGAGGCTATGTTTGGGAACCATTCGTGTGAGAACGCGTATATAGTGTTATATATGGATGTTTTGCCACAGATGTTTGTGTAATAGTATTCGCAGTTTTCTGGAGCCTGCGGTACCAGTCTTGCGTTCAGTGTTCGCGTCAACGTGTCGGCAGCGTCCATTATGCCTTGGAACAAGCCGTTGCTCGTTCCACCGTTTTCACCATAGTACCATGTGAGTCCGTTGGTGAAAGGTCCTTTCCATTGGTGAGGATTCGGATCGGGATCATGGGGTGTGGTTGTGGTTACTCTACCCTGCACCGAGTGAAGTTCGATGGCCTGATGGCTTCCGTTACGCTCTCCCACTTGCACGTCGAGGATAAGGAACTCCTTGTTGTCCAAGTCGACAGCTTGGTAAAGCGTCTGGACCGCGGCGAACATTTGGCCATAGAACACGGACAGGTCGGTAAGCAGTACGGAGTCGTTGGCGCAAACGTACAGATTGAGCGTGGTGTCGCAACTGACCGTCTGGACGTAGTTCTTGTTAGGATAGGCATAGGTGAAGTTGAACAAAGCCTCAAGGTTCCATATGGCATCGGCAACGCTCATATATGTGGCTGTCCTTTCGTTAGGCGTCGCTTCGACAGCTTCCAGCTGGCGTTTGAAGTCCATGATGCGGTCCAGCGTGGCCCCGTCTTGCATTGCTTCAACGGCTTCGGGCATCTGTTCTTTCTTGCAGCCAACCATGAAGGCTGCCATTGTTGCAACAAAGACCAATGCTGCAACCAATGTTTTTGAAAATCTCTTCATTTTGTTGTGTTTTTATGTTGAAATTGTTGTTGTTTATTTCAATCCGTTACCGTAAATTCACCCGAATACACATCTCCGTTGGAGAGCGTAAAAGTGACAACATAATCCCCGGCATTGGGAATGTAAACTTGCAAACCGTTTGGCGTAAGCACAGAGAGGCATTGCACAGAAGCACCTGAAGTTGTGGCAACCTCCACAGAGACTTGGCCGAGGTTTTCGTTGAATGATACAACAAGTACATGGCCATTAATGAATGGAGTAATGGCGTTGCTTTTGTCCGAACTACTTGCGCTTGTGCTTTGTGTTAATTCAATGGAAACTTGATGACCATCCTTCTCATTTTGTGTTTTGGTCACGCCAGTGGCATGGCATAATGCTCCAAAAAGGACGAAGCAGATTGTCAGAATCATTTGTTTTAATTTGATCATTGCATTTGTGTTTTAATGTTAATACTGTAGATGATTTAGCTTAAGCTTTTCGACGGCAAAAATAGGCTGATGCATAATCAGCGGTGCTTTAATTTGCTGGAATAAAGTTGGAATTCATCCACAGGGGAAGATTCAGATTGATAATCAGCACATTAAAAAAACGAATATGCAGACTTGAAGGACTGTTTGATCCAAATTTTAGTTATTCAACTACTTCCCAATGCCCGCTATAGCCACTTCCCACATAGCGAATACGCCCATCTAGCTTCTTCAGATAACGTCCAACCGTCTTTGAGCTGACGCCCAATTGTTGGGCTATTTCTTCCCTGGTAATCTTGGGATTATGAGAAACAATATACAAAATGGCTTGGGCTATTTCTTGAGAGACATTCTGAGAAACACCTTGAGGGACATCTTGAGGGACACCAAGTCCTTCAGCCATCTTCAAAATGTATGCAGCAACGTCATTTTCCACCCCAAGCCTCTCTTGAAGACTCTCATTTTGCTTCTTGATGGCGGAATAAGACAAATTCTTTAGTGCTGCTATCTCACTTTCGTTCAATCCCAACAAATGCAGATGGCACAACGATAGCAACCCTTGTTTCAAACTCGGGCACAGGCTCAATAATTCATGGTCAAAACCCTCATAATGCTTCTCCACGGCCTCTCTGAGTTGTTCAAAGTCCTTATCTTTGAGGGCAATGCCAAGTTCGTGTGCTATGTCGCGAGAAGTAATTTGTTGGCTTCTCGCCTCATTGAGGATATGTTGGCAAATCGGTTCTTTCAGGAAAGCCTTCCGTCGCAGTTTAGACTTTTCGCGCTGTAGGTTCAATGATTGTTCCAATGCATATACCTGAACCTCTCTTTCCTTTATGCTCCGTTTTAAATTATCCTGCTCCTTCTCGTATGCCAGTCGCTCAGTTTCCAATTCCTTCTCATGCCGTTTTCTTGTTTTCTCTATCTCCTTTTCCGACAGGTCTTTTTGCGCCCTCAATTCCTCCTTATACAGCTTGTCCTTTTCTTCCAACTCTTTTCTTGCCTCGTACTCTTTTGTCTCCAACTCCGACTGAAAATGTTTATCTTTTTCTTCCAGCAGCTTTTCCGCCTCGGCCTGCCTCTGCTTCAGTTCCTCCTTATGCTGCCTGTCTCTTTCTTCTATTTCTTTTTTTACCTCGGCCTCTTTTGTTTCCATCTCCTGTCGGTGATGTTTTTCTTTATCTGCCAAGGTCTTTTTCACTTCCGCTTGTTGTCCCTTCAGCTGCTTCTTGTTTCTTAGTATCAACACACAGATAACAACCAACACTACTACAACAGCGATAGGTACAATGATGTTCCGAACTCTCCTCACAGCTTTTTCTCGCTCCATTTCAGCCAGTTTTTCTTGCTCTCGGATTATATATGTCTTATACATGTCTTCAAGCCTTGAAACCAATGCTTTGTTCTCTCCAACCAATTTCTTACGGCTTGTAATATAATGAACAAGGGAGTCTGATAGTTCCTTGTCACCTAGCTTATCATAAACAATGTATAAATAATTTGATGCCTGATCCTGCAATCCAACCTCACGATTCTCAAACACGGGTTCCAAATAATACAATGCAGAGTCATAATTACTTTCAGAAAAATAAATGCCGCCAATAGTCAAATAACGGTGTAATCGTTCATTTTCATTATCAGCATGTAAAAGGACACGTCTTATTTTATCCAATGAAACTTCAGCAGCAACTCCTGTTTTATAGTCACAAAGAGCCTTACTTGCAACAATATCCCTATAGACCATATTGTCAGTTACCGTCATGTTCTCCAATGCCTCGCTGAAATAGGATTGTGCTATTTCTTCCTCATTCTTCTTGTCATATTGTATGCCTATTCGGTATAGAATGTTGGAAACGCCAATGGGCGAGGTGGGTTCTATTTTACAATAGACAAGTGCGTTCTCATAGCAAGTGATGGCGGATTCCATCATAAATTGCTCTGAGAACATGTCTCCAAGACGGTTGTAGGTATAGGCTAAGAATCGCGCCTTATGCCCAACCAGTTCCATCTCCTCAAAGTATTCCTCCATCGTTTCCAAGGCTTTCAGGTACTCCGCGCAAGCCCCCACTACGCTGTCGCGCTCGTAATAGCCTACGCCATTGATGTAGTGGGCGCGGGCCGTCAAAAACGCAATATTTTTGGCGTATTTGGCGGACGCATGCAATGCGTCCCTACAACCGAACCCGTGTAGGGACACACCGCGTGTGTCCGCCATAACCAACAACGAATCAAAATAATCCACCGCCTGCAACAATTCAGTGCGATTGCTCTGCCCCCAATCGTTCTTATACAGCAATTCGGAAATCAACAGCTGGCAATAGTGCCCATTAAACTCATCGAGGTCTTTCGCCTCTGGGCTAACCACAAACTCCTGCAGCATCGAAAAAGCACTGTCAGGCTGGTACCACATCAGCGAGTCAATCCCAACCAATGCCGCATGAGCACCATTCCCCTGCCCTTCCATTTGTCGTGCATTATGTCTTCCACAATAGGAGAAAAACAGCAGCACCAACAATATTCCTATGACATTCAAGTACTTATTCATTATTTATCCGTATGAAAAAAAGCAAAAATACATCAATAATTTCGTAAACCAAATATACTCATCTACTTACTCCTTGATGATTTCATTGTCGTCCAATGCCTCACCATCATATTTCACCTCGGCGCCTTGCTTGTAGGTGACCGTGAAGTACAGCTCGCCCGTGTCGAGATACTTCTTCCAGTCGCCGTTCTTGACGCCTGCCGAATACACCTGTATTTCGCGCAGCTTGCCGTTCGGGTAATAGAACAAATGCTCGCCGTCGGGATAGCCGGCGTTGAACTTGCCTCTGAACGCCAGTTTGTCGTTGTCGTAATACGACACCCACTCGCCCACTTGCTTGTCGTTGCGGTACTCGCCCTCGGTGCGCATGTCGCCGATCTGCTCGGTCCACTTGCCGTTTTTCATGCCATCGAAATAAGTGCCCGAAACCATCAGGTTGCCTTTGGCATCGTATTCCTTGTAAGGACCATTGTGTTGACCCTTATAGAACTGTTCCTCAATCTGTTTCTGTCCGTTTTCGTGGTACCAAACCCAAACGCCGTCGGGGTCGCCTTCCTTGTAGGAGCCCACTTCCTGCACCTTGCCGTTTTGGTAATAGAACTTCCACTCGCCCGAGCGTAGCCCGTCGATGAACAAACCTTCGGCGCGCAAGGTGCTGTCGGGATAAAACTCCTTGTAGTCGCCCCGACGCTTGCCATCGGTGCCAACGATACCTTGTCCCACCAAGGCGCCTTTCTTGTAGGTTTGTGAATTAATGACGTTGCCGTCCTCGTCAAACTCGCGCCATACGCCTTCACGCTTGCCGTCGCGGAACGAGGCTTCGCGCTTCACCTTGCCGCTGGGATAATACTCGCGTTGCATCACGAGCGGTTTCTGGTCGCTAGTCAGCACTTGTTCCACATCGTTCACGAACTTGGTGATTTTCTTCAAATTGCCTTTCTCGTCGTATTCCTTGTAGAAGCCGTCGCGGAGGCCGTGTTTATAGTAGCACTCGGTGTGCAGGCTCCAGTCGTCGAAGAAAGTTTTCCAATAGCCGTGCTTCTTGCCTTCGCGGTCGTAGCGATTCAAGGCCTCGCGGGTCATCACGAAGCCCTTACGATAGGTGACAATCTCCTTCAAGGTGCCCAAAGTGTCGAACACGGGCGAAACGCCTTCTTCGAAGCCATTGACGAAGTTCATCGTCTGCAAAACGTGGCCTTTGCGGTCGCATCGCCGACCTTCGCCCTGCTTCACATCGTTGACGAAAGGCTCCATCAGCACCTCAGTTTCACTATAAGTGAAACGCGGTCCGTTCTTCAAATCCTTGCGATAATTAATCACCAGACTGGTGTCGCCGCTTTCCTTGAAGAACACCCAAGTGCTGTCCAGGAGAAAATCCGTGCGCTTGCCTACCGACTTCAGCTGACCGCTCTCGTAGTAGGTCTTCCAAAGCCCGTCGGGCTTGCCATCGCGCAGCGTGCCTTCGCTTGCAATTTGCCCATTCGGATAGGTATATTGCTGATACTCAGACTGCGAAAAGAGTTGCAATGGCATCAACATACCCACCAAAAGGCTCCATATGACTTTATTTTTCCTGTTCATTTTCGTTCGAAATTTGGGTCAAAATTAGACATTTTGGATGGATTAATCACACCCGCGTTTCGTTTTGCCGAAAAAATCCGCCGGAGTTTTCAACAACCCAATTATCAATATTTCATTTTTATTTTTTTAAAGTTTTGAAATTATAAAGATTGATATGAATGTTGATAAGGCTGTGAATTGGTTGAAAACTTTTCAATAAAAATCTTGCATTAATGGTTTCCGATTTGAGGCTCGCCACTCGTAAATCATTAATGGACTATTTTTCAGCCTGATTTTTTCGTTTTCGATTATTCGTTGAAAAATGAAAAATCGGGTAAAATAAGGTCTGTTTTTTTGAAACGATGTTGATTTTTCCGTTTTTTCGGGTTGAAAAATTGTTCAATGAACAGGGCTTGTTTTTTATGCACCTGAATCAAAAAGTTATCAACAAAAATTCTGTTGATAACTTCTTAATAAATTGGTTATCAATTCATTATTTCAAAAATGTTGATATTTTTACAACGGGTAAGTGTTTCAGAAATAGTGCGATATGGCGATGCCGAATAATGAAAATGCGTAATTTTGCGACATTAATTATCAACAGCGGAAAAAATGGAGCACATCATACCCATAGCAAGCGACCACGGTGGCTTCGAAATGAAGCAGTTTTTGATTGGAAAATTGGAAGCAGTCGGCTACACGGTCAAGGATTACGGCACCCACAGCCCTGAGAGCGTCGACTATCCCGACATGATTCACCCTTTGGCCACGGCCATCGAGAAAGGCGAATATCCATTAGGCATTATCCTTTGCGGGAGCGGCAATGGCGCCCAGATGACGGCCAACCATCACCACAACGTGCGTGCGGCCTTGTGCTGGAACGTGGAATTGGCCAAGCTGGCCCGTCAGCACAACGATGCCAACATTTTGGCTTTGCCCGGACGTTTCATCCCCAACGAGTTGGCTTGGGAAATGGTGCAGGCTTTCTTGCACACCGATTTCGAAGGTGGCCGCCACGAGAGAAGAGTCGCTAAAATTGAACCTACCGAAACTGAGCAATGAACGATCCGAAGACCACATTCAATGCAAGTTGCCAAAAGGCTTTCGATGAGGAACATTGGCAAAAAATCAACTACAGCACAGGCTGTTACGAGCAGAGTTTTGCCAAAGGCAAGGTGAACTACCGAAACCTCGACCTTGAAAAACAACGTGCCTACACGTTGCGCAACAAGTCGTTGCTCAATTTGGAGAAGCTTTTGGTCGACTTTGAGACGCATTTCACCGAGAACGGCGGAAAGGTACTCTGGGCGCGCAATGCCGACGATGCCCTGACGATGATTTTCGACCTCATCTGCAAGGAAAAAGCCAATGCTATCATGCGGTCCAACTCGATGGTGCTCGATGAGATTGAACTCAACGGTTTCCTGGAGCGTAAGAATGTGCGTGTGGTGGAGACCCAAATTGCGCGTTTTGTGCTGCACCAAGGCAAGCAGAAGCCCTATCATCCCCTTTCGCCGTCCCTTCACCTCTCGAAGGAGGAAAACAACGCCATTCTGACGGAATCGTTCAAGTTGAAACCTGATAGCACAGCGAAGCAGATGGTCAATTTTGTGCGTCACGAGGTGGCCATTGAAAGCCAGGATGTGCCGATTTGTATCACGGGAGCCAACTTCTTGCTGTCTGACACGGGCGGTGTGGTGCTCACCGAAAACGAGGGTAACATCTTGAAGTCGACATCGATGGCACGTGTCCACATTGTGGTGGCAGGCATTGCCAAGGTCATCCCCAACATGGATGACCTCAGTGTGCTGTTGCCTTTGGTGTCGCTTCACGCTTCGGGGCAGAGTCTGGCGGCCTGCAACACCATCACTTACGGTCCTGCGCGCCAGTCCATCGGTCCCGAACAGATGTATGTGATTCTTTTGGACAACAACCGCTCCGAATTGCTCTCGCACGAGAAGCAGCGCAAGGTGATGTCGTGCATTCATTGCGGCGCATGCGTAAGTGTTTGCCCGATTTACAAGAACATTGGCGGGTATGCCTATGGCACCAAGCATATCGGTCCTATGGGCACGGTGATGACTCCGTTGATGCTGGGTATGGACGAGTACAGTCACCTCAATTCGGCTTGTTCGCTATGCGGCAGATGTGTTGAGGTTTGTCCCGTGAAGATTCCCTTGGACGACTTGATCATCGAAAACCGTCATCTTGCCATCGAAGAGAAGGCTGACAACCCCAAGGTGGATGCCTTGCTGAAGACCTTGATTTGGTATTGCAAGTCGCGGAAGAAGATGGACAGTCCCTTGTTTTTGAAAAAGCTACAGATGAAACGCTTTACGGCTTTCTTCGGTCCCGACAAACAAGTCTTACCGGAATTGGCCAGCAAGTCGTTCAGCCAGCAGTGGCGAGAGCGGAATCTTTGAATTATTCCTTTACCACCTTGTCCGAAAACGTCTTTCCGTCCTCCAGCGTGACGCGCATCGTGTAGGTGCCTGTCGGCAACTGGCTCATGTCGATGCTTTCCAAGCCGTTGCGCTGCGTGCGCACCAGGCGCCCTTGCAGGTCGTAGAGCTCAACCAGCTTGGGCTCAACATCGGGCGAGTACTGCAGGAGAAGCTGGTCTTGGGTGGGGTTGGGGTAGACTACACAGACGCTTTCTCTTTCAGCAACGCCTGTTCCCGAGAAATGGGCTACAAGTCTGGTGTCTCGCTCGAGGATAAAGTTGTAGGGATTCTCGGACGAGATCTGCTCACCTTCTGCCTCCCAATACAGGAACGAACAGCCTTCGCTGGGAATAGCTAACACTTCAACCGACATGTCCTCGCATGTGGCCTCTTTCGTAACCCAGGCCTCACCTAGGACTTCGTCCTCCGAACTGACTGAAAA